>CAVPDE010000010.1:0-1005517 GCA_963702565.1 uncultured delta proteobacterium | reverse complement strand
GTGGTGACGGGGGCGACCAAGGGAATAGGCAGAGCCATAGCACAAGCTTTGGCGGAGGCAGGGGCTGACATTGCGGTTGTCAGCCGGAATCCTGACAAAGGGATTGAGGAGGCTGTGTTGGCCCTTGGAAGAAGGTATATGCACCATGCAGCGGATCTGACTGACAGAAATCAGACCAGAAACGTTGCGCCGATGATCTTGAAAGAGATGGGTGACATCAACATCCTGGTCAATAATTCCGGAATTATCCGAAGAGCTCCAGCAGCAGAATACTCTGAAAAGGACTGGGACGCTACGTTGGAGATTGATCTGACGGCCGCATTTATTCTCTCTCAGGGTTGTGGTCAAATCATGCTGAAGAAAGGAAAGGGCAAGATTATCAATATTGCCTCCGTCCTCGCCTTTCAGGGTGGCATCAATGTGGTTGCCTATAGCTCAGCGAAGCACGGTGTGGTTGGATTGACAAAAGCGGTTGCAAATGATTGGGCTAGTAAAGGAGTCAATGTCAATGCCATTGCACCTAGCTTCTTTGCCACTGAAATGACGACCGCCCTTCAAAAGGACCCGGAAAGATCAAAGTCCATCACAGCACGGACACCCGCAGGTCGGTGGGGAACTCCGGAGGACATAGCCGGAGCGGCACTCTTTCTATCGTCACCCGCATCTGATTTCATTCACGGTGTCATTCTGCCCGTGGATGGTGGCTGGTTGGCCTGGTAACGTATTTCTTGTTTTCGAAACTTCTGGCTGCGATTTGTAGAAAATCAGTGTCATGGATGACAATGGTCGCCTTTTCTGTGCCGGCATTGCGGCCGCCGAAACCGAAGGACTTGGAAAGGCCGGTCCGGGTGAGTCCCAATTTGACAAAATCCGTATCCACATATATGCTCAATTATATTTTCAGAGGAGGTTATCCCATGGGACAGGTGACGATCTATTTGGATGCGAAAACAGAGACTAGACTCAAGAAGATCACGAAGAAACAGGGGATATCCAAGAGCAAGTGGATTGCGGAGCTGATTAGGGAAAAGACGTCGAGCACATGGCCTGAACGGATTGTAGGTCTCGCAGGAGCGTGGGCCGATCTCCCGACAGCGGCAGAGATCAGAAAAACCATGGGGCGGGATGCGATCCGGGAGACCATATGAAATACGTGCTCGATACGAATACGCTGATTTATTTTTTTAAGGGGGAGGGAAGAGTCGCTCAGCATCTGCTCGCTATTCCACCTAGCGAAATCGGAATCCCTGCGGTTGTCCTCTATGAAATCGAAGTGGGTATAGCCAAATCGACGTCCCCACAAAAGCGAAAAGCCCAGCTTGAGGAATTTCTATCTCTGGTCAACATCATTCCGTTCGGTGGGGCAGAGGCAAGAATTGCGGCAAGCCTGCGAGCGAGGCTGGAAAGCCAGGGCCGTCCCATTGGACCTTATGACATTTTGATAGCCGCATCCGCCTTGGGCGGCAACTGTACGCTTGTCACCCATAACAAACGGGAATTCGATCGCATCGAGCGGTTGAAGATTGAAGACTGGTATTGAAGACAGGAGTTCCTTTGAATAGGAGATTCGTAATCCGGTGCTGTCGATTTTCTGCATGTCCGCCACCCGAGCCGGCGGGGCTCCGTTAGAAATGGTGCCGGCAATGCTCAGCAGTAGCGCCAATGCGATCGCTGCAATCCTAAATCGTGTGCCTCTGCCCATAGCCCTGGCCCTCCTCTTTAGAGCTCTCTTTCCAATTGGATCGTACTACTATATCGCAGAGATTGAACGGCTGCATTAAAAGAGCAGGGGAGAAATGGTGGTTGGCCGAATTCGAGTTTCCGGGGAATATGGGTGGTCTTGTGATGAATGCTCAGAGGTGTGACCAGCGCTATCGATTAGCGTGCCCATTTCCCGGTCTTCAGGACACCTGCTTGATGCGATCAGGTTTCGGGCGATGAGGTTGTCGCATGGAGAAACCCTTCAACAATAGAACCATTCCACTGCTGTGCTCCGGGGCGGCTGAATCTCTGGCTATTTCTTTCCCATATCTTTTTCTGATAGGAAATTCTCGTCCGTGTATGCGGGGTTTGGGTATGAATAGAAACCTCGATTCGTTTTAAAGCCCAAGTGGCCTCTGTCCAAGTACTGTTTCAAAAAGTCGGCGTTGGCCTGGGCCTGCGCATCGCCCGTCTTCTTGGCCCAGTAATCGGTGATGGTCCACACGGTGGACAGGCCCACCTGGTCCATGATCCCGAAGGGGCCCATGGCCGTGTGCATGACACCCATCCATGCCCGGTCGATATCTTCGATGGCGGCAACGTTTCGGGATGCCAGCGTGAGGGCGGAGGAGAAAAGGCTCGAGAGCATGGTATTGAAGACGTATCCGCTATTCTCCCGATGGAGCACAATGACGATCTGGCCGATACTCACGGCAAAGTCATGAACGAGTTGGGTGACCTCAGGGGCCGTCCCCTGGTGGGGCATGACATCCACGACATTGGTGGATCGCACATCGTGGAAGTGGAGCGCCACGAGTTTTTCAGGCCTTCCTGTGGCTTCGGCAAACATGGAGGGGACAAGCATAGAGGTGTTGGAGGTGAAGATGGTCCTCTCAGGACAGAGCTTGTTGAACTGGGCAAAAACCTTGCCTTTCAACCCCGGGTCTTCCGGTACCGACTCACTGACGAAATCGGCTTCCTGGGCCGCCTTCTCCGGATCAGGAGTAGCGGAGATTCTTGCAAGAGCATGCTGGCGTTTTTCTTCAGTGAGGCGTCCCATGGAGATGTACCATGAGCCGAGTTTGGCAATACGTCTCAGGGCCTTGTCCAAGACGTCCTGGGAGAGATCATAGTACACCACGTCATACCCGTGCATGGCACACAGGAAGCCGATCTGCTGGCCCATAGTACCGGCACCCAGAATGAGCACCCGCTTAATATCGTCAACCCTCATACAGCTCCCTCCTCAATGATCATCTGTCAATTGCACACGGCCGACATAAGACAAATTCGAATATCGAAATCCGAAACTCGAAATAAATACAAAATACAAATATCCTAATGCTCAAAACAGAATCCTGGCCTGAATGTTTTTGTCATTTGAATTTGGAACATTGGACATTGTTTCGCGCTTCGTGCTTCGGATTTCGAATTTTGCCCCCAACAGATGCTCCGGGATACCTAGCCGCAATGAGCCTAAGCTAGGACCCCCCCGTCCACCACGAGAATTGCGCCCGTCGTGTAGGGAGCGGCGTCCGAAACCAGATAGAGCACCGCGCCTGCCATCTCGCGGGGCTGAGCGTGCCTGCCCATGGGGATCATCTTGACGATGTAGTCATAGATCATTTCATTTTCAAAGAGCGCTTTCGCAAATTTTGTTTCTACAAGGCCCGGCAAGAGGGCATTCACCCTGATATTCTTCGTTGCAAGCTCCTTGGCAAAGGCTTTTGTCATGGAGATAATGCCTGCTTTAGTGATGGAATAGATCCCCTGGAACGGCGCGGGCTTGACGCCGTTGATGGAAGAGGTGTTCACAATGGACCCTCCGCCTGATTCCATCATGAGCCTGGCTGCGTGCTGGATCATGAAGAAGGGCCCCTTGAGATTCACGTCAAAGGTCTTGTTCCAAACCCCCTCATCGGCATCCAGCATCTCGCCGAAAAAAGGATTGGCGCCGGCGTTGTTGATGAGGATGTGGAGCTTTCCATGCTGTTCCTTGATTTGCTTGAAAAGCCCGGCTATTTGGTTCAAGTCCCCCACGTGGCAGGGGAACACCTCGGCCTTGCCCCCACGGGAGGCGATTTTCTCTGCCACTTTCTGAAGACCCTCTGCCTTGCGGCTCGCAAGGAGGCAATGGGCCCCGTAATCCGACAAAGTGATGGCAATGGCCTCACCGATGCCTCTGCTCGCACCGGTCACCAGCGCAATCTTGCCCTTCAAACTGAAATCCACTTTTTCCATAGTCCTCTCCTTCTTGGGATACCGTTAAAGTCTTCGTCGCATGAGATCTGAGCGTTCTGCAAAGATCAAATGATCAAAGGGCGAATTTAAAAACCTATCACGAAAGCACGAAAGGAGGAAAACACGAAAGAAGAAGGGGGGTGCTTTCCACTTTTCGTGCTTTCGGTGCGCCAGGACAAGCCTGGCTGATCTTGTAACCTGAAAGGAGGTTACCCTGCAAATTGCTCGTTCAGCAGGTAGCGGAGCGGGCGGCCCGCGGAATAATCCAAAGGGTCGAAGCCTCGCCGAGCGAACGCGCGAGCCGTAACGCAAGTGAACCCGATCCGGCCTCGTTACACCGATGGAGGGTGGCCAGCCCGCCGAAAAGTGGTGAAGCCCGCCGCCGATGGTGAAGCAACGAGCAAGAGCAACCATTGGGCCTCCCGGGGTGAGAGGGGACAGCGCGTGCGGAAAGATGAGCCGAGGAACCTGGGAGACCCGATGCAGTGGCGGAAGTGTGGCTAACCTGTGGTGGGAAAACATAACTGCCATGGGGCTGCATTGGGAGTCGGAGGGGTTCATAGTAGCGAAGAAGCGGTTAATCCCCGTGGAGCGAAGGGACCCTGCTGAAGACGTGTTTTGGTAGGAAGGGAGGAATGCCGATTGGGGAAACCTACTACGGAAGAGGCGGCAAAGCCTGAGAAAGGCATGACGCCGAGTCTTTCTTCCCTGAGACAGAAACTGGGCCAAAAGGCCAAGCGGGAACCGAAGTTTCGGTTCTACACGTTGTACGGCCATATAAGCCGGGATGACGTGTTGGCGGCGGCATGGACCCTGGTGCGTGCCAACAAGGGCGCAGCAGGCATAGACGGCGTAACGATTGAGCGGGTTGAGGAACAAGAGGGTGGTGTGGCGGTGTTTCTGGAGAGCATCCAGAAGGAACTGCGCACGAAGACCTATAAACCGCAACCCGTGCGCCGGGTGTTTATCCCAAAAGCCAATGGAAAGAGGAGGCCGTTGGGTATCCCGACGGTGCGGGACCGAATGGTCCAGACGGCAACGCTTCTTATCTTGGAGCCGATTTTCGAAGAAGACTTTGAAGAATGCTCCTACGGGTTCCGTCCTGGGCGCTCGGCCCATGATGCACTGGAGGAAATCCGGGGCCATATCAAGGCTGGCTTTTGCGCGGTGTATGATGCTGATCTGAAAGGATACTTTGATTCGATCCCGCACGAGAAGCTGATGGCGTGTTTGCGCATGAGGATCACGGACCGCTATGTGCTGAAGCTGATTCGTATGTGGCTGGAGGCGCCGGTGGTTGGAGAGTCTGGTTCTGGAGGGGGCGGAGCATCGTCCCGCACAAAGAAAGGGACTCCCCAAGGAGGAGTGATTTCTCCTCTGCTTGCCAATGTGTATTTGCATTGGTTTGATAAAGTGTTCCATCGAGCTGGTGGGCCTGCGGTGTGGGCTAAAGCCAAGTTGGTGCGCTACGCTGACGACTTTGTGATCTTGGCGCGATATATTGACGGTCAGATCACGGGTTGGGTGGAGTCGAAGATCGAAGGGTGGTTGGGCTTGGAGATCAACCGGGAAAAGACGAGGGTGCTGGATTTGCAAAAGGAAGGGGAAAGCTTGGACTTTCTGGGATATACGTTTCGGTACGACTGGGACCGTAAAGGCGGCGAGTTTCGGTACCTGAACCTGTTTCCCTCGAAGAAAGCTTTGGCCCGAGAGCGCGAGCACCTTCGTGAGCGGACGAGTGCACGAATGTGCTTCAAGCCGATTCCGGTAATGATCGACGAACTCAACGAGCATCTGCGCGGATGGGCTAATTATTTTGGGCGTGGGTATCCACGCAAGGCCTTCCGGGAGATAAACGCCTATGTGCGGCAGCGGCTTCAGTGTCATTTGTCCCGCCGCAGTCAGCGTCCATGGCGACCGCCCAAAGGGATGACCTTCTATGCGCGATTTGCGCAAATGGGGTTGATCTATTTGTGAAGAGGCTCGGTTCATCACTGCGCATGCCTCAGGCAAGAGTCTTCAAGAAAGCCGGATGCGGGAAATCCGCACGTCCGGTTTGACGAGGGGGAGGGGGAGTTCCTCCCTCCCTACTCTACTGATGATGGTTTTTGATTCGGAATTTGTCCGCCTGAAGCTGGTTGACATTGGTCACTATTTAGTTGCTGCTAAAGGCCTGCGTTGGGAACTCTATGTCTCAGCGCCTATTATCTTCCCCTTACAGGTGGCTCTGGTGCATGGCTCTATTGGCTTGCTCCTCAAGGATGTGCGCGACAACAATAAGAGCTTTGAAGCGCTCATCCTTGGTCTGACCGTGGTAAAAGCGGTAGTAGATTTGCTGAACGATCACCGCAAGACGGAAGAGCCCGAAGCACAAGTAGAATTCAAAATTGTCTAGGCGTATGCACGCCTTTTCTGCATACCGCTTGACTATTTCTTTTCGTGTGAATGCTCCAGAGAGGTAAGTGGGTTGCACGGCGATGGCCTGGAAATCGGGAGGATCGTCGCTCTGGACCCAGTACCCCAGAGAACAGCCAAGGTCCATGAGAGGGTCACCAAGGGTCGCCATCTCCCAATCCAGCACCCCAATGATCTTCAAGGGATTCTCCGGGTCGAGGACCACGTTGTCGAACTTGAAATCATTGTGGATGACGGCGGGCTTAGGGAAATCAGGAGGCATCCTGTCATGGAGCCACCGCATGACCGTTTCAAACTGAGGCGCATCCGGCGTGCGTGCAGCCCTGTAACGTTCGGACCAGCCTTCCACCTGTCTTTTCACATAGCCCTCCGGCTTCCCGAATCCTTCAAGGCCGATCGCCTTGTAGTCGATGGAGTGGAGCTTGTAGTGCACATCCAGCAGGTTCTCGCACAAGGAGTGTATCTGATCCGGCGAGAGTTCGAGCCCCTTGGGAAGGCTCTTCCTCAGGATGATTCCCTTGATCCGCTCCATGACATAGAAGGGACATCCCAAAACGGATTCGTTTTCCGTGAAGACCAGCGGCTTAGGACAGTAGGGGAAGACCGGGTTCAGGGCCTTGAGGATGCGGTATTCCCTGCCCATGTCATGGGCGGTCTTGGCTTTCCTGCCAAAGGGCGGCCGCCTCAACACAAGCTCCCTGTCTCCAACCTGGATGAGATAGGTGAGGTTGGAATACCCGCTGGGGAACTGGTTAACCAGGATTTCGCCTGACAACCCGGAGATGTTGTCCTTGAGGAAGCCCTCAATGACCTTCAGGTCCAGCTCTTCCGCCTGCCTGACCTTGGTGGGCTTGTCGGTGAGTTCCATCAATGCGCCCCCTAAATTTTTTCCTGATCCAGGAGGTATTGGTCTTAAAATGGTCCCTTCAGGGTTCTCGCTATCAGCTATCGGCTGTCAGCTGTCAGCGATCAGCAAAAGCCATGGTCACAATAGGTGTTGAGCCGAGAGCTGAAGGCTGACCGCTAGCTAGCGAACCGTCCTGCCCTCGTAGTCCCTGAGAATCCTTTTGGCCACGGCCATCTTGTGGACCTCGTCCGCCCCGTCGTAGATGCGGGCGGCGCGTTCGTGCCGGTAGAAGTAAGCGATGATCGTGTCATCCGTCATGCCCATGCCGCCGTGCACCTGAAGCGCCTTGTCAATGACCTTCTGAAGCACTCCCGCCACATAGAACTTGATGAAGGAGATGTCGTAACGGGCAGCCTTTGCTCCCTGTGTCTCGATCTTCCAAGCCGCATTCAAGGTCATGAGACGCGCAGCCTGCATCTCGGCCGCGCACTCGGCGACCCAGGACTGGATGATCTGTTTGGTGGCAAGGGTCCTGCCGTCAGGAGCGATGATTCTTTTGGATGCCCGCGAGCACATGAGATCAAAGGCCCGTTTGCAGATCCCGAGCCAGCGCATGCAGTGATGGATGCGGCCAGGCCCCAGGCGCTCCTGGGCCATGACGAAACCGAACCCTTCGTGCCCCAGCAGGTTCTTCTGCGGGACACGGCACGACTGGAACAATATTTCCCCATGGGAAGCGTAATCATCCCCAGCGTGCCCCATGACCGGGATGTTCCGCACTAGATTGAACCCAGGAGTATTCGTGGGCACGATGATCATGCTTGCCCGAAGGTAGGGTTCGGCATCCGGGTTGGTGACGGCCATCACGATGGAGAACGCAGCCCCGTCGGCGGCGGTGGAGTACCATTTCTGGCCGTTGATGACATAGTCCTCCCCATCCTTGACCGCGATGGTGTCCAACATGACCGGGTTCGACCCTGGCATCTCCACCTCGGTCATGGAGAAGCAGCTCCGGATTTTGCCCTGAACCAGGGGCCTCAGGTAGGTCTCCTTCTGTTCGGGGGTTCCATGAAGATGGAGGATCTCGATGTTGCCGGCATCCGGAGCCTGACAGCCGAAGATAAGGTGACCGAGCGGGCTGCGGCCGAGCGATTCCGACACAAAGGCATGCTCCACGAGGTTGAGCCCCATGCCGCCATACTCCTTGGGGTGGTTCGGGGCCCAGAGTTCCATCTTCTTGACCATGGAACGCTTCTCCTCGATGACCGGGAGCATCTCCCTGAAGGTCTTTGTGAGGAACTCGGGCTCAAGCGGGATGATCTCCTTGTCGACAAACTCGTCGATCATGCCCGTGATCACCTTTGTCTTGTCTGAAACCTCAAAATCCATGATGAACTCCTGTGTTAGAATGGCTTGGCGATCCTACTTCCGAAGCAGTTTCTCCCACTGCAGGGGTGCTTGCTGAGCAAGGCATATAGAATTGAAGTACTGGAGTGATGGAGTACTGGCCCTAGTCCCTTTTGTTTCCCATTACTCCACTTCGCCATTACTCCAGTACTCCAGGTTCTGGCCATGCCTGTTTTACCTATACGTAATGAGGGTCGGATCGCCTGCCAGTTCGAGGTGGGCAATGGTATTGAAGCCGGCCAGGGTGATCCTCTCTTCGTTGTACATAAATCGGGACACAGACGAATTCACGAGTTGCCAGTTCAGCCTTATGGCCCGTTCGCCGGAAATGCCGAGCACATAGGCGAGGGATGCGGCAATCGCTCCGCCGGAGGTGAAGACGGCAATGGTCTTGCCTTTTCCGTGCCTTTCCATAATGAGACGAAGCGAGGCGGCCACACGGGCTTTCAGATCTTTCCAGCTCTCAATCTCGGGAGTGTCAAATTCACCGGTGACCCATCTCAACATGGCAGCCTCAAAGACTCGCTTAAAGGAGGTCTTGCTGGCATACATCTTGGGCAATTCGTCGTTAAGTGAAGGCTCCTCTTTGACCATGTCCGGGAACAGGGCTTTGAGAATAGAAGCAGTGTCATACTCATCAAAGCCGCTCAGCATCTCAAGTGCAGGCACTTTTCTATTGGCGGCACGGTACGCAGAAAGGACCTCCTGGGCAGTGGCAGTCTGGCGCGCCATGGTCCCTGAGTAGATCCCATCGAAGTGAAACCCCGCGTCAAGAAGGTGCTGCCCGAGGATGCGAGCCTGCCTTTTCCCCAACGGAGAGAGCCGGTCGTAGTTCTCTTTGCCGAAGGACGCCTGGCCGTGGCGGATCATGTAGATCATGCTCATAGAAAAAGGGTACCGGGGGAGATCAAGTGTTGTCAAATTCTTTCTGAGCGAGGGGCACGGTTTTTTAGCTTGCTCGACTTATCCCCCCGGGCTATCATCGCGTGCAGTAAACAAAGGGAACTCTGTGCATGAAGATCCTTGTTTGCATCAAACAGGTGCCTGATTCCAGCGAAACGTTCCAGATCGATGAACGAACGGGCCAACTATCCTGTACAAGCGAGACGGCCTTCAGGATGAACCGTTTCGACGAGTTCGCTCTGGAAGAGGCCCTCCTCATCAAAGAAAAACTGGCCGGGACCTTGGTCGATGCACTGTCTGTCGGCCCGGAGCGGGTGAGCGCCGCCGTGCAGCGGGCCATGGGCATGGGGGCGGACCACGGGATTCACATCCTGGATGAGGCCGACGGTTACAGGAGCCCCTTCACTGTGGCATCCCTCATTGCCGCCTGTGTCCGCGCGAGGAATTACGATCTGATCATGACCGGTGTGATGGCCGAAGATACCATGGCCTCTCAGACCGGTCAGCTCATCGCCGCGCTCCTGAACCTTCCCTGCGCATCGTCGGTCATAAAGGAGGAAGTCCTGTCTGAAAGAGCGCAGATCGAGGTAGAAAGAGAAGTCGAAGGAGGAAGCAGAGAGACGGTACAGCTCAAGATGCCTGCCGTGCTGACAATCCAGCCAGGAATCAACTCTCCGAGGTACCCATCCTTTTCTAAGGTGATGAGGGCACGCACCTATGCCCAGGAGCTCATCAGGATCGAGGATCTCGCAACCGAAGAGCCGAGAGAATTGTGTCGCAGGGTGCGAGTTCCCGAAGCGACCTCCCAGGGGGTCCTCATCGATGGATCTGCTCGGGAAAAGGCGCGCAAGCTCATCAGTATACTTCATGAGAAAGCTCTTCTTTCTTGAGGGTCCATGGAAGAGTCCACTATCTACATCATTGCCGAGCTCAGGAAGGGCAGCATCACCCAGGAAGCCTATGAGCTCGTGAGTTTTGCACGCGCCATCGGAAAGGGGAAAAGCCCGGTCTTTCTCCTGCTCGGGAAAAACATACAAGAACAGGCGGCAGAGATGGCGCGAAAAACCGGTTGTGACACCATCGCTCTGTCAGGCGAGCATCTCGATCGTTACAACACCCTGAGCTACGCTCAGGCTCTCGGGGAGATCCTGCGGGAAAAGGCCGCAGCCTGGGTGTGTTTGCCGCACACCTCCATGGGCTATGACCTGGCGCCGAGGCTTGCCGTGCTGCTCCAGGCAGCGTGTATTACCGGGGTGCAGTCCTGCGGTGACGGTTCACTGAGTCGGGCCGCTTATTCAGGAAAATTCGTAGAAGAGATCGTGCCGACAACCCCCCGAGTGGTGGTGACGGTTCTTCCAGGGGCATTCCAGCCTTGTGAGGAAACGACCGGCCCTACAGGCAAGGTGAAGTCGAAGGATGTGGCCTCCACCGAACTTCCGTCACAAACCCTTGGCACTCAAGAATCCGTTCACCGGGACAGTGCTTTGAAGGACGCAGAGGTGATTGTCTCCGGAGGAAGAGGGTTAGGCAAAAAGGAGAACGCCTCGCTCATCAAGAGGCTTGCAGCTCTGTTCCCAAGGTCGGCCGTAGGAGCATCGCGCTCGGCGTGCGACCTGGGATGGTTCGAACACAAGCACCAGATCGGGACCACCGGTCAGACCGTGTCCCCGAAGCTTTACATCGCCTGCGGCATCTCCGGAGCCTTCCAGCACGTCTCCGGCATAAGAGGTTCGCAGACCATCGTGGCCATCAATGCGGACATCCATGCCCCCATCTTTCAAGTGGCCCACTACGGAATCGTCGAAGATCTCACCACGTTCATCCCGATCCTGATCGAGGAGCTTTCTTCGAATTAGGACGACCGATGACCGCCGACCGCCGAGCAATGATCGATGACCGCCGACCGATGCTCGATGTTCAGTGGCCCCGGTCTACAGCCCTCCGAAGGAATCTTCATCAATCTCCAGAGCAGCCGGGCTGGCCGCCTGAATCGATTTCATCTTTCCCCTGGTGACCGGGAGGACCGTCTCTATGAAAAACTGAGCCGTCTTGATCTGTCCCTTGTAGAAAGGAAGATCTCTGCCCTTTGCCCCTTCGATTTTGGAAGCGGCCGTTTCCGCGCGCCAGAGCAACATCCAGCCCATGAGGACATCCCCCATGGCATGGAGGAACGGCAGCGAATGGGCAAAGGCCACCCTGAAGTCCGGGGACATGGCAAGACCGCCTATCTTCATGGCGGTTTCACCGAGCATGTTGGCGCCGGCTTCTACCTTTTCCGCCATGCTGCTCAGTTCGGGAAAGCCTTTAGCACGGGCGACCGTCTGGTGCATCTCGCCCAGCAGATGCATGAATACGGCACCGTTCTGTCTCCCGATCTTCCGCGCCAGGAGGTCCATGGACTGTATGCCGCTGGTGCCTTCGAAGATGGTTGTGATCTTGCAATCCCTTGCGTACTGCTCCACCAGGTAGTCTTTGGTGTATCCGGCCCCGCCGAAGACCTGGATCGCCTGGATGCAGACCTCGTGCCCGTGCACCCCCAGATAGTCCTTGATGATGGGCGTCAGCATTCCGAATAGATCTTCATAGAGCCGGCGCTGTGTCTCATCGGTCAAGGTGGCGGCCTTGATCCCGCACAGGGTCACATACTGGAAGAAGCTTCGCATGGCTTCCACGTGGGATTTCATCCAAAGGAGGTTCCTGCGGACATCCGGATGGCGGATGATGGGCACGGAAGGCGCACGCGGGTCGTTGAAATGCTGCAGGTCCCGGCCCTGAATTCGCTTCCGGGCATAATCCAAAGCAAGGAGATAGGCCGCCGATGCATAGGACAGGGCCTGCAAGCCCACGCCCATGCGGGCGGTGTTGATCATGTGAAACATGATCTTCATCCCTTGACGCTCTTGTCCCAGCAGGAAGCCGATGCACTTGCCCTTGGCTCCCAGGGTCATGCTGCACGTGGCGCTGGCCGTAATCCCGTGCTTCTTTTCTATTCCCTCGCACGAGATGTCATTGCGTTCCCCCAAACTGCCGTCGGGGTTCACGAAAAACTTCGGAACAATGAAAAGCGAGATCCCCTTGGTTCCGGGCGGATCCCCTTCGATACGGGCCAGGACCGGATGGATGATATTCTCCACAAGGTCATGCTCCCCGTTGGTGATGTAGATCTTGTTGCCTGTGAGCAAGTAGGTCCCGTCCTCGTTCTTTACGGCGCTGGTTGTGAGAGCCCCCACATCGGACCCGGCATCGGATTCGGTCAGCAGCATGGTTCCTCCCCACTTGGCGGAGGTGAGGTTCCCCACATAGGTCGCCTTTTGCTCGGGTGTGCCGAACTTGTGGATCATGTCTGCCGTGCCATTGCCCATGGCGGAGTAAATGAATAAGGCATAATTCGAGGCCATGAAGTACTCTGCGGCGGCGGCCGCGATGAACGGGGGTGCCCCCTGGCCGCCCATCTCCTCCAGTACGCCCAGATTGTTCCATCCCCCTTCGAGAATGAGTTCGAAGGGCCGACGAAAACACTCGGGGACCCTGACCACGCCGTTTTCAAAATGAAGCCCCTCCCTGTCGCCCTCAGCAAGGGTGGGGAGCACTTCCTTGACGGCCAGGGCCCGGGCTTCGGTGAGGATCATGTCGCACATCTTTCGATCGTAACTGCTGAAAGGCCCTGATTGAAGAAAGGCCTCTGCCCCCATCTGCTCCCAAATCACGAAATCCTGATCCCGCTTGTCTGCCAAAAGCTGTGCCATCGTTTTTTCCTTTAACGCTCAGAGGTTCAGCGTCGGGAGCTGCACCGCGAAAGGCTTGCCGTCTGGCTCCCAACGCGCAACGATCCTACCAGTTGTACTCCTCTCTTTCGATGATGGTCGCTACTCCCTGCCCGCCGCCCACACAGGCATTGGCGCATCCGTAGCGCCCTTTCTTTTCATTCAGGATGCGGGCAAGGGTTCCCACCAGGCGGATCCCCGTGGCGCCAAGAGCGTGGCCGATGGCAATGCCCCCGCCCATGACATTGACCCTTTCAGAATCCAGACCAAGTTCCTTGATGCAATTCAAGGCCACAATGGAAAAGGCCTCGTTGATCTCCCAGAAGTCGATATCGGAAGGTTTCAAGCCGATCTTTTCCACGGCCATCTTGCTCGCCGGAACAGGCCCAACCCCCATGATGGTGGGATCCACCCCTGCAAACCCGATGGATCGGATGGTTCCAAGAGGCTTGATGCCTTTCTTCTTTGCCGTCTCCTTGGACATGAGCACCATGGAGGAGGCAGCGGCGTTGAGAGGAGAGGAATTCCCGGGAGTGATGACGCCGTTCTTCTTGAAAGAGGGCTTCAGTTCGGCTAAACCCTCAAGAGTGGCGTCGGTGCGAACGGCCTGGTCCTTGTCCACCTTCATGACGGTTCCATCCGCCTGCTCTGCTTCAATGGCCAGGATCTCGCCGGCAAAGAACCCGTCGGTCTGAGCCTTTGCAGCCCTCTGGTGCGAACGCACGCCCCAGCGGTCCAGTTCTTGCCTGGTAAACTTGGTCTGGGAAAAAAGCTTTTCTGCCGTAAGCCCCATGTTCACGGCGGTCATCATGTCCCAGTGCTGGTAATCGGGGTAGAGAAAGAGGGTCATGTTGAGGGCGATGAGGCCCTTGTCCGAATTGTATGCGCCCATGGGAATGCGCGTCATGTGCTCGTAGCCTCCGGCCAGGATGATGTCGGAGAACCCCGTGGCTATCTCCATGAAACCCATGTGGATGCAGGCCATGGAAGAGCCGCACTGCTGATCCAGAAATCTGGCCGGGATCGTTTCGGGCAGGTTGGCCAGAAAGAGCGGCTGCCGGCCGCCGTAGGCCCACTGTTCTCCGACAGCGGTAGAACAACCCACGAGGAAATCATCGATCTCCTCGGGTTTGATCCCGGTTCGCTGGATGACCTGGGGAAGCAGTTTGGCCAAAAGTTCATCCCCCCTCATCCTGCAGAACCAATCCCGGGCCGGATCGTTCGGCCTGGACCGCGACTGTGCCGTCCTCAGGTACCCTGCAATGACTACTTCTCTCATGATGATCCTCCTCTCGGATGAAATTGGAGTATTGGAGTTATGGAGTACTGGTTTCCCCCTAATATGCACCCGCTTGAAAGGAATTCCAATGGACGCCTTTGCTCGCAATCAGGATGAATTCAATATTGCGAATGTCGAATATCGAACAAAAAATTTCGAACGATGAAGTTAAATCTCTTTTCTTGTCACCTTCGGCGTTCGATATTCGTTATTCGATATTCTTCAGTTCGCTTTGGGACTTCTTCGCAACTTGCAGAGAAGTCACAGACTAAGGCACTACTCCTCTGGATAAAACGTCTTCCCGGACTGGGCCATCTCTCTAATCAACTCCGCGGGTTTGAAGCGGACCCCGTACTGCTTTTCCAGTTCCAGGAGTTTGTTGTAAACATTCTTCAGTCCCCATTGGTCTGCGTACCGAAGGATACCGCCGCGGTAAGGGGGAAACCCCGTGCCGTAGATCATGGCCAGATCCATATCCTGCGGACGATCGCAGATCCCTTCCTGGATCATGTAGGCGGCTTCGTTGATGCCGTTGGCCAGCATCAGGTCCACCACCTCCTGTGTGGTCACTTCCTTGGGAGTGACGTTCTTTTCCTTGAGGTATTGGCGGATGGCATCCACCACCTTCTGATTCGGCACAGGCTTTTCCCCGCTATAGTCGAAGTAGCCGGCCCCGGTCTTGCGTCCATAGCATCCTGTCCGATAGACCACCTCGGTGAGGGGGTGGACTTTGTAGCGCTCGCCCAGTCTTTTCTCGAAGGTTCTGTTCACGTGGTAGTTGATATCGATGCCGGTCAGATCAGAGAGGGTCGCTGGCCCCATGGGCATGCCGAAATCGATCATGGCCTGTTCAACGAACGCCCCGTCCGCGCCGTCGGCGGTTAGGAACACAGCCCCTCCAAAGAGGCCGCCCAGCTGGCGTGACACATAGAAGCCCGGTCCGTCGTTGACCACGATGGGGATCTTCTTGATGGCCCTGGCAAAGGCCACGCTGGTGGCCAGGGTCTGATCAGAGGTCTTTTTGGCGCAGATGACCTCGAGGAGCTGCATTCGCTCGGCGGGATTGAAGAAATGAAGCCCTATCATCCGTCCAGGGTCCTTGAGGACCTCGGCCATCTCGGTAATGGGGAGCGCAGAGGTGTTGGTCCCGAATACGGTGTGGGACGGGCAGCTCGCTTCCAGCCGCTTCCAGATGTCCTGTTTCACCTTCATGTCTTCGAGCACGGCCTCTATGACAAGATCCACGTCCTTCACATCCTCAAGGGTGCACGTTGTGGTGAGACGGTCCCGGATCACAGCGTCAAGATCCGCCTGGGTCATTTTCTTTGTCTTAAGGGCATAGGCGAAAGTCTTGCGGACAGCGGAGAGCCCTTTCTGGAGGGCCTGCTCGTTGATGTCCCACAGGATCGTTTCAAAACGGCCCTGGAGGAGCAGGTTGACGATCCCTGATCCCATGACACCGCCGCCCAGCATGGCCACCTTCTTGATCTTCGCAGGCTCGATGCCTTCGATCCGCTTCAGCCTGCCGGCGCTCCTTGTGTTCAAAAAAATGTTGATGAGGTTTTTGGCCACATCGGAAACCGCGCAGTCCGCGAAAAGCCCCACCTCCTTCTCGATGTCGGCCTCGATATCGTAGCCGAGCCCCTGCTCAAAGGCGTCGATGGCCTTGAAGGGCGCAAGGTAACCCTTTGCCTTCTGATAGGTCATGAACTTGGCATACCCGAGCAACGCGGTTTTTTCGGCGGCGCTCGGAATACGGTGAATGACGTTACGGGTCATCCGCATTTTGAGATTCAGCTCCCCTTTGACAAACCTTCGGGCCGCCTTCAACGCGGCATCCAGAAGTTTTCCGGCCGGCACCACTTCATCGACAAGGGCTCTCTGCAAAGCCGTCTCGGCTTTAACGGACTTGCCCGTGGTGATCATTTCCAGGGCATTGGGAAGCCCGATGAGCCGGGGCAGTCGCTGTGTGCCACCGGCTCCAGGAATGAGCCCGATCTGGACTTCAGGCTGCCCAAGGTCGACGCCCTGCGCGGCAACCCGGAAGTGGCACGCCATGGCCGTCTCCAGCCCTCCTCCGAGGCAGTTGCCGTTGATGGCGGCGATGAAAGGCTTTGGGCCGGCTTCGATGCTGTTGAGGAACCGGGCGCCCATGAGAGCCTTCTGGAAAATGTCCTCCCGCTTCTTCACGAGCTTGAGCTGGGTAATGTCGGCGCCGGCGATGAAATTCTTTCCCACTCCGGTGAGAACAACGGCCTTGACCTGAGCATCCTCATAGGCCTCTCCGACGGCTTGCTTTAGGTCCGTCATCAATTGCAGCGACATCTGGTTCACCGGCGGATTGTTGAGCGTCAGCACAGCCACGTTGTCCTTCAGGTCCACCTTGATGGTCTGATAGTCTGTCTTCATGGCGGGTTTCTCCTTCATATAAAAGACAAAAGGGCAAAATGCATGATGCAAGGGACGAATAGACAGGATGCGCGAGATTTCGCAATTACGTGGAGCTCTACTCCACACTATACGGTTAAGTCAATAAAATTCATATTTTTTCTTGACATAGAAAAACCTATCTTCTATAGGTGGCACAGAACATTTAGCCCAATCTTCCGTTTCTCCCTTCCCGAGGGCCGCAAAGAAAAGATGAAGATCAGCGAACTCTCAAGGCGTACGAGTGTTCCCAAAGAGACAATCCACTACTATGTCCGCGAGGGGTTTATTCCAAGACCCAGGAAAAAAGGGAAAAACGTATCCGATTACGACGAGAGCTTTGTCGAACGCATTCTTCTGATCAAACAGATCCAGGATCACTTCTTCCTTCCCTTATCGCGCATCAAGCAGATCATCAAGAGACAGGACAAGTCCTCTGAGCTCAAAGCCCTGCTGAAACTGAGAATGGGCTATTTCAATCCGCTGGATCAACTGCTCGAGAAGGAAGTGGTTGGAGCGGCGGCCTTCTCAACGGCCACGGGGATGGGGAAGAAGTGGATTGCAAAATTCGAGGAATGGGAGGCCATCACCCCTGAACCCTGCGGCGGCAAAAAGGTCTACTCCCAGGACGATGTCATCATCGGACGGCTGCTGGTCGATCTGGACCGCGCGGGCTTCGGCCCCAAGGACGGGTTTGATCCGGGGAATGTGCGGCAGTACATCAAGCACTACCGAAAGATCGTGCGATTGGCGCGAGAGGACATTCTGGATTCCCATGCCGCCAAACTGACGCAAGAAGAAAACGAGGCCAGGAGGATTCGGGGCAGGGAACTCATGGGGGTTTTTTTCTATCATCTTTACCGGAAGCTGTCCAAACAAGAGGGGAGAAACAAGGAGACAAGCCGGACAGGCAAAGCGAAGGTTTTGTCCAGGCAAGCTCCGATGCGTAGCGGCTTTAACTCAAAGGCTAACCCCAAACCTGACGAAAGGAGATCACGTCTATGAAAAGGTCAAAGGCTGGATGGATGATGATGGCGGCCCTCTGCCTTGTTCTGGCCATAGCTCTTCCTGCCCGGGCAGCGGATGTCATTAAAATCGGTGTCATTGGTCCCATGAACTTCACGCAGGGCCAAGGGCACTGGAACGGCGCCACCATGGCCGCTGAGGAGATTAATGCCAGGGGAGGCGTCATGGTCGGCCAAAAGAAAATGATGATCGAGCTGGTCAAGGCGGACTCCAATGAGTTCATAAGTCTCACGGACGCGACCAATGCTATGGAACGCCTGATGACTCAGAGCAAGGTGGACTTTGTTGTCGGCGGGTTCCGGACCGAGGCGGTCATGGCCATGCAGGACATTGCCATGGACTACAAGAAGATCTTCATCGGGTGCGGTGCGGCGCACCCGGAGCTTTGTCTAAGAGTCGCCAAAGACTACAATAAGTATAAATACTTCTTCCGGGGCACGCCCTTCAACTCCAACTTTTTGGGACAAACCTGCTTTATTCACCTTGGTACCGTGGGGGCTATAATGAAGAAATCTCTAGACCTGCCCCAGGTCAAGGTCGCCGTGGTGGGTGAAAAGGCCGTGTGGACCGAGCCGATGATCAAGGCGGCGGAAGGCACCATCCCCAAATTAGGCATGGAGATAGCCGGCGTTTGGCAGCCGTCGGACAAAGCGACCGATGTGACTGCCGAACTTTCCGCGATCCAGCGATCCGGGGCCCATATCATTTTCACGATGTTTTCAGCCTCCGTTGGGATTACTTTTGCAAGACAGGCCGGGGAGCTCAAGGTCCCGGCTGTGCAGGTGGGCATCAACGTAGAAGCCCAAAAAGACGGCTTCTGGCAGGCTACCCAGGGAATGGGCAACTATGTAATGACCATGAACACCTATGCCCGGGGCGTGGAGTACAACGAACTGACAAGCCCGTTTGTAGATACCTACGTGAAAAGATTCAATGAGACACCGACCTACAACGCCGACACCTTCTCCGCCATTAAGTACTCGCTTGTGCCGGCCATTGAGAAAACCGCAAGTCTCGATGCGGACAAGCTGGTGGCCTTTATGGAAAATCAAGAGCACATGGTGCCCTCCGGAAAAATTGGCTACCTGAAAGATGCTGAGGGCCGTCCCCTTCACGAACTCAAATGGGGCCCGGGATACCTGACCAGCCTGGGGGTCCAGTGGCAGGATGGGGCGCTGAAAGGCGTCTGGCCCAATCAGTGGAAGGCAACCCCGGAAGCGCCTGAGGTTACCTACAAAGGCGTTGTCCCTTACAAGATACCGCCCTGGGTGATTGAAAAATACAAAAAATAACCGGGTTGTTCAAGAACACAAAACCTCCCCTTTTGTGCCAAGAATTTCCCCTCCCCTGGCGGGAGGGGACAAAGGGGAGGGGGTGAGGCTCTATGATCCTGGACATCTTGATTAGCGGCCTGATCGGCGGGAGCGTCTACGCGCTGCTGGCGATCGGGTTTTCCCTGATCTTCGGGGTGGCCCGCATCGTCAACATCGCCCACACGGCCTTTTACATGGTGGCGGCTTATGCCATATATTTCGGCACCCACAAATTGGGTTTCCATCCGGTCTGGTGCATGCTTGCCTCCGTTGTCATGGTCATCTTGTTCGGCCTGATCATTTACAAGCTTTTCATTGATGCGATTCGCGAACATGAGGCTGCGGTGTTGATCTGCACCATCGCCATAGCCATGGCCATGCAGGAGATCATACTCTTGAAGTTCACCGGGAGTTTCCTGAGTGTTCCTGCCTTGATTGAAGGCTTTTTCAAGGTTTTGGGGGTAAAGGTCTTCTATCAACAATTGCTGACCTTTGGGCTGGTCCTGTTAATTCTCGCCGCGCTCTGGTTATTGCTCATGAAAACCAGGCTGGGCCTGGCGATCCGCTCCACGGCCCAGGACAGGGAAGTGGCCAATCTCATGGGTATCAATGAGAGCCGTGCTGCCATGATCACTATGGGGATCACGGTCGGCCTGGCAGGGCTGGCAGGTGCTGTGGTGGCGCCCCTGACCATTCTTGATCCTTTCATGTGGATGCACCCTCTGATCATGATGATGGCGGTGGTGGTTCTGGGCGGACTGGGCAGTCTCAAGGGAAGTTTTGTCGGTGCGTATATGCTGGCCTTTGCGGAAGCGCTGGTGGTTTTCTTAATCCCCAAGGGGGCGTTCCTCAAGGGGTCGGTGGCTCTGTCCGTCATGATCCTGGTGCTGCTCATCAGACCTGAAGGCCTTTTCGGTGTGGCCTTTGAAGAAGAGAGATGATCATGGGTTTACTCGCCTTTTATCTGAGAAAACTTTACACGATCGTGAGAAATGAAATCCTGGTGCTTCCCAGCCGTGTGGTGGTGGCACTTTTCTTCCTGTTCCTGCTTCTTTTGCCTGTCTTTTACAAAGACCCTTACGTGTTTCGCGTTCTGATTCAAGCGAGCATCTTCGCCATCTTTGCAGCGAGCTGGGATCTCCTGTCCGGTTTTACCGGTCAGATGAATTTCGGCCACGCGCTTTTTTTCGGCGTCGGAGCATACACCGCGGCTCTGCTGAATCTTCATTTTCAAGTTCCGCCCTGGGGAAGCGTCCCTCTAGGGGCGCTGGCGGCGGTCGTTGCCGGCCTTGTCATTGGCATCCCTTGTCTCAGGCTCAAAGGAACTTACTTGGCCCTCACCACGCTGGCCTTCCCCATCATCCTGACGGGTATCGTCTTCACTATTCCCGGCATCACCGGTGGGGAGTTGGGCATTTCCGGCATCAGTCGCCTGTCAGGCTCCCGCATGAACGACTACTACATCACCGTGGTGCTCATGCTCGGCCTGACCACGCTCATGTGGAAGATCACGGACTCCAAGACAGGCATCATTTTTCATGCCATCCGTGAAGATGAACTGGCCGTGAGGGCATCGGGCATCAACACCACCCGATACAAGCTTCTGGCCTTCAGCTTGAGCGGTTTCTTTGCAGGCCTCTCCGGCGGGCTGTACGCGCATTTCATGAGGATTGCCGGCCCCTCTACCCTGGAAATCGGCTTGTCCTTCACCGTGGTGATCTGGGCCGTGTTCGGAGGGATCGTGACCATCTATGGTCCGGTGGCAGCTGTCTTTATTCTTTTCCCGCTCCTGGAGTTCCTGCACTTCTGGCCCGAGTACCGGACGTTGATGTTCGCTGCAGTGATCCTGTTGATTCTTTTGTACATGCCTGAAGGTCTGATCCCATGGGTTCGTGACAAAATCGAAAAGCAGTGCCCCAGGTGCAAGCTAAGAAACGTGGCCGTGCGAAAGACGTGCCGTGTCTGCACGGCATCTTTGGATTAGTAAGAAGTAGGCAGTAAGCAGTAGGCACCAGCCCTTTCTGCATACTCCTTACTGCATACTGCTTACTCATGGCGTTCCACCGAGGGCGTGCATTGGAGGAGAAGGGACTATGGACACCAAACAGGCGTATCTGTCTAAACCGTGGCTGAAGTACTACCCTGAGGGCGTGCCGGAAGCCCCGCAGATCCCTGACCTGTCCGTGCCGGAACTGATCGACCGGCTGGCGGACAAGTACGCCGGTAAGACGGCGTTGATCTTTTACGGGAAGAAAATCACTTACGGCCGCCTCAAGGAACTGATCCATCGTTTTGCCACAGGCCTTGCCGACCAGGGTGTGGAGAAGGGCGATACCGTGGCGCTCTATTTGTTGAATTGCCCGCAGTACGTGATTGCCTACTTCGCAGCCCTAAAGCTGGGCGCCAAGGTGACGCCCATCAGCCCGGTTTACACGAGCAAGGAAGTCAAACATCAGCTCGAAGACAGTGAAGCAGAGACCGTAATCTGTCAGGATATTCTCTATGACAATGTGAAGAAGACCGGCCTGGACCTGGACAGGGTAATCCTCACAAGCATCAGCGAGTATCTTCCCGCTCTCAAGAAGTGGTTCGGAAAGAGTACGATGGCCAAGGCCTACGGCGGCATGCACTTGCCCTCTCCGGAGGAGATCAAGGAAGCCGGGCTTCTCTCTTTCCAGGACCTAATACAGAAGTACCCTCCCAAGCCTCCGCAGGTCGCCATTGATCCAGCGAAAGATATCGCCGTCCTTCCCTACACAGGAGGCACCACGGGCCTGCCTAAAGCGGCCGTCCTGACCCATCGCAACATGATTGCCCTCCAGGCGCAGGTCCTTTCCATGTGGCGCATTTATGAAGAAGGGAAGGAGACGGCCATGGCCTTTCTGCCTTTCTTCCACATCTATGGACAGGTGGTCGTCATGTTGGGCGGTCTGGCCCTGGGGTCGACCCTGGTGCTTTTCACGACCCCCGACATTGATGAGATTCTCTCGGCCATAGAGCGCTACCGAGCGTCCGGCTTTTACGGGGTTCCTACCCTGTTCGAGTATCTCAAGGAGTATGAGAAGACGGATCGCGTCAACTGGAAACGTCTCAAACTCATTGCCTGCGGGGCAGACACCCTCCACGAATCCACCATTGAGGCCTGGGAAAAGAGAACCGGTTCAATCATTCTCGAAGGGTATGGTATGACGGAGACCACGGCGGTCAGCCACACCACCCCTGTGCACAGACCCAAAAGGGGGTCTTTCGGACTTCCTCTTCCGGGAATGAAGGCAGCGATCATGGACCATGCCGGCACGGACTTCATGCCGGTGGGAGAGGTGGGGGAATTAGTCTTGAACGGACCCAACATTATGCAAGGCTACTGGAAGCGGCCTGAAGGAACAGCCGAGACCTTCGTTGAGATCGACGGTGAAAAATGGCTTCGTACCGGGGACCTGGTGAGTATGGACGGAGAGGGGTATTTTCACTTTTTCGACCGCAAGCGTGACCTGATCAAGCACAAGGGCTACTCCGTTTTTGCCAGGCATGTGGAGGAAGTTCTTTTTCAGCACCCGCAGATCAAGGCTGCCGGTGTGGTCGGCGTGCCTGACCCCAAGGTGGGCAACGTGATCAAGGCTTATGTTGTTCTGGAGAGCGAAGCCAGGGGTAAAGTTTCTGAAGAGGAGATTGTCGAGTTTTGCCGCAAAAACCTGGCCCACTACAAGGTCCCTCAGATTGTGGAATTCCGAGGGGAGCTTCCCAAGACGGATGTGGGCAAGGTCTCCAGGCGGGAACTGAGGGAAGAGGCTGAGGGAAGATGACATGACACAACCCTTCTTGGAGATCGAAGCGGTTAACAAGGATTTTGGAGGGCTCAGCGCGATTACGGACGTGGGCTTTTCCATGGGCCGGGACGAAGTGTTGGGCCTGATCGGTCCCAACGGCGCAGGGAAGACCACGCTGCTGCGATTGATCACAGCCATTCTGAAGCCCGACTCCGGCACGATCCGATTCAAGGGCAAAGAGATCGTGGGGTTGAAAACGTGGGAGATCGTCAACAGAGGCATTGCCTGCACCTTCCAGAACATGAGGCCCTTCAAACGGCTGCCCATCATCGCCAATGTGATGGTGTCCTGCCTTTGCCCGCGGGCCATGAAAAGCGGGGAATGGGTCAAAAAGATCGAGTCCAAGGCGATGGACGCCCTGGAGTTTGCCGGGATCTCCGACATGGCCCTGGAGAAGGCATCCACCTTGTCTCAGGGTGATCTCAAGCGGCTGGAAGTGGCGCGCGCCATTGCCACAGAACCCGAGCTCCTTCTTTTGGACGAGCCTTTCGGCGGGCTCAGCCCGGCTGAAACCGACCTGATGGCGCAGTCCATCAAGCGGCTTCACAAAGGCGGCCGTTTCGGTCGGCTCCACAGCGAAGGTCCGGCCATGATCATTGTGGAACACAAGCTGCAACAACTGATGAAGATCGTTGACCGGATCATCGTTCTCAATTTCGGAACCGTCATTGCCGACGGCAAGCCCGAGGAGATCGTGACCAACGAAAAGGTCATCGAGGCCTATCTCGGTGAAAGGGAGATGTGACCTTGCTGCTCGAAGTTTCCCATCTGACGGTCAGCTATGAGAAGGCCATGCTCATTAATGATCTGAGCATGGGAGTGGACCAGGGCGAACTGGTGAGCCTGGTGGGACCCAACGGAGCTGGCAAATCCACGCTCTTGAGGTCGATCACGGGTTTGGTCGCATGGGAGAAGCGCGTCAAAAAGCGTTCGACCGGAGGAGAGATCACCCTTAAGGGAGAGGTGATCTTTGAGGGCGAGAAAATCGACCGGATTCCTGCGCACGAGATTGTAAAGAGGGGGCTGGTCCACTGCCCTGAACGGAGAAGGCCGTTCAGGGAGATGACCGTGGTGGATAATCTCATGGCCGGCTCCTATCTTCTGAAGGACAAGAGACAGATCGAAGAGAACCTCAAGAGAGTGTACGAGCTGTTCCCCATTTTGCAGGGCCGATCAAAGCAAATATCCGGAACCCTGTCCGGCGGGGAGCAACAGATGCTGGCCATAGGCCGGGCCATTATGTCCATTCCGAAACTCCTGTGCATTGACGAACCCTCCACAGGGCTTGCACCGATCATGAGAAGGGAGGTTTTTCAAAAGATAAAGGAGATCGGTGGGCTTGGAATCACCGTGCTCCTGGTGGAACAGGAGGTGAGCACTGTATTCAAGATGGCCTCCCGGAATTATGTCCTCTCCTCAGGCAAAATCATCGCTGAGGGATCAGGGGAACATCTGCTCCAGAATGAAGTGATTCGCAAAACCTACCTAGGGCTTTAAACAAGCCTTCGTTCGGCATCCTGATCGGATCTTCCAATGAGCATCCTATTTGAATCTGCAAGAATAGGGAGCATGACTTTACAGAACCGTTTTGTCCGATCCGCTACCTATGACGGCTGTGCGGAAAAAAAACGGCCGCGTCTCCCAAAAACAACTCAAGATGTTCGAGGAACTCGGCCGGGGCGGTGTGGGCCTCATCCTTACAGGCATTGCTTACGTCCATCCTTCAGGACAGATTTCGCCTGTCCAGAATTCCATTGCCAGCGATGACTGCATCCCAGGTTTCAGGAAACTGGCGGAAACCGTCCACAACCAGGGCGCTAAAATTGCGGTTCAGTTGTTTCACTCAGGACGGGAAACGGCAAAGACCTATAAGCCTGAACGCAAGCCCGCAATGGCGCCTTCGTTGGTGACCGATGATCCCTATTTTCAGTTACCTCACCGGGTCATGACGGAGCAGGAGATTTGGGAGATCATCCTAGCTTTCGGCGATGCTTCGAGAAGGGCCAGGGAAGCAGGCCTTGACGCGGTTCAGGTTCACGCGGCCCACGCCTATCTGTTGAGCCAGTTTCTTTCTCCCTTTACCAACCGCCGTGCTGACCAATGGGGCGGCAATCTGGAAAACCGTCTCCGCGTCCACCGTGAAATCTACCGGGACATAAGGGCAAAGGCGGGTGACGACTATCCGGTGCTTGTAAAAATCGGGGTCGAGGACGGGTTTCCAGGGGGTCTGAAATTCGAAGAAGGAAAACGCGCAGCGCAATACCTTGCTCAATGGGGCTTTGATGCCCTGGAGATCAGTTCCGGATTAAGGGGCAAGGGGTATGAAAACGCCGAGTTCCGGCCCGGAATTAACCGACTGGACCGCGAGGCTTATTTCAGGGAATGGTGCAGGGACATCCGACGGAGCGTGACTATCCCGGTCATGATGGTGGGCGGATTGAGAACCCTTGATCTTATGGAGCAAGTGATCCAAAACCAGGAGGCTGATTTCATCTCCCTTTGCCGGCCGCTCATCAGGGAACCGGAGATTATTAACGACTGGAAAAACAAGGATCGGCACCGGGCAACATGCATCTCTTGCAACAAGTGCTTTGACGCTCTCCTCAAAGGAGAAACGCTGCACTGCGTCATCAAGAAGGACACGGAAGGGGGTACATGATATGGACATTCGGAAGGTTTTCATTGTGGGCTCAGGGTTGATGGGAAGCGGAATCGCCCAGGTCTGCGCGCAGCGGGGTCTTGAGGTCGTTCTTTATGACATCGACGCAGAGGCCTTGAAGAGGGCTCTAAAGAGCATCGAGTGGTCGGTAGGGAAGTTCGTGGAAAAAGGGGAGCTCAAAGAAGAGAAGAGCGTCATCATGAGCAGGATTAAGACCGCCTCTGATTTTACAGAGGCGGCTACAGGCGAGCTGATGATCGAAGCCATATTTGAAAATCTCGAACTCAAGAAAGAGATCTTCGAGAAGATAGAGGCCATTGCTCCTGTTGAAGCCCTTATGGCCAGCAATACCTCTTCCATTCCCATAAGTGAAATTGCGGTTGCCACCAAGAAACCAGGCCGGGTTCTCGGCCTTCACTTCTTCAGTCCCGTTCCCATGATGCAGGCGGTCGAGGTGATCAGAGGTCATTCCACCAGCGAGGAAACCATGATAAAGGGAAGGGAGTTCGTGATCCGAATCGGAAAAGAGCCGATCATGGTAAACCGGGACGTTGCCGGATTTGTGATTAACCGTATTAACTTCCCCTCAAGCATGGAAGCCATGAGATTGGTGGAGGAAGGGATCACTACAGTGGAAGACATTGACAAGGGACTCAGGCTGGCCTCGGGCAGGAGGATGGGCATTTTCGAAACCAGCGACATGGTGGGCCTCGACGTCACCTACGGCGCCTTGATGTCCATGTACAAGGAGACAGGCGATCCCCGCTGGTTCCCCCCCATGATCCTGAGGAGAAAAGTCAAATCAGGGGAGCTAGGGCGAAAGACCGGAAAAGGCTGGTATGAGTACGACAAAGAGGGACGAAAAAAAACAAAGTGACAAGTAACGAGTGACGAGTGACAAGTAACGAGTAACGAGTTCAAGAGATTAGCTTGTCACTCGTGACTCGTCACTTGTCACTTTCCTGACACAAGTAAGGAAAGACCGAAGATGGAAGATTTTCAGAAGCCTATTGGGAAGGGATTAGCGTGGCAGATCACTACAAGGTAAACCGGAACGACATCTTCTTCATCCTCAAGAACCAGCTGCATTATGGATCGCTCTGCACTCTCGAACGCTACAGGGATTTCAAGGAAGAGATGCTCGACATGGTGGTCACAGAGGCCATCACCCTGGCCAGGGAGGTGGTGGACCCGCTTCAAGGGATCGGTGAAAAGTGGGGAGTGAAGTTTGATAGGGGAAAAGTCTCCTGCCCGCCGGAGTTCAAAAAGGTGTTCAGGCAGTTTGGAGAAGACGGGTGGATCGGGCTTTCCAGGGACACGACCTACGGTGGCCAGGGGTTTCCCCACATGATGCGAATCGTGGTCAATGACCTGATGTATGGGGCATGCCAGGCCTTCAACATGGCCCCAAGTCTCACCCACGGTGCAGCCCACCTAATAGAGAATTTTGCAACTGAAAACCTGAAGAAGCTCTTTGTCCCCAGGATGTTTGGTGGCGACTGGGCAGGAACCATGTGCCTCACCGAACCTGAGGCAGGATCGAATCTCGCGAATATCCGGAGTGCGGCATACGCAGAGGGAGACCATTACAGGATAAAAGGGTCAAAGATCTTCATCTCCTGGGGCGATCATGACCTGACCGAAAACATCGTGCATCTTGTGCTGGCCCGCATGGAAGGCGCGCCAGAAGGTGTCAAGGGGATCTCGCTTTTCGTCGTGCCCAAAATCAAGGTGAACCCCGACGGATCCCTGGGAAGACCGAATGATGTACTCTGCGAAAGGGTGGAAGAAAAACTGGGGCTTCATGCCTCTCCAACCTGTGAACTGAACTTCGGCGGCCATGACGAGTGCACCGGTTTTTTGTGCGGAGAGGCGAATCAGGGGCTTTCCCACATGTTTCAGATGATGAACGCGGCTCGCATCAACACCGGTGTCAGCGGCATGACGCTGGCCGGTACGGCCTACCTGAACGCCCTTGCCTACGCCAAGGCCCGCATTCAGGGACAGGATGTGGCCGGTCGAAAGCCTGGCTCCGTTCCTATTGTCGATCATCCTGACGTGCGCCGCATGTTGCTCTGGATGAAGGCGATGGTGGACGGCACGAGGTCCATGATCTACACAGGGGCGTTCTGGTCGGATCTCGCCTGGGAGCTTCCCGGGGGAAGTGAAGAGCAACGTCACTACCAGAACCTTTTAGATTTTATCACCCCCGTCATCAAGGCCTATTGCTCACACATGGGGTTCAGGGTGTGTGAGACGGCCCTGCAGTGCCTTGGGGGCTGCGGGTACACAAAGGACTATCCCATCGAGCAGTATCTGCGGGACGCCAAGATCATGTCTCTCTACGAGGGGACCAACGGGATCCAGTCCTTGGACCTGATGGGACGAAAGATGAAGGCGAACCATGGAGCACTCTTCAACGCATACAGGAAAGAAGTTGAAAGTCTCTGTGTAAAGCATGAGAAACATCCCAGACTCGGTGGAGAAGTGCAGACCTTGCACAAGGCGTTAAAGAAGCTGACGGAGGTGGCCCTGCAACTGGCGGAGAGAATGAAAACGGATCCCCTTCAGTGGGCATCCTACACCTTTCCGGCCCTCATGTGTTTCGGGGACGTCACCGTGGCCTGGCGTCTTCTGGACTTGGCCATTATCGCTCAGCAGATGACGAATGAAGGCAGGGGAAGCCCGTTTCATGCAGGAAAGGTCATGCAGGCGAGCTACTTTGTGGGAACCATGCTGCCGCTGACCGTGGCTCGTCTGGATACTTGCATGAGAAGCGGCCGCGAGATAATTGAAATGCCGAATGAAGCATTTTAGGGGCTTAGAAAAAAAGCGCTTCGCAAGTTGGGGAGAGGTTCTTGCCTGAGATTCTTAAGGAGTTGATAACGTTCAAAAGTGTTTGCATGGGCTTACAAATAGATCTCATGCGACCAGCCGAACATCGGACGGGGTTGGGACCTTTTCCGCAGTGACTGGCGGGAGGGCGCCGTCTTTTCACGGTTTATCTATGGGGGAAACCCCTGGCCCCAAGCGAATGCGAGGGGAACAGCGGGAGGGGGCAAGACTCCCCCGTAGATAAGCCGTAGAAAAGACCAGCCCGGGAGCCCTTGGAACGCAGGAAAAGGTGCCAGCCCTGTCCAGATCGCTCGGTCCCATGCAAACACTTTTGAACCTTACTAAGGAGTTTGAAGGGATGGAGAAAAAGCTAAACGAGGTCGTGGTGATCGACGGTGTCAGGACGGCCTTTGGAAAGGCCGGAGAGAAGGGCATGTTCTGGAAAACCCGGGCCGACGACCTGGCGGTTGCCCTTCTCAAGGCGCTGATCGAACGGAACCCGAAGTTGCGGCCGGATATGATCGAAGACAGCATCTGGGGGGTCACCAATCAAGTCAAAGAACAAGGAGGAACGATCGGCAGGGCGCTTCCTATGCTGGCCGACTGGGGGTGGGCCGTGCCGGGGTGTTCCATTGACCGCATGTGCGCCAGCGGACTCACGGCGATCGGCTTTGGTGTGGGCTATATCGCCACAGGAATGGCCGACTGCCTGCTGACAGGGGGTGTGGAACACATGGGTCACGTGCCCATGGGGTTCATGCGTGATCCCCACCCACGGCTTGAGGAGGTGATGGGAGGAGCATCGGCTTTCAACATGGGCATGACCGCAGAGAATATCCACGACCGGTTCCCGGAATTCTCCAGAGAAATGGCTGACCGATACGCCTTCTCATGCCAGCAAAAGGCGAATCAGGCCATTCAGGCCGGCAAGATGAAACCGATGATCGTTCCCATCGAGGTCGAAAAGACCGATGGGACCAGGGAGGTGGTTGACAAAGATCAGCAACCCAGGCCGGAGACCAGCATGGGATCCCTGGCGGGTCTCAAGGCGGTTTTCAAAGAGAACGGGCGGGTCACGGCCGGCAATGCGTCGGGCCTCAATGATGGTGCCGGAGCCGTGCTGTTGATGAACGAAAAAAAGGCCGAAGCATTGGGTCTGGAACCCAAAATGCGCTGGATCGCGTCCGCTGTGGCAGCGGTCGATCCCACCATCATGGGAACCGCGCCGGTACCTGCTACGTTGAAGGCATTAAACAAGGCCGGATTGGCCATGGGTGACTTGGACATCATCGAAATCAACGAGGCCTTTGCGGTCCAAGCCCTTTACTGTCTGGACAGGCTGGGTTTGAAAGCGGATGACCCCCGAGTCAACATATGGGGAGGGTCCTTGGCCTTCGGGCATCCCCTGGCCGCTTCAGGCCCGAGGCTGGTCTCTTTCCTGATGAACCTCTTCAGGGAGAAGCCAGATGCACGCTACGGTCTGACGAGCATGTGCGTCGGCCGGGGACAAGGCTATTCCATTATATGGGAAAATATGCAACGGTGAGCCTTAGGCCAGTTAGGATTTTCACCACGGAGGCACAGAGGCACAGAGAGGAGTTTTTGTCTGCCGGGAGATACCGACAGACAAAAATACTCTGCTGTAAGACTCTTAGCTCCTGAACTTTCAATTTGATTGCTGGAACCATGAACAAACATCTTGTTTCCATCGTTCGATATGAGAAGCCGCTGGAGTCGGTGGCCAAGGCCGTTGCTCTCTCACATGGCCTGGACTCTTTGCCTTCTCAAACCAAGGTCTTCATCAAACCCAACATTGTTTTTTGGACCAAGGCCGTTCCCTTTCCCAAGTGGGGGGTCGTTACCACGTCCCGAGTAGTGGAGGATATGGTGGTTCTTCTGAAGGAAAGGGGAATCGATGACATCACTATCGGAGAAGGTACGGTCATCGCTAAACCAAAGGATCTGGAAACGCCTGCTCACGCTTTCAAAACCCTCGGGTATGATGTCCTTGAGAAGAGATATGGCGTGAAGTATTTCAACACCTTCGAACGACCTTTTGTGAAAGTCGATGCAGGTGAAGGTATCACGCTGAACTTTAACCGGGACATTCTGGAGAGTGACTTTGTCGTCAACCTTCCAGTCCTCAAGACCCACAGCCAAACCGTGGTGAGCCTCGGCATCAAGAACCTCAAGGGGACCATTGACATCCCGTCAAGAAAGAAGTGCCACAGCCCAACGCCTGGCCTGGATCTTCATCGCATGGTCTCGCGACTCTTCCTTCCCATGCCGCCCATGTTCACGCTCGTGGACGGCATCTATACGCAGGAGCGCGGCCCGAACGTGGACGGTCAGGCCAGAAGGAGCAATCTGCTTGTGGCGTCCTCCGATGTTTTATCGGCTGACAGGGTGGGGGCTATGCTCTTGGGCATCGAGCCTGCGAATGTCCCTCATCTGGTTCATGCCGCTCAAGCCCTGCACCGGCCCGTTGACTTGTCCGACGTGGAGGTCGTCGGAGAGAAGATTGAAGATGTGGCGTCGCCTCACGAGTGGACTTTTCCCTACAATGAGGAGGGTACGCTCCCCTTGGTCATGGAAAAGAGAGGGATCAGGGGAGTATCCTACCCCAAGTACGATCTGACGATCTGCACCTATTGTGCGGGATTGACCCGAGTGATGCTGATCGCCATCGCACGGGCTTGGAAGGGCACCCCTTTTGACGATGTGGAAATCCTGACGGGGAAGCTCATGCAGGCTTCAGCCGGCAAGAATAAGACCCTGTTGCTGGGCCAATGCATTTGCGAAGCCAACAAGAACAACCCTCATATTCGGGAAATGATCGCGATCAAAGGCTGCCCTCCCTCTCCTGAATCCATCTACAACGCCCTTCTTAGAGCGGGAATCGAAGCGGATCCGGAGCTCTTCGAGCACATGGACAGGACCATGGGAATCCATATGAAGAAATACCGGGAAAAGCCGGAATTCGACGAATCGTTTTATCAAGTGGCTGAATCGTGACCAAGAACACAAACCTTATCTCACCACAGAGCGCACAGAGGGAGATTTATTTTTTCGTCTATCGGGAGATACCGATAGACGAAAATGATCCCTGTGAGAATCTTACAGCGCAGAACATTTTTGTTTGTCGGTATCTCCCGACAAACAAAAACTTTTCTCTGTGTGCTCTACTGCCTCTGTGGTGAGTCGGCTAATGGATTTGGGAAGCTTTTCACCTTCGAGCAGAGGAGAGGTGCTTGATGGAATTGACGCAAACGAAGTATGAAATTGAAAGAGGTGTTGCAACCGTCACGCTTCATCGACCGGAACAGATGAACGCACTCACGCAAACCATGCGAAAGGAGTTGGTCGAGATCTTTGCGGCCGCCGATCAGGATGATTCGGTCCGTGTGGTCGTGGTGAGGGGCGCGGGAAAGGCTTTTTGCGCAGGAGCCGATCTCTCCTCAGGAGGTTCCGCTTTTAATCGGACCATCCAAGAGGGTCGAAAAGTAGCCATAAGCGAACATCGCGACGGAGGCGGCCAGATTTCCCTCGCCATTTTCAGATGCCGAAAACCTGTGATCGCGGCGATCAACGGGCATGCCGTGGGCGTGGGCATCACCATGACCCTGCCCATGGACATCCGAATCGTCTCAGAGGATGCCAGGATCGGGTTTGTCTTCACCAGGCGCGGTGTTGTGCCTGAGGCGTGCTCCTCTTGGTTCCTGCCGCGGATCGTAGGGATTTCCAAGGCGGCTGAATGGATTTATACGGGGCGTGTGTTCCGCGCCTCGGAAGAGGCGGGATCCGGTCTTTTTAATTATGTGGTGCCCCATGACAAAGTCTTGGACAAGGCCATGACGATCGCGCAGGAGATCGCACAAAATACATCTGCTGTTTCCGTGGCCCTCAGCAAGGCGCTCTTGTGGCGTGGCCTTGCAGAAGGGGACCCGCAATCCGTCCATCTCATCGACTCGCGCTGTTTCTATTGGATGGGGCACGAGAGAGATTCACGGGAGGGCGTTGAAAGCTTTCTGGAGAAAAGGCAGCCGAGGTTCGCCATGAAAGTGTCCACCGACATGCCTGACTTTTACCCCTGGTGGAAAGAACCGAAAGTGTAGCAGGTTGAAGAAAGAAAGTGACAAGTGACGAGTCACGAGTGACAAGTCAGTATCTTGGTCTCGTAACTTGTTACTCGTCCCTTGTAACTGATGTGCGCGCCTTGTATCTGAGCGTTTTTGAGCAACCTGGTCGCATGGTGTCTTCTGTCTCGTGCTAGAACGCATAGAGATGGGGACTTTTGGAGGCAACAAAAAAGGACTTGGCCGAAGTGGCTAAGTCCTTGAATTCACTGGTGCGCCCAGGGTGATTCGAACACCCGACCTACGGATTCGTAGTCCGTCACTCTATCCAACTGAGCTATGGGCGCAGTGTATTGCTATTGAAACACAAACGCATTATAAACACCGTATCAGGGGATATCCAGTTTATTATGCCTTTCGAAATCCCTCGGGCACGGGTTTGCCGTCAAAATAAATGCGGTCTTCATCGTCAATGGCGTAACGCCCTTTTGCAATCATCTCAATGGTGAGGGGGAAGATCTTCCAGTCCCCTGCTTCCTTGAGCCTGTTCTGATGTTCTTCCGCGACCTTGAGCAATTCCTCCCTGTTGGAAACCAGGGTTTCCAGGGGTTCGGGAAGCTGGACTCTCACCGGATCGGAAACCATGAGGATCGGGCCTGTGTCCACGCCCTTATCCGTCCAGATGGTTGAGGAGCGCAGGAGTTTCTCACCGGAGGCGATAGCGTCCACCACGGCATTGTCACCGGCATACTTCGGTTTTCCCTTCGCGTTCAAAATGGAGAGATCAGCCGGATGAACATTGATGCAGCGGTCCAGAGTCAGATAACTCATGTAGCCCCCCAAGGCAACCACATCCACCTCAAAAGCCTTGACCAGAGTAGCCGCCACCTTGTCAAAGTCCTTCCTAGCTTCAAATCCTTCCGGTGTGGACACCGTCCTCTTCAGTCCCCTTAGTCTGTGAAAGGTTCTGATGTCATAGCTCATGTAAGGGATGCCTGTGTCGCAGGCGATGCTTTCTCCGTAACAGGACCCATCGGACCGATCACTGAAAATGAAGACAACCTCAAAAGGAGAAACCCCATCTCTTGCTTTGAGGAGTTTCTCTCTTTCCAAGAGGCGCAGGATATTCGTGCCGGAACCGGACATGAAGCCCGCGACTCTCATGGGACGGCCAGCTGCTTCAGGATCGAAAATGGGAACCGTCGGCATAGATAGCACCTCCGAAGAGAAGGATTTAGGAAGAAGCCGCAAACCAGGATTCTAAAGCCGCTATGGTTTTAAGTTGATATATTAAACTTAAATGGGGTCTTATATCAAGGGCCAAAAGCTCAGAGTAACCGGAAAAAGCTGGAAAAACGCAAAGGAGGGCATGCTCATGATTGTGAGAAACGTCAATGATCGAGAGGTACTGGAAACCACTTATCTTGCCCATGGCGGTGCCATCGCTCAAATGATACTGGATCGCAGGGTTCTGCAGGAAATCGGCTTTCTGGCTATTGCGAACCTGGCAAAAGGAAAGACCATAGAAAGCCACAGAGATCCTATGGAGGAAATATATTTCGTATTGAGCGGGGAGGGGGAAATGTCCGTGGATGAAGAGACCAGGCATGTGGGTCCCGGCGACGCCACCTGGATCCCCGCAGGTTCGGCTCACAGTCTCACGAACTCCTCTGAACAAGATCTCCTCATTCTGGTGGTCGCCTCTGCGAACTGGTGAGATCAAATCGACTAAGTTTGACTGTATCGATAAGAAAGAGGTCAGAATTATAAGTATGCTTAACTTTGAATAATATTGACGAATTATATTGACAAATATTCTATTTTATATATAATTTCAATAAATCTTTCTGGGTAGGATCTCCTATGTATTTAGAGCATTGGGGTCTGAAGGAATTCCCCTATGAGAACGTTCCGGATCCTCGATTCTTCTATCTTTCCCATCACCATGAAGAGGCTCTGTCGCGACTCCTTTATGCCGTAAAGTTGAAGAAGGGCGGAGCCATGCTGTCAGGGGATATCGGATGTGGGAAAACCACGCTGACCAAAGTGTGCATCCAGGAACTCCCCGCCGACCGCTATGACATCAGCCTCATTGTGAACCCCAAGCTGGAACCCCTGGAGTTTCTGCAGGAGCTTGTCTATCAGTTTGGAATTCCTGATGTTCCGGACACCAAGGTGAAGTGCCTCAGGGTCTTGAATGACAGAATGACTCAGAACATGCGATCGAACAAAGAGACTCTGCTGATGGTCGACGAAGCTCAACTGCTGAGTTCGGCGACGCTGGAGGAAATTCGATTGCTGCTGAACGCACAGCTCAATGAGCGCTTCCTGATCACGATCATCCTTTTCGGACAACCGGAACTGAAAGAAAGAATCAGGGCAGTGCAACAACTCGATCAACGGATTCCCATCAAGTACCATCTGGCGCCTTTTGACCTGGAAGACACCGCCCGCTACGTTGCGTTCAGGCTGAACAGGGCGGGCAGGGAAAGAAATGCTTTTACGCAGCCGGCGATCGAAGAAATCTTCGCGGCATCCAAGGGAGTGCCCAGAAAAATAAACAATCTTTGCGACCTCGCTCTCTTGATCGGCTACAGCAAGAACCAAGAGATGGTCGATGTCGACGTGGTGGAGACAATTATTCGAGATGGTGCGCTTCTCTGACATCAAGGAAATACGGGATAAGACGGGCTCCAAAGACACCGGCCCCCCGCGGGACGTTGAAGCAGGTCAGGTGCGGCTGAGCGACTCTTCATTTTCCGAACTCAGCAAAAGACAAGACCTCGTGCCTGAAGAGACGAGCGCTCAGAGGGATTCCTCCGAGGTGGCCCTGCTCTACGAAAAACTCACACGATCCGCCAAGGACATCCAGGAAAAAGTGAGAAGCGATCAAAGCATCGCACCCAGCCCCATCGTTGCGGATCTCCATGCCGTCATGGACCGCGATCTCATCCAGCCGCTTTTCGAGCACGCCATGTCCGAATCGGGAGGCTGGAAAGACGTGACCCTTCACAGTGTCGGCGTGACCCTGGGCTGCCTCATGGTGGGCAAAGCCCTGGGGTATGACAAGAAAAAGCTTCTGGAAGTCGGGCTAGCCGCCTTTCTGGAGAATGTGGGGATGTTTCGGATCCCGGAAGGGATCCTTGAAAAATCGACCAAACTCGAATCAGAGGAAATCAACCGGATCAGAGAACACCCGGAGACCAGCGCGAAGATCCTTTCCCGCCTAGGAGATCGGTATGACTGGTTGGCAGAGATCGCTTTGCAGGTGCATGAACGGGCGGACGGTTCAGGATATCCCAGGGGGCTCAAAGGCTCGGAGATCTCTGAAGTGGCCTCGATCATAGGCCTTGTGGACACCTACGCGGCCATGATCAGAAAAAGACCGTATCGAGACAGAATCCTGCAGCCGGATGCGATCCGATTCATCCTGAAGGAAGCCAAGGTACAATTCCCGCCCAAGATCCTGAAGGCTTTTCTGAATTCTATTTCGCTGTTCCCCTTCAACACCTATGTGAAGCTGAACAATAAATCGATTGGACGGGTGATCGCTACGGACAGGAATCACCCGCTGCGTCCGGCCGTGGAAGTGGTTTATGACGGCTTGGGAAACAGGCCGGAGCGAAGGGAAATCGTCCGTTTGTCCGACAACCCTCTACTCTATGTCGTTGCAACGATCGATGAGAGAGATCTGAAGCCCTGAAAGGGGGCAGCGAGTAAACGTCAAGGTACGCCCCAAGAGGAAAAAGTATATGTGGCAAAGCCTAAGAGACTCTGTGCGGAAACCCCTTTATCGAGCAAGGGGGAAAGAAAGTGTTTCCGTATGGGTCTTCCTTGTTCTGATGTTTCTTTTCTGCCTCTCCTCCTGCTCTTCATCTACCGCCATTCAGGGCACACCCGTCAATGAAGTGGCCACTCTTGAGGACCGCGTCGCAGTAACCAGGATGCAGACCGAGCGAAACCTCGAAGCCTTGGCCAGGATGAGCCAGGTGAATGAGAACAGCGTCTTTAAGACGGTGGCCGGAATTCCTGAATATCGAATCGGTGCAGGCGATATTCTCGAGATAAGCTCCTACACCGGCGACAAAGTGACGACCACCACCGTGACCGTGGACAGCAGGGGAAGAGTCTCTTACTCCTTTCTGGACCATCTGAAGGTGGAAGGGCTGACGTCGAGCCAAGTGGACGAACTCTTGACCGGGAAACTCTCCGCCTATGTGAGAAACCCTCGCATCAGTGTGCTTGTGAAGGAGTTCAACAGCAGAAGCGCAAGCATCATCGGAGAGTTCTCTTCGCTGAGAAACGTGAGTTATGGAAAGGGAGCCAGCGGCCGAATCAATCTCAGGGGAAAGACCTCCCTCACGGATCTGATTGCCCTCGGAGGGGGATACACCCTGGATGGGGACATCAAGAACGTCAAGGTTGTGAGGAAAGGAAAATCCCACCTCATCAACTTGTATGACATTATTGAAAAAGGGGACGAAGACCAGAATGTGATCATCGACGAAGGGGACGTGGTGAGCATTCCCGAGCTGCCGACCTTTGGGGAGAGAGTCTATGTGCTGGGCGAGGTAAACAGTCAGGGCATCTATCCGCTCAAGGAGGCGCAGGATCTGCTGGCGGCTCTGGCCCTGGCCGGAAATACGAACCGGTTGGCAAAGGAGGAGAACACCCTGATTGTGAGAGGGTATGAGCCGGGGAAACCGCCTCTGGTCATGATGGCGGATGTGAAGTCTATGCTGAGGAAAGCCGACATTTCCCAGAACGTTCGGCTCCGGGACGGGGACCTTGTGTACGTCCCGAGGATGCTGATCGGGGACATCAACGACTGGATCATCAACATGACGCCCCTGTTGAACCTTATCCTCTACCCGGGTGAATTCGAAGAGCAGTATGCGGCCGTCCCTTACTTGAAGTACAACAAGCCCAAGTAGAACGGCGGACAGGTGAGTGGCCTTGGCCCAGTATGATATCAATCTCAGAGAATACTGGCGCATTCTTAAGAAAAGAAAATTCATCGTTCTTTTCGTAGGGATCGTTCTGGGCGTTTTCAGCACTGCCTTTGCTGTCTTCAAAGCCCCCACTCCGATTTACACCTCTGTGTGCAGCATCAAATTCGAAAAAGAAACCACGGTCGAGGGCCTTTACGCCAAAACCATTACCTGGTCTGGGGGCGATGACATCGAGACCCAGATCTCCGTCATCAAGAGCTTCACGATCTTTGAAAAAGTGGCTCAGCGGTTGGGTCTGATCCCGAAGACCTCCCCGCCCGCTAACAGCCCTGCCAAAGGCAATGTCGCCGAAGTGGTCGATAATCTTCAGTCCAAAGTGGAGGTCACCCGCCAAGGGATGACCAACATTCTCAACATCCAGGTCAAGTATACGGAACCCTCTTTTGCCCAAAAGCTCGCAGACACCGTTGCCGCAGCCTACAAGGACCACCATTCCGAGGTGCAAATGAAGAGGACCCTGGAAGCCATCCGATACATTGAAGATCAACTGGTCCAGGTCAGGCAGAGACTCCGCGAGGCTGAAGAAGAGTTCAACCGGTTTACCCAGAACAACCAACTCCTCTCCATCGACATCCAGAGCGAGAAGCTTCTTGGCAGGTCTCAGGAAGTGCAGAACGGAATCCGGAAGCTCGTTGAGAACCAAGGGGAGCTCCAGAGCATGGTGGCTCGACTGGACAAATTCATTGCCAACCCTTCGGGCCAGGGCAACTTCTATTCCGCCAAGGCAACGACCCAGTATCAGGCCGCCAATGATTCTCTCACGGAGCTTCAGCTCCGCCGAGAGACCCTGTTGAACGATTTCACTCCTCTTCATCCTGAAGTCGTCGATGCAGGGCGCAAAATCCTGGAGGGCGCACGGAAAATGAGGCTTCTGCTTTTGTCCCAGATCGGAGACCTTGAAAAGCAGGAAGGGGACGCAAGGAGCGAACTGCGGGAGCTCGAGAGCAAAACCAGTGCTCTGATGGAGAAGAAACTGGAATTTGATCGGCTCAAAAGAAAGGTTGAGCTTTACAACGACATGACCACGCTCCTGGAGAGGAAAAACCAGGAGGCTCTGATCAAGAAAGCCGAGAAACCGGAGGAAGTGACCGTTGTCAAGCCGGCTCTTTTCCCCACAGAACCAATCAATCCTCCGAGGACGGCGGCTACCGGAGCCATGGGCCTGATCATCGGTCTGGTTCTGGGGCTGATTGCCGCATTCATTGTCGAAACGTTCGATACGTCTATCGGAGCGATCGAGGACGTGGAGGAGACTCTCAAGACGCGGGTCCTGGGCGTTATCCCCCAAGCGGATACCAAGGAGTTGCACGAGAGCTTCAAAGAAAAACTCCCGCAAGGGATGGCGGAGATCTCTCCCGGCCACATGGTGAACATGGTGTCCCACTATGCTCCCAAGAGCATGATGGCCGAGAGCTTCCGGGGATTGAGAACGAACATTCAGTTCAAAAACACGGCCAAGGAAATTAAAACGATTGCCATAACGAGTGCATCCCCTCAGGAAGGGAAGACGATGGTCTCCGTCAACCTGGCGATCACCATGGCTCAGGCCGGAATGAAGACTCTCCTGATCGGATCGGATATGAGAAAGCCGATGATCGCAAGAGTCTTCGGTATCGAACAGACTCCGGGCCTTTCGGAGATCCTTCTGGGGAACTGCCCTTGGCGGGAGGCGGTCCAAACGGTGACGGACCTGATGGTCGGAAAGATGACCCTGGAGGAGGTGCTGCTGACTCCAGGGCTCGACAACCTTCATCTTATTCCGGCCGGCTCCATTCCTCCGAATCCCGCGGAGCTGGTGGAATCGAAACGCCTCAAGGAATTCATGGAAGAGGCGAAGAGCGAGTACGATCTCATCCTCTTCGACTCTCCCCCGATCCTGTCAACAGCGGATGCGGCGATTCTCGGTTCGAAGATGGACGGCGTCCTCTTCGTCTACCGGCTCGGAACGGTCTCCAGAGGCTTGTTGAAGCGATCGACGGCCCAGCTGGAACAGGTGAGATGCCGCATTCTGGGAGTCATTCTCAATGGGATGAAACCGGAAGTCAGCCCTGATTTTCACAATTTCAAGTACTACAAGTATTACTCGTCCTACGGAGAGGAAGGGAAGAAGGGCGGGCAACGGAAAAAAGGCCTCCACTTCTTCGGAGAAAACGGGATCTCTTCCTGGGGGACGGCCAATAAAGGTAAAAAGGGCAAAAGGTCAGTCCTGACCCTCTCTCTTGTGGGGGCAGTCCTGATCATTCTTGCAGGTGGGATTCTCTGGCACTTCGGGATCATGGATTCCCGGAAGGCTCCGGATTCAGCTAAACCGGTCCCGGACAAAACCGTAAAGCTGCCCGTGCAAAAACTCCAGCCACAACCGCCTTCTCCACCGGCGCCCTCCCCCCCCTCTGAGGTGAAACAGGAAATCGCGAAAACCCCTGCAGCAAAGGCCCCTGCAGCGGCAGAGAAACAGGAACCTGCCCCGCAGCCCAACGTGCAGGCGGTTGCGGAGAAACCGCCGCTCGTCACACCACCCGCTGCGGCTGCGGCCAAGCCTGCGACGGGGAAGAAAGGGGTCCCCACCCCGGTTTCTCAGGGAGAGTATCCCTATTCGATCTATCTCAGCTCTTTGAAGACGCTGGACCAGGCAAAGAGAGCCATTTCCGTCTATGCCGGTAAAGGAATCCAGGCCTATTGGGTGAAAGTGCACTTCAAAGAAAAGGGCGAATGGTACAGGATCTACGCAGGCCATTTCAAAGATCAGCAAGAGGCCGAGGGTTTCGCACAGGCCCGGGGGATAACCGAAAAGGAGACGCTGAAGACCGAGTTTGCCAACCTCATCGGGACTTATTCTCAGTCAAAGGACTCTGATGAGAGGGTCAAAGCCATTTCAGATCTTGGCTACTCTTCCTACACGGTCAAAGGGAGCGATGGGAATCTTAAGCTGCTTGTGGGGGCCTATGTGACAGAAGAGGCCGCTGAACAGCAGCGTCAGGATCTCATGGCCAGGGGAATTGATAACCGGGTCATCAAACGGTAGGGAACCTTGATTCTTGTGCAGTCTGCTGAGAAGTTCAAAAGCGAACCCGCCAGAGGCGGGTAAACCGCAGAATATCGAATAACGAATGAAGAACGCCCAAGGACACAATTGAAGAAACTAAACTTCATCATTCGGAATTCCTTGCTCGACATTCGACATTCGGGTTTGACATCTCGTCTTTCATCGCGGATTCCTCACGTCGGACTTTTAACTAACCATGAACTCGCTCTTCAATAAATTCTTTTCCAGCAGAGCGTATGGCATTAAGGGGCAGGCGGCGCTTGAGTTCATCCTCCCTCTCATCCTCCTGCTCTTCGTCCTCGTGGCTTTCGCCATGGTGATTCCCACCCTCACCCCGACCAAGACCCTGGCCCTTGCAGGGGGCGTGATCGTCTTTGTGGTGAGTTTCGTCAGCACTCAGATCGCCCTTTACATCCTGATTTTTTCCATGCTCTTGAGCCCGGAGTTCATTGTGGGAGGAACGGAGGGCGCTACCCTGGGCCGCGGCATCACGCTCCGGGTGGACGATTTGCTTGTGGCGGTCATCGGGTTCAGCTGGCTCGCCAGGATGGCGATCAACAAGGATCTGGGGTTTTTTCTGAGGACCCCTCTGAACCGGCCCATTGCCTATTATATGCTGGTCTGTGTCGCGTCCACGCTCCTCGGCGCGATGTTCGGAAGGGTGAATCTGAAGACAGGGATGCTCTTTGTTCTCAAGTACTTTGAATACGTGGTCATCTATTTCATGGTGGCCAACTACTTCAAGGACCGTAAACAGCTGAAAACCTTTGTGTGGGCCATGCTGCTCACCTGCGTGATCGTCTCGGTCGTCTCTTTGGCCCAGATCCCGGAGGGCGAGAGAATCTCCGCTCCCTTTGAGGGAAAAGTCGGCGAGCCGAACACCTATGGCGGGTATCTGGTCTTCATGATGAGCATCGCGACAGGGTTGGCTCTCATGGAAGAGTCCTTTCGCACTCGCCTCGTCGCTTTGTCTTTGGTGATCCTCTTCAGCATTCCTCTTCTTTACACCCAGTCCAGGAGTTCCTATCTGGCCGCCATACCTGCGGTCCTGAGTTTCTTGTGGTTGTCCAAAAGAAAACAGTGGATTCCTCTGGCCCTGCTGCTTGTGGCGTTGCTGCTTCCTTTCATGGCGCCCAAGGTCACCAAGGACCGCGTGTCCTACACCTTTACCCAGGGCGTTGGTCGCCCGGATTCGGTGTCCATTGCGGGTGTGCAGCTGGACACCTCCACTTCCGCAAGACTGCAGAGTTGGCAGGAAGCGATGAGAGACCTGGTCCGGCATCCTGTGCTCGGATTCGGTGTCACAGGATACCGCTTTGTGGACGCCCAGTATGTCCGGGTTGCAGCAGAAACCGGCCTTCTGGGTTTGCTTCTTTTTCTCCTCTTGCTGGCCACCATTCTGAGAGAATCCTACCGGGTATTCAAAGCGAGTCATGATCCTTTTGACAAGGGGCTGACCATCGGTTTCATTGCAGGATTCACGGGGCTTCTGTTTCACGCCATTGGCGCGAACACCTTTATCATTGTGAGGATCATGGAACCCTTTTGGTTCATTGCCGCCATGGTGATGATGATTCCATCCCTCAAAGAGGACGGAAAGGGTGAAGGGGCGGAGGCAAGCAAGAAAAGCTAGACGGCCGGTTTGAGGACCACCAGGGCATCGACCGCCACGGGCTTGTCTCCGGATAGAATGAGAGGATTGATGTCGATCTCTTGGATGAGTTCGTTTTCCATGCCGATCTCCCCCATTTTCACAAGGATGTCGCAGAGGACATCCAGGTCGGCCGCAGGCATGCCACGCACGGCTCCGAGAATTTTGTGAGCTTTGATTTCTTGAGTCATGTCCAAGGCGTCTCGTTTCTCCAGAGGAGCGACTCTGAAAGCGATGTCCTTGAGGATTTCCGTGAAAATCCCTCCTAAACCGAACATGACACACGGCCCGAACTGAGGGTCCCGGGTCATCCCGGCCACCAATTCACGGGTTCCCCTGATCATTTCCTGCACCAGGATGTCTTTTCCATTCCCTTCCATGCGAGACGTGAGTTCCTCAAAGGCCAGGACGGCTTCCTGCTCGCTCCGAACATCCACTCTCACCATTCCTTTTTCCGTTTTGTGGGCGAGACTGGGGGAACACCCCTTCAGCACAAGAGGATAGCCTATGGCATGAGCCGCCTTCATGCACTCCTCCCGACTGCGGACGAGGATTTCACGGGTAACAGGAATGCCGTAGGACTTGAGGAAATCCTTGGATTCGTATTCGGACAGAGTCTTGCGGCCCTCTCGCAGAGCCTTTTCCAGGATCGTCGATTTGGTTTTCATGATTCCCCTCCAGATCAAAAAGAGATATTGGAGCCAGGGAGTAGTGGCGTATTGAAAAAAAACAGAAAACGGCACAAGACAGAAAGCTACCACGAAAACACGAAGGTATGAAAGCGCGAAAGAAGAAGGGGGTTACTTAAACCCACTTGTATTTTTTCGTGTTTTCCGAGTTTCGCCTGTCCTGAGCGCAGTCGAAGGGTGCTTTCGTGATTGGTTTTCTTCTTGGCAGTCTTTAACATCATTCCAATATTCCATTACTCCATTATTCCGACACTCCAGTACTCCTTTGCTTCATCTTCTCATACTCCCAAAGCAAAGCAAGCGTTTTTGCCGCTCTCTCGGGGGTGGGGACATTGATCAGGGCGCCTCCTTCTTCGAGGCGACGCACGTCCTCATCCCAAATCCCGGGCGGAGCGATCAGGCAGGCGACCACCGGCTTCCGCTGTTTCCATTTCAGCAAGAGATCGGAAAAACCGGAAACTGCAGCCCTGTTTGCCGATGCGAACATCATGAGGAGCAGGATGGCGTCCACATTGCGGTCCTCCATCACCGCGCCGATGATTCCCTCGATCGCCGACGTGTTGTACCACGCCGGCCCCATGTCCACGGGGTTTGTCCGCAAGGCAAGAGGGGGGAGAAGGGTGTTGATCAGTCGCTGAGTTTCAGGAAGAAAGGCGGCGATCTCCATGCCTTCTGTCTCGCAGACGTCCGAGGCCGCCATCGCAGGGCCTGCTTGGCCCGAAAGGATCGCGACTCTCCTGCCTTCAGGAAGGGGACAAAGGCTCAGGGCACGGGCGGCATCCAAAAGCATTTCCGCGCCGCGCACGTAAAGGACCCCGGATTGTTTGAGAGCTCCCTCGTAGATCTCTTGTCTTCCGGCCAAGGAGCCGGTGTGCGAGAGAGAGGCCTGATCCCCGGTGCGGGAGCTGCCGGTTTTGTAAGCGACAACCGGTTTCACGAACCGGGTTTGCTCCAAGGCCTCCATGAGCCTTCGAGGGTCATCGAGGCCTTCGAGATAAAGAGCAATGACCCGCGTGTCCGAATCCTGCATCAAGTAGGGGACCATTTCGGGAAAGTCCACATTGAGGCGATTTCCTAGCCCAACGATCTTGCTGACGCCTGCGTTCTGCCGTACGGCCATGAAACCCAGGAGATGAGAAATGCCTCCGCTTTGACTCACGAGCGCGATTCCCCCCTTGGGAATCCGGGAGAACTCGGGCGTAAAGGAGGCGTTCAGGTCGATGCGGAGGTTGACCATGCCGAAGGTATTCGGGCCGATGACCGGGATCCCGGCTTTGTTGGCCAGGTCGGCCAGGGTTTCCTGAAGCGCGGCTCCCTGGGAGTCGTCGATTTCCCTGAAGCCGGCGGAGATCAGCACAATTCCTTTTACTCCTTTGCGGGAGCACTCCTGAAAAATCCCCGGAACAAGCTTCGCCGGCAAGACCACGATGGCAATTTCGATTTGTCCCGGGAAATCCTCAAGCGATGAAAACGCAGGAAGGCTCATGACCGACTTGGCGCCCGGGTTTACCGGTACAATCTCCCCCTTGAAACCGCCGGAAGTCAGGCTTTTCATCACGTGAAACCCGAGCTTGCCAGGGTTTTCCGAAGCGCCGATCACCGCGACTGTGTGAGGGTTAAAGAGGGTTTTGAGGTTCTGGAGCAGATCAGGACGGCTCATAGAAGATGCCCTTCAAGAGTTGTGCTCACTCATAGCAGGCTTTCATATGGATATCAATACCCAACAAAAACCAAGAGTAGGCAGCATGAAGTAGGCAGTAAGGAGCAACGTATCCACCGACACCTTTCCTGCTTTCATGTTTGCTGCTTACTCCTTACTGCCTACTGTTTACGGGATCTCAGAGGATCAAAAGAAACCACAACCCCCGATTCCGGCTCAAATCGTTCCTTACCCCTTACGCCGTCTTACTCAGATCCCCCCACTCATACTGAATGATCGTGACCAGGGTGATGGCGGCGGTTTCGGCCCGCAGGATTCGACGACCAAGAGAAACCCGCACAAAGCCGGCTTCGCCTGCCTCCTTGACCTCGCGTTCGGTAAAGCCTCCTTCCGGCCCGACCATGGCGAGGACCCCGGGCGCCGGAGAGCTGGAACGCAGGAGGTCTTTAAGGCTTCTCATGCCTTCCTGCTCCCACAAGAGGATTTTCAGAGCCGAGTCCTTGCCCAGGCGTGCGAGCATTTCATCAAAGGAGTGAAGCGGACCGATCTCGGCAGGCATCGCCCGATCGGACTGCTTGGCGGCGCTCGTGGCGATCTCCTGCCAATGCCTGACCTTGTCATGGGCTTTCTCGCCATCCACCTTGACCACGGTTCTGTCTGCGATGTAAGGCAGGATTCGATCGACTCCGAGTTCGGAGGTTTTTTCCACCATGAAGTCCATGGGGTTGGACTTGAGCAAAGCCTGGCACAGGGTAATGCGGACTGGCGAAGGATCAGGAGCGGGGAGAGGTCTCTCAAGGGTGACGAGTACCTGGTGGCGGCTCAGCTCCTTAATGACCGCCAGAAAACGGCTGCCAGCCTTGTCCAAAAGGACGATGCGGTCACCCGGCCCCATCCTCAGGACCGTGGCCATGTGTTTGGCCTCCGCACCGGTTATTGCAACAGAGCCTTGGGTGCCGAGGATCTCATCAACGAAAAAACGACGCATGAGCAACCCTCACTCCTTCCTCTTTGCTGTGATGCACGCCCACTCCGCCCGGGTGGCCACTTGAATCTCTTTGAACCCGAGGAGCCGAAGCGGGTTTTTCAACTCCTGCACCTGTTCTTGCAGAAGGCCGGAGAGGACCATCGTTCCATTCTGATCCAGAAGGCGCTGGAAGTCATGCAGAAGTTCCAGGAGAGTGTCGCGAGTGAGGTTGGCAACGAGAACAGAAAAAATGCCGTTCAACTCGCCGACGGTTTTTGAAGAAAGGTCGATGAATGGCGAACAATGGTTTAACTCAATGTTTTGGCCGGCCCAGCGGAGCGCTTCAGCGTCTGTGTCAATGGCGAGGACTCTTGCAGCACCGAGCTTAACCGCATAAATGGCCAGGATGCCGCTTCCTGTTCCCACGTCGAGCAGGCTCCATTGCCCGGGGGTGTGAAAATCTTCTATGCTTTCGAGGCACATCCTGGTGGTGGGGTGAGCCCCTGTTCCAAAAGCGGGGCCAGGGTCCATCCGGATCACAATGCCTTCGGGAGCCTGAGGCACAGGTTCCCAGATGGGTACAACCGTCAACCTTTCCGTAATCCGCTCGACATGGAAATGCCGCCTCCAGGTTAGGCTCCAGTCCTCATCCCGGATCTTTGAAAAGCGCAGCGATGGCTCCGCCGCCTCCGGGAAAAATTTTTTCAGCCCTCGAAGGAACACCTCCAGGCGGCTTCGGACCTCTTCGAACCGGACGGTCATGGGCAGGTAGGCTCTTAAGAAGGACTGCTCTTTTTCGCCAAGAACAACGCCCTTGCACCCGAGGTCAAAGAGGAAGGCACTCACCGCTTCCTGCGCCACAGGGTGAACCTCGATAGAAACCTCGATCCATCCGGGATGCTCGGTCCGGGCTGGAACGGTTTCAGTGGCGAACGGATCTTTCATCAGCAACGGCTACGAAAAGAAAGGAGTGACAAAGCAAAGGGATGGTCTTTTGCATCCCATCACTCCATCACTCCAATACTCCAATCCTGTTACGCCTTCTCGAACACGTAGTTTACTTGACCGTTGGAAAGCTTGTTGACGACAGTCTTGACTTCCATTCCCACCTTGATTTCGTTATCAGGAATGTTCTTCGAGAGTCTGCCGAAGACTTTGTAGGTCCCGTAATCGGCAACAGCGATGGCATAGGGAAGATCGCCTTCAAAGCCTACGGGCCCGTATTCCAGCTTGCTGTAAGTCAGGAGTTTCGCTTTGCCGGTCACTTCAAACCAATCCACATTGCTGGTCAGGCACTTGTAGCAGTCCGCTCTTGGGGGAAAGAACGTCATGCCGCAGTCTTTGCATTTGGTTCCCATAACCTTGCCCTGTTCCAGATATCCCACGAAGTCATTGGTCTTCGTGATGGCCGTGAAGCTCACTGTCCCGAATTTCTTGAACCGCAGATCCTCTTCTTTTTTCTTAGCCATAGGTATTACCTCCCGAAAATAAGGACGTTTCCGTATAGGCCGACGCCGCCGATGTTGTGAACCAGGCCGATCTGAGGATCCTTGACCTGCATATTGCCTGCTTCTCCCCTGAGCTGGAGAACAATGGTTCTCACCTGGGACCCTCCGGTCGCACCGATTGGGTGGCCTTTGGAAAGCAACCCGCCGTCCACATTCACGGGAATGCTTCCTTCCCTGTAGGTCGCCTTGCTTCGGATGAGGTCTCGGCCTCCGCCGGGCTTTGCAAAGCCCAGGTTTTCGTAGGCCATCATTTCCGCGATCGTGAAGCAGTCATGGACCTCGGCGACATTGATGTCTTTGGGGGTGACCCCGGCCATCTTGTAAGCCTGCTTGCCCGCGATCTCCCCTACGCTCAGGCCGGAGAAGACATCCCGGCCCGCCATGTTCACAGGAGCCGAGGCCGCACCGATCCCCAGGATCCAGATCGGTTTCTTCGAGAAGGCTTTTGCTTTTTCTTCACTCGCAACGATGAGACAGGAGCTTCCGTCCGCATTGGCGCAGCAGTCGCCGACGCGAAGCGGGCTTGCCACCGGTCCGGCCATAGGGCTTTGCGGATCCGCGAACATGTCGGCGGTGACGGCTTTTCTGTACACCGCCTTTTCATTGATTTGTCCGTACGTGGACGCCTTGACGCGGATCAGGGCCAGGTCCTCCGGCGTTGTGCCGTACGTTGCCATGTGAGCCCGTGCGTGCATGGCGTAGTAAGCGGGCATCATGGTTCCGAAGGGGCTCTCCCACTGGATGTCCGCCCCGCGGCCCATCCTCTCCTGTGACTCGGCCGAGGAAATCTCCGACATCTTCTGGAACCCGATGACCATGACCACGTCGTGAAGCCCGGCCTTGACCATCGAGTAAGCCAGCTTCAGGCCGGTGGTGCTCGATGAACAAAGGGTTTCCACGTAAAAGGTCGGTTGAGGAGTGAGGCCCAGGTATTCCGCAAGGACTCCCGCAGGCGATCTCTGCTTGTCATATTCAGGAGCCGAGCAAACCACGGTTGCATCGATGTCCTTGGCGGATATCTGTGCATCCTTCATACACTCCTTAAATCCTTCAAAGGCGAGTTCCCGGATCGACCCCGGGAAGCCTCGCACAAAGGCACTCTGGCCTACACCGATAATTCCCACTTTTCCCATAAACGACCTCCCAGTAGTAAAGAGTGACGAGTAACAAGTGACGAGTAACGAGCAAAACCCGTTTCGTTGAAAAAAAGAATATAGGAGAAGAGGGAATGCCGGTCAAGTCAAAAGAGGCGCAATTCATCCCGAAACTGAGCCAGTTCATGATCCGTGAACTCCTTCAGCGAAGCGGCCTCTTCTTCGGTCGCCCGGACAATGCGCGCTGAAAGCCTCAGGAAATCCAGAAAATCGGTACACATGGGGAGCAAATGCACGTAGGGAGCGGTTGAACTGCTCAAGGTCTCCAGGGAGAGCTGTTTTGAAAGGCGATGCGAGAATTCTTCAAATCTGCTCCTGAACCGCGCGTCTTTCAAAAGCTTAAGATGTTCGGAGCCCACGATGGCTTTCAGGAGATAGGCATTTGCCCGGGCCGAGAGAGTGGTTTTAAAAAAAGGGTAGGTTTCCAGAATCGAGTCGGAAGTGACATCCCGCTCTCTTTCTGCCATGGCCACAAGGTTCAGAAGGGGAGCGCCCCAACCCAGGATGCGGAAGAGGGGGTTCAGGGTCCTGCTGGAATAGGAGAAGGAGTCAAGCCCTTCAGAGAGGCGCATCCAATAAATTCTGGCCTCGGGAGCAAGAATCTGGAAAATCCCGGCTTCAACACAGGATTCCCGGGCGCACTTGCCGCCAAAATCGACTCTGTAGCGCAGGTCTTCACCATCATTTTGACTGGGATGGAGAAGACATCCGATGCGCTTGAAGCCGCCATCCAGATACCCTAGCGCCCAGCAGCTGAATCCCGTGATCGGAGAAAGGGACTTGTCTTCTCTCCTCAAGGAAGCGGTGTTTTCTCTGAGCACGCGCTTGACCTCGTTTGCGTAGGGGAGGTGCTCGTAGCCGGGCGGCCGTATGGGTGGACAGCAGGCGAAACAGGATTTCACTTGATCCGGACTGCAGAGGGTGGAAGGGAATTCGGTCATCAGGCATCAATCCTGCCGAGGCAAATCCTGCGGTTTGTTGATATTGAAAAACGATCTCAACTCCGGATCCCATAGCCGGAGCTCTTCTTGTTCCACGTAACGAACGCGCAGTTCGTCAAAGCATTTTAGAATCTGGTGCTGATCCTGTCTGATTGCTTCGCGAATGACCGGGAGGCTTTTCTTCGAGTAAAGGGCGTGAAGAGGCTCCAGCATCCAGTCCATGCGAGGCACCACGACATCGAAATCGTCTCTCACATCCACCATGTGGCGAATGAGGCTTTCGCTTAAGAAAGGCATGTCACAGGCGACGAAGAAACCCGCTTCATCCGGCAGGGTCATCAGGCCCGTGTAGATCCCGCCCATCGGCCCAAGACCTTTGATGAGGTCCTCGACCATAGGCATCTGCAGATAAGCGTACTCCTCGGGAGTATTGGTGAGCAGGACGATCCGGTGAAAGATGGATTTCATGACCCGGGCAACCCGATCGACAAGACGCACACCCTTGATTTCCACAAAGGCTTTGTTGCTTCCGTATCGGGAGCTCTTGCCGCCGAGAAGGATGAAACCGGTCACACCCTCCAAGAGCTGCAGTTCAGCTTTGTTATTCCGTGCTGCCATAGAAAGAGATTCTTCGACCGAGCCAGGTATTCAGAGGGGAATCCGAAACTCGAAGCACGAAATTCGAAACAACCATCAAAGGAAAAAATCCAATGATCAAAGACGGTTCTCGTGCGCCCAAAGGGTGTCTTCCCTGAAAAGAGCAAGTCGGAGCCCGCTGATTGCCCACTTATACACAATGAGGCCAAAGGCGTCAGCAAAAAAGCTGAACCTGCGATCCCATTGACACGGGTTTTGATAAATGGAAGGATAGTTCGTTGAAAGGAGCTTCCTTTGAAAAGCGCTTTTGTCTACACGGATCGGTATTTCGAATATGATTACGGCTCGAGCCATCCGCTCAAGATCGAGCGCCTCAAACTGACTTTCGAGCTGTGCAAAGCCTACAACCTCTTCGATCTCAATGACACGGCCCTCATTGAAGGTTGCCCCGCGACCGAGCAGGAAATCCTGAGGTTTCACACACCCGCCTATGTGGAAGTGCTTAAAGAAGCCAATGGAGGTTCCCTGCGCCGCCTCTACCCTCACGGGCTCGGGCCGGGGGATAACCCCATCTTTCCCGGATTGTGGAACTGGTCGCTTCTGCACACGGGCTCATCGCTCCAATGCGCCCGGCTTGTTTCGGAAAACAAAGCCCGAATGGCCTTCAACATCTCGGGAGGGCTCCACCACGCCCTGGCCGACCGAGCCTCGGGGTTCTGCTATGTCAATGACCCTGTGCTGGCCATTTGCCATTTCCTGGATCAAGGCCGGCGAGTGATGTACGTCGACATCGATGCCCACCATGGCGACGGCGTGCAATGGGCGTTTTACCAGGATTCGAGGGTGTTGACGGTTTCCTTTCACCAGGACGGCAGCACGCTTTTCCCGGGAACCGGAAGCGTCACAGAAATGGGCAAAGGAGAGGGCCTGGGCTATTCGGTGAACGTGCCCCTGCATCCAGGAATCGAGGGGCAACGTCGAAGGGCAAGTAACGAGCGCACCAGAGGCGCATAAATGACGAGTAATTAGTGATGAGGGACGAAAGTTTACCACCTTTGAGAAGAGATTTGGAGTTCTTTCCGGTTCAACTCCAGGGCAAACAGTACGTTCTGATCAGGGATCCCCTGGGGCTCGTCCAGGAGGGGAAAGCCGTTGAAATGCCCCTCTACCGGTTCATGGCCCTGCTGGACGGCATGACCAGCCTGAGGGATCTCCAGATGGCATTGATGAGGCAGGGAGGCGGGATGCTGGTAAGCAGTGAAGAGGTGAAGAGCCTCCTGGCTCACCTGGACGAATCGTTTCTCCTCGAATCGGAGCAATTCAAGAGAGCGAAGGATGCGGTTGTTGCCGAGTTCGTGTCGAAGACGGTCAGGCCCAGCTCCCACAGCGGCCGCGCTTATCCGGCGGATCCTCATGAGTTGAAGCGAAAGCTGGATGAAATCCTGGCCCTTCAGCCCGATTCGCCAAGGATTGGAAGGCAAGACCGTGGCTCTTGTCGCTCCACACATTGACCTGTCTGTGGGAGGCAGAGTGTACTCAAGAGCCTATCAGACTCTCAGGGACATGTCGCCGAAGACGGTGATCATTCTCGGGACAGGGCATCAAATGACACAAGACCTCTTTGCTCTGACGGAAAAGGGGTTCGAGACTCCTCTGGGAGTCGCTGAATGCGACCGTGCGTGGGTCGAAAAGCTGAAAAGGGCAGGCGGGGACCTGGTAGCGAGGGATGATTTCGTTCACAGGACAGAGCATTCCATCGAGTTCCAGGTTCTTTTCCTGCAGCACATCCTGCCCAAGGATTCCTTCAAGATTGTTCCGATCCTCTGCGGCAACCTGCAAACGACCCTCCCTGCGTACGAGCGCAAAGCCTACAGAGAAAAGGCAGGCGATTTCCTGGAAGCGGCGAAAGATATTCTTGACCAAACCAGAGATCAAACTCTGGTTGTGGCGGGTGTCGATTTCTCACACATCGGGCCCAAGTTCGGCCACGAGATGCCTGCCCGGTATATGGAGGGGCAGAGTGAGGCTCATGACAAAGTTCTGCTCAGTTCTCTGACTGCGCTTGATGCTGATTCCTTCTGGAAAGAGTCCGGGAGAGTGAAAGATCAGTACAATGTGTGCGGATTTGCAGCCCTAGCCTGTCTTCTGGAAGTTCTGCCGGCCTGCAAAGGCCATGTCCTTGGCTACGAGATGTGGCACGAGGAAGCGACTAGGTCGGCGGTCAGTTATGCGGCGGTTGTTTTTGTGGAGCAAAAACAACAGTAAGCAGTAAGAAGTAGGCAGTAAGCAGTCAAAGAGAAGAAAGGAGCCCCTTGTTTGGGTTGTGCCCTTGCTGCCTACTGCATACTACCTACTCCCTAATGGTTTTCTGCTTACTGCCTACTTCATACTGCTTACTTATTCTTAGTCTCTCTGACATATTTCGACGAGGACTCCGTTGGTTTCCTTCGGGTGAATGAAGGCGATCTTGGCGCCGCCGGCACCCTTTCTGGGCTTTTCATCGATGAGCCGGATGCCTTTGGCCTTTAACTCGGCAAGCGCTTCCTCGATGTTTTCCACCCGATAGGCGATGTGCTGAATTCCCTCGCCCTTGGCCTCGATGAATTTCGCCACAGGTCCGTCATCGTGCGTGGATTGCAGCAGCTCCACTTCGCTGTCCGTGATGGGCAGAAAAGCCACGTTGACCTTTTGCTCAGCCACATTTTCAATGTCCATGATTTTCAGGCCCAGGACATCGGTGTAGAATTTCCCTGCCTGGTCAATGGATTTCACCGCAATCCCGATGTGATCGATGTGCTTTATTTTCATGCCAGAATCCTCCTGTGAAGATATTGCGTCGGCTGAAAATCAGAGATTATTCTTTTAACAGACACGAAACAGAAACAGAATACAGGAGACAGAACCCAAGGGATCATCACGAAAACACGAAAGGTACGAAGCACGAAAGAATAAGGGGGTTCTATGAAAAGACCATGACCTTTTTCGTGCTTTTCAAATTTCGTGCTTTCGGTGCGCCAGGACAAGCCTGGCTGATCTTGTAACCTGAAAGGAGGTTACCCTGCAAATTGCTCGTTCAGCAGGTAGCGGAGCGGGCGGCCCGCGGAATAATCCAAAGGGTCGAAGCCTCGCCGAGCGAACGCGCGAGCCGTAACGCAAGTGAACCCGATCCGGCCTCGTTACACCGATGGAGGGTGGCCAGCCCGCCGAAAAGTGGTGAAGCCCGCCGCCGATGGTGAAGCAACGAGCAAGAGCAACCATTGGGCCTCCCGGGGTGAGAGGGGACAGCGCGTGCGGAAAGATGAGCCGAGGAACCTGGGAGACCCGATGCAGTGGCGGAAGTGTGGCTAACCTGTGGTGGGAAAACATAACTGCCATGGGGCTGCATTGGGAGTCGGAGGGGTTCATAGTAGCGAAGAAGCGGTTAATCCCCGTGGAGCGAAGGGACCCTGCTGAAGACGTGTTTTGGTAGGAAGGGAGGAATGCCGATTGGGGAAACCTACTACGGAAGAGGCGGCAAAGCCTGAGAAAGGCATGACGCCGAGTCTTTCTTCCCTGAGACAGAAACTGGGCCAAAAGGCCAAGCGGGAACCGAAGTTTCGGTTCTACACGTTGTACGGCCATATAAGCCGGGATGACGTGTTGGCGGCGGCATGGACCCTGGTGCGTGCCAACAAGGGCGCAGCAGGCATAGACGGCGTAACGATTGAGCGGGTTGAGGAACAAGAGGGTGGTGTGGCGGTGTTTCTGGAGAGCATCCAGAAGGAACTGCGCACGAAGACCTATAAACCGCAACCCGTGCGCCGGGTGTTTATCCCAAAAGCCAATGGAAAGAGGAGGCCGTTGGGTATCCCGACGGTGCGGGACCGAATGGTCCAGACGGCAACGCTTCTTATCTTGGAGCCGATTTTCGAAGAAGACTTTGAAGAATGCTCCTACGGGTTCCGTCCTGGGCGCTCGGCCCATGATGCACTGGAGGAAATCCGGGGCCATATCAAGGCTGGCTTTTGCGCGGTGTATGATGCTGATCTGAAAGGATACTTTGATTCGATCCCGCACGAGAAGCTGATGGCGTGTTTGCGCATGAGGATCACGGACCGCTATGTGCTGAAGCTGATTCGTATGTGGCTGGAGGCGCCGGTGGTTGGAGAGTCTGGTTCTGGAGGGGGCGGAGCATCGTCCCGCACAAAGAAAGGGACTCCCCAAGGAGGAGTGATTTCTCCTCTGCTTGCCAATGTGTATTTGCATTGGTTTGATAAAGTGTTCCATCGAGCTGGTGGGCCTGCGGTGTGGGCTAAAGCCAAGTTGGTGCGCTACGCTGACGACTTTGTGATCTTGGCGCGATATATTGACGGTCAGATCACGGGTTGGGTGGAGTCGAAGATCGAAGGGTGGTTGGGCTTGGAGATCAACCGGGAAAAGACGAGGGTGCTGGATTTGCAAAAGGAAGGGGAAAGCTTGGACTTTCTGGGATATACGTTTCGGTACGACTGGGACCGTAAAGGCGGCGAGTTTCGGTACCTGAACCTGTTTCCCTCGAAGAAAGCTTTGGCCCGAGAGCGCGAGCACCTTCGTGAGCGGACGAGTGCACGAATGTGCTTCAAGCCGATTCCGGTAATGATCGACGAACTCAACGAGCATCTGCGCGGATGGGCTAATTATTTTGGGCGTGGGTATCCACGCAAGGCCTTCCGGGAGATAAACGCCTATGTGCGGCAGCGGCTTCAGTGTCATTTGTCCCGCCGCAGTCAGCGTCCATGGCGACCGCCCAAAGGGATGACCTTCTATGCGCGATTTGCGCAAATGGGGTTGATCTATTTGTGAAGAGGCTCGGTTCATCACTGCGCATGCCTCAGGCAAGAGTCTTCAAGAAAGCCGGATGCGGGAAATCCGCACGTCCGGTTTGACGAGGGGGAGGGGGAGTTCCTCCCTCCCTACTCTACTGTTGAGGTTTTTGACATTACAAGCTGTATTCTGTCTACTTGTCTTCTGTATTCTTCTTTTTGACGAGGTCAACCATGATGAATGGACAATGGGATAGAGGGAGCCGACCGCCGAAGAAAAACAAGGATCAGTTCAAGGAATTCGAGGCCACGGAGCTGTACTGCGCCAAATGCAAGCGAGCCGTTCCGGTTCGAAAACGACTTCTCCTGGTCTTGCCCGAAGGAGACAAGTATGAGTACCGCTGCGCATTTTGTGGAAATACGGTAGGGGACAAGATGGACAAAACAGGACAGTATTTTGGGGTACTGAGAAGATAGTAAGCAGTATGAAGTAAGCAGTAAGCAGCTAGATCAAGAAGTAGGCAGTAAGGAGTAGGGAGTAAGCAGACAAAATAATAAGTATCTTACGGGGCGAATTTGTCCGCCTTCTCAATCATGCTGTTGAGCATTTTGTTGACTTCTTCGTACCTGTTGGTCAGTTCGCGGTACTTAGCCTCATCAAGATATCCAAAATCCTTCGAGAAATCCAACCAAACTTCCGTTTCTCCAGCCTCGCCGGCGGCATCAACGATTTTGGCGACGAACATCTTCTGGTATCTTCTTTTCTTCCACGCCTCTGCGATAATGGCTGGCACGCTCCTTGATGAACGGCGGATCTGATCGGTAAGTGAATATTTCTCTTCCTTTGGGAAAAACTTTGTTATCTCGTGAATTTCCAGCGCCAGCTTGTAAGATAGCTGGTAGACTTTCAGGTCACGATAGCCTCTGTATGCCTCGTTTGCCATATTCTTGGAATGCCGTCTTTTGGTTTTTGTGCTTACTGCTTACTTCATACTGCCTACTGATTCTATTCATACCACATGATCCTGCCGGCACCCTCTGCAATATTCGTGATCTCTCCCTCTGCCCCTGCGAGATAAAGGGTTTCGCCGTAAACCTGCATGTCCGTTACGCAATATCTTATCTTTCCGCTTTTGTAAGCTTGAACAAGGCTGCTCCCCTCTGTCTTGAGGGCGAGGACAGCCCCATCATAGTAGAGGACAAAATCGATCCTCCCGATCAGGGGGTTGTTTGCGATCACGAGAATTTCTTTCTTCCCGTCCCCATCCAAATCCATGGTGGCGATTCTGCCGTTCACGAGGTTGGCCGGCGGCTGTTCATCCGGGTTTCTCTTGCCTGCCCTGATGTAGTTGTTGGTCCCTCCCAGCTTTTCGTCAAATCGAGCAAGGGGGTTCCCCTGCATGTTCCAGACCTCAAGGGGGGCGCTGTGATCGAGGGCGGGCTGGCCCAAACCCAGGTATTCCGACTTCCCGTCCCGGTCATAGTCGAAGAGGGTGAGGGTGTAGAACTGGGCATTCTTCATTTCAGGGAGAGGATCCCGGCGCACCAACTTCCCCCCTTGATCGTATCCCATCTGCCAGATCTTCCCCATGAAGAAGCTGTCGATGCCTGAGTCCTGAAATATCAGGGTGGATTGACCTCCGCTCTGGTTCCTGAGCACATGGAAGTGACCGTTCTGCCGGTCCAGTTTTTTGGTGAATTTGCCGGGCCATTCCCACACGGAAGTTTGTACCCTCTGACCGTAAAAACTGGCGAGGTAGATCTCGGGCCTTCCGTTGCCGTCAATGTCCGCAGCACTGACCTTCAAGAGCTGTTCGCTCAGATCCGCTCGAAGGGTTTCTTTCAAAACAAGGGCTTTTTCTTTGCGGCCATAGACCATGAGAGCCTCGCTGCTCATCACCAGGATCTCGGGCTGGCCATCCCCGTCCAGATCCGCCACATCGAGGGCCATGACGCCTGCCTTGACAGAGGCTCTTCCTGTGGGTCTGAACGCAGTGGACTCTTCTGTCTTTCTGAAAAACAGGCCCTTTGTGCCATCCTCAGTGCCGGGCCCGGCACTTTTTTGCTTTCGAATGTCCACACCCGCGGCCATGGCCCTGAAATCATAAACAATCTCAGACAGCTTAGGAATAAGCTGGTCTTCTGTGACCCCTTCGGAGACCTTGGTGACCACTGGTTTTTCCTTGGTCAGGTCCATGAAAGAGAGATCCAGGCTGTAGCCTGTGCCAAGACTCGTCACACTGCCGAATATGGCGTAATTCGCCTTCAGAAGCCTGGCTATTTCCTCTGCCCTCTGCTCAGAGGTAACCCCCTGCTTGTCCGCCCCGCTCAGAACCGAATCAGGAGTGATCACTTCCAGCCCCTCCCCTGAAAGGCGGGACGCGAGCATGGTCTTGATCCCCTGGCCGAGATAAGCTTTGCTGGGATCCGCATAGAGCTGCAAAGGAAGAAGCGCAACGGTTTTGTTGGCGGCGATCGCATGAAAGGAAAGTAGAACCAGAAAAAGGGCGATGAGACCAAGAATGCATTTTTTGGACTTTGAGAGGCGCTTAGGCAACATAAGGTGCTCCTGCATGTTTTGATAACCAATGATCATAGAGAAGGGGCTTTTCATTGTCAAACAAGATCATATCAAGAATAGGAGTACTGGAGTGATGGAGGGATGGAGTAATGGAAAGAATCCAGAAGAAAACCACCAGTACTCCATTACTCCAATACTCCACCACTCCAGCTGCAATAAAAAACCCGGGGCACGAAGCCCCGGGTTCTCGGAGGTGAATCAGTCGAAGTAAAGCTAGCTTAGAAGTTGATCTGCCACTTGATACCGAACCAGGTCAGGTCTCCGAAACTGACATCGCCCGCAGTGGTTTCAAGTTTCTTGTAGTCGATGATACCGAATTCCGGAACGATGAACACGTTCTTGGCCGGGCTCCATCCAAAACCAATGTAGTAGACCCAGGTGGTCTGCTCAAGGTCATCGTATGAGCCGTTCTGCCAGACCACGCCGCCTTCAAAAACCATTGAATCCGTGAGCTTGAACCCAAGGATCAGCTGGGCAGCCAGGTAGTCGGCATCTTGGCTTTCCCCGGCGGCAGTGCTGATAGCGGGGATTGCCTGAGGAGCATAGAATTGGACGGTTGGGAACATCGTCACCGGCCCGCTTCCGCTGTTGTTGACATTCGAGCCAATCTGAAAAGTCGCATTGGCATAGAAGGGACCGAAACTCATCTTGGTCCCTGCGCCCAGGGCCCACCCGTCAACGTCGTTCTCCGTCTCTACACCACCGATATTGTAAACCTCGGTGTACTTGTTGTAGATACCGCCGACGAACAACTGAGCGGGTCCGAGGTTAAAGGTGTAGCTCGCTTCCAGCTTCGGAAGGGTGAAGTCCACATCCTGAAACCCTGTTCCCGCGGTGGTCTGATTGTTCTGAAAGATAGTGCTGTTTGCGGTTAAAGGCGCTCCGCCGCTAAAGGCAGTGACAAGAGCAGCCGAGGGGGCGAAGGACGACACCTGAGCCGGTTTCACGATAGCGACCTGGAATCCACCGAAGATCAGTTTCAGTTGGGGGTTCCTGCCTGAGTAGATCGAGCCGAAACCGATACCGTTACACTCGCCACCGCCAGGACCGCAGAGGCCGCTGACCAGGTAGAAGTATGGGCCGTAGTCTTGGCCAACCAGCAGGGTGCCTGCACCAAAGTTCCAGGTGCCGTAGAGAAGCCTGAGGTTTGCAGTGGTGGTATGGCCGTACTCAAACCGGCCGCCGATGTTGCCCCACTTCACGTTGGCGCCGATTCGGCTGTTGCTCTGGAGCAGATAGGCAAATTCGTCGTCACCCTGGTCTCCGCTTACAGAGTAGCCAATAGCCTTGGCAGTCGTTGCCGCGACAGGGAAGAAGCCGGAGTTGGAAAGCTGGTTCGGCGTGTCCTCGTCAACGCTCTCCCAGGCTGTCCACATTCTGACACTGCCGTAGAAAGACCAGTCCGCTTTGTCCTGGGCAAACGCCGGCAGCGCCGCAAAAGTCATAACAAGCGCTAGAACAAGAATAAACATTTTCTTCATAACTCTTTCCTCCTAAAGAAAGTCGTTAGTGTAAATGTTACTGTTGATAGGTTAACCATGAGACCAAGCTTCTAAGTTACTGATTTCACCTCCATCCTGCCGTACTGTCTTTGTCAGGGGATACTTCTCCCCCGAAAAGATTGGATAATTCTTTCAATTCCGGAAAAGGAAGTCAAGCTTTTTTTTCCGGGCAATCTTGCTCCATTGTTATCTGACTTCAGATACATAGTCCAGGGAATGAGAATTCTGTGGACTTTTTTCCTTTCGGATTTATAGTATAGCAAAATTATAGTGAAGGAGGACGGCATATGGGAAAGAAGTGCGTGGCGGCACTGACGATTGTCGCAGCAGTGATGCTGTTTGGGGGGGCTTTTCAGGACGTTTTCGCTGCGGAAAAAACCCTGAAAATCAAGGTTCCAGGCTGCACCTGTGGGGATACAGAAACGATGGTGAGGACGACCTTGCAGCAAAGCACGGGTGTTAAGTCCGTAGAAACCAACCCGATATCAGGAAGTTACACTGTTGTTTTCGACGATTCGAAAACCGATTATGACCAACTCAAAAGAGCGCTTCAGCAGGCAGGGTTTCCGCCGGTGGGCAAACCGGAGTATGTGAACTGAGATAAAACAGCAGGGGGGAGTGAATTCCCCCCTGCTGTTTACACGAACTTAGCCCAAAGAGGAACTTCTCTGGGTTTTGGTTTCCTTCCATAGAACACATCATCCATCAGGCTGAAGACTTTCCTTGCCGATTTATTCCTTGACACCATTTCCACGATGAGTTTGTGGGGGAAGGTTCTGGCATGGCTCCAGGGGCAGACCCTCATGCAGATGTTGCAGTCCGTCCCGATTTTTCCCCAGTAATCAAAGCAGGTTTGCTCATTGAGCTTCCACCGGAGCGTGCCGTTCACCACTGTCCGGTCAGCCATGGGAATGGACTGGGAGGGGCAGCAGGCCGCACATTTCCTGCAGATGCGGCAGAAATCCTCCACTCCTATGTCGGCGGGCTTATCTGGAACCAGCGGGAGGCTGGTGGTCACAGCGGCGAGCCTGACTCTAGGGCCGAACTCCTTGGTCATCAGGTACCCGAGCCGTCCGAGTTCGCCCAAACCCGCGTCGACCGCAAGGGGAACAAGCACGGCATCATAGTGGCGAAGATGGTTTGCCGTGGCAGGGTATCCCAGGTTGGCGACATAGGCTGCGATCTGGGTGGAAATGTACGCGCCTTTGGCGTAGTTGTTCATGCTTTCGATGACCGTGGGAGTGTGGGGAGCGGCTCCGACCATTTCGAAGTTCATTTCATTGGCAAAAACGATGGCGAACTTGTGCTCCACCGGGATCTCTTTTCCCCAGTCCTGCCAGTTGTCATGAAAGATTTCCCCCCTGTGGGAATAAATCCAGAGGGGGTTGATCTCCGTAATCCCCACAAGATCAGCTCCCGCGTTCAGAGCAAAGCCCTTGACCCTCCGGGTGGCTTCGTCAGCGGTCATTTCGATTCTCTTGCCCTTCAGGGCCGGATGAGCTTCAGGGAAGACCAGGGCGGGACCGGAGAGAGACTGTGGTATGGAGGTGGGGGCCAGAGTTGCGGCGGCATTAGCGGCCCCGCTCTGTCCGTCGATGGCCCCCAATTGCCCCAGAGGCCCGCCTCTTTCTCTCCTTCTTGTATCATAAGCTTCGAGATCCGGGTGGGAGGCGTAAAAAGTTTTGTATTCCTCGGACCCAGGCCTGAGGGATCGGTTTCTGGCAAACACGATTTCTCTTTCGTCGAAACGCTTCACCTCTCCCACGATCAGCCCCTTGGCGCCCTGAAGGGCTTTGGGATTGGGAAGAGTCCTTCGCAGAAGGACAAAAGCGAAAGCCCCTAAAACGACCAGCCCCACAACCAGAAGGGCGATGCCCGCTCCTGTGCGGAAGAACCCGGTGCTGTGGAGATGGAAAAAAAAGACAAGGAGGAGGAGCATGGCCAGAAGCTGGAGCGCTGCGAAGAGTGAAGCCCTGTGCTCCTTTTCCTGGATACAGGAGATGAAAAAGGACAGGCCGATGAGTGAGCTAATGATCAGAAATAGTCCGGCGATGAAGATCAAAAAGGTAACCATTTATTCTCCCTTCTCCCCCCTCCCCTAACCCCTCCCGCAAGGGGAGGGGAATTCTGGATCAGCAATCCCGCAAGGGGAGGGGAAGTCGTGATTGGCATTTCCGCAAGAGGAGAGGAAATGCTCACCGAAGATCCCGCCTTTCATTCGCCCTCCCTTGACGGGAGATCATCCCCCTTCATTTCCCCTCCCTTGATGGGAGGGGCTGGGGGAGGGTGGAATCTGCACCATGATTTTCTCTAACACCCCATTTATATTCGTCAGAACTTCATGGTCCCAGAACCTCAACACCCTGAAACCCTGAGAAGCCATCCAATGGTCCCTTTTTTCGTCATACTGCTTTTGCCCTGCGTGCTGTCCGCCATCAACCTCTATCACCATCTTGACTTCGTAACAGAGAAAGTCCGCGATGTATTGACCAATCGGTTCCTGCCTTCTGAACCTTAAGCCGTGGATTTGCCTCGCCCTTAAGCGATTCCACAAAAGACGCTCTGCATCTGTTCCCTGTTTGCGAAGATGCTTAGCAACTGATCTAAGTGGATGTGTCATTGCTCGTCACTCGTTACTCGTCACTCCCTTATTTCTCGCTTTTCTCGGAGCGGCGATCCAGATGAAGACACAGGACAGGAAGCATACGACGATGACCAGGACAAAAGCCAATCGGTAGCTCTTTGTCTGGTCGAAGATGAATCCTGCCACCCACGCACCGATGCTTCCTCCAAACCCCATGGTCCCTTCGACGATCCCGTAGATGAGGCCAAAGGTTTTGCCCTTGAAAAGATCTGCCGCAGTCGCCATGAAAAGGGGGGCTGTGGCTCCCCAGCCCATGCCGAAGAAAACAGCAAAGGTGTACATGAAAACCTCATTTCCGAAGGAATCCATCAGAAGGAGAGAGAGGACACCCAGGAACAGGCACAGCATCCCCGCGGTGTATGCCTTTTCACGGCCGATGTGATCGGAGATCCATCCCCAGAAAATGCGAAAGATGGAAGAGCTCATGCCGGCGAGTGCGAAAATGAGGGCGGCTGTCATGGGGTCTATGCCCTTGTCCACCATGAATCGGACATTGTGCACCACCACGATGTAAACACCGATGAGAGCAAAAAAGGGAAACGCCGCAAGGGCCCAGAAAGCTCGGGTACGGACCACCTGTTTCAGAGTCCAATCTTTTTGCGGGCTGATCAAAGCCGCAGGCTGAGGTCCACTGTTCTTGACGGCAGGGACAATTTTGAGCCCATCCACCCGGAGCCCTAGCTCCTCGGGCCTGTGCTTGAGAAAAAACAGATTCAAGGGCAGGGCGATGACCAACACGAGCCCGGCCAGAAGGAGGAAAGTGGGCCTCCAGCCGTAGGCGGAGATGAGGCTCTGTGACAGGGGAACCAAAAGAAAGGTGCCGAGCCCCATGCCGGAAACAGCGATTCCGCTGGCAAGACCTCTTTTCCTCTCAAACCAGTGAGCAAGGATGGCGGAAAAGGCAACAATGGCGATACAGGTGCTTCCCGCAGCCACCAGCACACCGTAAAAAAGATAGAATTGAAACAGGGTTTTCATTGCGGAGCAGAGAACCAGGCCTGCAATGAGGAGAATAATCCCTGGCACAATGACCCGGCGCGGGCCAAGGCGATCGATGAGACCTCCCACGAGCGGCGCAATAAAAGTGTAGGTGAGCATGGCCATGGCTTGGACGCCGGCTGACTCGCCGCGGCTCCAATGGAACTCCTCCAGGAGTGCGACGTAGAAGACCGAAAAACTGGAGCGCACTCCGAACCAGAAGGACATGGAGACCAGACCGAGGCCTACGATGATCCATCCGTAATAGACTCTGCGAAGTTGAAGGCTCGGATTTGGGTCAGTCAATGCTCAATCCTCAGGGTTCATTCACGACTCTAAAATCCGAAATTCGAAGCACGAAATCCGAAACAAAACCCAATGTTCCAAATTCAAATGATTGAAGAGTTTCCGTACGGGGGTTCTGTTTTGACCATTTGAGCATTTGTGCTTAGGATTTGTTTCGAGTTTCGGATTTCGAAATTCGAATTTGCGTGCAGGCCATAGGCATGCACGGGTACTGATACACCAAAACATCCGGCTTGACAAATGATTCCCATTTGGTACCATCGGTTCAAATACCACATTATTTCATTGTGTTATCTTCCCCCTCCCCTAGCCCCTCTCCTCCAGAGGCGGACAAGCCGCAAGGGGAGGGGAAATGTTCAGCGAGGTGTTCTATGATGAAGGTTTTGGTGAGTGATTCCCTGTCTGAAAAAGGGGTGGCCATACTCGAAGAAGCCGATGGGATCGAAGCCGAGGTCAACACCGGTCTGACGCCGGAAGAACTCAAGGGGATCATCGGCCAGTATCACGGGCTGATCATTCGGAGCGCGACCAAGGTGACGGCGGACATTATCGAAGCTGGGCACCAACTGAGAGTGATCGGCCGGGCCGGGATCGGCCTGGACAACGTGGACATTCCTGCGGCGAGCAAAAGGGGCATCGTCGTCATGAACACTCCGGAGGGGAACACCATCACCACGGCCGAGCACACCATGGCTCTCATGATGTCCCTCTCCCGCAATATCCCTCAGGCGACCGCTTCCCTCAAGGCCGGGAAATGGGAGAAGAAAAAACTGGAAGGCCGGGAGCTGTTCAACAAGACTCTCGGGCTCATCGGGGCCGGCCATATCGGGCGCATTGTGGCGGAAAGAGCCAAGGGCCTGAGAATGAAGGTCATCGTCTATGATCCCTACCTTAAGCCGGAGGTCATCGAGAAGCTGGACCTCGAACCGGTCTCCCTTGACGAATTGCTCCAGCGCTCCGACTACATCACCATCCACACGCCCAGAACCGAAGAAACCAAGAACATGATGAACAGGAATGCCTTGGGGAAGATGAAAAAAGGGGCGATGCTGATCAACTGCGCAAGGGGGGGGATCGTGAACGAGGAGGATCTCTATGAGGCCCTGTCGTCGGGTCAGCTGGGAGGAGCGGCTCTGGATGTTTTCAGCAAGGAACCTCCCGGAGAGATCAAACTGATGGGTCTTCCCAACTTTATCTGCACCCCGCACCTGGGCGCGTCCACAGTGGAGGCGCAGGAGAATGTGGCCGTGGACATCGCGGAACAGGTTGTGGCTTATCTCCTGCACGGGACGGTCAAGAACGCCGTCAATGTGCCGAGCCTCAGCGTTGAACTCATGACGATCTTGCGGCCCTATGCCTTGCTGGCCGAGAAGCTGGGCTCCCTGCAGAGCCAGCTCATCGACAGCGGCATTGAAGAAGTTCGAATCAACTTCGCGGGCAAGGTTTCAGAATACGATGTGAAACCGCTGACCGCGGCGCTGCTCAAAGGGCTGCTCACGCCCATCCTCAAAGACGATGTGAACTTCGTCAATGCGCCATACATCGCTTCAGCCAGAGGGATCAAGATCGTGGAGTCCAAGACAAGCACCTCCGAAGACTTCTCGAGCCTGATCATGTGCAGGGTCAAGTCCATGGAGGGGGAAAACATCGTATCAGGCACCATTTTCGGAAAGACAATGCCCAGGATTCTGCGGATCAACAATTTCTATCTGGAAGCCATCCCCGAGGGGCACATTCTTCTGATCCGCAACCAGGATGTGCCGGGTGTCATCGGGGGCATTACTTCCAGGCTTGGGGCTCACAAAGTCAATATCAGCCGAATGCAAGTCGGGCAGGAGAAGGAAAAAAGGCAGAACGTGATCTTCCTCACAACGGACGGTGCCGTACCCGATGCGGTCCTGGAGGAGATACGGGCTTTGGACAATGTCCACATGGCCAGAAGGATCTATCTGTAGAAGGAGAGCATCATGGCGGAAGAAGAAAAAGGGTTTGTGATCAAGGATCGTAGGACTTTCGACGACAAAGGGGAGGCGAAGGATCAGGAGCGAAAGGAAGAACCCCGCAAGGAAGAGACAAGGAAGAAGGCCTCCACGGAAAAAGAAGAAGGGATGCCGCTTCCGGAGGTAAACTTCAATTCGCTCATATTCAGCCTCAGCTCCTCTGCGTTGATCAATCTGGGGGAAATCGCCGATCCGAACACCGGGCAGAAGCAAAGAGACCTTCCCCTTGCGAAGCACACCATCGACACGATTGCCATGCTCCAGGACAAGACCAAAGGGAACTTGAACCCCGAGGAGAAGAGGTTCCTGGACACGATCCTGGCGGATTTGAGGTGGAGATACGTGAAGACGGCGGAGTGAGGAAGAAGTAAGCAGTATGCAGTAGGCAGTAAGCAGCAAGGAGTGAGGAAGAAGTAAGCAGTAGGCAGTATGCAGCAGCAAAACTCAATTACGGGCTTTCTGTCTTGCTGCATACTACTTGCTATTTACTCCCTGCTTTTTTCATTGACTGCGTAGTGCCTATTGCCTTTTTCTTTGCATTCACTGCTTACTGCCTACTCCCTACTGCTTACTAGCCCTTAGCTACCCAAAGTCCTGTTGCCATTGCCAAGGCAAGCGACAAACAATGGATGCCCGAACCTACACAAAAAAGACTCCTGCCAAACTCAATCTCCGGCTTAAGGTCATCGGCCGGCGGCCGGATGGGTACCATGAACTGGTATCCCTCATGGTGCCTGTCGACATCTGCGACATCCTGGAGTTCAGGATGGTCCCTGAAGAAATCGAGCTTGCCTGGGAGGGCCTGCCGGTTCCCGTGGATGAGCACAATCTCGTGAGGAGGGCAGCTGCGGCTTTTTTTGACAGAACCAGTGTCAGGGGAGGGATCTCCGTCAAGGTGACCAAGAACATCCCTGTGGCCGCGGGCATGGGAGGGGGGAGCAGCGACGCTGCGGCGACCCTTCTCTCTCTCAATCATCTTTGGTCCGGAGCCTTGTCTCCTGGAGCGCTGAAGGATCTGGCCTTGCAACTTGGAGCGGATGTGCCCTTTTTCTTGGATCCGAGACCCAGCATCGCCAGAGGGGTTGGGGAAATCTTAGAACCGGTGGAGCGATGGCCTGAACTCTGGTATTTGATCGTCACCCCGCGCTTTCAGGTGTCCACGGCATGGGTGTATGGAAATCTCAGATTGGGATTGACAACGAACGAATATGACCGTATAAAATATAGGTTAGGCAAAGAGAGCCTGGTCATCTCCCAGTTCCTCGAGAACGACTTGGAATCTGTCACGTCGGCCAAATTCCCCATTCTAGATAGGATTAAGAAGACTCTGCTGGATGCCGGTGCAGAGGGCGCTCTAATGACCGGGAGCGGGCCAAGTGTTTTTGGGGTTTTCGGTTCGAGAAAGCTGGCTGAGCAGGCGAGAGAAAAAATTGTTCTCTGTGATTTCGGGATGGTGTTGCTGGCTACTGACTGGAAGCAGAAACCATTGATCATTGAACATTGATCATTTAAAAGCCTTCTCGACTACTGGGTCGATGTTCAATGATCCTTGTTCGATGCTAAATGCTCAATGACCATTTTTCCTGCTGGGGCGTCGTCAAGCGGTAAGACACGGGCCTTTGGAGCCCGCATTCGGAGGTTCGAATCCTCCCGCCCCAGCCAAAGGCTAAGCCTATGAAGCTTTTTGGTGGCACGTCCAATCAGAATCTGACTCAGGAAGTGTGTCAATACCTGGGGATTCCGCCTGGTAAGATGATGGCGAAAACCTTCAGTGACGGAGAGACGCAGATCGAAATCCATGAAAACACCCGGGGCATGGACGTCTTTGTTCTCCAGTCCACCTGCACGCCCGTCAATGACAACCTGATGCAGCTTCTCATTATCATGGATGCGCTCAGGAGAGCTTCTGCCAAGAGAATAACGGCGATCATCCCTTATTATGGATACGGAAGGCAGGATCGAAAGGTCAAACCGAGGGTTCCCATCACCGCAAAACTGGTGGCTGACCTCATCACCACAGCCGGTGCAGACCGGGTCGTTTCCATGGACCTCCATGCCGGACAGATTCAGGGCTATTTCAATATTCCTGTGGACAATATTTTTGCCGCGCCTGTTCTTCTCAAGTACATGCGGTCCAACTACCAGAATCACCTGGTGGTCGTTTCCCCGGATGCGGGCGGGGTGGAGCGCGCAAGAGCCTTTGCCAAGCGCCTTGAGGCTACCCTGGCGATCATAGACAAACGAAGAGATGTGCCTAATGTTGCGCAAGCCATGAATATCATAGGAGAAGTTGAGGGCAAGACCGCCTTGATCCTTGATGACATGGTGGACACGGCAGGCACTCTAGCACAGGCCGCCCGGGCCCTTCTCGACAGGGGGGCCACGAGGATTTATGCGTGCTGCACACATCCGGTTCTTTCAGGGCCCGCGATAGAGAGGATCGAAAAATCTCCCATTGAACAGCTGGTGGTGACGAACACGATTCCTTTAGGGGAAGAAGCTAAAAAATGTAATAAAATCAAGGTACTTTCCGTGGCCGAGTTGCTCGGAGAAACGATCAAGCGGATCTACAACTCGGACTCCGTGAGCACCCTGTTTGTCTGAAATAAGGAAAAAGCCCCCGATCACGGGGCGCCTCTGTTTTTTTGTTTTGTGAAAAGGCCTCTTCTGTGTTATAGAAGAGGCTGATTCTTCTTGAGCGGTCTCTCACGGCGCTCAAAGAGATCCCAATTTAGGAGGAACAGAATGCCTCAGTTGAGTTTAGCCGCCCAGGTTCGAACCGATACCGGAAAGGGTGCGGCAAGAAGACTTAGAAGAAACGCTCAGGTCCCTGCCATTTTTTATGGCCCGAACTCTCAGCCGGTGATGCTGGCTGTCAAGTATCTGGATTTGAAAACCCTCCTCAGGGGCGCGAGCTCTGAGAACGTTATTTTTCAGCTCCAAATCGAATCAGGCCAGGGCAGCTCGAGCAAAACGGTCATGCTCAAGGAGCTTCAGACCGACCCGATCAAGCCGGTTTATTACCATGCCGACTTCTACGAAATATCCATGGACAAGGAAATCACGCTGAATGTGCCTGTCCATCTTGTGGGCACTCCGGCGGGCGCCGCAAAGGGCGGCATCCTCCAGCACGTCAAAAGGGATCTTGCGGTCTCCTGCCTCCCCGGAAACCTGGTGGAATTCCTGGAGGTGGATGTTGCGGCCCTCGACATTGGAGATGCGGTTCATGTGAAGGACATGGTGCTCCCTGCAGGATTGAAGACGGCCGAGGATGGGGATTCCACCGTCGCCGTCGTCACGGCTCCGCATGTGGTTGCTGAGAAGGTCGAAGAGGTGGTCGAAGGCGAGGAAAAGCCTGAAGAAGCGGTGGCCGAAGAGCCGAAAGAGGAGCCCGCTGAGTAGCCGGTCCCCTTTGCGGCTGGTTATCGGTCTTGGGAACCCCGGGCCAAAGTACCGCTACACGCGGCACAATGTCGGGTTCATGGTGATCCACCGATGGGCCAGGGCGTTGGGAGTCCAGCTTCTGAGCCGTCGCTTTGAAGGGAGGAGCTGCTCCGCCGGATTTCAGGGCAATGAAGTGTTTCTTCTTTGCCCCCAGTCGTTCATGAACCTGAGCGGGAAATCCGTCAAAGCCTGTGCGGAAACCTTGGGCGTCAAGACCGAGAACCTCCTGGTTGTCCACGATGACCTGGATCTGCCCCTCGGGAGAGTGAAGGCGGCCAAGAAGGGCGGTGCCGGGGGCCACAAGGGGATCCAATCCCTCCTTGATCATTTGGGGACTCGCGAGTTCAGCCGGGTCAGGATTGGGATCGGCCGTCCGAAGCTGGGAGAACCGATCCACGGGTTTGTGCTCAGCCCTTTCTACAGAGAGGACAGGGCGGCCGTGGAGGCGATGCTCCAAAAGGCTGTTCGCGCTTGTGAGCTTTTCGTCGCGGAGGGAATCGAAACGGCCATGAATCAGATTAACGGGCAGTGAGAAGATGACGATGGTTCAACCCAAAAAGCGAATGTCCCAAGGATGAGGTGTGCAGCGACGGCGGGCCATCGCGTTTGTTGCACGGAGTTGGATCTTAATTTAATGGGAGCTAGAAGCTGATGTTCAAGGTTGGTGATTTAGCCGTTTATCCGGCCCATGGTGTGGGCGTTATTGAGCGAGTCGAAAGCCGGGAAGTCTCCGGCTCTTCTCAGGACTTCTATGTGATGCGCATTCTCGAAAACGATATGATTATCATGATCCCCATCAAGAACGTCAACAACGTGGGGCTCAGAGAAATCATCGGCCGCAAGGAGGTCCCCAAGCTCTACAGCATCCTCAGGAAACGAGATGTCATGATCGAAAACCAAACCTGGAACAGGCGATACCGAGAATACATGGAAAAGATCAAGACAGGCTCTGTATATGAAGTGGCGGAAGTCTACCGCGACCTGCTGATGTTGAAGAGCGAAAAAGATCTCTCCTTCGGGGAAAGGAAAATGCTGGATACGGCCAGGACGTTGCTCGTCAAGGAGATCTCCCTGGCCAAGAAGGTAGCGGAAGCGAAGATCGAAAGAGACCTGGAGAAGATCTTCTCCTGATCGTTTTCATCGTGTTTTGAGGTGAAGCAGGAAGAAGACATCAGGCACTGTTTTTCCGTCAGCAAGGCGGACAAAGCCCACCGTCTGGATGCTTTTGTGGTTCTGCAGAAGCAGGACCTGACGCGGTCCCGAGTCCAGGAGTTGATCAAGTCCGGCTTTGTCCGGGTCAATCACCGCCTCTCGAAGCCCGGTTACCGCCTGAAACCCGGCGACCACGTCGAGGTCACGCTTCCACCCCCCAAACCTCTTCGTCTCGACCCCGAGCCGGTTCCCTTCGAAATCCTCTATGAAGACCCGTGGCTGATCGTGGTGAACAAGCCGCCGGGGGTTGTGGTCCACCCGGCGCCCGGGCATTTCACCGGCACCCTGGTTCACGGTCTTCTCCGGCAATGCAAGGATCTGTCGGGAATCGGGGGAGTGATGAGACCGGGCATTGTCCACCGGCTGGACAAAGACACCTCCGGGCTCATGGTGGTGGCCAAGAATGACGCAGCCCATGCCTTTTTGTCCCGGCAGTTCAAGGAGGGGGAAGTCACCAAAAGGTATGTGGCTCTGGTTCACGGGATCGTCAAGGAGCAGAAGGGGGAGATCCATCTGCCCATAGGCCGCCATCCGGTGAGAAGGAAGGAAATGTCCGTCCAGCCTTCAAAGGGCAGGGTGGCGAAGACGTTATGGGAGAAAAAGGAGGACCTGGCGGGTCTCTTCTCGCTCCTCTCTGTTTCGCCGAAAACAGGAAGAACCCATCAGATCCGGGTTCATCTTTCCCACATCGGGTATCCCATTGTGGGAGACCCGGTTTACGGCCATCGGCGAAGCTGGTGGAAAAAGCGGTTTCCAGAGGAACCCGAAGTGTTCAGCCGGATTGAACGGCAGATGCTTCATGCCGGGACCCTGGGTTTTGCGCACCCTCAAGGGGGGGAATATCGAGAATTCCAGGCACCGCTGCCTGGAGATATGCAAGGCGTCCTGGAGTTGTTAAAAAGCATTGACACGTGAAATAAAAAGCTTAATAATAGGGGCAATGATTGTAAGGTTGCATCCACCTTCCAGGACTATAATCAATACCAATAAGGACTTCTGCTAGACTGCTGGATCATCTTCATTCACTCGCATAAAAGGTTCCCAACGTATTGCACGGCATTAGCCCTGTAATCGAAAAGGCATTTTATCTTTATATCTCTCAGGCAGGACAACGGCCATTCGTAAGAGCACCCCAAAAAAGACGTCCAATCCCGTGAGCCCGGAAGCCCCGGCACCCACACCGCCGAATTCGAAAGACGGAGAATTCAGTATGAATCTTGTCGAACTCAAGAAAATGAAGATCAATGAGCTGACCACCATGGCCCGGGACTTCGCCATCGAGGGCGCCACGGGCATGCACAAGCAGGATCTCATCTTTTCCCTGCTTCAGGCCCACTCTGAAAGAAACGGGCTGATCTACGGGGAAGGCGTTCTGGAGATCCTTCCGGACGGCTTTGGTTTTCTGAGAGCTCCTGACTCGAACTACCTTCCCGGGCCCGACGACATCTATGTTTCACCTTCCCAGATCCGGCGTTTCAATCTGAGGACCGGCGACACGGTTTCCGGCCAGATCCGGCCCCCAAAGGACACGGAGCGCTACTTCGCCCTCCTGAAGGTGGAGCTGGTGAACCATGAGGACCCGGAGATCTCCCGGGAGAAGATCCTCTTCGACAACCTGACCCCGCTTTACCCTCTGAGCCGCATCAAGCTCGAAACGACTCATGACAACTACTCCTCCAGGGTCATGGACCTCATGACGCCTCTGGGCATGGGCCAGCGCGGGCTCATCGTGGCCCCTCCGAGGACGGGCAAGACCATGCTTCTTCAGAACATCGCCAACAGCGTCTCCGCAAACGACAAGGAGATCCACAAGATCGTCCTTCTCATTGACGAGAGGCCGGAAGAAGTGACGGACATGCAGAGAAACGTGGATGCGGAGGTGATCAGCTCGACCTTTGACGAACCTCAACAGCGCCACGTCCAGGTGGCCGAAATGGTGATCGAGAAAGCCAAAAGGCTTGTGGAGCACAAGAGGCACGTGCTGATTCTGCTGGACAGCATCACGCGGCTTGCGAGGGCCTACAACGCGACCGTGCCGCCGAGCGGCAAGATTCTCTCCGGGGGGCTCGACTCCAACGCGCTCCACAAACCCAAACGTTTCTTTGGGGCCGCAAGAAACGTGGAGGAGGGAGGCAGCCTGACGATCATCGCAACAGCGCTTATCGACACCGGCAGCCGCATGGACGAAGTCATTTTCGAGGAGTTCAAGGGAACGGGAAACATGGAGATCCACCTGGACCGCAAGCTCACGGACCGGCGCGTGTTCCCGTCCGTGGACATCAACCGCTCCGGGACACGGAAGGAAGAGCTTCTGCTCGAACCGGCGGATTTGAACCGGATCTGGATTCTTCGCAAACTGCTGGCGCCGTTGACCCCGGTGGACAGCATGGAATTTTTACTGGACAAAATCAAAGGAACGAAAAATAATAAAGAGTTTTTGGCTTCCATGAGTGAGTAGGGGAAGAAAGGAGAAACGATGAAGAAGGATATTCATCCGGCCTATCACAAGGCCACGGTTCATTGTGCATGCGGGAACGAGTTTGAAACCGGATCGACCGTGAAAGAGATCAAGGTGGAGATTTGCTCCAACTGCCATCCTCTGTTTACAGGCAAGCAGAAGCTTAGGGATTCCACGGGAAGGGTGGAGCGATTCAAGAACAAGTACGCCCAGTTCAACAAGGGTGAGGCGAAAGCGGACAAATCCCAGTAAGACGGCCCACCCTCCGGCGCTTCCCTGAATCCCACCATCGTAAGCCTTTGGACAACCAAGCTCCAGTTCCAGCCATGGGAGGCCGATTGAATATCGAATGTCGAACAGCGAATTTCGAATGACGAAGTTCGATGGCTCTCTGGTTTTAATTCGACATTCGTTATTCAGTGTTCGATATTCTGCGGTTCGGGTTACACTTAAAGACAGTGTCAACCTCTTCTTGCTTGACCGAGGGAATTTCGAAGCCGGCAATACGAAGTGACGGGTAAAGACAGCATGTTCTCCAAAGTAAAGGAAATCGAAGAGCGGTTCAATGAGATCGAGAAGGAACTCGCCCGCCCTGAAGTGATCCGGGATCAGAAAACCTACCAGAAGTATCTCAAGGAGCACAGCAATCTCTCTCCGATCATCCACTCCTACCGGAAATACGAAGCCATCCGGCAGAACATAGAAGACAACCGTTCCCTGCTGGAGGATCCGGATGCGGAAATCCGGAAGCTCGCCAAGGAAGAGATCGAGGTTTTCAAGGCGGATCTGGACCGGACGGAAGGCGAGCTTAAAGTGCTCCTGCTTCCTGAGGACCCTATCGATCATAAGAATATCATCCTGGAGATCAGGGCCGGCACAGGAGGGGAAGAGGCTGCGCTCTTTGCCGCCGACCTGTTCCGGATGTACGCGAAGTATGCGGAGCTCAAAGGGTGGAAGACCGAGATCATGAGTGAGCACGCCACAGGGATCGGGGGGTTGAAGGAGATCATCGTGCTCATTTCCGGCGAGAAGGTTTACAGCCGCCTCAAGCGGGAAAGCGGGGTCCATCGCGTGCAGAGGGTGCCGGAGACCGAGGCCCAAGGGAGAATTCACACCTCCGCGGTGACCGTGGCGGTTCTTCCCGAGGCCGAGGAAGTGGATGTCGTGATCAACACTGAAGAACTCCGGATCGATGTGTTCCGTTCCTCCGGCCCCGGAGGCCAGCACGTCAACAAGACGGAATCGGCCGTGCGCATCACCCATTTGCCCACAGGCCTTGTGGTGACCTGCCAGGATGAGAAATCCCAGCACAAAAACAAGGCCAAGGCGATGAAGGTGCTGAGATCGCGGCTGTTGGACTTCCAGATCAAAGAACAGCAGGACAAGGTCACGGAAGAAAGAAGAAGCATGGTCGGCTCAGGGGATCGGAGCGAAAAAATAAGAACCTATAATTTTCCGCAGAGCAGGGTCACGGATCACCGGATCGGGCTCACCTTGTATCGTCTGGATACCATCCTGCAGGGAAACCTGGACTTGCTTCTTGATCCCCTCATCACCCATTTTCAATCTGAGGCTTTAAAGGCAGCGTGAAGGCCTGGACCATCGGCGAGCTTTTGAAGGTCAGTGCGGACTATCTGAAACAAAAAGGGATCGATGCTCCGCGCCTGAGCGCGGAAATCCTCCTCGCCCACCAACTCCACCTCACTCGCGTCAAACTCTATCTGCAGCATGACCAGCCTCTGACCGAGCAAGAGGTCGAAGGGTACCGTGCGCTCGTCCGGAGACGTCTGAGCAGAGAACCCGTCCAGTATATCACGGGCACTCAGGAGTTCTGGTCCATGGAGTTCGTGGTCAACCCCTCGGTGCTGATTCCGAGACCGGAGACGGAGGTGCTCCTCGAACAGGCGATCTTGCTGCGAAAGGAGGATCCGAATCTCCAGTCGGAAGGGGTGAATCTCCTGGATCTGGGCACCGGGTGCGGGGCCTTGGCGGTTGCCTTGGCCCGCGAGTTTGAAAAGGCCTCGATCTGCGCCACCGACCTCTCGGAAGAGGCTCTCCGGGTCGCCCGTCGCAATGCAGAGAGACTTGGCGTGAAGGATCGAATCGAGTTCAGGTGCGGCGATTGGTTCACGCCCTTTGCCGGGAAAGCAGCCCGGTTCGATATGATCCTTTCTAACCCGCCCTACATCCCTACGGAAGCGATGGAGACCCTTTCCCCTGAGGTGAGGAACCATGAGCCAAGGTCGGCTCTGGACGGTCGTGAGCAGGGGATGGTTCATATCCACCGGATCCTACGGGAAGCGGCAGGCTACCTCGTTCCAGGAGGCTGGATCCTGATGGAGATGGACCCTGACCAGACCCCTAAGGCCGTCCGGATCATCGAAGAGACAGGACAATTCACAGAGCACAGGCGAATCCAGGACTACACCCACCGGTACCGAATGGTGATGGCCAGGAAGAAGTAAGCAGTAAGAAGTAGGAAGTAAGCAGCAAAGAAGAAGTAAGCAGTATGCAGTAGGAAGTATGCAGTAAGCAGAAAGAGCAGAGGCCTGTAAAGGTTTTTTGCTCAGTCCTTGGTTTTGACTGCTTACTGCTTACTCCTTACTTCCTACTGCACTCTTTCAACCTCATGAATCGATATCGATCTTACAACTCCTATCTTCGTGAGATTTTCGGGGAAAGGGTTCAGAAAATCCCTCTGGATGCAGGCTTCACCTGTCCGAACCGGGACGGGGCGATTTCCAGGGGCGGGTGCATCTACTGCGACCGCCGGGGGTCGGGGAGCGGGGCCATGACCCAGAGAGGGGAATCCCTTGACGAACAGATCATCAGGGGGATGAATTGGGCCAGGAAGAAATACGGCGCCTCCAGGTTCATCGCGTACTTCCAGTCTTTCACGAACACCTACGGCCCTGTTCCCCGTCTCCGAGATCTCTACGACCGTGCACTGAAGCACGAGGGGATGGTGGGCCTCTCGGTCGGCACGCGACCGGACTGTGTGGATGGATCGGTCTTAGGGCTGTTGGCGACTTACCGAGAGGACTTCCTTGTGTGGCTGGAGCTCGGCCTTCAATCCGCCCACGACTCAACTCTCCTCCAAATCAACCGCGGCCACGACGTGGCTTGCTTCGACCGCGCAGTGGCTGAAGCGCATGCGAGGGGTCTGAACATCTGCGCCCATGTGATCCTTGGCCTTCCGGGGGAGACGCGGGAGATGATGATGGAGACGGCGCGGCACTTAGCGGTGCTGGCGGTAGAAGGGGTGAAGATCCATGCCCTTTACGTGGTGGAGGGCACTCCTTTGGCCGAGATCTACAATCGCGGGGGGTACAGGTGCCTTGAGCGGGAGGAGTATGTCGACTTGGTCCTCGATTTCCTGGAACGGCTGCCTCCCTCCCTGGTGGTTCATCGGCTCACCGGCGACCCGATTCCGGATGAACTTGTGGCACCTCTCTGGATGAGAGAAAAAAGCAGGACCCTGAATCACATGAGGAAACGATTCGAGAAAAGAGACTCGTTTCAGGGGAAATCATTCAACTTTGGTCGTTGATCATTTTTCCAGGGGGTCGCCCATTTTTTTCCGGAAGGCCTGGTCCAGGGCGATGTCATACTCTCTCGAGCCCGGGGACACGGACTTGCTTCGAGAGAGCTGCTGAACAATTTCCTCTTCGGCTCTTTCGAACTTCACGTTGATCTTGGTGATCACGTCGTTGACGACCTTGTAGATGTCAAGGTCCGTGCCATAGACCTCGACCACGGAAGGATCGTTCTGGATATCTTCGAGGATGTACTGCGTAATGTACAGGGAGACGGGGTTCGGATTGGGCAAGAGATTCCTGATGGGAGCGATGAAATACTTGAAGTCGAATTCGTTGGCCCTGAGGACCTGCTTGAGACCCTTCAACAGAAGGTCAGAAACAGCCGCCGGGGTGTTCGTTTCTATGATCTTCTCAGTGAGCAAAGCCTGAGAGAGCGTGTTGTGAATTTCCGAGAGTTTGAACTTGAAAAACCTGTCTCTGTGAAAGGCTTCTCTCTTCTCCTTTCGCTCAAGACCCCTCAGCACCTTATCCTGTTCTTTTCCGCTGTCGAATCGTCTCATTCGTCAAATGTCACCTTATTTAATCCTCTGACTTGGCCGGGCTTGGAGTGGAGTCCTTCTTTGCCGTGTCTTCAGGCGCTTTGGACTCGGTCTTTTTCGATTTCTTGGCTTCCGTTCCCTTCTTGGAAGCGTAGTCGGTCACATACCAGCCTGTCCCTTTGAGATGAAAGCTGCTTTGGGAGATGAGTCTCCTCATCTTTCCTTTGCAGTGCTCGCATTTCGTAACACTTTGATTGGTAATTCTCTGCCAGACCTCGGTCTGATGGCCGCATTTTGTGCATTCGTACTCGTAAATCGGCATAGGACGTCACCTCTGTGTTCAGCACTCCACCATGTCGCAGACCCGATGGGTCTCGTAGGAGTTAAGAATATAGTCTAACCTGGGCAGGGAGAGCTCCTTGAGAATTTCAAAAGTCGTGGCATGCACGATGCGCTCTTCTTTCCCCCGGTCTTTGGTTGAGACTTCAAACCTCTGTGAAAAGTTGCAGAACCGCACGATATGAACCAGCTCATGAGTAAACACATAAACCAGGAGGGGCAAGAGCCCGAGGTCCGTGTCCCGCTTCAAAGCATTAAGAATCCGGTGATCCTGAAGACAGATGAAATAGAAATCGCGATGCCGGGAACTCGGTTCGACCGCCTCTTTTCGTTTTTTGCTCTTCTTGAGAAGCGCAAAGACGTCAGGGACCACCTCGTGATCCAGGAGGTGAGAAAGCGTTTTGACATCGTACCGGTGCCTTCTCCACTGCCCTGACGAAAACTTAAAATAATCCCCCGTCCGGTCCTCTGCAATATCCAGTGCTTCACTCACGGTGAAAAGGTCTTCTTTTTTAAAGGGCGCATGAATCATGGCCGGACTCGATGTCAGGCGATTTTTACCAGAAAATAAAACCGGTTGTGGAAATGTCAATGCCGGACCAGGCCTTTTATGGTGGCGGTGCAGGGACTTGAACCCCGGACACTGCGGATATGAGCCGCATGCTCTAACCAGCTGAGCTACACCGCCTTAAACAAATTACTTTAGTGAAAACCGGGACTTTGTCAACGAAATACTGATCTCCTGCGAAGTTTGTTCGCCCTCTCGCTACCCCTCGCAAACTTCCTTGCACCGGCCTTTGAGCAAAGACAGGTCGCCTCCGCACCATGCGAGGATGGGCAATTCGTTTCCCGTTGCAGGGTCATAGCAGTAGCGGTAGCTGAAATTCCTGTCATAGTCTTTGCAGACTTTGCTTCTCCCCTTCACGAAATAGGAGCACTCGTTGTTTTCACAAACCATCAGGTCCCGGTCCCATCCCGCTTCGTCGGGAGGTTCCCATGAGACCAGATCTTTATGACAATAGGGACAAGTATGTTCACTCGCCATTGGTAGTTTCCTCCGGATGATTGTTATGGTGAGAAGTTAAGAAGGGCGCACGCCAAGTCAATGATGTTTTGCCCGGGATTTCCGGAAGCCCTTGACAGACTCCCGTACCTCTTGTTAGGAGTTTTCCGCTACACCGGCGTTTGGACCGAAGCGAGGAGGTGGTCTGTGAAGCAAGAGACAAAAGATTCAACCCTAGGCATGGTGACATCGAGGGAATGCCCTCTTTGCGGGCACCATGAGATCGGATTCGTCATGCAGGACGGCGAGTTTCATTCTCTCAGCCCGGGTACCTTCATCCGGATCGTTGAACCGCCCTCTCCGGTTGGACCCGTGCGGGGCAAATCAGAGATTCCGATCCCAACAGAAAGGGAGGAACAGGGAAGAGATCGACTCTGGGTGCCGGAGCCCCTTCGGGGAGACAGAGGGCTCCGTCTCAAGTACAGCGTCCAGGTCAAGGCGCATCTGTTCAAGGGCGAGATGTTGGGAGAGATTTACGAACTCGCCTATTTGGAGAAGATCGAGAAACTCATTGAGAAAGTGCTCGACGTCCCGCTCGCCGTGATCCTTGACCGGTTTTTCAGTGCCCCTCACCTCGCTTCCGGAGACTCCCGGCAGATTGCAGAAGCCATGTATCGCGAGCTGGACGAAATCAAGCGGCCGGTGGAACTCATGCGGGGCTGGCTCGAAAGAAGAGAGGATCGGAGTCTCGCGGAACTGATCGCGCCCAAGCCCGTAGAGGCTCTCGGTCAGGAGCCTGCAGAGGATGATCAAGTGGAGAAGGAACTGGAGGGGCTGACCTTGGAACAATTTCTTGAAATGCTGTAGTGTCGTGTCTCAAGGGCTCCTAAAGAAAAACCACACCGCCACCCCCACCTCGCCTCCCCCGTCGAGGGGGAGGAAGCTATCGGTCATCGCACAAAATCCCCCTCCCTTGAGGGGAGGGGCTAGGGGAGGGTGAGAGAACAGAAAAGCCGGGGAGCCTGTTCGCCCCCGGCTTTCACATTCCAAAAAGACCATATTACCCGAGCTTCTTGATTTCTGCGGCCAAGAGGGGGACGAACGCGAAAAGGTCATCCACGATCCCGTAGTCCGCTTTCTGGAAGATGGGAGCTTCGGGGTCTTTGTTGATGGCCACCACGACCTTCGAGGTGCTCATGCCGGCGAGGTGCTGGATGGCGCCCGAAATCCCGCATGCAATGTAAAGGTTGGGAGAGACCACTTTGCCGGTCTGACCCACCTGATCCGTGTGGGATCTCCAGCCTGCGTCTACGGCGGAGCGGGAAGCTCCTACAGAGGCGCCCATGACGGCGGCCAGGTCTTCAAGGACCTTGAAGCCTTCAGGACCCTTCATGCCTCTTCCCCCTGAGACGATCTTGTCCGCCTCGGTGAGATCCACTTTCCCTGCAGCCTCCCTGATCACCTCCGCCACCTTGACTTTGAGAGCGCCGCCATCGAGGGCAACCCCTGCGTCAGCGATCTCGGCGGCTTTGGAAGCATCCGGCGGGTTCATGGGCATGACATTGGGCCTTGCGGTGGCGATGTGAGGATAATGGTCGCTGAAAGTCACCTTGGCGTAGACCTTGCCCGCATAAATAGGCCGTATAGCGTGCAATCGGCCGTTATCAATAGAAAAGGCGGTGCAGTCCTGCGCCATGCCTACCCCGAAACGGGCAGAAAGGCGGGCTGCCAGGTCTTTTCCCTGCACAGAAGCGCCCAGAATCAGAATCGCGGGGTCATTCGCCTTCACGACCTGGCCGATTGCTGCGGCGTAAGCATCGGGGGTATAGTTCGCCAGCTTGGCGTCGTCGGCCACAATGATTTTGTCGGCCCCGTAATGGCCCAGGCTCGCCGCCTTGGATTTGATGTTCTGGCCCAGCAGCACGGCAATGACTTTCTGCCCGAGTTTGTCCGCCAGGCGCTTTCCTTCACTCACGATTTCATATGAGACCTTTCGGATTTCTCCGTCCCTTTGTTCGGCAATAACCATGACTCCTTGTGGCATCTTGTATCTCCTTTATTCTTTACTCCCCCTCACCCTGCCCTCTCCCGCCAGGGGAGAGGGTCGTCATAGGGGGGATCAGAAGTATTAAAAGATTCAAATCCCCCCGCTCTAAATGGCCTTGGCTTCTTCGCGAAGCAGCTTGGCGAGTTCCTTGGCCTTCGACTCAGGGGAATCTCCCTGGACGATCTTTCCCGCTTTCCTGGCAGGGGGCGGGGTGATCTCTACGATCTTCAGCTTTCTGGCCCCTTCGCCGAATTCCGCAGGATTGAGACCCAGAGCCGCCAGGGTTTTCTCGTCAAGAGGTTTCTTCTTGGCCTTCATGATGCCTGGAAGAGACGCATAGCGAGGCTCATTCAATCCCTTCTGCGCCGTGATGACGACGGGAAGCGGCGATTCGAAGACAAGGGTCTGCCCCTCCACCGGCTTGTGGCACTTGACGGACTTGCCGTCTGCAGCCATCTCCACCTTCGTGATGATCGAGAAGTGGGGAATCCCCAGGTATTCGGCCAGCGCGGCGCCCACGATCCCCATGTCGTCGTCCACGCCCCGCTGACCCGTGAAGATCAGGTCAGGCTGAAGGCCTTTAATGGCCGCCGACAAGGCCTTTGCGGTCGCCAGTGCATCGCTTCCCTCGGCAGCCGGATCGCTGATGAGGACCGCTTTGTCGGCGCCCATGGCCAGAGCCGTGCGCAGGGACTCGGTGACTCTTTTCGGGCCGAGCCCGACGACGATCACCTCGCCGCCCAACTTCTCCTTGATGCGCAGAGCCTCTTCGACTCCAAACTCGTCATAAGGATTCATCACCCACTTGATGTCATCTTTGACAATGCCTTTTCCACCCGGAGCAATCTTGATCTGGGTTTCTGTGTCAGGAACCTGTTTGATGCAAACGATAATCTTCACTGTTGCCTCCTTTCTTGTATTGCTTAAAGTCCCGGTTTCTTCGTCAGTGCGTCCGGGGCCGCGATCAATCCGCGCAAGAAATACTCGCTGATCTGTTTGGCAGCGGTTTCGATATCATACTTCTTGTGGCTTGACAATACCCAAAATCTCGACATCTCATCGAGGGCGCCGAAAAACGCCCGCTTCGCGATGTCCGGAATGACCTCTTTTCTGAAAAGCCCTTGATCCTGCCCGTCCTTGATGATGTCCGAAATCAGATTGAGATACTGGAGGAACTTCTCGTTCTTGTACTCCTTCATGAACTTTCCGCTCTGGCGGAGCTCGACCTGAATGATCTCGGCCATGTTCTTGTTGCGCTCGATCAGCTTCAGGTGCGTCAGCGCGAACTTCTCGATCTTCTTTACCGCATCTTTTTCCTCTGCGATCTGTTCGATCATGTTCTCGAGGACGGCCTTCATCTGTTCTTCGAAGAGGGAGATCAGGATGTCATCCTTGTTCTCGAAGTAGAGATAGATCGTGCCGTCCGCGACCAGGGCCTCCCGCGCGATGTCCGACACCTTGGCGTGAAAGAAGCCCTTCTTGGCAAAGACCTTGGTGGCCGCGTTGATGATCCTGAAATATTTTTCGCCGTTTCGAGTTTTCATAAGCGCTATGAATGATCATTCATTCACTAGCACCTTGAACTTCGGGGTGTCAAGGATTTTCAAATTTTCCGATCATGCCTTGACAGGTGCTTTCTGCTCATTTATACTCCCAAGAACAATGCTTTGCGTCAGGTCTGTGAACACTCATTTCCCTTTCCCTCGACCTAAAGGAGGCCCGAAACGATGGCAGAGAAAAAATCCTACCTCAAAGGACTGAGAGTCCTGGCCGTGGACGATGAAGAAGATGTTCTGGACACCATCGCTGAAGCTCTGGAAACAGCGGCCGTCGACCGTGCGCAGGACTTCAAGACCGCAGTGAAGAAAATCAACGAGAAGACCTATGACCTGGCCATCCTCGATATCATGGGTGTGGATGGGCTCACGCTGCTTGACAAGACCGTGGAAAAGGGCATCCCCACGGTGATGCTCACGGCTCACGCGCTGAACGCCGAGACCCTTCTGGCCTCCGTTCGCAAAGGCGCCATCTCCTATCTGCCTAAGGAAAAACTGGCGGAAATCGACCAGATCCTCAACGACCTTCTGGCAGCGCAGGCTGCAGGAGAGCCGACCTGGAAATTGCTCTTCGAGAAACTGGGTGACTTTTTTGACGAGAAATTCGGTCCCGGCTGGCAAGAGAAGGACAAGAAGTTCTGGTCCGACTTCAGCCGTACCTACCAGATCAGCAAAGGCATTCAGGCCAGGCTTGCCCGAGACGAGAAAATTGTGTCAAAAGGCATTTAGAGGGCAAACTTCCTTTGTGAACCGTGGTCTCCGGAGACAAGTAATCTTTTCTTTGTTTTTGAATAACGACCGCAAGACCTCTGAGAACTGAACAGTAAGCGGGGCGACCGAAGCTCAGGCGCTGTGCGGTCAGCCAGATATTATTTCCGGTTCTCTCGGGTGCGGTGGCGAAAGGGGGTGATGGAGAATCTGCAGAGGATGCTGCAAAGTGGCGTGGCTAAAATATAGCTTCATTTTAGCTTTATTTTCTTGACAGGGACGGGAAAGTTTGTTTGAATCCATTCACGCCATGCGTAAAAAGAGAGAGAATGAACCGGCTTTGTCGTCAACCTTTAACCCCTCAGGAGAAAGGAGTACAAAGTGGGCAAGAAGAATCTTTTCTGGTGTGTGGCTATCCTCATGGTTGGGATTTTCTTCTTCAGCGGCCTGGCCTTGGCCCAGGAAAAGAAGAAGGAAGATCCTCTGGCAAAATGGAAACCTGCATTTGATCCCTCCGGTGCAAAATACAAAGTCATTGTCTCCAACGTATCCCATCCTATTCTAAAAGGAACCTACGCGGGTTTTGCTCTCCGCGATGAACTCTGGAAGAGAACCAACGGCCAGATTTTCATCGACTATAAACCGCTGTCCATACTGGGGGGCGAGGTGGAAGTGATGAATCAACTCCAGATGGGCGCTATCCAGGGCATGCTCGTCAGTTCCGTGGCCTCGACCAACCTTGGTCCGCGATTCGGGCTGGTGAACCTTCCTTTCCTCATCGACTCCTTCGACAAGCTGGACAAGTTCGTCGCCAGCGGGAAACTGTTGGATCACTTCCTGATGGCCATGGACCACCAGGGCATCATGGCTTTTGACATCACCACCTACGGCAACTATGGCTGGGCGAGCACGGTTCCCATCAAAACCGTCTCGGATCTGCCCAAGGCGAAGATTCGCATCGCCGAGTCTGCGGTAGGCAAGCTCAGCTACGAGGCCTGGGGGATCAACCCTATTGTCATGCCGTGGCCGGAGACGGATATTGCTTTGAAGCAGGGCGTCATCACGGGCTTGGATCATACCCTGATTGTTTGCAGGGTCCAGAACAAGTTTGAAGTGTGCAAGTATTTCACCCAGATCAACTACGCTCAAGGCCTTTTCATCGTTCTGTTCAACAAGGCCTGGTTCAAAACCCTTCCCGCCGATCTCCAGAAGGTCATGACAGAGACGATCCACGATGTGTGCAAACAGAATCGTGTCGAAGGCAAGGCCCAGGAAGAGCTGGAATACAACAATGCCAAGGGCATGGGGGTGGAGTTCAGCAAACTCTCTGATGCGGACATGGCCACCCTGCGGGGCAAGAGCAACTCGGTGCATGAGAAATTCGCGGCCGACATTAACAAGCTCTATCCCGGCGACACCTACAAACCCGCCAACTATTTGAAAGAGATCCAGGATTTAATGGGCTACAAGCCGTAATGTGCTAATGTTGCGGAGAGAGGGGTCGGAAGCCCTCTCTCCGCGCTATTATGAGGGGTCCCTATGCTCCCAAAGATCTTCGCTGTGATTGACAAGGTCTTCAGTTTCATTGAGGACTGGGTCCTGTTCCTTTCCACCATGGCGGCCCTGATCTCCCTTTTCATCGGCGTGATTCTGCGCTATGGTTTCAACTATGCCCTGGCCTGGTCGGAAGAGCTGGTGAGAGAGGTGATCATCGTCACCACCTTCATCGGGTGCAGCGCCGCCACCAAGGTGCGAGCCATGGTCAAGGTGGACGTACTTATCCAGCTTGTCCCTGTCACGAAATTTCCCATCATGTTCTTTGCCAACCTGGTGACGCTCCTGTTTTCCGGCATGATGATCTACTACGGCTGGAAGCTGGTAGTCATGCAGGCGGCCACCAATCAGGTCACGATCATTATGGAGATTCCCCTGGAACTCCTTTACGCCGTCCTGCCGATCATGGGAATCATGATGTTCATCCGCACGATCATGGTGATGCATCAGGACTGGCAAGCATGGCAAAAGACAAGAGTAGCGAAGCCTGCTTAGCCCTATTCGAAAGATACTCCTTTCACGACGGAGACGAGGCAGACTATGGATTCAGCTCACTTGATTATCCTTGGGGTCCTTCTGGGGGGCATGGCCACGTATGTTCCTATCGGCATGTGTCTCTTCTTCACGGCTGTTGTGGGTTTTCTGGCGTTCACCAATCTTCCACTCCTGATGCTGGCCCAGAGCATCTTCAGGAGCATGGACAACTTCGCCCTCGTGGTGGTGCTCTACTTTATCCTGTGCGGCAACATCATGACGGCCGGAAAGATCGTGGACAAGCTGGTCAGGTTCGCCCATATCCTGGTGAGCTGGCTCCCGGGCGGCTTAGGCATGGCAGGGTGCCTGGCCTGCGGTCTGTTCGGCGCCATCTCCGGTTCCACGGTGGCGACCATGGTGGCTCTGGGCGGTTTCATGATCCCGGCTCTGATCAAGAACAAGTACCCTGAGTCCTACACCATCGGCGTCATGACTACCTCGCCGAACCTGGGCATCATTATTCCGCCCAGCATCAGCATGATCCTTTACTGTATGATCAGCAATGTCTCGCTCGAAGGGCTTTTCCTGACCGGGTTCTTACCCGGCATTGCCATCATGCTCTTCACCTGCATCTACACGTACTTCGTTCTCAAGGACAACAAGGAGATTCACAGGGATCCTCCGCCGGATCTCAAGCTTGTGTGGGCCACTTTCAAGGAGTGCTTCTGGGCTCTCATGCTGCCGGTGATTATCTTTGCGGGAATCTATTCGGGAGCGTACACGGCCAACGAGGCCGCGGTCGTGGCGTCGGTCTATGCTTTTATCGTGGAGCTTTTTATCCACAAGTCCATGAAATTTAAACAAGTGTTCCGCATCACGGCCAACTCCGCCATGACCTCCGGAACCCTGCTCTTTATCGTGGCCGGAGCCACGTGCTTCGGCCGGTACCTGACCGTGGACACGATTCCTGCTCAGGTGACCGAGTGGGTGCTGCAGTACATCAAATCACCGTACATGTTCCTTTTGGTTTCTCAGATCCTTCTCCTCATCGTAGGCATGCTCATGGACGTGCTCTCCGCGACCCTGATTCTGGGGCCGGTTTTTCTGCCCCTGTTGAATGCCTATGGCATAGACGTGATGCACTTCGGGTTGCTCATGACAGTCAACCTGGCCATCGGTTACACGACACCTCCCGTAGGCGTGAGCCTTTACATCGCCAATGCCATATCCAAGAGGGATCTATACTATGTGTCCAAGGCGGTCATGCCATTTGTGATCATCCAGATCATTGTGCTTTTTATTTTCACTTACTGGCAAGGTCTGGCTCTGTTCCTGCCCAGGCTTTTCGGCTACGTGACGAGTCCGTAACCACGCTCAGGAAGGGATCGAGCGTTTCATTTCCACAGGGATATTTACTGATTTTGATACAGGAGGTCCTGATCGATGAATTACGCAAGATATGCCGTGATCAACGCCCGTCACCTGCCGAACAAGGTCTGCCTCATTGAGAGGACACCCTCCAAGAACCAGAGGAGGACCCTCACGTGGAAACAGTTCAACGACGAGATCAACCGGGTGGCCAACTACCTCACCAAGGAACTGGGGGTGAAAGACGGTGATTTCATCATGCATCTCCAGAATAACAGCCTGGAGTGGCTCATCACCTACTACGGGATCCTCAAGACCGGAGCCGTGGTGGTGCCTCTCAACTTCAGGTTTGTGGGGCCGGACATTCTCTACGCTGCGGACGTGTGCAATCCCAAGGTCTTCATGCTGGGGTCTGAGTTCGTGCCCGTGGTGCAACCGGTCCAGAAGGACCTGAAGACGGTGAAGAAGTACATCTGCGTGGGGGACACCGTGCCCAAGGACATGATCGACTACAAGACCATAGCCGCCTACAAAGACACCAAAGAGGCCATTGTGGACGTGGACGATCAGCATGATCTGGCCATGATGTTCACCTCGGGAACAACGGGCAAGCCCAAGGCCGTGATGCACACCCACTACTCCCTGAACAACACGGCCATCGGCAACGGCATGAGCTATTTTGTGGAGAAGAACGACAACTATGTCTTTTTCCTCCCCCTGTATCACAGCGGCACCCTGTTCCTCTGGGCGCCTTTCTACGCCACAGGAGCCACGGGGACGATTCTTCGGGAGTTCACGGAACCCAAGTGGATCATGGAAGCGATGGCGCAGGAAAAGGGCACGGACATCCTCTTTGTCGTGCCCATTGCCGTGATGATCCTCAATGCGATCAAGAGCGGCCAGCTCAAGCTTTCCGACTATGATCTTTCCTCCTGGAAGTACCTGGAGATCGGCGCACAGCCTGTTCCCTTCGAGGTCATGAAAGGGCTCGTGGACAATATGCCGGCCGCGGTTTCCAACATTTACGGCATCACGGAAGGAGGGGGCGGCGGCACGTTCAACCTTTATCCCGAGGATGTGCTCAGGAAACCGGGTTCCATCGGCAAACCCACGTTCGGAGTGGAAGGCAAGATCGTCGACTTTGAAGGGAAAGACGTGCCTCCAGGCCAGGTGGGCGAGTTGGTTTTCACCACCAAGCGGATGATGAAGGAATACTACAAGAACGCGGAGATGACGGCGGACACGCTCAAGAAGGGCTGGCTCTACACGGGGGACCTTCTCCAGACAGACGACGAAGGGTATTTCTACATTGTCGATCGCAAAAAGGACATGATCACCAGCGGCGGGGAGAACATCTTCCCTGTGGAGATCGAGGCCGCCCTTATGCAGAGCCCCAAGATCGACGACGTGGCCTGCATCGGCGCTCCCGACGACCGACTGGTCGAAGTGGTCATGGCGATCATCCAGGTCAAACAGGGCCAGACCATGACCGAGGAGGAGGTCCTCGATTTCTGCAAGAAGGTCAACCTGGCCAAGTACAAGTGGCCGCGCAAGATCGTTTTCGACAAAGTCATGCGCAACCCCACGGGCAAACTCATGAAGCCTCAGATGCGGGAAAAGTTCACGGGCCGCAAAGAGGCTTTCAAGAAACTGACTTAGTCGGGAATCCGCCGGAAATCGAAAAGGGACGGGGAAAACCCCGTCCCTTTTTTTATGGCAATAAGCTGAAGATCGGGTTTAAAATCTCAGCATCACCCCCACCTCGCCTCCCCCGTCAAGGGGGACGAAGTATCTATCATGTCAGAACATTCCCCTCCCCAGGAGGGAGGGGCTATGCAGCTCAAGATTCCCCTCCCCTGGTGGGAGGGGCTAGGGGAGGGGGAAGGGAATGGGCACTGCGAAGCATAAAATCCAAAATTCGAGTTTAAGTGTAGGCCGTGGACCTGCATCCATTTCTTTTTAGGGAAGGGGGCATCTATGGGACTCTATGATTTCACCTTTTATCACCTCATCTGCCGAAACGCGTTTTCCTTCAAGGGCCGGCAGGCTTTGCTGGAAGCGGAAGACGGGCTTGGGCTGAACTTCGATCAGTACAAGCGGCGGGTCGATCAGATCGCCGCAGGCTTGCAGAAGGCAGGGGTCACCAAGGGGGACCGGATCGGAGTCCTGGCCAAGAACAGCCTGGACTACTTCACTCTTTTCGGAGCAGCCGCGGCCCTTGGCGCGATCATGGTGCCTGTGAACTGGAGGCTGGCTCCTGACGAAATCGCCTTCATTCTGAAGGACAGCTCCCCTCGGATCCTGTTTGCAGACCCGGAACACCAGGAAACGATCAACGGGTTGAAAGGCAAGCTGACCGGGGTGGAGAAGTTCTACAGCCTTGGCCCAGGCAAAGATGGTTTTCAGGCGTTTGATTCCCACCTGGCGAAACCCGGCGATTTCATTCCCCAGGAAGTTCTGAGCGAGGATGGGTTTGTGATCATCTACACCGCTGCAGTGGCAGGGAGGCCCAGGGGGGCACTGCTTTCTCACGGCAATGTCCTTTGTGCGAGCATGCACTTCGGCTATTACATGAAGTTGACATCCAAGGACGTGCTTTTGAATTTTCTCCCCTTTTTCCACGTGGGCGGTCTCTTCATGGCTACCACCTGCTTCCTGGCCGGAGGCCTGAACATCAATATGCCCCGGTTTGATGCACCCAGGGCCGTGGAACTGATCGAGCAAAAGGGAGTGTCCTTCATGATGGTCTTTTCTCCGATCCTGGCTTCCCTTCTCGAAGAGCAGGAGAAAACGGGAAAGAACATCCGCTCTCTTGCATCCGTTACCGGCATTGACACGAAAGAAACCATTGAGAAATACGAGAAGGTGACTGGCGGCACTTTTCATGTCCTCTACGGCCAGACAGAGACCTCGTGCCTTGCAACGATAGGGCCCTACCGCGAGCGTCCCGGTTCCGCGGGAAAGATGCTGCTCTTTACGGAAGTGCGGCTCGTGGACGACTACGACAGGCCTGTGGCTGCCGGGCAGGTGGGCGAGATTGCCGTGAGAGGCCCCATGGTCTTCAAGGGCTACTGGAACCTTCCTGAAGACACGGCGCACACGTTCCGGGAGGGCTGGCACCACACCGGAGACCAGGGCCGTTTTGATGAAGAAGGATTTCTCTGGTACGCCGGCCGCAAGGCGGAAAAGGAACTGATCAAGCCCGGCGGAGAAAACGTCTATCCAGCGGAAGTGGAAAAAGTGATCCTCCAGCACCCGGCCGTGGAAAAGACCGTGGTGATCGGGGTCCCCGACCCCAGGTGGAAAGAGGCGATCAAGGCGGTCTGCCAGCTCAGAAAGGGGCAAACCCTTGAGGCTCGGGCCCTGATCGATTTTGTAGGCGAGCGGATCGCACGGTACAAGAAACCCCAGGTGGTGCAGTTCGTGGATGAGCTTCCGGTGCTTCAGGACGGATCTGTGGACCGGGCAAAGGTCAAACAACTCTATGGGGACGAAAAGTAGCAAGTAAGTAGTAAGAAGTAGGCAGTAAGCAGAAGAAAGGTACGTAGTACGCAGTAAGCAGTAGGCAGCAACAGGACAGTAAGTAGTATGCAGTTGGGAGTATGCAGCGAAATCAGCAATCTTTTTTCTAGCTGCTTACTGCCTACTTCATACTACTTACTGGATTAGGTGATGGTCGGTACGGATTCCATACCTCAGGAAAGTTTTCTGAAAGAAGACTCTTTCGGGTTCATCATGGCCGAGGACTTCGAATCTCTCGGAATCGATGCCTCCGACATCCCCCCAGGCACGTTTCCGGCCCACAAGCACCCTTCGAGGCTGTTGAGCCGTTTCGGAGGGAACGCCTACGGTTTCGGGTTTTTTGAAGCCTATGACCGCCTCAGCCCGAAGGATCAGAAACTTCTTCAATCCATCAGCCCCGGGAAACCCGAATACGCCAAGCCATTTTACAAGGACATCAACCGAATCTACCAGAACATGGGCCTGCTGATCCGTTTTTCCAGCCTCGGCAAGCCCTATTATCTGATCCCTGTCCACACCGTGTCGCGTTCGCTTTCCACTGTCAGAAACAAGGCGGACGAGATCACCGGCGTCATCCACGCCCACAGGAAGAAGACCCTGAAGGAAAGCCTGAGAATCGGATTTCTCACCCACTCGGACGACCTTCTCATCCCCGAACTTTCCCTCAGGTTCAAGGAACATGAGTTCATCGTTCTGGACTCTTTTGGAAAGCTCTCTTCCCTCCAGAGCCCGCTGGATATGGTCATTCTGCCCAGGGAGCTGCACGAGCTCGTTTTCACGGAGCGACTGAGCCCGGAGGCGCGGAAGGACATTTCCAAAAGGCAGCTCGAGAGCTATGCCTACTACATCATCGGAAAGGCCTACAGCCTGCTCAAGCCCGAGGGAGAGATTTTCGTCATCGCCAGCCGTCTCCCGGTAGAAGCGCATCGGGAAATCAGGGTCAGGTTTCACACGGAAGAAGAGGCGAAGAATTTTGTTCTTTTCAGCCACATCTTCAAGACGGAGAGGCGGTATCAGGCCAAGGCAAAGTCCTTTACCCTGTCCGTTTTCGAGTTTCACAAGTACCTGAACCCTCCCTACGTGGAGAAAGAAGTGTTGGACAGCCTCCTCGGTCCCCGGAGCGTGGAGGACATGAGCCTCCGGGAAATCAACCAACTGCCCTCTCTTCACTTCTCCCTGGATGACGGCCTTTCCTACAACCAGGAAAAGGTGTGGACGAAAATACTCTCTGTCTTCTTCAGCAAGATCTTCCTCAAACCTCTGATTCCGGATTCGGTCAAGAGCGATTGGAAAAAACGGTTTTCCACCGGAAAGTACACGCCGGATTACCTGCTCACGTATTTGGGGCAGAAGAAGTCTCTCCGGGTGACCACGGAAGACCTCAAGCGGGAGGTGGCGGACTCCAGGCTGGCCGGCTGTCCCCTCGCTCTTCTTGCCGATTACCGTGACTCCTTTGATTATGTCCTGTCCACGCTTCAGGTGCTGAAAAAGATCAAGACCATGAGCTTTCAGGGGGTTCCGGAACTGTTCATGGAGAGGCTCAGAGAACCCCTGGAGAGCAAGAGACGACGATACGGGGCTTTGAACCATGTGCTCAAGCTCATGTCGAAGCTTCATCATCTGGAGCGAATCAGAACCTGCGTGAACCCCGAAGGCGTCGAGGGGAGCAGAACCCCGATCCTCAAGCACCTGGAGACCTTGTGTCTTTTCGGTTTTCCCCAGGAGGAGCTCAAGGAGATTTTCCTGATCGTCCTGGGCCACTCCTCGCTCGGCCGAATTCTCTCCGGGAAGATGAACGAAAAGGCGCTGAAGCCGGTTTCGGATCTTGCGAGAACTCTGGATCCTCAGGAAGCTCTGAACCTGCTCAGATACTGCCGCCTGATGAGCATGGCGGAAACCGTGGCTTCCAGGAGGACGGAGCTCAAGCAGGAAGAACTCAGCGAGCTTTTTGATCTCTACGAGTCCATGGTCAGGGTGGTGACCAACCGGGAACTGGACTGGGATCGGCTGCTTGACGAAAAGATCATTGCCGTCGGCGGAATCCGCCCCATGGCGATACGCAAGGTGCTGAAGATGATGAACCAGTACCGGTTCCTGAACCAGTGGCCCGAGTTGAAGGACAAGGGCGAGATGGAGAAGGAGACGCTGGCCGATTATGATCCGGAGAAGCTCGCCGGGATAGAGAGTGTGATCACCCTCATCGAAACGGTGGATAGGTTCGAACGGGCTTATTTCAGGGAAGATCCCCTGAAGGCCTCGGAGTTCTACCGGAAGCTTCTCCAGGTGGAGTTCCACGGCACGGGCAGGGTGTTTGAGAGGGTCGACAGCGAGCTCGTGTTCCTGCTTCTCTGGATCACTGTGCACGTGGTGAAAGGGGGAGTAGTCAATTTCAACCCCATCCTCGCTGAGGCGAAGCCCGCGGAAATGGAGAACCAGTTCAGCAAGCTGGACGAGGAGGTTCCGGCCATCAATGTAAACTATCTCGATCTCCTTGCCCTCAAGCGCTTCAGTGAACAGGTCTATGAGGATCAGACGTCCTTCATCGTGGGCACGGGGTTTCAACTGAGGGTGAACCCCCAGACGCAAGCCGTGGACATCACGTACATCGACATGGACCAGAACATCGAAGCCCTGGAAAAGATCAGTCAACGGATCGCAGGGAGACCTCTCTCGGAAATCCTTCTGCAGGATTTGGACGAGCTGGAGAGGGTTTTCGGAAATCTGGAAGGGTTTTTCCAAAGCCATCTGAAGCTGATTTCCCATGACGGCACGGAACTGAAGTTGCCTGAAAGACAGAGGGCATGGTTCAGGAAGGCGCAGAACTTGAGGTCCTTCTTGAGCTCCCGCTTCATCGGCATGGTGTTCCAGCCCGAGAATATGTTCTCTCATCTGGACCTGCTCTACCGCCACGCCCCCTCGCTCCTCCGGTTTGTGGTTCCGGAGTTGATGGAGCTCGAATCCATGAACCTGCCCGAACAGGTCCGGTCCACCGCCACTCTCAAGGAACACATTTTTGCGAGCACACAAAAAATGCAGGCCCTGGTCAGAAAGGACCGAACCGGTCTGCAGGACATTGCTCTTCTCCACAAGCTGGCTCAAAGAGAGTTCGGACCTCTGGCCGCAGGCATTGTGGGCCTGAATGATTTCCAGATAGAGACCCTGGAAGGCCTGGTGGCGCACCTCAGGGAAAAGCCCCCTTTGTTTGAAGCCCTGGTTTTGTCGCTCGTCTTCAGGGACCTGGGTCTCTTGCCCGAGTTGAAGAAGAAATACCCGGGCGAGTTTCATCCGGCAGACCACGCGGAGGCAGGGGCTTACTTTGTTGAAAAGGAAAAGTTCGGGCTCAGGTACGGCAGCGACGAGAAGGTGCAGGGCTGCCTGACGATCCTTGTGCGATACCACAACTTACTGCACCACATGATCCGCGGGGAGTTTTCGTTTTATGCGGTTCAGGGGGTGGTGGATTTCAAGGACAAAGACCTCTTGGACGCCATTTTCCTGATCTCCTTCATCATGATGTTTGCCATGGAAGAGACGCTGATCATCGAGGATCTCGCCGCCAGCCTCTTTCAGTTGCGGACTCTCTGCCACAGACTCATCGACGGGGAGACGAACCCAGAAGATCACATGCGAGAAGTCTATCTCCGGAAAGGCCGGGACTATTACGCTCTGGAGGCGTATCGCCGTGCCGGACTTCCCGAGGGGATGACGGCCAGCCGGTACCTGGAGTCTTATGACGGGAAAGAGCCGGAGCAGGAGGCCTATTCGCGATCAGGGGCAATGATCTATGCCATGGAGCGGATCTTCAGGTTGCGGGGAATCCTGCATGTGGAGTTCCACGATCTGGCCAACGTCATGGTCAAGGTGCCCATGAAGTTCATCTACAAGAAGAGAAACTTCTCGTCCATCGGCTATGCCACCTTCGAGAAGGAGCTTTTCGAGGCCCTGCGCATTTACAACGGCCTTGACAGGCTGCCTGAAGAGGCACGTCATTTTGTGTTTGAAAGGCTGGTGGCGGATGAGATTCGCATCTACGGGTTCGAAAACGTGAGCGCTTTTCTCAACTACGAGAACATGATCAAGCTCCTCCTGATTTCCCTTATGGCCGCCAGGAGGTTCCGGGCCAAGGGAAAGCCGGTATCTCTGGATTATCTGGGACTGGCCCGGAAGATCGAAAAACGCTACGAGGCGGTCAATGAGGCGTTGAGCCATATCTCTGCAGACAAACTGTGGGGGAACCCTCATGGGGTCCAGCCGTTCTTCAAAGCCAGGGAGGGGATCGTCTTCACTGAAAACGAGCAGGAGAGGGTGCTGTCCGTGGACTTCGTGGACAGCATCAACATCGCTGAAAAGGTCGCTCACATGACGGCGATCAAGAACCTGGAGGAATTGAAAACCTATTTTCACACCACCCTGCGGTTCTTGAGAAAGACACCTTTCTACACCGAGGACTACGAACTCAAGCTGGAGCAAGCCTTTGAAACCAGGAGGCTTCAGATCACGGATCTCATGGTGGATCAGGTCAAGCGGCAGATGGCTCAGCAAAAGGAGTTCAGGAACCTCCACGAGATCTTCCAGGACCTGATGGATCGGGCCCTGGAGATCGGGCTTACGGAAGAGCAGAAGCACCGCTTGATGGATCTCCTGGAGGTGAGAAAGGATCAGGTCAGAAGGGAAAAGCTGGAGGAGACGACCCGAGCCCTGGCGAGGATCCAGAATGTTCAGGAACTCAGAGATTACTGGGAAGGGGTGAAAGGGTATCTGATTCGCAACAGGCCCTATCTCGGAGGGGAGCTTGGAAATCTTGTGGCGAAGAGATTCGATGAAACCATGGTGGCCCTCGAAGCGCGCGATGACGGAGCGAGAGGGGGTGCCCAGCCGTTCCCTGAATCCAAGGGAGAAGAGGAAGAACATTGAACAATGACTACATCCAGGTTTTCACGACTGTGGAGAAAAGGGAAGACGCAGATCGCATCGCGTCAACCGTTGTGAACAAGAGGGTGGCGGCCTGCGCCCAGATCTTGGGGCCGATCCAGAGCACCTACTGGTGGAAGGGCAAGGTGGAGGAAGCCGGAGAGTGGCTCCTCATGATGAAGACCCGGCAGGATCTGTTCTCCTCTCTTGAAAAAGAAATCAGGGCCGTCCATCCCTACGAAGTCCCGGAGATCATCGCCCTGCCCATTGTCGCCGGCAGTGCATCCTACCTTGAGTGGATCCAGGAAGAAACAACCAGTCATCAGTGAACAGTGAGCAGTAAAAGAGGAAGACGATAGGAAAAACGCGGAATATTGGAATGATGAAACAACGGGGAAGGAGGAACTCAAAGCCAAAATAAAACCGCTATCACGAAAGCACGAAAACTGGAAAGCACGAAAAAGGACCTGTTTTTTTTATAACCCCCTCTTCTTTCGTGTCTTCGTCCCTTCGTGTTTTCGTGATTATTCTTGGTTTTTGAGATTCCCGTTCTACCGGCAACGAGCAACCTGCTACCTGCAACGAGCGACAAGCAACGAGCACTCCGCTACAGCGAAGGCGCACAATCTGAGGTATCCCCTCCCAGCTTTTCAAGGGCGTGTTTCAAGGCAGGCAGCACAACGGAGAGATTGTCTCTGACTCCTCCGGGACTTCCGGGGAGATTGATGATCAGGCACCGCTTCCGCACTCCCGCCATGGCGCGGGAGATCATGGCATGGGGCGTTTTTTTCAGGCTCTCCGCTCTCATGGCTTCGGCCATGCCGGGCACTTCGAAATCGATCACTTCCCTCATGGCCTGAGGCGTCACATCGCTCGGGCTCAGGCCTGTGCCTCCTGAGGTCACAACCAGGGCAAGACAATCCTTGTCCGCCCATTCGATCAGGGTTCGGGCAATCTGCTGCCTGTCGTCAGGGATGATTTTCGTTTGCACCACGGAGAAGCCTGCCTCTTGAAGAAGGCTCACGGCCGTTTTGCCGCTCTCATCCACCCGCTTTCCCTGCGACCCCTTGTCGCTGATGGTGAGAACTCCGGTTGGAAACCCTTTTCCCATGGGCTACTCTGTTTTCTTGGCCTCGGCGATCACTTTTTCGGCCAGCTGGGCCGGAAGTTCTTCATAATGGGAGAATTCCGACCTAAAGGTTCCCCGGCCTGCGGTCAGAGCGTTCAGATCAATAGCGTATTTGAGCACCTCGGACATGGGGGCCTGAGCTTTGATCACCTGGATCCGGCCCTGAGTGTCCATCCCTAGAACCCGGCCGCGCCTGCTGTTGAGATCGCCCATCACATCCCCCATGGAGTCTTCAGGGACAAAGATCTCCAGTTTCATGATCGGCTCAAGGAGGGTCGGGTTCGCCTCCTGCACGGCTTTCTTGAGGCACATGCTCGCCGCGATCTTGAAAGCCATTTCCGAGGAGTCCACTTCATGGGATTTTCCGTCGTAGAACCGGACCTTGAGGTCCACGAGAGGAAAACCGGCAAGGACACCCAGCTTCAAAGACTCATTGAGTCCCTTTTCAACGGCAGGCACAAAGTTGCGGGGCACGTTCATGCCCACGAGCGCGTTTTCGAACTCATAGCCGCCGCCTCTTTCGCGGGGAGACACGTCAAAGTGGACTTCGGCAAACTGCCCGCGGCCTCCCGACTGTTTCTTGTGGCGGTAAATGATTCCCTGGGCAGGCTTCTTGATCGTCTCCCGGTAAGGCACTTTCACCGGTTTCAGATTGACCTCCACTCCGAATTTGCGGCCCAGCTTTTCGCAGGTCGCTTCCAGGTGAATCTGCCCGGCTCCTGAGAGGATGATTTCCGAAGTGGCCTGGTCCCTTTCCAGGCGCAGCGTGGGGTCCTCTTCGAGCAGCCTGGCAAAGGAGGAGAAGAGCTTGTCTTCAGTCCCTTTCACTTTGGCTTCCACGGCGTAGGAGATGACCGGAGGAAGAGGTTGGGTCGGGGTGTACACAATGGGATCGTTCTCCGCGCACAGGGTTTCACCGGTCGCGGTCTCTTTGAGCTTGGGGATGGCCACGATGTCGCCGGGGACAGCCGCCTCAATGGGCTGCTGTTTCTTGCCCTCGAGAAGCAGGAGCTGCCCGAATTTTTCCTTCACGCCTCGGTTGGCATTGTAAACCGTGGAATCAGACTTGAGCGTGCCCGAGCAAACCCTCAGGAGGGTCAGTTTCCCTGCAAAGGGGTCGGCCACTGTTTTGAAAACCAGGGCGGAAAGAGCTTCGGCCGGTCCGGGCTTCCTCCGGACCGCCTCGTCCTTACCGGGCCGCTTGCCTTGAAGGACCGGCCTTTCGCTGGGCGCGGAAAGGCCCTGCACAATGAGATTCATGATCTGGGACACACCGATGTTGAAAGTGGATGACCCGCAGGTGACCGGGATCAGCAGTCCTGTCTTGGTGCCCTTGACAAAGGTATCCTCCACTTCCTGTGGGGACAGGGCTTGGCCGTCCAGGTACTTCTCCATGACTTGATCATCGGCTTCCACGATGTTCTCAATCATTTTTTCGCGCCACTCCTCCACCTCATCCTTCATGTCCGCAGGCACATCCGATTCCTCGAACTTGCCGCTCCCGTCCTTGGCAAAACGATAGGCCTTCATTTTGATCAGATCCACCAGTCCTTCGAACTTGTCTTCAGCGCCGATGGGCAAAAAGACCGGAGTGGCTTTCACTTCAAAGGTTTTCATGACCTCTTCCACGACTCCGTAAAAGTTGCTCCTTTCCCTGTCCATTTTGCTGACATAGATGATCCTGGGCAATTTGAGTTCGTCGGCAAAAGCCCATACCTTCTGAGTCCCGAATTTGACCCCGGCCGTGGCATCAAGAACCACAATCACCCCGTCGGCCGCCTGGAGACACGCCTTGGTGTCTGAGAGGAAATTGTCGTCTCCCGGAGTGTCAATGATGTTGATGATATGTTTTTTCCATTCGCAGTGATGGATGGAAGTGCTGATCGTAATTCTCCTCTTGATTTCCTCAGGTTCGAAATCAAAGTTGGACGTTCCGTCATCCACTCTGCCGAGCCGGGAGGTTCCTTTCCCGTTGAAGAGCATGGCCTCGGCCAGGGAGGTTTTGCCGGAACCCACGTGGGCAATGAGGGCGACATTCCTTAGCTGTTCACTTTTCCTTTCCATAGACCGTTCCTTTCGGGGTTTTCCCCCAGCGGTTCCCCATCGAGGCTCAGAAAAGCCTTGAAGGCTTGTCTCAGGGTTGCGGGTGCAAATGGAACCTGGGGTAAATTTCGTGGAAAATCATGACGCAGTGGGTCCCCCTAAACAGAGCTTGGGGCACCCACTTCGTCACCCTTCGACTTCGCTCCGCTCAGGGCGACCCCTCGAAGACTTGTTTTTGCCCGGGACCCAATCCCGAGCGAAGCCCCAGGGCCGAAAGCCATGGGCAGAGTCGAGGGGTCCAAAAAATTACGCTATATCAAGCCCTGAACCAAAGTCAAGCGCAGAAATCAAGTAAGCAGTAAGCGGTATGGAGTAGGCAGCAAAACACCAGAGACCAATCACGAAAGCACGGAGGTACGAAAGCACGAAAGAAGAGGGGGTGATCTGAAGCCCTAGCCCTTTTTCGTGTTTTCCAGTTTTGATGGTCTCGTAACAAGTCGAAAAAGCCTCTTTTCCGTCATTCCTACGAAAGCCGGAATCCAGTGTTTCTTTAGACTTAGGAAATCCCTGGACCCCGTTTTTCAATGGGGTGACGACTTTTTACGAGTTCATCAATTTTCGTGCTTTCGTGATTGCCTTGGTTTTTGTGGCTTTTCATTTTAGGCACTTTAGCGCACTTTAGGCACTCGTTCTTTGGACCACGGACGACTGACCACGGACAACCGGCAACCTGCTACCTGCACCGAGCCACTGGCTACCAGCCGCGGCCCTGGATTCTTGGAGGTGGCCCAGATTTTTTGATTGCGAAATAAAAGGGATATGCTATTTTGAAATTTTTTGAAGGCAGAACCTTGAGACTCGCCGAACTCATTGATTCCTACATCGAGGCCCTGAAAACCCAGAGAGGGTATTCTGAGCATACGGTCAGGAATTACCGTAGTGATTTAGAGCAGTTCCTCGGGTTTCTGAAGGGAAAAGAGGCAGAGGAGGGAAAGGCGCAACAGGAACCGGCCATTGAATCCGTAGATTTCCTCGTGATTCGCGAGTATTTCGGAGCCTTGTTCGGCGCGGCCAGGAGGACGACGGTTGCCCGGAAGATGTCTGCCGTGAAATCTTTTTTCGCCTTTCTGGAGAAAAGGGGTTTGATCCGAAACAATGCTGCGGCAGATCTGACGGCGCCCAGGCAGGAGAAATACATCCCCACTTATCTTCCTGTGGATGAGATGTTCCGACTCCTAAAAAGGCCGGATCAGGCTCGTCCCCTTGGTTTGAGGGATCTGGCGATTCTGGAAGTCCTTTACTCCTGCGGGTTGCGGGTGAGTGAACTGGTGGGGCTGGACATCAAGGGCATTGATTTTGATCAGCGGCTGGTGAGAGTGCTCGGCAAAGGGAACAAAGAAAGGATTGTGCCCGTCGGAAAAGAGGCGGTCAAAGCCGTGCGCCGCTACCTGGAATCCACTCTGCTGCTAAGGAAAAAGGCAGGAGGGGATGCCGACACAGGCCCTCTTTTCATCAATGCGAGGGGGGGCCGGCTTTCGACGCGAAGTGTGGCCAACATCGTAAAGAAATACGGAAAACAAGGGGGGCTCATGCTCGACATCAGCCCTCATGCGCTGCGCCACACCTTTGCGACCCATCTGCTGGACGGGGGCGCTGACCTCCGGTCCGTTCAGGAACTCCTGGGCCATACGAGTCTCTCAACGACTCAGAAGTACACCCACGTGAGCCTCGACAAGCTGATGGAAGTGTATGACAAGGCGCATCCCAGGAGCAAGTAGGCAGTAAACAGTAAGCAGTAGGCAGTGAAGAAAAAGGACGAATAAGAAGAACAGAAAGACAGAAGAAACCCCTTATCACGAAAACACGAAAGGACGAAAGCACGAAACAAGAGGGGGTTATATAAAAAACCAGGCCCTTTTTAGTGTTTTCCAGATTTCGTGCTCTCGTGGTCGGATCCTCTGTTTGAGATTTTGATTTGGACTGACAATAGAAAGTAAGCAACAGACCCCTAAGAAAGACCACGGACAACTGACGACTGACTACGGACAAACGACAATGGACAACGGACAACGAACGATGCATTTTGAACCTATGCGAAGCACGACTGTCCTGGCGGTGTGCAAAGACGGCCGAGCGGTCATGGCAGGGGACGGCCAGGTCAGCCTTGGCGAGACCATCATGAAGCACAAGGCGGTGAAAGTGCGGTTCATGTACAAGGACACTGTCCTCGCAGGCTTTGCCGGCGCAGCTGCGGACGCTTTTAATCTCTTCGAGCGACTGGAAGGCAAGTTGGAGACTTACAAGGGCAACCTGACCAGGGCCGCTGTGGAGCTGGCCAAAGACTGGCGGACGGACAGGATCCTGAGAAGGCTGGAAGCGCTGATCCTTGCCATGGACCGCGAGCACATGCTCATCATCTCGGGCACCGGCGACGTGATCGAGCCGGACGAACCCGTGGCAGCCATCGGTTCGGGCGGCCCCTATGCGCTGGCTGCGGCCAAAGCGCTTGTCGCTCATTCAACCCTGGATGCTCCGTCCATAGCGAAAGAGGCGATGAAGATAGCCTCGTCTATTTGCGTCTACACGAACGAGCACATCGTGGTCCACGAAATAGGGGGGTAGGGAACATATTAGCTTTTTGAAATAGTCACAGAAAAAGGTCATGGGGGTCTCTCTCAAAACTGAAAAACGAAGCGTGGTTGGGAAAGAGCATCCAGGTAAGGGGCAGCGACGGCGGGCGGCGAGGTTTCACCGGCACCCCCACTCAGAGTCTTCACTGGCAAATTCCCCTGTAGCCCTCCGCCCGCCTCACCCGTGGCCTAAAGCCCGACACGCTGGTGTGGCTGCTTCGTTTTCTGTTTTGAGAGAGACCCCCATGACCTCAGCCATCCATTTCAAAAAGCTAAAATGATTGGAAAGCAGGAATGGCTATGGACAAGGCGCTGGAACTTAGAGGCCCGCACATGAAGGTTTTCACCCCGCGAGAGATTGTCTCGGAGCTCGACAAGTACATTGTGGGCCAGAACAATGCGAAGCGCTCTGTGGCGATCGCCCTTCGAAACCGATGGCGGAGACAGCAGGTGCCGCGGGATCTGAGAGACGAGATTGCGCCCAAGAACATCATCATGATCGGCCCCACCGGAGTAGGGAAAACGGAGATTGCGAGACGGCTCGCCAGGCTGGCCAATTCCCCGTTTCTCAAGATTGAAGCCACCAAGTTCACCGAGGTCGGGTATGTGGGCAGGGATGTGGAGTCCATGATCCGGGATCTGACCGAGCTTGCCGTGAACATGGCGAAGAAGGAAGAACAGGAAAAAGTGAAGGCCAAGGCAAGGGAACTGGCCGAGGACAAGCTCCTTGACATTCTTCTGCCGAAGAAGAGAGAGGAGCCCCGCGAAGGGGAGGAGGGCGACAAAGAGGTCGTTCTCGAGGTGGTGAAGTCAGACAAGCTGGAAGGAGATTCTACAAGGGACAAGCTGAGGCGGTTGTTGCGAAGCGGCAAACTGGACAGCCGGTATGTGGAGCTGGAGGTGACCAACCGCAACATGCCCATGGTAGAGGTCTTCTCCAACGCCGGCCTCGAGGAGATGGAGTTCAACATCAAGGAGGTCTTTGGGAACCTCTTTCCGGCCAAAAAAAAGAAGAAAAGGGTGAAGATCCCTGAGGCCCTGGAAATCCTGTCGCAGGAGGAGTCTCAGAAACTGATCGACATGGATCAGGTGACCTCCGAAGCGATCCGCATGGTCGAGCAGAACGGGATCATCTTCCTTGACGAGATCGACAAGATCGCAGGCTCGGGAGCCAAGTACGGCCCGGACGTGTCGAGGGAAGGCGTGCAGCGGGATCTCCTTCCTATCGTGGAAGGGTCCACGGTCAACACCAAGTATGGAATGGTCAAAACGGATCACATTCTCTTCATTGCGGCAGGGGCGTTCAACGTGAGCAAGCCGTCTGATCTCTTGCCCGAGCTTCAGGGGAGGTTCCCGATCCGGGTCGAGCTGGGTTCTCTCACGGAAGAGGACTTTGTCCGCATTCTCACGGAGCCCAAAAACGCGCTGATCATCCAGTATAAGGCGCTTCTGGCCACCGAGGGAGTGGATCTGGTCTTTGAAGATTCGGCGATTTCACGGATTGCCAAAATCGCAGGCCAGGTGAATGAGCGGGCCGAGAACATCGGGGCCAGGCGCCTTCACACGGTCATGGAAAAACTCCTGGACGACGTGTCTTTCGCTGCGCCGGACATGGAGACGCGGAAGGTCGTGATCGACAGCGATTACGTGACCGAGAAGCTCAAGGACATTGTGGAGGATGAGAACCTGAGCCGCTACATCCTGTAAAAAGCAAGTGCTAAAGTGTCTAAAATGCCTAAAGTGAGCTAAAGTTCGAAAACCAGTGATCAGTGAGCAAGGCGGGTGGCACGGACAAACGCGAAGTTCGTTTGTCCGTGGGGTCAGTTGTTTCGTGTTGGGTTTTCAACTTTAGGCACTTTAGCTCACTTTAGACACTTACACACTTCTTCCGGGGGTTTTGTGATGCCCATAGATCACACTGAGCGAGCGAAAGTTCTGGTGGAGGCGCTTCCGTACATCCGGAGGTTCTACGATGCGACCATCGTGGTGAAGTACGGCGGCCACGCCATGGTGGATGAGACGCTGAAGAAGAACTTTGCCCTCGACATCATCCTGATGAAGTACGTGGGCCTCAAGCCGGTTGTCGTTCACGGAGGCGGCCCGCAGATCGGCAGCTACCTGAAAAAGCTCTCCATCGAGTCGGAGTTTGTGGACGGCATGCGGGTGACGGACAAGCAAACCATGGATGTGGTGGAGATGGTCCTTGTGGGCAAAGTGAACAAGGAGATCGTCACCCTCATCAACCAGAACGGCGGCCAGTCCGTGGGGCTTTCCGGCAAGGACGGGAAACTCATCACGGCAAAAAAAATGAAATACATCAAAAAGCGCGGGGACGATCAGCCGCCGGAGATTATCGACATCGGCATGGTGGGCGAAGTGATCTCCGTCAACACCCAGGTTCTGACGAGCCTCCTGGAAAACCAGTTCATCCCGGTCATTGCGCCGGTGGGAGCGGGGAAAAAAGGGGAGAGCTACAACATCAATGCAGATCATGTGGCCGGGCACATTGCTTCGGCGCTGAAGGCCAGGAAGCTGATTCTCTTGACGGACACCCAGGGTGTTCTGGACAAGCAGAGCAAGCTGATCTCTTCCATCAAGGTGAAGGAGTACCCTAAGCTGATCGAGGACGGGACGATCAAGGGCGGCATGATCCCCAAGGTGAATTGCTGTGCAGACGCCCTGAGAGGCGGGGTGAAGAAGGCGCACATCATTGACGGCCGCAAGGATCACGCGATCCTTCTGGAGATCTTTACAAAGGGTGGGGTCGGGACGGAAATAGTACCCTAAATGAATGGAGTAATGGAGTGGTGGAGTAATGGAGTATTGAAAAGATCCAAAACCAATGCGGATTGAATTGATTCTTCTTACCAGTACTCCAATACTCCAATACTCCAATTCGAAGAACTCTTTTCACAGGAGAAGTTGAATCTCCATGACTAATCTTGCAACAACCAAAGATCTCGCTGACCAATACCTTTTCCCCACTTACAAGCGGCCCCCCTTTGCTCTGGTGAAAGGGGAGGGCTGCCGGGTTTGGGACGAGAACGGCAAAGAGTACCTTGATTTTGTGGGAGGGATCGCCGTTTGCGCCCTGGGGCACAGTTCGCCCATTGTCACCAAAGCCCTGGAGGAGCAGTCGAGAACCCTGGTCCACGTCTCGAACCTCTACTACACGAGACCTCAGGCGGAGTTGGCGAAGCTCCTCGTAGAGAACTCCTTTGCCGATCGCGTGTTCTTCTGCAACAGCGGGGCAGAAGCCAATGAGGCGGCGATCAAGATCGCCAGGCGATACACGCGGGAGAAATTCGGGTCGGGAAAGCACACCATCATCTGCATGCAGGGGTCCTTTCATGGCCGCACGCTGGCCACCCTTTCGGCCACGGGCCAGTCCAAGGTGCAGATCGGCTATGATCCCCTGCTCGAGGGGTTCAAGTTTGTTCCCTTCAACGATCTCGCGGCCCTGAGAACCGCGGTGGATGAAACGGTGTGCGCGGTCATGCTCGAACCCATTCAGGGGGAGGGAGGCATTGTGGTCCCTCACCCTGATTATCTCAAAGGAGTGAAAGAGATCTGCCGGGAAAAAGGGGCCCTCCTGATCTTTGACGAGATCCAGACCGGCATGGGCCGCACCGGGCGCTTGTTTGCCTATGAGCACTTCGGAGTTTCACCGGATATCATGAGCCTTGCCAAAGCTCTGGGAAACGGGCTTCCCATCGGCGCGATGCTCAGCACCGAGGCTCTGAGCACAGCTTTTGGCCCGGGAAGTCATGCCTCCACGTTTGGAGGCACGCCCCTGGTGACCGCCGTTTCAAAGGCTGTGCTGAGCAGTCTGCTGAATGACGGCCGGCTGGAGCATTGCCGGGACATGGGAGCTTATTTCATGGCGCGGCTCGAGGACCTGAAGAAGCGTCATGCCTGTATCAAGGAGGTGAGGGGGCTTGGCCTCATCATCGGGGTTGAGCTGGACCGGCCTGGGGCGCCTGTGCTCGAGGCGTGTGTTCAGAGGGGCTTCCTGATCAACTGCGCTCAGGAAAAGGTGCTGCGCTTCGTTCCCCCATTGGTGGTCACGAAGAAGGAAATCGATCAACTCATTGAGGCGCTGAATTCAGTGCTGGGCGGGGTGTAAATGAAAAAAGATCTTCTCACCATTCGCGATTTGACCAAAGAAGACCTTCTGGGGCTTCTGGACAGAGGCCTGCAGTTCAAGAAGCAGGGCCGGAAGGTGAAGCGGACCCTTCAGGGCTACACCCTGGGCATGCTCTTTGACAAAGCATCGACCAGGACGCGCATCTCCTTTGAGACCGCAATGTTCAGGCTGGGGGGACAGACCCTGTTCATGCACAGGGCCGAAACGCAGTTGTCCAGAGACGAGACCGTGGGAGACACGGCCCGAGTCCTCTCCCGCTATCTGGATGCCATGGCGATCAGAACCTTTTCCCAGCAGTTCCTTGAAGGCATGGCCAGGGAGGGGGACATCCCGGTCATCAATGCCCTGACCGACCGCTTCCATCCCTGCCAGGTGCTCAGCGATCTCATGACGATCCTGGAAAAAAGAGGGAACCTCGACGGCCTCAAGGTCGCCTGGGTGGGAGACGGAAACAACGTGGCCCATTCATGGATCGATGCCGCCCACGTCCTCGGGTTCGAATTGGTCCTCGCGTGCCCGACCGGTTATCATCCTCTACCGGAGATTGTGAACGGGCCGAACAAGAAGATTCGAATCGTGGGCGAACCGAAAAAGGCCGTGAAAGGGGCGGACGCCGTCAACACGGATGTGTGGGCCAGCATGGGGCAGGAACATCAGCGAAAGAAGAGGATCGCCGCTTTCCAGGGATTCCAGGTGAACGAAGACCTCTTGAAAGCGGCAAGGCGCGACGTGCTCGTCATGCACTGCCTGCCGGCTCACCGTGGCGAGGAAATCACTTCCGAGGTCATGGACGGGCCGAACTCGGTGGTCTTTGACCAGGCGGAGAACAAGCTGCACCTCCACATGGCGGTGCTGGAGAAATTGATTCTGCGGAAATAGGGGAAGGAGGAATCTGAATTGAAACGGGACATCAACAAAATCGTTCTGGCCTATTCCGGAGGGCTGGACACGTCGGTCATTCTGGCTTGGCTGATTGAAACCTACCAGTGCCCGGTCGTTTGCTTTGCCGCAGACGTCGGCCAGGGCGACGAGCTGGGAGAGGTGAGGGGAAAGGCGCTCAGCACAGGAGCCGCGGACATTGTCATTGAAGACCTCAAAGAGGAATTCGTCCGGGACTATGTGTTCCCTGCTCTGAGGGCCAACGCGGTTTATGAATCGGGTTATCTCCTGGGGACTTCCCTGGCCAGGCCGATCATCGCCAAGAAGCAGGTGGAGGTGGCGAAAAAGTTCAAGGCCAATGCCGTGAGCCACGGCGCAACAGGAAAGGGCAATGACCAGGTTCGGTTCGAGATGACCTACATGGCTCTCGCGCCTCACCTGAAGATCATCGCCCCCTGGAAGATCTGGGACTTCAAGGGGAGGGAAGATCTCGTCAAATACGCCAAATCCAGGAAGATCAAGGTGCCTGTGACCAAGGCGAAACCTTATTCCACGGACCGGAACCTGCTTCACATCAGTTTCGAGGGAGGGATCCTCGAGGACACGTGGAACGAGCCGTCAAAGGACATGTTTGTGATGTCCGTGGCTCCCGAGGATGCGCCCGATCGGCCCACCTACGTCGAGGTGGAATTCAAGGAAGGAAACGCCGTGTCCGTGAACGGGGAGCGGCTGTCGCCGGCCAGCCTTCTCGGCCGGCTGAACACCCTGGGCGGCAAGAATGCCGTGGGCAGAGTGGACATCGTGGAGAACCGCTACGTGGGGATGAAGTCCAGGGGAGTCTACGAGACACCCGGGGGAACGATCCTCAGGGTGGCGCACCAAGCGATGGAGACCATCACCATGGACCGCGAAGTGATGCACCTCAGGGACAGCCTCGTCCCGCGTTACGCGGAGATGGTCTACTACGGGTACTGGTTCGCGCCGGAGCGCAAAATGCTTCAGACCTTGATGGATGAAGCCCAGCGAAACGTCACCGGCGTGGTGAGGCTCAAGCTCTACAAGGGGAACTGCATGGTGGTGGGACGAAAGTCCGAGAAGTCCCTCTACCACTCGGGATTCGCAACCTTTGAGGAAGACCAGGTTTACAACCAGAAAGATGCGGAAGGCTTCATCCGGCTCAGCGCGCTCAGGCTCAAGATCGCCACACTGCTGGGAAGGAAGTAAAGGGAACAACTATGTCCAAGAAAACTTGGGGTGGCCGTTTCAAGCAACAGACCGACGAAGCGCTGGAGCGCTTCCACGCGTCCATTGCTTTTGACCGTCGCCTCTATGCGCAGGACATCGAGGGCAGCAAGGCCCACTGCCGGATGCTTGCCAAGCAGGGAATCCTCACCAAGGCGGAGGCCTCGAAGATCCTTCAGGCTCTGGCCGAAATCAGGAAAGAGATGGACCAGGGCGCCTTCGATGAAACCTACGAAGACATCCACACCCTGGTGGAGATAGCCCTGGTGGACAGGGTAGGGCCTGTGGGAGAGAAACTCCACACGGCGAGAAGCCGGAACGACCAGGTCGCTCTTGATGTGCGGCTCTACGTGAGGGATGCGATCGGCCGAGTGGACGGGCTCCTCAGGGAGATGCAGAGGACCCTGGTGGGTCTGGCGGAGAAGAACTCGGACGTGATCATGCCGGGATACACCCATCTGCAGCGGGCTCAACCGGTCCTTCTGTCCCATCACCTTCTTGCCTATTACGAAATGCTCAAAAGGGATCGCCAGCGTTTTGCCGAAAGCCTGAAGCGGGTGAATGTCCTTCCGCTGGGGAGTGCAGCGCTTGCCGGCTCGACCTTTGACCTGGACCGGGAGATGGTGGCCGCTGAACTGGGCTTTGATGCGATCTCCGAGAACAGCATGGATGCGGTGAGTGACCGTGATTTTGTGCTGGACTTTCTCTTCGCGTCATCGGTCCTCATGATGCACCTGAGCCGACTGAGTGAGGAGTTGGTCATTTGGGCGACCAAGGAGTTTGACTTTGTTTTTCTTCCTGATGCGTTCTGCACCGGGAGCAGCATCATGCCCCAGAAAAAGAACCCGGACTTGATGGAGCTTGTGAGGGCCAAGACCGGGAGAGTGTACGGGGATCTCACGGCTCTTCTGACTACGATGAAAGGGCTCCCTCTCACCTACAACAAGGACATGCAGGAAGACAAGGAGCCGCTGTTTGACGCCGCAGACACTGTGGAGCAAAGCCTGGTGGTGATGACCCGCCTGCTCGGGGAGATTTCTTTCAACAAGAAAAGGATGAGGGAAGCCGTGGACCAAGGCTATCTGGTGGCCACGGACCTGGCGGATTATCTCGTGGGAAAGGGCGTGACCTTTCGCCAAGCCCATGAAATCGTCGGCAAGATGGTCCTTTATGCGCTGGACCACAAAAAGGAACTGAGGCAGCTCACCCTCAAGGAAATGAAAGGGTTTTCCGGACGCATTGAGAAGGATGTTTATGGCTGGGTCGATCCCCTCTCGTGCATCGACAGACGGAACCTTCCGGGCGGCACCGGGAGCGCCAGCGTGAAGAGAGCTCTTTCGAAGGCTCGGAAAGAGATCGGGGTGAGATGAGAGGCCCCCAAAAAATTGTCCCTCCCCTGGTGGGAGGGGGGAGCAGGCGGGGATTTGCCTGTCTCCTTCTCGCTTTCATGCTTCTGATCCCCACATCGTGCGGAGTAAAAACCAAACCCTCTTTGCCGCAAAAAAGCACGAATGCGCGAGTGGTGGATCTGAAGGGAGCGTGGCAGGGCGGATACGTTGAATTGAAGGGAAGTGTTTCAGGCTCTTCAGTCTCTGACCCGGAGGTGACCGGCGCACGGGTTCACTATGCCGTCTATCCTGTGGCCGACCCTCCCTGCGACGGTTGCCCCATTGAGTTCCAGGGGTTTCACACCTACGGGACTGAAGTGATTCGCGAAGATCGGTTCTTCTGCAAAATCCCGGGAGCGTTGAAGGGCAACCTCTATTATTTTGAGGTGCAGCTCACCGGAAACAAGGGCAGCCTGGGTCCGCCCTCGAACCGAGCAAAGGTCGTGGTCGAATAGAATGAATGCAGGAGAAACCCCTTATCACGAAAACACGAAAGGACGAAAGCACGAAAGAAGAGGGGGCGGGGTGCTTTCGTGATTGATTTGGTTTTTTGGATTTTTCATTTTAAGCATTTTAGCCGAAGGCCCTGAGCAGCGTCGAAGGGGCACTTCACGCGGCGCAAGCGCCTGCGCTGCGCGTAGCGCATTTTAGGCATTCAAGGTTTCCCCCATGCATCACTTTCAATACAAAAACAGTGAACTTCACTGCGAAGACGTGCCTGTCTCCCAAATCGCAAAGGAGGTCGGGACGCCCTTCTACCTCTATTCTTATGCGACACTGAAGCAGCACTTCAGAGCTTTTGACGATGCGTTCAGCAATCTTCCCCATCTGACTTGCTTTGCCATGAAATCAAACTCCAATCTGGCCATCCTGAAGCTTTTCGCTCTCGAAGGGGGAGGGGTTGACATTGTTTCAGGCGGTGAGCTTTACCGGGCTCTGAAGGCGGGAGTCGATCCCAAGAAGATCGTCTATTCCGGAGTCGGCAAAACAACCGAAGACATGGAGTATGCCATCCAATCCGGAATTCTCATGTTCAATGTGGAATCCTCCCAGGAGATCCTGCTGCTCGATGAGATTGCGGGCAGGATGGGCAAAAAAGCGGCTGTTTCAATCCGCGTGAATCCGGACATCGACCCTCAGACCCATCCTTACATTTCCACGGGGCTGAGGGAGAACAAGTTCGGGATCGACATCCGGCAAGCTCTTGAGGAGTACACGCGGGTGTCCGGCCTGAAGAACCTGACGGTGTCCGGCGTCTCCTGCCACATCGGGTCCCAGTTGACGCGGTTGAGCCCCTTCGTGGATGCCCTGAAGAAACTCAAAGAATTGATCAGTCAGTTGCGGGGAATCGGGATCGGTGTGTCCTATCTGGACCTGGGCGGCGGGCTGGGGATCACCTATAATCAGGAGGAACCCCCTCATCCCAGGGAATATGCGAAAGCCATAAAAGGAGAGCTGGACATCAGGGACATTACGGTCATCCTCGAACCGGGCAGGGTGATTGTGGGCAATGCGGGCATCCTGGTGACCAAGGTGCTTTACAAGAAAACCACTGCCGAGAAAAGCTTCATCATCGTGGACGCGGCGATGAACGATCTCATCAGGCCCAGTCTGTATGGGTCTTTCCATGGCATCGAGCCTGTGAGAGTCAGGGGGCTGAGGAAGATCAAGGCGGATGTGGTGGGCCCTATTTGCGAATCTTCGGATTTCCTGGCCAAGGATCGGGAGATGGATTCCTTCGAAACCGGAGACCTCCTGGCGGTCATGAGTGCGGGCGCCTACGGCTTCAGCATGTCTTCCAACTACAACTCGAGGCTTCGGATTGTAGAGGTGCTGGGAAAAGGGGACGCCTATCACGTCATCAGGACAAGGGAAAGCTACGAGGACCTGGTGCGAGGCGAGAAGGTCCCGGATTTTATGAAGACCGAATAGGACACAGATTTCACAGATAAACGCAGATTTTTTCTTATCCTGCGAATCTGTGGTCATCTGTGTCCAAATTTTAGTCTAGAGAGGAGGATTGGTCATGTTCAAAGGATCCATTGTGGCGATCGTCACGCCTTTCAAGAAAGGCAAAGTGGACGAGGAGGGCTTCCGCAGGCTCATCGAATTCCAGATCGAGAACGGCACGAGCGCCATCGTTCCCGTGGGGACGACCGGCGAGTCTGCAACGCTCGACATGGAGGAACACAAGCGAACCCTGGAGATCGCCGTCGAAGCGGCGAGGAAGAGGGTGCCGGTGATCGCAGGAACAGGAGGGAACAGCACGGCAGAAGCCATTGAGCTGACGGAACACGCGAAGAAAATAAAGGCGGATGCCACCCTCCAGGTGACGCCCTACTACAACAAGCCCACTCAGGAGGGAATGTACCAGCACTTCAAGGCCATCGCGAAAGCGGTTCCTCTCCCCCAGGTGCTTTACAACATCCCGGGAAGGACGGGGGTCAACATGCTCCCGCAGACCGTGGCCCGCCTCGCGGAGATGCCCGAGATCGTGGCCATCAAGGAAGCCTCGGGCAGCCTGGGTCAGATGGCCGAGGTGGTGCAGCTTGCAGGGGACAAGATCACGCTTCTCTCCGGTGACGACAACCTGACCCTTCCGATTCTCGCCATAGGGGGAAAGGGCGTGATTTCCGTTGTGGCCAACATTGTGCCGAAGGACAATGCGGATATGGTCAAGGCCTGGGAAGAGGGCAAGCTCGACCGGGCGCGGCAGCTCTTCTACAAGCTTCTTCCCCTGTGCCAGGCCATGTTCATCGAGACCAATCCCATCCCGGTCAAGACTTCGCTCGCCCTCATGGGCAAGATCGACGGGGAGATGAGATTGCCGCTCTGTCCCATGGCTCCGGCAAACCTGGAAAAGCTGAGATCGGCACTCCGGGATTACGGCTTGATCAAGGGACAGAAGAAAGAGAAGAAATAATATCTCTCACAGAGTCACAGAGAACAGAGAGACAGCTAACACATAACACTCGAAAATCCCTTGGGCTCTGTGTGCCATCACCTTTTTTGTGACAGATCGCTCTTTCTGTGTGTTCGCTCAAGAGCTTCGCGGAGAGGAGCCGGCAACGCGGTAGCGTTGGTGCGGTGTGGAGGGTGGGAGATGGACTAGCAAGCCGCGCTTGCTTAGGCCTCTCCGACACCCGCCACGGCATCTTGAGCGAATCCGTGTTTATCTGTGTCCGGAAGATTCCTCTGCGTTTCTCTGTGTCTCGAGCGACCCTTAGGGAGCGGGCGTGAAATAAGGTTTTGAGGGGGGCTGTGTCATGGTGAAAGCCATTGTTGCCGGGGCTGCAGGCCGGATGGGCGGTCGAATCATCCACATGATTCGTCAGAGCAGCGACGTTGAGCTCTCCGCCGCTTTCGAGCGGCCGGATCACCCGAGCGTGGGATCCGACGTGGGGCAGGGGACAGGGCTCGGGAACCTTGGGATCAGGGTGGCCGGGTCCCTCAAGGAGGTCATCGGTCTGGGCGAGGTGATCATCGACTTCACAGCGCCCGAGGCAACAATTGAAAACCTCAAGCTTGCGTCCACGGCCAATCTCGCTGTGGTCATCGGAACCACAGGCATGAGCGGGAGCTTGCTCGACCAGGTGAAGGCGCTTGCGAGGAGCACGCGCTGCGTCCTGTCGCCCAACATGAGCGTCGGAGTGAACGTGATGTTCAAGGTTGCCGGGGAAATGGCCAAGGTGCTGGGAAAAGACTATGACATGGAAATCCTCGAAGCTCACCACCGGTTCAAGAAAGACGCACCGAGCGGCACGGCCACGCGCCTTGCTCAGATCCTGGCGGCCGCCACCGACAGGGATCTTGACGACGTTGCGGTTTACCAGAGAAAGGGCATGATCGGGGAAAGGACGTCCAAGGAGATCGGAATACAGACCTGGAGGGCAGGCGACATCACTGGGGAACACACCATCCTGTTCGGTGGGATCGGCGAACGGCTGGAACTCATCCACAGAGCCCACAACCGCGACAATTTTGCCAAAGGGGCGGTCAGAGCCGCTGCCTGGGTTGTCCGTCAACCTGCCGGGCTTTATGATATGATGGATGTGTTGGGACTGAAGTGAAGAATGCAGGAATGGAGTATCGGAGCGTTGGAGTATTGGAGTACTGGTAAAGACAGCCGATTCCATCCGGTTTGGTCCTAGATGTTTTCCATCACTCCAATTAAAGCTGGAAGAACATCTAGAGACTGCTCTATCCGTTGAAATGATGGATATAAGCATCAGGAGTTGACAATCATGTTCGACAAAGCCGATCGTTTGCGCAAGCTTCCCCCTTATCTCTTCAAGGAGATCGACAGAAAAAAGACTGAACTGAGAGCGAAAGGGATGGACCTCATTGACCTCGGCATCGGCGATCCGGATCTTCCCACCCCGGCTCACATTATCGAGGCTATGAAAAAAGCCGTGGGAGAACCGGTCAATCACCGGTACCCGTCCTACTCGGGCATGCTGGAGTTCCGAGCCGCGGTGGCGGAGTGGTACAGGAAACGGTTCGGCGTTGACCTCGATCCCGAAAAAGAGGTGCTCACCCTCATCGGGAGCAAGGAGGGGATCGCCCACTTGCCCCTGGCCTTCATCAACCCGGGGGATGTGTCGCTGGTCCCGAGTCCGGGTTATCCGGTGTACAACATCGCGACTCTTTTCTGCGGCGGCGAGAGTTACTCCATGCCCCTGAGCAGGGAAAAAGGGTTTTTGCCGGATCTTGACACTATCCCCGCTGACGTGGTGCGCCGCGCCAAGGTGATGTTCATCAACTACCCGAACAATCCGACCGCAGCCGTTGCAGACGTGACGTTCTTCGAAAAGGTGGTGGAGTTCGCGGCTAAGAATCACATCCTTGTCTGCCATGATGCGGCCTATTCCGAAGTCGCCTATGACGGGTATCGGCCGCCGAGCTTTTTGCAGGCAAGGGGCGCCAAAGACGTGGGGATCGAGTTCCATTCCCTGTCCAAGACTTACAACATGACGGGCTGGCGCGTCGGCTTTGCCGCGGGGAACAGGGAAGCCATCGACGGCCTCAGCGCCATCAAGAGCAACGTGGACTCGGGTGTTTTTCAGGCTATCCAGTTTGCAGGGATCACAGCTCTGCGCAGCGACCAGTCCTGCGTGCAGAAGATGATCGACATTTACACGGAAAGGCGAGACCTCATGGTCTCTCATTTGAAAGAGGCGGGCTTTGACTTGGACACGCCCAAGGCGAGCTTTTATCTCTGGATCAAGACGCCCAAGGGGTACAGCTCGGCGCAGCTTGCCGCGCGCTTGCTTGAAAAGGGCGTGGTCGTCACCCCGGGCAATGGCTTCGGCGAACCGGGAGAAGGGTATTTCCGCATCGCGCTGACCCAGAAGAAAGAGCGCCTCCAAGAAGCTATGGAACGTATCAAAAGTGTTTCATTCTAGCTTTGGTTGTGGAAGATCAGCGCCGTGCTGGAGCATCGGTGTAGGCACAAAGCAGAAGAAAGGGACAAAGTGACAAAGGGACAAAGATGCAAAGGGTAAAGACAAAAAAGAAATCTTATGCTTTGGCCCTCTGTGCCTTTGTCCTTTGCGCTGTAGGCTTCAGCCGACAGCTGGTGACTTGATTATGAAAAACGCCTATATCGGAATCGGTTCGAACATCGGAGACAGGCGAAAGAACTGTATCGAGGCGGTCGAAAGGCTGAAAGAGATCCGTGGATGCGAGTTCATCGGGTGCTCCCGTTGGTATCTGACCAGCCCCGTGGGGTTGAAAGACCAGGACTGGTTCGTGAACGGCGTGGCATCCCTGGGTGCGGAGGTTTCTGCCCGGGATCTACTGGAAAGGCTTCTCTCTGTTGAAGCCGGGATGGGGAGAGTCAGGTCGGAGAAGTGGGGGCCCAGGGTCATTGACCTGGATCTCTTGTTGTATGGGTCAGACATCACAGACGAAAAAGACCTTAAAATCCCTCATCCCTACATGCACCTGCGCCGATTTGTCCTCGCGCCGCTGGCCGAAGTCGCCCCGGATGTGATTCACCCGGTTTTTGGGAAGACGGCTTCCCAAATACTGCAGGAACTCAGGGGAGAGGACCAGCAGGTCACGCTCTTGGAATAAAGGTCGCGCCCATGCGTTTCATCATTTATCTCGTGCTCGCTTATGTGGCTTACAGGGTCTTGAAGGCGGTCATCAGGCCGAAAGACAGGATTTCCCGCAGCGAAAACGGCGGTGCCATTGACGAGATGGTTCAGGACCCTCAGTGCAAGATGTACATCCCGAGGCGCCAGGCCATCGAAAAAACAATAGACGGGAAAATGCACCATTTTTGCAGCGACGCGTGTGCGACCAAGTTCCTGCAACAAGGAAAGAGAGAGGAAAGAAGCAATTGAGGAATTCTGGGATTCAGGAATTCCGGAATTGGGGAATCGAGGAATTGCGAATTGAGGAATAAGTCATTCGGGATCCCAAAATTCCAGAATCTGCGCGCATGGTATTAACTTGAAATATTCGAGTGTTACAGATATAATACCAAAAACACTGCTAAACACAGCCCTTTGAACATGAGGCCGCATGGAGGTTTCGTGAAATTCTTCGTCGATACGGCAAACCTTGAAGAGATCAAGAAAGCAAAGGATCTTGGTCTTCTTGACGGCGTTACCACCAATCCCACCCTGGCGGCCAAGGAGAAAAGGGAGTTCCGGGGCCTCATCAAAGAGATCTGCGGTATTGTTGACGGACCGGTGAACGCGGAGGTCGTCAGCACGGATACCAAAGGCATGATCGCGGAAGCCAAGGGCCTGGCCAAGATTGCAGAGAACATCGTGGTCAAGATCCCCTTGATCAAAGAAGGCTTGAAGGCGGTCAAGCGGCTTTCGGCCGATGGGATCAAGACCAATGTCACCCTGTGCTTTTCGGCTGTTCAGGCTTTGATGGCAGCCAAGGCCGGCGCTGCTTACATCAGCCCTTTTGTGGGCAGGTTGGACGACATCAGCAGCCGCGGAATGGAACTCGTTGAGCAGATCGTGACGATCTACGGCAACTACGGCTATGAGACGGAAATCATCGTGGCAAGCATCCGAAACCCGGTCCACGTTCTCGATGCCGCTCTCATGGGGGCGGACATCGCCACCATGCCTTACAAGGTGATGGAACAGCTGATCATTCATCCGTTGACCGACATCGGGCTGGAGAAATTTCTTTCTGATTGGAAGAAGATGGAGAAACCGTGAATCCGTGGGCTCGCACAATTTTCTGCGGACTGATTGCCGGCTTTTTCCTTTGCCTCTGCACTCCGGCCCAGGCGGACATTTACCGTTTCAGGGACGAGAGAGGGGTCTGGCATTTCAGCAACATCAAGAGCGACCCCCGGTACAAAATCTACATCCGGACTTATGACGGCTCCAAGCCTGTGAATCAGTACATCAAGGATTACGACGACATCATCCATAAAGCCTCGAAGCGGTACGGCGTCGATGTTTCTCTGATCAAGGCGGTGATCAAGGCGGAATCCGATTTTAACCAGCACGCCGTCTCCAGCAAGGGGGCTCAGGGGCTCATGCAGCTCATGCCCGGCACAGCGGACGCAATGGATGTGGAGGATCCCTTTGACGCGAAGGACAACATCCATGGCGGGACCCGCTACTTGAGCCTGATGCTGGAAAGATTCAATAAGGATATGCGCTTGGCCCTGGCAGCGTACAATGCGGGTCCGGAAAGAGTGGCGGAATATCGTGGGGTTCCTCCCTACCAGGAGACCAAGACTTTCATCGACCGTGTGTTGAGCTACTACAGACAGTTCAATTCCAGCTCCAAGTAGCCTCGAGGTTATCCCGCAACCTCGTTTTTCTTCTGCTCGAAAATCCTTCCTTATTCCCTCTTTCTTTTTATTTTTTTGTGTTATATGGTAACCGAAATCTCTTAGATCGGTTTAGCGCCCTGGCCCAGTGATACACTGCGCCGCATCTTTATCAAGCCAATGGACACAGACTCACGCCACCGGGTCATATTCAATTTACCCAATTCTCTGAGCCTCCTGAGGCTGGCCTGCCTTCCGGTCATCATCCTCTGTCTGAGTTACGAGGGAAGGTTGGGCAGTTTCTTGGCGGCCCTTTTCTTCAGCATGGCCTTTGTGACCGACTTTCTCGACGGCTACTTTGCGAGAAGGTACGGCGCCGTGACCGTGGTGGGGAAACTCCTCGACCCTCTGGCCGACAAAATCCTTGTGATTGTGACGATGATCATGTTGATCCCGATCGGGCGAATCCCGGCTTGGGTCGTCATGCTGATCGTGGTCAGGGAGCTTGCGGTGACAGGGCTGCGGAGCATCGCTGTGGCAGAGGGCGTCGTTGTTCAGGCAAGCTCTCTCGGCAAGTACAAGACGGTGTTTCAGTGTTCGGCGACCATTGCTCTGTGCCTTCACTACGAGTACCTGAGCATCGACCTTCATGCCGTGGGGATGGCTCTGTTGTGGATCGCGCTGGGGTTCACGGTTTGGTCCGGATGGTCTTACTTCCGTGACTTTTATCGCGAGTTTTTCTCCTCCTGATTTTTTGTTGACAAAGGACCTTGAAGCTATAAAATGGTCGCCGGTGAGCGGGAATAGCTCAGTTGGTAGAGCCCCACGTTGCCAACGTGGTTGTCGCGGGTTCGAGCCCCGTTTCCCGCTCCAAGAAATTATGGGGAAAAGGAGTATTGGAGTACTGGAGTGGTGGGGTATTGATCACTGCTTACTCCATACTGCTTACTGATTCTCCGGCGGCATAGCCAAGTGGCTAAGGCAGCGGTCTGCAAAACCGTTATTCATCGGTTCGAATCCGATTGCCGCCTCCATCAGATCACAAAGGTCAGCCCTAAAGGCTGGCCTTTTTTCTTTCGCGCCTTGTTCTGCTACTTACTCCCTGCTGCCTATTTTTTTAGAGCTTACTTACTCCGTAGAAACTTGGCTCGAAGGAAAATAAAATCCCCTCTGTCTCCCCTTTACAAAGGGGAGGGCGTATGTTCGGTTTCCCCCTTTCGTAAAGGGGGATGAAGGGGGATTTTGGGCGCTTTCCGTCAAACCTAGTTTCTTTCAATGAACCGCAATGGCACACCCCTTGCTAACTCTATCGGTCACAGGCTGCAAGGAGGGCGAACATGGAAATCAAATGCGTTTCTTGCGGAAGGAATGTGAACCTCGACCACGGGGTGTTCGAGGATTATGAAGGGCCGGTGAAGTGTTTCAGCTGTAGCACCATGATGGAGATGAAAACGGTCAGGGGAATCGTTGACTCCATATCCCCTATGCAAAGGCTCGATCAGGGTATGGAGGGAACTCCCGAGAGCGGATGCTGAAGCAGAGGTTCCCTGAAGGAACTGAGCGACATTGGGCAAATAGTCCCATCGGCGACAAGGCTTTAACGGTCATCGCCCGTCAAACCGACGTGCTCCCAGTCGACCTTCTCGATTTCCTTAGCTGCTTCCTCGAGAGATCGGATCACCTCATCGAGATCCATCTCAAGGTTTGACTTAACCGCACTCATTTCTTCCTTTAAAGCCAGGGCTTGATCTCGCATTTCAAACCTCCTGCCTGGACGAAATACGCTTTTACGTGCACACACTCACTTCTCTAGCAAAAAGCGTGCTAGAAAAGCCCATTTCTAATTTTAATGGGATTATTAGAGAGTTAGGCCTGAGAAATCTGCTTGGAGTGTGAAAAGATTTGCCACTTTCGTTGGAAAATAACTGCCATTTTTTGGCAAGGGATTACACATTTTGTTTGGGGCAGCAGGTGAAGCGCAGAGCTTAAAGAAAAAAATTCACTTGTAGTGAGATCAAGTTTATCAGAGGACAATTCATCTCTGCCTCAAATTGAAAGCCGAAAATCCAGCACGAAAACACGAAAGGACGAAAGCACGAAAGAGGATGGGTTATTTAAACACTACTTCCCTTTTTCGTGCTTTCCAAATTTCGTGTTTTCGTGATTAGGGGTTTTGGTTTGATTCCTGCTAGCCGGTCTTCTTCGTGATGAACCTCTTGCTCCTCAGGGTTTCGAATTCACCGGAGAGAGTGTCGTCCAATTCTTTGATCAGGAACTTAAGGTACGAGAATTTTTCAGATATCTTTTTGTTGCCCGGTGATTTCACCTCTTTCTCAAGGTCGGTTACAGTCGTCTTAAGTTCCTCGACGATGTCAAACTCCGTGTCGGTGACTGTGCTGGAACTGAACTCCTCGGACATGGCGTCATTCCTTTCTGATAAAAAAACGCGATATCGGTCTGCCTCCAAATGCTGACCCTCGCTTGCTTAAATCCCTGCTTTCCAGGGTCCGCTTCACCCCTCGTTTAACAAGAGGGGGTGGGAGAGGATCATTATGCAAAAAGCGTATCTCAACTGGGGGACAAAGTCCATTAATTTGTAGGCTTGGATCGCGGGGTCTGCGTCCTGTTCTCAGCATTCATACCCCGGCGCTTCACTACGGGGGCAATCCCCCTTCATCCCCCTTTACCAAAGGGGGAAACCGAGCATAAGTCCTCCCCTTTGTAAAGGGGAGACAGAGGGGATTTTGCATGGTGATGACGCCAGGTTTCTTAGGAGTAACCGCGAACAGAGAAACCAAGTGAGGTGGTAATCAAAACAAAGAAATTGATTTTAATTTACTTAGCCGCTACAATATCACGTTAAATATGCATGCATTAACCTTACCGATTTTCTATGAATGTTCTTTGACTTTCTAAGAGAACATTGGCTTTGGTTTTTTGAAATTCTGATCATTTGAATTTGTTTCGAGTTTCGGATTTCGTGCTTCGGGCTTGCTGCCGTTAGGCAGCGGGTCGATTTGTGGCCCGAAGTTTGCTAGTGCCTTTGGTGTATCACGTAGGCCGGTGCCCGACAGGGGGTAACCAGCCTCCGTGGATATTAGCTTTGGCATACAGATGAGAGGGGGATCAATGAGGCAGGACAAGAAACACAAACGGTTCTTTCTTGGCGTCGTCTGGGTCATGGTGGTTTCTTTCGCGCTGCTTTTTGCGAGCGGGTGCGCCAGCAAAGAGGAAAAAAAGGCGAACCATTTCAAAAAGGCGAAGGAATATATCGCGAAGAATGAGCTCAAGAAGGCGGTGATCGAGCTCAAGAACGTGGTTCAGCTCGATCCCAAAGATGACGCCGCCTATCTGGAGTTGGGGGAAACGTACCTGAAGCTGAAAGAGCCAAGGGAAGCTTTTCAAGCTTACACTCGGGCGGCTTCCGCCAACCCGGACAATCTCAAGGCCCAGCTCAAGTTGGGTCAGATGCTCCTGCTGGGGAGACAGACGGATGAAGCGAAAAAAAAGGTCGAGCTGATTCTCGCCAAGACCCCCGACAATGTGGAGGCGCTGAGCCTCCTTTCCGGCGTTCAGATCCAGGAGAGAAACTTGGACGGCGCCATCAAGACCCTTGAAAAGGCGGTTTCCCTGAATCCGAACCATTTCAACACCCAGCTCTCCCTTGGCCGGCTGCTGCTCCTGAAAGGCGAACCGGGCAAAGCAGAAGAGGCTTATCTCAAGGCCATAGCGCTGGATCCCGCTTCGGGCGTTCCTTACATCGAACTGTCACGCATCTATGCCGGCAAAGGGGACATGGACAAGGCCGAAGCCGAGCTCAAAAGGATGATTCAGGCCGCGGGCTCAACCTATGAAACCCTTCACGTGCTGGCCCTTTTCTACGAGAGCACGAAAAAGCTCGAACAGGCGGAGAAAACTTATCTCCAAGCCGTGGAGGCGGCGCCCCAGGGGGATGTGACACCCCTGATGAACCTGGCGGGCTATTATGCGCGACAGAAATCCTATGACCGCGCGCTGGAAGCCATGCGCAAGGCAGCGGATATCAAGAAGGATGATCCGAACGTGCTGGTCAACATGGCCGAACTTCAGTTCGACTTCAACAAAGTCAAAGAAGCGGAAGCTACCGTGGACAAGGTGCTCGAGAAAGAAAAGGGTCATGTGGATGCCAACCTTCTCAAGGGCCGCATCCTTCTCACAAGAAGGGATTTCGGGGGCGCCCTTGAGAGGTTTGACGTGGTGGTGAGGGAGAGTCCGCGAAATCCCATGGCCTACTACTTCAGGGGCTTGTCTTACATTGGAAAAGGCGATCCGAAAATGGGCCAGCAGGATCTTTTAAAAGCTGTGGAATTCAATCCGGGGCTTCTGGATGCGAGGCTCATTCTCGCGGAGTTCTACCTCAGTGAGCGGAATGCCGATCTCGCCCGGCAGCAGATCGATGCTTGCGTCAGAATCGCACCCCGAAACACCCGCGTCCTCATGCACCAGGCGAGCCTGAAGGTTCTTGAAAAGGACATGAAAGGGGCAGAGGAGATTTACGGCAAGATCATTCAGGCCGATGCGGACTATGCGCCTGCCTACATTCAGCTGGGGCTCATTTACAACCTGACGAACCGTCAGCCGGAGGCCCTCAAGTCCTTCAACAAGGCCCTTGCAATCAATCCCCAGCAGACCGACGCCCTGGCGCTGGTCGTCGGGCTCAATGTTCGCGACAAGAAATACGACGAGGCACTGAAAGCCTGCGAAGACCACAAGAAGAAGGTCGCGGATTCGCCAGCAAGCCTTGCCCTCATCGAGTACCTGGAAGGGAACATCTTCCTGGCGAAGAAGGATTCCAAGGCCGCTCAGGAGCGGTTCAAGAAAGCGATCGACACGGAACCCAACAATCCTGCCGCCTACGTGGCCCTGGCTGAGATTTATGCGAGGGAAAAGCGATTCGACGAGGCGATCAAGGAGTACGAGAGCGTGATTGCCAAGAACCCCAGGTATCTCGCAGGGTACATGGCTGTGGGAACCATTTACGACCAGAAGGGCGACGGAAAAAAAGCGGAGACCTACTACCGAAAAGCCCTCGACATCAAGAAGGACTTTGGTCCGGCCGCCAACAACCTTGCGTGGAATCTGGCGGAAAGAGGCGGAAACATTGATGAGGCCCTGACCTTTGCCCAGATCGCGAAAGAGCAGCTTCCCAACAGTTCAGCGGTCATGGACACTCTCGGGTACATCTACTACCTGAAGGGGAGTTATCTAAACGCGATTGCGGAATTTCAGGACAGCCTTGCCAGGGATCCGGCGAACCCTGTGATCACCTATCATATGGGGCTCGCCCAGTACAAGAACAATGACAAGGCAAAAGCCAAGGACTACCTCGAAAAGGCTCTGCAGCTGGATCCCAATTTCAAGGGAGCCGACGAAGCGCGGAGGCTTTTGAAAGAAATGGCAGGATGACCGCCGACCGCCCTTCGACTTTGCTCAGTGCCTTGAGGCTCTCGAAAGGCCGCCGGCCGACCGCCGAAGGGCTGAGCGCTTCGCTTGCGGAGCATCCCCGCGCTGCGGGAATTCGAGGAGCGCTCCGCTTGAGGGAAAAACCAGGGAAAGAATCCATCACGAAAACACGAAAGGGGGAAAACACGAAAGAAGAGGGGGGTTTCATAAAAGAACAGGCCCTTTTTCGCCTGCCCCGTTGAATTCCCGCGGGAGCGGGACTATTCAGCTGGGGTGGTTTCCAAATTTCGTGCTTTCGGTTTGTTTGGGTTTTTCATTTTAGGCAGTTTAGCCGAAGGCCCTGAGCCATGAGCTTAAGTCGAACGGGTCGAAGGGGCACTTCACGCGGCGCAAGCGCCTGCGCTGCGCGTAGCGCACTTTAGGCATTTTAGGCACTTAATGCGACTTTGAAAAACTTCCCGTTCAAAATACTGTTTCTGTGCATTTTTCTGCCGCCTGTTTGCTACATCTTGACGCTGAACGGTCTGGAAAGATACCTGGGCAGCCGGGAAACGGAAAGAGTGCAGGATTTCATGATCCAAGACCAGCAGGCGCTCTACGAAGGGCGCCACACGATCAAGGAGGAGATCAACCGGAACATCGGCCGCTATTTGAGCGGCGATTTCAAACACAAAATCGGGATCAAGACCGAGATTCTGGTCAAAACCAGAGATGACCGCATTCTCTATCCCTCTCAGACTAGGCTGGACACGGCATCGGCGTTCCGGGAGGAGGGGAGGTTTGCGGAGACGGGGCTGGAATCGCTCCGATACACGGAAGTGGCTTCCGAGAACTACAGGACCCTCAACGAGGGCTTGGTCCTTGACGTGAATCTGCAGATCGGTCACAATACATGGCTGGCGAACAGTATCCTCATCGTGTACATCTTTTTGTCTTTGGCGGTTCTTCAGGCCTTCATCAGAAGGGGCATCCGGCAGACGGAAAGGGAGGAGGGCGAGCAGAAGACACTGATCCTGAAACTCTCGGAACAGTTCAGCCGGGCTGAAGAGAAACTGAAGGAGGTGGAAGCGAGAGAGGGCGAGTACATGGAGAGAATCGCCGCTCTCAGAAAAGACAAAGACGAATTGGCCCGGGATGTGGACGGGCTTCTTGAGGAACTGGAAAGCCAGGAGGCCGGACTGAAGGAGCAGAAGCGGATTAAGGAAGAGATGGCAGGGCAGGTGGATCAGCTCAAAGAGGAAATGGATCGCCTGACCCAGCAAACCAGGAAGATCCGGAAGACGGTGGAGGCCACGAGAAAGCGCTTCGGAGTGCTGTACCGTAATCTCCTGTTCACGGATCGGGCGCTGGAGGGCTTTCTTGCACTCACCGATGAGTTTCAGCTCAAAGCAGAGGAGACGATTCACAAGCTGAACGAGGATGAATCGGCTATCCCGGTAAAGCGCAAGGTTTTCGGCAAAGGCGGGAGAATGGATTTTCTGGAGATCACCTTTGCCTACTCCGGCAGGCTCTACTATCAGAAGGATTCTCAGGCCAGAAAAGCGATCGTGGCCATTGGAACCAAGAACACGCAGGATAAGGACCTCACGTATCTGGGAAGCATAAAGTGACAAGTGACGAGAATAGAGAAGACAGAATACAAGAAGACAGTAGACAGAATGAAAGGCCCAGAAACCAACCACGAAAGCACGAAACTTGGAAAACACGAAAAAATGCAAGGGTGTTTAAGCAACCCCCCCCTCTTCTTTCGTGTTTTCGTGATTGATCTCGGTTTTTGGTTTTGTCGTTCTCAGTGCGACATGCAACTAGCGACATGCAACGAGCAACGAACAGCGGTCAGCCGTCATCCGTAGGCGGTCGGCACGTACAACAGTTATCGGTGCACGGCTGGGTGGCACGGACAAGCCGACGTTGCTTGTCCGTGGGAGCGCACAGACTGCGACGAACAACGGACTACTGACAACGGACAATTGTGAACGGATAAACTATGACTGAATCAAAGACGATTTTTATCATCGAGGATGACGCGGACGTCCTGTCCATCATGGTGAAACACCTCATGCGAGAGGGGTACCAGGTGATCACCGCTGTGGACGGGATGGAGGGGCTGAAGAAGCTCGAAACCGAAACCTACGATCTCGTGATCACGGACATCGTGATGCCCTATGTGAGCGGGGTCGGGGTCGTGGGCGCCATCAAGGAAAAGAAACCCCACATTCCGGTCATTGCCATCACAGGTTTCGGCAAGGAACCCGAGGCCGCGGCCATGGAGAAAAAAGCGGATCTGGTGTTAGCCAAACCCGTCAGGATGTCCCTGCTCAAGGATCATATCGAAGCCCTGCTGAGTCGCTCCAAAGGGGAGAAGGTCTCATGAGTAAGCTCTTTGTGTTGAATGGGTCTGAAAAAGGCATGGTTTACGACCTGGGAGAGGAGATCGTCTACCTAGGGCGGGCCCAGGACAACCACATCCAGATTAAGGAGAGGCATGTCTCGCGGAGGCACCTCAAGATCGTCCGAAAAGGCGAGAAATACTTCATTGAAGACCTGCGTAGCACCAACGGGACCTACATCAGAGACAAACAGATAACGCCCGGCAAGATCTTTGAGGTCAGGGAAGGGGTGCCGATCGGCGTAGGAAACATCTTTTTCTCCCTGGGCAAGGAGTACAAACGGGATGTGGCCCCGCTTCAGAAGTTCATCGATCCCGCAAGCCCGCTCAATGACACGACAGAGATGGATCGGCCCAAGGCGTCGCTGAGAAACCTCGAGCTGATCTACAGCGTCTCCAAGATGTTGATGCAGTCCCTGGATTTGAACGACCTCTTCGAGAAGATCCTGGATCAAATTTTTGAGCTTCTCAAGAGAATCGATCGTGGAGCCATCCTTCTGGTCGATTCCGGATCAGGCAGGATCATCAGGGTCATCTCAAGGACGAAGGACGACGCCAAACACGCCGCCCGACCTTACAGCAGCACGGTAGTCAACAAGGTGATCAAAGAAGGCAAAGCGGTCATGATGTCCAACACGATGAGGGAGGACAAAGAAAATCGTTCCGAAAGCATGGAGATCATGAAGATCAAGTCGGTGATGTGCGTCCCTCTGATCAGCAAGTCCAAGATCCGAGGGGCCATCTACGTGGACTCCGTGAGCAAACCTTACGGTTTCCGGAAGGAAGACCTCTCCCTGCTGTCGGCACTGAGCAGCCCGGCAGCCATCGCCATAGAAAACGCGACCCTCTATTCCAACCTCGAGAGCCTTGTGGAGGATCGGACCAAGGTCCTGATGCAGACCCAGGAAAAGCTTCGCGAGAGCGAGGCGCGCTTCAAGGCCATCTTTGATCACATGAGCAGCGGCGTGGTGGTGTTCAAACCGGCGGGGGACGATGAGAACTTCGTCATCCTCAACATGAACCGGGCGTTTCGCAGAATCGAGAAGATTCACGAAAAGGATAACGTCGGGAACAAGACCCTTTTTGAAGCCCTGCCCTTCTACAAAGAATCCGACCTCCTGGAGCGCTTCAGGCGGGTCTGGCGAACCGGAAACCCTGAGAGCGGGGCCATCACCTTTCATGCCGGCGAAGAAATCAGCGGTTGGCGGGAATACTACGTTTACCGCCTGCCTTCCATGGAGATCGTGGCGATTTTCGACGATGTGACGGAAAAGAAAATGGGAGAAAGGGAGCAGAGGGCCTTGCAGGAGCAGCTCCTTGTGTCCCAGAAGATGGAATCCATCGGAGCCTTTGCAGGCGGCATTGCCCACAATTTCAGGAATATCCTGCAGGCCATATCGGGCAACACCGAGTACCTGGAGCTGGTCTGCGGTGAAAAGCCGGATATTGCGGACCTGACGACCAACATCTACGACTCGGTGGAAAAAGGCGTGGACCTCATCAACAACCTCCTGCATTTTTCCAGAAGAGGCGGGGAGTACCAGAAGGTTGCCCTCGATCTCTCCGAGGTCATCAAGCAAACCCACGAAATCATTGCGAGGGTGTTGAACAGGAACATCGAAATCGCGCTCAACCTGGACAAGGACCTGTTCATAAGGGGCAACAGGTCTCTGTTGAGCCAGGTCTTCATGAATCTTTACAGCAATGCGAACGATGCCATGCCGAACGGCGGCAAACTGAGCGTTGAGGCCAAAAGGAAAGGAAACAAGGTGCTGGCCGTCGTGAGCGACACAGGGATCGGCATGGATGAGGAGATTGTCGAGAAAATCTTCGATCCCTTTTTTACCTTGAAGGAAGTGGGAAAAGGCACGGGCCTGGGCCTCTCGACCGTGCACGGGATTGTGGAAGAACACAAAGGGACCATCTCTGTGTCGTCGAAACCGGGCAAGGGAGCTGTTTTCAAAATCTCCTTTCCCTATGTAGAGCCCAAGGGCTCCGAAAAAGTTGAGCCTGCCAGGGAGATCATTCCCGGGAAGGGCGAGAAGATCTTGATTGTCGACGACGAACGGCCTGCCCTTGATGCTCTGGCCGCCATCTGCAAGAAACTCGGTTATGAAACCCTACCGGTGGAGAAGCCTTTGGAAGCGCTTCAGAATTACAGCGAGTGGGACCCAGACGTGGTGCTGATGGACAGGGGCATGCCCAAGATGGACGGGATCACGTGCGCCAGGAAAATTGTTGAAAAAGATCCAAAGGCAAGGATCATCATAGTGTCCGGTTACGAGGAGAGCGGACCCAACGGCATTGATGAAAGCACCAAGCATTTGATCAAGGGCTACATCACCAAGCCCTGCGGCATGGGAGAGCTGAGCCAGGCCATCTCCCGGGCGCTGTCAACCTGAAGAAGTGCCTAAAATGCCTAAAGTGAACTAAAGTGCCTAAAGTTGAAAAGAAGGGAAGACAAAGAGTGAATCAACCCCTTATCACGAAAACACAAAGCTTGCCCGCCGTTATTTTGGTGGGGGGGAAGACACGAAAGAAGAAGGGGTTATTTAAACACCATTGCCGTTTTTCGTGCTTTCCAATTTTCGTGCTTTCGGTTTTTTGAGGTTTTCATTCTGTATTCTGTCTTCTTTTATTGAAGCTGAGAGCTGACGGCAACTTGCTGAAAGCTGGGGGTTTTTCGCCATGACCGATGACATCAACATACTCGTGATCGATTCCGATGCGGCGTTAGCCGAAGCGTGGACTGCAAGAGTCAAGCACCTGGGGCTTCTTCAATGTTCGTCCGCCCATCCGACTTTGCCCATGGGTGAGTTGGCCGCACTGAAGCCGGACCTGGCGATTTTGGGCCCTTCCCTTGATGAGGATACCTGCGTTCGTTGCATTCACAAACTGAAAATCGTCACCCCCTTCATGCCTGTCCTGACCTCGTGCGGGGGAGTGCCTCTGGCCAGGGGCCCGGAAAGCATACCTTTTGAAGGGATCTATTATGTTGGGCCGGATCCGGAGAGCACGGAATTCGGTGAGATCGTGCAGAGTGCTTTGAAGTGCAGGGATGAGCACAAAATGCGGCCGGACTATCCGGTCCTCATCGGCTGCGGTGAGGCAATCAGAAGCATCAAGCAGAGGATTCAGAAGGTGGCTGGCAAAGACATTACCGTGCTGATCACCGGGGAGACGGGAACCGGAAAGGAGTTGATCGCGCGCTCCCTCCACTACCACTCTTCCCGAAGCCAGGGCCCTCTGGTCAAAATCACCTGCGGGGCATTGCCGGATGAATTGCTCGAAAGCGAGGTCTTTGGTTTTCAGAAGGGCGCATTCACGGGCGCCCACAAGAACAAGCCGGGGCGACTGGAGTTGGCCCACAACGGAACGCTCTTCATCGATGAAATCGGAGACCTTTCGCTCTCGCTCCAGGCGAAGTTCCTCCAGGTTCTCGAAGACAAGGCTTTCGCGCGGCTTGGTGGGATCTACGACAAGTTCGTGGACACGAGGGTGGTGGCTGCGACCAATTCGGATCTTCAGAAAAAGGTGCGGGACGGCCTCTTCAGAAAAGATCTTTTTTACCGTCTGAATGTGATTCACATCCAGGCTACGCCTTTGAGGGAAAGGAAGCCGGACATCCCCGTCCTGATGCACTACTTTGTCGACAAGTACTGTCTCGAGCTCAAGAAAGATGCTCTGGAGATCCCGGCGAAGATCCTGAAGCATCTCCAGGCCTACCAGTGGCCGGGGAATGTGAGGGAGCTTGAGAACGTGGTGCGCCGGGCCGTCGCGCTGAGAGACTGGGAATTCGTGTTCAAGGAGCTCAACCTCGAAACCATTCCCAAGGGAGCGGGCCGTGCATCGAGAGAGGACCTGGGAGCGGTCGCCGGCTGGTCCGACGAGAAAATCGAGAAGCTGATCAGAGAGAATCGGTTCTCTCTCAAGAAGATCACCAAGACCTACGTCTCTGAAGCGGAGCGCCAGGCTATAGTGGATGTGCTCGCTAAGACCCAGTGGAACAGGAAAAAGGCGGCTGAATTGCTGGGTGTGAGCTACAAGACCCTTCTCGGCCGCATCGACGAATTCGGGTTAAAGCCCTAGGATGAGCGCTCGCTGCCTACATCGCGCGGCTCGCTTGAGGTTAGAGGCGTGAGGCAAAACCTGCGAATCACGAAAGCACGAAAAAAACTGGAAAGCACGAAAAAGAGCAGGGGTGTTTTTGAGGAACCTTTCTTGCCTTATTTGTTTCCTCGCTCTCGACTAGGATCCAGTATCTAGTATCCGGTATCCTTCTGTCCTCCGGTTTCACGCTCTCCTCTGAGGTTTATCCGCCTGGGGGGCTCCGATCTCTGACCTCTGGCTTTATCTGCTGTCTTCCCCGATCAGCCACTCCCATGCAGGGATAATCTCCAAGGTAAGCCCCCCTTCACTTAGCGTGCGAGTCTCGTTTTCCGTAATGATCGTGCCTCGCTTTAATCCTAATTCGCGCATGCCGGAAAGCAGAGCTTTTTTCTCTCGCGTGAAGACATCGAGGTTATGGAGATCATAACACACTTGTATCAGTGTCACATCCTTTCCACTTTTCACCAGGAAGTCGACTTCCTCGCCGCCGGTTGGCTTGTAATAGAAGACAGGTAGCCCACGTCTCCTCAATTCGAGGAAAACGAGGTTTTCGAGAATCCTTCCTTTGTTCTCGGAAAACTTGAAGGTCAAGAAATTGTGCAAGCCCACATCGATGAGGTAGAACTTCTTAGGGTTTACCTGCCTTTTTCTGACTGATTCGGAAAACATCTCCACGAAAAATCCAAAAAAGGCTTCCTCCACGTAGCGCGCGAAATAACTGAGCGTGGCACGGGAGAGCTTCATCCCCCTTGACTTGAAGTCGTTTTCAACTTTTGAAAAGCTGACAAGCGAAGAAAGGTTCATGATTAGGAGATTCAGCCATTGCCTCAGGAGTTCCGTGTTTTTGATCGAATAGCGGTCGACAAGGTCTTTATAGAAGATCGTATTGAAATAATCCTGCAGAATGCGTCCTTTGATGGAATCGCCTTCGGCGAGAACGATCTCCGGGTACCCGCCTGAAAACAAGTATTCTTCATAAAGCGGTCCAAACCGGTGCCTGCTCTTCCCATAGCGAGTATTCTTTTGGAGCTTCATTCCCCTGAGCCTGATGAATTCCTTGAAAGAGAAGGGAAAGACTTCGTAGGTTATGGTCCTCCCCCTCAAAGAGGTGGCGATCTCTCGACCCAGCGTTCGCGAATTCGATCCGGTGATGAAGACCCGTAAGCCTGCGTCGCTGATCCTTCTTACGAATCGATCCCAGCCGGAGACGTTCTGCACCTGGTCAAGGAACACGTAGGGGTTGGTTTTGTCGTCATACAACTCGAAATAAGCGTCCAGCAAATCCTGGAAGTTCTCCGCTTTGATGGGCGTAATCCGCTCGTCTTCGAAGCTCACGTAGAGGATGTCCGTGATGCCAGCGCCACCCTGGAGGATTTCCTTCATGATCTGGTAAAGGAAATAGGTCTTCCCCGCGCGCCGTGGCCCAACAATCGTCACGATTTTCTTCAGCCGGGAATTCAGTATCGAGAAATCCATTACGTCCGTACGTTGGGTCAGCTCGGGAAGTTTTTTCTCATGGAATTCCTTGATGATCATCTTGAATCGGTTTTTCATTTCGCCGGGCATAGACACCCCCTTGTCTCAATCTTGTTTTCTGTGCAAAACAAAAATTGGACTTTGTGTTTTATAAGTAAAACAAAAAAAAGGAGCCCTCCCCTTTCCCTTGCCTGCCATCTTTTCCCGCCTTTCTCGCTTTTTGTGCCTTGGTCTTCATCTACTCAGTCCTCGTCCCTCAATCTTCAGCTCTGAACTTTTCTTGGCTATCGTCTTCCCTCCTCTGATCTCTCTTTTCATGCTGTCTCCTGTATTCTGTCTTCTGCCCTCTGGTATGTAACTTCGTTCCACTTCTTAGAAGTTTAATTCCCTCAAAAGTGGTAATGAAATTCCCTCCTCGTTTTTCCTCTCTTGTCTGCTCTAACTTCTCGCCAACCTTAGAGTGAAGTGTGCTGCTAACTCATTAAAATCCCATTAGAAAAAATCTCTCATTTTGTTTCTTCGCTCTAACTTTTGATGGCACGCCCGTTGCTCTAAAGAGAACGCAAGTAATCATTCGGCAGGGCCTCTCTTATCGGGATATGAATTGCCGGGAAGGGAGGTGAAGGGGGCAGGTGAGGTGCCTGTGCTGAGGGACTAAGAAAATCCAACAAAGGAGATACCAAATGAGAAAGCTCTCACTCGTGATGTTAATCGCAATATTCGGTTTGTGTTCTTTTGCTCCCAGTGCAGGGGCTACACCGATCAACCCACTGGGTGAGTGGAGCAGTTCTACAACTAAGAGCTTGCAAGGGGTATTAGATGGCATCACGGTAAGCCCATCTCCGAACCCCGGGACAAGCAGCGTTGACGCAAGCGGAGCTGTCAATGATGCGCTCTCTTACGACACCTACTGGTCGATAACTGCTGCAGGAGGAAGTCTGGCAACCATCGTCATCGAGATTGCCGGATACGCGCCTAATAACACCTTCGGAATCTTCGATCCCTCTGACCCGGCTAAAAAAGTTCAGGTCTTTGGTGGTCTGGCTGGAGGCGGCTCACAAGCTGTTTTGAGCATTCTGCTCGATGGGAGTGTCTTTTTGAACTTCGTGGATACGGGCAAAGATTTTTCGGGAAATAGCTTTGGATACTATCTTACTAATGGAGAAACAAACCCACAGACGTTCTACTCGGATGCTGCACTGAATTCTGACGCTTTTGATCACATGGTAGCATTTCAAGGAAAAAACGTTGACACTGTTCAGATCGCCAACCTGGCTCCCGGGCGGTGGACAAACTGTGAATATATCTTGGCCTGGGAAGATCTTTATGGGGGTGGAGACTGGGACTACAATGACATGGTGATTATGGTTGAGTCTGTAAACCCCGCTCCTGTTCCCGAGCCAGCGACCATGTTGCTGTTAGGCTCTGGGCTTATCGGCTTAGCGGGGTTTGGTCGCAAGAAACTGCTTAAGAAGGCATAAGGATTGCATTGGATGGAGGGTTAGGATAGAGGGTCGATGTCTCGCAGAGACTCGGCCCTTTATCTCCCTTCATATCGGGACAGAAAGATAAGTAGGCAGTAGGCAGTAGGCAGCAAAACCCTGAATGCTTTTCGATAGCGAGAAAAACGGGAGAAGCGAGACAGGCGAGAAAGCCTAAAGCAACTGCCTATCAGGAAAACACGAAAGAAGAGGGGCGGGGTGCTTTCGTGATTGGTTTTATGTTTTGCTTTTTCATTCTGTCTTCTGTCTACTGTATTCTGTCTTCTTTCTCTGTAGCTGAGAGCTGACAGCCCTTCGACGTTGCTCAGGGCCTTGAGGACCTCGAAAGGCTGAAAGCTAATAGCTGCGGGTTTTGCGTTATGGCCGAATACACAGTCGAATTCAACCTTAGGGACAATGGCGGGCGCCGGTCCGGGATTGACAGAAGGCACTTCTCATACACCACCCACATTCCTGAAAGGCGGCGCGCGAGCGAGCAGAGAGAGGCGAGCGACCGCAGAAACGGTGAGGATCGAAGGTGCGGACATGATCGAAGAAGCGGTGTCGACCGCAGGAGTCTTGAGGAGAGGCGAATCGGATCACTTGGCCGAAGAAAGAAAGGAGAGCGCCGCAGCGGCGAGGACCGCCGCGATTTCACGATCTACTAAGAAATCATTATCTCACGCCCGTTCCCTTCGGTCACTCGAGCCACAGAGAAAACAGGAGTTAGGACGCGGATTATCACAGTCTCGCTCAAGATGCTGTGGTGGGTCTAGCAAGGTCCTAGACAAACCCTTCGGTTTCAATACCTTTGACCTTGCTCAGGGTCTTCGACAGGGCCACGATCAGGGTCGAATGGTGCGGCTTGCTTAGTCCGTCGCTAACCCGCCACACCCCGCCTATGCTCAGCCAGGGGCGGACAAGTCCGCATCGGCTGCCTCTTTCGGAGTCCCCTCCTGAGGCGGGCAAGCCCTGAGCGACCTAAGAGGAAATGCTGCTTCACGCCCGCCGTCGCAAGCTTGCTCCAGTCATGGAGTCTTCTGACAGACTGAAAAACCAACGAAATACCGTTTCTGGCTTTCTCCTCTTTCTCTGTGACTCGAGCGACCGTAGGGAGCGGGCGAGAGACAAGGCTTTTGACTTTGCTTTTCCCCCCTTCTCCCACATTTTATGTCTCTCCCGATTTTGATGAGTATCAAGTATCTCAATCTAGTATCGCTTCTCCCTGTTTCATCCTGTCTCCCTCTTGCGGCGCCATCTTGTCCCGCCATAGTCCGCCGATGGAGGACGAAGGTGGAAGCTCATGGGAGCGGCGGCGGGTGGCCCTTGCGATTTGAACGACTTCAACGGCATCATTCCATTCTTCCAACATCCAGCATCTAGAATCCAGTATCTAGAATCTGACTTCTTTCCGAGAACGCAAAGAAGACGCTTGACGAGCTGTCACTCAAAGTGTATAAATGAAGTGCTTTCTGAAACGGATATTGAAATGGCTTTTTGGAGTTCACTCCATTATGAAGACAGGTCCGTGTAATGACGGGCCGGGTTTGGTGGAAACGGCGGTACTTCCATAGCGTCAAGGGGAGATGAGCATGTTAACGGTCAAAGAGGACACTACGGTCATCGGCATAACCGAGTTGCGAAAAATGATCCCTGAGGTCCTGAAGAAGATCAAGCGAGAAAAGGTGATTCTTACGAGAAGAAATCGGCCCATAGGGATTCTTGTGGATTACCAGGAGTTCGAGCGAATCGAACAGATGATCGATTTGATTGAAGATCACCTGCTCGGCAAACTCGCGAGCGAGAGAGCAGCTCGACGAAGCAGAAAGACTGTTTCTCTTGAAGAGGCGGAAAGACGGGTGGGGCTCAAGTAGTGTACGACATCCAGATAGACGAGTTGGTCTTTTCTGAGGACTTCAAGAGGATCGATGGGGCTGGGCAGAAGCGGATCATAAAAGCTGTTCGCAAAAAGCTGACCGCAGAGCCCACGGCATATGGGAAGCCTTTGTCCGGTCAATACAAAGGCTTTTGGAAACTGAAGGTTGGGCCATACCGTGTTGTTTATGAAATTCTTGAATCCAAACTGATAGTCTATGTCATCAAGGTTGGCTATCGAAAGGATTTTGAGGTCTACAAAGAGCTGGCAAAACGTCTCAATCCCTGAACCCCTTCATCCGGCGCAAAGCTCGCAAATAAATAGGACGCGGATTTTTTCTCTTTTTTCCAATCCAAGAAATCCGTGTTAATCCGTGTCCCAATGTCCTCTTCCTCCTCGGCGTTCTCAGCTTGCCCCCTTGGATTCCGAAAGATCATTCAACTGGGGCGCGGCTCTGCGAGAGATGTCTTGTCTTTTCTTTCGCTTTTGCAACTTTAGGCATCCTGACATCGTGCCAATCCTGTTAATCCTGTCGGTATTCCTTCTTTGTCCTTGCGTTATCCGTAGCTTTATACTATTCTACGTATAACGTTGCTTTCCGGAATAGTCTTATGGAGAACTTGCCTTTAGAAACACAGACGCTCTACGCCCAGGTCATGGAAAACCTGTTGGCGATGGAAGCGCAAAGGTCGATCGGCCGGCTTGCAGGTTGTTTCACGACGAAAACAGTAAAAGGCCTGACCTACAGTTATTTCCAGTACTCCGACCCGGGTGGCTTTCTCAGGCAGGTGTACCTGGGCAGAAAAGATGCGGTGCTCGACCGGGTTGTTGAGAGGTTCATGTCCGAACGCGATGCTTCTAGGCCTGATACGGAGCACTTGCAGAGACTCTGCGCCCAGCTCCGCGCCGGGGGAGCGCTGCTGACAGACACGGCTTCTTCGCGCGTACTGAGGGCTCTTGCAGACAGCGGGGTCTTCCAGTTGGGCGCTGTGTTGGTCGGGACCCATGCTTTCATTGTTCTGGGGAACCTTCTTGGTGTGAAATGGACCGGTTCCTCTCTGAGAACTCAGGATCTGGACATAGGGACTGAGGCGGCGATGACCCTTGGGATTCCTCACATCGATGCCGATATCCCGGATGTTCTCGAACGATTGGAGATGGGGTTCCTGCCTGTCCCTCCCCTGAACCCAAAGCATCCCTCTACGTCTTTCAAGGTGCGAGGCAAATCACTTCGAGTGGACTTGCTGACGCCTCAGCGCCGCCGAAAGGAGACCGGCCCCACGGTCGTATCCCGGTTCAAAGCCGCAGCCCAACCATTGCCTTACCTGGACTACCTTATTGAAGGCTTTGAGCGCGGAGCGGTTGTGAACGGTGGTGGCATCCTGGTGAATGTACCTTCGCCGGCACGATTCGGCTTTCACAAACTGATTGTCGCCGGGGAGAGGGGTGCAACGGTTCACACCAAAATGGAAAAAGATCTTTTGCAGGCAGCTCAGGTTTTGGCACTTCTTGTAGAGGAGCGACCGGGTGACGTGCTGGTGGCCTATGACGAGATCAAGCGCCGCGGAAAGGGATGGATGAGTCGTGTCTCTTCAGGACTCTCACGAACCAAGACCCTCTATCTTAACGAGCACAAGCAAATCGCTGCCTTCCTCCGAAAATGATTAACGCAACCGCAGAGACCATTGGACAGGATCAACAGGAAGTTCTTCTGCATTTCCAAGCCTCTAGCGACCCTTAGGAAGCGGGAGTGAGATATTTCTTGCGACCTTTCTTCTTCCATCATTCCGGCGTTTCATTTCCCTTGAATTGTTGATCTTGACCGAGGCCTGTGCTAGTCTTTCGAATTGTGTGAGGTGCCGAATGGCGAAAGGAAAAATCGCCGAAACCAGAGCTGGAACCCTCGCGATCAAGGAACTTATCTACGCCGTGATTGCGAAGCATCGTAATATCATTCTGGCCTACCTTTTTGGATCCCAGGTGCAAGGGGATATTGGCCCGTCGAGCGACATTGATATTGCGCTGCTCCTCGACGACGCTGATGAGACGGGCATGATCCGGAGCAACCTGAGGGCATCATTGACAGCCGCTATAGATCAGGAGCGAGTTGATGTGGTCTTTCTCAACAGAGCTCCCGTCGAACTCGCTTATGCGATTGTCGCGGCTGGTAAACTGATCTACGAGCGTGACGCCTATACTCGAGTTGAGTATGAAGCAAAGATCATGAGCCTGTACTGTGACTATTTGCCGGTGCTCAGAGCGCAAAGAGATGACCTTTTGAGGGGAGACCATTATGAAACCCGAGTTCAGCGGTATCGAGAGGCGCTTGGACGAGCTGAACGAACGCTTAGCGCGCTTAGAAGCGCTGAAGGCTAAGTCGCGCTCGGAGTTCGACGCGGATCCCTACCTGAGGGATATCGTGGAACGCAATTTAGAAGTCGCCGCCCAGTGCTGCCTCGATATCTGCCATCGGGTCATTTCAATTGAGAAGGCTCTGAAGCCCGGCGACTACCGGGAGGCATTCCTGCGCATGAGTGAATTGGGAGTGCTCCCGCCCGAGTTCGCCCGAAAACTTTCGCCAATCGCGGGCTTCCGTAATATCCTTGTGCACGAATACCTTGGTCTTGACTGGAACGAAGTGTATTCGAATCTTCAGAAAACCAGTGATCTGGTGAGATTCGCCGAATACATCAGAGAATGGCTGAAGGCGCGACCAACCGCCACCCCCTGACTTCTCCCCTCCGATCTGTGGTCTCCGGAGCTTCGAGCTCTGTCTTCCTACATTATTCCGTCATTCCCTTTTCTCTTCTGACCCTTGTTTTGGTCTTCCTAGGATTTGAACGACTTCAACGGCTTTAACTATTTCAACGGCATCATTCCATTCTTCCAACATTTCATCATTCCGGCATTCCTTGTGTGTACTCATCTTCCACTTAATGGAAATACGCCACCCCATAAGAGTGGTAAATAATTTCATACTTCCTCCTCAAGAATACCGTCGAGCGTTAAAGCCATTCAAGTCGTCCGCATAAACGGCTGAAATTCCATAATAAAAAATCCCCAATTCTTTTTTCCCTTTTTTGACCTTCCTGGCACATCGGTTGCTAAATAGAAAGCATCTATGCGCACTGGGCCTGAGGGTTAGAGGATAAAGGAATGGTTATGCCGACCAGCCCTTTATCGGGTTCTTGTTTCGGGCACTGTAGATAAAATCCCCATCACAGACCCCAAAGCTTAGTTTAGCGAACGGGTCGAAGGGGAACGAGTGGTGAGCTATGTATTTGTTTGCCACTTAATGGAAAAATTTTACCCAAAAAAGTGGTAAGGGATTTCATACTTCGCCCCGATGGGACGCGTGCAAAGTTCAAACCGTTCAAGTCGTCAAAATCGTCAGTCTAACCAATTGAATTTCCTTTATAAATTATTTACCATTCTCCCATCTCTTTTCCCCCTTTCTGGCACACCCATTGCTATATGAGGTGCAACTAGAATCATATCTTGTCCTGTACACGCGTATCTACCCGTCAACAATTAACGATTTCAGCGATTTCAACGTATCACAACTTTAACGTTTTCAACGAGTTGAACGGCTTTAACGATTTTACCAACTCAACGACTTAATTGTTTGACGATTTAACCAACAACCAATCAAAGAGTAACTGAATCAAAGAAGAGGAAGGTGATGACGAAGTGAAAAAAAAAGCATTCTTGATAGTTGTTTTATTGATCGCGGGATTTTTCTTATGCGTGCCGGCGCTGTCGCAAGCTTTAACCCTAACGGGTTTCAAATACGGCGATTTTGACTACGGTACAATGGTCATAGAAAGATTTTCCGAAAATGCTCTGCTAGTCGGATTCACAGCTAGCAATCCTCCATCAGGCAGTTTCAGTATCGCTGGATTTGGATTCAGCTTCAAATCTGCGCCAACGGGAGTAACAAATCCTGATGATGTTTCTTATTCAAATGATCTAGATAGCCTTGACTGGTATAAGCTAGATAAACTTAATCAATTACCCAACCCTTCGAACGACCCGATGATAAATAAGGCTGCTTCTACATTTGGAATAACGACTAACCCGGATGGAAAAAATATTAGTCAAAAGTTGGGAGGTATTCGACCAGGGCAAACAGATTACTTCATTTTAAGCTTTGCTTTGCTGCCAAAAGAGCTGGGAGATTACGAAGACGGCTTTGTCAAACTAGCGGGAATTCGCGTGCAGGGCCTTCCCGACGACATTAAGGGAGGCAGCCTTTTTCTTGTTTCCGTCCCCGTCCCCGAACCGGCGACCATGCTGCTTTTAGGCTCCGGTCTGATTGGTCTGGCTGTGGTTGGAAGGAAAAAGTTTTTCAAGAGATCTTGATGGAGGGTTAGAGGATAAAGGGCGTCCTGTATATGGGCCACGCCCTTTATCCATTTTTCTTTCTGTCTTCTTTCGTGTCTTCTAGCTTTCGTGGTTTCGTGATTGCTTTGGTTTTTGTGACTTTTCGTATTGGGTACTTCTCTTGCTCTTCGCTCGCTGGGGTTTGCTTTTGCATTTAACTCTACGCTCTGTTCTCTAAGCTCTATGCTGAGTTGAGGTGGTGATGCCACCGATCGTGAAGCACATTCTGAACCCACTCCACGTTTATTGTCGCCTGCGCGACATTGGATTGCCGAAAGCCCCGGCCTGCTTTCTTTGCAAGGTTTATGAGAGGATGATTTTTAGACGTTATATCCTGAAAGACCTTGGCTGTTTGCCGACGGCTGACCGCTGATAAATGACCGCCGACCGCAGGCGGGGGAGCGCTCCGCTTGGGGGTGTATCCGAAGAGAAGGTCTATCACGAAAACACGAAAGGGGGAAAACACGAAATAAGAGGGGGTTAAATTTAAGAACAGGTCCTTTTTCGTGCTTTCCAAATTTCGTGATTTCGGTTGATTGGTTCTTGGTCTTGTTTGACGTGCTCTCTCTTCCTCCCTCAAAAGCCCTCACGAAAGTGAGAGGACCCGACGAGGTGAGGAGGGGCCGGGCATGGAGTTTCTCTGGAGAGGACAAGAAGCTTGTTTGTGATTCGCTCTGGGTGCTCTGGTTCTTTCTGAGGTATCAGTTGCTCCTCTGCTCAAAACAGACCCGGTGGCGGGGCTGAATGCGATAGCACGGAGCACAGGAAGGGGAAGCAGCAAAAGCAACCTCGATTGATTTTGATGCTTCAGCTTCCTTTGCCGATTTTGAGCAGTGCTTTCTCTGAGTACTCTGCGGTGAAAGCCTGGGTTTGTCTGTGTGTGTCTGTGGCTGATTTGCTTTCTGCTTACTGCATACTGCTTACTCCTTACTGGGTTTAGTCATGCGTGACGTTTACCTATCCTACGATCTGAGCGACCATGGCGGAAGGCGCATCGGCATCGATCGAAGGCGATTTTCATACTCTGAGCACATCCCCGAGCGGCGCTGCGGAGTCGATCGCCGAAGCGGCATCGACCGCCGGACCGGCGTGGATCGGAGAGCCGGCGTCGACCAAAGGGCGCGAATGGAGCGTAGAACCACTTCTCGCGAGGACAGGAGGGGGACGTCCAATCGCCGCGGCGAACATGAACGCCGGGTGAGCGATGACCGCAGGGCGGTGCTCCAGGATCATAGGAGAGTTCCAAGAACCAAAGAAACCTCTCATGAGAGGAGGGTCCAGGAGCTTCAGGATCTGCTGGAACGCATGGATCACTGAAAAGCCAAACAGACTTGGGAAACACGGAAAGCAGAGCCAACAGGCTCTGCTTTTTTTGTCAAATCCAAAGCAAAGAAAGACACTATCTAACGCCCGCTCCCTGCGGTCACTAGAGCCCGCAGAGCCCACAGAGGTTCTATGTGTCATATTTTATTTCTCTGGGAACTCTGTGACTCCTTGGCCCGCCGAAGCTTGTTAGCGTAGGCGGCTGTGAGAGAAAAGGGCTTGATCAGTTCGGTGTCCTTTCTGTTCAGCTCAAAGCAGCCATCGAAAACGGATGAATGCGACAGCATGTATTTAGATCAGTATTGCGCGTGGAATCTCAGGCAGAGCCTGAGTCCAAAGGCGAAGCCTTGGGACAATGGCAACACGGGTCAAGAGAAGAGATGAGCTTGCTCATCGTATTCTAGGGCGCGTGGTGCCATGTTGATTCCGAGCCGCGGTTTTCTCCTGTCCTGTGAATCCTGTGGATCCTGTCTAATTGTCTTCTCTGCGCAACTCAGCGTCTCTGCGAGAGACTGTGTTTATCCGTGTCCCGTTATTCTCCTCTTTCTGTGCCTGCCTCGCCATAGCTCTCAGACCGACAGCGGGTGACTCGAGTGACCGTGAGGGAACGGGTGAGAGATACCGGGTTTGGGTTTTACTCTAACTTGACTTTAACTTCTGATATTTATTGACAAATTGGCAGAAGTATGTAAAACTTTTCACACTATGGACTATGAACTCATAGGTAAGCATGCGTCAATACAGAAAATCCGCGAGCTGATCTCGCTGGTGGCAGATACCGGTTTCAGCGTTCTGCTCCTCGGTGAAACCGGGACGGGCAAGGAAGTTGTGGCTCGCCTGCTCCACGCTGCCTCTGCACGCCGCGACAAAAGGTTCGTGAAGGTCAACTGCGCGGCCCTCCCCCTCACCCTCCTCGAGAGCGAACTCTTTGGCTACGAGAAGGGCGCTTTCACAGGAGCGGACAAATTCAAACCCGGCAAGTTCGAGATCGCCTCAGACGGCGTAATTTACCTCGACGAGATCGGGGACATGCCTCTCGTGCTCCAGGCCAAGCTGCTGGAGGTTTTGCAGAGCGGCGAGTTTGCGCGCCTCGGCGGCACAGACGTGGTCAAGGTCAGCACCTGGGTCATCGCCTCCACCAATCATGACCTGGAAAAGGACATGAAGGTGGGGAAATTCAGGGAGGACCTCTACTACCGCCTGAACATCATCAAGATCGAGATGCCGCCTCTCCGGGAAAGGAAAGACGACCTTCCCTTGCTCATGGATTATTTGACCGAGAAGTACCGCAAGGAGCTGCAGCTGAGCAACGGCTTCTCGATCAGTGAGGACATGGGGAAGGTGTTCACCGACTACGCCTGGCCCGGCAACGTGAGAGAGCTGGCCAGCACGATTCTCCGGTTGATGATGGGCGATGATCCATCCATCGTGAAGTCCGACCTCCTGGAAGGGATCACCGGAAAGGGGATGTTCGGCGAACAAGAGGGCTTGGAACCAGAGAATGAGGATGAAGCAGAAGGCGGGAAGCTCAAAAAGATGTCCCTCAAGCATGTGAAAGCCAATGCGGCTGAGAGCATCGAAAAGAAAGTGATCATGGGCGCTCTGAAGACCGCAAGCTGGAACAAGCGGGAGGCGGCGCGGATGCTCAGGATCAGCTACAAGGCGCTATTCAACAAGCTCAACGGCTTGGGCATCGGCCGGGAAGAGTAACGACAAAGACATTCTCTCACACCCGCTAGCCGAAGCTCGCTTGAGTCAAAGAGATCGCAGAGAAGAGATAGGACACGGATTATCACGGACTCGCTCAACGACAGCCAGTGCGCTGCACTGACCGCCTCCTTCAGAGGCTATTGAGCGAGTACACAGAAAGGGACGGCTTCATTAGGCAGGATTTACAGGATCTACGGGATGTTTGTTCTTTATAGGTTAAAATAGAAATCCGGATAATCCTGAAAACCCTGGCAAAATGGTTTCTTTGTCTTGCTTGAAATCCAAGCGAAGCGGAGGTCACGAGCCGAAGGCTTGGGCGGTGGCAACGGGCAGCAGGAGAATCTTTAAGCTTGCTTATAGGATTCTCTGGTGGACGGGGCCACAGGATTTCAAGCAAGGATCTGCGCGAATCTGTGTTTATCTGCGTCCCAATATTCTCTGTGCTCTCTGAGCCTCTGTGGTGAAAATGTCTTTTTGGAGGTTGGCTTATGGCTGCAAAATCATATTCGAGGTTTGTTTGTCTGATCGTTCTTCTAGGCTTGATCGTTTCAGCCGGCTCCGCCGTGGCTCAGACGCCCGCACAGGACAGCTCCTACCGGATCGGGCCGAATGACGTCCTCAACATCTTCGTGTGGAAAGAAGCGGAGCTGACCCGTGACGTGACCGTCATGCCGGACGGCAAAATCACCTATCCCCTCATTGGGGAAATCATGGCCCAGGGGCTAACAGCCTCGGAGCTCAAGAAAACCATCTCGGACAAGCTCCAGAGTTTCGTCACCGCCCCTGAGGTGACGGTCATCGTCAAAGAGAGCAGAAGCCAGGTGGTGTACGCCATAGGGAAGCTGACGCGCCCAGGCCCCATTGATTTAGCGCCCGGCATGACCGTGATGCAGGCCCTTTCCGCTGCCGGCGGGTTTACAGAGTGGGCGGACCAAAAGAATATTCTGATCGTGAGAAGGGAAGGGGGCAGGGAGACCCAGCTCCGGTTCAACTACAAGGAATTCACATCGGGGGAGAAGCTGGAGCAGAACATCCTGCTCAAACCCGGCGACACAGTTGTGGTCCCATGATGCATCACAAGAAAGATAGTTTCTCGCCCGTCCCGCCGAAAGCGGGACTAGAGTCGCAGAGAACCGCAGAGACTAAGAAGTAATCGGACACGGATGAACACGGAGTTTCTCATGACGGAGATGGGGTGCAATCAATGTGGAAAGAAGCCAGCTTCTTCCCACATTGCCTGACCCCGCTCCTGCCGCTGCTCCGCATCGGCCGCCTCCTTCAGAGGCGTATGAGCGAACACACAGACAGGGCAAAACCTCACAGAAAGGTTAGCAGGATTTACAGGATCTACCAGATGTTTATTGCTCATATTTCAAAAGAAAACACTCCTGATAATCCTGAATGCCTGTGCCGGGAGCTGGATCTGAGAAAGATCGTATATGAAAGGCAGAAAGCCTTGCCAGTAGAGTACAAAGGTGTCAGACTTGATTGTGGATACCGGTTGGACGTTGTCGTTGGAGACAAGCTGATTGTCGAACTTAAAGCAGTTGAAAGCTTACTCCCGATTCACAAGGCACAGCTCTTGACATATTTGAAACTGACAGGCATTAAAACCGGTCTGATCATTATTTTTAATGTTTCTGCATTGAAAGACGGGATACAGCGAATATCCAATTAATGATTTGGAGGCAACCATGAAAGCTGGAGCAGATTTCAGCCAAAGGCAGAGCGAATATTGTGGTTTCACGGTATCTCCCGTGAAACCACAAAAACTTACTTCTCGAGAACCTCTGTGTCTCTGTGGTGAACAAATCGCTTTTGCAGTTATGCTCCTCTCCTTCCTCCTCTTCCCTTGCCTCGCAGACGCTCAGACGCGCATCGAAGTGACCCCTATGATCACCGTCAGTGAAACCTACGACGACAACATCTTCCTCACAAAGGATAACAAAGTCAGCGATTGGATCACAGTGGTGACGCCCGGCATTGCCTTTGGCTTCGTGGCGGAGCAGACCAATCTTCAACTGAGATATGCCCCGAGCTTTTACAGGTACGCGGACCGCGACGACCAGAATGAGACAGCACATTCCGCAGGATTGACCTTCGGACAGGACTTGGCTCAGGGTCTCCGGTTCAATCTGACGGACACCTACCTTCAGTCCAACGATCCTCTGGAAGACCCACAAAACGTTCAGGGCCTGAGGCAGACCAGAAATGAGTACTGGACGAACACAACCGATGCAAATGTGAGTTACATCTTCGGGGCGGAGAACCGGGTGAACGTGGGCTATAGATACAATATTTATGAGAACGACCAGATCACCCTTGATGACAGTAAAATCCAGAATCCTTATGCCAACCTGACCTACTGGCTCGATGTGCAGAACGGTGCCGAGCTCACCTATGCGTACAAGGACGCGAAGTACACGAATGATGAAACCCTCTTTGCTGAGAGTGATTACACTGCGAATGCTGCCGGGATACGTTACCTGCGCCGGTTTGCGCCCGACTCGACGGGCTATGTGGGTTACAACTACGCGACTTACGATTACGAGCGTGTTCTGCCCCAGGATTTTGATGTACACGACGGCTTTGTCGGAGTGGACCATTCCTTTTCGCCTGAATACACCGTGTCAGCCAGGGTGGGATACTTCATCAGAGTCAACGACATCACCGACAATCAGGACGGACCGACCTACAGCGCCTCGCTGACCCGAAACTTTGCCAGGGGAAATATTACGGTTGGTGGAGACGGCGGGTGGGGTTATGAAGACCTACAACAGGGCGCGGGGTTGACGAGCGGGTTCAGTGAATACTATGGAGGGTACGTCAACGGGAGGTATGAGATTTTCGAGCGCGTGAACCTTTATGCCGGATTGTCCTACAGGCACGACAAGTATACATTCAACAGTGCGGATTACTTTAGGGGCAACTGCGGTGTGAGATGGGACTTCCTCCGGTATTTCTTCGTAGCCCTCGATTACTCCTACGTCGACAGAAGTGAAGATCTCGGATTCGACGAATACACGGGCAACAGGATCATGCTGACCGTCGGCGCCAGCCGGCTCTTTCTGTGGTAGGCGGGGGCAAGGAGAAAGCCCAAAATAACGCCTTATCACGAAAACACGAAAGGGGGAAAACACGAAAGAAGAGGGGGTCATTTAGAAAACGAGGTCCTTTTTCGTGCTTTCCAGATTTCGTGCTTTCGTGATTGGCCCTTGATTTTCAACGTTCTGTGTTCTTTCTTTTGAGGTTTGTGATGGATACACATGAAATCACCAAGTACCTGGACATTGCGCAAAGGCGCAGGTACTGGATCATCATTCCTTTCCTGGTATCGATCCTTGCTGGCCTGACCTACACCCTTGTCGCGCCAAAGGTGTTCGAAGCCACAACCCTGATCCTGGTGCAATCGCAGAGTGTACCGCAGGACTTCGTGCGATCCATCGTGACGGAGGCTATCGAGGACAGGCTCAGAACAATCTCACAGCAGGTGACAAGCCGCACGAATCTCGAGACAGTCATTCGCGATCACCGATTGTCACAGGAGATGGGTCAATCCACGAGTCTCGACGCATTGGTGGAGGCTGTACGAAAAAGGATCAAAATCGATGTCAGCAAAGCCGGGTCAGGCAGGGGAGGGACAAGCGCGTTCACTCTTTCCTTTCGAGGACCTGACCCTCAAAAAGTGATGCAGGTTACAAATGCCTTGGCTTCCAACTTCATATCGCAGAACCTTGAAATCAGGGAATCGCAGGTCCTGGGTACCTCTGCGTTCTTGGCGGACGAACTCGAGTCGGTCAGGAAACGTTTGATGGCAAAGGAGGAAGAGCTCAAAGGATACCGGGAACGGTACATGGGAGGGCTCCCCGACCAGTTGAACGCCAACTTGGCCATGCTCCAGAGGCTTCAATCGCAGGCGGACCAGCTTAGCAAGAATCTGGGTGATGCGGAGAACCGGAAAATCCTGATTCAGCAAACCGTAGAAGATACGCGAAAGGGAAGGCAGGCTCTCGTTCCCTCTTCAACCCAGGGACCTGAAACGAGGGATCTCGCATCCCTACGAAATGAGCTAGCCGCACTTGAGGCAAAGTATACGCCCAGCCATCCGGATGTGGTGCGTCTCAAGAAAGTGATTGAGACTATGGAGGCTTCAGAGTCAAAGCCGAGGACTGATTCGCGAGGAGAAGCAGTAGGCCTGTCAAGAGCGGAGCAGACTCTTATACAGCAGCTGCGGGATATTGAACTGGACATAGCGAGCACAAGGGCAGAGATCAGAAAAGTACATGCAGAGATGGGAGCGTACCAGAAAAGAGTCGAGGACACGCCGAAAAGGGAGCAGGAGCTGTTTTCCATACAGCGGGATTACGAGAATCTGAAATCGCTGTACGACTCCCTTTTGAAGAGAAAGCTGGAAGCCGACATAGCCGTCAGCATGGAAAAGAAGCAGAAAGGCGAGCAGTTCAGGATCATTGATCCCGCAAAGATCCCCACCTACCCGGTGGATCCTGACCTAAGGAAAATCTTTCTTATGGTTCTAGCCTTGGGGCTTGGCCTGGGCGGAGGTCTGGCCTATTTTGTGGAAATGATGGACACATCTTACAGGAGCCCGGATGAGATCCAGAAAGAGCTCAAGCTTCCCATCCTTGTGAGCATTCCTTTCCGGCATACGGAGAAGGAAATCAAGGCGCGGAAGAGGAAGGAGGTTCTGAAGGCTGCTGGTTTGGCGGCGGGGTTTGCAGTTTCGCTTGTGGGGATCGTGGTGGGGACCAAAGGGTTTAGCAAAACAGTACAGTACATAAAGGAACTGGCCGGCCTCTAAGCCGAAAATTTCACCACCCGCTCCCTAGGGGTCGCTAGAGGCGCAGAGGTCACAGAGAAATCGGACACAGATTTACCCTGCTAAATAAGATCTGCAGCGCAGATCTTAGCTTCGGGTATCGTGCAAAAGCGATTTGTAGATTAAGGAGATATCTCTGGGATCTTTTGTGACCGCCAAAGTCACCCGAAGCTATTTAACAGGGCAGGCAGGGACAACCCCAGACTCGCTCAAGAAGCTGTGGCGGACTGCGAAATGGCTTGTACAAGCTTTGCTTGTCCATCCATTTCTTGCGCCCCACACCCTGCCAACGCTGTCGCGTTGTCAGCTGCGCTCCGCTCAGCCGTTGAGCGAGCACACAGACAGGAACGTCTCTAAAAGATACGAGGGTTCCGGATCGAGCCGATTGATCACCGCTCAGGGAGTTTACCTCCTGGCTCAAGAGGGACTGCGAAGCAGTCGGAGTGCGAAGCACGAAAGACAAGGAGGAAGAAGGCGGAAAAACAAGTCTACTTGGTTTTCGGGCTTCAGACTCCGGGTCGGTTTTGGGCCAGCATGTTTTCTCTGTGATTCTCCGCGGCTCCGCGAGAGGCTGTTCTTTTCCGTGGTGATCTGTGTTAATCTGTGTCCCATTATTCTCTGAGTTCTCCGTGCCTCTGTGGTGAGACGATGTATACTGAATTTTTTGAACTGATCGAAAAGCCATTCAGCCTGAGCACCTCGCCCAGGTTTTTGTACCTCGGCGAGAAGCACAAGGAAGCTCTCGCCATCCTGCGGTATGGCGTGATGGAGCGCCAGGGCTTTGTCCTCCTCACCGGAGAGGTGGGGACAGGCAAGACCACCATGGTGAGGGCTCTGCTTTCGAGCTTGGACACGGGCGTGAAATACGTGCATCTCGCTAACCCTCTTCTCTCGCCAAGGGAGTTCATCGCCTACCTGATCCTCTCAGCTTTCGAAAACAAGATTCACTTCAAGACGAAGTCAGAGTTTCTCATTGCCTTCGAGGCGTTCCTGACAAAAGTCCAGCAGAGAAACATGCACTTTCTCCTGGTTATCGACGAGGCGCACAGGCTCTCCTTTGATTTGCTGGAGGAAATCCGTCTCCTCTCGAACCTGGAAACGGCCGAAGAAAAGCTCATCAGCATTTTCTTGGTGGGCCAGCCGGAGCTTAACGACCGGCTGAGCGAACCGCGGTGCCGGCCTCTTCTCCAGCGCATCAGTGTGCGGTATCACATCCCCCCTCTCAATGCGAAAGAGACAAGAGAGTACGTCATGACGCGCCTCAGGAAGGCTGGATCGAAAAGGGCGGAGGAGATCTTTCCAAACAAGACGATCGATGCGATTCATCAGTACTCGGAGGGCTACCCCAGGATGATCAACATCCTTGCCGACAACTCCCTGCTGCTCGGCTATTCCAAAGGGGAGAGCAAGATCTCGCCCGCCATGGTCAAGTCCTGCTACCAGGAACTGCGGATGGGGGGTTCCGAAGCGAAAGCGAGCGGGGCGAAAAAGGGCGCGGGCCAGGAGGCTGGGCCTAAGGCTGGAGCTTTTAAGCCGTGGTGGAAGTGGGCAGCGGCAGTGCTCCTGATCGCAGGCGTGCTGGCTTTTCTCGCCGTCCGTTATGGGGATCGAATCTTGTCCGGATTTGTGACCGCCTCTGTCAAAACGCCCGGACCAAAGTCCGAGATGGTTCGCGAAAAGGCGCGGGCGCCGCAGACTAGACCCCAACAAGCAGCAGCCCCGGCTGCAGTTGCATCGGCTCCAGCGGCTCCTGAAAAGCAGCCGCCCCCTGTCGAAGAGGTCAAACTTGAGGTCAAAGAAGAGAAAAAGGAGGTGCCCACGGCACCCGCTGTGGAAAGGCCCAGCCCTACTGATGTGAGGGCAAGCCCTTCTGAAATTAGGGCCGAACCTGACGGGCAGACCATTGTCGTCGAACGGGGCGACACCCTTGGCGAGCTCTCGATCAGAGTATACGGTCGCTCCAATGAACGGGTGCTCGATTTGATCCGCAAAAACAACCCCGCCATCACAGACCCCGACCTCATCCTCCCCGGGCAAAAACTTCATTTCCCACCGATTCCCGAAGGAACGCGATAAAAAGCCATTGCTAATAAGACGGTGGGAAAGCCGTCAGCGTTCAGCTATCAGCGATCAGCTATGAAGAAAAAACATAAAAGACAGAACCAAAGCTTGTCGAAATTCATTTAAAAACCTCAGAAGACATCTTCAGGTTCGTTTCGAAAAGAAAGGACGGTGTTTCGTTGTCTTTCAGAACTCCAAAGCTAAACACCATGCTACCTAGTTGGGGAATTATGCTCTCGAAAGGCTGAGTGCTGACCGCTGAGAGCCGATCGCTTGCTTTCTAGAGGACTCAATTGTGAACCGCCAATTTAATGGCCACAAGGCCAAAATTCAGCAACCAAAAGAAACCCAGGAGGTGATCTAGAATGAAGGACTTCAAGAACTTAAAGGTCTGGAATAAGAGCCACAAACTCACCCTGAAGATCTATGAGATTACAAGGACTTTTCCTGTGGAGGAATTGTACGGTCTAAAAAGCCAGATGCGCCGTGCCTCTGTTTCAATTCCGACCAATAGGGCTGAAGGCTGTGGCAGAAATAGCGACGGGGAACTAGCACGTTTCCTGGAAATCGCGATGGGATCAGCCAGTGAGCTTGAATACCTTGTTTTGCTGTCGAAAGAGCTTCATTTCTTTGATGATAATGTGTATAATACCTTGATCGTTGAGATCATTGGAATCAAGCAGATGCTCGCCACTTTGATCAAAAAGCTCAGAGTGAGCGAATAAACATTGATATCCTCTTGGCTTTTGATTTGGCTGACCGCTGACAACTGATCGCCGATAGCTTATTAGGAGTTCACGTGGGCAAAATTGCCGACGCCCTCGAGCGTCACGAGAAAGAAACAGTAGTCAGGCTGGACGACGTCAAGGAAGCGCCGCCCAAAAGGCTCGTGGTGGAGGAGCCTGAGGTCAAGCTCGCCCGAAAGATAACTTCTGACCTCATTTCCGGCCAAAGCTTCAGCGACAGCCTCGTCATGCTCTCTTCCCCTGATTCAGCGGATGCCGAGACCTTCAAGGTGCTCAGAGGCCAGATCCTTTTCCCCAAGGATCGCAAGGTCCCGCGATCAATGCTTGTGACCAGCACGTTTCCGGCGGAGGGAAAAACTTATGTGGCAGCCAACCTCGCGGCTACTCTCGCCTTGAGCATTGACGACTCCGTTTTGGCCATCGACGCCGACTTGAGGCGGCCGAGAATGCACAGAATGTTCGGGTACAGCAAGGTGAAGGGCCTGCACGAGTATCTGGTTGAGGGCCGCAAGATCGAGGAACTCATGCTGAAAAGCGGCATTGACAAGCTGTCCATACTCCCCGCCGGAAAACCCCCCAGAAACCCCACGGAGCTCCTCTCTTCCAATATGATGATAAAATTTCTTGAGGAAGTGAAGGAGCGCTATCAGAACCGTTTCCTTATTATTGACTCCCCGCCGAGCAGCGTCACGGCTGAGAGCAAGTTTCTTGCCCAGCACGTGGATGCCATCATTTATGTAGTCATGGCGAACAAGACCCCTCGAAAAGACATCGAAAAGGCGATCGACAATCTCGGGAGGGATAAAATCCTCGGCATCGTCTTCAACGGCTACGAACAGGTCCGAAAAAACTACTACCGCTACTACGACCGCTACTACAAAGGGAACAACAAAAGATAAACCCCCGATTCACCACAGAGACTCAGAGAATACAGAGAAAGATTAGACAGGATTAACAGGACCTACCCGCCTTCGCCGAAGGCTTCGGCGGGGCAGGCAGGATGATCGCTCAAAAAGCACATGGGGCTCGCGATGCCATTGGACAAGCCCTTCGATTTTACTTCCTTCGAGCTCACTCAAGGTCTTCGACAGGGCCATGAACAGCGTCGAATGGCAAGCTTGTCCCCTCGCATCCGAGCCCAATATGCCCGGCAAGCTTTCGCTTGACCGCTCCTCGCTGCTCGTGGAGCTTGAGCGAACGCGAGATATAGGGTTTCGTTTACATGCAGTCGGGCTAGAGGGGGGAGGCTTCTCCTCTTTCTCTGTGGCTCCGTGGTGAATGTGTACTTCCTTGCCACTTTTGGGCAATTCCTTACCCACTTTTGTAACTCTAAGTTCCTAATGTCAGCTATCGGCGGTCGGCGGTCAGCCGTCAGCCTACCTAACCAATTGAAATCATATATGGAAAATAAAAAACCAAAAATAGTCGTTGATTGGCATTCTTCTTGCTGATAGTAGAGCGAAGTTAGAGTTCAAAGATCAACTCTAGGTGAAGTTTTACGGCCATTCACTTTCTCCCCGGATTCAGTTCCGGGATCGAGCGTTTTGCAGAAAAAGTTTCGGAATTTCAGGTTTTTAGTTTAAGAATGGTGGTGTAAACCAAAGGGGCGGAGCCTGCACTTCATCCGCCCTTCTCATTTGCATACTTCGAACTTCGCTCAAACTTCCAGCCAAAGTTAAAGCTAATGACCATTCTCGCCACCCGCTCCTTGAAGGTCGCTAGAGACGCAGAGATCACTGAGAACTTCTTTGGACACAGATGCTCGCAGATCTCCGCTTGAAATCTGAAAGACAACGCCTCCGAGAAGAGGGAATGAGCAAGCTCTTTCCTCTTCTCCGGCTGCGCTGTCTCCATCCCGAGGCTCCGCCTCTGGATCCGCGCTCCGCTTGGATTTCAAGCGATTTTCTCGGCGTCCTCCTATCCTTAGAGAGGGAAGCTTCGGCTCTGGCTCAAAAGAGCCATCGAAGATGGCTGAGTGCGACAGCACGAAAACACGAGGAGGATGAAGCTGGAAAGTCAAGTTTACTTGGGTTTACAGCTTCAGAGTCCTTGTGTGGGTTTTGAGCCAACATGTTTTCTCTGCGCAACTCTGCGGCTCTGCGGTGAAAGTCTGCTTTTGTCCGTGTGGGTCTGTGGCTGAATTCTCTCCATGGTGAAACTATTCGGGAGAAGTTAGTATGGCTACTCCAATGAAAACATTGACCATCCAGGAAGTGAGCGCCCGGGCGGGCATTTCCAAGCACACCCTGCGCTTCTGGGAAAGAGAACTGAACGGCGTGATCGTGCCTCTTCGCACAAAAGGAGGCCAGCGACGCTACACCCTTGAGCACGTCATAGTGGTCGAAGAAATCAAGAGGCTCAAGGGCAAGGGCTACAGTCTGGATGACATCAAGCGCGACCTGAATCGCCGGTTCAACACAGAGGCCGAGCACTACAACCACCAGAGGGCCGACATCCTGGCCAACAAGATCGCGGAAATGGTCCGCACCGCCATCTTCAGCTACCTGGAAGATAAGACAGTGAAACAATGAAAACAAGCTGTCAGCTGTCAGCAGTCAGCGGTCAGCTCGGCAAGACAGTGAACGGAATGAAAAACCAAAACATAAAACCAATCACGAAAGCACGAAATTTGGAAAGCACGAAAAAGGGCCTGGGTTTCTATATAACCCCTTCTTCTTTCGTGCCCTTTCGTGTTTTCGTGATAGGCTCTTGATTCTCATTTGAACTTTTGATTTTGTCATTAATTCTATATACTGTCTCCTGACGTTATTAATATGATCCATTATTCACCATTACCTAAGAACATTGATGACCTTCTGACCGAGGCGTACGAATATCTCCGCGCCGACAAAGACATCCTCTTTGCCTATCTGTTCGGAGGTCTCGCTAGAAAGAAGGCTAGGCCTCTTAGTGACGTGGACATTGCGGTCTATTGCGAGGAAGGGTCGTTCTTTCCAGAGAAAAAGCTCGAAATCCTGGGTAACTTGGTAGGCATCCTCAAAACCGACGAGATCGATCTCGTTGTGTTAAACAGGGCTCCGCTTGCCATCAGGATGAAGATCCTGGAGAATAAGAAGGTGATCGTAGATAAGGCGCCCTTGGCGAGGCATAGTTACGAGTCCCTAACCATGAGACAGTATTTCGATTTTTCTTACAAAGAGTCTTTCATCCTCAGGAAGAGATTCTTAGATGGTAGACAAGCCGCTTATTCTTAGAAAACTGGCCGAGCTTGATCAGTATGTAAGGCAGGTGAAGGAATACGCCCGTATTTCCGTCGAGGAGTATCAGTCCAGTTGGAAAACGCAGCGCATCATCGAAAGGACTCTCCAGATGATGATCGAGGCGTGCGTAGATATTGCAGGCCACATAATTTCGGACAAGGCCTTCCGAACCCCAACGAGCTATTCGGATACGTTCAAAGTACTTCATGAAAACGGTGTCTTGCCCGCGAGCCTCTTTGCCAAGATGGATAAAATGGCGAAGTTTAGAAATGTCGTGGTTCACCATTACGACACCATTGATGCGGAAATTGTAGTAGGTATTCTGAAGCGAGACCTTGATGATTTTCTAGGCTTCCAGAAGGCGACTATCTCACTGTTAGAACAAGACCACGAGGAGCAATCACCGGACACCGATCGCTGATTGACTTCCGTGGCACGGCATAGTTCGCCGCAGGCGGACGACGCCGGCTGTATTCTTGATTTACTCATCATTCCACAATTCCAAAATTCCATTATTCCAGTTTCTTATTCTGTCTCCTGTCTTCTGTATTCTTTTATTGCTCATTATTCCATAATTCCAGATCCCACCAATCCATGTTGTCACTTGCTGTGCGATATGATAAAGAAGAACTATGAGCGATCGAAGCAAAGACTGGCTGGCGCAAGAGGAGAAGGATCTGGAGCAGGCGAAGTCCTTCCAGGCCGAGGGAAGGCATGAATGGGCGTGCTTTGCGGCGCAGCAGTCAGCGGAAAAAGCGGTTAAGGCTCTGCACCTGTTCAAGGGCCAATTAGAGGATGAGATCAAAGGGGTGAAAATCCCTTTCTTGAAGCCGGAACTGCTGATAAAAACCAAAATGGGCGTGAGGCCAAAGCATGTCCAGGATAGGGATTACCTCGAACGACTCACCAAGGGGAAAAAGTAAAGCCAATGGAGCAGAGAATCGAGGCAGCATGATCCTTTTCTCGCGCGGCTCTGCCGGTTTGAACGGTTTAAACGATTTAAACGCCTCTTACGCCTTTCACGACTTGAACGTCTTTCACCTCTCTTAAGATTTCAACGTTTTTAACGATTCCCGTATTCCAAAATTCCATAATCAAACGATTTAGCCTCCGGCCTGTAGAGCCTACGGCCCGGAGGAGCACTTTCTTTCCCCTATTATGATTTGTGCTTACTGCTTACTGTTTACTGCCTACTCTCTCGTTAGCGGAGCTAAGGAATGATCCACCTCTTCCGCCAATACTTCTCCATCCGCAAAGGCATCTTCATCCTCGGTGAAGCGGTTCTGATCTACTGCGCGGTTGCACTGGCCTCCTTCGCCCTCATGCGGGAGGAGGTGAGTTTCTCTTTTCTCCTCGAAATCGCGTGGTGGAAGATTCTCCTGGTCACAGCGGTAGCCCAACTCAGCCTGTATTTCGACGACCTCTATGAGGTGCATGCTGTCGGCAACATGGTCGAACTGGCCATCAGGCTCATCCAGTCTATCGGCATCACCTCCATTGTGCTGGCAATCATCTACTTCCTCTGGGAGGAAGCCATGATCGGGAGATGGATATTCTTTGTCAGCATCCTGTTTGTGATCTTCTTTCTTGTATCCTGGAGATTCCTGTACGCCTTTGCAGTAAGAAAGAAACTGCTCACCGAGAAAACCCTGATCGTCGGGCACGGGGAGCTGGCCGGAGACCTGCTGAAAGAAATCAGAAGCAGGCGCGACATCAGCTATGACGTCAGGCTGGTGATTGGGCAGGAAACTGGGGATTATTCACAAACCGAGCTCCACGGAACCCCTGTCCGATACGGATTCGACAATCTGTGCGATCTGGCCGAAGCAGAGGAAGTTTCAAGCATCATTGTCGCCCTAGACCAGAAGCGGGGCGTAATGCCATACAACGAGTTGCTGAACTGCAAGGTGAGGGGCTGTTCCATTATTGACGGAGAAAGCTTTTACGAAAGAATCACGGGGAAGGTGCTGGTCGAGAAAATAAATCCGAGCTGGCTGATCTTTTCGGACGGGTTTGTGAAATCGCCGGTAGCAAAATTCACGAAGAGGGTAGTGGGATTCTCTCTGTCGTCTATCATGCTGGTGATGCTGTCCCCTGTGATCCTCATCGTGGCCATTGCTATCAAGCTCGACTCCAAAGGTCCTGTCCTGTTCAGCCAAGATAGAGTTGGGGAAGACGGGGAAATTTTTAGCGTCTACAAATTCAGATCCATGAGAGAAGATGCTGAGGCAGTGAGCGGGCCTGTGTGGGCCGAAGAGGATGACCCAAGAATAACAAGGGTGGGCAAGATTATCCGGAAACTCCGGATTGATGAGCTTCCTCAGTTGTGGAACGTCTTGAAAGGGGACATGAGCTTTGTAGGCCCAAGACCGGAACGCCCCTATTTTGTCGAAAAGCTGAAAACCAAGATCCCTTACTACAAGGAAAGATTTGCGGTGAAGCCGGGCGTGACCGGTTGGGCACAGGTCAAGTACGCTTACGGGGCTACGGAAGAGGATGCCCTGGAGAAGCTGAAGTACGACCTTTACTACATCAAAAACATGTCCCTCGTCATGGACCTGATGGTCATCTTCCACACCGTGAAAATTGTGCTTCTGGGTCGAGGGTCAAGGTAATTGGACGGCCGTCAGCGGTCAGCGGTCAGCCGCCAGCTCTTTAAATGCTCTAAAACCAATCACGAAAGCACAAAGGGACGAAAGCACGAAGGAAGATGGCTGCATGCAGAGCCCGCAAAGGCGCAGAGAAGAGAGAGAAAAAGGCCAACAAGCGGTTTTGATTTCACACTTCGATTAGGTTTGTTCTCTTCGTTCTTAGCGCCTCTGCGAGAGATGGAAGTATTTGATTTGGTCCTTTGGAATTGCTTGGAGACCTCTGCACAACCTACCCAAGAATGTAAGACCTATTTCGTAGATCGAGACTTATGGCTGAGACCTGAGGTAAGTCAGTATCCGAGGCATGGGCTTCGGGTACGGGAAGGTCTAAAGGACTCCTTCGGGGTCAGGATCCGATTAAAAGCATAAGAGAGCTGATGGCAAAATAGGTACAGAGGGAGGCGGCAGGACAGTTCTTGACAAAGAGTGCTACCCTTGGGGTCCTGCCCGGTACTCACAAGGATTCAAAGGTAACATGGGAGGACTCAATGCCTGATTTAGAAGAACTCAGTCGCGAATGGTTGCGAAGTTATGAAGACAGGATTCGGAAGTTACCTGGAATCGATCAAGTGGTGATCACCGTCCAGGAAACGACCGCGCTCCAACGCCTCGTCACGATACCGGTTTCGGATCTAGTTCCGAACCTTCCGCTTCAGAAACAACCTCGTGAACAAGGGAAGAATGCGCTTTTCTCGTCTGTGGAGCAAGAAGACAAAGAAAGTGGTGCCGGTCCAATCGCAATTTCTCACGGTGGAGACTTGGTGGCCGAGGAAGAGAACGCATGGACCCTAACAGAAACCTTGATGAAAGCGGCTGAATTGTCACCCAATGAAGGAATTCTCTATATCAACAATGACGGTTCAGAGGATTTTCAGTCTTATGCCAAATTGTGGGAAGATGCGGGACGCATTTTGACAGGACTTCGAAGATTGGGCTTACGACCCAAGGACAAAGTGATCTTTCAGTTTCCTGATAATAGAAATTTCATCTCGGCGTTTTGGGGATGTGTTCTAGGCGGCATCATACCGGTGCCCATAGGAATTGCTTTAACCTATTCCGAGATTAACAGCTCGATAAATAAGCTTATGAATACTTGGTCGATGCTCGGAAAACCTTACATTCTCACCAACAAAAAACTCTACACCGCTATTGACTCTGTTCCGAAACTCACGGGCATTCCGGGTATTCAAGCTGTGACCGTCGAAGAACTCAGCTCAAACGAACGCGACCCCGTCGTGCATGAGAGCCACCCAGAAGACACAGCTCTCATGATGCTGACTTCAGGCAGTACGGGTACACCGAAAGGAGTATTGCTAAGTCATAAAAACCTGATCAGTCGGTCGGCTGGTTCAGTTCAAAAGAATGGATTTTCCCGCAAGGATATAACCTTGAACTGGATGCCGTTAGATCATGTTGCCGGGATAATCTTCTTTCACCTTCGAGATGTATTCACAAGATGTCAGCAGATTCACGTCGCATCTCAAAGGATATTAGAAAACCCATTAAAATGGATCGATTTGATGGATCAATACCGAGTGACTGTCTCGTTTGCGCCCAACTTCGCGTTTGGGCTCGTCAATAAACAAGAGGAAGAAATGAAGGGTCGAAAATGGGATCTATCTTCCATCCAGTTCCTGTTAAATGGCGGAGAGGCCATAGTGCCTAAAACCGCGCGAAGGTTTATGGAATTGCTGATTCCTCATGGGCTGATTGGTTCAGCGATGCGCCCGGCATGGGGAATGTCTGAAACATCTTCCGGTGTTGTTTATTCGGACAGATTCTCTGTAGAGAACGTGAAAGACGGAGATTCCTTTGTTGAAGTAGGGAAACCTATACCCGGAGTTTCCGTTCGCATTGTAGATAAGAGGGGAGACGTTCTTGGGGAGTCAAAGATTGGCCGTTTGCAGGTGAGGGGTTGGACTGTCATGCAAGGGTACTATAATAATCCGCAAGCAAACGCTGAGGCATTCACTGGGGACGGCTGGTTTGATACGGGAGATCTGGCGGTCATACAAGACGGACAACTCACGATTACCGGACGGGGAAAAGATGAGATCATTATAAATGGCGTCAATTACTATCCCCATGAGATTGAATCTGCTGTGGAGTCCATTGAAGGCGTGGAAGCGTCGTTCACAGCCGCTTGTGCTGTGCGTAGTTCCGATGATGATACAGATAAGTTGGCCATATTTTTCCATTCAGCTTACCAGGAATGGGATCGTCAGATAGAGCTCGTCAGTAGAATTCGGATGTCCATCGTTAAGGAATTTGGGCTCTTTCCGTCCTATGTGATACCGGTGGCAAAAGAAAGAATACCCAAAACTGAAATCGGAAAAATTCAAAGGTCCCAGCTTGGCAAGCGGTTTGTTGAAGGGGAGTTTGATCACTTGATCAGAAAAGTAGAGGCGGGCCAGGGAATGGGGGATACGGTTCCGGATTGGTTCTACCGAAAGGTCTGGAACCCGACAAGCATCGATGGAGCCAAGGTGGTCCCCACGGACGGGTACTATCTGATTTTTATGGACGATCTGGGGCTTGGAGCGAAAGTCGTTCAGGTTCTGAAAAACATCGGTCAAAAATGTATCCAGTGCGAGAGGGGAGAACGATTTCGCCACCTAGCTGAAGACAAGTTCCTGCTTTCCGTTGAAGCACCCGAGGATTACGAACGGTTGACTGCTTTACTGAACAAGAGGGGAGTCTTCATAGATAACGTTTTACACTTGTGGGGCTACTCCGCGTACCGGCCAGTCGATGATCTTGCCGGCATTCGGAATGCCCAGGAGAGAGGAGTCTATAGCCTTCTCGCTTTGATCCGCAATCTTAAGCAGCCCTCAAGGACTCGCAAGAGCATTCGCTTAATCGTTGCAACCAGCCATGTGCAGGCGGCTACTCCGGACAGGCCCATTGCATACGAAAAATCGGCGCTACCGGGTTTCCTTAGAGCTGCCGCCCTTGATCTACCGTGGCTGCAATGTCGACATATCGACCTTGAAGTGACGGGGATGGATGGGAAATACCTATTGGACGAACTGGCCTGCGCCGACAGCGAGACTGAAATTGCATATCGAAATGGAAAACGGATGAAATCCTACCTCTCGAGAATTGATATGCTGGAAGAAAAGCCCGGTAGACTGCCCCTGGCAATGGGGGGGCTCTACCTGCTTACCGGGGGTCTCGGCGGCGTGGGCAGTTATATAGCACAACGTTTGATGACCGATTATCGCGCGAAACTCGTTCTCTTAGGCAGAACGACATTGCCTGAGCGCTCACTGTGGGACCAGGTTGATCAGGAACGGGATCGGGTAACCGACCGAATAAGGGCCTATCAAAATCTGGAGTCCATTAGCCGGAGAACTGGTGGGGAATTCGTTTATGATCCGGCAGACATTTCAAACTATTCACAAATAGAGGTAGCCGCCGCTCGGGCTGAATCAAGATGGGGCATGGCCATATCCGGGATTTTTCATCTGGCAGGCGATCTCAATATCGCCCATCACTGGGAGACGGCTGAATCTCATCGGATAGGCTCCGAAGGAAGGGATGCCTACGAGGCGATGTTCAAAGCAAAAGTTTACGGTACTTGGAACCTGTTTCAGATCATCAAACGACGTCCTGAAGCAATCTTTGTCGGATTCTCATCGGTCGTGAGCGAGTTGGGGGCGGCTACCTTTGGCGCCTATTGTGCCGGTAACAGTTTCTTGGATGGTTGCTGCCGATATCACCATCACACTCTGCCTCAGAAAGTGTTCAGTTTCAATTGGTCCATGTGGGAAGAGACGGGCATGAGCAGGGATAACCCTGAGTATTCCAAACAAGCCGCTCTTAGCATGGGAAACATGGATATCGAGCCTGAAAGCGGGTGGAACTCTTTGCTTGCAGGACTTTGCAGAAACGACCCCCAGGTCTTGGTCGGCCTAAACGGCCTCAATCCACATATTCGCTCACATCTCGATAAGGGACCGAAGTTGGAAAGCAGGCTTAGCTTGTATGTTGCCACCCCACGCGGCGGTTCGATGACTGATGGTCTTCGTGAGCAATTGAGGCTCGTGCTTCGAGACACAAACTATCCTTTTGAAATTACGGAAGTGAAAAAAATACCCGCTCTAGAGGACGGCTCCGTCGATATGGAATCGTTGCAGCTCTGGGGGCCTGATAAAGCTGCGGCGGGCATGGAGTCAGCAGCTCCAAGGACGGATGCTGAGAAAAAGATCGCTGCAATATGGAAAGAAGTTCTAGGAGTCAAGAAGATTAGAGTCAACATTAATTTCTTTGATTCGGGGGGCACCTCGATCCAACTGGCACAGGTCAATGCGCAGCTCAAAGCCGCTTTTGGCCGAAATATTTCCATGACAGAGCTTTTTAAGTTCCCAACCATCTCGTCCTTGGCCGAGTTTTTGACCTCCTCAACGTCAGACTCTTTAAGTGCCAGTTTGACTCAATCCGAGGAACGCGCAGCCGGAAGAAAGGCTAAAATGCTTATTCGAAAGCGCGGCGGTAAAAGCCCTCTCGATAAACGGGAGAAGAAGTAGGGGATATGAGCGACAGTGCCAGCGAATTGGATGTTGCCATAATTGGAATGGCCGGGAGATTTCCAGGCGCGAAAAACATCAGCGTGTTCTGGGAGAATCTCATCAACGGTAAGGAGTCGATCACCGTTTTTTCGGATGAGGAGCTTTTGCACGCAGGGGTAGATGCCAGCCTGCTTAAGAACCCGAATTATGTTAAAGCGGCCTCCATCCTCGCTGACGAGGACATCTTCGATGCCGATTTTTTCGGTTACAGTGCGAGAGAAGCGGCCCTGATCGACCCGCAGAGCCGCCTGTTTCTCGAATGCGCCTGGGAGGCACTGGAATGTGCGGGATATGTACCTTCAAATTGTAAGGGCGCAGTCGGAGTCTATGCCAGCCAGTCGATGAACACCTACCTGCTGCAAAATCTGTATTCACAGCTTAGTCTCGATGAATTCATCCTTTCGCACCAAAACATCCAGCATGTTCTGGCCAATCTGAATGATTTTCTTGCCACACGCGTCTCCTACAAGCTGAATCTGAGCGGCCCCAGCATTAACGTTCAGTGCGCCTGCTCCAGTTCCCTGATCGCTGTGCACATGGCATGCCAGAGTCTGACCACCGGGGAATCCGATATGGCGCTCGCGGGCGGGGTATCCCTGTATCTTCCCCAGAAAAGAGGGTACCTTTACGAAGAGGGAATGATTCTCTCTCCAGACGGGCACTGCCGCCCCTTTGATGCCGATGCGAAAGGAACCCTATTCGGGCGTGGAGTCGGCGTCGTTGTGCTCAAATCGTTCGAAGCGGCAGTCCGAGATGGCGACACCATCTATGCGGTCATCAAAGGTTCAGCCATAAACAACGACGGTGCGAGTAAAGTCGGCTTTACGGCTCCCAGCGTAGAAGGACAGGCTAGGGTCATCGCCGAAGCTCTGAAGATCTCAGGCGTCGGTGCAGAGACGATATCATACATCGAAGCCCATGGCACGGGAACAACACAAGGCGACCCCATCGAAGTCGCGGCCCTTACGCGAGTCTTCAGGAATTACACCGACAAGAACGGATTTTGCGGGCTTGGGACAGTGAAATCCAATTTCGGCCACCTGGATGCCGCTGCCGGGATTGCGGGGCTCATCAAAACCGCGTTGATGCTCCATAACAAGAAGGTCGCTCCTTCCCTTCACTACAAGAGCCCGAACCCGCAGATCGACTTCGAGCACAGCCCTTTTTACGTGTGTAGCACTCAGCAAGAGTGGAAGACCTCGAGTGTACCGCGTCGTGCAGGCGTTAGCGCCTTTGGTATGGGAGGAACCAATGCACACATCATTCTCGAAGAGGCACCTGAACGGCGACAGGTCCAAATGAAAACCGACCGCCCCGCGCATATCTTGACGCTTTCGGCAAAAAATGAAGACTCCCTCCAGAGACTTCTCGATCATTACGCAAGTCATCTCGAGCACAGTGCGTCAACACGAACGGCCGATATTTGTTTTACTACCAACAACGGTCGCGCCCACTTCGATCACCGTCTGTCGGTCGTGGGGACTACGAGCAAGGATTTGCATGCCAAGCTTGCTTCGTACAGCCGTGGCACATGCCCCGCAGGGGTGTACAAATCTCCTGGCAAGATAACCGGCGCACCCGAAGTGGTTTTTCTTTGTACGGGTCAAGGTTCGCAGTATGTGGGGATGGGTCGGGAGCTTTATGAGACACAGCCCGTGTTTCGCAAGGCCCTGGATATGTGCGACGAATTGCTCCGTGGTCATATCGAGAAACCGTTGCTCCAAGTGCTATATCCCCAACCGGGTGAGGAGTCGCCTCTCCATGAGACGGCCTACACGCAGCCGGCGCTATTCGCACTGGAGTACGCGCTCTATGAACTGTGGCATTCTTGGGGGATAGAGCCGTCTGTGGTGATGGGGCATAGTGTGGGTGAATACGTGGCGGCCTGTATTGCTGGGGCGTTCAGTCTGGAAGCCGGCCTGAGGCTTATAGCGGAGCGCGGTCGGCTTATGCAATCGTTGCCAGCGGGTGGGGAGATGGCAGCGGTGTTTGCAGGAGAGAGAAGAGTGACCGCCGCTATTGGTGGCTACAGAGAGACCTTATCCATTGCTGCAGTCAATGGCCCTGAGAACATCGTGATCTCAGGGGCTCGCGATTCTCTCGGCAGGGTCCTCGAGGAGCTGGAAGCTGAGGGTGTCGCGGCTCAGAACCTGGTTGTATCTCATGCTTTTCATTCTCCGCTCATGGAACCGATCCTAGATGCTTTTGAGCGGGCAGCCGCACAGGTTACCTATTCCTCTCCGCGCATGGGTTTGATATCCAACGTGACGGGGCGTTTGGCAAACGATGATGAAATTGCCAGTGCAAGGTACTGGCGACGGCATGTGCGCGCGCCGGTTCAATTCTATCGGTCGATGCAGACACTCCACGAAAAGGGTGAGGCACTGTTTGTGGAACTTGGGCCTCATCCGGTGCTATTGGGCATGGGGCGCCAATGTGTAGGCGATGGCAGCGCCCAATGGCTGCCGTCGTTGCGTCGCGGGGGCAGTGATTGGGCCGAGTTACTCGCAAGTTTAGCCCAGCTGTATACAGCTGGTGTATCGGTAGACTGGGTGGGATTTGACCGGGCATATAATCGCACGCGGGTACCCCTGCCCACCTATCCGTTCCAGAGAAAACGCTACTGGATCGAAAGCCCTGCTGCCTGTGGGAAAAGTAGCAATTCGGTGATCCGCGGCGACACTCAGGGTGGCGATCACCCGTTGCTGGGACGACGGTTGTATTCCCCACTTTTCACAGACACCGTATATGAGGTTCTTTTAAGTGTCGCTGATGTACCTTACTTGTGTGATCACAAAGTTTCCGGGATCACGGTATTTCCAGCGACTGCGTACATCGAAATCTTGTCCGCCGCCGCCGAACACCTCTTCCACGGTGGTGCGTGGAGATTGGTGGAACTGATTATTAGCGACCCGCTTATCTTCCAGGAAAACGAGCATCGTCGGCTCCAGTTGATGATACAGTCTGAAAGCGAGGCCACACGTTCATTTCGTCTGATGAGCGTTGTCCAGGAAAAAGGAGAGGTGTCCTCCGGGTGGAAGCTGCATGCCTCCGGCGCCTTGGCCAGGGAGAACGCTGAGCCCCAGCAGTGCCTCAAAGCACACTTCGATCCCGATCAACTCTTTCTAGGCAATGAAGAGGAGTTACCGGCCACAGCTTACTATCAATCGCTTTTGGAAATGGGGCTCTCCTATGGCCCAACCTTCAGGGGCATCAAGCAGCTTTGGCGACGACAGAACGAAGTGATTGCGATGATTCAAGCGCCGGCGGGCTTGGAGATTCAATCATCGGTTTATCATTTCCACCCTGCGTTGCTGGATGCTTGTCTTCAGGCCGTATTGGCTGCATTGCCCGACATTGCGACAATGCAAGGTAAGGAAATGATACTCCTCCCCATGATCCTGCGCCAAGCGCGGATTCGCAGGACTTCATCAAGTGAACTGTGGTGCCACGCAGAACTGCTTACGGGACAGAACGAGAATAAAGATATGGTTCGGGTCTGTGTCTCCATATGGGATTCCGTGGGTCAATCTGTAGCCCAGATTGACGATTTACAGCTCAAACAGGTCAACACCCGAGCGATTCATCGACACGGACAGGCGGCGCATGAAGATTGGCTGTATGAGATCAAGTGGTATCCCAAGGCTCGAACAGAACCCGAGGATTTGGCACTGGAGGCGAGTTATCTGAAATCACCCGCAGAGATTGGGAATCAGATGAAGGATATGATCGTTGCGCTAAGAAAACGATTCGGACTTGATTCGTACGATCAACTTCAGCCTGAGCTTGATTCTCTCTGTGCGGCATATGTTGTTAAGAGCTTAAAGGCCATGGGGCTGGAATGTGACGTCGGTCAACAATTCACACTTGATGGGTTGGCGATCCAATTAGGAGTCTTGAAGCAGCACCGATGTATGTTGAGAAGGATGCTGCAAATTCTAAAAGAAGACGGTTTGTTAGCTGAAAACAACGGCACGTGGACAGTCGAGCGGCGTCCCTCATTATATGATACAGAAAGCTGGTTGACACTTTTGATGGACCGCTATGCGTCTTGCCGGCTTGAACTGAAAATGACCAAGCGTTGCGGCGAAAGCTTAGCCGGAGTTTTGACAGGGAAAACAGATCCTATTGCGCTATTATTCCCTGAGGGATCTCTGAAAGATCTCGAAAATCTTTATCAGGAAGCACCGTTCACCAATGCTTATAACTTTCTAGTTCAGAAAGCGGTTACCACGGCTTTAAAAGCTTTACCGGCGGGGCGCACGGTTAAAATTCTGGAAGTCGGCGCGGGTACCGGTGGAACGGCATCGTTTATACTCCCTTTCCTGGACCCCTCCTGCTCCGAGTATTTTTTTACCGATGTGTCACCTCATTTCATGAATAAGGCCAAGGAGAAATTCAAGAAATATGATTTTGTTACCTATCGGCTGCTCGACATTGAGAGTGATCCGGAAGCCCAGGGTTTCAAGCCGGGCTATTTCGACATCATACTGGCAACCAATGTGCTGCATGCCACCCGCAGGTTAGAGCAGACGCTGCTCCAAGTCAGGCACCTCCTGAAGTCCGATGGCTTGTTGGTCATGGTGGAAGGCATCGTCCGTCAGAGATGGGTCGACCTCATCTTTGGTCTGACGGAAGGCTGGTGGCTGTTTTCAGATGAAAACCTTCGTTCGGACTACCCTTTGATCGACCTGGCCAAGTGGAACAGTGTTTTGAAGAATACTGGCTTCGATGAAATCACTACGCTTCCGGAACACAGCTCCCAGAACCAGATGCTCTTCAATCAGGGAATCATCGTTGCGCGAGCTTCCTTTGCGAAACTACCGCCGGTAACCCGATCGAAAGAATCAAACATCCCTAGCCCCCGCAAATGGCTACTCTTAGCGGACGACACCTCGATCGCAAAGGGCTTGCAGCAAAGGTTCCGATCACGGGGGGATTCATGTGATTTGGTCCTCTTGGATTCCCACCCTAGTTTGGAAAAAGACGGCATGCACCGCGTTGGCCCGGCACAAGCGGGGCAATTTGGGCGGTGGATACAAGAGATAAAGAGCGGCGAATCAGGGGAATATTATGGGGCAATCTGCCTCCTCGACGGCAGCGATGGGCTTGGGGAGCCCACCTCGATAGAAGAACTCAAGGCTGACCTTGATCGGCGTGGAAGCAGCTTGCTCCATTTCATACAGACACTGATCCGAGACACGGCAGGTGCCCCTCCGCGCTTATGGGTCGTGACCTCCGGATCGCAGCCCGTTGGGGATACCTCTGAGCCCGCTGCCGTTGCTCAGTCAATCCTCTGGGGCATAAGTCGAGTGGTCGCACTGGAGCACCCTGAACTAAAATGCAAATGTATTGACTTGGATCCCGAGTCCGTCACCGAATCAATCAACAGCCTCTTCGAAGAGATTCTCGTCGATGATGCGGAAACTCAGGTTGGTTTTCGCGGAAAGAGACGTTTTGCTGCCAGGCTAGTCCGAATCAGAAACGGTCGTGGCCCTATGGGGAATGGCCCGTCCGCAACGGCCGCGAGACCTTACCGGCTCGCCATTGCTGAAAGGGGAACGATAGACAACCTTCAATTCCTACCGGCGCTGCGTCAGAAACCCGGGCCCGGCGAAATTGAGATCCGCGTGCGCTCGTCAGGACTTAATCTGAAAGATGTTCTCAATGTGTTGGGAGTTTACCCGGGCGAAGCCGGTCCTTTAGGGCTTGAATGCGCCGGGGAAGTGGTTCGACGGGGCAAGAATGTAACGCAATTTCAAATCGGGGATGAGGTCGTAGCCCTTGCCGCAGGGGCTTTCAGTTCCTTTGTGACGGTTTCGGAACAAATGGCGGTTCGAAAACCAATGTTTCTCTCTTTTGCGGAGACAGCTTCGTTGCCCGCGGCATTCACGACGGCTTATTATGCCCTTTGCCATCTAGCTCGCATGAACACCAAAGAGACCGTATTGATCCATTCAGCCGCCGGGGGAGTTGGAATGGCTGCCCTGCAACTGGCGAAGCGATGCGGTGCAACGGTTTTTGCAACTGCCGGGAATGCTGAGAAACGCAGCTTCGTTCAATCACTGGGTGCCGATTATGTTATGGACAGCCGGTCGCTGCAGTTCGCGGAGGAAATTAGAAAAATTACTTCCGGCAAGGGTGTCGATATTGTACTGAATAGTCTGGCCGGAGACTTTATCACTAGCAGTCTTTCACTATTAAAGAAGAATGGACGGTTCTGCGAGTTGGGGAAGCAAGGCATTTTGGAGCCCCAGGCATTTTACGCATCCAAGCCGGAAGCCTCTTATTTCATTATCGACCTCGGCGAATCCCTAAAGGCGGATGCGGCCCTAGGACGCCAAATGCTCACCCTAATCCTGCAGTGGGTGGAAGACGGGTCACTGACTCCATTACCTGTAACCCAATTCCCGATCGCCGATGCCAAGAATGCTTTTCGCTATATGGCGCAAGCTAAACATGTTGGCAAGGTCGTGTTCACTGGCTATGAGCAGTTGAGTGGCTCGCTGATTAAAACACGCCTTGACGCGACCGGAACAAATGGAACAGATTCGTTGCGGTTTAACTCATCCGCATCCTACTTGCTGACGGGTGGAAAGGGCGGCTTGGGGTTACTCTTAGCGCGATGGATGGTCGAGCGAGGGGCACGCCATCTAATCTTGGCTGGCAGAAGCAAACCTACGCATGAAGCCCGAGAAGTCATTCGCGATCTGCAAAACGCTGGGGCGAAGGTGTACCAACCGGAATTAGATGTATCATCACCCAGTGCGGTGGCCGGCCTTTTCAGGGAATTCGGCTCATCCATGCCACGGTTACGCGGCATCATACATGCTGCCGGTGTTCTTGATGACGGTGTTTTCATGCAATTGACATGGAACCGTTTCAAGACGCTGTTTGGACCGAAGGTCTATGGAGCATGGAACCTTCATCAGCTATCGCAGGATATGGATCTCGATTTCTTTGTCATGTTTTCTTCGATCGCCTCGGTTTTAGGCTCGCCGGGCCAAGCGAACCATGCAGCTGCAAATGCCTTTATGGATTCCCTGGCACACTTCCGCAGAGCCCGGGGTTTACCCGCTGTCACCATCAACTGGGGTGCATGGAGCCAGGTAGGCGCGGCCGCCAAGGGGGAGGTGCTAAAGCGATTGACAGCCCAGGGAATTGACGCCATCGAGCCTGAGCAGGGCCTCGAACTTTTTGAGAAATTGCTCATTGACGCGATGGACCCCTCCACGGAGGGGTGCGGTCAGGTCGGGGTTCTGCATGTGGATTGGGCTAAATATGTGAGACAGTCAGTCGTTGGACAGCCACCGCGGTTCTTGGAGTTCGTTGCCAGCAGCGCGCAAAGCAGCAATGAAACCATCCGCTACACCGATCAAAGGCCCGATATCCTCGGCCGTCTTGAAGGTGCGGGGCCGGCAAGAAAGCTTGAATACCTCAGGGAATACATTGCGGAATTGATCGCTCGGGGTCTCGGATTGGAACCCGCCCAGCGGGTCGATCTCCGCAGAAGTTTCAGCGAATATGGTTTGGATTCCCTGATGGCGGTTGATCTCAGGAGCCGCATCGGCAGCGGTCTCAAGCTGAGAGAGCCCCTGCCGGTGACGATGTTTTTTGACTATCCGACCCTTGAATCGCTGTCGAATTTCATTGCTAAGGAAGTCTTTAGACTTCCAGGCAATGAGCCCGGAATTGAGAATAAGATCGAGAGCGAGCCTTCTCGGCATTTGAACGAAATCGAAAAACTTACCGAGGAAGAGGCCGAAGCTCTGCTTCTAAAAGAATTGTCTCCTGACTCGGACAAACAGGTCAAAGGATAGCGGGCATGGATATGGCGCAGCTTTCCCCTTTGAAGAGAGCGCTCGTGGAAATCCGCGACCTGCGAGATAAACTTGAAGTCGAAAAGCGGAGGCAGAGGGAGCCGATCGCCATCATAGGCATCGGATGCCGTTTTCCTGGAAATGCCAACGGCCCAGAGGCTTTTTGGGAAATTCTGCGAGAGGGTGTGGATGCCATTTGCGAAATACCAGCCAGTCGATGGGCGGTGGACGCATTATGTGACGACAACTACGACAGGCCCGGCAAAATCAGCTCCCGATTTGGTGGCTTTATTGAACCCCTGGACGCTTTTGACGCCACGTTTTTTGGCATATCGCCAAGAGAAGCGGCCACCATGGATCCGCAGCAGAGATTGGTCCTCGAACTTGCCTGGGAGGCATTGGAGCATGCCGCTCTGCCAGCCGATAAGTTGATGGGAAGCCTAACCGGAGTATTCATCGGTATCGGTTCGAGCGATTATTGCTTGCAGCGATCGAAGTACGCAGGCCTTCGTTCGATTGATGCCTATGTAACCACCGGGAGCGTCTCTCACAGCGTGGCCGCGGGACGACTGTCCTATTTGCTTGGGTTTCAAGGTCCCGCCATCGCCGTCGATACCGCTTGCTCATCTTCGTTGGTGGCAGTACATCTTGCCTGTCAGTCCTTGCGCTACGAGGAATGCAATCTTGCCCTGGCGGGTGGTGTCAATGCGATTCTTGATCCTGAGAACAGCATCAGCCTATCAAAGTCAGGCCTGATTGCCCGCGACGGCCGCTGCAAGACCTTCGACCAGGCCGCAGACGGTTTCATCCGCGCGGAAGGAGCCGGCATCGTTGTGCTCAAAAGACTGTCCGACGCCCTGTCGGGAAACGATCCAATCCTGGCTCTCATAAAAGGCTCTGCTGTGAATCAGGATGGGCGCAGCAACGGACTGACAGCACCGCACGGACCTTCACAAAAGGCCGTCATTTCATCCGCACTCGCCAACGCCGGGGTTGATTCGGGGAGGATAAGCTACATCGAAGCGCATGGTACCGGTACAGTCCTGGGCGACCCGATCGAGGTGCGCGCCCTTGGGGAGATTTACGGCCAAGGGCGGGACCAAGCAGATTATCCATATATCGGCTCGGTCAAAACGAACATCGGTCATGCAGAATCTGCGGCGGGTGTGGCCGGGCTGATCAAGGTCGTGCTGGCACTGCAAAACAGGTCGATCCCCCCGCATCTGCACTTTAAGCACCCAAACCCCCATATCCCATGGGACAAATTCCCCTTTAAGATACCGATCCGTTTGACTCCATGGGAATGCGGCGAGGAAAAGCTTTTGGGTGCTGTTAGCTCTTTTGGGTTCAGTGGAACTAATGCCCATGTCCTCATTGAAGAAGCACCTGACCTGGAAGTCCGCAACCGGGAACTCGAACGCCCGCTTCATTTTCTCTGTTTATCAGCCAAAAGCGAGACGGCCTTGCATCGCTCAGCTGCCAGGCATGCTGCCTATTTCGACAGGCATCACGGCGCACCATTGCCGGATATTTGTTATACAGCAAATGCACGACGAAGCCATTTTCCTTACCGCCTGGCCCTAAGCGGGGAGTCTCATGACTCCATAAGTCAAAGACTCCAGGATTATTGTGCAGGCAAAAGCGAGCCCGATATCATGTCGACCTTGGCCAAAGATCCTCCTCCGCGGTTGGCGTTTTTATTTACGGGTCAAGGGTCGCAGTATGCAGGGATGGGGCGAGATCTTTATGAGACGCAGCCGGTGTTTCGGGATGCGCTGGAGCGTTGCAGTGAGATCCTGGCACCTATTCTTGGCACTCCCCTGTTGTCCGTGATTTATCCCGAGTCGTCGGCGGATGCGTTGTTGGATCAAACGGCCTATACGCAGCCGGCCTTGTTTGCGCTGGAGTATGCGCTTGCACAGTTATGGGCGTCTTGGGGGATTCGGCCTTCGGTGGTGATGGGTCACAGTGTGGGAGAGTATGTAGCGGCCTGTGTGGCCGGGGTATTCAGCTTGGAGGAAGGGCTGCGGCTGGTAGCCGAGCGTGGCCGGTTGATCCAGTCATTGCCGGCCGGCGGGGCCATGGCGGCTGTATTTGCGGATGCGGCCCGGGTGCAGAAGGCTGTGGAGGCCCGAGGCGGGTTGGTCTCGGTGGCGGCGGTCAATGGGCCGAACAACACGGTGTTGTCCGGGGAGCGTGGGGAATTAGCTACGGTGTTGGCCGCCTTGGAGGCGGAGGGGATGGAGTCCCAGTATTTGACCGTATCGCATGCGTTTCACTCGGCCTTGATGGATCCGGTGCTGGATCGGTTTGAGCAGGCGGCGTCGGAGGTCAAGTACGGGCCGCCGCAGGTGGATGTGGTGTCCAACCTGACGGGTCAACTGGCAGGAGTGGATCGACTGGGGGATCCGGGATACTGGCGCAGGCACATGCGTTTGCCGGTGCAGTTTGAGGCGGGGATGAGAGAGTTGAAGAAGCAGGGGGTCGAGGTGTTTGTGGAGGTTGGACCGCATCCCGTGTTGCTGGGAATGGGACGCGGTTGTGTGCCGGATGATTACGGGGTATGGTTACCGTCGCTTCGCCGGGGGCAAAAGGATTGGGGTCAGCTGCTGGAGAGTCTAGGGCATTTGTATCTGCAGGGGATGACGCCCGACTGGTCGGGGTTTGATGCCCCGTATGCGCGCAAGCCACTGGCCCTGCCCACCTACCCCTTTGAACGGGAACGCTACTGGTTCGATGAAGAAAGCAGCCCGTTGACTGGCAAGCTTCGTCAAATCTCCTGGGAAGCTATTAAGGATGCCGGCCATAGACAGTCCCGGCAGGTTCCATTTGAACTTAATTTGCAGAGCTACCCTGAAAAGTGGCGGGCATTGGAGCAATACACGACAGCTGTGATTATGCGCGTGCTGGAGTCGATGAATCGATTGTCCGGCCCAAATGCAGCCATTTCCTCAGATGCGATTCTAGCGACGATGGAAATTGCGCCAGTCTATCGCCCCGTCATCCGTAGATGGCTGAACACACTTCACCGTCAGAACAAAATCAGGTCTAGGGGTGGAAGCTTTTACTTCGACGCATCGCTCCCCGAGCTGGAAATGGACGCATTAGACAGTGCCGCACGCAATGTGCTTGCCGATATTCCTTTCCTGTATACATACATTTCTTCGTGTGCACTTGCGCTGAAAGACATTCTAGCCGGTCGCACCAACCCCTTGGATATGCTGTTTCCCGGCGGTTCTTGTGAACTTGCAGAAGATTTGTACCGAAATTGGCCGCTTTCGCGCTATTTCAACGCCATTGGGGGCGAGGTACTGCGTGCCGTGGTTGAAGCACTGCCCCGAAGCGCCACGCTGCGAGTACTGGAGGTCGGTGCTGGAACAGGCGGAATGACTTCGGCGATGGTTCCCATGTTGCCTGAAGAAAGAAGCGCCTATTACTTCACTGATGTGTCTGACTATTTCCTCCAACAAAGTGAGCAGCGTTTTAGTAATTATCCGTTCATGCACTACGGATTGCTCGACATCGAAAGGAATCCCCTCGAACAAGGTTATGGGCAGCATCAATTCGATGTGATTATCGCAGCCAATGTATTACACGCCACGAAAGATTTGCACCGTACTCTCGACAACATATCTTCGCTGCTGGCTCCCGGCGGCGTGCTGATTCTGCTTGAAACAACCTTCCATCCACCCTGGTTTGATATCTCATTTGGACTTATTGAAGGGTGGCAGCGATTCGAAGACCCCCTAAGGAAGGAGCACCCGCTATTGACGGCCGATGAGTGGGTCCGCTTGCTCAGAGCTAGCGGTTTTGATCCAACAAGTGTTTTTCCGGAACACCCTGACGCCGATGTCAATCGTGGCGAGCAATCGTACCAGCAGGGTGTTTTTTTTCAGAATCTGATCATTGCTCGGCGACCGCTCCAGAAAGACGCCGCCAACGCCGATACGCTTATTCTTGATATACAACCTAAATCACGTCCATCTGCAGGACACAACGGGCATAGGGACTCACAAGCGCCCGAAACAAAATCCAAATGGCTGCAACTTCTAAGCAGTTCGGTTCCGCAAAAGCGCCTCGATACGATGGTTGGTTTTGTGAGAGAAAAGGTGTGTACCGTGTTGCGGCGTGATCCGCAGAAACTGTTAAACCGCCGTCACCGGCTGATGGATCTAGGTTTGGACTCCTTAATGGCGGTGCAACTGCGAAACCAAATTGAGAAAGAGCTCGGTTTGTCCAAGGCGCTTCCCGCAACCCTCGCTTTTGATTATCCTACATGCGAGGCAATTGCGGCTTTCCTGCTAAGCGACATCCTACACTTGGAATTCTTTCAGGGAGAACCTGTTAGCTTCGGTGCCGCTCATTCGGGAGCACAGGATGTTGCTCAACCGACTACCGATACTGCTTTTGAAAAAATCAAGGGTCTGACCGATACCGAAGTTGAGCAGCTGATACGTGAAAAACTGAATAAAATGTAAGGGTGGCCATGGAGCACAAAAAGGATCATTACAGCCAGTTGTCCACGCTCAAACAGGCCTTCTTGAAGCTGGAGGAGATGGAGACACGGCTGCGTGCCGCTGAGCAGTTGCGCACCGAACCGATCGCGGTTACCGGTATCGGTTGCCGCCTTCCGGGAGGAGCGGTCACCCCAGAGGATTATTGGCAACTGCTCAAAAACGGTGTCGATGCCGTTGGCGAAGTCCCCTCAGATCGATGGAACATAGACGATTACTATGACCCGGACCCGGATAGGCCGGATAAAATGGCGACCCGGTACGGCGCTTTTCTCGACGGAATTGATCGCTTCGATGCCAGGTGTTTTGGTATTTCCCCGCGAGAGGCTGCAAGCATGGATCCACAACAGCGCCTGTTGCTTGAAGTCAGTTGGGAGGCGCTGGAGCACGCCGCTCAGGCACCAGACAAGCTCGAGGGTTCACAAACCGGTGTCTATGTCGGATTGTGCACGAATGATTACGAAATCCTGCGCTTGCGCCATGCTGGCACTACCGCGATCGATTCGCATTACGCCTCCGGGATTGCCCACAGCATCGCCTCGGGTCGATTGTCCTATTTCCTGGGGATCAAGGGCCCGAGCATGGCGATCGACACCGCCTGTTCGTCGTCCCTCGTGGCGGTGCACCTGGCCTGCCAAAGCTTGCGGGCGGGCGAGATTGACATGGCGCTGGCCGGAGGTGTGAACATCATTATTGCTCCTGAGACTTCCATCGCCCTTTCCAGGGCCGGCATGTTGGCCAAGGATGGGCGATGCAAAACGTTCGACGACGCAGCGGATGGATTCGTGCGCGGCGAAGGATGCGCCGTCGTTGTGCTCAAAAGAGTATCCGATGCCTTGAAAAACGGTGATCCCATTCTGGCCTTGATTCGCGGTTCCGCCATCAATCATGACGGGGCCAGCGGGGGTCTGACCGTTCCTAGCGGACCCGCGCAGGAAGCCGTGATCCGCAAAGCGCTGGAGAACGCCGGTGTTCTTCCCCTCGGAGTGCATTACGTGGAGTGCCACGGCACGGGCACTTCGCTCGGTGACCCCATTGAAGTGCAGTCCTTGAACAAAGTCTACGGTAAAGGACGTACCGCTGATGCCCCGCTGCTTATCGGATCGGTTAAAACCAACATCGGCCACCTGGAGGCCGCGGCAGGCATGGCGGGTCTCATCAAAGTAGTTCTGGCGTTGTACCACCGGCAGATCCCGGCACACTTGCATTTAACTAGGCCCAATACGCACATCGCCTGGCAGGAAATGCCCGTGCGGATAGCAGCCGAGTGCACAGACTGGCCTCAATCCGAAACGGTCCGCGGGGCAGCGGTCAGCGCCTTCGGATTCAGCGGCACAAACGCCCATGTAGTTTTGCAGGAGGCCCCGCAACCAGACAGAATACCGACCCCGCCGGCCAGAGAGCGCTCGACGCACATTCTGTGCCTGTCAGCCATGGACAAGGGCGCGCTGGAGGAAGTGCGGGTGCGCTATGCGGAATTCTTGCGGCACAAACCCGAATCGCATACCGGCGACCTGTGTTTCAGCGCCAACGCTGGCCGCAAGCATTTCAAACATCGTTTGTCGGTGATCAGCGAAACGGCGCAACAGCTGCATCGGAAGCTGGAGGCCTTGTCGAGCGGCGAGGCTGGCAGCGGCATTTTGCAAGGCCACGTGGCCGGTGATGATCCGCTGGAAGTCGCTTTTGTGTTTACCGGGCAAGGCTCGCAGTACACGGGGATGGGACGGTGCTTATACGAATCCGATCTCACCTTTCGCGGAGTCATGGACCGCTGCAACGAGATTCTGAACCGATATCTTGACCCTCCGCTATTGGCAGCCCTTTTCCCTTCTGCCGGACAGCCGGAACTGATCCATCGGACCGCTTATACCCAACCGTCGCTCTTCGCTCTGGAGTACGCCTTGGCCGCGCTCTGGAAATCGTGGGGCGTTTCGCCTTGTATTGTCATGGGGCACAGCGTGGGAGAGTATGTCGCGGCATGCCTGGCGGGTGTGTTTTCCGTCGAGGACGCCCTGATGCTCGTCGCGGAGCGGGGAAGACTCATTGAGGAGATGACGCCCGAGGGAACCATGGCAGCCGTGTTCGCGGAAGAGGTTCGGGTTCAGGAGGTCCTTGAGGCCTATCGGGATGGAGTTTCCATCGCCGCCATTAACGGGCCTGCCAACGTTGTGATTTCAGGGGCGCCGCAAGACGTTGACGACATGCTCAGGCAACTGGACAGCATGGGGATTGCCTATCATAGGCTCAATGTCCGGCGAGCCTTCCATTCAGGATTGATCTCGCCCAGCCTGGATGCTTTTGAAGCAGTGGCCAGCCGGGTCAGTTTCGCGCAGCCGCAGATGACGCTGATCTCCAACCTGACAGGCGATCGCGCCGAGCCGGCGCAGATCATGAGCCCTGGCTACTGGCGGCGGCATCTCCAGTCCCCAGTGCGTTTCTCCAAAGGCGCGCGCACGCTCATGGCGACAAGGCCTAAAGTCGTGCTCGAAATCGGACCCTCGCCAACACTGATCGGAATGGCCAGCCAGTGCCTCGCGTCCGGCGAAACGCCGCCTCTATGGCTGACATCTTTGCGTAAAGGGAAAGACGAGTGGCAGCAGATGCTGGAAAGCTTGGGCGGGTTGTATTGCGCGGGCGCGGACATCGACTGGGAGAACTTCGACCGCAGCTTCGGCCGGAGACGCATGCACCTGCCGCGCTATCCCTTTCGCCAGAAACGTTATTGGGCTGCAGGACTTGAGTCAGCAGTTCGGGGCAGGACAGAGCGCAGCATTATCGATGGACCCGACAAGGCGGATCACCCTCTGCTGGGCCACTGCACGCGATCTCCTCTCATGGCCGAAATCCTCTTTGAAAACCGATTCAACCTAGATACTTTCAGGTTTATCGGTGAGCATCGGGTTTTTGGAGAGGCGGTGGTCCCGGCCACAGCGTTCCTCGAAATGTCACTTTCGGCATCGAAGCTCATTTTCGGAGAAAGTGTACTTGATCTAGAAGATGTCACCATTCAGACACCGCTGATCCTCCACGAGAGCCAGACGCGTTGCGTGCAGACCGTGATCATACCAACGGCCGACGCAATGGCACCCACGGTCAGGGCCGCTTTCAAGATTGGCAGCTTCGACAGTGCCGTGGACGAACCAGGTGCTAGTTGGCAGCTTCATGCTGAGGGACGGATTGTGCAAGATGCTTTCGCAAGGCAGTCGGGCGTGGAGGGCAGATTGGGAGACGCCTGTCGGGAACGCGTCGATATAGAACGCTTCTATGATCATCTAATCCACCGAGGAATGGATTTTGGGGCTTCTTTCAGAGGCTTGATCCAATTAGACCGGTGCGAAGGTGAAGCACTGGGAAGAATTCGCCCTCCGGAGACAATACGAACGGAAGTTGACGGTTATTGGATTCATCCCGCTATTCTAGACGCATGCCTGCAGACATTTGCCGCCAGCCGCTTTGGAGTTGATGAGCTGAAGGACGGCAATTTCATCTATATGCCAATAGGATTGGAAAGACTGTCATTCTACAAAAAGCCCCAGGGCGACTTGATGGGTCACTTCAAACTGCGGCAAGGAGAATCGGAAAACACCGTCACGGGCGACGCGACGATAACTGATGGCGCCGGAGGACTTGTAGCGCGGGTCGAGGGGCTGATCTTCCGCAAGGTCGACCACGCCAAACTGTCCAGACACCGAGCCGCATCTACGGGCAAATTCGAGGATTGGATGTACATTGAAGAATGGATCGAAGTTTCTCCAGAGCGATCCTCGGAGCCCGTAGCGACCATGAGGAACGACGTTTCGATTCAAAGGATCGAAGCTTCACTGGAGTCGTCCGAAAGCGAGGTTGTTGCGCAAAAGGGATTTCACGTTTACGATGCCATGCTGCCCGAGGTGGATGCACTCTGTGCCAATTACATCTGCCAGGCGCTGAAAAAGCTCGGCTGGCCTCTTGAGAAAAGCGCCAGTCCCATTCAGGAGACTGCTCTTTTCGCACATCTGCTTATCGCACCGCGTCATCGGCGCTTGTTCCGGCGCCTGTTGGAGATCCTGGCCGAGGACGGCATTTTGAAACACCGTGAGGGGCAATGGGAAGTCGGCGTACTTCCGGAGGAACTGGATACCCACGCGCGGATGGCAGAGTTACTCGCGCGGTACCCGGAAGGTGCAGGAGAACTCTCGCTGTTGAAGAATAGCGGTGAGAAAATCGCTGAAAACTTGCGGCGAAACGATGACCCGCTTGAAACGCTGTTTCCCAACGGTTCCTTTGACTTGGCAGATCAATTGTATCGCCACAGCCCCGCGGCACGGGTGATGAATTTTCTGGTCCGACAGACCGTTCAGAAGATCATACAGGAATGGAAAGCGCCGCGCACGATCAAGATCCTGGAAGTCGGTGCGGGAACAGGAGGCACCACCTCTTGCGTTGTTCCGGCCGTGGCGAAAAACAGAGTGGAGTATTCTTTCACCGACATCTCCCCATTATTCGTATCACGTGCAGAAGATGAGTTTCGTCGTTACCCGTTCATGCGGTATCGAGTCCTCGACATCGAAAAGGACCCTGAAGCCCAAGGGTTCGAGGCGAACAGCATGGATATCGTTATTGCAGCTAATGTTCTGCACGCGACAACGCGATTGAGTAATACCCTGGGAAATGTTCGACGCCTACTTAAGCCCGGCGGTTTCTTGGTGCTGTTGGAGGGAACCAGGGCGCTCCGTTGGATCGATCTTACTTTCGGGTTCACAGAAGGATGGTGGAAGTTCAGTGACCGGGAGGTGAGGAAGTCTTACCCTTTAGTGGATCGGCAGATCTGGACTTCGATACTGCAGGCAGCAGGATTTCGTGATGTTGCCAATGCGCTCCCTGGTCGGCATGATGGTCCCTTGGCCCTAAATTCTCTGATTCTGGCGCAGCTCTCCAAGCCAGGTCAACATATGGAATCAGCAAGGAGCATCGAAGGAGGGCCAACGTGGGTTGTGCTCGCCGATCACAAAGGGCTGGGTGACGCTGCCGCAGAGAAGCTCCGATCAATGGGTCATGCCTGTGTGACAGTTACTGCTGGAGACAAGTACGGCGCTCACAGCCAAGATCAGTTTACACTGAACCCCGCGCTCCCGGAGGACTATCTGAAACTGATATCGGCGGTCAGGGATGAAAATCAAAGCAGTGCAATGCACATTCTGCATTTGTGGTCGGTTCAGGAATTTCAAGAACAGCATCTTTCTGCAGACCACATCATGGAACTCCAGGATCTTGGCACTCGTTCCATCCTGCATCTGGTCCAGGCCTTGGCCATAAACGGGATCATTGATCGAACCACATTATGGCTTTTCACGCGCGGCGCACGCAACGTGACCGACAGGCAAACACGATTCCTAATCCCGCATGCCACCGTTTGGGGGCTTGCTAAAACGATTACCCTTGAACATCCTGAAATGCAGTGCTTCTGCGTCGACCTGGATCCATCGCAGGGCGCCGATCTTTTGAAGGACATTCAGGATGCGTTGGGCACGCAGGGCGAAGAGGAAATCGCCTATCGCCAGGGACGACAGTTTGTGGCCCGCCTGCGGCGGGTTCAGACAGGCGTATTGGCGAAGGAGCCATGCTTAATTCAGCGCACTCACCCACAGCAACTGGTGGTTGAACAGCCCGGAACTCTGGACAGTCTGAAATTCAAGACCATGGAGAGTAAACGCGCCGGAAGTGGCGAAGTCGTCATTCAGGTTAAAGCCACCGGTCTCAATTTCAGGGATGTGCTGATTGCTTTAGACATGTATCCGGGACGACCGGCGCCCATTGGCGGGGAGTGCAGTGGGGTCATTCATGCCGTCGGACCAAACGTATCTGGCCTTTATATCGGGGATGAAGTGATCGCCATGGCGCCTTTCAGCTTTGACAGTTTCGTCGTGGCGGATGCAAAGCTTGTGGTCAGAAAACCGGGCGATTTGAGCTTCGAGGATGCGGCTACCGTGCTTTCCGGTTACCTGACAGCGTATTATTGCCTCGTTCATCTCGCCAAGCTTAGGGCAAAGGAACGGATTCTGATCCACTCCGCGACGGGAGGCGTTGGCCTATCTGCCGTCTATCTGGCACGGCAGCTAGGGGCGGAAATTTTTGCGACTGCCGGCAGCCCGTACAAAAGAGATTTCCTACGCTCCCTCGGAATTCTCCATGTCTTCGATTCACGTTCACTCGAATTCGCCAAGGAGATTATGGAGTCGACAGTCGGTCATGGTGTCGACGTCGTTTTGAATTCGCTTGGAGGAGAGTTTATCCAAAAGAACCTGGAGGTTCTCAGCCAAGGAGGCCGGTATGTGGAAATCGGCAAACGTGAGGTATGGGAGGAAAAGCGTGTCCACGAATTCCGGCATGATGTGTCCTATCATCTGGTTGATCTGGCGGAAACGAGTTTGCAGGCGCCTGATCTGATCGGAAGCATTCTGAGTCAAATCTCGAGTTGGATTGAAAAGCATGAATTAGCTTCGCTCCCCAAGACGACATTTGCGATCGATCAGATCACCCATGCTTTTCGATACATGATGCAGGCCAAACACATCGGCAAGATCGTCGTTGTCCACGGGGACTGTCCGAAAGACAACGGGTCGATCATCCGGTCTGATGGCACCTATCTGGTAACAGGGGGACTCGGCGGAATCGGATTGAGGACTGCCTCTTGGCTGGCAGCCCATGGCGCCAAACATCTCGTTCTGATGGGCCGAACGGCGGGATCGGCCGATGCCGCATCCACCGTTCAAGAATTGCAGCAATCCGGTGCGATTATTCGGATGGTCCGGGGTGACGTTGCCGAAGAAGCAGATGTCAATCGCGTTATGGATATGATCCGCGACGAAATGCCCCCGCTCAAAGGGATCATCCACAGCGCGGGAGTTCTCGAGGATGGCGCCTTGATTCGACAGACCTGGTCACGTTTTGAAGCGGTCTTCGCACCTAAAGTCGTCGGTGCATGGCATCTTCACCGGTTGACTTCGGGATGCGCCCTAGATTTTTTCGTGCTCTTCTCCTCCATTGCGGCGCTCTTGGGATCGCGCGGCCAGGGGAATCACGCAGCGGCCAATGCCTTTCTCGACAGCCTGGCCCATCTCAGAAGAATGCAGGGCTTGCCGGCGCTCAGCATCAATTGGGGCGCTTGGAGCGAGATCGGTGCGGCCGTGCGCCACAATACAGAATCCCGGATGCGCATTCAAGGTATCGGCACGTTTTCCCCGGACGAGGGGTTGGCCATTCTCGACCGGCTCCTGCGCTCCAAACCGCCTCAAATTGGAATCATGCCGGTGGACTGGCCCGTTTTTTTGCGCCAGTATCCGCAGAAAAGCGAATCCGGGTATTATTCAGATCTGCGCCAGGGTGCCCGCAGCCAGCGCCCTGAGAGGCCGTTCCCTGCCGGGCAGCGTTCCAAGCGTACTGCCTTCCGGGATGAACTGGAGAATGCGCCGGGCCATAAATGGGAGGCGATGATCCGCGGCCACGTCCGGACGTTGGCCGCCAGGGTGATGGCACTGGCCGAGGGGGATAGCATCGAAGACGATCATCCCTTGCAGGAATTGGGTATGGATTCGCTCATGGCGGTGGAATTGCGCAATTTGCTGAAAACCAGCCTTAACCTGGAAAGCCTGCTGCCGGCCACTCTGGTCTTCGATTATCCGAGCATCGCGGCAATGACGGATTTCATTCATCGGCGGCTGAAGGAAGAAAAAGGTCTGCCACAGCCCCGGGGCGAGAGTCGGGAGGCCGGCGACGAGGAAAAGTTCGGCACCATCGACCATCTGGAGCAACTCTCCGATGAGGAGGTCGATCGGCTGTTGTCACAAGAAAGCCATCGCTGAGGTCCATATGAATGCTTTTTACGAAAGAATATCCAGGTTGTCACCAAAAAGGCTGGCGCTTCTGGCCATGGATCTCCAATCTCAGATCGAGACCCTTCAAACCAAAACCGCTGGTGTCAAAGAGCCCATCGCGATTGTCGGAGTAGGATGTCGTTTCCCCGGTGGCGGCTCCGATACGGAGAAATTCTGGCGGATGCTCAGAAATGGACAGGACTGTATTAGTGAGATTCCATCCGGGCGCTGGCAAGTTGAAGATTACTACCACCCTGACCCTGACATGCCGGGCAAGATGTCCACACGTTACGGCGGCTTTCTCCAAAATGTAGATCTTTTTGATGCCAGTTTTTTCGGCATTGCGCCCCGCGAAGCAAATGATATGGATCCTCAACAGCGCCTGCTTCTGGAAGTCGCATGGGAAGCCCTCGAAAATGCCGCTATCCCCGCGGACAGCCTGCGCGGCAGTTCAACCGGCGTGTATATCGGGATATGTGGCAGCGATTATCTTCAGATGGTGTTGAACGGTGATCCTGATGATATTGGGATGTATTCCGCGACCGGGAATTCCCATAGTGTCGCTGCTGGACGGCTGGCTTACATCCTTGGCCTCCAAGGGCCGGCCTACGCCATCGACACGGCATGTTCGTCGTCTTTGGCCGCCGTCCATCTGGCCTGCAAGAGTCTCCTGATGAACGAATGCCGGCTGGCTTTGGCTGGCGGGGTCAACCTGATCCTGGCGCCTGAGGCCACGATCACACTCTCCAAGATCCAGATGATGGCTCCCGACGGGCGGTGCAAAGCTTTCGACGCTGCGGCCGACGGCTTTGTACGCGGCGAAGGGTGCGGCATCGTTCTATTGAAACGGTTGTCGCACGCATTGAAGGACGGCAATCGCATCGTTGCGGTGATTCGCGGTTCTGCGGTCAATCAGGATGGCCGCAGCAACGGATTGACGGCTCCCAACGGTCCGGCACAGGAGGCAGTTATCCGGGCGGCGCTGAGGGATTCCGGCATGGCCGCTTCGGATATCGGCTATGTGGAATGCCATGGAACAGGAACTGCTCTAGGCGATCCCATTGAGGTCCAGGCCTTGGCGGCTGTGCTGGGAGAGGGACGTTCCCCGGAAAACCCATTGATGATCGGATCGGTCAAGTCCAACATTGGTCATCTGGAGGCCGCGGCAGGTATAGCTGGGTTGATAAAGACGGTGCTATGCCTGGAACGCCAAGGACTCCCGCCCAGTTTGCATTTTCATAATCCCAACCCACACATCGCATGGGAGCGACTGCCTGTCAAGGTGACTATGGAATATGCTGCGTGGATATCAAAAAAAGACTGTCGTGCTGCAGGCGTAAGCTCCTTTGGCTTCAGTGGCACTAACGCCCATATGATCCTAGAGGAGGCGCCCGCGATCGCGGCTGTCGCACCACAGCCCAGGCGGCCGCTGCACCCGCTGTGCCTTTCGGCGCGAAGCCGCAGCGCGCTGCAGGTTAAAATCGAGCAGTTCCACGCGTTCTTGAACTCTCAGAAAACAGACAGCAACCCAGCGTTTATCGAGGACATCGCCTTCACTTTGAATGCTGGACGTTCACACCATGATTACCGCTTGTTCCTTAAAGCGAAAAGTTCTGCCGGGCTCTCGGCGACGCTCGATGGGCTGACCCTCGAGAGCATCCCGCAGGGTGTTTCCTTCCGACGCGTGGAAACCAAAATCCCTCCGCGGTTGGCGTTTTTATTTACGGGTCAAGGGTCGCAGTATGCAGGGATGGGGCGAGATCTTTATGAGACGCAGCCGGTGTTTCGGGATGCGCTGGAGCGTTGCAGTGAGATCCTGGCACCTATTCTTGGCACTCCCCTGTTGTCCGTGATTTATCCCGAGTCGTCGGCGGATGCGTTGTTGGATCAAACGGCCTATACGCAGCCGGCCTTGTTTGCGCTGGAGTATGCGCTTGCACAGTTATGGGCGTCTTGGGGGATTCGGCCTTCGGTGGTGATGGGTCACAGTGTGGGAGAGTATGTAGCGGCCTGTGTGGCCGGGGTATTCAGCTTGGAGGAAGGGCTGCGGCTGGTAGCCGAGCGTGGCCGGTTGATCCAGTCATTGCCGGCCGGCGGGGCCATGGCGGCTGTATTTGCGGATGCGGCCCGGGTGCAGAAGGCTGTGGAGGCCCGAGGCGGGTTGGTCTCGGTGGCGGCGGTCAATGGGCCGAACAACACGGTGTTGTCCGGGGAGCGTGGGGAATTAGCTACGGTGTTGGCCGCCTTGGAGGCGGAGGGGATGGAGTCCCAGTATTTGACCGTATCGCATGCGTTTCACTCGGCCTTGATGGATCCGGTGCTGGATCGGTTTGAGCAGGCGGCGTCGGAGGTCAAGTACGGGCCGCCGCAGGTGGATGTGGTGTCCAACCTGACGGGTCAACTGGCGGGAGTGGATCGACTGGGGGATCCGGGATACTGGCGCAGGCACATGCGTTCGCCGGTGCAGTTTGAGGCGGGGATGAGAGAGTTGAAGAAGCAGGGGGTCGAGGTGTTTGTGGAGGTTGGACCGCATCCCGTGTTGCTGGGAATGGGACGCGGTTGTGTGCCGGATGATTACGGGGTATGGTTACCGTCGCTTCGCCGGGGGCAAAAGGATTGGGGTCAGTTGCTGGAGAGTCTAGGGCATTTGTATCTGCAGGGGATCACGCCCGACTGGTCGGGGTTTGATGCCCCGTATGCGCGCAAGCCACTGGCCCTGCCCACCTACCCCTTTGAACGGGAACGCTACTGGTTAAAACAGCGCGTCCGGAGCGGCCACAAGGACGCTTCTGTGTCAATGGTTCCCGGCTATACGCTGCACCCCCTCATCGACAGCGTTTTGGAGACCGCCAAGAAGGAAACAATTTTCAGCACCCGGGTGGACTGCGCCAGACTGCCCTATCTTTCCGATCATCGGGTTTTTGACCTTGTTGTGCTGCCGGCGCCTCTCTTCATAGCGATGGTCATGGCTGCCGCTGTCGGCAGCGGGCGGGCCATCCCGCGACCCATTGCGGACATGACCATGAGCGAACCCCTGGTGCTGCCCGATGGGCAGAGCAGAGACGTGCAACTCATCTTCGCCGATGGCGACGGACAGGAGGCCGACTTCCAAATCTTCAGCAAGGGCGTCGGGGCAGGAGAAGACAGCAGCACATGGTCATTGCACGTCTCGGGCAAAATCGGCAAGAACGCCGCTGCGGCCGGGCAAACCTTCGCCGAACGGCTGGACATCGCCGCCCTGCAGACCGCAATCGGCCATCATCAGACCGGTGATGCCTACTACCGTGAACTCGAGGGGCTGGGTGTCGCCTTCGGCCCGGCGTTTCAAGGCGTCCAGGAACTTTGGCGCGGCCAGGGAAAAGCCCTGGGGCGCTTGAAGCTACCCGAGGCTCTGGCACCTGAGCCCGCTACCTATGCCCTCCATCCCGTGCTTCTCGATGCCGCCTTTCAGACCCTGGGAGCAGCCATGCCCGCCGGTGCGGACCAACCGACCTATTTGATGATCGGATTCGAGGAATTGGTAATTGAGGCGGCGGCCCAGGAAATCACCTGGGCATTTGGGGAGATTCGCCCCGGCGCCAGAGGCGGGGCCGACGTATTGTTAGGCGATATTCGCTTGCTCAATGCCCAGGGCGAACCTCGCGGGCGTATCACCGGGATGCGACTCAAGCGCGCCCGCCGGGAAGCGCTAATCTCACCTTCCCGATCCAAGTTCAGCCACTGGCTGTACAGTTTGGAATGGAAGCCCCAGGTTCCAGACAACCCGATGGCGGGCACCTTCGCCGAGCGCATGCCCGCTCCATCTCAAGTCGCAAACCGCATCTGCAGCGCTGTAGACCAGTGGGACCGCCGCTTTGGGCTGGACGCCTACCAAGATCTTATCCAGCACCTTGAAGCTGCCAGCGTGGGATATATACTGGCGGGTTTGCAAAGCCTGGGACTGTCTTTGGCGCCAGATATGGAGCTTGACCGTGAGAGGCTGATGGAGCAGCTGGGCGTGCAGACAAAATATTCGGATCTGCTGGTCCGGCTGATCGACATATTGGTCGAAGAGCAGATAGTGGCCCGGCGGCAAGGCGCTTGGCGCGTGCAAACGGTTCCGGCGCCGGAGCCCTATCTGCAGCATATCACAACCGCTCGAGAGAACTATCCGCAGTTTGACGGCGAGGTGGAAATGTTGACGCGGTGCGGGGCCAGGCTGGCGCAGGTGCTGCGCGGCGAGCAGGATCCCCTGCAACTGCTCTTTCCTCGCGGGTCCATGGCCGAGGTGGAGAAACTCACCCAGACATCGCCCATGGCCCAAGCTTACAATGGGTTGATTCAACAGACCACCGCCCTGCTCCTGGAAAGCCGGCCGGCCGGAACAAAACTGAGAATTCTGGAGATCGGTGCAGGCACCGGTGGCACGACTTCCGCCGTGCTGCCCTTGCTGAGCGCCGAGACCGCGGAGTACGCCTTCACCGACGTGGCCCAGCTCTTCTTGAGCAAGGCCAGGCAAAAGTTCGCCGACCATGCTTTTGTGCATTACGGAATACTGGATATTGAAAAAGAACCCGTTAGCCAGGGTTTCGCCTCCGGCAGCTTCGATATGGTGATCGCCGCGAATGTCCTGCATGCCACGGCCAGTCTGAAAGATGCCCTGGGCCACATCCGGCGGTTGCTGGCGCCCGGCGGGCTGCTGGTGCTGCTGGAAGGCAGCGCCCCGCAGCGCTGGGTCGATCTGACCTTCGGACTCACCGACGGCTGGTGGCGCTTCAGCGACCGCGAGGTGCGGCCGGCCCACCCGCTGGTCGATGCAAACCGGTGGTTGCAGCTCTTGACTGAAGAGGGGTTCGGCGATGCCGGGGCCATTCCTTCCGCCGGCGATGCGGACCAGCAAGAGCTGCCTAAGCAGACCCTGCTGCTGGCTCGGGCGCCTCAAGAGTCGACGGATGCGGCCGCCGCGCGCGATGCGCGGCCGGCCCCCTGGGTGCTCGTGGCGCAGAGCGGCGATCCCGCCGCGCGTCTGGCGAGGATGCTGCGGGCCAGCGGCCAGGAGTGCCTGGTGGTATCCCAGGGAGCCCAATACCGCCCGATCGACGCACAGCAGTGGGAGATCGATGGGTACTCCGCGGATTCGTACGGCCGGTTCTTCCGCGGCGCTGGCCTGGACAAGGCCGCCGCGCCGGTGCGAGTGCTGCACCTGCAAGGGCCGGAGGGCGTCGGCCGCCTGCCGGAGGCGGCCCACAGCGGCTGCCGCAGCGCCCTGGCTCTGATGCAGGCGCTGATCCAGGGCGCCTGGACCCAAAAACCCCGTCTCTGGCTGGTCACTGCCGGCGCCCAGGCAGCGCATCTGGAGGCCTCGCACGTTGCCGTGGCGCAAGCACCCGTGTGGGGCTTGGGCCGGACCATGGCCCAGGAGCATCCTGAATTCTGGGGCGGGCTGGTCGATCTGGGCGGCCCTGCAACGGATGAGGAACTGGCGTCGCTCATCGCCGAAGTGCGCCGGGCCGGCGTCGAGGATCAGGTTCTCCTGCGCGGCGACAAGCGCTATGTGGGTCGCCTGGTCCGGCACCGACTGGAACGCTCGGCCGACGGTGCGGCGCTCTTTTCGCCCGACGCCACTTATCTAATCACCGGCGGCTTGGGGGGTATGGGCCTCAAGCTCGCCGAGTGGATGGTGGGTCGTGGCGCGGCCAACCTGATGCTGATGGGGCGCAGCGGCCCAAGCCCGGCGGCCCAGGCGCTCATCGAGCAATGGCGCGCTCGCGGTGCAACGGTCTATACGGCGGCCGCCGATGTCTCCGTCCGAAGCGATCTGCAGCGCGTCCTGGAACTGATCCAGCGGTCGATGCCGCCCCTTCGGGGGGTGCTGCATCTGGCGGGCATCTTCGAAGACCGCGTGCTAAGCGGCCACACCTGGGACCGGTTCGAGCGCGTCTTTGCGCCCAAAGTCAGCGGCGCCTGGCTGCTGCATGAAATGACCCGGGATCTGCCGCTGGAGCATTTCGTGCTTTTCTCCTCGGCCGCCTCTTTTCTGGCGCCCGTGGGTCTGGGCAACTACGCGGCGGCCAATGCTTTCCTGGATGCCCTGGCCCACTACCGGCGCCTGCTGGGGCTGCCGGCTGTGAGCATCGACTGGGGCCCATGGGCCAAAACCGGCATGGCCCAGGCCGTGGGCGAGGCGCGCGAGGCGCAGTGGACCCAGGGCGGGTTTAAAACCATGACCGTCAGTGATGCCCTGGCGCTGCTGGGTGATTTGCTGCGGGACGGGTGCGCCCAGGCGGCCGTGCTGGCGGTGGAATGGGGCAAGTACCTGGAGCGCTTCGGCGCCGGGAAGATCCCGGCCCTGTTCCGCGATCTGGACCTGCGACGATCAGGACCGGCAGCGCAGAAAGCGCCGGCGGGCGAAGACGCCGCCTTTCAGAGCCTGCTGGAGAATACCCACCCGGCCGAGCGTCTGGGGCTGATCATGGAAAAGGTGTGCTTCCTGGTGGGCGCGGTCCTTGATCTGAAGCAGGCCTCGGCCATCGAACCGCAGACCGGTTTTTTCGACCTGGGCATGGATTCGCTGACGGCGGTGGAGCTGAAGAACCGGCTGCAGGCCGCCTTCGGCCAGTCGCTCTCCTCCACCGTGGTTTTCGATCATCCGACGGCCGAATCGCTGGCCCGCCATCTGGTCGGTCATGTATGCCGGCCGGAGGGCGCCGCGGCCGGTGCGCCGGGCGTGTCGGGCGGCGAGACCCGAAAGGAGGCGCCTGGGCCGCAGCGTGAGGAGCTTTCCGAAGATCAACTGGCGTCGCTCCTGGCCGCCAAGCTGCAGGAGATGGAGCCATGACGGCCAGGTGCCGACGCCGGGGTGCCCTCCGGAGAGGTGCATGAACCAGAAACCAGCCATCGCCGACCGCCAGGCCCTGTTGAAGCATGCCCTCGAGGCCCTGGACAAGATGCAAGCCAAGCTTGCCGCGGCGGAGCGTGCCAGCCATGAACCCATCGCGATCATCGGCATGGGCTGCCGTTTTCCGGGGAGGGCGGAGACGCCCGAGGCTTTCTGGCAGTTCTTGCGCCGGGGCGGGGACGCCATTCAGGAGGTCCCGCCGGACCGCTGGACCATGGATGCTTACTACGACCCTGACCCGGATGCCCCTGGCAAGATCTACACCCGCCGGGGCGGCTTTCTGGAGCAGGTCGATGTCTTCGACGCCAAATTTTTCGGAATCTCACCGCGCGAGGCTCGCAGACTCGACCCCCAGCAGCGGCTGATACTGGAAGTGACTTGGCACGCGCTGGAGCACGCGGGCCAGGCGCCGGATCGTTTGCGGGGCGCACGCGTGGGGGTCTTTGTGGGCATCGGCAGCAGCGATTATGCGGGCATCGGCCTGCGGCGCGCGGAGCCGGCCCAAATCGATCCCTACACCGGCTCTGGCGGCGGCCTATGTTTTGCGGCCGGGCGGGTTTCCTATTGCCTGGGGTTGGAAGGTCCCAGCCTGATCGTGGACACGGCCTGTTCCTCTTCCCTGGTGGCCGTCCATCTCGCCTGCCAGAGTCTGCGCGCGGGAGAGTGTGCTATGGCCCTGGCGGGGGGGGTGCACCTGATGCTGAGCCCCGAAACTTTCATTTACCTTTCCCGGTTGCGCGCCCTGGCGCCCGATGGCCGCTGCAAGGCCTTCGATGCGCGGGCGGACGGTTTTGCCAGGGGTGAGGGCTGCGGCGTGGTGGTGCTCAAACGGCTCTCCGACGCCGTGGCCCAGGGCGACCTCATCTGTGCGGTGATCCGCGGCTCGGCGCTGAACCAGGACGGTGCCAGCAGCGGTTTGACCGTTCCCAATGGTTCGGCCCAGCAAGCGGTTTTGCGGGAGGCTCTGCGCAACGCTAGGGTTGACGCGGAACAGATCGGATTTGTGGAGGCCCACGGGACCGGCACCGCCCTGGGAGATCCCATCGAGATGGCGGCCATTCTGGAGGTGCTAGGCAGGGAGCGCCCGCCGGGCAGGCCTTTGGTCGTCGGCTCAGTGAAGACCAATTTGGGACACCTGGAGGCCGCGGCGGGCATCGCCAGCCTGATCAAGGCCGTCCTGGCCGTGCAGCATGCAGAGATCCCGCCGAACCTGCACTTTCAGAAACTTAACGCGCATATCGATCCTGGAAACGTCGATCTGGTGATTCCCGGCCGGGCGATGCCCTGGCCCGCCGGATGCGCCGAACGCCTGGTCGGGGTGAGCTCCTTCGGGTTGAGCGGTACCAATGCGCACATCATCCTCGGTCCGGCCCCCGCGACGCAGCCCGCCGCGCCCGCTGTCCAGCGCCCATGGCACATCCTGGCGCTCTCGGCCAGGGACGCGCAAAGCTTGGGGGCGGTGGCGCTCCAGTACGCCGGCCTTCTGGAACCCGGCGCCGTGGCGGACTGGGCCGATATCTGCCACAGCGCCAACACAGGCCGGACCCATTTCGATCAGCGGATGACCGTGGCGGCCAGGGGCCTAGCCGAGGCGCGCTTCCAGATGGAACGATTGCTCGCCGGTGCCACAGCTGGGGCAGAGCCGGAGCGGCCGGGGCTGGGCGCCACGCCGCCGAGAATCGCCTTTCTGTTCAGCGGCCAGGGCAGCCAATACGCCGGCATGGGGCGGCAGCTTTACGAAACGCAGCCCGAGTTCAGGCGCGTCATCGATCACTGCAGTGATCTGCTCGCAGGCGAAGTGGATATGCCCTTGCTGGCGGTTTTATACCCCAAAGCCGATCAAACCAGCCCCATCGGTGAGACGCGCTACGCCCAGCCGGCGCTGTTTGCTCTTGAGTATGCCCTGGCGCAGCTGTGGCGTGCTTGGGGGATCGAACCGGCCGTCGTTCTGGGGCACGGCGCCGGCGAGTATGTTGCCGCGTGCATTGCCGAAGTTTTCAGTTTGGAAGAGGGACTGCGCTTGATGGCCGAACGCGGCCGCATGATGCAGCAGCTGCCTGCAGGCGGCGCCGTGGATGGGATGATGGCGGAAAGCGCGCACAGCGCCGGGGAGCTGGACCGTTTTGAGCAGGCCGCCGCCAGGGTGACCTTCCGGGCGCCAAAACTGCCGCTGGTTTCCAACCTCTCAGGCGCGGTCCTGCCTCCCCGCGAAGTTCCGGATGCGCCTTACTGGCGGCGGCAGGCCTGCCAGCCGGTGCGCTTGGCGGAGAGCTGCACGACGCTGCAGCGGCACGGCTATGCCCTGTTTCTAGAAGTCGGTCCCCACCCGGCGCTCACTGGCATGGCCCGCCGCTGCCTGCCGGCCGACTACGGCCAGTGGCTGCCGTCGTTGCAGAAGGATCGCGAAGACTGGCCGCAGATGATCGAGAGCCTGGGCCGGCTGTATCAGAAGGGGGTCAAGATCGACTGGACGGGTTTCGATCGGCCTTACCGGTTCAAGCGACTGGTTCTTCCCGGCTACCCCTTCAGACGCCAGAGGTTTGCCGTGCAGCAGAGGGAAACGCCTGGGGCCGCCTCGTCTGTCCATGCTCCCGCAGGGTCGCGGCCGGGCCGCCACCCGCTGCTGCAGCGGCGGCTGCGTTCACCGTCCCAGGAGTTCATCACCTATGAGAGCGACCTGAGCGTGGCGGCGCTGCCTTTCCTGGCGCAGCACCAGGTTCATGGGAGCGTGGTCTGCCCGCTGACCGTTTATCTCGAGATGCTCCGCGCGGCGGCCGCCGATGCCTATGCGCTGGATCACCCGGTGCTGGAAAAGGTCGAGATACAGCAGCCCCTGCTCTTTGCGGAGGGCACGACGTGCACCGTGCAGCTCATTTTGCGAGCCGCAGCGGGCGGCCGCGCGAGTTTCAGTATCTACAGCATGCCGGAAGGCTTGCTCGACCTGTCCCAGGCATGGACCCTCCATGTCAGAGGCGAACTGCTCACCGGGGCGCTCGCGCCGGAGAGCCAGATTCATGATCTTGAAAATCTAAAATCCGGGTTCAGCGATGTGTTGGCGACGGCTGCGTATTACGAGATGCTGCAGTCGCAAGGGTTCAACTACGGCCCTCTTTTCCAAGGCATTGCGGAATTGCGCCACGCAGAAGGTGCCGCGCTGGGCCGGATCATCCCCGCCGCCATGCCCGCCGGAACAGGGGAGGGGTACTGGGTGCATCCTGCCTTATTAGATGCCTGCCTACAGGCCATCGGTGCGGCCCTGCCGGCCGAGGCCGATAAACGGCACAGGATCTATATGCCTTTCAGTTTGGATCGCATCCGCTTTGAAACCCGACCGGGTGCGGATATGTGGAGCCACGTCGCCGTGCGCCGCCCGGCCGCCGGCAACCGTCAAACCTTGAGCGCCGACGTGCATGTCATGGACAGCCGCGGCCAAACAGTCGTGGAACTCAGCGGTTTGCAATTGCGGGCCAGCGAGCGTCAACCCTTGTCCCGCGGCATGGCCGCCCAGGCCGGCGAAGATTGTCTCTACCAATTGCAGTGGCGCCCCATGGACGGCCGGCGGGGTGCTGGCGGCCCGCAGCGCTGGATTATCTTCGCCGACGCCGCGGGCCTGGGCGGCGGCTTGAAGCTGGCTCTTTCGCAACGGGGGCACCAGTGCATCATGGTCCGGCGCGGCGAGGAACGGCCGCCGGCCGCCGATGATCCCGCGTGGCAGGCAGACGGAATGGCGACGGGGATTGCCTTCCTCTGGGGCCTGGACGATGGGGCCGGGCCTTTGCCGTGCGGCCTGACCGCCATCCATGATCGGCTGCCGACTATTGCGGCGCTGCTCGAACTGCTCAAAGTGCTGTCCACAGTTCAGTCTTCCGGGACCCGGAAGTTGTGGATCGTCACCCGAGGGGCTTTGGCCGGCGACGGCCGCGATGATTGCCCCGCTCTGGGTCAGGCACCTCTGGTAGGACTGGCCCGCACCATCCAGGTCGAACACCCCGGACTGTGGGGCGGGCTGCTGGATCTGGACCCGTCGGGTAGCGACGCCCTGGCAGTCGCGCTCCTGTCGGAGGCCTTGGGGGCGGCAACCGAAACTTGCCTGGCCGTCGGTCCAGAGCGCTGGTTGGCCCAGCGCTTGACGCCCTATCATCTGCCGCGGGCTTCCACCGCCTCTGAGATTCACGCGAGGGGTACCTATTGGATCACCGGAGGGCTGGGCGGCATCGGTTTCGAGTTGATGCAATGGCTGGTACGCAAGGGTGCTGGGTCCATCGTGTTAATGGGCCGCAGCGCTCCAAATAGAGAGACTGAGGCACGCTTGGCGGAGTTGCGGCGGCGCGGGGCGCGGATCGAATGTTTCCAAGGCGATGCCGGTTCGGCCCAGGACGTGGCCCGCTGCTTGCAGCAGATCCGCGACACCCTGCCGCCGCTGCGCGGGGTGTTTCATGCGGCGGGCGTTCTCGACGACGGTGTGCTCGTGCAGCAGACCGCCGAGCGCTTCGCGCGGGTCATGAGGCCCAAGGTCGCCGGCGCGTGGAATTTGCACGCGGCCACCCAAGATCTACCCTTGGATTTCTTCGTTCTGTTCTCCTCGATGGCCGCGATTTTAGGATCGGTGGGGCAGGGGCCTTATGCGGCCGCCAACGCCTATATGGACGCCCTGGCCTGGCATCGGAGATCCAGAGCCCTGCCAGCCTTGAGCATCAACTGGGGGGCCTGGGACCGGGTGGGCATGGCTTCGGGTTTAGACCTCAGGGACCAGCTTCGCATCGCAGGCAGCGGCGTGGAATTGATCCAGCCGCAACATGGCCTGGCCATCCTAGAAAGTCTCTTGTGTGGCCAGAGCGGGTCGCAGGTACCCCTCCCTTGCCAGATCGGCGTGTTCCCCGTCGATTGGGGGCGCGCTGCGCAGGCCGATCCGCAGATCGCGGCCCTGTCCATCCTGGCGGAAATCATAGACCAAGGCAAGGCGAGGGCAAATGCCCGGGAGGTTCCCGCTTTCGCTCGGCGAGAGCTCCTGACCGCGGAAGCGCAGGCCCAGCGCGTCATGCTGCTCTCCTATCTGCGCCGGCAGGTCGCTAGAGAACTTCTGGTTAGGGAAGAAGAGATCGCGGAAAACCAGCCGTTGATGAACCTTGGGTTCGATTCGCTGATGGCAGTGCAGGTAAAAAACCGCCTCGAGACCGATCTGGGATTGACCGTGCCGGTGGTCGAACTTCTGGATAACAGCACCATCACGCAGATTGCCGAAACGCTCTTCAATCTGCTGCAAAAGCGTCCCGCAGCGCCGGACCATGACAGTCGCCCCTCTGAAATGGCGACACCGGCGGAAGGCGCCTGGGAAGAAGGTGACATATGACGCCGCAGCAACTGATCGAGAGTCTCGCTGGGCAGGGCGTCACGCTGTGGTTCGAAGGTGACAACCTCAAGTATCGCGCGCCCCAGGGGGCGCTGACGCCCGATTGCCGGGAAATGCTCCGGCAGCAAAAAGGCCAAGTACTGGAGGCATTGCGCGGCGCCGCCGGACAGACCATACGCACCCACGCGCCGTCCTTTGCGCAGCAGGCCCTCTGGTTGTTGTGGCAGGCCATGCCCGGCACTAGCGCTTACAATGTCGCTTTTTGCGCCCGGGTCATCTCGGCCGTGGACCATGAAGTCTTGCGCCATGTCTTCCAGACCCTGACCGACCGGCACGCTATGTTGCGTACGACTTATGCCGTGGAGGAAGGCCGCCTGGTTCTGCATTGTCACGGGTATATGCCCGCGGATTTCAGCATTATCGCGGCCGAAGGCCTCTCCCCTGAGGCGTTGAAGATGGCAGTCACCCAATCCTATCAGGCCGCTTTTAACTTGGAGCAGGAGGCGCCGATGCGGGTACGCCTTTTTCGCGCCGCCGGTGGCGATCACATCCTGCTGATCGCGGCGCACCACATTGCCGTGGACGGTTGGTCCATGTGGCTGCTGCTGGATGAAATGCGCAGCCTGTATCAGGCCTACCGCGCGGGCCGGCCGGCTTCACTGGAGCGCGTCGAGAGTGAGTACACGCATTACATCCAATGGCAAGCGCAGATGGTCGATGGCCCCGAAGGTGAACGGCACTGGAATTTCTGGAAGCGACAGCTGGACGGCCCACTGCCGCAGCTCAACCTTTCGCCGACCTCCGGCTGGCAACCGATGCGCAGCCTGCACGGTGGTTCGCATCTCTTCTGCCTAGACGGCGAGATGACCTGCAAAATAAAGCAGTTCGCGCGACAGGAAGGCGTCACCATCTACATGCTGCTGCTGGCCGCATACCAGGTCTTGCTCTATCGCTACACCGGCCAGGAAGACATCCTGGTCAGCTCGCCCATGTCGGGCCGCAGTCGTCCCGAATTTGCCGGCGTCCTGGGCTGTTTTGTCAATCCGGTGGTCATTCGCGGCCGTCCTGCGGGGGATATGTCTTTCCGGGATTTCTTAGGCAAGATCCGTGGCACGGTGCTCGCCTGCATAGAGCACCAGGATTATCCACTGGCACTGCTGACCAAGCGCCTGAGGCCGGATCGCAGCCTGACCCGCTCTCCTCTTTTCCAGGTGGATTTCGTCCTGCAGAAGCCGCAGCGTTCGGACGATATAACAGCCATCTTCAACCTCAAGGCCCCGGACGCTTCCATCGATTTTGGCGGGTTGCAGATCGAGTCCTACTATATCCCGCAACAGGAGGGTCAGTTGGATTTGTCGCTGGAATTGGTGGAAGCCGAGGAGGCCATCTGGGGCACCTTCAAGTTCAGCCGGGGCGTGTTCGAGGCCGACAGCGTGCGCCGCATGGAGCAGCATTTCCAGCGCCTTCTGGCCGGCGTCCTGGGCGATCCGGACTGCCTCTTGGGCGCTCTGCCCATGCTGACGGCGGCCGAGGAGCAGCAGGCCCTGGCCCAATGGGAAGCGGCGGCACTGGCGGCTCAGGAGCAGGCCGTGGCCGGGCTGCCCCTGGTGCACCAGCGCTTCATGCAGCAGGCGCAGTGCCAGCCCCAGGCACCTGCGGTGGTCTGGCAGAGCCGCCGCCTCTCCTATGGGGAATTGGAGAGGCAGTCCAACCGGCTGGCCAACCATCTGGCCGGGATGGGCGTCGGGCCTGAAACCATCGTGGGGATCTTTCTGGAGCGCTCGCTGGAGCTGATCGTGGCCGTGATGGCCGTCATGAAGGCCGGCGGAGCCTATTTGCCCATCGATCCGGCCTTCCCGCAAAAGCGGATTGCCCACATGCTGGAGGACACACTCGCACCCTTTGTAATATCGTGTGGCGACCTGCGCCGCCAGCTGCCTCCTACAGCGGCCAAGGTGGTCGATCTGGAGGCCGAACAAGCGATCATCGCCGCCCAGCCCGACGCGAATCCCCAGATCCGCGTCGCCTCTAACAGCCTGGCCTATGTGATCTACACATCGGGCACCACGGGCCGCGCCAAGGGGGTTATGGTCGAGCATCGCAGTCTGGCCAACGCCTACGCGGCCTGGGAAGAAGCTTATGGGCTGACCGGCCTGCGCTCTCATCTGGAGATGGCCAGCTTTTCCTTTGACGTCTTCACGGGTGATTTTGTGCGTGCTCTGTGCTCCGGCGCCAAATTGGTGCTGTGCGCCAAGGAGATCCTGATGGTGCCCGAGGATCTTGTGGCGTTGATGCAGCGCGAGGCTGTCGACTGCGCCGAGTTTGTGCCGGTGGTGCTGCGAAACCTGGTCAAGCACCTAGACCGGTCCGGCCAGCGACTGGAGACGCTCAAGGTGCTGATCTGCGGCTCGGACAGCTGGTTTGGGGATGAATACGACGCTTTTCTGAAAGTCTGCGCTCCCGGCACGCGCTTGATCAATTCCTTCGGCGTGACGGAAGCCGCCATCGACAGCACCTACTATGAAAAAAGCGCTTCGGGGCTGGGCGGCGGGCGGCTGCTGCCCATCGGCAAACCATTTCGCAACATGCAGGTCTGTGTTCTGGACAACCACCGGCAGCCCGTGCCGGCGGGGGTCGTCGGCGAGCTGTATATCGGCGGGGCCGGCGTGGCCCGCGGATACCTGAACCTGCCCGAATTGACCGCCGAACGGTTCATTCAGCATGCGTCCCGGCCCGGTACGCAGGTCAGGCTCTACAAAACCGGCGACTTGGCGCGGCTGCTGCCGGACGGCAACATCGAGCTGCTGGGACGCATGGATTTTCAGGTCAAGATCAGAGGCAACCGCGTCGAGCCCGGCGAGGTGGAGTCTGCGATCAAGCAATATCCCGGCGTGAACGATGCGGCTGTGATTGCCTGGGGCGAGCCGCAGACCGGCTACGAGCTGGCGGCCTACCTCATTTTCGATAACGCGAGCACGGCCGATGTGGACGGTTTGCGTCAGTTTTTGAAGCAACGGCTGCCGGACTACATGATTCCAACCTCGTTCAACACTCTGGAAAGGATGCCGCTGAGCCCCGCCGGCAAAATCGACCGGCGCGCATTGCCGCGGCCGGAGAAAGGCCGTCTGAGTGGCGGCGCTGCTTATCAAGCGCCGCGCAATGCCCTTGAAACAGGGCTGGTGGGCATATGGCAAGAGGTTCTGGGGGTGAAGCGCGTGGGCATCCAGGATGATTTCTTCGCCTTGGGCGGCCATTCGCTGCTGGCCACCCAGGTCCATTCGCGCATTCAACAGCATTTCGGTATCCGCATGGACCTGCGCAGTCTGTTCGAGGCGACCACCGTCGCGGAGCTGGCCCGTTTGATCGATACCTTGAAATGGGCGAGCGCCGCAAGCGATAGAGCGAAGGCCGGCGCGGACAGGAGCATGCGAGAACATTTCGAGCTATGAAGGACTTGGATTTCATCGCACGGCTGCGGGCGCTGGGCATCGAACTGCAGGCCGATGGCGAGAAGCTGCATGTCAGCGCGCCCCCCGGTATCGTCACCGACGACCTGTTGGCCGATCTGAAACAGCGCAAAGCGGAATTGCTAGCGCTCATGCAATCGGGCAGGGGTCCAGCAGCCGGTCCGCTGAACGAACCGATTGCGCCGGTGGCCCGCGACGGCGATCTACCGCTCTCCTGGGCGCAGCAGCGTTTGTGGCTGCTGAATCAAATTGAACCGGAAAGCTTCGCCTATAACATCGCGGCCCATGTGAAGCTCAGCGGACAACTCGATGTCGCGGCTCTGGAAAAAAGCCTGAATGAAATCATCCGCCGGCACGAAAGTTTGCGGACAATCTTTGTTTCCAAGAATGGCGAACCCGTGCAGGTCATTAAGCCTCATGCCCCCAGAGGCTTGGAAATCGTCGACCTCCGCTCACGATCCGCAGCCGAACGCTGGGTCGAGGTCCAGCGCCTCTCCAAGCAGGAAGCCGAACATGTCTTCCGTCTGGCGCAAGGTCCCTTGCTGCGAATGCTTCTGGTCAAGGTGCATGCCGACGTGCATGTTCTGATGCTGACCCTGCACCATGTGGTGTTCGACGGATGGTCCACCGGTATTTTGATGCACGAATTGGGGACACTGTACAACGCCTTCAGCACCGGGACGGACCACCACTTGCCCGAGTTGACCGTGCAGTATGCGGATTATGCCCACTGGCAGCGTCATACATTTACCGATGCGGTGCTGAAAGCACAACTGGCCTACTGGCGGAGTGAGCTTGGCGGCCGCCTGCCACAGATCAATCTGCCCCTCGACCGTCCGCGTCCCCGGGAGCAGCTTTACCGGGGCGCCCTGTGCCAGATCCAGATCGATCGAACCCTTCTCAACGCCCTGCACGAGCTCTCCCTGCAAAACGGCGCAACGCTCTTCATGACACTGCTGGCCGTCTTCAATGTCTTGCTGCTGCGGCACAGCGGCGACGAAGACATTCTGGTGGGGACGCCGATTGCTAATCGAAAGCGCACCGAGGCCGAAGGACTAATCGGCTTTTTCCTGAACACCCTCGTCATCCGCAGCGACCTGGGCGGCGATCCGCCGTTCCTGGAACTGCTGGCGCGGGTGCGCGAAAAGACGCTCAAGGCCTATTCCAACCAGGACCTGCCCTTCGAAAAACTGCTGGAAGATCTGCAGCCGGTGCGCGACTTGAGCCGCACTCCCTTGTTCCAAGTGATGTTCGTGCTCCAAAACGCGCCTCTGCGATCCGTCCAGTTGCACCAGCTCACTCTGGAGCCCCTGGAGGTGGACACCAGGACGACCAAGTTCGACCTGAATCTGCACGCCATTGAGACCGGGGAGGGCCTGCTGGCGATCCTGTACTACAACACCGATCTTTTTGATGCCGAGCGGATTTCCTCAATGCTCGATCAATATGAAGGCCTGCTGAAGCAGGTTGCTGAGGACCCCGAAAAAAGGATTGGCTACTATTCTCTTCTCAGTCCATCCCAGGAAAAACAGGTACCCGACCCGACCGAACTGCTTGCTCCCCAATGGGCAGGAGCGGTTCACAAGCGATTTTCCGAGCAGGCCGTGCGTCTTTCGGGGAACACGGCGATTATCGATACATGGGGGAGTTGGAGCTATGGGGAGCTTGAGCGCTGTAGCAATCAAGTGGCGAATCAACTTCGTTCGAAGGGGGTTCAGCCTGGAGATGTCGTCGCTATTTACGGTCACCGCAGTGCCGGTCTTGTGTTGTCGTTGCTGGGAGTTCTGAAGGCCGGTGGGGCATTTCAAATTGTTGATCCTCAATATCCTGCCTCCCGTTTGGTGAAGATGCTGGAGGAGGCGTCGCCTCGTGGCTGGCTTCAAATGGAAGCCGCGGGACCGGTTGCCGAGGAACTGCACACTTGGGTCGATACTTCCCAGGTCGTGTGCCGTCTGGGGATTCCCCGGTCGAAGGAGGCTGTGCGCAACTATCTGGCGGGTGCATCAGCGGAGCCCTTGGGCGGCAAGGTTAGCCCCGATGACACGATGTACGTCCTATTCACTTCGGGCACGACCGGACAACCGAAGGGGATCGTTGGTACCCACCGCCCATTGTCACACTTTATCAACTGGCACTGTGAAGAGCTCGGTTTCAACAGTTCGGACCGATTTAGCATGTTGTCTGGTTTGTCTCACGATCCGCTCCTTCGTGACATTTTTTCGCCGCTCTGGGTCGGCGGGACGCTTTGCATTCCGAAATCGGAGGAGATGCTGATACCGGAGCGGCTCAGGCATTGGATGCGGGAGCAGGGCGTAACGGTTTCGCACATGACGCCGGCGTTGAGTCAGGTTTTGACGGAGGGATGGAACGGAGCCCATGGCGGCGAGGAAGGTCTTCCAGCGCTTCATCACGTGTTTTTTGGTGGCGATATCCTGACCCGCCAGCATGTGGAGAGAATCCGGAAGGTTGCTCCTAAGGTTGAATGCGTCAATTTTTATGGTACCAGCGAAACGCCCCAGGCGATGGGGTATCATGTGGTGGGGGATGATGATGGAGCTGTGGTCGGCAGGCGCATTCCACTGGGCAGAGGGATTGAAGGGGCGCAGCTGCTTATTTTGAATCAATCAGGCCGATTGGCGGGCGTGGGGGAACTGGGTGAGATCTATGTGCGTACTCCTTACCTGACTACGGGTTACCTCAACGATGATGCGCTGACCAGGGAACGGTATATTCCCAACCCATTTGGCAACGCCGCTGAGGATCGGCTTTACAGAACCGGCGATCTGGGTCGTTATCTACCTGATGGCGAGGTGATGTTTGATGGGCGATCCGACAGCCAGGTATCGATTCGAGGGTTTCGGGTCGAGCTCGGTGAAATCGAAGCCAATATTAAGAAGATGAAGGCCGTTGGCAATTGTGTAGTGGTATCCCGTGAAGACAAGCAGCGACAACAGCAGTTGGTTGCATATTATGTATTGAAACCAGGACAAGATGGCGCGATTCTCGATCTTAAGGCGTATATTCGCTCCAGACTGCCGGAGTATATGGTTCCACAGCATTACGTAGAATTGGTAACTATCCCCTTGACGCCAAATGGTAAAGTGGACTACGAAAGGCTCCCTGTTCCTCCTGAAAGGAAACCAGAGGAGAGCACTGCTTTTCCCCTCTTGGAGACTCAGTTAGTTGCGATTTGGGAAAATATTTTAGGGGTGAGCGGGATCGGTTTAAAGGACAACTTCTTCGATGTGGGTGGCCATTCTCTCCTTGCGTTGCGGTTGATGACCCAGATGGAGACTGTGTTCGGCAGACAATTCCCTCTATCTACTATATTTCAGACACCGACAATTGAAGAAATGGCGGCCGCCATGAAGAAAAATTCCCTGAAGTTCGGAGGATCGTTGGTCGCTATCCAGACAGGTGAGGCCCGGCCGCCTCTCTTTGTTATCCCGGGCTTCGGAGGGAGCGCCCTCGGATACGGCGAACTCGCTCGGCTCCTTGGTCCGGACCAACCCGTCTACAGCCTTCAATCTCTTGGATTGGACGGCACCCAAGATCCCTTGGACCGGGTGGAGGACATTGGCAGCGATTTTCTCGATGAAATCCGCAGGGTTCAGCTAAACGGACCCTATCATATAGCTGGATTTTGCACGGGTGGGGCAATCGCTTTCGAAATTGCTCAACAATTAAGCGCCCAGGACCAAAAGGTTGCGACGTTGATTCTGGTTCAAACATTTGTGCCAGGGGAGAAATCAATGGCCCATAAAATCCCTGTTGCGTTTCTCCAGGTGATGTTTGCCACTCGGCGTATTTTCACACACCTCCTCTCTTTCAAAAGGATAAGCCCGCGCCAGTGGCTTGTGCATCTTAGGAGCAAGCTCAGTGTCGCCCAGGAAATCGTAAAAGTGCGCAACATATACAGAGGCGACCGGGCTCAACGTTATAGGGACCTTGTGCAGAATGCTAATTTGAGAGCGTTTTCGCGCTACTCGCCGAAAAGCTACAAGGGAACTATATTATACATCATGCCAAGCGATCGAGACCTGAGCAGAAGAAAGGATCCCATCCTCTTTTGGGAAAAGTTGGCCGAACAGGGGTTTAAATGCGTGTGCCTACCAGGTGAAGACTCCGGCTTTTTACTCAAAAAACCTTACGTGATGAATCTTGCCGATTTGCTGCGCGACCACCTTGGGAATAACGAGGCTAGGCATTGAAAATCCCTAGGCAGCTTTTCCGAATAGGTGGATGGCGCATTCTGTCTATCGCACTATTGGGACTAGCGAGCGGATTTGCCAGCACGGGTTTTATAGCTCTCATCAACCGCGTTCTCAATGATGGAGAGGCGACTCCGCGCAGTGTTTTGATCATCCTCTTTGTCTGCTTGGCTTTTGCGAGATTGGCAGCCAGCCTCTGGGCCCGGTGGATAATGGTTCACTTCGCTCAGGATAAGGTGCTGGGCTTGTGTGAGGAACTCTCCAGGCGTGTCGTCCAGACGCCCTTTCGAACCCTAGAACGAATCGGGCCTGCTCGGATTCTGAGCACTCTTTCTGACGATGTGACAATTCTGTCCTCTGGAATCCAAGCCCTTCCTTCCATGGCGGGCAACGCTGCCGTGCTGGTCGGTTGCCTGACCTACCTCGCCTATCTCTCATGGATTGCTTCTCTGGCCATGCTCGCGCTCACTGCCTTTGGGGCTATTTGTTACAAACTTTTACTCGGAAAGGCGTTTAAGTCTATCTCGGATGCACGCGCCGGTCGCGATACGCTGTTCAGCCATTTCCGCTCCCTGACCGAAGGCATAAAGGAGATAAAGATGAGCGCAGATCGTCAGGCCCTGGTAATTGAAAAGGAGATCGTTGGGACGGCTGGCTACCTGCGCAAGCAGAACCTGGTTGCCATGTATTACTATTTGAAAGCCGAGGGATGGGCGCAGATCATGTTTTATCTGGTTATCGGGATCCTGCTTTTTGCTTTGCCTGCACTTAGAGAAATCTCCTTGGAAACGCTCACAGGTTACGCCTTAGTCGCGTTGTATGCAATGGCGCCCATCTGGGGGATTATGGATTTGACACCTATGTTTCAGCGTGCAGAGGCTGCGTTGGAGCGGATCGAGGCCCTTGGTTTCTCCCTCGCTTCCGATGAACAGGTTCCTTCCCAATCTAGCGAACCGCAGTCTTCGTTTGCGGGAGCGGGGCCTATCTCCGTGACCGCTCCACATATCGAATTGGATGGCGTCAGGTTCTCCTATGAGGTTGGGGATCACAATCAAGAAAATTTTGTGCTCGGACCGATCAATTTAACACTGCGCCCGGGGATGGTGGTGTTTCTAATCGGTGGCAATGGCAGTGGAAAGACCACCCTCCTCAAATTGCTCACCGGCTTATACACGCCCGATTCGGGGGAAATCCGGATCGAAGGAAAACCTGTGCCCAGCGACAGCCAGAGCTACCGTCAGCTTTTCTCAGTAGTTTTTTCCGACTTCTACCTCTTTGAGCGAGTTCCGAGTCACGATGGAGCAGATGCGGACGCAGCAGCGAGAAAGTACTTGAGGCTCCTGCAACTTGACAAGAAGGTTAGCATTCAGGATGGAGCATTCTCAACGACTGCTCTTTCTCAAGGCCAGCGCCGCCGCCTGGCACTACTCACCGCTTATCTTGAAGATCGCCAGGTCTACGTATTCGATGAGTGGGCTGCGGATCAAGACCCTGCGTACAAGGAGGTCTTCTACACCTATTTGCTGCCGGAGCTCAAAGGCAGAGGAAAAACGGTGGTCGTGATCACACACGATGATCGATATTTTCGATTTGGAGATCTCGTTGTCAAGCTGGAGTACGGCAGTATTGTGGATTGCTGGAAGCCGACGGAAGCGGCAGTGGTGACCACGAAGATTCCGAATAGGATCTCGTCGGCCTGAGACAAACGGTCCAGGGTGACTTGATATTGATCATTAGACAGATTGAAAATGAGAAACCAGAGTTTCGAACTCGAAGCCTGCTTTGCAATGTGCTCTCGACAGTATCTGCTGTGCTGACCAGCGACAGTGATCAAACAGGTTAACCAAGACGCGGATGAGTTTGCACCTTATTGTTGATGCAACTCCTGGAATGGAATACATGACTTACAGTGAACAGCATAAGATCGGCCTGGGCATCAGTCGCTCTTCAACCCGGGCGCAGTTCCGGGGGAAGCTTTATTGCTTGCCTTTTGCTGGAGGTGGCGCAGTGGCCTACTACCGATGGCCCCAGCGGATCTTAAGGCATATCGAGGTGGTACGGGTTAACCTGCCGGGAAGAGAGAGCCGGCTGAGGGAGACTCCCGCTACTCGGGTCGACTCCCTGGTCAAAACCCTTGTCGAGGAGTTGACCCCGCGGATGGACATGCCTTTCGCGGTCTACGGTCACAGTATGGGCGCGTTGGTCGCATTCGAACTTATTCGAGAGTTGCGACGTCAGGGGCATCGGTTGCCTGCGCACCTTTTTGCTTCAGGATACCGGGCACCGCACCTACCTGCTCCCGAACCGCCGTTTTCCCACCTGCCAGATGTAGAATTTATTGATCGCGTGCGCCGATTTGGAGGGATTCCAGACCTTGTGGCAAAGAATGAAGAACTCATGGAAATATTCCTCCCCATACTTAGGGCTGACTTTCGGATGACTGAAACCTATGCCTATAAAGACGATTTGCCACTGGAATGCCCGCTAACGGCTCTTGGGGGTCTTGCCGATCCTAAGGTAAGTGAAGATAAGATTGTGGCATGGAGCAAACACACTTCCAAGGATTTTAGCGCACATTTTTTCCATGGGGGACACTTTTTCATACAAGACTCTGAGACTGAGGTTTTGAGTTTGGTTAATCGGAAGTTAGCCGAGTCGTTACCAGTTTAGGATTTTCGGTGAGATGAGAGCTCTTGACAACCATTGGCAAACGGCTCCGACAAATTATGAAATCGATAGAAAGACAGTCCACGTTTGGCGAAGCTGTTTCGAAGTCAGTCTTCTAACGGACAATAGCTTTCTGAATGGCCTGTCAAATATAGAAGTCGAAAGGGCACGGAGATTTGTACGTCGACCGGATAGAGATAGATACATGTTTGCGCATGCGATCCTTCGATATCTTCTCGGCTCCTACCTCGGCTCTAGGCCTGAAGAACTTAATTTTGCGACAAATGAATACGGCAAACCCTTTATCACAGCGCCAGGCGGCAACGAGATCTCCTTCAGTCTATCGCATTCTCAAGATATGGTATTAGTCGCGATCGCTCGAGGAACTCCATTAGGCGTTGATGTTGAGTGTTTACGAGAGATCTCGGATGCACATGACATTGTTAATCGCTTCTTTTCAATAGAAGAACGAGAGTATCTCAGCTCCCTCTCCCTTTCAGCGTTCTATGAGGAATTCTTTGCTTGCTGGACCCTAAAAGAAGCCTACCTAAAAGGTATCGGGAAGGGGCTATCGTTCCCCCTTGAGAGATTCAGCGTCATGTTTTCAAACAAACAACCGAACGGTTGCAAGAAAAGCCATCATGTTTCAGTGCGTGTTGATGGCTGGAATATTGAGAGGTTGCCTCTTGGGCCAGGATACTCAGGTGCGCTCGCCGTATACGGAACGATGCGTAAAGTTGAACTATTTGCGATTGAGCCTCCGCACACCGCCGGCATGAGATGAAGTTATTAAAGCGCAGGGTATCCGTTTCTAACTATCGGCTCCCAGTTTGTGTTTGTATGCACGGAGAATCATTTTGCAAGGAGTCTTGCCGGATCGCGGCGCTTTTGTGAAAACTCCGAATTTCGGGGCAGTTTGAGGAACAGTCTTATTGGCAAGTGCCAGTTTATGAAGGGATCCAGAGATAGAAGAATCCTGATGCTCTGTTACTATTTTCCGCCGCTCCTTGATGTTGGGTGCAAAAGGAGCGTCGGTTTTGCCAAATACCTACAAAAGCATGGGTGGGCACCATATGTCTTGAGCGTCAAGAACCCTGATCCCCATTATTGTCTGGTTGGCAACGAGGGGCCTCCTCCCGGGGTGCCGGTTACCTACGCCAGCTCGCTCCTCAATGTCTCTTGGATTCTTGGGAAATTCAACGGGCTGGTAGCTAAGATATTTAAAACATGTGGATTTGAACTCAAGTACGACCTCTTTCATGACCTCTTCTCTATTCCCGATCACTTCGTCTGGTGGGTCCCGGGCGCGATTCGAAAGGGTTACAGGATCATTAATAGGCAAAATATCGATTACATCTACGTATCATGCACCCCTTTCAGTTCAGCACTGGCTGGTATCGCTCTGAAAAGATTGTCGGGCAGACCCCTTATTGTTGATTTCCGTGATCCTTATTGTACAGGTAACCCGTATGCCCTTGAGCGCATTGGCTTTCGAAGGAAGATTGATTCTTGGGTGGAAAAGATCATCATTGAAGCCGCCGACGTTTTTGTCGTGAGCGCTGAGGAAGTCCGGTATGGGTACCTCCAAGCATATCCGGAAGTTGCCGATAAGACGTTCACCCTTTACAATGGTTTTGACCATGAAGCTGCGCCTAGCGCTAAACTAGATAAGCTGGCAAAATTCACCATTGTATATGGGGGCAACATGTATTTGGATCGTATCGATTCAACCAGCTTCTTTGAAGCCCTGGCTTTGCTGAAACAAAAAAGGAAAATCTCCAGCGACAATTTCCAGTTCCTCTATTTTGGAATTGATAAGAAAAGGGTGAATGAGATCGCGGAGCATTTTGCCGTTAGAGACCTGGTCACAGCAAAATCTTCAATTCCTCACCAGGAAATGCTTAAGATTCTTCAAAAAGCACACCTCCAGTTGCTCCGCATCGTTAAACCTATGATCAGCACAAAGCTTTTTGAAGGGATCGCGCTGAATCTGCCATTTCTCGCAACAATTCCTGGTGGGGAGGTGGCGAGCATAATCGGAGACTACAGCCCCAGCTCCCGTATCGTCTCCGAAGATTCGGCAGAATCAGTTGCAGATTCAATTCTGATGGCCATGCACGACTACCGGTGCGGGTTGATCAAGAGTAACCACGTTGCTGAGTTCCTCGATTGTTTTTCGAGGGAAAACACCACGACGAGGCTTGAAATTATTATTGAAAAAAAGCTTTGCAAGAGGGTAAATTAATCAATTTCTATATGCCCCGCCACATGCTGTTGACAATCGACGTTGAAGACTGGTTCCAGGTCGAGAACCTGAAGTCAGCGATTCCTTTCGAATCATGGCCGAACCGCGAACTGAGAGTCGAGAAGAATACGCATCGAATTCTCGACTTGCTGGATGAAGCAAGTCTCGAGCGGTCAGCAATCAGCTTTCAGCTTTCAGAGGAAGAACGGATAACGGATAACGGTGAACAACCGAAAGACAATGTTTTGCCTCAAGCGGAGCGCTCCTCAAGCGAAGCGATCCTCCAACCTCTACCGCGCATTCGCGCCACCTTTTTCGTGTTGGGCTGGCTCGCCGAACGCCTTCCCAATCTTGTCCGCGGGATACAGGCCCGAGGCCATGAGGTGGCCTCCCATGGTTATGGCCACGAACTTTGCAGTCAGTGTTCTACTGAGTATCTTAAAGAAGACCTCGTGAAGAGCAAGAAGCTGCTTGAAGACATCATAGGGGCTCGTGTTTACGGCTACCGCGCGCCGAGCTTTTCGATCAGTGGTGATATTCTCAAAATGATCGCGGAAGCGGGGTACCTCTATGATTCGAGCTACAATTCCTTCGCGATGCACGGCCGGTACGGAAAGATATCCTTGAACGGGAGTGGGAGAAAGGGCATCGCCTACAAGATCTCTGATAGCTTCTGCGAATTACCGATAAGCAATCTGATCTTGAAGAAGCCCTTCAGCTCTCGGCTCTCAGATCTCAGCTCAGAACAAAGCAGAAGCAGCTTTGTTCTTCCTTGGGGCGGAGGGGCATACTTCCGGTTGATCCCGGCGGTTGTTTTCAGGATGGGCGTGAGGGCGATCTTGCGTCGGCAGCAGGCGTACCTGTTTTACATGCACCCCTGGGAGGTCGACCCCGAGCAGCCGAGACCTGAAGGGACTGCGGCGATCTCCAGTTTCAAGCATTACACCAACCTGAGCAGGACAGAAGACAGATTAAGGAGGCTTTTGCTAGAATTCGGCGGATGCCGTTTCGTTTCGTGCTATGAATATCTTCAACCTACCTGATCTCAAAATGTCCCAACATCCCCAAACTACCTAGCCAAGCGATCAAGAGAACTCCAAGCTGAATGTCCATTTCTATCAGGCAACTGCAGACTCAGGAAGATGTCGAAAAATGGGACAGGTATGTCCTGACGCATCCCCGTGCGACGCTTTACCACCTGTCGGGGTGGCAAAGGGTTTTTGAGAAGACCTATGGCCATAAAAGCTATTATCTCGTTGCTGAAGAAGCGGTAAAGGATGATTCCTGGCAAGCTTCGGGTGCAGGGAGGGAGGTCCCTGCGAGCGGTAGCCTCTGCCTAAACCAGGTTGAGAAGGGGTCGCCGGATTCAGGACGCAAACAGGCTGGCGGCGTAGTCGGTGTGCTGCCCTTGGTGCACATGAAGAGTTTTATTTTCGGAAATGCGCTCGTGTCCGTTCCGTTCTTTGATTTTGGAGGCGTTCTAAGCGAGAATGACAAAGTTGCAGCGGAACTCCTGGGAAGAGCGTTGGAACTTCAACGCAGTCTGAGAGCGGATCTTCTGGAACTCAGGCATGCGGATTTATCGCGTTGCTCTGAGGAAGGGGGAAGTGAGCCCCGGAATTTTGAGACGATCTTCCGCTCATTGGATGTTTCCTATGAAGTCAGAACCCACAAAGTCCGCATGCTTTTGGACCTACCCGGATCGAGTAAGGACTTACTGGACTCCTTCAAATCCAAGCTGAGAAGCCAGATCAAAAAGGCGCTCAAGGAGGGCCTCGAAACGAGGATTGGAGGAGAGGAACTTCTCGTGGATTTCTACAAAGTGTTCTCCGAAAACATGAGGGACCTGGGCTCACCTGTCCACTCGATCGGGATGATGAAAAATGTTGTGGCCGAGTTTGCAGATACAGCGAAAGTCATCGTGGTCTACATGGGCCGTGAGCCTGTGGCCTGTGGAATGATGATTGGCTTTAGCAATATTATGGAGCATCCCTGGGCATCTTCCCTGAAAAAATACAGCAGACTGAGCCCGAATATGTTGCTGTATTGGGCCATGTTGGAATACGCATGCGATAACGGTTTCAAACAGTTCGATTTTGGCCGTTCATCCCCTGATGAAGGGACATACAAGTTCAAGGAGCAATGGGGGGCAAAACCTTCTGCACTTAACTGGTATTTCGTAGGAAATCATGACCCAGGGCGAACCAAGGCACGGGTCGAAAAAGACAGGTTTCAGAAGGTCATAACCTGCTGGCAAAGGCTGCCCGTTGGCCTCACTCGGTTCCTTGGGCCAAGAATCAGGAAATACATCAGCCTCTGATGGAAGCTGAAAGAGGCAGAGCGATGGGTCAGGGTCAGCTTTAGGGATGGAGATGAGCGGCAGCCGAATGAGATTTGGCAGGACACTTCCCCCGGCGGCGGCCCCGATCTACTTTCGGGACCTTATCGCCGGTTTCCGAGGTTATATCCGCGGGGCGAGGGAGATCGAAGGACTTGAAAGGGACCTGAAAGGATTTTTCGGAGTAAGATACTGTTTTATCGTCTCTTCGGGGAAGACGGCCCTATTTGTCATTCTGCGGGCCCTGAAAGCGCTTCATGAAGAAAGAGACGAAGTTCTGATCCCTGCATACACCTGCTACTCCGTGCCTTCCGCAATCGTAAGGGCCGGGCTCAAGGTAAGACTCTGTGATGTCAACCCCGAGTCCCTTGATTTTGACTTTGAGCAACTCTCGGGGGCACTTCCCCTTGAAAGAGTTCAAGGTCATGCTGGCAGGGAATCTCTTCACCCGAAAGACGAGGAGTCGGATAGAGCGAACCATGAACACAGCCGCCTTCTCGCCGTTTTGGGCATTCACCTTTTCGGACTGCCGGCGGATATCGAAAAACTGAGAGAACTGATCGGCGACCCCTACGTGACGATTGTCGAAGACGCTGCCCAGGCAATGGGCGGATCCTGGAAAGGGCAAAAGATAGGAACGTTGGGGGACGTGGGTTTTTTTAGCCTGGGGAGAGGCAAGGCGTTGTCCACGGTCGAAGGAGGAGTGATCCTGACAAACCGCGAGGACATTGCAGAGGAGATCATGAACGCGGCTAAAATCCTTCCTAGCCTCAGCGTAACGGCATTAATCAGCATCATGGCAAAAGCGGTAGCCATGACGATCTTCTTGAGGCCCGCTCTCTTCTGGTTACCCAAATCGTTACCTTTTCTAAGGCTCGGGGAAACGATTTATGACCCGAATTTCAGAATGAACCGGGTGTCTGGGTTTCAGGCCGGCTTGGCTAAGCGATGGAAGGAAAAGCTCGCTAAGCTTCAAAATGTCAGAGGGGAGAACGCGGCGAAGTGGGCTTCCCTGCCAGGCGATCCCCGTCTTTTCCATTATCCATTGGGCCAAGGGAACACTCGCAATCTGGTGCGGTACCCGATTCGAGTTCTCAATGACGGCTTGCGGAAGCGCGTTCTCATGGAGAGTGAAAAAAGAGGACTTGGAATAATGCCGGGATATCCTGACTCTGTTGACGGGATCGGAGAGCTGAATGCCGATTTCCGGGAACAGAGTTTTCCCTCGGCCAAAAGGATTTCCAGGGAAATAATCACCCTGCCCGTTCATTCCTTTGTTTCTAATGAAGATCGCCAGGAAATCCTGTCCTTGCTTTAGGGTATACCCGCTCATGGGGCAACGCATCATTCACGGTGCCTTGCACGGGTGAAAAGACCATATGGAATCAGCATTCGATAGAAAGACAAAAGTCAGGGTTCTCGTCCTGCTTGCCCTGTGGGTTGTTTCCTTTTATCCCATATACCCAAGCCTAATCTACACCTGGTTGAACCATTCCGACAACTCCCACGGCATTCTTGTCCCTTTTATTTCCTTGTATTTTCTTTGGAGATCGAAAGACGCTGTTCAGGTGGGTCAGGGGCCTTCCTCACGTTGGGGCCTCGCGCTGTTGGCGGTTTCCATGGGGATTTATCTGCTCAGTTATGCCGGGGGGGTTGCTTTTGTTTCCAGGTGTATGATGGTTTTTTCGTTAGCGGGCCTTCTGCTTTTCTGTCTAGGGAAAAACCGTCTTAGGCTTATGGCTTTCCCTGTTTTCTTTCTGCTATTTATGGTCCCTGTGCCTGACTCCCTGCTGAATGCGGTCTCTTTCCCGCTGCAGCTTTTTGCAACCAAGATCTCGACTGCGGTCATACACTTCCTCTCAATACCCGCATACCGGGAAGGGAACATGCTCTATTTCGCTCAAACACAACTCGAGGTGGCCGATGCCTGCAGCGGAATCCGCTCGATCGTCTCTTATTTGATGCTCAGTTTCATTTTCGCCTATCTCCTGGACAGGACGGTTGCAGGAAAAGCGCTGCTGATTCTCTCAGCCGTCCCACTGGCCCTGTTCGTAAACATGCTTCGAATCACGGGCACGGGCGTGCTGGCTAACCACTACGGCGACAGAGTGGCCAGGGGTTTTCTTCACGAGTTCTCCGGCATCTTCGTTTTTGGTATAGGATTCATCCTGCTTCTTCTGGAGTACTTGGCCCTTGAGCGAAGGCGACGTGAGAGCAGAGGCTAGTCTGGTGGGTTTTTTCCCCGCAGAAAAAAAGCATCGAGCCTTCCTTTCAAAAGCTCTGCCCTTTCTCTTATCCTGTCTCTTTCTTGCGCCGGGAGCCTTTTGGATGATGGGGAAAGCCGGCGCTGAGTTCAGAGGAGAGATCAAGAAGTCCCTAATGGCGGAGTTGGTAGATGCGGAGTCGATTGGCTTCTCGGAGAGAATGGATGTCCTCTACGTGCTCGGCGGTAATCAGGACGATCTCGAAATAAGGTTCGCGACCGTCTCAAGCCTTTACCACCAGGGAGTCTGTGCGAGGATCTGGATTCTTTCCGAGGCGGGCAGCGCCGAATTTTCCGCCGAGCTTGGAAGGAATTTGACGAATGATGAGTGGGCTGCAAGAAAACTTCAGGATTTCGGGGTTCCGCAAAGCGCCGTTGAGTTCAAGGACGTCAAGATAGGGTTTTTCGGAACGCTCTCTGAGGCAGAAGGTGTTTCCGAATTACTGATGAAAAAGGCAGTCCGGAGCATAGGATTGGTGTCTTCCTCTTATCACACCAGAAGGGTCAGACTGGCCTTCCAAAAGTTGCTGGACCGGCAAGGCATAACGTTTTTTGTGATGGGGGCGGACCAGACGATATTACTCAGGCACGCCCTCCTGGAATTCGGCAAGTTAAAGATTTACCAGTGGTTCCTTGTGCGCTAATGGTATCGTCGGTTCATTGCATGGATTCTGACGCCTTTCTCGCGGTTTCTGAAAAGTCAAGTCTTCATGAAAGGGAAAGCATGGCTCTGAGCCTGATCGCGAAAATCAATGTCTGGATTGCTTTGGAATGACGAATCGGTCCTTTTACATATCCATCTGCATTTTCCTTCTAACCCTCGCAGGAGTCCTTCTTATTGGGAGAAGGGGAGAACCAGTGGTCGTCACGAACCACATCGACAACTTGCCGCTTATTCTGGACGGGTATAGAGGAACAAATGATTGCTTTCCCGAAACGGTATACAGAGCGCTCGATGCGGACAAACACCTTTATCGCCATTATAGGAGAGAGAACGGCGATCAAATCGATCTGTACATCGGTTACTATGGCACGAAGAAAGGGGGACGGTCAGATCACAATCCCTATGCGTGTTTGCCGGGTTCAGGATGGGCAATCGTGGACGACCAGGACGTGCGTCTAAAGGGGAACCCGAAGGAAGATGAGGCGGAAATCAATTACATCCTTTCGAAGAAAGGCGAATTGTATAACGTTGTTCTCCACTGGTATCAGTCGGAGGGAAGCAAAATTCTCAGCAGCGGCGTGGAGCAGAACCTGCAGAGGTTTGTGGGGAGAGTTCTCCACAACAGGAGCGACGGCGCATACGTGCAGGTGTCGGCTCTCACAAACGACAAGGGTATCGAATCAACGAAAGAAAGACTTAAATCCTTTGCATCTCAAGTTGTTTCGCTCCTGCCAGAATATTGGCCGGAGGAAAAATAGATGCCGGAAGTCCCGATCCTTCAAAGGCTAGTTTTATGAACATCTCGGTCTTTATAACCATCGACACAGAGGAGGACAACTGGGGCGACTACAGAAAGCGTGGCCAGGGAGCCGAGAACATCCGGCAGATCCCTCTGGTGCAAGAGCTGTTTGACCGGTACGGTGCAATTCCCACGTATCTTGTGAGTCAGGTCGTTGCAAAAGACCAGGAAGCCGTGAGAATCTTGAAAAATATTTTGAGCAAGGGACGCTGCGACATCGGTGCTCATTGTCACCCATGGAGCACCCCCCCCTTCCCTGAAGGGGAGTTCGTTGCGAACTCCATGTTATCCGCCTTAAGGCCCCAAACGATAAAGGCGAAGGTCGAGTCTCTTCACAATTCCATTCGCACTGCCTTTGGCTTTTCGCCGAAGTGCTTTCGGGCCGGCAGATGGGCATTTGGGCCTCATGTCGCCAGGGCTATCCTGGATTTGGGATACGAGGTCGACACCTCGGTCACGCCCTTCATCGATTGGGTAAGTGATGGAGGACCTGATTTTTCGACGGCTCCGACAGATGCCTATACCTTTGATCCGGAGAACGTCATGGCGCCGAAGGATAAAGGGCGGCTTCTTGAGGTCCCGGCAACCATCGGTTTTCTTCAACGGCCCTTTCACCTTTGCGCCTCAGTGCATAAAAGGATCGCCGGCAGTTTTCTTTCGCGTTTCCATGTCCTGGGGGCTCTGGACAAGGCGAGGCTTCTCAACCTGCGATGGCTTTCGCCGGAAATGAGTAGCGGGCAGGAGATGGTGCGTCTGTGCAAGACCCTGATACATCGAGGATGCAACTTTCTGAACCTGACTTTCCACTCAACATCTCTTCTCCCGGGGAAAAGCCCATTCGTGCTCAGTGATTCCGAACTGCGTTCTTTTCTGGGCGATATCGAGACCTTTTTGGCTTTTGCATCAAGCCATGAGATGCGCTTCCTGGGTCTGTCGGAGGGTGCAAGGGCCCTTTTGAAACCCCACCTTCAGGTGCCGCCTCAATGAGCGCCGGAAAGGCTCTGGTCCTCGGGAGTGACACGAGAAGTTTCCTGACCGTCATCCGTTCACTGGGGAGGAAGGGGATACAGGTCCATATCGCATGGCATCGTCCCGACTCGGCGGCGCAATACTCACGCTATGTCAAGAAAAGACACGGAATCCCGAAATTCGTTCCAGAGGATGATGCCTGGAAAATCCGCTTCCAAGAGGTCCTGAGGAAGGAAGCATTCGATCTGGTGATTCCTTGTGATGACCCGTCGATCATCCCGCTTCAGATCCATCGAAAGGATTTTGAAGGGCTGAGCAAAATCTATCTTGTTGACGATCGCACTTTCGAGATCACCATCAACAAGAGAAAGACACTGGAACTGGCCCGGTCTTTAAACATACCGGTTCCAAGGGAGATGGAGGTAGAGGCCGGATCCAACCAGCTGGGACAAATCACCCCGACGCTTTCTTTCCCAATCGTGCTCAAGCCTTATCGATCCGTGACGGCGAATGAGTTGTACAGACGAAATGAAGTGAGGAAAGCTTTTAGCGCCGAGGAATTCAAAAGACACTATCAGGAGATGGCGGAGCTTGGGCCTATCCTGATCCAGGAAAACTTCAAGGGGTTTGGTTGCGGTGTCGAGCTCATCGCCGACAGGGGCACTGTGCTTTCGGCTTTTCAGCACCAGAGAGTTCACGAACCCCTGCTCGGCGGCGGCGGCCCCTACCGAAAAAGCGTCGCGCTCCATCCGGGGCTTTATGGCGCCGCCGAGAAAATGATCAAAGCTCTCGGCTACACCGGTGTGGCCATGGTCGAATTCAAAATGAACCCTGAAACCGGTCAATGGGTCTTCCTAGAAATCAACGCCCGTTTCTGGGGTTCACTTCCCCTGGCCGTGGCCGCAGGCATTGACTTCCCTTGGTACCTTTACGAGCTTCTGGTGCATGGAAACCGAGATTTCAACAGGCAATACCGGCAGGGCCTCTACTGCCGAAATCTTGTCGGTGACCTGGAATGGCTGAGAACAAACCTCAGCGCAGATCACTCTGATCCATCCCTTCACACGGTCCCCCTAAAGAATGTTGTTTCCGAGATCGGGAATATCGTGAGACTGAAGGAGAAGAGTGATACTCTCACGGTTGACGATCCTGTTCCTGGCCTGGTGGACCTTTCTCTCTGGCTAAAGACCAAGGCCGTTTCCCTTAGGGAAAAGCTCGTTCTGCGGCACTTGAGCACAGGCGGCGTGAAGGCTCGGATGCGCCGGGAAATCATCAGGGCCATGCAGGCTTGCAGCGAAATCGAATTCGTTTGCCACGGCAACATCTGCCGGAGCCCTTTTGCGGAAAGATATGCCCGAAATCTCTTTGGAAACAGGTTTGAAATCAGATCGAGCGGTGTGTCCCCCTTGGAAGGAAGACCTTCTCCGGAGGAGGCGAAGGCAGCCGCAAGGGAATTCGGAATAGATCTTACCCCGCACCTCTCCAAAAGCTTCAGGGGGATGGGTGCAGGGGAGAAGCTTCTTTTTGTTTTTGATAGGATGACCCATCAGAGTTTGAAGGCCAACCACCCGCGGACCAAAGGCCGGGTTTTCTATCTGGGCGCTTTCCTGGACGGTGCCGAACTGAACATCGATGACCCTTACGGGCAGGGGCGTCAAGGCTTCAGAACTGCGTATAAAGCGATATCAGTCAGCCTGACAAGACTGAAACATGAGCTCGACGCGGCTTAAGAATGAATCGAATCGAACACCGGGAGATTAGAGTTCAAAGGGGCAGCTGAGCCGTGGCGCGCAGTCAAATCAGATTCCTTTTCAAGCATTCCAGCATCTATGGGCTGGGTACGGTCTTCGGCCAGGCAGCCGGCTTTCTGCTGCTGCCCCTTTACACGAGATACCTGTCACCGACGGACTATGGAGTCGCTGCGCTGGTAGAGACGACAGTGAGTCTCATCGGCATGGTCGCAAGCCTCGGCGTAGCCCAGTCCATCGCCAGGTTTTATTCGGCCGCCGAAGACCAACCAGCCAAGAACCTGGTCATATCAACTTCCTACTGGGCATCGTGGATAATCACCCTCATCTGTTTCCCGGTCCTTTACTATTTGTCCGAACCTCTTTCACAGCTGATTTTCGGCAACTCCCTGTACGGTCTGTTTTTCAAGATATCAAGCCTGGCTCTTTTCATCGGCATGAACGTTGAGATCGGGCTCACGTACCACATGATGAAAGCCCGCTCTTCGAGGTACGTGACCCTTTCCGTCTTGAGCACCCTCCTGCTCATAGGTTTTAACATCTACTTCATTGTCTTCAAAGGCATGGGCCTTTTGGGGATATTTTATTCGACCCTGATCAACAGGGTCCTCTTCTCTCTGGTAATCTCAATCCCCGTGCTCTGGGAAGTGCGATTGAGGTGGGAATTAGTCAAGGCTCTGGAGATGATCAGGTTCTCCGTTCCCCTTGTATTTTCCAGTGTTTTTCGGATGCTTACCAACGAATCGGACAAATACTTTATCAACTTCTATTTCTCGCCCTTTGAGACGGGGATTTACGCCATCGCCGCAAAAATCGCCACGTCCGTTCATCTGCTGATCACGTCCCCTTTTCTGCAGAGTTTCAACGCCGTCAGGTTCGAGATTCAAAAGCAAGAAAACGGCCCAAGGGTCTATGGCTCCATCCTGGAGTATTACCTGGTCGCCATCGGGTCCGTCGGGTTGCTGGTTTCTGTCTTTTCCAGCGAGGTGATCAGGTTGATGACGACCGAGAGATTTTATTCCGCGGCTGCCTGCATCCCGCCCCTTGTCTTGTCATGGATCTTCTTCGGAATGAAATACCATTTCGAGAATGGGATCATGATAATGATGAAAACCCGATACATCAGTTACATCAGTGGGGTATCTGCAGGGGCCAATTTACTCCTCAACTTTCTGCTTATACCCAGGTACGGACTCTGGGGCGCTGTCCTGTCGGTGAATTTCAGTTACTTGACCATGGCGGGACTGTCCTTCGTATTCTCCCAGAAGCTTTATGCAATGCACGTGGAATGGGCTCGGATAGTGAAACTGACTCTGGCCCTGGCCCTGACATTCGGAGCATCGCTGCTGGTCACGGGTCTGGAGCTCTATGCATCGCTGATGCTGAAAACTGGGCTTTTCCTGGCGTATTTTGCGTCGCTTTTTGCATTAAGGATTGTCGATCCGTACATGCTTCAGTCTCTGGGGCGGATTTTCCTGACGAGGGAGCGAGTGCAGTCTCCCTAGCTCTGCAACCAACCTGCATCGGATAGGACTATTGAGCAAAGCATGAGGAAGGAGGAAAGACCTTGAACAGATTGAAGGTAGTCATTGTGGGGGACCACCGAGAGACACTGAATTGGGGTGGCCGCGGGCAGACCATCGCGCTGCACGATCTTTTGGTGGCCAACAACTATGTAATTTCAGGAGCAATTCCTAGCTCGGTTTTAGTGTCAGTGGAGTCGGGTGAGGCCTATGTCGGGGGAGTGCTACCTGTCGCACTGGTCAATTTCTTAGAGCGAAAACGGGGTCGGAACAAGCTGATTGATGGTTGTCTGGCCATTAACAAAGAGCTTGGGCAAACCGACTGTATCACGCAGGACCCGGAAGAGAGCCTGCGGCTTCTGCTGAAATACAAGAAGAAATCGCGAGGTCTGCAATCCGTATTTGAGTCGGTGGTCAACGCGGATATAGTCGTAATCAACGGAGAAGGTGCCGGTGTGCTAGCCACCCCGTACCGACGGGATTTTCATTTCTACCTGGCCATGGTTGAGCTTGCAAAGCACCTCGGCAAAAAGGTTTTCTATGTGAACGGCATTCTCTCGGATTGCCCCCTGACGGGGCGGAACGAAAGATCGCTCCGAGCGGCTGAAAAATCTTTATCCAAGTGTGACGGAGTATTCTGGAGAGAAACCCAGTCGTTGGAATTCGCCCAGCGCGAAATGAAAGGAGCCAAATGCGATTATATACCGGATGCGCTCTTTGCATGGTATGACCGCCGGGATGAAATCCGAAACAGTCTTGTCAAAAACGGAGATTTCATCGTTCCCCATCCCGATGAATACGCACAATTTGGTAAACTGGATTTTTCCGTACCATACATTTGCGTCGGTGGGAGTTCTTTTGCGGCATTCTTCCAAGACAAGGCCGTCGATCGCTATACGGAGCTCTGCGGGGTTCTAAAGCAGACAGGTTTGAGGGTGTACGTAACCGAAAATTGCGGGGGCGACAGATTCATGCATGAGGTGGCACGAAGGTTGGATTTGGGGATCATTCCGGCAAGAACACCGATCTATTCCTGCGCCGCTGTTCTTGCAAATGCGCGTTTGTTTGTTTCCGGGAGATTTCATCCAACCATCCTTGCATCGCTTTTCGGAACGCCTTGCGTTTTTCTTGGTGCCCATTCGCACAAGATGGAAAGCTTGCAGCGTACCCTTGAATACGAACAAAGCCCGATGTTTTCAGGCCTACCCTCCGAAGAGGAAAACCGGCGAATCCTGGCGACAGCGCTGGAATTGCTTTCAAACGAAAACGGATTGCGGGCTAGGATCAGCCAGGTTAGCGAGAAACTTTGTGCGCAGGCTAAAACCTTACCCTATAGAATAGAGGAATGCATCCAGAAGGGCGCTAAAGGAGCATAAGGTTGATGAAAATCCTTATCACAGGTGCTGGGGGATTCATCGGTTCCCATCTTGTTGAGAGATGTCTGGATCTTGGCTACGAGGTAAAGGCTTTTGTACGCTACAATTCCAGGAACACCTGGGGCTGGCTGGAGGGAATGGAATCTGATGACCTGGAAGTCATCAAAGGCGACGTCCGCGATGCGGACTCCGTACTGAAGGCCATGAAAGGGTGCAGCACGGTCTTTCACCTGGCTGCGCTAATTGGCATCCCATACTCTTACGTATCCCCCATGGCATACATCAAAACAAATATCGAAGGGACGTATAACGTTCTCGAGGCGGCAAAGACGCTGGAATTGGAGAATGTCCTGGTGACCTCGACGAGCGAGACCTATGGAACAGCCCAATATGTGCCCATCGACGAGAGACACTCGCTGGTCGGCCAGTCCCCTTATTCAGCGTCAAAGATAGGCGCGGACCAGTTGGCGCTGAGCTATTATCGATCCTTTGGCGTGCCCGTAAGAATTGTCCGCCCTTTCAACACCTATGGCCCACGCCAGTCTGCAAGGGCCGTGATCCCTACGATCATCACCCAGATCCTGGCAGGGAAAAAGGAAATAAAACTCGGGAACCTGAACCCCACGAGGGATCTGACCTTTGTGAAGGACACGGTGGAAGGGTTTATGGCAATCCATCAGTGTGCGACCCTGGTTGGTGAAGTCACGAACATCGGTATGAATCAGGAGATCTCCATTGGTGACCTGGCCCGGCTTATTTCGAAGAAGCTGAACGCGGACGCTGATATCACAGGGGACGAAAGCAGGGTCCGGCCGGAGAACAGCGAAGTGGAAAGGCTCTGGTGCGATAACCGGAAGCTCCGGGACCAAACCGGCTGGAAACCGAAGTACGACCTGCAGCGAGGACTCGAAGAGACGATCCAATGGGTGAAGACCAACCTCAAGCTCTACAAGGCGGATATCTACAATGTCTGAAACCATTCCCCTGTCCGTGCCCTCCATCAAAGGAAACGAGTGGGTCTATGTCAAGGAATGCCTGGACACCGAGTGGGTGTCATCGGCTGGGAAGTTTGTTGATCGCTTCGAGGCCGGCTTGTCCGAGTTTACCGGTGCCCCCTATTCGGTGGCGTGCGTTAACGGGACGGCTGCGCTCCACATAACGCTCCTCGTGGCAGGGGTGCAGGCAGGGGATGAGGTGATTGTGCCGACCATCACCTTTATTGCTCCTGTCAACGCCATCAGGTATGTAGGCGCGCTCCCGATTTTCATGGATTGTGACGAATACTACAATCTGGATGTTGAAAAGACGGTGGATTTCATCGAGACGCAAACCATTGTCAAGAAGGGCTTTGCGTACAACAAAGCTACGAATCGGAGAATTGGTGCGCTTCTACCGGTCCACGTGTTCGGAAACGCCGTTGATCTTGAGCCGTTGATAGAAATCTGTGCATTAAGGGGAATCAAGATCGTGGAGGACGCAACGGAAAGCCTAGGGACCAGATACTCTTCGGGCAGGCTTTCAGGGATTCATGCCGGGACAGTGGGTGACCTGGGGTGTTTTTCATTCAACGGCAACAAGATCATCACCACGGGCGGTGGCGGCATGATCGTTACACACGACAGGAGCTTTGCGGAAAAGGCAAGGTATCTGACGACCCAGGCGAAGGACGACGACCTTCTCTATATCCATGGCGAGGTCGGTTACAACTACCGCCTGACGAATATCCAGGCAGCCTTGGGTGTGGCTCAGCTTGAGCGCTTACCGGAATTCGTCGAGATCAAGCGGAAAAATTACAGCATCTACAAGAAAGAAATCGACAGGATACCCGGGCTTCATTTGGCCGAAGGCCCGGCCTATGCCACAAACAACCACTGGATGTATGCGCTCCAGATCGACAAGTCGGTGTTCCCCATGGATCGCGACGGCCTATTGAAACACCTGAGGAGGGAACGCATCGAAACTCGTCCAGTGTGGTATCTCAATCATCTGCAAAAACCTTACAGGAAATGCCAGTCTTATAGAATGGAGAAGGCCTACAAGATGCTGGACATCACCTTGAACATCCCATGCAGCGTGAACCTGACTGAAAGCGACATTGCTTTCGTGATCGAAAGACTAAAAAACGCATGATGCCCACTACAGCGGATCACTAGACAGGATGAACAGGATATTTCAAGTTAGTTGGGTTGCTTGAGTTACTAGGGTTAACCCACAAGGGCAGAGGAGATGAAAATCACCAGATTCGAAGATATCGAAGCCTGGCAGGAAGCTCGAAAGCTGGTGAAAATGATCTATGACGCTATTGAGCAAAACGAGAGGTTTCAGAGAGATTTCCGGCTAGCCAGCCAGATCCAGGCGGCGGGCGTCTCAACCATGGCAAACATCGCTGGCTCCGCCCCTAGGGGGACACTTGGCTTTCTTTGTTTATGCCATAAAAAGTTTGCAGAGTGAAAGAATATATATCGGGCACACAAATGATCCCAATACGCGTCTGGGTTTTCATAACGCAGGGCATGTTAAGTCAACAGCTAAGCACAGACCATGGGTGCTGGTAGGGTTGGAACAGATGGCCACCAAAAGTCAGGCCATGTGGGTTGAAGGTGCGCTTAAGAGATCGAGGGGCAAAAGAATTAAATGGTTATCCAAAAACAGAAAGGACAGATAGGCTACGCCCCGGAGGGAAGGATTTTCCAGAAAAAGCAACAAGGAATTCATCCGTTACCTCTTCATATCAAAGAGTTCAGCGGCGGAGGTTCAAAGTCACCTCTACGTGGCCGTCGATCAAGGGTATATCTCTCAGGAGGTATTCGATTCGATCTATCAGCAGGCTGAAAAAGTATCGAAGCTGGAATCGGGTTTTATAAAGTATTTAACCTCCCAACTCAAATAACTCGCTTAACCCAAGCAACCCAATAAACCCAAGCAACCCAACAAACTCAAGTAACCCAATAAACCCAATAAACTCAAGTAACCCAATGAACTCAAGAAACCCAATGAACTCAAGAAACTCACAAGGATTATGAGTAAGCGAACTAAGATAGTTGTCGTAGGAGGTGGCGGACACGCGAAGGTTCTGATCAGTGTTCTCAGGAAGCTTGGGACTTTTGACCTTGTTGGTTACACAGATATGCAGGACAGAGGAATTCTTCTCGGCGTCCCATTCCTTGGAACCGACGATGTTCTGAGAGACCTGAAAAAGGCGCACGGCTCCCTTGCGGGAGTCATAGGCCTTGGATCTGTCAGAGTCTCGGACAAAAGAAAACAGCTCTGGAACATGCTGATCCAGGGGGGACTGGATTTGCCGGCGATTGTCTCGCCCCATGCGGTTGTCAACGAGGACGTTTCCATTGGAGGGGGGACGGTCGTTTTGGACGGCGCCGTTATCAATAGCGGATCACGAATAGGCCGAAATTGCGTGATCAATACCAACAGTACGGTGGAGCATGACTGTGAGATCGCTGACCACGCCCATGTGGCCAGCGGCGCAACCTTAGGCGGAGGAGTGAAAGTCGGGGAGAACTCCATGGTGGGAGCCGGGGCCACAGTGATCCAGGGCGTTAGTATCTGCCCGGGATGCATGGTGGGGGCTGGTGCCGTGGTGATCAAAGACATATGGGAGCCGGGCATATACGTTGGGAACCCTGCCAGGGAATTGAGATGAAAAGGCGCAAAGGCACGTACATCATCGCCGAGGCTGGGGTGAATCACAACGGGTCCCTGGATGTCGCGAAACGACTTGTGGAGGGAGCCAAGAAAGCAGGCGCTGATGCGGTGAAGTTCCAGACCTTCAAGGCCGAAAGACTGGTGAGCCGTTTCGCCTCAAAGGCGGAATACCAGAAAGAGACCACCGCCCGTGATGAATCCCAACTGCAAATGATCAGAAAACTGGAGCTGAGTGAAAGCGATCACGCGGAACTGATGGAACTTTGCCGGAAGAGAAAAATAGATTTCCTCTCTTCACCCTTTGACGAGGAAAGCGCTGATCTTCTGGACCGACTCGGCATAGGTGTGTTCAAGATCCCCTCGGGAGAACTCACCAACCACCCCTTCCTGGAGCACATAGCCAGGAAGAAGAAACCAATGATCCTGTCGACCGGCATGTCTTCTCTCGATGAAGTGGAAGAAGCTGTCGCCGTCATCTTTTCTACTGGGAATGGGGCTCTGACCCTTCTTCACTGCGTGACGGAGTACCCGGCGCCGGTTGAGGAGATCAACCTCAGGGCCATGATCACCATGAAGGAGGTATTCGGGCTTCCTGTGGGGTATTCAGACCACACCCCAGGGATCGAAATAGCGGTTGCGGCTGTTGCCCTGGGTGCAGAAGTGGTAGAGAAGCACTTCACTCTTGACAGGACTCTGCCCGGCCCGGATCACAAAGCTTCATTGGAACCTTCGGAATTGCGGGGCATGGTAAAGGCCATAAGGAACGTGGAGAAAGCCCTGGGGGACGGAAAGAAGGTGCCGGCTCCTTGCGAAGTCAAGAATATGAACATTGCACGCAAAAGCATTGTGGCTCTGAAACGCATTCGAGCAGGGGAGATTATAAGTAGGGACAAACTGGGTATCAAGAGACCGGGGCACGGTATTCAGCCGAAAGATCTGGAAAAAACCATCGGGCGGAAAACAAAAACGAATATCGGCCAGGATGTTGTGATCACCTGGGAGGATCTGGTTTGAAAAGAAGAAAGATCTGCGTGGTGACAACCTCGCGGGCTGACTACGGCCTGCTCTACTGGTTGATGAAGGCGATCGATGAGGACCCTGCGCTTGAACTGCAGGTGGTGGCCACGGGAATGCATCTTTGCCCGGAGTTCGGGCTGACCTATCGGAAAATAGAAGAGGACGGATTCAAGATGGCCAGGAAGGTTGACATGATCTTGTCCGGGGACACCGAGGCCTCGGTAGTCAAGTCCGTCGGGGTGGGGCTCGTGTCTTTTTCCGATGTGTATGAAGATCTGAGGCCGGACATCGTTGTCGTACTTGGAGACAGGTATGAGCTTTTCGCCGTGGCCATACCGGCGTTGCTGCAGAGAGTTCCCATCGCCCACATCCATGGCGGTGAGACGAGCCAGGGCGCTGTCGATGAGGGCGTGAGACATGCCTTGACAAAGATGGCTTCTCTTCACTTCCCTGCTACTGAAGCGTATCGGAAAAGAATTATCCAGATGGGTGAGGACCCCGGTAGGGTCTTCAATTTCGGTGCGCCTGGGCTTGATTGGGTGAGCAGGCTCCCTTTGCTGGGAAGAAACGAGCTGCAGAAGCGTCTGGATTTTGACTTGAGCGGCAAAGTGGCTATGGTCACGTATCATCCGGTCACCCTGGAAGGGGAGGCATGGGAGCGGCAAATCGAAGACTTGTTCCGGGCCGTCGACAGGAGCGGAATCAAGGCGATATTTACAAAAGCCAATGCCGACGCCCATGGCAGGATGATCAACGGGAAGATCGAGCAGTTCTGTAATGAGCATCCGAAGCGTTTCCGGCTCTACGACAATCTGGGCCAGGTGCTTTATCTCAGTTGTTTGAAAAATCTGGACTTGATGATCGGGAATTCATCGAGCGGGATCGTGGAGGCGCCCACGTTCAAATTGCCGGTCGTCAACATCGGCGACAGCCAGAAGGGCCGGATGAAAGCAGCCAACATGATTGACACAGGGTGCGATGCCGGGGAAATTCTGGGAAGTATCCGGAGGGCGAACTCGCTGTATTCAGAAAGAGTCTTTCGAACGTCAAAAGCCCTTACAGCAATTTTGAGGACGGGATGGCGAGCCACCGAATCAAGGACACCCTCAAGAAGACGGTCATCGACCGCGATTTGCTGCAAAAGAAGTTCTTCGATATAGACTTATGACGGTATTTACGAATGGAAAAACATTGACAGACATGTTAGTTAAGGCCGATGTCAAGATTTTGCAGGCGATGAAGCAGCTTGAAGTCACGGGAAAGAAGATCCTCTTCGTGGATGAAGTCGAAGGCGGTTGATCGGTTCTCTGAGCGGACGGCGACATAAGGCGATGGATCCTAGCAAAGGTCGTCTGAGATGATACCGGTCTGTGAAGCCTGCAACAAAAGTCCTTTTTTTGCAAGACCGGATTCCATGTCGACCAGCTGAAGTCGTGCATGCAGGAACGCACATCAATTGCGTTCCGGTGATGAACGACAAGAACGAGAGTCACTGCGACCTGCTCTTCTGGGAAGACGTGTTTGCAGATGGCAGCCTCAAGAAAAGACCTGCCCAGTGCCTGAATCTCCAGTTGTGATCATGGCGGGCGGAAAGGGGTCGCGGCTCGACCCCTTTACCAAGATTTTGCCGAAGCCACTGATTCCAATTGGGGACAAAACCATTCTTGAAGTCATCATCGATTCATTTCCTGGGTTCGATGTCCGGCATGTTCTTTCTTTCCGTCAACTACAAGTCAAAGATCATAAAATCCTACTTTGAAGAGTTCAACCCAGCATACCAAATCGAATACATCGAAGAAGACAAGCCTCTGGGTACTGCCGGAAGTCTGAAATACCTGAAGGCAAGATCAACGGCTCGCTGCTGGTAACGAACTGCGACATCATCATCAAGGCCGATTATGCTGATCTCGTGGACTTCCACGAGAAGATGGGAAACCTGATCACCGTTGTGGCTTCAATGAAGAACTACAACATCCCCTACGGCATCTGCGAGATTGAAAACGGGGGGTGCCTGACAAAAATGGTGGAAAAGCCTGAGTACAATTTTTTGGTCAACACGGGCATGTATGTCCTGCGGTCGGAGACGCTGGACCTCATTCCTGAAGAGAAAATGTTTCACATCACCGATCTCGTGGAAAAGGTAAAAGGAGAAGGTGGAAAAATTGGAGTTTTCCCGATAAGCGGGGATGCCTGGCTGGATACTGGTGAGTGGGCGGAGTACAAAAAGGCTCTGAAGAAATTCGAGTTCTGAAAAGCCGGGGAAAAAACGCTCACCACAGAGACACAGAGAGCTCAGAGAATTTGGACACAGATGAACACGGACAGACACAGATCACCGCTTGAAATTATGGAGGCAACGCCCTCAAGAAAAAGAAATGATCAAGCTCCTCCCTTTTCCTTGCTGGCGTCGCCCCCATCCATCGGCTTCGCCTCTGGATCCTTGCTCCGCTCGGATTTCAAGCAAGATGACGTGAGAGATCTTTCATGTTTGTTGACAGTTGGGTCGGCCGGTGATAAGTTCTACATGTTAATGCAGGAGGTGGGTTATGCAGTAAGAATATAGCGGGACATTGCTGAAAGATGGCCAGATCTCCATTAAGTAAGAAATTTTCAATAAACTGAAGATAGAGAGAGGAAGAAAAACGGTTTGACGAGAGCGTCAAGAGGAGAAGCTTTTTTGAAGGGGGCTTTAATCATGAATAAAAATCAGGAATGGATCACGGAAAACTTTGAGGCCCTCGTCTCCGAATATGGAGGGAAATACATAGGTGTCATAAACGAAGAAGTGATTGCTGCTGCACTGACGCCTAAAGCCGTATTGGAACAAGCAAGAAGGAAGGGGCAGAATGAGGAAGAGGTCTCCCTCTTGAAGGTGCCCACTGAAGAAGAGTTGGTATGCGTTCTGTTGTGTACGATTATTGGCAATAAGCATGGGGTAAGCAGATGATGAACGATGGATTAACGCTGGAGATTCCTTCTGCGGTCTTGGAGGGGGCGAAGTTGCCGGAAAAGGAAATGGAGGATGAATTCCGAAAGGAACTGGCCCTTGCCTTGTACCATAGGGGCGTGCTGTCTTCGGGCAAGGCTCGGTTGCTCGCCCGGATGACTCGGTGGCAATTTGAAGAGTTGCTGGGAAAACGCCGTATTGAAAGGCATTACACAGCGAAGGACCTTCAGGAAGATATCCAGTATGGCCTTGGTCATTAGTGATGCTTCGACCTTGATCCACCTGGTGAATATCGGTCGGCTTGACTTGCTGAGGGATTTCTTTAGTCAGCTGGTTGTGCCTCCCGCGGTATGGAAAGAGGTTGTCGATCTTGGGGAAGGGCGCTCCGGAGCCGATGAAGTTAGGCGGGCCGGGAGTTCGGGATGGATGACTGTCGAAGAGCCCAAGGACAATGCATTTGTTCGATCTCTGTCTCGGGATCTGGATAATGGAGAGGCGGAGGTTATCGCACTTGCTGTGGAAAGGAAAGCAGACCTTGTTCTTGTTGACGAAACAGAGGCCAGGCGGGTTGCTGATCTTTATGGGATACCGAAGACAGGAATTATAGGTCTACTTCTGAGGGCAAAACGTGAGAAAATCATCGACCTCTTGAAGCCTGACCTTGACCGACTTGTTTATCAAACCGGTTTTTGGGTAAGCCATGGTTTGTACCAGAAAACACTGGAGGCCGCCGGAGAAAAGCCAGAGTGATGTGGACGGGCAAGACATTTCTCCTTTGATCCTGCCGAAAACCCTGAAATAGTCCATGTTGAAGACCCCGCCCAAGAGGCAAGCCTGACCTTCTTGAAGGAAGTAAAACCGAATAGTCGTGGTTTGTGACTTCGGATCCCATGTCGGATTTGAGGCAGCATTCTTCTGTCTGCTCCATGGCATATCGGGGGCAACACTGTGATGCCAGCTCAATGGCACACGAAGGGGGCAGCCGATGCGAACTTGTCCGCCTTCCATAGGCGGGTAAACCTCTGGCGGAGCATGCCCAGGTGTCAGTTCCTCTTGATCGGAGACTCTTTGCACTCCATGTCGCGTCAGGTCTAGAGATGCGCCCCGCGCAAAATGGCTGCGAAGCAGTACCTTCAATGGTGAACCATTGGAGGCAGTGGGGATCAAGAAATGCTGAAGCATGCTTGCTTGGTTCAGCATTTCAGGAGCCTCACTGTATTTTTGGGCGAGAAGCATTCTTCTCTGTGTTCTCTGCCTGCCCTGTTAAATAGTTTGAGGTCAAATGTACTATACGTACGTTCTGATAAGTAAGAAGGACATGCAGTTCTACGCTGGATTCACCAAAGACCTCAAACTAAGATTTGAGCAGCACAAAAAGGGACTTGTTGAATCAACAAAGGACAGAAGACCAGTTGAGCTGATCTACTATGAGGCATGCTTAGACCAAAAAGATGCCGTTCGCCGCGAGAAATACCTGAAGACATACCTTGGAAAGATGTTTTTGCGGAAAAGGCTCAAATCTTATTTAACAGGGTGAATCTCTAGCGAGCTTAGGCGAGCGGGTGTGAGATGAATTTCTTTTTAATTCCTGAAAATCCTGCTGGCCTCGCCATAGCTCATTGAGCGACGGCGGGTTAATCCTGTCAAGAAAGTCGTTGGTATTATAGATGCTTGGAGATATAAGAGTCATTGCAGTGATTCCTGCCAGGGGCGGAAGCAAGTCCGTCCCCAAAAAGAATATCAAGAACCTTGGCGGAAAGCCTTTGATGGCTTGGTCCATCGAAGTCGCGAAGACTGTGAAAAACATAGACAGGACCATCGTCTCCACTGATGATCCGGCCATAGGCAGAGTCGCAAAAGCGCACGGAGCGGAATTCTACGAGCGGCCCGCTCACCTGGCCACGGACGAGGCATTGGTCATCGACACCATAAGGGATTTGATTGCAAGGCTGGGTGCGGAGGGTGAGAAGGCAAGAATAATGTTGCTTCTGGAGCCGACTTGTCCCTTCCGGTCAGCCGGGGACCTTGAAGAGTGCCTAGGTCTTCTTGGAAAAGGGTACGACTCGGTGGCCACTTTCAAGGAAGCAGAGTTGAACCCTCACCGGGCATGGAAGATCAACGGCATGGACCCTGATGTATTCATTCCCGGCGCCATTCCCTGGCTGCCGAGACAGAAGCTGCCCAAGGCCTATCAGCTCAACGGGGCGGTTTATGCTTTCCGGATGGATAAGCTGCCTCAATCGTCAAGTGCACTGCTTTTCGGGAAAAAGGGGGCGGTGGTCATGCCCCCGGAGCGCTCGGTGGACATCGACGGGATCCTGGACTTTATGGTGGCAGAGGCCATGATCAAGGAGAAGCGATGAAGGACTTAATACTCATTACAGGTGCGAGCAGCGGGGTCGGGCTTTCCCTGGCTCGCCATCTCTCTTCCAGGTTTCACGTCGTGGCGGTAGCAAGAAGAATCGAAAAACTCGGCCAAGAGTTCAAGAACAATGAAAATGTCACTTCCTACAAAATCGATCTTTCTGACGCGGATGAAGCAGAAAAGGGAATAGACCGGATCCTGAAGGACTGGGGATTTATCCCAATCTGATCAACAATGCGGGCGTCAACATCAAAGCTTCGATCCCGGACCTCAAGCCTGAGGAGCTGAGGGAATCCCTCCAGGTCAATGCCCTGTCTCCGGCCATGATCCTGAGGAAACTTCTTCCTGACATGAAGAAGAAGAATTTCGGAAGGATCATCAATGTCACGTCAGGCGCTCCCTTGAACTGCTTTCCGGAATACGGGATCTACAGCGCATCCAAAGCGACCCTCAATGCCCTGACGGTGACAGCTGCAAAAGAATGCGCAGCGTTCAACATCAAGATCAACCTCATGAGCCCGGGGCCGGTGCGCACGGAAATGGCGCCTGATGCTCCAATGGATCCCTCCGTCTGCCACCCCACCGCAGACTATCTGCTCGGACTTGGAGAGGACGGTCCTACGGGCAGGTTTTTCTGGCTAGGCTATGAGATCCCCCTTTTCCCTAACCTCGAAGGGATTCATTGGCTGGAGGGGCGGGCGGATGAAAGATTCAAGAAGGTTTTCTAATGAGCGAAATCAAGAGAGTCGGAATGATCGGGATCAGCGAGGGAAACGGGCATCCTTTCTCGTTTTCGGCGATCATCAACGGGTATTCGGATGAAGGGCTGGCTAGGTCAGGGTGGAAGGTTATCTATGATTATGTTAGGAGGCGGGATCCATCGGAATTCGGCATAGACGGGTTGCATGTTACTCATGCCTGGACCCAGGAGGAGGAGACAACCAGGAAGCTCTGCGATGCATGCCTTATCCCCAGTGCGGTTTCGGAGTGGAAAGAGTTAATTGGAAAAGTAGACGCGGTCATCCTAGCCAGGGATGACTACGAGAATCATTTCAAAATGGCAATGCCTTTTCTGGAGGCAGGACTTCACGTTTTTGTGGATAAGCCCCTGTCACTGGATTTGCAGGAGTTGAAAGCATTCACACCTTACCTGGAGAGTGGCAGGCTCTTCTCGTGCTCCGGGATGCGCTATGCCAGGGAACTGGATGAACCCCGGGCCAAGCTGTCAGAGTATGGGAAAATAAGGCTTGTGAGAGGCGCGGTCCTGAATTCCTGGGAGAAGTACGGGATCCACCTTCTTTATGCCATCTTCGGTATGGTGAAATCGAAATCGGTAACTGTGACCTCCATAAATGCGGAGCACATGTCTGTAGCCATTCACATGGACGACGGATCTCTGGTTCAAATTGATGCGTTGGGAGACTGCCCGAAAACCTTCAGGATCGACATCTGGGGCACAGAGCTTTCATCATCCCATGAGATAACGGACAATTTCACCATGTTCAGGCGGATGCTCTGGCGCTTTTCAGACTCCATCAAGAACGGCAAGCCAGCCATCCCGGTTCAGGATAACCTGGATATGATGAGGATACTCATTGCCGGCAGGAAAGCGCAGGCTGAGGAGAGGAAGGTTTTTCTAGATGAAATCAACATATAGAACCCTGTTTGATCTTGCAGGCAAAACAGCTGTCGTGACTGGTGCAGCGGGTATCCTGGGCAGGCACTTTTGCAGGGGGCTGGCAGAGTTCGGCGCTGGGGTGGCCGTCGTTGACCTGGATAATAGAAATGTGCCGAGTTTGCCGCCGAGCTGTCCCGTGATTATGGAGTAAGGTGCGAAGGGATCGCATGCAATGTAGCAGACCCGGAATCCGTGAGGGAAATGGTAGACGCAGTGGTCACCCATTTTGGCGTCGTGAATATCCTGCTCAACAATGCCGCTTCCAAATCCGAGAACCTGAATGCGTTTTTTGCTCCCTTCGAAGAGTTCTCCCTGGAGGAATGGCGGAAGATCATGGCGGTCAACCTGGACGGCATGTTCTTGGTCGCCCAGGCGGTGGGAAACCGGATGGCGAAGCAGGGTACCGGCGGGAGCATTATTCAGACCGGCTCGATCTATGGAATCTTTGCCTCTGACAAGAGGATCTACGAGGGGTCCCATTATCTCGGCAGACAGATCAACAATCCTGCAGTCTATTCCGCCTCAAAAGCCGGTGTCGTGGGCTTGACAAAATATCTTGCCGCCTACTGGGCGGACAAGGGAATCCGGGTAAACACTCTGATCCCAGGCGGGGTGGAGAGCGGGCAAAATGAGACGTTCAAACAAAGATACTCTGCCCGGGTGCCCATGGGCCGCATGGCCCAGGCCCATGAAATGGTCGGAGCCGTCATATACCTCGCCTCGGACGCCTCGAGCTACGTGACCGGGCAATGCCTCATAGTGGACGGCGGCTTGAGCGCCTGGTAGCCCCCGTTTAGAAATACGATTGCCACTACAGAGGCAAACAGAGAAACTATCCCCTCCGTGTCTCCGTGGTGAAAATGTAGTGGAACTTATGAAAGCTCTCTCCAATCGGATAGAAAAAGAGCCCCGTCACGCAGTACCCATGTGCGAGCGGCTGATTTCCGTCGATGTTTTTCGAGGCGCCACGATAGCAGCCATGTTTTTGGTTGGCGGCCAGGCTGGAACGGAAACCTACTCGATGCTCAGTCATTCTGAATGGTACGGCCTGACTTTCACCGATTGCATTGCCCCGTGCTTTATGTGGATTGTCGGCGTTGGCCTTTACATCTCTTTGAGCAAAAGGCTTGCACGAGGAGATAAGGCGGTTGGCATATTCAAACATGTCGTCAGGCGAGCCATTATTCTGTTTGGAATCGGCGTGGTAATAAATCTGTGGTTGCCTGCGCTCACGGCCCTTGTTCGCCTGGATGTTCGTGAACTGGATTCATGGTTGCTGATGGGAACGCTGCAGAGGATAGCGATCGGTTATTTGATTGCCGCTGCGGTAATACTGAAAACCTCCGATGCAAAGAAGCAAATCGCCTTTGGCTGCGCCCTTTTGGTTGCATACACCGGGATTTTCTACCTGGCGCCTGCGCCTGGTTTTTCTCCGGGCGATTTTTCCCAGCAGGGCAATGCTGTGACCTACATTGACAATCAGATGCTCGGAAGCCACAGCAATTTAAGCCATCCTGTTCTCAACACCGTACCCTCAGCAGCTATGGTCTTATTCGGCTCCTTAATCGGTAGGCTTTTGACGGTGGACGGCCGCCATGTATTGAAATTGAGGATGATGTTATCGAGCGGCGTCACACTCATGATCGGAGGGTTGTTGCTCGCCCATTGGGTCCCGTTCACCTACAGGCTTTGGACACCGTCCTTTTTAATGACCGTTGGAGGCGTTGCCTGTCTATGTTTCGCGCTTTTGTATTGGACGATTGAGGTTAGAGGTGTTCGCTTCGGCATGAAAGCTTTATCGATCCTGGGCATGAACCCGATTCTGATGTGGATATTGTCGGTTGTGTCAAAAAGCCTTCTAGGAGCAAAAGGGTTTCTTAACGACGAAGGAAAGTGGCGCTCCATCTGGCTCATAATGTTCGAGTCAATGTCATCCTCTCACATCTCGCCCGAAATGAACTCCGCTATTTTTGCTGTCATATATGCTTCTTTTTTATATGGGTTTGCTCATCTTCTCTACTCAAGGAACTTGGTTATACGAATCTAAGCGGGTTTATCCCACTTAAGCGATAAGACCGTTGAAGCGAAACGACGAAAGGCTATTGGCCGCCGGTGAAAAGATGGATTCACGAGTAACCATTATCATGTATCATTTTGTGAGGGACCTGGAACATTCAAGGTACCCAGAGATCAAAGGCTTGAGACTGAGTGAATTCAAAGAACAGATTGACTACATTCAGCGGCACTACACCATTGTGGAGATGCAGGAGATGATAAAGGCTGTCGAATCGCCCAACAATTCATTGCCCCCCAGGCCGCTGCTCCTCACGTTCGACGACGGCTACCTCGATCACTTCACCAACGTCTATCCCCTCCTTGAGGAAAGGGGGCTGCAGGGGTGCTTTTTCCCCCCCGCAAAGGCGATTCTCGAACACGAAGTTCTCGACGTGAACAAGATCCATTTCATCCTCGCCTCGGTCGAAGAGAAATCGAAGATCACTGACGCGATGTTTTCCATGATGAACGAGGCCAGGGGAGAGTACGAACTGGAGCCAAACGAAGTCTTTTTCAGGAGGCTGGCTCAACCGAACCGGTTCGATACCGGAGAGGTGATTTTCATCAAGAGGGCGCTCCAGAGGGACTTGCCGAAGGCAGTTAGAAAGATAATAGTCGATAAGCTATTTAGAAAATATGTGACAGCGGATGAGGCCTCCTTCGCCATGGAGCTCTATGTCAGCGTAGATCAGCTCAAGTGCATGGAGCGAAATGGAATGTTCATCGGCAGCCATGGCTTCGATCATGTGTGGCTGGACACCCTGGAGGCGAAGGAGCAGGAAAAAGAGGTAGACAAGTCCTTGGATTTCCTTGAAACGGTTGGCTGCGAAACCGGGCAGTGGGCCATGTGCTATCCTTATGGCGGATACAACGACTCCCTTCTTTCAATCCTGCGGCGCAGGGGATGCAGGATCGGCTTGACGCCCCGTGTAGGCATCGCAGACCTGCGATCTGAAAACCCGCTTGTGCTGTCCCGGCTCGATACCAATGACCTGCCGAAGAAGGCTGATGCGAAGCCGAATGAGTGGACCCGCAGAGTCTTGGGGGAGGCTCAGCGATGAACCTCATGATGAAGATCCTCGAAGACCTGACTCCCCTGAACCGGGTTTTCTGCTCGGATGATTATGACAGAGCGATTGACCATCTGTGCGGGCTTCTTCCTTTCAAAGTAATCGAGTACGGACCTTCGGATGAGCACAACGGCTGGGCCATCGCGCCAAGGTGGGACGTGGTTGAAGCCAGGATCATGAAAAAAGGCAAAACGATCTACGATGCCACGAAGAACGCACTGGCCGTGATCGCCCTTTCAAGAAGCTTCGAGGGAAAGATCGATTGCGAAGACCTCAAAAAGCACCTCCATTACGACCAAAGGTATGACGATGCCGTCCCCTACCATTTCAGGCAGATGTATCGAAGTTGGGACAGAGACTGGGGATTCTGCGTGACCAAGCGATTCTATGATTCCCTTGAGCCTGGTGAGTATGAAGTGGTGATCGAGACCAGGGAATCAGAGGGCTCTCTTAAACTGCTGGAATATGCGCACCCCGGAGAATTGGAAGAAAGCATTGTCGTAGCCGCTCACCTCGACCATCCAGGCATGGCCAACGACGACCTGGCAGGGTGTGCCGTGGGGGTGGAACTGTTTCGAAGACTGCGAGGCCGGAAGACAAAATACAGCTACAAGCTTTTCCTGCACCAGGAAGTGATAGGGTCCGAGTATTACCTTGGGAAAATGGAGGATGGTGAACGAGAAAGGATCCTTGAAAGTCTTTTCCTTGAGATGCTGGGGACAAGAACCCAGTTGGCTTTGCAGTTCTCGAGGGAGGGCGGAACAAGTGTTGAAAAAGCCGTGGCCGATGCCATGAGGGAAATGGGCATTTCTCACCGCACCGGTCCTTTCGGAACGATTATCGCTGTCGGGGATTATGTTTGGGAGAGCTACGGCATTCCCATGGCGACTCTATCGAGGTATCCTTATCCGGAATACCACTGTGACAGGGACAACTTCGCCCTCATGAGCGAGGAGTCACTGGAAGAAGCGCGTCGAAATTCTTTTAAGAGCGATAGAGAAAATCGAATCGACCTCGCTCGTGTTCAAAAAGTTTAAAGGGAACATCTGTGCCTCCAATCCGAAATATAGCCTTTATGTTGACCCAGGACAGGCGGCCTTCGGAGGGTTTTCGGAGGACAAGGTGATAAGGGGAATGAGGGCTCTCATGGAATTGATCCCCATGATTCAGAGACCTGTTTCAGTCCGAGCACTGGCCGAGCAGGTGGGCCTCGATGAGAGCAGGGTGATGGGCTACCTTAACAAATGGGCCGAAAAAGGCCTGGTGGAGATCAAGTAGCATGAATGTGTTTCTGGTTGAAACCCCGCACCAGTTGCTCAATGCCATGGAGGCGAAAAGTCTACTTCCGCCTGGTGGACTATAATCTGATCGTAATCATCAAGGAAGAATACTCCAAAGATTCTTATGCGCGGCTGGTTGTGCCCAACGAGTGGAAATCTGTTTTCTATGTTCCAGCAAGAAGTGATCCCGAATCTGGATTGCTCAGGAAGCTGAGGGATCATCGCATTGACCGGATAAGAGGATACTATAGCACCTACGAACTTTATCTTCTGCGAAAAGCGCTGGATCGCGTGTCGGCATCCGTGGGAGAGGCAGAAACGATCTTCGTGGGCAATTACTGGATGGAGTACATGCGCCATTTTGTCAATGTCACGCCGCACAGAGATATCTGCCTCCTGGACGACGGGACAAATGCCCTACTCATCAATAGAATGAGGAGGGAGAAAGGGTTTCAGCGAAACCGCTTAGACCGGACCGCGGTCGCACAAGGAATCATCAAATCAGCGATAGGGCTCAAAGACCGTCACATCAAAGACATTAGCTTCTTCACGATCTATGACCTGGACGTGAGGGATGGCGATCGGCTGGCGAAGCATGATTATCCATATTTGAAAGAAAAGGCTTCTGAAAGGCCGATCGAGGATGCCGTCTATTTCCTTGGCATGACCCTGATCGATGAGGGGCTGACCCAGGAAGCCTACCTGGACTACCTTCAAAGAGCGCAGCGCTATTTCAAGGATGAAAACCTGGTCTACGTTCAGCATCGAGGGGAGCCGACAGAGAAACTGGAAATCATCAAGGAGCAATTGAAACTGGAAATGCGGAAGTTCGATGTGCCCATAGAGTACCAAATCAGTGTCCTGGGAAACAGGCCCAAGACTCTGGCCTCCTTCTGCTCCGGCGCTCTTGAGAACTGCAGAATCATTTTCGGAGACCTGCTGGACATCAAAGCATTCTATCTCGACCCTGCCGATTGCCCCCTGCGCCCCGACTTCATAAGGGATATTTACGCCTACTATGGGCGCAAGACCGGCCCGAAGTTCGCAGTTGTTCGAGCATGAAAACTGGGAGTCTTCGTTCCATTCAGTTCCTTGAATAATGGAATCCAATTGCTCTTTTTCAATGATAAGTGAGCGCCTGACAGAGAACGGGCAAGAGAAAATGAGCCTGACCTTCAAGGTCTTTTGCATCTGGACCTTTGTCTTGCTGTGCAGACCCCAAGATATATTTCCGAGCCTGAGCACCTTGCGGCCGGCGTCACTTACCGGCGCTCTAACTCTGCTGTTTTATTTACTCGGGCCGAAGGAATCTTTTGGAACTGGATTCTTCGAGAGCAGGCAGGTCAAGCTTTACTCACTCTTGATCACAGTGATGATAGTGGGAATACCATTCTCCTTTTACCCAAGGCTCTCGTTCATGTTCGTTTTCACGGAGTATGTGACCGTTATCGTATTCTTTCTTTTATTCTGGCGGATTGTGAATTCTGCCTTCAAACTGAGGACTATCCTTTTCCTTTCATGCGTGGGCTCAGGCCTTTATTCAGGTTATTCTCTCATAAGTGGTGAGTTTTGGTATGAGCGGCTCTATTTTGGAAAAGTTTTCGACCCAAATGATCTTGCCTTTTTCTCGCTGGCGTTTCTCCCTTACAACCTCTTGTTTATTGTTGGGAAGGATCCTTTGTGGAAAAAACTTGTTTGTATATGCGCACTGGGCTGTGGATCAGCTTTGATCATCGCAAGCGGGTCGAGGGGAGGGATTATTGCTTTTGGCGTGGCCCTCTCTGCGCTGATCTTCACAAGGACCAAGCTTTTGCGGTTCAGCAGGAAGGTGATGGTCCTGGGGTTCCTTGCGGCAGTCATTCTGTGGCAAGGTTCGGGAATGGATTTTTCCAGGTTTAGCACTTTAACAGATATAGAGCAGGACTATAATGTGTGGGATGAAACAGGAAGGATAAATATCTGGAAGATCGGGATGAAGGCTATGCTGGAAGATCCCCTGACGGGTGTTGGCGTGGGTTGCTTTAGCGAGGCCGTTGGGAGAGACAGAGCGAGAAGAGACCTTGACAGAAAAGCATGGCAAGCCCCTCACAATATGCTGGTTCAAATAGGAACGGAGACTGGGGTGCTGGGACTTTGCGCTTTCATCCTTGCGAGTTTCAATGTTTTCATATTATTAGGCCGCGCAAAGCGTGAAGCGGTGTCCGACAATCTCGTCAGTATCGCCGAGATGGGGATGATAGGGTTTCTTGGCCTGTTCGTTTCGGGGATGTTCCTGAGCCATGCGTATTCAGTGTATTGGGCGTTTTACATAGCTTTTTCAGCGGTTGTCGAAGTATTGCTGAAGCAAGAGAAGGGGCTGGACAAGGACGATGAGGGAAGAGTTGCCAGGTGAGAGCTTGGTGAGCAACGAAAAGAAAGCATGAAAAAGGCTGCACTACTGTGGGATATATTCATGTTAAGAAAGTTAGTTAAGATAGCTTCGCGCGTCTGCATTAACAAGTCGCTGGGTTGGCAACTGGGCAGCCGGATACGTGATCTCTCTCTTTGGAGTTTGAGCGTGGGCGGTAACGGGCGCCTGAGCATGTGCAGCCTGGATGCCGCTGACCTGGTGAGCAGATTCGGCTCCCCTCTTCTTGTTGTCAACAGGTCCCGTCTTATAGAGGATGCAATGGCTGTGAAGCATTGCCTGGCTTCAGCGCCTCGCGGATCTCAGCTTCTCTACTCTTACAAAACGAATTGTATCCCTGGTATTCTAAAGGAGTTGCATGATATTGGGGTCGGTGCTGAGGTTATCTCCCCGTACGAACTATGGCTTGCAGAGAAACTGAATGTGCCAGGGAAAAATGTCGTCTACAATGGCGTGGACAAGAGTGAGGAGAGTGTCCGGCGGGCAATCAGAATGGGAGTGCTGGCGATAAACATAGACTATAGGGAAGAATTAGACAAGATTTACAGGATTGCCAGGGAGGAGAAGAAAACGGTTAATGTGGGCCTGCGCTTGGCTTTGAACGAAACTTCGCAATTCGGGCTGGAAGTTGACAGCGGGGAAGCTTTCGATACCGCTCGAAGAACCGCAAAACTCAAAGACTGGTTACACTTGAATTGTGTGCACTTCCATGTCACGAGCAATGCCAAGAGCGCGGATCTGCACAAACGGTGTGCCATAAAAGCAGTGGAGTTCATGCGCAGGCTGAAGGATGAATTGGGAGTGGAGATACCCTACCTGGATGTCGGGGGAGGGATGGGAGTGCCAACGACCAAGAATATGTCGGGCCTTGAATACGGCCTTTACAGATTGTTCGGCTGCCTGCCTAAGCCCCCATCACTAAATGAGTGGCAGACGCCTTCTCAGTTCTTTGCCAAGCTTCTATCGACGGTAAAGGAAGCCTGCAAGAGACATGCTCTCCAAGTGCCTATGATCCTCACAGAGCCGGGTCGGCTTATCACAAGCCGTGCTGAGGTGCTTCTCACCAAAGTGCTGGCGATAAAAGAGAGGGCCGATGGTCGGCGTTTTGCAATAACGGAGGCGGGGCGCCTGTCTGTCACCTTCCCATGCGAATTCGAATACCACGAGGTGTTTGCAGCCAATAAACCGGAGGCGCCCATGAATAAGGTGTATCACATCATGGGCAGGATTTGCACCTCTGCGGACTGGATGTTCAGGAACCGTCTTATGCCTGACCTTAAGGAAGGCGATATTCTTGCAGTAATGGATGCTGGAGCCTATTTTTCATCGAATGCATCCAATTTTGCCTTTCCAAGACCAGCGATCGTGATGGTTTCCGACGGGAAGGCATCGCTGATTCGCCAAGAGGAATCCTTCGAACATCTTATTGCCATGGATTCCTTCTGAACCATGTCTCTGGGAATGTCCGCACTAGTCACTAACGCGAAGAACCGTATTGCCTACAATATAGTCAGGAGCCTTGGGAAGAAGGGCATACCTGTCTACACTTCGGATTTTGTCTCTTCCTCTATGTCTTTTTTCTCCAGATATTCAAAAAGCCATTTCCTTTATCCATCTCCGTACAGGAAGCAGGAGGATTTCATAGTCTCGCTGATTCAGAACTGCAAAAGGGTAAAAGCTGATGTCCTGATCCCGGTCTTTGAGGAGAGTTTTCTCGTCGCTAAACACAAGAAAGAGCTAGAGAAGCATGTTAGGCTGGTGCTGCCTGATTATGAGCAGATCCTTCTCGCTCACAATAAAGACAGGTGGGAACCCTTGGCGCGGAGATTGGGAATACCCGTTCCAGAGACATTCCCCATTGCTGATCTTCGAACTGGAAAGAGGCGCCTTTCCGATCTCAATTATCCAGTGCTTATGAAGCCGAAGCAGGGGGGAGGCGCCTGGGCTATTACGCAGGCTAATTCAGAGAGGGAGCTCCAAATACTGCTTGCAAAGGCCACTAATGAGGGCCTTCCTTGGGAACGGTTTTTCTGCCAGGAAAAAATCAGCGGCGAGACCCACTGCGTTGCCATGCTTTTCAACCATGGAGAAATGCGGGCAAACGTTGCATACAGGCAGCTTAGGGATTATCCGGTAACTGGGGGACAGGCGACTCTTAGGGTGAGCATCCGGAGCGAAGCTGCTGAGGGGCATCTGCAGAGGCTTCTAGAAGAAATGAATTGGCATGGCGTGTGCCAGGCCGATTTCATTGTTGATGAGCGAAATCGTGAGCCCTATCTGATCGACATAAATCCCCGATTCTGGGGGTCCCTTACCCAAGCTATTGCGAGTGGCGTGGATTTCCCCTATCTGCTCTATCGAATCGCTGTGAACGGCGACGTCGAGCCTCAAGCTGCATTCAAGACCGGAGTTGCGACCCGATGGATAGGCGGCGACCTGAGGGGTTTTCTGCCCCTTCTCAGGATGTCGCGGTTCAAGGCCAAGTTTGCCAAAGAGTTTTTCTTTCCTTCGACAGGCGCTGAGCTATATGATGATTTCTCCTGGGGCGATCCACTGCCGTTTTTTGCGTGGTGCGCTGATGCGTTCCTCAAGATGGTCAGAAACCGATCCCTGCAACCGGTCTCGCATGATTCCCTGGAGGGTGTATGGGAGTGATTGCTCCAAGGAGGGTATTCTGAGTGAAGCGAAGGGTCAGGGTTGCCTATGTCCTAACCCCGATTACCTTCGGCGGATCTGAGAAGGTGAGCTTGAACTTCCTGAAGTCTGCCGATCGGACCGAGTTTGACATCAACCCAGTTCTCTTCTTACGACCATGGGAGGAAGAACCATTCTTCGCAAAACAACTGCGGGAAATGAAGTTGGGGTATTCGGTTCTTCCGGTTGCATTGAGGGAGTGTGGGGATTTCGTTAGACCGATACGCTGCTTTTCAAACTTGGTGTCAACTCTGAGAAAAGGGCATTTTAGCCTTGTTCACACTAACGGCTACCTGGCTGACACCGTGGGGATCTGCGCATCCAAGTTGCTGAGAATACCCCATGTCGCGACCTGCCACGGCTTTATAGCAAATGACACCAAGCTGAGCTTCTATAACTGGCTTGATAGGGAGGCGCTAAGGCTGAGCAACAGGGTCATTTGCGTATCTGAAAACCTCAAACAGTCACTTGTTGCAGCGGGGGTGAGAGAGAGAAAGATAAGAGTTATTCCAAATGCCGTGAATGTAAATCACGATCGCTCCAAGATGCAGAGCAAAAGAGAGATAACGAGAAGGCAGCTGGGCGCTGAAGACGATGAACTGGTTGTTGGGTATGCGGGCCGATTGAGCCAAGAAAAAGGTCTGAAGATTCTGCTGCAGGCTTTTCTTGAGGTTCTGAAAAGCGATGCAAAGTGCAAGCTTTGGATTGTTGGAGATGGGCCTTTAAGATCGGAGCTTCAGGAGCTAGCTATGGCTATAGGAATTTCCGATCATGTGGCCTTTCTTGGATTCCAAGAAGATGTTTTGGGTATAATGGCGGGGATGGACGCATTTGCTCTGCCATCTCTGACGGAAGGGACTCCCATGGCATTGCTCGAGGCAATGAGCCTTGGGCTGCCAATCGTTGCCAGTGCAGTGGGGGAGATCCCCCAGATCATCAAATCCGGAGAAAACGGGCTATTGGTATCCCCAGGGGAGCCCCGGCAACTAGCTGACGCGATCCATAAAGTCCACGATGAACCGTCATTTGCAAGGCAGTTAGCGGAGAGTGGGCGGCGGACCGTGGAAGAGAAATATTCTATCGGGGCGTGGGTGCGAAAAATAGAAAACACTTATCTAGATCTTCTGGGCTACACTGGGCTATGATCGTCGTCGAAGTCATCCTTTTTGTCCTTGGCTGCTATTTGAGCGTCTACGTCGGCTATAGCTTGTTTCTCTGCCTAGTTAATTGGATTGTCAAAGAAGAACTCAAGGAAGGAAAAGCGCCATCTACAAGATTCGCCGTTCTGATCCCTGCCCACAACGAAGAGCTTCTTGTCGGCAGGCTGCTGGAAAGCTTTAATAAACAGGATTATCCGAAAGAACTATTTGAAATCATCGTCGTTGCAGACAACTGCGATGACCGAACCAAAGATATAGCCGTCGAGCACTCAGCAGTGGTTCTGGAGAGGCGGAGCGCAGAAGAGAGGGGCAAGGGCTATGCGATAAGCTTTGCTCTATCTATGATTGATTTGGAGAAGTTCGATGCGCTCCTGATTGTGGATGCCGATAGTATAGCGGATCGGAATGCATTAAGAGGGCTTGATCGTGAAGTGCTGCGAGGGAAAAAGGTCATACAGTGCCTGAACGGTGTAGAAAACACAATGGCCAGTTGGTTCACGATTCTAATGAACGTTTCCAGGACGCTGTCAAATGAGGTTCTTGAGCCTGCGGCAAACAAGATCGGTTTTAGCTCACACCTTGTGGGGAACGGCATGTGCTTCACGAGGGAGATTTTAGGCAAATATGGGTGGAATGCCTTTAGTGTGGGAGAGGACTGGGAACACCACGCGAAACTCACAGAATTGGGGGAAAAAGTCTGGTTTGCCAAGGGAGTTGGAGTTTATCATCAAGAGTCTGAGTCACTTAAACAGGCAACGCCTCAAAGATTGAGGTGGTCAGGAGGGAGGCTTGCGATAGCTTGGCGTTATGGTTTTAGACTGCTTTGCAGTGGCTTCGTAAATCGAGATGTTGTGAAGATCAGCGGTTCCCTCCCTCTCGTTTTGCCCAATCCCTCCATGGGGGTAAATCTGACGGTGTTAGGGGTGGCGGGTTCCTTGTTGGTTGGTTGGGTAAAAGGGAGTTCAGGTTTACTGCCCTGGTATGTTCTCATTTTGATAGGACAGGGCTGCCTTTTTGCTGTCGGTGCAGCTTATACCCAACGCAAGTTGATCAGCCTAGCATCCGTGTTCATGGCTCCAATGTTTTTGGCGTGGAAGATGGCGATAGATATCCTATCTTCGCTAGGGGTGGGAAGGAAGTTGTGGGTGAGGACGCAGAGAAAGCTGTAGCCACTGGGTGCCTAGAAAAAGAGGGCGAACGGGAAGTGAAACCTAGAAGGGGTGAGGGGGGGGTACGGTTTCGACCATGAAAAGCCAGTATACCGTTGGAGAGTATTCGGCTGAAAAGGCCGAAGATCTGGAAACCCTTTGGATGGATCAGTACGATGGCATCTACGCAAAGCAACGGGCTAGGCTTTTTAGATGGTTGACAGAAGAAAACCCATTTAATGATGGTAAGTGTCCGTACTATCTTTTGTTTCACGGAGAGGAGGTTATAGGCATGCTTGGCCATATGCCGCTCGAGTTCAACGTAAATGGGCGGGCTAAAACAGGTCGGATCTCTCAGGATGCCCTTTTAGCTAAAGCTTACAGAGGAAGGGGACTGGGAGGCATGCTTCTCAACGGTGTGACAAGTATGTGTTTAGAGTTCACGGGCGCACTCTGGTTTAATGAACCGAATTATAAACTTTATATTAGGAACGCATGGCTTGATGTTCCCGAATTTTATTCCTTTGTAAAAATATTTGATCCACTGCCTTTCTTGCGAAAGAAGGTGAGGGTAAAAATCGTCGCCAGGATCCTATCAAGGTTTTTGGTTTATTTCGTAAGGGGATTGGAACTGCGAAGTACACGCACACGAACGGGGAATTTACAGATAAGGGAAGTTGGATCCTTTGATAGCGGCGTTGACGATTTCTTCCATAGGATCTCATCAAACTTCGGAATCATAGTGAGTAGAACTAAGGCCTACCTGGACTGGAAATTCCAGCGAAAACCGTTTAATAATTACAGGCGCTATACTGCTTACAAGAACGGAACTGAATTCGCGGGCTATATCGTCACCAAGAGCGAGGCGTGGGAAGATGGAATTAGAGGGAGAATTCTTGATCTCCTTGTAGACCCGGGGGAGGTGGGGGTCCTAAAGGCTCTGGTTCGCAGAGCGTTGGTTGACTTGGCCAGCGAAAAGGTCAGCTACGTGGATGCTATCTTCTCATTCGCCCCCTTCTGTAAGGAACTTAGGAAACTTGGGTTTATTCGGTCCCGAAAACCTCTAAGGTTCATGGTAAAGAACTGGGAAAGGGACTTTTCGCGGGAATTCATTGGAGACATTAATAATTGGTATCTCACTGCAAGTGATGCAGATGGGGATGCGTGGTCAGTCGATCTAAAAGATGAAAGCAATTCATAATACACGGGGTGTGCCGGGAGAAATGAGTAATTGTGGACGGTCGTCCGAAGGTAAACTCCGAGTTGCTTTCGGAATATGGACCTTGGAGGGGATGGGTGGGTCCGAGAAAGTGGTTTACGACATTGCGAGAAAACTCGATAAAAGGCTTTTTGAAGTAGTCATTATCAGTTTCTCCGATGGTCCCGTAAGGCAAGTGTATGAGGAACAGCAAATTGGGGTCTACTGTGTTGAGAAAAGGGGATTTATTGATCTGCCGTTCTTGAGAAAACTGCGAAAGATACTTCAGGAAGAACGAATTCATATCATAAATGCTCATCATTTTGGACCGTTCTTGTATTTGACTTTGGCGAGTGTGGGTTTGAACAGCAGGATGATCTACACCGAGCATTCGCGGTGGCAACTTGAAGAATTGACACCACTCAAAAGGAGCATAAACAACATACTTCTCGGAAGAGCGGATGCGGTGGTGGCTATATCGAAACAGATAAAAGACTATTATGTTCATCATTTAAAGGTTGGGGAGGGGAAGATCTGCTTCATTCCAAATGGAATTGATATCGAGGTTTTTCAAAGACGAGATGGCAGGAACATGCGTCATCAATTAGGCATTAAAGAGAATGAAAAGGTGATAGGCATAGTCGCAAATCTCCGACCGGAAAAGAATCACAAGTTGTTAATATCGGCCTTCTCAGATCTCGCCAAGGAACGAAAAGATGTTCGACTTGTAATAGTTGGGTTAGACTGCATGAACGGAGAGGTGCAAAGGTTTTCATCGGAAAGCTCCGCGGTGGACAAAATACTCTTTCTAGGGAGCCGCGGTGATGTCCCGGATGTCATCAAGGCGTTTGACGTGTTTTGCCTCCCATCAATTTACGAAGGTATGCCTCTGACTGTCCTCGAAGCAATGGCGGCTGGGGTTCCAGTTGTCGGGGCTGATGTCCTTGGAATCAATGAGGTAATCAAAGATAATGAAAATGGACTTATGTTCCCGTGCAATGAGGAAAAGGAGCTGGTTGAATCCTTGTGCCGGCTGCTAGAGGATGAGGGATTGCGGACTCGTCTATCCAGAAGTGCTAAAACTTTTGTATCACGATATTTCGCTCTCGATGAAAGGGTAAGGAATTATGAAACGCTTTTCCGAACAGTTTGTCGCCGCTCTTAGATTTGAACTGTGCAATGTTCCATTCACGCCGATCTGCCAGTTCAGGTGAATTGAGTCACAAAAGATCAACACGTGTGATTCTAGAATGAGTGATATTCAGGCTAGAACTAAATCAACAATAAAGCAGTTAGTGGGTCGCTTTATTAGGATCGCATTAGCTCGGTCATCGCGCGTCGGGAATTTTAACATCATTCTCATGTACCATCGTGTTCTTGACAGCCCACCGAAAGGAATATGTGAAGAAAGCCTCTATGTGCAGCCGAGCACTCTCGAGATGCATCTTAAGGAAATATCTAAGGTATTCAAACTTGTGCCGCTGATAGACCTGATAAGAGTCGGAGACAAATCAAAGGGGCTATGCGCCATAACCTTTGATGATGGCTGGATTGATACTTACCTTTTTGCGTTTCCGATACTTGAGAAACTGAAAGTGCCAGCCACCGTTTTCTTGCCTACGTCTCTAGTTGGGAAGGAGGATTGCTTTTGGTTTGAGAGGATTACGCGCCTTGCTAACATAGCGGTCGAGAGAGGCATCCAGAATCAGTTTTTCCGCTATTTTGGTAAATTAGTTCCCGAATGGAAGGAAGGCAAGCTTAGCAGCAAAAGTGTATCATCCCTCATATCTCTGCTAAAAGAGTTCGCTGCAGATAGCATGGACGAGATAGTATCAAGGGCTTATCTGGAGTTGAAGATCTCTCCCGCCGGGGAAAAGGTGATCCTTGGTTGGGGTGAAATTGAGGAGATGAGGAAAAGTGGTATCAGCTTTGGCCCTCACGGCACGCGGCATTTGATTCTGCCTTCACTTGACCGAGAGGTTAAGAGGAGGGAGATTATGGAACCATTGAAGTCATTTCATGAAAAAGGCGTTTCAACTATTCCTGTTTTCAGTTATCCAAATGGAAACTGGGACCGCGATTCACTCGGTTATCTCCTGGAAGCTGGGTATGAGGCGGCTGTCACGACCAAGCTTGGTTATAACACAGCGAAAGCAAACAAATACCTCATGAATCGTATCGGATTGCACGAAGGTATAAGCAGTGATCCAGACTTGCTGTGGTTCCGAGTTTTCCAGGCAGTGCTAGCGGGACCTTAGGGTCGAAAGCTTGACAACGCGGTTTCGGAGGAAAAAGAAAAAAAAGGATGGTGGCAAAAGTGAGATGTGGTACCTCTTCCTGTGAGAAAATCGCGTTACATGCAGGATGGTTCATGTTCTATAACTCCCAAGGTCCCCATCAAACCCTTGACAACCTGACACCGGATGAGGTTTACTACGCTCAACTTAGACTAGCTGAGGCAGCCTGAGGCCTCTATGACTCTCACCCTCAGAGCTTGTTCCCCCTCACAGGCTGTCCAATCAATTGGGTCCACCGCCGATAGATGTGCGCGGCTGTTCTCTTTTGTATACAGATTGAGCCTTTATTTGTTCCAAGATCAAACCAAGGCCCACCGGAAACTGCTTTTAGCATGGCTTTTGGGTTAGACGGCAGCCTCAAGGGAAGGACATAACATACTGAGATCAGAATGATTATTTTAGCCCGTGGAAAAAAGCGTAATCGGACTCAGGGGTCGAACCTCATGGCATTTATTTTGCAGACTTATTAAAGGAGTTGCCTTACTGGGCAAATTTATAAACTTAGAGTCAATACGCAGGAGTTGACAGGCGCTGGCTCTGCAGGATGGAGAAAAAGGCTATGAAGAAAACAATCAGACTCTGGTTCTTGGTATTTCAGTTCTCTTTAGTGGGTCTTGCGGTAGCATCAATTACCCATGCTGGGGTTATATTTCAGGATGATTTTGAATCTGACGGAGCTAACTGGACATGCGGGAGCGGGCAACTTGTTAAATGGTCGGAGGGTTGGATAGAGTGTGGTCAAAGCTCCGGGTTCGGTTATGAGTGGAAGATGGGACCTGGGCGCGATGGTGGTAAAGCGGTTTATGCTTGGAAGAAAGATACGGTCCCGAACGGATACAGGAGTGCGTCAGAGAAATGGCTGAGTGGAGCAGAACCTGCATCAGAGGTATACCATAGATGGTATATGAAGGTGCCAAGTGGCTTCGATAAGGCTATATCAGAAGGCTTCAAGCTATGGCGATACATATTGAGAGAGAGCGGGTACTCTAACGCTCCGCAACTCTATTTGAATGTATCTGGAAGTACATTTGCTAGTGGAGCCTTGGCTGTTTCACAGGGGTCATGGGAGTGGAAGACCCTGACCAAGGTATCTAATTTCAATGATGGGAACTGGCATTGCCATGAATTAAGGATAAAACTCAATTCAAATGGGCAAAGTGATGGGATTATTCAATACTGGCTTGATGGAACACTGAAGGCAACCCATAGTAATCTTTCTTTCAGCAGTGTGCAGAATCTGAAGATACATAGATTTGGTGTTGGTATTGGGAATGTATCTGACTCACCATGGTATATGACAAATTGGACGGGCGTTGGCTTTGATGATGTTGTGCTAAGCACCTCATACATTGGTCCCGCTGGAGGAAGCAGCGGAGATACAGCACCACCAGTTGTTCTGAGCGCGCTTCCATCAGGTGCGCAGACCTGTACTAGTAATCCGCAAAGTGTGAATCTTCAAGTTTCGACCGATGAGAATGCCACCTGTAGGTATGGAACGATGGATGCAAGCTATAGTTCGCTGCCCTCAGTTTTCGGCACAACCGGCGGAACGAGTCATACGCAGACAGTAAGTGCAAGCTGCGGAACCGCTTACACCTACTATGTTAGATGCGCGGATTCGGTAGCTAACCAAAGCGCAATATCTACACCAATATCATTCAGCATTGCAGCAGCCAGTACAGGAGGGGGTGGGGAACTCCTGCTCACTGAAGGATCTGATGACGCTGATTTTGCTTCCAGGGGATGGTACGATTATGCATCTCCAGTCATTGATACAACCATAAAGAGAAGCGGTGCTGCATCACTAAAGTATCAGTTTAATAAGGGTTCCAATGGGCCAGTGGGAAGGGTCGGGCGGCAAAGCATATCTCCTACCGAGGCGTTGTACTTGAGTTTCTGGATAAGATTCGGCTCAGGATGGCAGGGGTTTGGAGCGAACAGTCCGCATATGGTTTACTTCCTCACTACAGAGAATGGGGATTGGGATGGGTTGGCATGGACGAAGACAACAGCATATGTAGAGGTTGATGGATCGTCAAACGGCTACCACGTCCCAGCTGTGAAGCTGCAGGATTCGGCTAACATAGACACAGCGTACCTAAATCAGAGCTTATGTAGCGCCTCGGAAAACAGGGGCGTCAATGGTTGCAATGGAGACTGCGATGGGCATGGGAACGGCCAATGCTATAACGGTGGTGACGGTAACTATTACAATGCACGTGCATTCTCGTCTGCCAGTTCTTACGCTCCTGACACAAATTGGCACCATGTGGAAGCCTACTTCAAAATGAATACAATATCGGGAGGAAGGGGCCAAAAAGATGGTTTAATCAAAATGTGGTGGGATGGGGCATTGGTAGTAGACAAGCCTGGTATAATCATACGTACAGGAGAGCATCCCACAATGAAGTTTAACCAAATAATCCTGGCGCCTTACGGTGCAGCATCTCCCATCCAGCAGACTTTTTGGATCGATGATCTCGAAGTGAGAAGTGAGTATCCGGGGGAGCAAACACCGGATGGACCGGCTACACCTAAAAATGTTCGGATCGAGACGAAAAACTGACGACGTCCAGCTGGGCTCTTGGTTAGTGGATCTTGGCCGAGCGCAGGTGACTAGCCATGCGCCAACAAGTTGGCGAGACCGTGTGCGCATTAGCCTCCCAGAGTCCAGAGCAAGCATTGCTGACGGTCGAGCAAAGATGGGAAATAGGGAGTTGTAGATCAAAGCAGCGGGCGTTCCGCGGGTAGATGAGCTAGCCGCTGTATTTTCTCCCACCTCAGATTAGAAAAGACGCGCTAGCCCAATTTTGGCAGTGGAAAGGTGGAAGACAGATAGCTGTTTCCGCCCAGATGCAGGCTAGTTTTGATAACTCGCGTCCAGCAGAGTTTCTCACCTCACAGTGGCTTCTTTTAACCTGCTTTCTATCAAGGGAAAAAGGCATTTTGTCATATCCTGCATTTGCGAAATCGCAATTGCGAAGCAGTAGCTTCAGCCCCCAGAAAGGTAAAGAGAGGAATGGAGAATAGCAATTTAGCACTTTGCCCCTTTGTAAGGAAAGGAGTTGTTTGGGAGAGGCGTATTATTGAGCACGAATGATGGTTCCTTTTGCTAAATGCGCTGGTACTGTGAAAGCCATAAAAGGGCCTGGGGAGAATTACTATTACTGGGGAGCTAGAAAACCGTCACTGCTGAAAACGGGAATAGAGTGTTCTTGAGGATGTGAAATGGAACCCAAGACGAAAAAAGCTAATGGAGATCACGGTGTGTTCAGCACAAGTGGAGGAAAGCTGGCTGTGATAATAATTGCCGCGATCGTTTTGAGAGCTGCTCCTAATGTTTATCTAGAAATAAAGTATCCTGATTATCATGCGAAAAATATCAATGAAATAGAGTTCTATTACGATGATGTGGCGAGAAGTGTTATTGCAGGGGAGGGGTTTGTTCACTCAGTCAATCCTAGGCCAGAAACTCAATTCAAATTCAAACCCGGTACTCCGTTTCACTTTGTTCCACCACTCTATGCGTGGTGGGTGAGTCTGCTGTATTTCCTATTTGGACCCAATGTGCTGGTGGCAAAAATATTTCAGAGCATAATGGATGCATCAGTGTGCTATTTCTTGTTCATTATTGGAAGGAGGATGAGTAGAAATGATGTGCTGGGGGTCACATCTGCTGCGCTTTATGCCACCTACCCTCTCGCGATCTATATGTGCATGACGCTGTATTATCAAGTCCCGCTGAATTTTCTGCTGTGCTGGCTTGTTGTGTGTTTGGTTGGTGAGACAAATTTAAGGAATGGCGTCTACTGTGGCCTAATAACTGGCTTTTCTGCTCTGGCCAAACCGGTAACACTTCCGTTCATTCTGCTCCTGCCATTGGTGAGAATGCTTGAAGTTCGCAAGGGGCGAGATTTGCAAGTGTGGGTGAAGTGGTCTGTGGGTCTGATGATAGCAAGTGTGATAGTTTTAACGCCTTGGACTGTAAGGAACTATATGATCTTCAAGAAATTCATACCGGTCCAAAGCGGCGCCTCCGCACCTTTCATCCAGGGTTCAAAGGATGAATACCTCGACATTGATGTAGATGAATTGCGAAAGAGACATGGGCAAGATTTCGGGATAAAGCATGATGAACTGGGGAGGGTAGCGCTCGCAAACCATCTCGAGCATTTCAAGAATGAGCCACTGGATTATTTCCGTTTTCTGGGGAAAAAGTTTGTTCTGTCTTGGTACAACACTGAAGGAAAAACAAAGAATGGCTATGTGCTAGCCGGCCAGATGCCATATCTTTTCTTAGGAGCGATTGGGCTTTTTCTAGGCCTCGGACATTTCGTAAGAAAACGCAGATTCTATGTGCCAGGAACCATCATCTATTTTTGCCTAATACAGGTCGCCATTTTCCCTCTTGTTCGATACACCCTCGCAGTGATGCCTTTAATGATGGCGCTCTGCGCAGTTGGCCTATGGAGAACAGTAGGGGTCGATCTTTTTGCAGAGGAAGACAACTGTAGGGCTGGAAAAGGGTCATCAATGAGGGGGAAACAATGATTAAAGGAAAGAAAATAGTGGTTGTGATACCGGCGTTTAATGTTCGGAACCAAATCAAGGAGGCGGTAGTTAGGATTAGGTCTTTTGTCGACCATATTGTTGTCGTTGATGACTGTAGTAAGGATGACACAGCTGCGGTCGTTGCGGAGATTCCGGACGCTCGAATTGTTCTTGTTCGGAACGAACGCAATCTCGGTGTAGGAGGAGCCACCAAGGAGGGTTTTAGGAGGGGTCGAGACCTAGGAGGCGATGTATTTGTGAAATACGATGGTGATGGGCAGATGGATCCAGAGAGGATGGAGGACCTTATTAAGCCGATTTTCGATGGATATGACTACAGCAAAGGAAATAGGTTTATTCACAGTACTGAATTGAAGCGTATGCCTGTGGCTCGACTGGTCGGAAACTATATACTTACTTTTTTCACGAAATTGGCATCGGGGTTTTGGAACATTTTTGACCCACAGAATGGGTATGTGGCCATCACGCGAGAATTGTTAGAATCGCTGCCCTTTGAGCGTATCCACAATAGGTATTTTTTCGAGAACGATATGCTTGTCCAAGTAAACATTCAGAAGGGAAAAGCTAAAGACGTATACATGCCCTCGAAATATGGAGACGAGAAATCTTCTCTTAGCGTGCCTAGAATTCTGTTTACCTTTCCCTGGCTTCTACTCACAAGATTCGTGAATAGGGTTTACACAAAATATATTCTCTATGAGTTCTCAGTAATCGGACTATTTTATTTCGCAGGAGCCGCTATGATGTTGTTTGGGACGCTATTTGGGGCTGCTAAATGGGCGCAATCAATTCTGTCGGGCGTTGTTACAACGACGGGGACCGTTATGATTGCAGTTCTGCCAATCATTGTCGGCTTTCAGCTTTTTCTCCAAGCCATCGTACTTGAAGTTCAGGGCGAGGGAAATAGAAAGAGAGAGGATTAATGACGGTTTTCCAGTTAGCAATTGGTCTACTGTGCGTATTAGCCATTTCGGGGGGCCAAATTCTCTTTAAACTTGCTGCAACGGTTGACGGTGAGGCAACCCATGAAAGGCTTAACTTTAACATGTATTTTAATTGGTATTTGCTTATAAGCCTTGGAATCTATGCCCTGGCAACGGTTCTTTGGGTATGGCTGCTAGGCCAAGTCCCGCTCAAGAAGGCGTACCCGCTGATGTCAATAGCCTTCTTCTTGGTTCCTGTAATGTCACGAGTTTTTCTTATGGAGGCTTTGGAAGCAAGAGTATTGGTAGGTGCTTTGTGCATTTGTATTGGAGTTTTCATCAGTGTAAGATAAGAAAAGGGACAGGCGTTTATAGGGCAATTGATTTCAGGATATATGCAGAGTTTAGTTGGAAGGAATGCATGGAATCTATAGCCGATACTAAATGAAGGAGAACCACTCATGATTATAACATTACTAAGACTTTCGTCAGTTTGGTTTCTGCTATTAATGATATATCCTTCGGCGAGCGATGCGACTCCTGTTGCTACTAGAGAAATACAAATCAGTGGTTATTTGTATTCGTCGGAAGCAGACGGATTTGAATTGACGCTTGGGTTTTCTCCTGATCAGGATACCTATGATTTTTCTCGACCATGGAGATCTGATGGTTCCTGGCAAGGCTATGCTGGCTATTTGAGTATAGCAGTGCTAGGAATCACTGTTAACGAAGGTGCTATAGGGGATACCTTTGACATGAACTTCCCAAAGCCCTTCTGCTACGATGATTTCCTATACACCCTAACTGACGGAAATAAAGAAGTGATTGTTTGGCGACTTGACGGGCTTGGTGGTGAATGGGATGGCTCACTTGGTTGGTCGAATTGGGTTTTCAGTGAGACCTATCGTGGAAATGGGATTGATTTTGCTGGATATCAGATTGATAACATTCAGTTTTCCTTAACTGATTTTGCTTATGATCCTTACTATTATCAAGACTACGGAACTGTAACAGCTCTCTCTGGCACATTGTCGGTATATGCCTCGCCCGTCCCCGAACCTACCACCATCCTCCTTGTCGGCACTGGCCTGCTGGGGCTTGCAGGGTTGAAAAGAAAGCTCAGAAAACGCTAAACCTAATCCGAAATGGACTTTAGAATGAGAGCCGGGATGGTCTATCGGTGGGCCTTCTCTGTCTGAAGCGATGTTCTGATTTGGGTTGCAGGAAAATCATTGGAGAAGAAGTGGAGTGGGGTCTGCACGGTGAAGAATAAGTCACCAGCGTGCCAGAAAAACACACTGTACATCAAGCAGTCGCCCCCAAAGGGGATCATCTTGAAGGTCAAGAATAATTTCAGCCTTTGAAATTTGGAAGGATCGAATAGGGGAATAAGCCCTATCCAATTTCTTGGAAGTTGTGCGAACCATGGTTTCCTCGATGGCCCACTAAGGAGGCGGCCTGCTGGAAGAGCAACACTACTCCTTTTGTTCTTTTACTACGAAACACATATGACAGCTCAGAACAGTCTCGCTGAACGGGACGGGTGCGGGAACACGCAGCGCGAGAAGGTGTGGGAAGCGAAAGCGAGCTCGGTTGATTTTTGCGCTGATACCCCCCGCGAATGTTTTGAGCAAGCTTTGTCCCATTTTGCAAATCTTGTTAACCCTGTCAAAATGAGTTCTCTGTGCTCCCTGACTCTGCGGTAAAAATAAATCGAGGGAACGCCCACCGATGCGAAGTGTAGTTGTCATTGGAAGCGGATTAGCCGGCAGCTTGATTTGCAATGAGCTCGCGAAGGATACGAATGTGATCTTGCTTGAAGCAGGACTCAAAGATAGGATTCAATACCCTAGAATTGAATTTGTTGAGAAAGCGTTCGGGGTCGTTAAGACTTTCTGTGTCGGCGGCGGCGGAAGCACAAATCTGTGGCACAACGGTTTAATGCCTCTTCGCCCTGAGGATATTCATTCCCGAGAATTCAGACAGGTCTTGAACGAGACTCGGCCATACACCGACAGAGCGGCCTCTCAACTGTATTTTAACAGCAAGAGCTATTTGGAGGAATACGGTGCGATATGGTCTGAAATGGTGTGGGCGACTGAAAAGAGGGTTGGTGTAACCGATGGGATAGATTGTCTGTTGTATCCAAAAAAGTTTCGACCTCTCAGTGCCGGCCCGAATGTGGACGCTCGTTATGGAGTCTCGGGGATAGAATTCGGCGGTGCCAAAGGGAGAATAGATTCTCTATGCTACACGACTGGGGATAGGCGATTCACTGTTAGTCCGGATTTTGTGGTGATATCGGCCGGTACTCTCGGCACTCCAGAGATTGTTGCGAAGATGCTTGGCGCAGCAGGTCAACCCTTCGATCAATTGGGAGAAGGTTTGGCCGACCATCCGATGGGGTTTGTCGGTAAGGCTAGAGTGAAAAAGGATTTGTCAGACTGTTTTGAACGGCTTTCCACCCTGGATAAGCGCGACTATATCTGCCGAACAGCCATAAGAATGAGAAGCGAATGCGGCAACTATACGGCAGGTGTTTTTTTCAGACCGGCGCTGACCATGGAAAACAAGCTTTCTATTTACAAGTACAAATCAAAGCTTGGAGCGAGCAAAGGCTTAGAGAGGATAAAGAATGCTCTTTCTCCGAAGATATTTCATCCGGATATCCTGGCGGAGATATACTCACACCTGTTTGGGGTCAATATACCAAGCAGGATATACAACATTCTCGTAATCTTCGAACAAAAACGTGGAAAGAACAAAGTCTCATATGATGGCAACGGTATAAATGTGGACTGGCGTATCACGGAAGAAGAGATGGCCGTTTATAACGGTATGTTGAAGAAGTTGAGCGCCATGTTGGAACCTGTTGCTGAGGATTTGGTGATCAGAATGCCCTTGACTGACGACTGGCTGTGGTCTGCCGCCCATCATTCCGGAACCGTACCGCTTGGGGACCTGCCAGGCGGTCTTGTTGATAAGGATTTGAAGGTAAATTTTTTCGATAACGTGTTTATCTGTGACGGCTCAATCATTCAAGAGCATTCCTATGCCAACACGGGGCTGACGATTGGGTCCCTGGCGCTGCGGCTGGCAGATCACATAAGAGAAATTTAGACAGGATGTACAGGATAAACAGGATAAGCTGACTCGCCTTAGAATTTCCAGGGCACGCCCTGGTTGAATAGTGCTTTGGATTTCAACGGGGTAGGCAGACAGGCCTTCGCTTTTGGCTACGCTCCTGCAAGCAGACACGGACAGGAATCTTTCACCACAGCCGCCTACGCCGACAAGCTTCGGCGTGCCAAGGAGTCACGGGAGGGCACAGCGCAGCGTAGGCACAACCAAAAGAAATGGTATCCGCAGACTTGTCCGCCTTTGGAGGATTACGCAGATTAACGCAGATTCCCAGCCCCCTTCAATGGCTGTTTTGAGGGAAGTGCAGCCGGGGAACAGAATCTTTTCCTGCAATAGGAAGCTCACTATGCCTCCGGTTGCAGGTCTGCAGGTATTTGCCTTGACAAGAAACCGAAGGTCGGCCACCATGCCTGGAGATTAAAAGAGTGGAAAAGGAACTGGAGTGAACATGCGGAATAGATACACCGCAATAGTAAAGCAGGATGAGGGTTGGTGGATTGGGTGGATCGAGGAGATTCCGGGCGTGATCTGCCAGGAACGTAGAAAAGAAGAATTAGTGGAAAGCCTCAAAATCACACTGAAAAAAGCTCTGGATTTTAACCGGAATGAGGCCTTGAAAGCTGATGAAACAGGGTTTTCTGAAATCTCCGTCACCGTATGAAGCGCGAAGAGCTTGTCCGGCATTTGTCCTAGCAGGGTTGCGAATTCCTGAGGGAGGGCATATATTCAATCTCAAAGACTGCTAATTCAAAGGGCGTTAATATGAACCAAAAAGAGATGTTAATTAAAGAAATCAATGAACTGCCCGATTTTATGGTCAGCCGCCTTCTGGAAATGATTCGATACATAAAGCTTGGTGTCGAGTTTGAATTTTTGGCCAAGGTAGACAATGAGTTCTATCAAAGCGACGAGTTCAAGAATATCGTTGCTGAGTCCATCTCAGAATATCGGCAGGGAAAAACGGACGATATGGATCTCTCCAAATGATCCAGTCAAAGAGAACGCATCAATTCAAAAAGCTCTTTGAAGAACTGCCGGAGCAGATCAAGAAAAATGCAAGAAAGCAATTCGAAGCTTTTTCTGAGAATCCCAACCACCCCTCATTGAGAACGAAATTGATAGGGTCCACTCGAAACAGCAAGTTCAGGGTTTACGAGGTCGCCATAGGTATGGGATATCGCGCCACGTACTTCCTAGATAAGGATGTTTGTGTTTGGTTTTGGATAGGGACCCACAGTTCCTTTGACAAGAAGTATTAGACCAAGCTCGAAATGGGGATCAAATCCTATTACCTGTATTCTGTATTTCTTGTTCTGGCGTCTCTTGCCCCGCCGTAGTTGGGCGAAGGCGGGTGTCCCGGAGTAGTCTAAACGAAGACGGAAGCCATGGCGAAGAGGGGTGTATTCCTTGGCGCGCCGACTTGTCGCGGCGAAGCTTTCGCGAAGACGGAAGCTTCAACGTAGGCGGCTTCTTGAGCGATTGGCCGTGTCCCGTGTCCCGCCCGGCCTTCGCAACCGACGTTACTTTGGCGGAGTAGGCTGCGCCGTGTACCATCTCCTGCACTATTCCACTATTCCATCATTCCAACATTCCAGAATTCCACGATTCCATTATTCCATCATTCCAGCAGCTTAAAAGGAAATGAATCAAAGGCAAACCAGAGTGCTGGTGACGGGGGCGACAGGGTTCCTGGGCCAAAGGCTTGTTGAAGTGCTCATAGAGAGTGGATACTGGGTGCGCGGGTTAGACAGAAGGTTGTCGGGCATCCAGAGGATCAACGCAACGGGAGCGGAAGTCGTCTACGGGGATATTGGGGATGCAGCGTCTTTGCAGTCGGCGTTTAAGGATATCGATGTGGTCGTGCACGCAGCGGCTGATACAAGCGGTATCGAGGAGGAGACGAGGCGAACCACCATAGAGGGAACCAAGAATGTGCTCGATCTTTGTGAAGTGTTCGGGATCAAGAAACTCATTCACATAAGCTCTCTTAACGTCTACGGCACGGCAGGGTATCGCGATAATGACGTGCTCACGGAAGAGTCATCACTGGAGCCGTACCCGGAGAAGCGAGGGTTCTATACACTCGGAAAGGTAGAAGCTGAAAAGATGGTTAAAGAAGCCATAAAGAAGGGCGCCTTCTCCATTGTGTGCCTCAGACCTGGCACCATCTTTGGTCCGGGGGGGCAAATCTACACTCCTATGATGGGGTTTTCTTTTGGCAGGAAGCTCTTTGCGATCATAGGAATGGGCGGTTTTCTCTTGCCTATGGTTTACATCGATAATCTGGTGGATGCGATCGTCACGGTAATTAGGAGGCGGGAGGCCGACAACAAAGTCTTCAATGTGGTGGATCCTGATTGTCTCAGGAAAAAAGAGTACGTGAAAAGAATCTTGAAGCCACTTTATCCGAGGGCATTGTTTATTTTCATTCCATATGGCCTGATATGCGTTGCCGTTTGGCTTCAGGAAAAGCTCTCAAAGGTTCTAGGCCGGAAGCCGAAGTTGACGTGCTACCGGTTGGCTTCATCTCAGAAAAACGTTCTCTATGATTCGACCGGAATCATGAAGACCCTCGAATGGAAGCCGCCTTACAGCATGGATTCTGCTGTCGAGGCGGTAGTGGCTCACGAACGAAAAAGGAAGAATCTCAGACAGGATTAACCCGCCGGACTTACGGCGGACAAGCAGGATTTACGGGATAGAAAAAAAGCCTTCGCTCAACCCGAAGCGGGGATAGTAAAGCTGTCCACAAATTGCTTTCCTGCTCTATGCTCTTAGCGCTACGCTCTATGCTTTCAACCGGAGGTTGAACACGTGTGCGGTATTTTCGGGATAGTTTCGACTCACACCACTCTCGATGAAAGGCTGCTTGAAGGGGGGACGCTTTCTCTTTCCCATAGAGGCCCGGACGATTATGGCTATTACAAGGATCGAAACGCCTTGCTAGGTCACAGGAGACTCAGCATCATCGATCTTTCAACCGGTCGCCAGCCTATCTTCAATGAGGATGAGTCTAAGTGCGTCATCTTCAACGGCGAGATTTTCAACTACCTGGATCTGAGGGACGATCTTTTGAGAAAGGGACACAGGTTCGCCACCAAGAGTGACACGGAGACGATCCTTCATGCCTATGAGGAGTGGGGGGAGGATTGCGTCAGCCGGTTCAGAGGAATGTTTGCCTTTGCCGTGTGGGATACCCGGGGAAAGAAATTGTTTGTGGCAAGGGACCGGCTCGGAATCAAGCCTGTGTTCTTCGCTCATCATGCCGGAAAGCTATACTTTGCATCTGAAATGAAGGCGATTCTTGCGGATGAGACATTTCCCAAGAGAAATCGACGAAAACGCCCTGGCAAGCTATTTCTCCCTCTCTTACATCCCTGCTCCCATGACCATTTTCAAGCACATCAAAAAGCTCCTGCCGGGATATACCCTGACCTTCAAGGATAACAAGACGAGCGTCAGGAAATACTGGGACCTTGAATTCGTGCCCGACAGAAGCAAGAGCGAGAAATATTTCATCGACGGCTTTATGGGGTTGCTCCAGGAAGCGGTGAAGATCCGGCTCATGAGTGAAGTCCCCCTGGGAGCGTTTCTGAGTGGCGGAATCGATTCGAGCACCGTGGTCGCCCTGATGAGCATGGTCAGCGAGTCGCCGGTTAGAACGTTCACCATCGGTTTCGGAGGGGATGTCGGTGGTTATCTGGATGAGCGTGGCTATGCGAGGCAGGTTTCCGAACGGTACAAGACGGATCATAAGGAATACGAAGTCAAACCAAGTCCTGCCGGATTGATCGAGAAGATTGTCCACGCTTTTGATGAGCCTTTTGCGGATGATTCGGCGATCCCGACTTACTTTGTCTGCCAAATCGCCAGGGAGAATGTGACCGTAGCACTATCAGGCTCTAGGCGGAGACGAGGTTTTCGCAGGGTATGAACGGTACCTGGGCTTTAAGCTCAGCAGCCTTTACAGGGCATTTCCTCTTTCTGTGAGGGAAAGCGTTATCCGAAGAATGGTTGAACGCCTTCCTGAGAGGTCTGACGGGCATTACACGGTCAATCACATGAAGCGGTTTGTTCGGTCTGCGTCGCTCGATTCGGACCTCCGGTACTTCGACTACATGCACAAGATGAATTCGAGTATGGAGGGGGCTCTTTTCTCAGAGCCCGATCGCTTTAGAGAGGGGTTTGATGCCTGCAGGGATCTCGTGCTGTCCTATTTCAACTCCGCCACAGTGTCGGACGATTCCGACTCCTTGAATCGAGTCTTCTACTGCGACATAAAAACCTACTTGCCCGAAGATATCCTGGCCGTGACCGACAGGATGAGTATGCAACACGCCCTGGAGGTGCGCGTTCCCTTCCTGGATCATAAGTTGATGGAGTTTTGCGCGACCATCCCGTCCGAGATGAAAATGAAGTGGTTCAGGAAAAAATACCTCCTGAAAAAGGGGGTAACCGATCTGCTGCCAAAACCGGTTATCAATCACCGAAAACAAGGTTTCGTGGGACCCATGGCCCAGTGGCTGAAAACCGATCTCAAGGCGTTTGCGCTGGATGTCCTATCTGAAAAGAGGCTGGGGAAGCACGGCCTCTTGGATCAAAGGACGATCCGGGAAGTGCTCGACCAGCATTTCTCGGGAAAGGAGATTCACGATACCCTCATCTGGGCCCTCCTGGTATTCCAGACCTGGTACGAGACTTACATTGAAAAGAACGGAAGAAGCGGAGGATAAAGTAGTTTGGTCACCGTATTCGTGGCTTTTGCATTTCTCTCTGCGTATTCTTACTTAGTCTACCCCTGTATCCTGCTGGTTCTCTCAAGGATTTTCAAAAGGGATTGGGTTAAACAACAAATCGACACCTCTATTTCTGTAATCATATCGGCATACAATGAGGAGGCAGTCATTGAAAAGAAAGTCAGGAATGCCCTCGCGCTCGACTATCCGGAAGACCGGTTAGAAGTGATCGTGTCTTCCGATGGCTCAACGGACAGGACGGAAGAGATCGTGAGAAGGTATGAAGGTGAGAAGGTGCGGCTCATAAGGCAGGAGCCACGGGCCGGCAAGACGGCATGCTTGAACAGAGTAGTCCCGCAAGCGAAGGGGGAAATCGTGCTTTTTACGGACGCCAATTCCATGTTTCCTCCTGACCTGCTGCTCAAAGTAGTACAAAATTTTGCAGACCCGGATATAGGCATGGTGACGGGATGGACAAAATACCACAAGGCGGGCGGAGGAGAGGAGACAACAGGACTTTATGCCAAGTTCGAGAAATGGTCCAAGGTCCATGAGAGCCTCGTTTCGTCATGCGTCGGTGCGGACGGGGCTGTCTTCGCGATAAGAAGAAGCCTATACAAGCCTTTGCAGGATTTTGATATCAATGACTTCGTGATTCCCTTGGATGTGATCCGGCAGAAGAAAAGAGCCGTGCTGGATCCAGAGGTTTTTTGCTTTGAGGAAGCTTCAGAGGGGGCAGGGAGCGAATACAAGAGGCAGGTGCGAATCACAACCAGGACCCTGGGAGCGATCCAGAGAAACCTGGAATTCCTCGATCCTCTGAAATACGGCGGTTTCGCCTTTTTTCTCTTTTCCCACAAATTGATGCGGTTTTTTGTTCCGGTCTTTTTCTCCCTTGCTTTGGTCGCGAGTGCTTTGTTACTAATAGAGAACCCATGGTTTCTTGTTCCTCTCTTGGCCGCAACCCTATTTATTTTTTGGGGATTGTTCAGCATCATTTTCGGAATGCAGGGGCGGCTTGCCAGCATCTGCAGGTTTCTGCTTGTGACTCTTGCGGCGCAGATGGTGGCGTGGTTCAGAACGCTAAAAGGGGTCAAGGATATTACTTGGTCCCCTCAAAGGTGAGGACGTTTGACGACGTTGACTACGCGATTTACCTAGAGCTCAAAGAGGGGTTCGAATCACTTCTTCCTTGTTGTTTAATGCAGCGAATGAGCTCTAAGGGCTATCCTTAGAATTGGGCGAATATTGGGGAGGCCCCCGGTGTCACAAGCGGAATATCGCAATATCAAAGGTGTCTATTCTTTGAGGCTGCAAGGCTTGCCGATGCAGCCTTAGAAAAGGATGGAGTGACCTTATGAAAAACAATGTGCGAAAGACACCGCTGCTTGGTGTTTTTTTTCTTTTAGTACTCTGCCCAGCGGAATCTTCGGCTGATCCCCAAATCACGGCAATACAAGGAATTCCCCAAGGGGGAAACATCATAACCATTCTTGGCGCGAATATGGTCAATGATGATTCCAGCAAGTGGATGAATTCACCAACTGGTGCCGGTTTCGAGGGTGCTGGCGACTTCATCCACGGACAGGAAAACAGGGATGGCTGGATACAGGTGGATCAAGATAATTGCATTAGAACTGAGTACGTTTCAGATATGAAGTTGATGGGAGGCAAATCAGCGTATCTGTATAACAGCTGTTACTGCCCTTCTACGGCAACGTCGTGTGGCCCCAACAGAATATTGTACTATCCAATGAGTTCGGGAGACAATTTATACGTTGCCGGTTATGTGCGTTATGAGGGCGAATGGGCTACGGGATACTTAAAGATGCTCGTTAGCAGCGGCCCAAATCAATGGTATTTTCAGCCAGAAATGGATGGCAGTGGAGAAGATCCTGATCATTTTCTCCTAAAACAGAGTGGATGGTTGAATTATATAGGTCTCCAGTCACCTCTTGAGCGGAGAAAATGGCACCATTGGGAGGTGCGATGGCGAACAGGTAACCCAAACATCTACCAGGTTTGGTGGAACGGCGAGATGATTGCAGATGAAAATCCTTCTACGGGGCAAACAGTTGAGTGGTTGGAGTGGGGGATACCAAATTATGCCGGCAGCGGGGCTTATATCGAGGTGTGGTTTGATCGAGTTGCCATATCGTCTTCCCGAATATATCCCGCGTCAACCATAGAAGTTGGAAACAGTGAAACCTACGGGTCGGGTAATGAGAAGTGGCAAGAGCCTGTATATCTTAGTGATGGCGAGATTCAAGTGAGACTTGATCTAACCGGGATGGAACCAGGGCCTTACTATTTGTGGGTGACAAACAACCGGCAAGAAAGAAGTGCAGCTTTTCTCTTAGGAGAAGGTGGTGGGACGCTGCCACCGGCGACGGTGGTGATGACAACCGGGGGTGGGGGAGGGGGAGGGGGAGGCTGTTTCATTTCCGCCCTTAGCTGGAAATGAAGAATGTCAAAACCCAAAGGCCAGATGACCAGGCAAACCTGGAAACATTTTCACCACGAAAGCATGAAAGTGAGGAAATACGAAAGGAGTTATCTCTCACCCCGGCTGAATAGCCCTTAGGGGTTCAACGGGGCGGGCAGAGATGCAGAGGAACGCAGAGAGAAACGCTTGAAATCAAGATGGCAACGCGACCAGAGAAAGGGGTAAGCCCGCCAGAGGCGGACAAGCAAACTTACCCCTTCTGTTTTTATGAGCTTCGGGCACGTTGGTAGGTATTGAAGGTTATGGATCCGGTCTTTTGATGTTCGATTCTAGGTCCTTGACCACAGCGGCCAGTTGAGTACATGCCGGCCAGGGGAGGGGATGATGTATTCCTAAATCGTCCACAAGGCGAGGAACCCCTGACAGGTGTCTATGCAGGGGGCAATTGGAGAAAGCATGGAAAAACTCAAGAATCAAAGCGTGAATACTGTTTTGGTCACAGGTGGAGCCGGCTACATCGGATCCCACTCCTGTGTTGAACTGCTTCTGAACGGTTACGAGGTCGTGGTGGTCGATAACCTGTGCAACAGCAGCAAGGCGTCCCTTGAAAGAGTGGCTGTGATAACAGGCAAAGCGCCGCAATTCTACTTGGCGGATATTAGGGATAAAAGCGCCCTGGAACGGGTTTTCTCAGATCACACCATAGATTCGGTTATGCATTTTGCTGGCCTGAAGGCGGTTGGCGAATCCGTCTCCATGCCTCTACGCTACTACGATAACAATATCTTCGGCACCTTGACTCTTCTGGAGGTCATGGCTTCCGCAGGCGTGAAATCCATGATTTTCAGCTCCTCGGCAACGGTTTATGGGGATCCGGCTACCGTACCAATCCGTGAGGACTTTCCTCTCGGCCCGACCAATCCCTACGGGCGGACGAAACTCATGATCGAAGAAATCCTGCGGGATCTGTGGCAAGCCGATAGAAGTTGGAATATCGTTCTGCTGAGGTACTTCAATCCGGTGGGGGCCCACCGGAGCGGCCTGATCGGCGAAGACCCTCAAGGAATTCCGAACAATCTTATGCCCTATATCACCCGTGTGGCAGCAGGCAGACTCAAAGAACTTCTGGTGTTTGGCAACGATTATCCTACAAATGACGGCACCGGAGTGAGAGATTTCATTCACGTTGTGGATCTTGCACAGGGGCATATTGCCGCTCTCAAGCTTCAAGAGTCTCGGCAGCGAGAAGATAAGGCATACCCCAGTGTGCTGACTTACAACCTGGGCACGGGCCGGGGATTCTCAGTCCTTGAGATGGTATGGGCCTTTGAAGAAGCTTCCGGCCGAAAGATACCGTACCGGATTGGAGGGCGTCGGCCTGGTGACATTGCTATTTGCTACGCTGACCCCCATCTTGCCAATGAAGAATTGGGCTGGCGCGCGGAGAAGGGTATCGAGGAGATGTGCGCTGACGCTTGGCGATGGCAGAGCACGAATCCCGATGGCTACAAATGACGCACGAGTCGGGAAGGGCAGTTTGGTCAGTTTTGAAAGTTATTGGATAGTCTCACCACAGAAACACCGAGACCGCGGAGATAGAGGCTCGCTCATTGAGATGCGGGGATCTCATGGCCGAGAATTAAGCAGGCTTGTTTTCCGGTTTTATTCATCCCTGAATCTCGTGATTGCTTCGCAATACGGCTCTTCTAATCGGGGAAGCAAAGCGAGCCCTGCGATATTTTGACGGAGCGGAGGAGTTGCATAAGATCTACTGGCGGAGATGGGGTAATGCAGTGAGAGAGGGGACCCTGGTATAAGAGTGAAAGACTGTGTGATCACCCTTTACCCCCATTCACGTACGATGGCCTCAGCCCTTTCAACGTGGGGTGCTGAATAGGTGAGGAACCCGAGATTGGAGTGTGGACAAATGGGGCGGCTGGCGCGAACCTTTCAGGCTGTGTTGAAGGATGCGTTATTTGTCTGGCTCGTTCTGTTTGCGACAACAGCTCAAGCGGAGAAGCATGCAGCGTCAAAGGTGATCGCCGATTTCGAGGACGGCACGGGGGGCATCTTCAACAAGGTGGCCGGCAAGATTGGGCTGAGCCCGCATCTCGACAAGAAAGCCTTCACACTCGGTCCAGGGCAAGGCCTGGCTGCGGTCCGGCCGGATATAGACTGGACCGCCTTTAATTTCCTCAAAATCGATTCCTTCAACTCAACCGATGAACCTGTGGTGATCCACGCTTGCTTCAAGGACGATTCGGACCCGCACAACTATTTCTCATGGGTCAACCGCTATGTGTCGGTGAGACCGGGTCGCTCCACGCTCGTGCTTTACCTCCCCGAATTGCAGCGCGGTGAAGGTTCGCCTAAGGACATGATCGATCAGCGGCCCTTCCACTGGGATAGGGTAGAGTGGTTCGGGCTGAATTCCTACTGGGGTCTGGTGGAATTAGACAACATCCGCCTAGTGAGGATCGACATCGTACCGCCTGCGGGGGTGCTTGCGTTCGACTTCGGCCCGGAGGGTTCGCTCGTTTTTCCGGGCACGATGAGTGTGAGCCCTCAGACGGAATACACCAACCAGACCGGGTTCGGGTGGAGTCGTAAAGGCCAGATCCTGGCGATGCGTCGGACCCACCCGCCCGATATTTTCGTCGGCACCTGGATCGGATGCAAGGACTCCACATTCTCAGTTAACGTGCCCAACGGCAGAGTGCACGTCTGGGTCATGTGGGAGGACCCAGGTCTAATGGACTACTACCAGAACTTCACCTATCGCCGGGTGCTCGCCAACGGCAGGGTAGCACTCGAAGAGACAATGAACGGGCAGCAGTTCCTCGACCGCTACTTCCACTTCTCTGAGAGGGAGGACCACCCCAGTGACGACATCTACAAGGAATACGTCGAGTGGCGTTTCGCCCCACGAACGTTCGAGGTAGATGTGACGAATGGCCGGCTCGATCTCACTCTGGAAGGGTCAAACCTTTTCGCAACCACCATCAACGGATTGATCGTCTATCCAGACGACAAGAAGATGGAAGCAGAGGGATTCATCGCAGATCTGAACCGGAGGCGCCGCGAGGCCTTCTATAACGTCTGGAACGAGCTGATCCCTAAGCGTGGCACTCTGAACGCTGACACCAATGCCCCTCCCTGTATCGTCTACCGTTGCGACGTCTCGAAGGATATCCAAATCTACGATACGCCCAATTCCGAAGAGATCCTGAGCCCTGACAAGGAGGTCGAGATCACTGCAGCACGCGAGCAGTCCGAAGTGTTTTCTTTTGCGGTATATGCTCTTAAAGATCTGCCTCAGTTGAAGGCGACGGTGAGCGACTTCGCGAGCGACGAGGGTAAGGTGCTGCCCGCTGATGCCTTTGAGGTGCGGGTGGAGCGCTACAAGTTCAAGCGCATTGGATTCGGGGGTGCCGGGGTGTATGGCGTGCGTCCGTGGGTTCATGTGGACGGCACGAAGACCTCGGCCAAAGCCGGAACCAACCGGCGGTATTGGATCACCCTGCGCGTTCCCAAAAACCAGATGGCCGGGACTTATAGAGGCACGGTTACGGTGAGTGGCTCGGCCTCGTTCAGTGTGGCGGCCGTAGTGCGAGTGCTTCCCTTCGAACTTCCAGACGCGGACATGGGGCTGGGGATGTTCACTATCGGTAGGACGGCGCCGCTTCAAGCCCTTTATTCCGAGAACAGGGCCAGGAACGAGGCGGACCATGAGGCTTCGCTTCGCGCGGCGCGTGACATCGGCATGACACAAGTCATGGTGGAGGGCATCAAGTTCCTTGGATTTGAGGACAGCAAGGCAAAGTATGACTTCTCCGAGATGAAAACGAATGTCGAAAAAGCACGGAAACTCGGGTTCACTGTCATCGACCCTGTGTTCGACCTGCTGGAGGAGACCAACATCTACCGGCAGGCCCTGGAAGACAGGGGCGACCTGGCCAAGAAATACGGTTTTGCCTCGAGCGACGATTTGGTTAAAGAGCTATTCGGGGCCGCCATTCATGGTTGCAGGGAGAACGGGCTGCCTGACCCCTACTGGATCTTTGGGGATGAGCCGCCCGACAGCGTAGCGCCGGTTTACGTCGCGTACCACGGGCGCATGCGCGACCTAGCCGGTGCCAAGAGCTTCCTCTGCTGGAGTCCCCGCGGCGAACCGACCAACCAGCTTCTCGATGTCACTAGCCTGTGCAGCCTGAACCTGGCAACAAAGCAGCAAATAAAGCGGGCCTTGGCTGCCGGCAATGTTGTCGACCTCAACAACCAGGGCGGCAACCGTTGGGCTTATGGGATCTATATCTGGAAGGCACACGAAGCGGGGATCCGCGGCTACCAGCAATACACTTGGATGCAGATCGGTGGCGATCCTTATTATCCTCTGGACAGCTGGGAGGACGAGGGAGGAGTCAGTTTTCCTGACCGGCATGGATCGCTGCGCCCCACTGCGGTGCTCGCACGCATTCGCAATGGCATAAACGATTACCGATACACGCTCATCCTGAAGCGTGCCATTGAGCGGGCTAAGAATGGCACCGAAGGGCAAAAGAGGGCTGCTGCCGAGGCCGATGCATACCTGCACTCGGTGCTGGATAAGCTTCAATTTGTGGACACGCAGCAGAGCCGCGTCCCGCAGATGAGCGAGGCGGAGTTGAACCAGTATCGCAGCAAGGTACAAGATTGCCTGGTACGGCTGATGGGGCACTGACGTGGGGGACGTTGGTTAGTGGTTGAAAAACTTAGATCTAACTTTTGCTGAACTTGGAGTTCTTGAAGGCAAGGGAGTACTCCGGTATGGGGGATATGAGGGTACCGAACAAGGCTCCAGAAGGGAGAAATGTTTTGAGCATAAAGATATCGCGGCCCTTCTCGCTGCTACTCTATTGCATCGACGTCCCCGCAACGAAAGCGATACCTCTGATATGGGCCCTTTTTCAGTTTAATCCGTCCAGGGCGGAGGCCTCGTCTGGCCGGAGGCCGGAAACAGAGGAAAGAACCCTGCAAATCCAGTGAACCTGCCCGAGGCAGGTGAATCCTGTCAAACTGTATTCTGTATTCCTTTTTCTGGCTCACAACCGAAAGCTGAGTTCTGGATGCTCGGTCCTACTTTCTTGTTTTAAGCTCATACCTTGAAAAATCGGTTGACCGGACCGAGATTTCAAGATATAGATTTTCCATGATTATCCGTCGTCGAGAATTGGAAATGCTTCGGGGATTGCTCAAACGGCACCCTGTTGTGGGAATCCTGGGCGCCCGGCAGATGGGCAAAACAACCCTCGCCCATGCCCTTGCGACACAAACCGAAGGTCCCACTTCGTACTTCGATCTGGAAAACCCTGAAGACATGGCGCGGCTTGCCGATCCCATGATGGCTCTCAAATAACATAAGGGCCTGTTGGTGATCGATGAGATTCAGCGATATCCGGATCTATATGCGGTGTTGAGGGTTCTTGCGGATAATCGGAGAAGTCAGGCGCGTTTCCTCGTTTTGGGAAGCGCATCACCTGATTTATTCCGACAGAGTTCAGAGACCTTGGCAGGGCGGATTGTGTACCATGAGTTAAGGGGCTTTGCGCTCGAGGAGGTGGGCGCCAAGGAGAGCGCACGATTGTGGTTGCGGGGGAGATTTCCACGGTCCTATTTGTCGCTGACTGTCGGGGAGAGTGATGAGTGGCGACGTGGATTCATTAGAACCTTTCTCGAGAGGGATCTTCCACAATCAGGAATCAATATCAGATCCGTAACCTTGAATCGGTTTTGGACCATGTTGGCTCAATACCACGGTCAGGTTTTCAACGCGTCGGAATTTGCCCCTTCCTTCGGTCCCAGTGAAATGGCCCTTCGGGATTTCACCTGGAAACAACTCAATGGGACAAGCGAAAACACGAAAGGGGAGGAGGTTCCTATCATTTATACGCATCACCCCTGGAATCAACCCTTTCGACATATATGCGGCTGTGACTGTTATCACCTCACCTTATCCTGACGTCTATCCTTGATGTGGGAAATTCAATTTCGTTACCTCATTACTGCCGAGGTGAATATGTTAGCGAAACGCACAATAAGAAATCACCTGACACTGCCAAAGGCCATCGTTCAGGCTAAAGGCAGCGTTTCCTGGCTGAGAGATGCCTGGGTAAGTCAGCAGTTCATTCCGCATATATGCGCCATCTGGACTTGCGCATGGTTGATTTTGCTTGTTTTCCCGAGCTTGGTTCAATCTGATTCTTTAAAGGGTGATATCAATCAGGATGGGAGCGTTGGTCCGGCGGATGCCATCATGGCGCTTCAGATCCTGAGCGGATCGAATCCGGGACAGCCGAATATCAGCGCTGACGTCAATAGCGATGCTAAAATGGATCTGGTTGATGTGATCTACATTTTGCAAGCTTCCGCCGGATTAAGAGGAGACACGACATCTCCTACGGTGAGTTCCATAGAACCTGTCAACGACGCTACAGGTGTGACGGTGAATAGCTCTATTAGCGTCACATTTTCTGAGGCAATGGATGCCTCAACAATAACCACTTCTACCTTTACGTTGAAACAAGGGGAGACCGCCGTCTTTGGGATCGTAACCTTCTCAGGCGCCACCGCGACGTTTAAGCCCTCAAGCAATTTGTTATACGGCGCTCCATATACAGCCACTATCACAACAGGAGTCAAGGATCTGGCTAAGAATGCCTTGGCAAGCAACTACTCATGGACCTTTACTACAGGGGCAATATCAACTGTGACAGAAGGTAATGTTACCATCGAATACATGGGGAGTCATTCCAAAGTTGCCATTGATCTAACAGGAGGGACGACGCGTCTGCAAACTGGGGAAAACTATGCCAAAGCCATAAAGCGAATTGAACCCCAAATTGAAGTTATTTTAGACAGCTATCTATCCGAAATGGTCGGATCTAGTAATTCCGTTTTGTCATATTTCATTTCTCTCGCCAATCAAATCAAGGCAAATGCACCCACCGACTTAGAAGATGAAGCTCTCGGCGTGACGCATGTATTCAACAGTACCACAGATAGTGTCAACGACGGTATTCTCTCTGCAAATGAGTTTTGGGTGCTCCAAGTTCTGCCGGAATTGGTCGCAGTTTCCTGTTCAGCAGTGTCTGTTTTCAGCAGTTCTTCTGCGACGGGCAAGACGATTGTTGGCAGAAATCTGGATGGGTATCGAGGAAGCTCCTACCAGCTATCCAAACTCCATTCGGTGACGGTGATCAAAAGAGCGACAACATCGGTGGTCTCAATAGGTTTTCTCGGGTGGATCGGCTGCATGACCTGTTTCAATGACAGTGCCGTATTCGCAGCGTATCTGCAAAGCGACAGAGACGGCAGCCACTCGGCTTCGGGAAAACGCGCATCTTTCCTTGATGGGCGGTACGCCTTAGAAAACTTTACGACATTGACCGATGTAGCCAATTACCTCAAAATTCAATCATACGCTGTAAATCACCTTTGGTTTCTCTCCGACGCTAACGAAAGTAAGGTCTTGGAAAACTGCATAGACACAGATTGTCACGCCAGAGAGCTCAGGTCTTGCAATTCCAGCTTGAATGAAGGCATCAGCTGGGGTATAGCCAACGCCATCGGCGCTGTAAACAGCTTTGTTTTGAATGGCAATATCGACAATCACTCAGGAAAGCTTTCCAATACAGAGAGATGGTCATCCTTGATTTCACAGACAAACAGCTATCTTGGCGGTGGTAATACCGTTTCCATAGACGATATGAAAGGAATCATAAGCTATCATTCTGGAGCCTCCCCCGGCAATCAATCTGCAGGTGACTTATACTGTAGCTCCAATGGGCAAACTATTGTTTTCCAACCCGCAACGTTCACAACTGATATTGCTTTTACTCCGGTTGGCGGCTTGCCAAACGAACCGGCATTCCGGACCGTTTTCTCCAAGAGCCCCTTCTGATATACAACCGGCCATGGGGCATATAAATAAGTAAGACCTCGGGGACGTTGGTAGGTTTTGAAGGTTATGGATGGCCCCACCACGGAGGCTCCGGACACAGAGAAGGGGTATGCGGGACGCTCTTGAAATTGTGAAATTCGAAAAGGCAAGAGAAGTGCTGGGTTCATTAAGTTGCTTGGGGTCTATTGAGTTGCTTGAGATTGTTAGGTTCAGGGTTTAAAATTCTGGGTTCTGGGGAAGATAGCTCAAAGCAATATAGATGATAGCAAACACGAAGAAGGGTAGAAGGCTAGGAAGCTTGGAGGGAAGAAAGGAAAACCTAATAGCATCACGAAAACACCCCAGTTGAATGGTGCTGCTCCCGCAGCAAGCCAACGGGGCAGGCGAAATCTGGAAAGCACCCTTCGGCTGCGCTCCCTTCGACCTCGCTCAGGGTCTCCGACAGGACAGGCGAAAAAGGGCAGGTACTGAGACAGGACTACTCGAATTCAGCTCGATTGAGCCTGGATTGTCTGATAATAGACTGCAGGGTGCCAATCCGAATTGCATCGTGGTTGGGAACTGGGACGGTGATGGTGCCTAGCGGCGATTTCTTCTGCATGACGATGTGGCTTCCGCGGCGACGCACTTCCTCGAAGCCATGAGTTGCCAGAATTGAGCATACTTCTTTGCCGGCAAGGATTCTGAGCCTAGCCAACAGCCACCTCAACCTGTGTTACGAAAACCTCACCGCGCAACCGCAGCTCAATCTCCTGGGAAGAAGCTGTCTCAAAAAAGAGTTCCAATGCCTCACGCAAATTGTCGCGCGCCTGTTCCACCGAGTCGCCTTGACTGGCGATATCAAGTTCGGGACACAACGAGACAAATCCGGTCCCCTCACGTTCAATAATGGCAGTCAGTTTCATAAAAAAACCTCCTTCTAAATTGCCCTTTGCATTATAGGCAAGCCTGCAGGTGCAGTCAAGATTTTGTCGTTAAATGCACGAGTAGGAGATAGGGACATCCTTAGGGCCACAGAGCCGCTGAGAACAGCGACGTTTCGATCGACAATAGACCCGCAACATGTGGGGGGATGACGGGCGAAGGCGAATAAGAAAAATGGGGGGGTAGCTTAACTGGGAAAGCGACTCGTGAGATCCAGGTTCGAGCCCTGGCCCCTCCACCAGATATAGCTCATAGCAACAAAGCTCATCGCTGATAGCAGATACCAAAATGGCAAGGAAGCGAGGAAGCTGTAAGGCTAGGAAGCTTTGAGGGAAGAAAGGAAAACCCAATAGCATCACGAAAACACCCCAGTTGAATGGTGCTGCTCCCGCAGCAAGCCAACGGGGCAGGCGAAAGAAGAAGGGGAGGGGTTCTTGGTTCTAGGTCTCTTGGGTTCGTGGAGTCCATAGAGTCATTGAGTCGTTTGAGCCCATTGGGTCCGTTGAGTCCGCAGAGTCAATTGGGTTCTAGATAGATGAATAAATCAAGGCGTAGTAATTACCTGTTTGCCCTCCGGCCAAACGCGGCGAAAATCATCGGCGTTCAATGTCAACAGTCTATCCACAGACAGCCTTCGTGCAACAGTGGCGATGAGGGCGTCATACACCGTGCCGCCCGAGAGTCCCATTTCGGCCATTCTATGAATGGTGTTCCAGTAGTCTGCGACGGTGAGGGCAACAATCATGGCGTTCGCCTGCAGGTTGTTATCGATGAGCCTCTGTGCGACCAGCGGGGAAATCCGCGGCTTTACGGGAAGTGTGGTCAGGACCGCATAGGTTTCCGCGAGGGTATGCGACACAACGATACACTCAACCTGACCGGCCTTGGCTCGCTGCAGCCACGGAAGGCACTTTGTGTGCATGGGGTGGGATTCAACGATTCCTGAGACAATGACGGAGGTGTCGAAAACGGTTTTCATGCTAGAGCCCCCGCGCCATCTTTTTCAGACGGCGCTTTCGATGTTCGTGCAGAGCAGCTCCGACATCGCCCACCGCAGTGCCGGTGAAGACCAGGATCCCCTTTTTCTCCGAGATCTTGGGTTCACCCTGCAAGGGCTGAAGGACGATTTTTTCTCCCTTCCTCTCAATTTGGAGGACAGCTCCTGCCTCCAGGCCCATATCGTCCCGCACCTCCTTAGGAATAATGATCCTTCCGAACCTGTCCAGTGTCGTCTCCATAAGGTAACTCCTTTGTTGCCAATCTAACACACCAAATGGCAATTGTCTATGGGGAAAATGTGAAAGGCCAAGGGGACGTTGGTAGGTATTGCAGGTTATTAGATAGCCTCACGGCCGATGCACGGAGGAAGCGGGGGAAGTTATCAGGCAGGATTGACCCTAGTGAAATAGTGCTTGCGCAATTCCCCGGGGCAGGCAGGATCGATTGGTTGGAAGGTCTTTTTGGTGAATCATGCAAGGCGGATGCCGAATGAGTGAGAACTGTTTGCGGTCTAGTAGGCGCTGCTGCGATGGGAGGCGGTGAGCATATAAACAATTCGACGTTTTTCGTCAATCTTATAGAAAAAACGCGACGCCCCAATCCGGTATCGCGATGTATCGGAATACCCACCCTTTAAGCGCTTGATGTTCGTTCCCCAGGGGGGGTTAGAACGCAGTTGAGGATAAACGTACTCGTGAAGGTTGTTCACCAGTTTAGGGAGGCCCGACCGTGCAATTTGCTGGAGGTCTTTCTGGAATTGGTCAGTTTCGAATACCCGGCAGTCAGTCAACAAACCGCCCTTTCCCCATCGCGGCATCGCGGGCGCCTTTTTTCAGACGTTTCAGCAGAATCTCGTTGGCCATGATTTCAGACATCTCGGCATCGTCGACAAACTGCTGCTCGCGGATGCGGCTGAGCGCCGCTGTTTGGATCAGATTGGAGAGCGGCCGATTTTCCGCCTTGGCGGCTTCCGCAAATACCTTGTAGACCTCCTCCTCCAGTCTCAAGGTCACTGTTTTTGCCATACATCACCTCGATGCAAATATATTCATTTGTATTCTAATGGCAGGAAGGGGGAGTGTCGACCAATAACTTAAGATGTAAATATCCTTGGGGTCCATTGAGTCCACAGAGTCAGTTAAGCTTGTTGAGTTCATTGGGTTGGTTGAGTTCCAAGAAGCATAGAGCTCGGAGCAAGGAGCAAGACCTCGGAGACTGGAGAGCAAAAACCTAATGCCATCACGAAGACACCCCAGTTGAATGGTGCTGCTCCCGCAGCAATTCAACGGGGCAGGCGAAAGGGGGAAAACACGAAGGACTTGGGGCTGAAAGACTCCGGTTGCTCCTTCACGGCGATAGCCTTAGGTTTGTAGGAGGCGATGGTGGAGTCGGGTCCGCAGTGGTGCTTCGATAAGCCGTCCACATTTCATCGACAAAAGTGCGATGAGGCCGATAGTACCCTCCCCCGCTAAGGATTTTCCATGACTGTCCCTGGAAAAAATCGGAATCGATGGTCATACCCGTGGCAATGCGTATAGCCTCTAGATCCTGAGGCTCCTCCGGCGAAAACATCCATCGATCCGCATAGGCAAAAAACTGTGGATGGTTCCAGACTTCTTTCATCCCTGGAATGAGGCGTGCGGCAAGGGCCTCTCCGACCCAGCTTACACTGGTGCAACACCGGCGATAGGACTCCCCGAGGGTGCTTTTCCAGGCAGAGGGGGCAAGATGTTCATAGGGTCCCCAGCCCGGTTTTACCGACTCACCGTTGATTCCGACGTGGCCGGCATAGACAACCGTTTCCGGTTTAGTGTGCCAGGACTTGGTGTACATTCCTTCCGGCAGGGTCTCGCTGACCCAAATGGTCTGCATATCTTCACCGAAATCGGCTTGAACCGATTTCATGGGTTCGTCATTCAACATCACCCCGCTGAAAACAATCGGGAATTTTCTGCCGCTTCCGTGCCCGCCATGGGCTTGCCAGCCGGGATGACCGCTCTCGACGAGGCCGAATAAATCGATTCCGTACTGAGTGAGATAGACCAGAAGAGGTTCTTTTTGTTCCTCGGGAAAATCCAGGCTGAGCAGAAGACCGCAAAAGGACATGAGGTAGGCGTTCTCTCGTCCATAACTTGCCATGTATTCTGAGGGGACATCAAAACTGAAAAAAACAGAATCCACCCATGGCCGCTTCAGGTATCCCTCGAATTCGGAAAGTGGAGGAACATTCTTCACCGGCGGGAGCTTTGGAAGAAGGTGGCGTCTCAGGTGGCGAGAGAAATAGATTTTGGTGGACCCCTGCGCATAAGAGGGGCGAAAAGCATCCGGGGGTTGCGGAGCATCTACGCTTGCGAGGATGGAAATCGAAGCCACGGGACTGACGGATGTATCATAAGGCCGCATCACGCAGGGCAGGTACGAGCCTTCGACGCTTCGCGATGAAATGAGTTTGTTCCCGGGTGTTAACTTGATGGGAGGATAGAGGCGGAGGTTCGCGTCATAGCGACCCGATTCAATGCGGCTGTCAAATCCACTGCGTTGAATGTTGGGCTTGATATTCATCATGGAGCCATGCCGGCCATTGGACGGAGTAGGAAGAGGTTGGATGTCGATGACTGTGGCCTCCCCCACGACATAATAGTCTCCGTTCACGAAGCGCCCTACCCGGACAGGGGCGGAAAACGTCCAGGTGATGCCGTGGTGGGTGATCTTATTCATAAGGGGGAGTTGTTCGAGCGAAGGGGTGGGCGGCGGATTGTCTGCCTTATAAGCCAAGACTGGGAAATGGTCCTGCCCGAGGACTGCTTGGGGCAACAATACCAGGAAAGCACATGCGACACAGACCGCCACAGGAACAAAAGAAGTTATCTTTAGCAGAAAAAGCATGTTCAGCTCCCTATTGAGTCTCTATCAAGGATGTCAGTTTATGCCCGGTCATTTCTATTATATGCAAGAAACGGGCAAAATTCATAATGTTCCAGGCCGGCTAAGGGCCCAATGCAGACGAAGCCATATCTCTTTGATTTAGAACGGAAACTGATCTTCATGGATCCACAGACAATTATTAAGGGTCCGCAAAAAGCGAGCAAGTGTTTAATTTCCTGGTCAGATGTGTTCAGTAAAGTGCTTAGTTGATAGGTGATAGCGAATAGCTCACAGCAATAGAGCTGAAAGCATATGGCAGAATACAGTATACAGAAGGCAGGAGACAAGAATAGGAAAGGTCAGTGCTATTATCTCTCAAAGAGTCGCAGAGAAGAGAGAAGGATACTGGATCCCGGACACTGGTTGAGGGGGGAACGCTTTGTTTTGATTATCGATGAATTCCCCTACCTGATGTGGTCCAATCCGGCCATCGCAGGCTTGTTTCAGAAGGCGTGGGACGAGTACTGGTCCACGGGGAAAGTGTTCCTGATCCTTCTCGGCTCCAGTATGGCGATGATGGAAAACGAGGTCCTGGGGTAGGGCTCCCCGCTCTAGGCATGAAGAACAGGTCAGTGGCGCGTAGACCCCATGACTTCTTCGGCTGCGTGCCTGTTCCGGAAGGGGAGTGCCCTATTTGTTCTTGCGGTCTGTTTTCGCTTTTCCAAAGACCTTATACAAAATGAGTAGCAGGCCAAATCCCAGGAAAGGAATGCCTGCAGCATTGGGCACAGAAACTGAAACTATTTATTCAGTAATTCCTCTATCCGGTTCTCCTTTATGTATTTTAGGGTCTCGTGTGCTATGTAAGTGCCTATGGGAAATCCGACGTATAGAAGGTAGAGATATTCCCTTGAACATCCTAAATCCCCATCTTTATTCTATTAGAGAACACCAAATCCGAGCCCGAGGTGGAAAATGGATTCACTGACGCGACGAAGGCCCAAACAACGACAAGTATTTGACATCAGAGAGGCCAAATACAAGGGTCACAAAACCGAGCAAAGCGATGGCAATAAAAAAGTAAGCGAAGTACCTCAAAGGCTGATACAGATCATCTCATTCGGATTTCTCCACAAAAATAGGAATCCCCTCCTTCTTACTGTAATATGCCCTGATGACCGAACATGTATCCCTGTGAATGAATCAGCCAACGCTAGGATCCTCTTCACCAGTAGCTGGCCGATAAGCGTTTGCAAGCTCATCCGTACATGGCAATCTCTGACGAGAAAGCAATGATAAAAGTGTCCAGATCGACATTCACTGCGGATTGCAACTCACTGGGAAAATACCGTTCTGCCTCAATCGACCAGTCGACTGTGAGGTTCCTCCGGTTCCGAAGACGAAGCCCCATAGAGTTTGTCTGCGAATCCATCATTATTCCAGTATGCTCGAACGCAACCTCCAATGCACATGCGTATATTCTCCACTCTCGCTCTATCGCTTACAAGAAGAAGAAACCCGTTCCCGCTGAATCCACCGCTGAGAGTCGGTACTCTGTAGATTCTGACACTCACTCCCCCTATTCCAGCGCTGCAACAATAGACCCCTCCTCAAGTCAATCTTATAGTTGGGTTTCCTGCCCGGTAGAGATAAAGATGAATCTCCCTTGCAATAGACTAGGAATTGACACATCACATATTGGTATAGCAGATTAGAGGTTGCTCCCGGAAGTCCTATCGGGTCCGGGGTCAGATATCGTCCTGTCTTGGGATCATAGTACCGGTGGTAGTTGTAGTGAAGACCTGTCTCTTCATCAAAGTACTGCCCGGGGAAGCGGAAGGGATTGGTGACCTCTTCGACAGGTGTCTGCACTTCACCGAAGGGGAGATAGGCTCCTTCCCATACAGTGTTACCGCCGGGATCAATGACTTTCCTCGGTGTCCCCAGGTGATCGTTAAGGAAGAAATAAGTGCCGGGCTGGGAGTCGTAGATCTGCATCGCAACCCGTTCCCCCTCCTGGTAGATGTAGTCCCTCAAGGCTGTGCCCGCAGGCCCGCTTTCCCCGATCAGGTTGCCTGACATGTCATAATGATAATAGAGAGTCCTGGCCCCGGCAACTTTTTTCACTCTCCTCCCCTGACCATCGTAGTCGTATCTTGCGATCGCTGCCCCAGTTTCATGGACCTCGGTGAGCCGGTTCTCTTCGTCATAATCGAAGCTCAGAGTGCCGTCTGAAGCGACGTTGCCATTCAGATCATAGGTATATGTGGCCTGGTGGCTGCCTGTTATACCCACAAGCCTGTTGCCCAGATACTCATACCGGCTGGATGCGCTCGGCAATACAGGCTCTCTCAACCCCCGGATGCCTTTCACATCCCCGTTTGGGTAGCGGTCATAGTGAGAGGTGAAAACCTCCGCCGCTGTCATCTCGTTAAGAAGATAGCGCTGATCATAGGTCCTGCTGAGGGGCAGAGCGCTCTCGCCGTAATTAAGACTTCTCAGGGGACCAAAGGGATAGTAGGTTGAAGACCGAGTGATGGGTGCGCCGTTGGCTTTGGTTGAAACGATCCTGCCGGCAGCATTTCTCTCATACTCGACCATCAAGCCGCTCGGATAAGTGATCGAGCGGATCTCCCCGTTCATGTCATAGGTGTAGGAGATGAGAAATGAGACTGTGTCCATGGTTCTTGTTTCGATGACAAGTCTGCCTAACTCATCATATTGGTAGGTCGTGGTGCCCGAGGAATCCTGCACTGACGTGAGACGGCCTTTACCGTTGACTCCCTGGTCATAGGCGAGAAGGAGGTCCTGGGAAGGTCTTGGATAGCGGATGGCTGCGAGGCGATTCAGAACATCATATTCGTAAGTGGTCCTGACACCCTTTGCATCCGTTCTGGAGGCGAGATTCCCTGCCTGGTCGTAGGTGTAGGTGGTTGTGCCGGTATCCGGGGAGGCGACGGCCAATACCCTGCCAAGATCGTCGTATGTGTAAGCGGTTGTTTTCGATCCGGGGTCAGTGACCTGAACGAGGTTATCGTCACTGTCATAATCATACGCTGTGAGGATGTTGCCCGGCCGCGTCAAAGAAGCAAGGCGGTTCAAGACGTCATAATCGTAAAAAGTCGCACGGCCGTTGGGATCCTGCATGGAGACAAGTCGTCCGGCCTCATCATAGTCATATTCAGCGTAGGAGCTGTCGGGGTTGATCGCCTTCCAGAGCTTTCCGGGAAGTATCGGGTGCTGGAAGTCATAACGCATCAGGAACGCCGGGCTCGGGGTTGAAGGGTCCAGGAGTTCGACCTCATCCCTGTTCCCCTCCCCATCGTAATGGAATCGCATCACATGCGCCATAGGGTCGGTGATGGACACCAAACGACCATAGAGCCCCTCATAGGTGAAATTCGTGAAGGTACCCTCAGGATTCACGATGCGGCGAAGATCTCCTGCCCGGTTGTAGAGATAGGAATAGGCAACGGGGCCGCTGGCGGTTACGATGGTGCGGGAGCTGATTCGGCCCCTGGCATCGTAGGTGAAATTGGTCAGCCTTCCGTTGGGGTCCTGGATTCTGCCGACACGCCCGGCGCTGTCGTACCTGGAGAAAGTCGTCGTTCCCACGAGCGGTCGGGTCATGGTCCGGAGATCGCCATTGGGGTAATAGGTGAAGGTGATTTTGTCCTGATCCCCGGGTCTTGGACCATCTATGCTCGCGATCTGCCCCTTCTCGTTATAGGAGTAAGTCGTGATGTATTCATAGGGAACGATGTTCCCTTCCGTGTCTTTCGTAAACCCCTGATCAATCCTGCGGCCCAGGAGCGAGCTCGGCCTTTCATTGGGAATGCTGTTGCCGTCATTGTCAAAGTCCCAGAGGGTCACCTTGTGGCCGGCGCCAAGCACGCTCGGGGCCGTTTCTCTCAGGGAGGTGTTGAGGAAAGGATGGTAGGTCCTCTGAATAGTCTTCTGCTCTCGGCTGCCAAAAGCCTTTATGAGGGTTTGAGCATTGCCTCGGCTGTCGATGTTTTCAAATCGGTCAACGCGTCCATTGGCGTATTCGATTTGTTCAAGGCGAGAGTCTAACGTGTAGCTCTTCCGGACCACTTCCCGGCCGCAAGAAGGACATTCGCTGGTTCCCTGAGCTTCTTTGAGCATCCGCTGGCCCTTCAAGGTTTCAAACAGGAGCGTTCTGGCCCTGCCGTAAGCGTCGGTCACCTGGACGGTGTTATGCCCGGTGTATGCTACCGTGACATTTCTCCCGTCACCCGCCTGACTAACCGTGGCCCGGTCATATTCGTCATAACCCCACCCGGCCTTAAAATGACCCATTTTGTCTCTTTTTTCAGTCAGGTTGTGAATATCCTGGGGATCAGCATAGCTGTACGCAAACCCTGAGCCATCCTGATACGTTACTGAGACGAGATTACCGTTGACGTCCTGATCATAGAGAACGAAGACTCCTCTGGGGAGGGTTCCATCCCCCTTGATTCTCAATCCTGCGGGCGGCAAGGGCACGCCCGGATCTATAATCGCGCGGAGTAAGCCGCCCGCGTAATTAAAGCCCATCTTGCGGCCGGAGGTTTTGTCCGTGACCAGACTGAGCCTGCCCATCGTGTCATAGCTCAGAGTCGTCTCGTTTGTGTCCCGGACAATTCTGTTCAAGGTGCCTTCCTTGTTGAAGTGGTATTTGGTGCCGTTCAGCCTGTCCCAGACGTAGCCGACTATTTCCAGCCCACTCTTTTGCTCCTCCACAAAAGTGGGGCGGCTGGAAAGCTCCCGGTACTTGTTGTCGGGATTCTTGAAAAAGGTACTCTGGCCCCCATCTCCCCTTCGGATTCTTAAGTGGAGAGCGTCGACCCGGATCAACCGGGTAAAGTAATTGTGCGTCCAGCCATGCCCCAACGCACCCATGAGGGTAGAGCGGCTGTTGTAAGCGCGGGTAAACTCTAGGGGAATACCCGCGCTAAGGAACGAAAGATCCGTTGCCTGCTCGAATTTGTTCCCGATTCCCGCATTGATCGGGTTGCCCAGCATATTATCTCTATGCTCACAGGCGTTACCCTGGTTGGATTCTTCATCGGCGCGAGAAAAGCGGTTGCCATCAGGATCTACTTGCACAAGCAGTGAATCCTCGGCGATTATGTTTCCCTCAACCCAGTTGTACCCACCGTACCAGTCTGCCATCCGGAAAGCGACCTCGTGCACCCCCGGCTGAAGAGAGGCTGGATTCCAGTCAAAAGAAAAAAGCTTGTTTCGCGTATCGTAAGGGCTTGGCCCATACCACACAACAAAATCGAGGAGAGACTCCCGTTTCTTACCGTCCACGTAGCAATCAAGTTTAGCCCAGCTCCCCTGAGCAAAAGTGTAATCCCAAGCGAGCGTGTCATCACTGTGAAGAATGGCGGTCACTGTGACCGTGCTGATTTTCCCCAACGAATCCGTGACAGGTTTGGCATACACCGACCCTGAAGCGGCGGCGAGGGCGAGGCTTTCGCCAAGAAGAAGCAAAACAAGAACAAAGAGAGGCACAAACCATTTTCTGCCTCCAACCCAGCCCTCTCGGTGTGATCCGGAGATACGATAGGTCTCAGTCCTTCTCATCTTTTTATCTCCCGGCATTCGTCTGAGCCCGTCTAAAAGGCCCTGATTCCTTGAGGCGGCGGCGGAGAAGGGGGGTGGTTTTCCGGCGGCTCACCTTCCTCCGGGTCCGGGACAGTGGTCCCCATGTTCAACCGATTGCCGACCTCGTCATAGGTGTATTCGGTGGCGGTGCCGTCTTCATAAGTCGCCTTAACCAGGCGATTCAGATCGTCGTACTCGTAAACGACGGCACCTGAGGAGCTCACGAAGAAAGGAAGGAGAAACAGAACGGTGAGAAGACAGGTTGTTTTCTTGAGTATCATGGCTTTCAACCTCGCATCTGTTTTCGGTTTCAAAGATGTTTCAGTTTAGTCGCCGCAGGAAAAAGACAAATCAAAGAACCGGATTTCTCGCATAAGGGTGAGGGTAGCGGTTGATGGGTTACCGCGTTTACAACGAACTTGCTGCTCTTTTACAGGATTAGTCCAAATAAGGAAAGGAAAAAACCGATTGATGAGGAAATGAGCTCGGTGCCAATAATGCGCTCAAGGCTGAATGACTTGGGTTTGTCATGGTATTAAGCAGATAATTCGAATAGAAACTTAGGAGACGTGACTTTTGGTCGTCTTTAGGGTAAGTTAGGTCGAACCTAAGGTGTGGAAAATGGCCAAGAGGTCCGGGATATGAAGGTTCTTGTTACAGGGACGGCGGGGTTTATCGGGTCGTTTGTGGCCGTGAGACTCGCTGAAAGAGGCGACGAGGTTGTCGGCATCGACAACATCAATGAATACTACGACGTTGAGCTCAAATACGGACGGCTCGGAAGAGACGGGCTGGATCGTGGGAAGGCGGAAGCAGGCGAGTGGATCAAGAGCTCGAAGTATCCGGCATACCGATTCAAGAGATTGAACCTGGAAGACCGGCAAGGTATCCAGGGGCTTTTCGAAAAAGAGAAGTTCGATGCGGTCTGCCATCTGGCTGCCCAGGCAGGGGTCCGGTATTCCCTCGTGAATCCTTACTCCTACATCGACGCAAACGTCTTGGGCTTCACCAACCTGCTGGAGTGCTGCAGGCACCATAAAGTGAAGCACCTGGTCTATGCCTCCTCGAGCTCTGTTTACGGGCTGAGTGAGAAGTATCCCTTTTCCGTCCACGACAACGTGGATCATCCCATTTCTCTGTATGCGGCAACCAAGAAGGCCAATGAGCTGATGGCCCACACCTACAGCCATCTCTACCGCACCCCAACCACGGGTCTGCGGTTCTTCACGGTGTATGGTCCGTGGGGCAGGCCTGACATGGCCCTTTTCCTTTTCACCAAAGCGATACTCCAGGACAAACCGATCGACGTGTTCAACCATGGAAAGATGAAAAGGGATTTCACTTACATCGACGACATCGTGACGGGGGTGGTGAAGGTTCTGGACAAGCCGCCTGCCGGGGATCCGAAATGGAGCGGCAAAGACCCCGATCCATCGAGATCGCAGGCACCGTACAGAATCTACAACATCGGGAACAATTTACCTGTGGAGCTGATGGCCTTCATCGAAGCCATAGAGAAAGCCCTGGGGAAAAAGGCGAAGAAGAATTTCCTGGCCATGCAGCCCGGAGACGTTCCGGCCACATGGGCGGATGTGAAGGACCTGGTGGAGGATTTCGGTTACAAACCGGCGATCCCAGTGGAAGAAGGGGTCAAGCGCTTCGTGGAATGGTATGTGGAGTACTACAAGCGGAGAGCATAGAGCGCAGAGCAGAGAGCGGGGAGTAAGAAGAGGGAAAAAAAGAAAAAGAATCCAAGAGCAATCACGAAAGCACGAAAGCGAGAAAGCATGAAAGAAGAGGGGGGTTATATAAAAAGTCAGGCCATTTTTCGTGTTTTCCAGATTTCGTGTTTTCGTGATAGGTTTTAGTTTGTGATTCTGTTGCTCGGACGTGGCATTTACGCTTTGGCCGGGAGCTGACCGCTGACAGCTGAGAGCTTATTCGGAGAGGAGAAAAGACATGGGGTTTGAGAAGAACATCTTGTGCATCGGGGCCGGGTATGTAGGCGGGCCCACCATGGCGATGATCGCCTATAAGTGCCCACAGTACAAAATCGTGGTCGTGGACATTGACAAGGACAAGATCAAAGCCTGGAACAGCAGCAGCCTCCCCATCTTTGAGCCGGGCCTGGATGAAATCGTCAGGAACAGCCGAGGCAGAAATCTGTTCTTTTCAACGGAAATAGAAAAGGGGATCGAGGAATCGGAAATCATCTTCGTCTCCGTCAACACTCCTACCAAGACCTTTGGACAGGGTGCAGGAAGGGCGGCGGACCTGCAGTACTGGGAAAAGACGGCGAGGGAAATTCTGGCCTATTCGAAGGACAGCAAGGTCGTTGTAGAGAAATCCACCCTTCCGGTGAGGACCGCCTCGGCCATGGAACGGATTCTCAACGAGAACTCAAAGGGAGTGCACTTCGAGGTCGTGTCCAATCCGGAATTTCTGGCAGAAGGAACCGCCATAAAGGATTTGGAAAATCCGGATCGGGTGCTGATCGGTTCCAGAGAGACCCCTGAGGGCACGAAGGCCAGAGAAGCGGTGGCGGAGATCTACCTGAACTGGGTTCCCAGTGAGAAAATCATCGAATCGAACGTGTGGAGCTCGGAGCTTTCCAAGCTGACCGCCAATGCCTTTCTGGCGCAGAGAATCTCTTCCATCAATTCCATTTCAGCCCTGTGCGAAAAGACGGGAGCCGACGTGGATGAGGTCGCCAATGCCATTGGAATGGACTCACGGATCGGGCCGAAGTTCCTGAAATCGAGCGTGGGGTTCGGCGGCTCGTGCTTCAAGAAGGACATCCTGAATCTCGTCTACATCTGCGAGAGCTACGGCCTGGACAAGGCGGCAAGGTACTGGGAATCGGTCGTGGAGATCAATGACTGGCAGCAAAACCGGTTCGTTCAGAACATGCTGTCCAACATGTTCAACACGGTGGCGGGCAAAAGAATCGCCATTTTCGGTTTCGCTTTCAAAGCCAACACAGGAGACACACGGGAATCGCCAGCCATCTACGTGGCACAGGGACTTCTTGAGGAACATGCGGAAGTGGTGATCACAGATCCCAAGGCTCTTGAAAACGCGAAAAAAAATCTGAAGCAGTTCAAGCAAGGGGTGACGTTCCAGGCGGATCCTTACAAGGCGGCTAAAGGGGCGCATGCGGTCGCCGTGCTCACGGAATGGGAGGTTTACAAGACACTGGACTACAAGCGGATTTTCAAATCCATGGTTCAGCCCGCCTTCCTCTTCGACGGGCGGAACATCCTGGATCACAAGAAGCTGTACGACATGGGGTTCAGTGTCTTTGCCATAGGTAAAGCGCCCCTGAAGCATTTCTAGAGCCTCTCGCCGAGAACGCAGAGAAAACAAAGAAGACTAGACAGGATTAACAGGAAGTTTGGTTATAAAACCTTAGAAAAAGTCAATCACGAAAGCGCGAAAGGACGAAAGCACGAAAAAAGAAGGAACAGAACAGACTTTTGTCCAACAAAAAACCCCGCAGCAGCGGGGCTTTTTGTTGGACACTAAAGTTCTTCTCTGCGTCCTCTGCGAGAGACATGCTTTCTTAGAGCATTTCCAGGGCGGTGGCCATGCCGATGCCCCCGCCTCCGCAGATCGTCGCCAACCCCAGGCTCTTTCCTCTCTTTTTCATTGCGTAAAGGAGGGTGACCATGATGCGGCATCCCGTGGAACCCACCGGGTGGCCGAGGCCGATGCCCGAGCCGTTCACATTGGTGATCTCCCGGTTGAGCTTGAGCTCTTTTTCGACCCCGAGGTACTGAGCCGCGAAGGCTTCGTTGAGTTCGATGAGTTCGAAGTCTCCCATTTTGAGATCCGGGTATCTCTTGAAGAGATCCTTCATGGCCGGGACAGGGCTCAAGCCCATGACGGACGGATGGCAACCGCCCTTGCCTGTCCCTCTGATTCTGGCCAAGGGTTTGAGACCAATCTCTTTTGCCTTTTCCGCGGACATGATGACCATGGCGCTTGCGCCGTCGTTGATGCCCGAAGAGTTGCCGGCCGTCACCTTCCCGATCTTCGGAACAAAAGCAGGCGGCAGTTGTCTCAACTGATCCATGGTAAGGCCTGGACGGAAGTGCTCATCCTTGTCGAAAATGAGGGGCGGTTTCCCTTTCTTCTGGGGGATCTCTACCGGCACGATCTCTTCCCTGAAGTCGCCCTCCTTTGTGGCTCTTTCCGCATTGTTGTGGCTTCGCAAGGCGACCTCATCCATCTCCTCCCGGCTGATGTTGAGGTGCTGGGCCACGAACTCCGCCGTCACCCCCATGATGTAAGGCTTGCCTTTGAAAAGCTCCAGAGGCATTCCCGACTTGACAGGCCCGTCTTCAGGATGAGGAATGATGTGGGATCCGACGTGGAGGGCTTGCATCATGGTGTCCACGAAAACCTGGTCCTGCAATCGGCACCCCCAACGGGCAGTGGGAACCGTGTAGGCGATGCCGGACATGTGCTCTGTTCCGCCTGCCAGAATGACATCGGCCATGCCGGTCTGGATCATCATCATACCCGAAACAACGGCGTCCATTCCGGAGGTGCAAACCCGGTTGATGGTGACAGCGGTGACCGAGTCAGGAATCCCTGCCAACAGGGCGCCGATACGAGCCACGTTCAAAGAATCGCCGGGCTCCAGGCAGCAACCAAATCGAACGTCGTCGATCATGCCCGGTTCGATGCCGGCTCGTTTTATGGCCTCTTTCATCGCTATGGCGGCCAGCTTCGACGCATGGCTGTCCTTTAAGGTTCCGCCAAAGGCTCCAATCGCCGTCCGACATGCAGAAACAATCACGACATCTTTCATAATGACACCTCACTCAAGAAAGTTAAAAAGCTATCAGCCGTCAGCGGTCAGCTGAAACCCCAAGATAGAAAGTAACAAGACCAAGCCAGAAACTGCTAACCCAATTGAAAAGCAGGGTAAAGAACCCAGGCAAGAAATGAATTGTCATTCAGTTTCGGAGAATAATAAAAAGGAAAGGGCAAGTAAAGAGAAAAGAGGAAGGAAAAAGACAGAATACAGGAGACAGAATTAAAAAAGAGAGAAGAAAAACCAACCACGAAAGCACGAAAACTGGAAAGCACGAAAAAATGCAAGGGTGTTAAAGAAACCCCCTCTTCTTTCGTGTCTTCGTCCCCCGCCAAATTAACGGCGGGCAAGCTTCGTGTTTTCGTGATGAGGTTTTGGCTTTTCTATCCGATCTGGCAGTTGCGCTCTGGCTGACGGCCGAAAGCTGATCGCTGATCGCTTCTATTAACGCGGAGGTCGCGTGATAGAAACGAGTTCCGCCACAAAGCTGCCCACGAGAATCTCGCTTTTCACACGGACAGGAATAGAGGCTCCGTCCGCGGTCACCCAGATCTGGAATTTGGCGTTCTTGATTTTCTCAAAGACTTCTCCCAGTTGCTCAAGGTCGGGCTCAACCAGGAAAGTGTCATAAACAGTATCTTTCACTTTGATCTTCTCTCTCTTGATCACCTTAGCTCTTCCGACGACGCATTTCTTGCCGTCGGTCACCGGGGCTTTGAGCTCTTCGCCCTCTTTCAACTGAAAAAGACGAAAGGCATAGAACACGGAAAGAGGATCAAAGGAGCCGGGCAGGATGGAGACCGGTTCCCCACTTTTATCAAAGTTCGAATACCGGGCCTCGAGCTTCTCCCAGTCGAAGTTCACGGAGATTCTTCGCGTGCTTTTGCCGTCCTGCGTTTTCTTGTAAAGAACGGAACGGGTCATGCCCTCATCCGCGAAACCTTCGATTCGGTCTCTCACCTTGTAAAAGACGTCAACGAACTCGTAAGTGCGCGAGGTCATGGTGAAGTGGTAACACTTCCGGCCGTCAATGGTCTCCATGGGAAGGATCTCTAGAACACCTTCGGCTGCCGGGATGAACGCCCATCTCACCTCGAAGAAGAGCTTCTCACCGGGCGCAAAGGGGATTCGCCTCTCTTGCGAAGAACAGGGTGCAAAAGAGACAAAGAGGAACAGAAGATTCAGAAGAAAAATCGAGAGGAAATTCATAAGAGAATAAAGACCTCTTTACGAAAACACGAAAAAAACTATCTCTCACAGAGTCACAGAGAAATGAAGAGAAAAGCTTTTGGTTATAAAAGAAAAAGCACGCCGTTATTCCTCTGTGTCTCTAGGCGACCCGAAAGGGAGCGGGTGTGAGATAACCGTTATGGCTTCTCCACGAGCAGATACTTGTCCGGTTCAAGGCGGGCAAAGATCGTGGCACCCGGGCACGGGGCTACCAGCTTTTTCTTGTGCTTTTCACCGAGAACGTGAAACAACTCCAGGCAGCTTGAACAAAGATGCGCGCTCCGGTCAATGGAATAGGGAATCATGGTTTCACCTTCCCGGATGAAGAATCGGGGTTTCACGAAGTTGGCGTGGTTTGCCGTATGTGAGAGATAAAGCCAGTCAAAATCCTCTGTTTCAGATCCCAGCCGTGCCGCCCACCGCAAGAAAACTCTTTTCTCCAACTCAGTGACCTGCCGCCATCGTGGCGGAACCCTGCGCTCGAATTCAGGTTCACCCGCCATCGCCTTTTTCTCTTGCAAGGTTGCCAGCTTTGGGGGATGAAAATCGACCCGACTGATGGTGCCGGCCTTTTTACCTTTAAGCTCCTCCAAATCAAAAGAACTGACCACCAGGAAAAGGCCGTTTTTCTCTGAAGCCCTGTACCAGCTTCCTTGCCTTGCACAGGTCTCGCCCCACACTTCAGGAGCCACGCAGGAAATCTTGTTGATCTCATCCAGAGGTGTGCATACAACCCCTTTCGCAAATTTCAGCTTGATACCCCGCGCCGCAAGTCGTTCTTCAAGCCGCGAGACGTCTTCTTTCGTGAGCCAGTAAAAGTGTTTGAGGGAAGACATAGGAAGAAAGTGCCTAAAGTGAACTAAAGTGCCTAAAATGCCTAAAGTTGAAAACCGGAAAACTCACTACGAAAACACGAAACCATGAGAACACGAAGAAAGTCCCTAAAGTTAATGAAAAAAAGAATACAGAAGCCAGAATGAAAACCTAAAAACCAATCACGAAAGCACCCCGGTGAAATATGATGAAGCATTTCACGGGGCAGGCGAAAATTGGAAAGCACGAAAAAGGACAAGGGTCGTGTTTGCAGACAGGCAACAAAATACACCATTTCGGGGCGTGGATCAAGGGGGCCGGCTGGGGCGGAGATTCAAGTTTTGGTTGTTATATTATGTCAATCGCGATATAAATGGGCAATAGTTTTTACCGAAGGAGATTGAGCGCTGTTTTTCAAGGTCAAAACGACGGAAGAGGTCCTGGATCTGGTTCAGGGATTTCAGCCTGTGGGAGAAGAAATCGCTCCACTGGACAAAGCCCTCGGCCGGGTGTTGAGCGGGGATATCGTCTCCCCCGAAGATCTCCCGGGGTTTCCGCGAACTGTTGTGGATGGCTATGCCATAAGAGCCAAGGATTCTTTCGGAGCTACAGAAAGCCTGCCGGCGCTCCTTGAAATAGTGGGCGAGGTGGGAATGGGGCAGATCCCTTTAATGACCGTGGCCGCCGGGCAAGCGGTGAAGATCTCGACGGGCGGCATGGTTCCCAAGGGGGCGGACGGTGTGGTCATGGTCGAGTACTGCCACCTCATGGATCAAACGACGGTGGAAGTCTCCCGTGCGATCTCGCCTCAGGAGAACGTGATTCAGCCGGACGATGACTTCAAAAAAGGAGCGGTTGTACTCCGGAAGGGGTGGAAACTCCGGTCGCAGGACGTGGGGGTTCTCGCCGGGCTTGGTGTGACGGAAGTGACCGTTTACAGAAAGCCAAGGGTGGCCATTATCTCCACAGGAGATGAGGTGATCCCTGTTCAGGAAAAACCGAAACCAGGGCAGGTGAGAGACATTAACACTTACACCCTCAGTGCATTCTGTACGGAGGAAGGTGCTGAGCCGGTTCCCCTCGGGCTGTGCCGGGATGATTTCGAGCAGCTGAGGAACATGCTCCTCAAAGGGCTCGAGACCGCGGACACGGTGTGGATCTCGGGGGGCAGTTCCGTGGGAACCAGAGACCTGACCCTGAAAGTCTTTGAATCCGTTGAAGGCACAGAGCTTCTGGTCCACGGCATCTCCATCAGCCCGGGCAAACCGACGATCGTCGCCAGAAAAGGTGCAACAGCCGTCTTCGGGCTGCCCGGTCACACCGCTTCCGCCATGGTGGTGGCCGAGGTGTTTCTCGCCCCTTTTTTGTCACGGATTGGAGGAGAGACGACGTTTGGTCAAAGGGTGCAGAACAAAGTCTCCGCCAGGCTTAGCCGGAACATAGAATCAGCGAGCGGCAGGGATGATTTCATCAGGGTGAGGCTGATTCAAAAAGATGGGGAATGGATCGCTGAGCCGATCTTCGGAAAATCGGGGCTCATTTCGACGCTCGTGGAGGCGGACGGGCTCTTGCGAATAGACCGAAACACTGAAGGCCTTTACCAGGGCCAGCAGGTTGAGGTCATGAAGTTCAAGACTAGAGCACCGAGCAGGTTGCTGAGTAAAACGCCCGATCTACGGCGTTGCCCTCACCCCTCGTCGTTGCGACGTACTGGGCTGTACGACTCACTCCTCGGGATTTCGGGCGCCTTGTATCTGAGCGTTTTTAGAGCAACCTGCGAGCGAGAAGACAGCATCAAACCAGTGATCAGTGAACAGTCAACAGTGAACAGCAAGCTGGAATGATGGTTGAATGAAAGAGCGAGAAAGGCTGAGGCGATCGGGAGATAGAGCGTGAAGAGGAATGTTTATTTGTCCATGAAGACCCTCGAAGAAGCGAGAGCAGCATTCTTCTCGAGGTTCGGCTTGGATTTCAGGAGTGGAGCGGAAGAGATCCGAGTCGAAGAGTCCCTTGGCCGTGTGACGGCGGAGCCCATCTTTGCGAAAATGTCGACGCCTACCTATCACTCGGCCGCCATGGACGGCATTGCCGTCAGGGCAGAGGAAACCTACGGAACCACCGAGAGAACTCCAAAGACCCTGAAGGTGGGACGAGATGCGCTGTGGATCAACACCGGGCAGGCCATGCCGGAAGGTTTCAATGCGGTGATCATGGTGGAGAAGCTCCATCAGGCGGATCAGGACCACCTTGAAATTCGTGCTCCCGCCTACCCGTGGCAGAACATCAGAAAAGTGGGAGAGGACATTGTCGCCACCCAGCTGCTCCTGCCTCAGAACCACAGGATCCGTCCCTTTGACGCAGGCGCCATGGTGGCGGCGGGCGTTTTTTCTTTGAAGGTGTGGCAGAAGCCGAAGGTGGTGATCATTCCAACGGGTTCTGAACTCGTCCACTACCGCCGTGTTTCAGATCCCGGCCAGTTGAAGAAAAACCAGATCATCGAGTACAACTCGCTGATCCTCGCGGGCCTGGTTCGCGAGTGCCAGGGGACCCCCGTGGTCTACGAGATCGTGCCCGATCTGGAAGATGAGATCCGCAAGGTGTTGGTCCAGGCCCTTGATTCAGACGCCCACATGGTTCTCATCAATGCAGGGTCTTCCGCAGGGAGCAAGGATTACACGGCCCACGTCATTTCAGATCTGGGCGAAGTTATTGTTCACGGCGTGGCGATGATGCCCGGTAAACCGACGATCCTGGGCATTGTCAAAGGGAAACCTGTGATCGGGAACCCCGGGTACACCGTTTCTGCGACTCTTTCATTTCAACAGTTTGCGCAACCTCTGCTTCACACGATGCAGGGCCTGAGACCCCCAAAGGCAAAGACCATACGGGTGAGGCCTTCGAGAGATCTCCCCTCGAAGCTCGGGGTGGAAGAATTCGTTCGGGTCAACATCGGAAAAGTGGGCGACAAAACCGTGGCCACTCCGCTTCCAAGAGCCGCGGGCTCCATCACCACGCTCACCAGGGCCGAAGGCATCATACGCATCCCTGCTCTTTCCGAGGGAATAGGCCAGGACGAAACCGCGGAAGCAGAACTGCTTGTGGATGAAGAAGAGGTGCAGAACACTCTCGTGGTCATCGGCAGCCACGACATCACCATTGATTTGATCGGAGATGAGATGAGGAGAAAAGGGCACGACATCCGGATCTCCTCGGGGAACGTGGGAAGCCTCGGCGGCTTGATGGCTCTCCGGAAAGGAACCTGTCACCTTGCAGGGTCACACCTTCTCGACACGGAGACAGGAGAGTACAACATCTCCTACATCAAACGGTACCTGAAGGGACTCAAGGTCAGCGTTTTTCATCTTGCCCTCAGGGACCAGGGGCTGATTCTGGCAAAGGGCAACCCCAAGGGGATCAAAGGCCTGGAGGACCTGGCGGGGAAGGGAATCACCTTTGTCAATCGCCAGGCCGGTTCCGGCACGAGGGTGCTCTTGGATTACCGGCTCGCGAAGCTGGGCATTAAACCCGAAACCATCAAAGGGTATGACCACGAGGAATTCACGCACATGGCTGTGGCCGTGGACGTGTTGAGCGGTGCGGCGGACTGCGGGGTGGGCATTCACGCGGCGGCAAAGGCGCTGGATCTGGGTTTTATCCCCCTGGAAAAGGAGCAGTATGATTTGATCATCCCTTCTTCCCTTATCGAGAGCCCCCAGATGACCCTGCTCCTGGAGACGATTCGATCGCAGGAGTTCAAAGACAGGGTGAGGGCGCTGGGAGGGTATGACCCGTCGAAGAGCGGGGAGTTTTGGAAGGAAGTGGGATAAGAAGTGTCTAAAGTTGGAAAAAAAGAAGACAGAACAGGAGTGCAAGACAATCACGAAAACACGAAAGGGGGAAAACACGAAAGAAGCGGGGGGAGTGATTTCGTGATGAGCTGTTGGCGCTTAACGGTGAACGGAGAACTGTGAACGGATAACAAGCAACATGGACTTCTATGGAGGCTGTTGAAATGGCCAATCTGAGACTGAGATCGAGACAATGGATCGTGGACGACAAAGGGGACATCATCATCGGCGAGGGACGTGCGGAGATCCTGGAGACCATACAGCGAACAGGGTCGATTAATCAGACGGCCAAGACCATGAGGATGTCCTACAAAGGTGTATGGAGCAAGATCAAGGTCACAGAGGATTATCTCAAGGTAAAGCTCGTGGAGACGGACAAGAAGCGCGGCTCAGAGCTCACCAAAGAGGGAAAGGAACTTCTTGAAAAGTACAACCAGCTCAAAGAGCGGTGCTTGAAAGCGGACGACAAGATATTTAGAGAGATTTTCGGTTAGAGACGGGCTGCGGAGAAAGACTGACCTGGTGCGGGCGCACGTAAAGTGCGCCCCTGCTTTTTGGAACTTTTTTCTGGCTTCTTTTGTCAAAGTTCCTAGGATCTTAAGGGAAAATGAGGGAAAATATTGCTTGCCAAGCTAGATCTTGTAGTTATAAAAAAGAAAAAAGACAACATCTTGTGAGGACATTGCTGATGATATCTTTTGATGGGGCGTTTGGAAGCGACATTGTTCAGATGATTATTCACGCCGGCCTGGTGGTCAAGGGCGTGCTTTTTCTCCTCTTGGTGTTTTCTGTCGTATCGTGGGCCATTATTTTCATGAAATGGCGGTTCTTCCGACGGGCCAGAGAAGAGAACGGCTACTTTCTCGAAATGTTCTGGGACAATCCGGCCTTTCACAGACTCTACAACGATTCCAGAGACCTGGCTGCAAGCCCTGTGGCACAACTGTTCAGGGCAGCCTACGCGGAGATCCAGAGGCTCGGCAAAATACAAAACCCCAGCACAACCAAGAACGGCGCGCCCATGCTGTCCATGATGGATGTGGTGGACAGAACGCTCAAGAAGACAATGATCGACCAGGGCAACAGGCTGGAGAAGGCGATTTCTTTTCTTGCGACTACGGGCAACACGACACCGTTCATCGGTCTCTTCGGGACCGTGTGGGGAATCATGGAGGCCTTCAGGGGCATTGGAATGAAAGGGGCGGCCAACCTGGCCGTGGTGGCGCCGGGGATTTCAGAAGCCCTCATTGCCACAGCAGCAGGTCTCGCAGCGGCCATTCCGGCTGTGGTGGCCTTTAACTATTTCAGCAGCAAGCTGACGAATTTTCGGGCTGAGATGGATCTTTTTTCCGCTGATTTCCTGAGCCTTGTGGAAAGGCAGATCGTCAAAAGGAGTGTGGCCTCGGCGAAAGAGGAATGAGAAGAAGAGAATACAGGAGACAGGAGATAGAAGACAGTAGGGCGCAAGGTGCAGGGTGCACGGTGCAAGGTGAATACAAAGGACAGAAAGAAACAGGAGCAATCACGAAAACACGAAAACTGGAAAGCACGAAAGAAGATAGGGTTATATAGAAGAACAGATCCTTTGATTCGGACTTTCTGCTTTTGAGTTGATTCTGTATCCTGTCTCGTGTCTTCTGTATTCTTCGTTTGGACAAGGGAACGGAGAAGTAAGAATGGCCGTCGGCGGTCATAGGTCGGCTGTCGGTAAAGACAACTGACGGCATGCACCAAGCAGCCTAGGCAGAAGTACCTAAAGCTGGAAATTGCAGGAAGGCATAAGACAAGAGTATTGATCTATGGCGATGAATTCTGAAAAAGGGAAACGTTTGATGTCCGACATCAACGTCACACCTCTTGTGGACGTGATGCTGGTGTTGCTTGTGATCTTCATGGTGACCGCTCCGATGATGATGCAGGGGGTGGAGGTGAACCTCCCGACAACGAAAACCGCACCGATCAAAAGCCAGGAAGACCCGTTGATCCTCACGGTGGACAAAAAGGGGGACATCTACCTGGAAAATCACCTCATCAAGATCGAGGACCTCGGCAAGAAGGTCGAGACCATTTTCAAGTATCGAAGGGAAAAGGAAGTTCTTCTCAGGGCGGACAAGGATATTCCCTACGGGATGGTCATCAAAGTCATGGCCGAGGTGAAGAAGGCGGGTATCACCAAGTTGGGCATGGTGACCCAGCCCCTGGATTGATCGGCAACGTTCAAAAGCGCCTGCATGGGGCTGCGACATACGGAAAGGACTGAGGCCTTTTCTTGCGTTCCAAGGCCGCCAGTGGCGGCCAAGTCTCCCGGGCCGGTCTTTTCTGCGACTTATCTGCGAGGGAAACTTGCCCCCTCCACCGTTCCCCTCGCATTCGCTCGGTACAGGGGCTTCCCTTACAGATAAGTCGTGTAAAGACAGCGCCCTCCCGCCAGATAGTCACTCCAGAAAAGGCCCCAGTCCTTTCTGGGGTGCGGATCGTTGTAAGCGATCCTTTGTATGTGAGCCCTTGCAGGCACTCTTGAACGTTACCGACTGATTGCAGGACGGCTCTGTGCGTAAGCCGTTCAGCGTGAACCGTAGAGTGAACCCATGAAGGCCGGATGGATGACAGAAAGCCAAAACGATGTGAAGTGGACCCCTGTGATCGTCCTGTCCGTGGTGTTCCATTTAGCCATCTTTTCATCCGTTCTCTTCATTCCAGATTCCTACTCGGCCAGAAGGTCTTTTGACGGGATCATCTACGAGGTCAACCTCGTGGAGATGCCCGGGGGAGGAGGCGCCAAAACCGTGGGGGGAACGCCTCCCAAACCCGCAGCGGTTTCGAAGCCCGAGCCCCAGGCCAAAAGGATCGAAGAGGTGCCGAAAAGAGAAGAAAAACCCGTGGTGATTGCCAAGAAAACGCTCGAGAAGGAGACACCCCCTGTAGAAAAACCCAAGGAGTCGCCGGCGGACCTGCTCAACAAGGCGCTCTCGAAGATCGAGAAGAAGGTAAAAACCGAAGAACACCTTGACAAGGCCCTCGCAAATTTGGAAAACAAAAGCGGAGGCCGCAGCAGGGAAACAGGACAGCCGGGAGGCACGGGGGGCGGCGGCCCTCCGGGCGGCACGGCCATGGATCTATACAGGGCTGAAGTAACCAATCTGATCCAGCGCAATTGGAATTACCCTTCGGCGCTGGAAAGCAAAAAAGACCTGGAAGCGATTGTGCTGCTTGCGGTCAAGAGAGACGGAACGATCTTGAAGACGCGATTTGAAAAACGCTCCGCGGACGTTCTCTTCGACGAATCGGTTTCCAAAGCGATCGAGCGTTCTAACCCTTTACCCCCTTTTCCGGAAGGATATCGGATGACCCATGATGAACTTGAAATCAGGTTTAATCTCAACGATCTTATGCAGAATTAATTTACTCATTCCAGTCCTGCTGGTGTGCCTTTTCTCCAGCCCGAGCGAGGCCAGGATCTTCATCGACATCAACTCTCCCTCGGTGCAGAAGATCAAAATCGCGATCCCTGATTTCAGAGACGCCTCCCAGAGCAGGGAGCAACCGGATCTGGCTGCAACCCTGCCCGGCGTGATCTCCAATGATCTGGATCTGAGCGGTTACTTCATCCCCGTGGACAAGGCGGCGTTCCTGGAAGAAAACAAGGCGGCCTTCACCGTGGACGAGATCAAGTTCAAGGACTGGAGCACGATCGGTGCGGATCTCCTGCTGAAGGGAAGCTACACGTCCATCGGGCAGAGCGTAGAGGCCGAAGTGAGGCTCTTTGACGTGTTCAGGGGTCGCCAGATCCTGGGCAAGAGAATCCTCGGCAGGGTGGACGAGCACAGGGCCCTGATGCACCGCATTTCCAATGACATCATCTATCTCCTCACCGGCCAGAAGGGCATGTTCCTTTCCAAGCTTGCTTTTGTGGGGACGGCAACAGGGAACAAGGAAATCTACATTTGCGACTATGACGGATACAATCTCAAGCAGCTCACCCGCGACAAGAGCATTGCCCTTATGCCGCGGTGGTCACCGCAAGGGGACAAAATCTTCTACAACTCCTACAAGGACGGAGAAGGGCCTGCGCTTTACCTGATGGATGTCGCTTCAGGGAGGTCCACCAAGGTCTCCGCCCGGAAGGGATTGAACACCGGCGCAGCTTGGGCTCCGGACGGCCAGAGCGTTGCCCTGACTCTGAACGTGGGGGACAACATGGACATCCACCGGATCGATTTGAGCGGCAAAATCATGGACCGTCTCACCAACTACTGGGGGATCAACGTGTCTCCCTCCTTCTCACCGGACGGCACCAAGTTCGCTTTTGTCTCCAACAGATCCGGTGGTCCCCAGATCTATGTCAAGGATCTTGCGAACGGGAGAGAGGAGAGAATCAGTTTTGAGGGCAAGTACAACACCTCCCCCTCCTGGTCGATCCTCAACAAGATCGCTTATACCGGGATGGACGAGGGACGGTTCAACATTTTCGCCATCGACCCGGACGGCAGAGGATTGAGACAGCTCACCGCAGGCCAGGGGAACAACGAGGACCCTTGCTGGTACGTGAACGGCCGGCATCTCATGTTCAGTAGCAGCAGGGAGGGCGGGTTCAACGTGTACCTGATGAATGCAAACGGCCAGAATCAGAGAAAAATAACAAATTTCAAAGGCGAGCAGACATCTCCCTCCTGGTCGCCTTGAGAAGGAGAATTTTGGCTAAAAGGGCATCATTTTGAGCCAAAGGGAGGTGATAAAAAAAATTAAGTTAAAGGTACTAAAACCTTGAAATGGACAATTTGAGGTGTTATGTTAGCAAAATCAGAAGGAAAGAGTTTAGCTTAAAAACTAGAATAATGAAGGAGGAAGTAAGAGTGATGAGAAAGTTAATGATGGTCTTGGTTGTTTTGGCATTTGCGTGTGGGACGATTCTGATGATGAGCTCCTGCGCAAAGAAACAGGTCGGAACCGGAGAAGCTGCTCCTGCACCTAAGCCTGCTGCTGCACCGGCGCCTGCGGCTGCTGCACCTTCCACGACGGCTGTGGATATGGCTCAGGATGCAAGGGCGTTCGAGGCCGAGGGCATTTACTTCGACTTTGACAAGTCGGAAATCAAAGCTGAAGCAAAAGCGATCTTGGAGAAGAAAGCTGCCTGGCTGAGAGCCAATCCTTCCTACAAGGTAAAGATTGAAGGAAATTGCGACGAGCGCGGCACCAACGAGTACAACCTGGCTCTTGGCGACAGGAGAGCGAAGGCTGCCCAGAAGTACCTCAATGCTCTTGGAATTTCCATGGACAGAATGAGCACCATCAGCTACGGCGAAGAGAAGCCGGCCTGTACCGAGAAGAGCGAGAAATGCTGGTCCAAGAACAGAAGGGATGATTTCAAACTCTCCAAGTAATTTTTTTCTTCATCAGAAGAGAGGTATAAACAAAGGCAGAGCCGACTCGGGGCAACCGGTCGGCTCATGCTCTATCTAGAGGAGTGCAAGGGCATGACGAGAAAGACGTGTGTTTTTCTTTTGCTGGGGGTTCTTGTTTTCCTTTCTTCCTGTCTTTATGACAACGACATCGCCTATCTCAATGACCAGGTTGTTGCGCTCAACAGACGGGTGAAATTCCTCGAGGACGGAATGGACACCAAGGTTCGATCCGGACAGGTGAACTTGCGGACGGACATCGACGAGGTCCAAGAACAGATCAGGAGATTGAACGGCCGCATCGAGGAGAATGAACGGCTGTTGAAGCGCTCTGTTGAAAGAGACCTTGGGGATCAGGACGCCATGCGTGCGAGCGTGGGCACCACTGCGGAAAGAGTGGCGACCCTTGAGGCAATCGTCGAGCAGCACCACCGGTACCTGAATCTGCCCCCTGGTCAGCTGAAACCGGGAGCGGAGGCCCCCCCGCCGGCGGTTAAACCTGTGACTCCGCCGACCGCTCCTGCAGAGCCGAAAACCAGAGAGACGGAGCTTTACGACAAGTCGATTGCTCTATACAGGGATGGGAAATACGAAGAGGCGATCGATGGGTTCAGGACGTTTCTCAAGACGTTCCCTAAATCCGACCGCGCGGACAACGCTCACTTCTGGATCGGCGAATCCTACATGTCCCTGAAGCAGTACGAGCAGGCGATCCTGGCTTACCAGGAGGTGATCAAGAACTATCCTAAGGGCAACAAAGTCCCCAGCGCCCTGCTGCGGCAGGCCTTCGCATTCCTGGAAATCAAGGATCAAACAAGCGCCAAACTGCTGCTCAACAGAGTGGTCAAGAACCACCCGAACTCAAGCGAGGCGAAGATCGCGCAGAATAAGCTCGCAACGCTGAAATAGCGATGAGCAAAGAGAACTTCCTCTAAGGGTTTGTCAGAAGGCTTTTACTCTTCGCTCGAAGCTCTTTGCTCTACGCTTCTTTTACGGTTTGCACTGCCTGCAGGGGCTGTAGCCTTCCCAATACGCCTTGTATCCACTCTCAAACCGGACACGATGTCGGCCGGATACGGCCTTGCCGAAGGTGCAGCTCGGCCTGTGAAAACGGTATGAAGCCGAGTTGCCTATGTAGTAATTTTCCGGCCGCTCCGGCTCCTTCTGCCATATGCCGACCCTTTCAGCCATGGCTCGCCTTTGGGCGTCAAGCAACAGCTGGAAGTATTTGAGGTTAGGGGGCCTTGGCAGCACGCGAGCGAGTCCTTTTCTCACCAGAAGCTCATTAACCATGTCCCCGTTTTCCAGGAAAACATAAGCAAGAAGGCGGCCGTGATGGTCGTTCCTTTCCTGATCGAACTCCAATCTGACCGGTTTGCCTTGGAGGAGCTTTGCATTTAGGATCTTTGCCTCGTGGGCGAGAAAGTCGCTCTTGCCTCCTTGGTGATCAATTTCAGGGGCATCCACTCCGATGTACCTCACCTGTTCTCCCGTGCTCAAAGACAAGGTGTCGCCATCATAAACCTGTTTGACGTAAGGTCTTGTCGCGGAAAGAGTAAAGAGGGCAATGAGGAAGATAAGTGCAACTCTTTTTCGTCTCATAACCTATAGTTATCCTCAATTGCTAAAAAACAAGTTTGTAAAAAGGCAATAGAAACTAACTATGTAAAAGGAACATATTTTAAACTAGTATTAACAGTTTTTTGTTGACTTTATAGGCGTTAGGGATTATAAATATTATACAAAAATAACAAGCAATAACACGCCTCGCATAGGGAGAAATGGGGAGTTTGATATGCCACAGATCATGACAACGAAAGAACTAGCAAAATATCTGAAACTCCACGAAATTACCATCTGCAAATATGCAGCTGAAGGGAAGATACCCGCTATCAGGATCGGAAGGGTTTGGCGATTCGACAAGGAAGCGATAGACAAGTGGATCAGTGGCGGGCAGAAAAAGTAAGTGAAGGTTGAAATGGAAGAAAAAGATGATGTGCTGGTTGGGTTGGCAGACAAGACCGGCGCCCTTCTGATGATCGACAAAAAAGAACGTGAGCTGGTGAGGGAACTTCTCACCATGACCTTGAAATCACCCAGTGCAAGAGAGTGGATTTCAAAAAAACTGGGCAAGGAATACGTCCAAATCGGCATGAAGCTGCTCAAAGCCATGGGCGGAGAGTAGCCGGCTGATGAAAAACGCCAATCTGCCATTCGACAGGCTCATATCCCTGAGTAACATCGAAGGGCTGCGTTGGCATTCCTCGTCATTGCGGCGTACTGTCTGGTACGCCTCACTCCCCGGAATTCCAGCTGCCTTGCATCTTGACGTTTTTGATCAGCCTGCACAATAAATGCGTTCTAACTAGGTCAACGGTATAGAAGAAACGATTCCCGCCATTCAAGGTAGTTGCGCAAATCCTTTTCCCACGAAGACTGAAGCGAACTCATCTCCACCGATCCCTCGAGACTTTCCCGCAAAGAAGAATCACCCAGAATCAAATCAATCGGTAGCCTCTTGTGCTCGTACTCGTAGGGGGGCTCTTTCCATCTGAAGTCCCGGCCATGCAGAGCTAGGATAGCGGAAAGGAGAGCGAGGGAGAGCCGATAGGGATGAAACGAGAGAGGATCTATGACATGGATGAAGAATCCCCGGCAGAGTTCCCCCTGCCACTTGTTAAAGGTCGGGCGGAAAGACATGTCCTGGAGGTGACATGCTTCCGTGTCTTCAGGCTGAAGCCTGCCGCGGATTCCTCTTGTGTCCAGAAATGGAGCTCCGAACAGCTCGAAGGGGCGGCAGGTCCCTCTTCCTTCAGAGACATTAGTTCCTTCCCAGAGAACCTGGCCCGGATAGACCATCGCGGTTTCAGGCAGGGGCATGTTGGGAGAGGGCATCATCCATCTCAGACCGGTTTCAGGCCAGAGCATGGCGCGGCGCCACCCTTTCATGGGGACCACGTGAAGATCACAATCCAAAGCGAAGACGTGATTGAAGAGACGAGCCATCTCTCCCAGGGTCAGGCCGTGGCGCATCGGAAGGCGGTAAGGGCCCACAAAGGAATAGAGCTCAGGCGCGAGGAGGTTTCCCTCCACGCTGTGGCCTCCAAGAGGGTTCGGTCGATCCAGGACAATCACTTTCTTCCCTGAACGGCCGGCTGCGTTCATGCAGCCGAGCAAAGTCGATGCAAAGGTGTAGACCCTTGTGCCCACGTCCTGAAGATCCACGACCAGGATGTCCATCAGGTCCAGCATCTCCGGGGAAGGTTCCCGGACCTCCGAATATAGGCTGAAAACCGGGAGGTTCAGTTCACGGTCATGAGAGTGACCGGTTTCGATCATGTTGTCCTGATCCTCTCCGCCGAACCCGTGCTGGGGACCGAACAGGGCCTTGAGCCGGCCGGGGAGCACTTCTGAGATCACGGCCCTCGCGGTGCGGCAGCGGGAGTCGAGCGAAGCTTGATTGGAGAGCAATCCCAGACGCCCCTTTCCCCACTGCGTCCACGACTCATCCCTGAAAACGTCTAACCCTGTGGCGACGTGCGACATGGAACAAATACCTCGCTCTCCTTTTACATCGCCTGAGCCTCCGTCGTCAAGGACCGGGCGGCGCCAGCCAGCCAGAGGCTGGTAAAAGGCGACCAGGGCGGGTAAAATCCATTGGACAAGGGATTAGGGGGATGTTATACATTGTTGTTTAAATCCCCTTTGATCAAAGAGGGGAGATCCTGTTTCCCATTGTGCGGGAGGAGACATTCATGTTGCTCAGTTTGATGAGAAAGCATGCCAAGTCCTGGCTGATCAAAGCACTGATCGCCATCATCGCCATCGTGTTCGTGTTTTATTTCGGCTATTCGTTCAGTGCCCGTGAGGGAATTAAGCTCGCCCTTGTAAATGACGAGATCATTACGGCCGTTGAATACCAGAAAAGTTACCGCTCCATGCTGGAGGCCCTTCAGAGAGAGTACCGGGGGATGTGGAGCGACAACCTGGTCAAAGTCTTTGATTTGAAAAACAGAGCGCTGGACGCCCTCATCACTCAGAAACTCGTGAGCCAGGAAGCCAAGAAGATCGGGCTTGACGTCACCGAAAAAGAGGTTCAGGACAAGATCATGTCCAATCCGTCCTTCCAGTTCAGGGGCCGCTTTGACGAGTCAAGATACCGTGCCGTCCTGCAAAACCACCACATGACGCCCGAGGAATTTGAGGTCCTCGTTGCCCGAGAAATGATTCAGGACAAGGTGGAGCAGCTGCTCACGACCCTCTCGCCCGTAACGGATCAGGAGGTTCTGGAGCAGTATACTTTCGCAAACGAGAAGGTGAAGATCAGTTACGTGGAATTCAAGCCGGATCAATTCAAGAACAAGGTCAAGGTGGAACCTGCGGCCATGGAGAAGTATTTTGAGGACAACAAGGAGACTTACCGGATCCCTGATAAAATCAAGACGGCCTACGTCGTGTTTGATCCCGAGGCTTACAAAGGCCAGGTGAAGGTCAGCGAGGATCAACTCAAGGAGTATTACGAAGACAACCCGGACACTTTCAAGGAAAAGAAACAGGTGAAGGCCAGGCACATCCTGTTCATGCTCGCCGAGAATGCCTCCAAGGAAGACGAGGAGAAGATCAGGCAAAAGGCGACGTCTGTTCTGCAGCAGGCGCGGGCAGGAGCAAACTTCGCAGAGCTTGCAAAGAAGAACACCGAAGATCCGAGCGGGAAAGAAAACGGCGGGGATCTGGGGTATTTTTCCCAAGGCCAGATGGTCAAACCTTTTGAGGATGGCGCCTTCAAGCTCAAGAAGGAAGAAATCAGCGACCTGGTAAGAACGGCCTTCGGATACCACATCATCAAGGTGGAGGACGTCAAAGAGGCAAAGACCAAGTCCCTGGAAGAAGCCAGGGGACAGATCCTTTCCGCGCTGCAGAAAACAGCGACCACGGACATGGCCCATGAAAAGGCGCTGTCTTTTGTCGATCGGATGCCCTACCAGGCAGACCTGCTGAAGTACGCGGCTGACAGCAAGGTTCCCGTCAAGGAGACGGGGTATTTCTCGCAGAAAGACGCAATACCCGAGATCGGGAGCAATGAAAAACTCAAACAAACACTATTTTCAATGGAGCGCGACGAAACCAGCGATCTCGTGGACGCGGGAGGGAAATTCTACGTGTTCCAGGTTAAAGACAAGAAACCCTCCAGCCTCCCCGCCCTTGAAGAGGTCAAAGACAAAGTGACAGAGGAGTATGTCCTTTTCCTCGCGAACCAGGCCGCCAAATCCGCGGGAGAAGGGTACCTCCAGAAACTGAAAGAAGGGAAAGACTGGCCGACGCTGGCCAAGGAAAGCGGCGTTGAGACCAAAACCACGGAGTTCATAAGCAGACAGGACACGATCCCTCAGATCGGGTACCTTCAGGAACTCCAGGAGGCGGCCTTCGGCTTGAGCCAGAACAAGCGTTATGCCGACACCGTCTTCCAGAATGACAAAGGCGTGTTTGTCATTCGATGGGAAGGCGAACAGGATATTGACAGGAACAAGTTCGAAGAAGAAAAGAAGCTCTACCGCGACATGCTCGTGCGCCTCAAGAACCAGTCCCTCTTCAAGGAGTGGATCGAGCACCTCAAGAGCCGGGCGAAGATCGAAATGCTCCAGCCCCTGGAGGGGTGAGAAGAACTGGAGTGCTGGAGCAGTGGAGTGATGGAGTGTTGCATAAACCCAAAACTCCACCCGGTCACCCCTCTTTTCCGGAACTCTAGCAGGGTGCGGAAAAGACCGAACTCGCAGGTTGCTCAAAAACACTCAGATACAAGGCGCCCGAAATCTCGAGGAGTGAGACGGACAGTCCAGTACGTCGCAACGACGAGGGGTGAGGGCAACGCCGTAGATGGGTGTTTTTCAGCAACCTGTTAGTCCCTCACGCTGAAAGAGATGCAGTGGGCGAGGCACACGTTGTCGGCGCATGCGGGGAGAAGCCCTTTGTCTACACGGTGATGGCAGAGATTGCACTTCTGGGCAATGCCTCGGCTCATGTCGTAGGCGATGGCTTCGTAAGGGCATGCGTCGATGCACTCCTTGCACCCCACACACCGATCGAAATCCATCACAACGATTCCATCTGGTCTTTTTGAAATGACTCTTTCCGGGCAGGCCTCCGCACAAGGCGGCTCTTCACAGTGCCGGCACATCCCGACGTGATAGCGGAAACTGAGCTTCCCTTCGGACGAACGCGGCCATTCCTCAACAACGGAGATGAGCTTCACGCCGTCAGGAGCCTTCATCTCCTGTTTACAGGCGACTTCACAGGTCTTGCAACCCCAGCAGGCTTCGTGATCAACGGTGACAACACAGTTCTTCATGAAACGCCTCCTACCTGCTTCTCCGGGGAAATCCTGCACAGCAGGGTTCTGATGTGGGTCGCCCCCATGGCCGGGTCGCAGTTCTCATAGGCATTGTCCGTCAGAATGTTGATGTTCGATTCATCCCACCCATGGCCCGGGTCTTTTCTCTCGGGAAACCACCAGGCGTGCTCTGCCGAGACGACTCTCGGATCCATGCCTTCGAAGAATTTGGCCCGCTGCCTCACCTTGCCCCTGGGGGATTCGATGACCACCCAGTCGCCTTCCCGGATCCCTTCCTTCGCCGCTGTGTCCGGGTGAAGCTCCACCACAGGGTCCCTGTGGAGTTCCCTCATCCAGGGCAGCTGCCTGTTTTCTGAATGGAAGAACCCCGGCAGCCTCCTGCCTGTGATCAGGATGTAAGGATACTGCCTGTGCCACTCCGGTTTGCTGTAGGGGCTTTCCAGAGGTTCTCGGTACTGAGGCAGGGGATCGTAGCCCCACTTCTCGAGAAGGGTCGAGTAGAGTTCGAATTTTCGCGTGGGCGTGGAGAACCCCTTAAAATTGTACTTCTGTTCCACACGCTCTCCGCGGATGTAATCCATTTTTTTGAAGTCCTGCCATGTGATCCCCATGGGCGCGAGGATCCAGTCGAGGGCTTGCTCGAAGTTGTCCCACCAGTGTTCCCCCTGGCCGACCCTGTGGGCAAGGTCGTTCAGCATCTCGTGATCGGAGCGGCACTCGCCGACCTGGATGACTTTTTGCCTCGGGAGAATGTATCCGTGGCGTTTCCAGAAATCTCCGATGTAGTCCATCTCGAGCCAGGTGGCCGTGGGCAGGACGATGTCGGCAAGTTCTGCCGTTGGGGTGATGAAGAAGTCCGACACGGCCATGAAATCCACTTTTTCCAGGGCGCGGTAGACCTCTCTGGCATTGCCTCGGGTCATCAGAGGATTGGAGCTGATGAAAAACAGCATCTTCACGGGATAGGGTTTTTCCGTGAGAATGGCGTCCCAGACGCACTTGGGGTTGATGATCCCGAAATTCCCGGCAAGACGAAAACGCTCCCCGCCCAGGCGCTTTTCCCTCTGCACATCCGGCAGCATCCGGTGAGCACCGAAATGGCCCACATTGCGGATCCTGGGAGTCTGGAACAGGACCTGGCCTCCCGGAACATCGATGTTCCCCGTGACCCCCATGAGGGCCATGAGCAGACGGTCGTTGTCCGCACAGTTGATTTGCTGTTCGATCGCCACACCCCACTGGATCCCTGCAGGCTTCGTGGTGGCAAAAAGCCGGGCGGCGCGCATGATTTTTTCCTTCGGAACCCAGGTGATTTTCTCAACTCGGTCCAGGGGATATTCGTTCACCCGCTTCACAAAGGGTTCCCAACCGTGCACATGGTTTTTCACAAACTCCTTGTCATAAAGTCCTTCATTCACGATCACGTTCAGCATGCCCAGGGCGAGCGCCGCGTCGGTGCCGGGCCTGAGCTGCAGCCAGACATCGGCTCGGGCAGCGATTCGGGTCATCCGGGGATCCACGGCAATGAGCTTCGCCCCTTTGCTCAGGGCCACGGAAAAAGGCTCGCCCTTGTACTCGTCAGGGTTGCTGATCACGATGTTGTTGCCCCACACCATGAGGCACTTGGGGTTGTTCTCGTAGTCCACGATAGGGTTGGTGCCGCACGTCAGGATGGAGGTGGCAATGCGAGGACCGTAACAGAAATGGCCGGCCGTGAGGACATTGGGGCTCCCGAGGAGGTTGGCGAAGCGATAGATGACCGCCTCGTTCTCTCTGCCGGTGCCGTAACCCATGACAATGGACTCGGGGCCGAAGCTCGACTTGAAGTCGTTGATCCGTTCCGCGATGGTGTTCAGCGCTTCATCCCAAGAGATTCGTTGCCACTTGCCGCTCGCCTTGGGGCCCACCCTTTTGACCGGGTAGGTCAGACGGTCCGGGTGATAGGCCAACTGCGCGGAAGCGAGCCCTTTGGCGCACAGGGTTCCGTGATTGATGGGGCAATCCGGATCGCCCGCGATCTTGGCCACCCTGCCGTTCTTGGTGAAGACGAGAACGCCGCATCCCCCGTGGCACATCCGGCAGTGGCTCTTGACGACAGCGTCGTAGCCATAGACTTTCATTTCCTTTTCGACGTTTGAGTAGCGGAACTCACTCATTTCTTCGGTTCTCCTCGTTCGGGTTCGACCGGGCTGGTTGTTTGCAGCCTGTTGCCCAAACAGCACTGGGCTTCTGCCGCTGACATGATGCGTTGGGCAACGGCCTGTTCCCTGTTGACTCCAAGTATTAGAAAACAGAACGCCTGTTATCAAGAGAAATGTTTGGCCTGAATTGACGAAGGTCCCGTGGCTTGATATGATCCGATCCTGAAAAACCTGAATTTCCCCAGGAGCGTGTCCGGCAACTCCTTTCCTCTCCCCTGGTGGGAGGGGATGAAGGGGAGGGGGATTTTATGTTGTGAGGGCTTGAGAGGAATTTCCGAAAAGGAGAATGATCATGACAACCCATCTCAAAGAATTCAACAAGGCTCTGGAGATCGGCCGTCCGCCGAACGTGGCGAAGCTTTTTCCGAACTCCAGGGCGCTGCTGGTGAGCGGCAAGGTGATCGACCGGGCGATGATCGCCAAAGGCAAGGCGATGACCATCGCAGCGAACGGGAGAAACCATTTTGTCATTCGCGGAACGCTTCAGGCCGCCCAAAGGGCGAATGCGGCGGTCATCATCGAGATCGCCAAGTCCGAGGGAGGAGCAAGTTCCTACTGTGCGGTGACGTCGTGGAGCATTGCGAGAGAAACCGATGCGCTCTGCAACGAGCTCGGAATCACCGTGCCGGTGGCCATCCATGGCGATCACTACGGCATCAAGAGTGAAAAGGACCTCAAGACGGCCATGGTCGAAATCCCCTCCATGTTTGACGCTGGGAACACTTCGATCGCCATCGACGCCTCCCACCTTCCCGACGATCAGAATCTCCTCGCCAACCTCGCCATTAACCCCTATATCCCCAAGTGGGCTGGCTATGAGACAGAGGTGGGGGAGATCAAGGGCAAGGAGGGACTCTCGACGGTGGAAGAAGCCCTGTTCCTGATCCGGGGGCTCAATGCTCACGGTGTTTTTCCGGACTGGATCGCCTTGAACAATGGAACGACCCACGGGATCGAGGCCAGCGACGCAGGAATCCAGGTGCAGCTGACAAAGGATATCCACAATGCCCTGGCCAAGTACAAAATTTCAGGCGCCCAGCATGGGACCTCCGGCAACAACTCGGAACGGCTTCGGGAGATCGCCCGGCAAACCCGCACGACCAAGGCCAACGTGGCCACCGCGCTGCAGATGATCACCTGGGGGGTTCAAGTGAACGAGTTCGGCAACGCTTACCTGGACCAAAAAGGCGAGTTTGTGAAGGTCTCGAACCAGGGAGTGACGGATGAGATGTGGGTGGAGATGGTGACCTATGCAAAGTCCAAGAACCTGAAAGCGGGGGACTACAAAAAGCTCAACCTGCCCTTTGAGAACAAGATAATGGGTTTGCCGCGAGAGATCAGGGCCAGGATGGCCAAGGGGGTCGAAGACTTCGTGTACGAGCTTCTCACCAAGGTCTTCAACGCTCAGGACACTGCGCCTCTGGCCATCGAAGCCATCCTCAAGGCCGGTTCCTACGATGTCGGAGCCAAGGTGGAGCGGATCGAGAACCCGGCGGATTGGACGGAACAGAAAATCAAGGAACGGGCTTCCAAGCTCCATGGAGATAAGGGCCCGAAGGGGAATTTTGACGACTAGCAGGCCGGTGAAAAACGCCCATCTGCTGCGTTGCCCTCATTCCGCGTCGTTGCGGCGTACTACCGGGTACGCCTCACTCCTCGAAATTTCGGGCGCCTTGCACCTGGACGTTTTTGACCAGCCTGCCCGCCAGGAGGGTTGGAATACTTGAGCGCTTCCATTTCCCATCTCTGGATCAAAGACCTCAAGGACAATGACCAGGTCCGGGGTCAGTACCTGGTCAAATCCAAGCGCATGGGCTCGACCAAGAAGGGAGACCCCTTCTTGAGTCTCACCCTTGCAGACCGGAGCGGAGAGATAGAAGCAAGAGTGTGGGAGAAAGCGAACAGCCTCTCCTCGCTTTTCGCCGAGGGGGACATCCTCGAGATCGAGGGGGCAGCGGGTTCTTACCGGGGGGAGGTTCAGCTGACCCTGTCTGATCTCAAAGCCGTCAAGGAGATTCGTGACCCCTCCCTTTTCATCGAGGTCACCAAGCAGGACGTGACCAAAATGATGCTCTCCCTGAGAGAGGTGTTGAGGAAAATTGAGAATCCCCAGATCAGGTCCCTCATGGACAGGTTTCTCAGCGACTCCTCCTTTGTCCAACTGTTCAAGAAGGCGCCTGCCGCGAAGAACTTCCATCACAGCACCTTGGGGGGACTCCTGGAGCACACCCTGTCGGTGTGCCGGCTGGCTCTGCTCGTGGCAGAGCATTATCCGGAGCTCAACCGCGATCTCCTCCTTGCAGGCGCTTTCCTCCACGACATCGGAAAGGTCAGGGAGCTCGGTGCAGCGACTTCTATTGATTACACGGATGAGGGGAGGCTCATCGGCCACCTCAGCCTGGGCGTCTCCATGGTGGATGAAAAGCTGGCGGCCCTGGAAGGTTTTCCTGAAGAGATCAGCCTGCGACTAAAACACCTCATTTTGAGCCATCACGGAGAGTATGAATTCGGTTCGCCCAAGAAGCCCGCTTTTCTGGAGGCGTTTGCGCTTCACCTGATCGACGATCTGGATGCGAAAATGAACGGGCTGGGACGGTTCATTGAAAAGGATCGTCAGGCGGGCCGATGGACGGATTTCAACAGGCTTTTTGATCGGTACTTCCTGAAGGGCCGGATTTCTTCCACAGATGACAAGAATGAAGCCCCTCCGCCGGAAGAGGGCAGGCAGAGAGGGTTGTTTTCCTTGAAAGACGGCGCAGGGTCCTAAGGCAGGCACAAAGGAACAGATGGACAAAACGATATAGAAGAATGTTTTTTTCTGCTTTGTGCCTTTGCGACTCTGTCCCTTTGTCCCTCAGTCTGTCGGCTTCAGCCGACAGCGGTCTACTTCTTTTCCACCTTGTGACAGAGGCACTCCTTTTCGCCGCAGACGTCACAGACATAGGTGTCTTGCGGTGACTTCTTGTTCTTGTGTCGAAACATCAAGTAGCCAACCCCCACGGCGCACACGACAACGGCAATAAGGTATTCCATAACAGACCTCAAACTTCCACGATCTCCATGTCAATGGGGGTGAGAATCTCGCACCCCTCCTGCGTGACGAGCACGGTGTTCTCGATCCCCACAGAGCCTTCACCGGGAAACACGATCTTAGGCTCCACCGCGAAGGTCATCCCTTGTTCAAGGGGGTAGGATTGTCCATGAGCGAGGAAGGGGAATTCATTGAGTTCAAGGCCGATCCCATGGGCGATGAACTTGGTCTGCAACCCGGGAGGACCCAGATAGCTGTCCTCGTATCCCAGGCCTTTTGCCAGTTGGAGAGTCCTCAGAAAAAGGCTCTCACAATCCGCGCCGGGCCTCGTGTCGGCGAGCACGGCATCATGGATCTCCCGGCAAGCCTTGTAAGCGTCCACGAATTTGCGCGGCATTTTCCCGATGCAGAACATGCGCGTTTCATCGGCCTGGTACCCATGGTAGCAAATGCCGAAGTCCACCAGGATCGGCTCCCTGGCTTTCATCACTTTGCGACTGGCCCCTACCGGAAAGGCCGGGGAGAGGCCCAGTCCGCCCATGGGAGAGTCGGACTGGCTCACAATGCCTCCGATGGAACCGCTGAGCACATGCCACGAGTAGGCTTCATAATTGAAGGACCTGACGCGAAGCAGCCCTTCGTGACCGAGCTTTTTTGCATTCGCTTCCAGAAGACCCCCGAATTCGATCTCCGTCATCCCTTCTCTGAGGATCTTTCCGGCTTCGTGATAGACTCTCTTTCCGATGTCCCCGGCCTTTCGCATGAGATCGAGTTCAAAAGGCGATTTGATCTTTCTCAGGTCTCTGATGATCCCGGAGCCGTCCACAAGCCTTGAATTCGGAAACATGGACTGGAGACGAAGATAGTCCCTGGCCGGGAGAATGTCCAATTCAAGGCCAAGGACGCGGAGCGGTCTTCCTGCGTGTTCCGCAACAAGAGAAGGGAGTTCTCGGAGGGACTTCAGTCCCACCACGTGCTTCAGAGGAGATTCTGCTCTGGCTCTTTCCAACTCCCTCTTCACCAGGAGCAGGGGTTTCCCCTCCAGGGGAACAAAAACAAGGGCATCCTGCGCCGTGCCGGAGAGGTAGAAACAGTCCATTTTCTGGACCACCAGAAAGGCTTCCAGGCCCGCCCGCCCCATCTTTTCCCGGAGCCTTGTGTGGCGCTCCTGGATCTCTTCCCCTGGTGTGAAAACAAAGCCGAGGGATTTGCTGATTGCCGGGAATTCTTCTCTAATCCAGTCCGCGTGATTCATTTAAGTTTGCTGAGCAGTTCGTTCGACACTTCCTTGACGCCCGGCTTCCCGTCGAGTTCCACGATCCTGGGATTCCCTTTGTTCTTCTTGGAGAGGTCTTTGAAATAGTTGATGGCCGCCATGGTCCCTGTCTTAGGGTCATAATAAATGCTGTGGCGCTTGTCGATCGCTCCTGAGTCCTGGTCGTCGGATCGGGTTTTGAGGTCGCCGCCGCAGACCCGGCACTTGTCCCCGTTGGGCTTGATGGCATCAATGAAGATGTTGTTGGGATGGTTGTTGTCCTTGACGCACAGGCGGCGGCCCATGATTCGGTTCTTCGCGATCTGGCGGTCGAGGACCATCTCAATGACGATGTCCAGACGGATCTTCTCTTTCTTGAGAGCCTTGTCCAATTCCTGGGCCTGGACCAGGTTTCTTGGGAAACCGTCCAGGAGCCATCCGTTTTTGCAGTCGCCTTCCTTGATGCGGTCGAGGATCATGGGGATGGTGATGCTGTCCGGGACGAGTTCTCCCCGGTCAATGTACCCCTTGGCTTCCTTCCCGAGCGCCGTACCCCGTGAGATGTTGTCCCGGAAAATCACACCGGTCTCAATGTGAGGGATTTTGAACTTCTCTTTGACAATGGCACCCTGCGTGCCTTTACCGCTTCCATTGGGTCCGAAAAACAGAATGTTCATGGTTGCCTCTCTCCTTTAATTATAGTTAACGCATTAAGTTTTTTTGCCCCCCACCCTGCCCTCCCCCTCGAGGGGGGAGGGTGAGGGAGGGGGTGATGTCAAATGGTTTATCTCGTTCGTATTAGTAGTCCGTTGCCCGTTGTCCGTTGATCAAGTGACGAGTCACGAGTGACAAGTACTTATTGCGCCTGTGCTCTCTCTGCTCAACGGCTGCTGCCCGCTATTCCTGCTCCGCGTCACGACCGACCTGCGAAAGGGAAGATATTGAAAAGGGGCATCTGTGTCAAGATCGGTCGGGGATTGCAGGTTCACGCATGAAATGGTCCATGAGTTCATGGCCCTTCTCAATCAAGAGGCCGCTCTTGCGCGCAGAATCCTCCGAGAAAACAGCCCCTGTTCCTGAGTGGTGCAGTTCTTTTTTCGAAGCCCACGCAAAGGGAGTCGGCTCAGCCGTGTGGGTTCTCTTCACAATGGGCGTCAAATGGTCGCTGACCACCATGACTCGGAAATCGTCGAACCGCTCCAGGCCTTCGAGCACCGTGGCCACGACTTTGCGGTCGAAATTCTCGATGGCCTCTATTTTTTCGCTGTAGTTTCCGGCATGGCCTGCCTCGTCGGGAGCCTCCACGTGAAGAAAGACAAAATCCATTCGCGTCAGGGCCTGGAGGGCCGCCTCTGCCTTGCCGCGGTAGTTGGTGTTGAGGTACCCTGTGGCCCCTTTCACATAGATCGGCTCAAATCCGGCATAGATGCCCATGCCCCGCAAAAGATCCACGGCACATATGACCGCACCCTTGACGCCGAACTTTTCGACAAATCGCGGAAGCCTGGGAGCTCTGCCCTGGCCCCAGAGCCAGATGGAGTTGGCTTCCTTTTCCTTCTGCTCCCTGCGCCTCCGGTTCACAGGGTGATTCCTGAGGATAGGCCATGAACCGCGAATCAAGCGCTGAACCTGGTTGTCAGCGTTTTCGTTCAAGTAAGGAGCCATGTTTTGACCCAGAACGTCATGGGGAGGGATGGTCGCCGCCTCTTCAGGCCCGTTTTGCCAGACCAAGAGATGGCGGTATCCCACACCCTGATGGATGGAGGTGCCAGGAAACTTGAACTCCTTTTTGAGGTCGTCCACGATTTGGCGCGCATCCTCGGAGGGGAGATCTCCTGAGCTGTGGCTGACCATAACGGTGTCGCGATCCGAGTTGAAATCCAAAGTGACCAGGTTCATCCGAAAGGCCACTTCATCCGGCTTCAATTCCACTTTCATGCTGGCCGCTTCAAAAGGAGCGCGTCGCGTGTGATGCACTCGGGGATCGTAGCCGAGCAGGGACAGATTGGCCACGTCGCTGCCCGGTTCCATACCGTCAGGGATGGTGCGAACAAGACCTACACGGCATGAGGCAATGCGATCCATGTTCGGGGTTTCAGCCGCCTGAAGAGGGGTCTTTCCGCCAAGCTCCTCGATCGGGTAATCGGCCATACCGTCGCCGACCAGAACGATGTATTTGGTTTTGGACATAGAAAAGGGCCTAAAGTTCGAACTGAAAGAATACAGCCGCCTTCGCTCGAGCTACGGCGGGCCAGGGAAGGCAGGAGACAGAAGACAGAAGGAAAACCTAAAAACCCATCTCGAAAGCACGAAAGGACGAAAACACGAAAGAAGAGGGGGTTATTCAGAAAAACTGGTCCTTTTTCGTGCTTTCGTGATTGCTCTTCTGTTCCCCTTCCTTTGTTTTTTCCGTGTATCGTGCGCCTTTCACTGTTGACTGCTTTTCGCCGCTTTCTGCTTACTGCCTACTGCCTACTTACTTGCTTCCACCCGTATCGTCATGGTTTTGTCCGTGAGCACGTCCATGCCTTCCATTCGGGCGAGTGCCTTTCTAACGCTGCTCTCCTTTGCCTCGTGAGTCAGCATGACCACCGGGACAGAACCGTCCAGTTCCCTTCCTTTCTGAATCACCGAATAGATGCTGATATCGTTTTCTCCGAGGACCCCCGAGATCTTTGAGAGAACCCCGGGACGGTCCACGGCAGAAAACCTGAAGTAATAGGAACAGCGGAGGTCTTCGATGGGTTGAATGGAGATTTCGCCGCGCTCCGGCTTGACATGAGCCAGGGGAGGCATCAGGTTCTTCACGCCGCTTCGGATCTGCCTGGCCAAGACCATGAGATCGGAAACGACGGCGCTTCCCGTGGCCCTTTTGCCCGCTCCGTACCCGTAGTAGAGGTTCGGTCCGACAAAATCCCCTTCCAGGTAAATCGCGTTGTAGACGCCGTTCACATTGGCCATGATGTGGTCCAAGGCGACCATCGTGGGATGCACCCTCGCCTCCACACTGTCCCCGGCCTTCCTGGCAACGGCCAGAAGCTTGATGCAGTATCCGAACTCGCTTGCATACCGAAGGTCATCAGGAGTCAGGCGGTCAATCCCCTCGCGGTAGATGCTTCGAAAAGGAACCGGAACGCCGAAGGCGATGGAAATCAGGATGGCCAGCTTGTGAGCTGCGTCCGTGCCGTTCACGTCCAGCGTCGGGGGATCTTCCGCGTAACCCAGTTGAATGGCCTCCTGAACCGCCTGGTCGTAGGGAAGGCCCTTCTGGGACATGCGCGTGAGGATGTAGTTGGATGTTCCGTTCAAGATCCCCATGATGGTTCTGATCCGGTTGGCCGAAAGCCCCTCTCTCAGGGACCGGATGACCGGGATGCCGCCGCCGACGCTTGCTTCAAAAGCAAGACTGACCCCCTGCCGCTCCGCAGCGCTGTAGATCTCTTTTCCATGCTCCGCGAGGAGAGCCTTGTTCGCCGTGACCACGTGCTTCCCTTTTTCCAGGGCCAACAGGATGTAGTCCTTGGCCTGTCGAAGGCCTCCGATGAGTTCTACCACGATGTCGATCTGAGGGTCATTGATGATCTCCATTGCATCCTTTGTGAGGAGAGACCGATCCAGCGGGATTCCCCGGTCTGTGTCCAGATCGAGGTCCGCAATCTTCCTGATCACGATCTCGGAACCCACCCGGCTCGTGATGAGGTCGCGGTTTTCAATAAGAATCTGCACTGTTCCTGAACCGACAGTGCCGAAACCGATGATGCCGACGTTCACTTGATTCATAGATCTTCCTTCAAACAGAAAATGGCCTGGTTCCAGTGCAGTGTCTCCGTGGTGGCTTGCGACTGGACATTTCCTTCCCCCTCCCCGAGCCCCTCCCACCAGGGGAGGGGAATTTTTTGCGATGAGCGATTGTTTCCTCCCCCTCGACGGGGGAGGCCAGGAGAGGGTGAAAGTGGGCCGTGTACCTTGTACCGTGCACCCTGAACCTTACAATATCTGTTTTATCCCCCGAATCGCCTGATTGATGCGATGGGGGTTTTCGATCAAAGCGAATCGGACATGGTCATCCCCGTACTGGCCGAAGCCGATGCCCGGGGAAACCGCCACTCTGGCTTTCACCATGAGCATCTTGGCAAATTCGATGGATCCCATTTTCCGGTACGGCTCGGGAATCTTGGCCCACACAAACATGGTCCCCTTGGGTTTATCGATGGCCCATCCGACGCGGTTCAGCCCGTCCACCAGCGCGTCGCGTCGCTGGCGGTAGATCTCCACGATCTCCTGGACACAATCGTAAGGCCCGTTAAGCGCGATGATGGCGGCGATTTGGATGGGTTGAAACATGCCGTAGTCGAGATAGCTCTTGATCCTTCTGAGGGCGGCGACGAGTTGAGGATTGCCCACGCAAAAGCCGACCCGCCATCCGGGCATGGAATAGCTCTTGGAAAGGGTGAAAAATTCCACCCCGATTTCTTTTGCCCCCGGCACTTGGAGAAAACTCGGAGGGGTGTACCCGTCGAAGACCAGGTCCGCGTAGGCGAAGTCGTGTATGACGATCATGTCGTGTTCACGGCAGAAGGCCACGATCTTTTCGAAGAATGCCCGGTCCACGACTGCGGTCGTCGGGTTGTGCGGGTAGGAGATGATGAGCATTTTGGGTGCCGGCCAGGTCTGCTTGGTGGCGGTGAGCAGGTCCTCGAAGAAATCCCTGTCCGGTCCGATGGGGATGCTTCGCAAATCACCGCCGGCGATGATGACCGAGTAAGGATGAATGGGGTAGGTAGGGTTGGGAGCGAAGACCACATCCCCGGGGCTGATGGTGGCCAGCACGAAGTGGGAGAGACCCTCCTTGGCGCCTATCGTGGCGATGGCTTCTTCTTCCGGATCAATATCCACGCCCCAGCGCCTTTTGTACCAATCCGCAATGGCGAGCCTCAACTTGGTGATGCCTGCCGATGCGGAATACCTGTAGTTTTGAGGCTTTTCCGCCGCCTCGACGAGCTTTTCCACGATGTGGCGGGGCGTGGGGATATCCGGATTTCCCATTCCCAAGTCGACGATATCGACCCCCTCGCGCCTCAGGTCAATCTTGAGCTTGTCTACCACCTTGAACATGTAAGGAGGTAGACGGTCCATTCTCCTGAATCCCTGCATGTCTCGACCCCCGTAAGCCAAAGAAAATATAAATTTATATTTATAAGAAAAAACGATGAAATGGTCAAATAATTATGTGTGGTCGCAGAAACTCTCCAAGGGTATCACTCTGGCCTCCAGATCTGGATGCTGAAAAGATCCCGCTGGCAGGTTGCTCAAAATGCTCAGATACAAGGCGCCCGAAATCTCGAGGAGTGAGACGTACCGTCCAGTACGTCGCAACGAGGAGGGATGAGGGCAACGCAGCCCTTCGATGTTACTCAGGGCCATGAGCCTGTCGAATGGTAGATGGGCGATTTTCAGCAACCTGCTATAGATCGATGGGTCTCGCCAGGATAGACTCGACAAAGCTCTTGAGAGCATGGTTGAGAGGGTCGGCGAGTTCGGGGTCGGAGTCCAACAAAAGTTCGGCTTTCTCCTTTGCCATAAGGAGAAGCTCGGGCTCCCTCATCATTTCCGAAAGGTCCACTTCTCCAAGACCGGTCTGCTTCATCCCGATCAATTCTCCGTATCCCCGGGACTCGAGGTCCTTGCGGGCGATCTCAAACCCGTCGTGATGATCCACCAGGACTTTGAGCCTGGAGAGGGCATTCTCAGAGAGGGAGGCAGAGCCCATGAGAAAGCAGACGCCTCTGTCAGAGCCTCTTCCCACCCGGCCCCGCAATTGATGAAGCTGCGCGAGGCCGAAGCGTTCAGGGTGCTCGATGATCATGACGGTCGCTCTGGGCACATGAACCCCCACTTCCACGACCGTTGTGCCTACGAGGAGGTGGATCCGGCCTGCCCGGAATTCGGCCATCACAGCTTCCCGTTCCTGGGGGGGCAATCGGCCGTGCACCAGCCCGACCCGATAGGGGGGGCTGAGGATTTTCGCGAGTTTCCGAGCCATGTCCGTGGCATTCTTCAAATCCAGTTCCTCTGACTCCTCGATGACAGGGCAGATGACAAAGGCCTGATCGCCCTGAGACAAACGGGCTCTCAGGAAATCGAAAACCTCCCGTTTCCCGGTCTCAGACACCAGACGGGCAGTGGCAGGGACGTGGCCCTGAGGGAATTCCTCGATGACCGAGACATCCATGTCGCCGTAAACTGTCATGGCAAGCGTTCTCGGGATCGGCGTTGCGGTCATGACCAGCAAATGAGGGTTGGTTCCCTTTCTGTCGATCAGAGCCCTCTCCCTCACTCCGAAACGGTGCTGCTCGTCAATGATGACCAGGCCAAGATTCCGGAACAGGAGGTCCTCCTGAATCAATGACTGTGTCCCGATGATCAGGTTGCAGCCGCCGTCCTTTATTTTCCGGTAGAGGTCGTCCCTCTCGCTTTTCTTGAGCATTCCGGTGAGGAGAGCGGGGCGGAAGCCCGTTTTTTCCGAGAGCCCCGAGAAGTACTCCAGGTGCTGGGAGGCCAACACCTGAGTGGGTGCCATGATGGCCGCCTGCCCTTTGTTTTGGATGCACGCATACGCGGCCACAGCGGCCACAGCCGTCTTGCCGCACCCGACATCGCCCATGAGGAGGCGGCTCATGGGCTTGCCTGAAGAGAGGTCACGAAGAATGTCGTGGACCGCCCTTGTCTGGTCCAGGGTGAAGGCGAAGGGGAAAAACCGCCCCACCTCATTCTTGGCTTTTGAGGAAAGGGTCAGGCTGAGACAGGTCTTTCTTTTCCTGCGCCTCTTTCGAAAAGCGATGGTCAGCATGACAAGGAAGAATCGATCAAACAGGAGTCTCTTGTGAAAAGCGGTCTCACAGGCGTTGAGATCAGCGATGGAACAGGCCTCAGGGGGAAAGTGAACCGATCGAAGGGCCTCTTCCAGAGAGGGGAGGCCGAGGGTTTGTGCCAGGGGCGCCGGCACAGGATCAATGATCGAGGAGAGGTGGTCCTGGAGGGCTTTCCTCATGAGGGAGCGCACCATCGCGGAGGACATGCCCTCCACGGAGGAGTACACAGGATAGAAGCCAAGCAAGTCCCCGGGCGCTTCCGTGGCCGGTTTTGCGACCTCGGGGTGCACCATCTGCCTGCGGCCATGGTTCCAGTTCACCGAGCCGTAGGCGAGGAGGGTGGAGCCCTGAACCGCCATGGCGTCAAGATGCGGCTTCTTGTAATGGAACCAGAGCAGTTCCAGGCCGGCCCCTTCATCACGAATCATGATTCGATAGATTTTCTTTCTGTTCCGGAGGAACCTTTCTTCTTTACCGAACACCACCTTCCCCCTCACCTGAACAGGGGGCCCTTCCTGAACCTCTTGAATGGGGGTGACCTTTGTCCGGTCATTATAGCGGATGGGAGTGAAGAACAGGAGGTCAAGGATCGTTCGGATCCCTTTCCGGGCAAAGGCAACAGCCCTCTTCGGTCCGACGCCCTTGAGAGTTGAGACAGGGAGGGTGAGTTTTTGGATGCTCTTGAGGTGGGTATCTTTGGTGATGTTCATTGAATCTCGGCGGTTGCCCTCACCACAGAGGCACAGAGGACACAGAGGGGTATTTACTTTTCTCTGTGGCCTCTGTGGCTCCGTGGTGAAAACAGATTGTTCTTTTCAGTCTTTCCATCCGTGCTCGCCGATGAGATCGACAAAACGGCAGCCCCCCAAGTTCTTTTCCACGAACCGGTCTTGGACCCTGGTCACCCTGACAAGATCTTGGCCGTACTTGTTTCCGATGGGAAGGATCATCCTTCCTCCATCGGCCAGCTGTTTGAGCAAAGGCTCAGGAACTTTGGGCGCCCCTGCAGTGACCATGATCGCATCGAAAGGAGCAAAGTCTTCCCAGCCGAACGTGCCGTCGTACGCCTTGAAAAAGATGTTCGCGTACCCCAGAGATTGCAGGAGACTTTTGCTTCGCTCAAGCAGGGGTTTGATCCTCTCAATGGTGTAAACCTTGGCCGAGAGTTCCGCCAGAATGGCGGTCTGATATCCGCTGCCCGTGCCTATTTCCAGAACTTTTTCCTTGCCTGTCAGCTCAAGAGCCTCGGTCATGAGGGCCACGATGTAGGGTTGGGATATGGTTTGCTTGTGTCCGATGGGAAGGGGGTGGTCATTGTAGGCTTCACCGACGAGAGCTTCCTCGACAAAGAGGTGCCTCTGGATCTTTCCCATGGCCCGCAGGACGTTTTCGTCCGCGATTCCGCGGGGAACCAACTGGTTCTTGACCATTCGTTCTCTGGCGAGCCGGTAATCGTGGGCCATGGAAGTCCTCAGAACGGTTTTTCTGCTTTGAAATTAGCACAACCGGCAAGAAATGCAAGCAGGCGAAAAAAAAGGCCCTCCGGCACGGAGAGCCCTTTATTCTCTGCAGCGTGTGTTAGGCGCCGATCAGCCCTGCTTCAGGACCTCCTCCTTGAACTCTTTGAAGAATTTGTCTTTCTCCACCCAGTCCGGGCCAAAGCGCTTGTTGAAGTAGGAACCCAGGGTGTCGAAGAACCTCTTCCAGACCGGTTTTCCTCCCCCGAGCACGACATCTTCGAGAAAAGATCTGAGCTCGGACATCTTGTCCTTCGGAAGAAAAGAAACCGCGCCCAGCTTGATGGACTTCTTCAGGGCGTCGGGCGTGAGCGCGTGGGCAGTGAGCATCACGGCTGGGAATCCCCTGTCCACGGCATTCTGGAGAAGCTCGAAGCCGTTCACTCCCATGATGTCCAAGATGACAATGTCGTAGGTGTAACTCGCGAGATACTGCATGGCCGTGTTGTAATCGCCAGCCTTGTCCACGAGACACATGTCCAGTTCTTCGGAAACCGTCTCCAGGACATCCGGTTCATCGTCCACCACGAGGACCGACTTGCCTTTCAAAGGGGATTCTGAACTCATCGCTTTATTACCTCCTCTCTAGGTGTTTGAGATAGATTAACTAGCAGAGATTCCCTTTTCCGTCAAAAAAATAAGTACCGCTCAAAAGGGGTTGCATGGGACCGCCATACCTGGACAGGACCGGGACCTTTTCTTGCGTTCCAAGGCCGCCAGTGGCGGCCAAGTCTCCCGGGCTGGTCTTTTCTACGACTTATCAGCGAGGGAAACTTGCCCCCTCCAACGTTCCCCTTGCATTCGCTCGGGGCCGGGGCTTCCCCCACAGATAAGTCGTGAAAAGACGGCGCCCTCCCGCCGGTCACTCCAGAAAAGGCCCCAGCCCTGTCCGAGGCGCGGTCTGTTCTAAGAGATCCCGTTTGTGTAACTCAGTGCAAACACTCTTGAAGGTTATCCGGAAATTCCGCCCAGACCGGCGAGCGTTCGGCCAGGCAGGTTGTCAAACGATCCATTGGACATAAACAGGACCACATCGCCGGCCTGACTGAGGCGCAAAATTTCGTCAAGGAGCAGGGCCGTGTTCGTGAAATAAAAAGCTCTCAGGCCCTTCCGCTTCAAGTCCTCCACCAGTCCTGCGGAGGAGAATCTCTGCTCCACCGGAATCTTCTCCGTCATCGGGGGCTCGGGGATCATGATGAGATCTGCTTTGTCAAAAGACACAGCATATTGTTCCTGGAACACGTTTCGACGGCTGGAATTGGATCTCGGCTCGAAAACGGCAACCAGGCGCCTGTGCCTGTACTTTTCTTTTACGGCCTGGATCGTCTCCTTCACCGCGGTGGGATGGTGAGCAAAATCATCCAGGACAAGAATACCCTTTGCCTCGCCCTTGACCTCCTGGCGGCGTTTGACGCCCTGGAAAGTTTCGAGGCCCCTCAGCAGACTTCCGGTCTCTATACCCAGAAACGCGGACAGGGGCAGCGTGGAAAGAAGATTGGAAACGTTGTGCCGACCATAGAGGGGCGTCCTTATCTCGACAATGCGGCCGTCCCTGTTCCGGGCTCTCAGAAAAGTGAAGTCCTTATGGACCGCGATGTCGCTCGCCTTCCAGTCCCTGCCGTTTTCAAGAGAGTAGGTGACCAACGGGCAGCTCGCGCGTTCCGCTTCAGCCATAACGACCGGATCGTCATGGTTGGCGATCAGAAGACCGTCGGAGGGGATCAACCGAATAAGCTTTTGAAAGCTCTGCCTCACATGGTCTAGGTCCCTGTAGATGTCGGCATGGTCGAACTCGATGCTGGTGAGAACCGTGAGCCAAGGTGCATAATGAAGAAATTTCGGACCCTTATCAAAGAAAGCCGTGTCGTACTCATCTCCTTCGATCACAAAGTGGGGGCCTGCTCCCAGTTTGAAGCTTTTGCCAAAATTCCGTGGAATCCCCCCCACCATGAAACTTGGGTCCAAGCCGGCGCTCTCGAGAACCCAGGCGATAAGCGCGGTCGTTGTGGTCTTCCCATGGGTGCCGCAGATGACAATGGACTTCTTGCCCTTCATGGCAAAAGCCTGAAGCGCCTGGGGCAGAGAGAGATAAGGGATACCCAGCCGGGCAAGCTCAACGGCCTCGGGATTGAGCTTCGTAATGACGTTGCCGACAATGACCAGGTCCGGCGTTGGGTGAAGGTTTTCCGGTTTGTACCCCTCAAGAGCCGGTATGGACAGGTCTTCCAGAAACAGGCTCATGGGAGGGTAGACATTCTGATCAGAGCCTGTCACAAGATGGCCCTCTTGCTTGAGGATACCGGCCAGAGAGGCCATAGCGGTTCCGCAAATCCCCATGAGGTGGACATGCCGCAGCCGGCCCGGGAGGACATTGAGTTCAGGGGAAAGGGCAGCGCCTTGGGCTGAAGTCTGGTTTTGAGTTTCCATAGAAAAAAGTGTTGCTATTGCTTAAATTCAATGATAAAAAAACAATTTCTGTTTTTCCAAAGGAGACGAGTCATGTCCAAAGTATGCGACATTTGCGGGAAAAAGCCTATTTTGGGTTACAATGTGAGCCACGCGCACAACAAAACGCGAGCCCGATGGTATCCGAATCTGCAGAGAGTGAGAGCCGTCAAGGAAGGCCGGACCACGAGGATGAGAGTCTGCACCAGTTGCCTTCGCTCGGGGCTGGTGACCAAGGCCTAGCTACGCCCTCTCCACAAGAAGAACATTCTTGATTTTCTTGATCGCCCCCAGAATTTCCTGCAGTTGGTTATAATTTTCAACTTCAATCGTGAAGTGAGAAATCCCTTTTCTGTCGTCCGTGGTCTGGATGTCGGCCTGCAGGATGTTGGCGTCCTTCTGCGTCAAAACAGTGCTGATGTCGGCCAGGATCCCTTTCTGGTCCGAAGTGACGACTTTTAGCCGGGCGACAAACACGTCGTGATCCGTGGGTTCCCAGACCACGTCCACCACCCTCTCTCTTTCCGCATCCAACAGAGTCCCGCAGTCCCTGGTGTGAATGGTCACCCCACGGCCCCTGGTCAAGAACCCAACCACCGGTTCGCCGGGCAGGGGATGGCAGCAGTTGGCCATCCGGACCAGCATTTCATCGAGTCCTTTCACCTTGATCCCAAGGGTGCTCTTCTTGCGCTTGATCCGGGAGACCATCTTGCTGACAAGACTTTCACGTTCTTCCTTCTCCTCAGTGCCGAGCCTCGCCCTGAGGCGGGTGACCACCTGCTTGGGGGACAGCCTTCCGAATCCAAGGTTTGCGTAAAGATCCTCCAGGGAGTGGAGGGAGAGTTCTTCGGCCACGACACTGAGTTCCTCATTTTTCTGCGTGGCGGAGAGCGCGATGTGGGATTGTTCCAAGGTCTTCTCCAGAATCTCCCGCCCGAGATTCACGCTCTGGTCCCTTTCCTGCCTCATGATCCACTGCCTGATTTTGGTCTTGGCCCTCGGGGTGACGACAAAATCAAGCCAGTCCTTGCTGGGGTGGTGCCTGCTCGACGTGATGATCTCGACGATATCGCCGTTCTTAAGCTGGTAGCGGATGGGCACCATTCTCCCGTTCACCCTGGCGCCGATACACTTGTCGCCGATCTCCGAGTGGATGCTGTAGGCAAAATCAATGGGCGTCGCGCCCTTCGGGAATTCCCGGACCGCCCCTTTGGGCGTAAACACGTAGACCTCGTTGGGAAAGAGGTCCATGCGCACGCTCTCCATGAACTCTTTGGGGTCGTCCAGGTTCTTCTGCCACTCCAGAAGCTGGCGGAGCCACGAAAACTGCTTTTCGTCGATCTTGCCAGCCGCCGACCCCTCTTTGTATTTCCAGTGGGACGCAATCCCTTCCTCGGCCACCCGGTCCATTTCCCAGGTCCTGATCTGAACCTCCATCCTTTGTCCGAAGGGGCCGATGACCGTGCTGTGAAGAGACTGGTACATGTTGGCCTTTGGGAGGGAGATGTAATCCTTGAAGCGGCCGAGCACGGGTTTCCATGCGGCATGGATGATCCCCAGGACCTCGTAGCACTCCTTGAGCGAATTGAGGATGACCCGGAACGCCACGATATCGTAAACCTGGCTCGGACTGAGGTTCTGCGCCTTCATTTTCTTGTAAATGCTGTAGAAGTGCTTTTGCCTTCCTTTAATGGTGGCCTGGATGCCGGCTTCCTTCAGCTTCTGGGAAAGGAGCTCGATCACCTCCCGGATGAATTTCTCCCGCGTGTCCCGTCTTTCAGCCAGTTCTGACTTGATTTTTTCGTAGATCTCCGGCTCCAGGTAGTAAAGGCAGAGGTCCTCCAGTTCCGACTTCAACCAGTAGATGCCCATTCTGCCTGCAATGGGGGCATAGATGTCGAGGGTTTCTCTGGCGATGGTCTCTTGCTTCTTCGCAGGGTGAAAGCCGAGGGTCCTCATGTTGTGAAACCGGTCGCCGAGTTTCACGATGATCACCCGGATGTCATTGGACATGGCGAGGATCATCTTTCGCATGTTCTCGGCTTTCTGCTCTTCGGTGCTGCTGAACTGCATCTTGCTGATCTTGGTGACCCCGTCCACGATGTTGGCAGTTTCGTTGCCGAAGAGACGCTCGATCTCGCTCAGTTCCGCGGCCGTGTCCTCGATGGTGTCGTGAAGAAGTCCGGCCACCACGCTGATCACGTCCATTTTCATCTGGGTGAGGAAGTAAGCCACTTCCAGGGGATGGGAAAGATAAGGCTCCCCGGACAGGCGCACCTGGCCCTGGTGGACCTTTGCGGAGTAGACGTACGCCTTTTCGATGAGGCTCACGTCCGCCTTCGGTTGGTAGCTGAGGACCTGGGAGGTGATGTCATTTAAGCGAATCATAGAGCTCTTTAACCTTAGCCGCGATGATCTTCGGAGCATCGTGGGTGGGGATCAGAACGCTCTCGGCTTCCGTGCGAAGCTTCATTTCCACGTAACCGTTTTTCAGGTTGCGGGCGCCGACATTGATGCGCACAGGGATTCCCAGAAGATCGGCATCTTTGAATTTCACGCCCGGCCTGAGGTCTCTGTCGTCCATGAGGACATCGAGACCCCGGTCCAGGAGTTCCCCGTAAATGGCCTCAGCCGTTGCAGACACCCCTGTCTCATGGAGCTGAAGGGGCAGGACCACCACTTCAAAGGGCGCAATGGGAACGGGAAAAATCATTCCATCCGCATCATGGTTCTGTTCAATGGCTGCGGCAATTGTCCTGGCCACGCCGATGCCGTAGGTCCCCATGATGATCACTTTTTCTTCGCCCTTCTCATCGAGATAGACGGCATTGAGGGGCTTGCTGTACTTGGTTCCCAATTTGAAGATGTGGCCGACCTCGATCCCGCGCTTGAACTCGAGTTCCCCTTTGCACCTGGGGCAGGAATCCCCGGGCATGACCAGGCGAAGATCGTCAAACTGATTCGGCTGAAAATCGCGGCCCAAGTTCACATTCACAAAATGAACATCATGCTTGTTGCCCCCCGTGACGAAGTTCGCCATGCCCTTGAGGGCATGGTCTGCAATCATCTTCACCTTGAGCCTCACAGGGCCGGCAAACCCCATAGGCGCTCCTGTCACTTCGGCCACCAGACCGGGGTCAGCCAACTCCACGGAATCGGCACGGAGCAGATTCTTGAGTTTCACTTCATTCACCTCGTGATCGCCCCGGATCAGAGCGGCGACCACCTCGGTGTCTGTTTTGAAGATGAGGGTTTTTACCAGCTCTTGGGGTGAAACGGAAAGAAAGGAGGTGACCTCTTCCACGGTCCTCATGTTCGGGGTTGCCACTTCTTCGAGACTCTTCAGGGTCCTGGTGGCAGTGCGGGCTTCTGGCCCGTCCCACCTCACTTCAGCCCTTTCCATGTTGGCAGCGTATTCGCATTTCGAGCAGGTGACGATCTGGTCCTCTCCTGTATCTGCGAGAACCATGTATTCCTGAGAAAAGCTCCCGCCGATGCTTCCTGAATCCGCGTCAACGATCTTGAATTTTAGGCCGCACCGCTGGAAAATGCTGCTGTAAGTCTGCCTCATGATCTCGTAGCTCTTGTCGGCGCCTGCCTCGTCCACGTCAAAGGTGTACCCGTCCTTCATGATGAACTCCCGGCAGCGCATGACCCCGAACCTCGGCCGGATCTCATCCCTGAACTTGAACTGGATCTGGTAGAAATTCACCGGGAGCTGCTTGTAGGAGTGGATCTCTCTTCGCACGAGATCGGTGATGACCTCCTCGTGGGTGGGCGCCAGGCACGCTTCATGGTTGTTGCGATCCCTGAAGCGCAGGAGTTCCGCACCGTAATAGTCCCAGCGGCCGCTCTCTTTCCAGAGTTCTGCCGGGTGCACGGCAGGCATGAGCACCTCGATGCCGCCGGATCGATTCATCTCCTCCCGGATAATGTTTTCCACTTTCCTGAGGGACTTGAGCCCGATGGGCAGGAAGGTGTAAACCCCGGAAGTCAGTTTCCTGATCATGCCTGCACGAAGCATCAACTGGTGGCTGATCACTTCCGCCTCTGCAGGGATTTCTTTGTAGGTGGGGATGAAGTAATTCGTGTAGCGCATAGCCCTCTAGAACCTCATGTCAGTTAGTAACGAGTGACGAGTGACAAGTGACGAGTATCGTTTCTTCTTGTCACTCGTTACTTGTCACTTGTTACTCGTTATTTTCTTCACCTCTTCGATCAACACCCTTGCCATGTCCTTTTCCGGGACTTTTCGGACGAGCCGTCCTTTTCGGAAAAGGACCCCCTGGTGCCGGCCGCCTGCAATACCCACATCCGCTTCCCTGGCTTCACCGGGGCCGTTGACCACACATCCCATGATGGCCACTTTGGGAGAGGAGGTCATTCCGAGGATCGCCGTTTCCACTTCCCGAACCAGGCCGAAAAGATCAATCTCACACCGTCCGCAGGTAGGGCAGGAGATGATCTCCGGCCCTCTGTGCCTTAGGTTGAGGGCACGAAGGATTTCGTAACCCACCTTCACCTCTTCCACAGGATCGGCTGAAAGAGAAACCCGCAAGGTGTCCCCGATTCCCTTGGAAAGAAGGATTCCGATACCCAGCGCGTTTTTCACGGTGCCGGAGATGAGCGTTCCCGCCTCCGTGACGCCAAGATGGAGAGGATAATCCACCTGACGGCTGAGCAATTCATAAGCCTTGACGGTGCTAAGGACATTGGAGGACTTGAGCGAGATTTTGATCCGATCAAACCCCAGGCCCTCGAACAGACGGACGTGCTCCATGGCGCTTTCCACCATGGCTTCCGGAGTGGGATGTCCGTGCCTTTTGAGAATCTCCTTTTGAAGCGATCCTGCGTTGACCCCTATCCGGATAGGGACATCCCTCTCCTTCGCATCGCGGATGATTTTTTCAATCGCTTTGCGGCCGCCGATGTTTCCCGGATTGATCCGAAGCCCGTCAGCGCCGGCCTTCAGCGCAGCAAGAGCAAGGCGGTGGTCAAAGTGGATGTCCGCAATCAGCGGGGCGAGAACCCGCTTCTTGATCTCTTTGAAGGCCGCGGCAGCTTTTTCATCCGGTACGGCCAGTCGTACGATGTCGCATCCCGCGGCCTGAAGCTGAGCGATCTGACGGACCGTTGCCTCCACGTCTCGGGTGTCTGTGTTGGTCATGGACTGAACCGCAAGGGGTGCTCCACCACCGACAGGCACCTTTCCGACATGGATTTGGCGAGTTTTCTTCCTTCGCATCTCCCTGGACCGCTAAGGTGATTGAACGCGAACTGCGGACAAGCTGAACGCGGATAATAGCCGATTTGAGTTCATCCAAAAAGCCAATTATAGACAGTATTGAGCCCAGGCCGGGGGGGTGTGGTCTCTGGCGAGCACGCAACCGGAAATGGACCCTTCCTGCCAACCGCCCACTTGCCCTTGAACCTTCCCCATAAAAGGGATACGTAAGCAGTATGCAGTAATCAGTAAGCAGTGAAAACCATGGAAACAGAATTACTGGAGACTGCTTACTGCCTACTGTTTACTGGTTTGGTGCGGCTCTAAAGAGACCACACCCCCCGGCCTGGGCTCAACTGCCTCTGAGCACTTTGGGAAGGAGCTGTTTTCTATGACTTTAAACCAAGTTGAGCGATTAGGGAAGAGATTATTTGAAAGCCTTTACAAAGGGGGGAAAACCGATTAAGGTGGCGTCATCCTATTCAGGGGAGGAAAAGCATGCCAGTTGCAAAGAAAATCCAGGCTTCCATTGAGAAGTCTTCGTGGATCAGGAAGATGTTCGAAGAGGGGATGGTCAGAAAGGCCAAATACGGCGCGGAAAACGTGTTTGATTTCAGCATCGGAAATCCCAACCTCGAGCCGCCGGCAAAATTCAAGGAGGTGCTCCGCGATCTGGCTGCCGACACCAGGGCGGGTATCCACGGCTACATGCCCAATGCAGGTCACGCGGAAACGAGAAAGGCGGTGGCCGAGTATCTGAGCAAGCACAACCGGCAGGCTTTCGGACCCGACGACATTGTTATGACCGTGGGGGCCGGAGGTGGGCTCAATGTGGTTTTGAAGACCATTTTGAACCCCGGCGACGAGGTGATCATTCCAAGCCCTTATTTTGTCGAATACAACTTCTACCTGGACAACCACCAGGGCGTGCCGAAGATGGTGAGCACCCGGCCCGACTTCTCTCTCGACTTCGACGCCATAGAAAAAGCGATTTCGGAGAAAACCAGGGCGGTTCTGATCGATTCGCCGAATAACCCCACGGGGAAGGTTTATTCCAAGCAGGATCTGGAAACCCTTGGGAACCTTTTGACTGCTTACAGCCGGAAACGCGGGGAGCCCATTTATCTGATCTCCGATGAGCCTTATCGCAAGATCGTCTATGACGGGATCTCGGTTCCCAGCGTGTTTGATGCTTATCCGGAGACTTTTCTGGTCACGTCTTTTTCAAAGGACCTTTCCCTTCCCGGTGAGCGAATCGGTTACGCTGCAATCCACCCGGCCATTTCGGACAAGAAGTCGGTTATGGGTGGGATGATCCTCTGCAACCGGGTCCTGGGATATGTGAGTGCGCCGTCCTTAATGCAGAGGGCGATTTCCAGGCTTCTGGAAGAGAGCGTGGACATTTCCCTATATCAAAAGAAAAGAGACATGCTCTGCAATGGGCTGGCGGATTGCGGCTACCAGTTCACAAAACCCGGAGGCGCCTTCTATCTGTTTCCGAAGACCCCCATCCCCGACGATGTTGCTTTTGTGACCGCCTTGCAGGAAGAGAACATCCTGGCGGTCCCCGGAAGCGGCTTCTATGGTCCCGGCCACATGCGGATTGCCTACTGTGTGGACGACCGCACCATCGAGAAAGCCATGCCGGGGTTTGAAAGAGTGATTAGGAAGTTCAAACGGTAGTGCTTGTTGCAGGTTGCTTGTAGGTTGTTGCAGATGGAGAAGACAGCCGCAAGAGAGAATAAAACAAGTGGCGAGTGAGACGTGTTGGGTTGCGAGTCAAGAACCGCGCAAACCGGAACGGCGAACGACCGGCCACAAGCGCCTAATGACTGGCTACCTGCAACATGCCACCTGCAACACGCGCGAACGACTGTAAGGAGTTCGTTCTATGTACGCCAAGATGCTTTCCCTGCGATTTCCTCCGTCGGCCGTCAATGAGCCGATTGTGGCCAGCCTCATACGCAAGTTCGACCTGAACTGCAACATCCTCAAAGCCACGATCTACCCGCGAAAAGAGGGCATGGTCGTGATGGAGCTGAGCGGTCACAAAAAGAATTTCCAAAAGGGTATCCGTTACCTGAAAAGCATCGGGGTCAAGGTGGAGAGCATCGGCCAGGATATCCGGAGAAACGAGGACAAGTGTTTTCAGTGCGGAGCGTGCACGGCGGTTTGCCCGACAGGAGCCCTCTTTGTCCAGCGACCCTCCATGGAGGTGGTTTTTGCCGGGGACAAGTGCAGCGCTTGTGAAATGTGTGTGGCCGCCTGCCCTGCGAAGGCAATGGAAGTCCGGTTTGACCGGAGCATCCTCGATTAGGCTCGTAGTGCAAATACACTCGATGGACTCCTATTACAGTAAGCCAATCAAAATCCCCCCGTTCCCCCCTTTACCAAAGGGGGGGCAGGGGGGATTTGAGGATTCCGGATTCTGCCAGAATTGACCTACCTTGAAGACCCTGAACTCATGAGCACAAACCCTTCATCCGTCCTCATCGCCCTCAGCGGGGGAGGAGACAGCGCTCTTGCCGCGGCCCTGCTCAAGGAGCAAGGCTGGCAGGTCAAGGGGCTGCATTTTCTGTTGCCTGCGCCTGCCATCAAACGAACGGAAAGGCAGAATTCCGTTCGAAGGATCGAAGAGCGCCTGAAGATTCCCGTCTCCTATGTCCACCTGGAGGAAGTGTTTACCAAGAAGGTCATCGAGCCTTTCGTGGACGCTTATCTCGATGGGCTTACTCCCAATCCCTGCGTTGTTTGCAACCAGGGGATCAAGTTCGATCATCTTCTCCGGCGGGCGGACGAAGAGGAAATCTCCTTTGTCGCGACCGGCCACTATGCCCTGATCAGAAGGCCGGAGAATTCGCCGGCTGAACTGTGGCGAGGCGCGGACCAAAGCAAGGAGCAGTCCTACTTTCTCCATCGCCTCGAACAACGCCATCTCCTGAGGATGGTGCTTCCTCTCGGCGAAATGACCAAGAAAGAGACCCGCCGGCTCGCCGCCAAAATGAAGCTGCCGACTGTTTCAGAACCGGAAAGCCAGGAGATCTGCTTTGTTCCAGGGAATGATTACCGCCTTTTCCTTGAAAAGAACAAAGGGATGGGGATTGCAAAACGGGGAGAGATCGTGACAAAGGAAGGAGAGAAAGTCGGCGAGCACCTCGGCGCTTACCGATTCACGATCGGCCAGCGCCACGGACTCGGCATTGCTTCGCCGCAGCCCTACTATGTGATGGAGATCAGACCGGAGGAAAACGAGGTCGTCGTGGGAAGGAAACAAGATCTCTTCTCCACTAGGGTCGAAGCGGAATCCTTCAACTGGCTGGATGGGAAACCTCGGTTAGACAGAATGAAAGTCCTCGCTCAAATCCGCTACAGACACATCCCCGGCGCCGGGTGGATCGAAGGGATCACAGCCGAAGAAGTGAAATTCGAATTTGAGGAGCCGCAGTGGGGGATCACGCCGGGGCAGGCGCTCGTGTGCTATGACGGAGATCGAGTTCTCGGAGGCGGGTGGATCAGAAGAAGCGTAGAGCCGGGAGCAAAGAGCATTTAAAGAATGACAAAAACATTTAAGATCGTAACTCTCGGGTGCAAGGTGAACCAGTGCGAGTCCGCGTACCTAAGGGAGGCCCTGATGCAGGCCGGTTGGGTTCCGGCTGAAAAGGGCGGGCTGGCGGACGTGAACATCGTGAACACCTGCATCGTCACCCAGAGAGCCTCTTACCAGTCCAGACAAGCCATCCGAAAAGCGATCCGCGAAAACCCTTCAGCCCTGACCGCCGCTACAGGATGCTATGCCCAGGCCTTCCCGGAAGAGCTTTCCGGGATCGAGGGCCTGGATCTCGTTGCCGGGAATGCTCTGAAAGGACATCTGCACACAGTCCTCCAGGACTTCAGGAAGGGAGCGCCGATCTGTCTCTCCCAGGGCGACTTCAAGGCGTCTCTTTCTGAGGGGATCCTTCCCCTGTCCGAGCGGACCAGAAGCTTTCTGAAAGTCCAGGACGGCTGTGATTCCTTCTGCAGCTACTGCATTGTGCCCTTCAGCCGCGGACCCTTGCGAAGCCTTGAACCTCTCAGGGTGATCGTTTTGCTGCGGTCTTTGTCCGAGCAGGGGTACAAGGAAGTGGTGCTCACGGGAATCCACCTCGGCAAATACGGGATAGACCTGAGCCCTGCCACCTCTCTCAAGGAGCTTCTCGGCCTCATCGGGAAGGAGAGACTCCCCCTGAGGATCAGGCTCAGTTCCATTGAGCCCAAGGAACTGGGGCCGGAACTGATCCGGATGGCGGCATCAGAAGAGTGGCTTTGCCGCCACTTTCACATCCCCCTGCAAAGCGGAGATAACGAGATTCTGAAGAGGATGAACAGGAACTACACTTCCGAAGAGTACGCCCGACTGGTCGAAGCCATTCACAGCCGGATCCCTCTGGCCGCCATCGGGGTGGACCTCATGGCGGGGTTCCCGGGGGAGGAGGATAAAGCCTATCGCAACACTTATGATCTGGTGAAAGATCTGCCCGTGTCCTACTTCCATGTCTTCCCCTTTTCCCCGAGGCAGGGGACCGCGGCCTGGGATTTCAACGACAAGGTGGACGATCGGGAGATCAAGAAGAGGGCAGAGGCCCTGAGGGTGTTGGGCCAAAAAAAGCGGGAGAACTTCTACCGATCCTGTGTAGGGAAGACGTTCCAGGTTCTTGCGGAAGGTTCGGATGCGTCAGGGATAGGGATGATGAAGGGGCTGAGCGACAACTACCTTCCGGTCCTTTTTTCTTTTGCTCGTGAGATCAAGAACGAAATGCTTCCGGTCCGGATCGACAGCGTAAAGAACATGACCATTTTGGGATCTGTTACCCCTATCTCTTGACCGGCCACAGAAAAAACCCTGTCAAGCTGGCTGATCAAAAACGCCAAGATGCAAGGGACCCGAAATTCCGAGGAGTGAGGCGTACCGTGCAGTACGCCGCAACGACGAGGAATGAGGGTAACGCGGCAGATTGACGTTTTTCATCAGTCAGCCAGGAGGACTCTGGCATCTACAGCCACTGCCCCTTCTCCCTCGGGAAAGACCAGGACAGGATTGATGTCGATCTCCTGAATCTGCGGGAGATCGACGAGCATGTGGGAGAGCCTGACCAGAAGGTCCACAACTGTCTCGACGTCGCAGGGTTTCTCCCCTCTGATGCCTTGCAGGACCCTGGCCCCGCGGATGCTTCCGATCATCTTTCTCGTTTCTTCATAGGAGAGCGGGGCCACTCGCCAGACCACGTCCTTCAAAGCCTCAACAAAGATACCCCCCAACCCGAAAAGAACAATCGGGCCGAAGCTTTGATCGCGCTTGCCTCCCAAAATGACTTCCCTGCCCCGAGTAACCATCGACTGGACAAGAACTTCGGTCCCTTCGCCACCGAGGGCGGTGAGCTTTCTAAAGGCCTTTTCGACTTCGGCCTGAGTTCTGATATTAAGCCGCACTGCACCAAGATCACTCTTGTGAGAAAAGTGCGGGGAATTGATTTTCAAAGCCATCGGGCCCTTGGAGGTTCGCCGGAATTGAAGGGCTTCGGCTTCTGTCCTAACGAGGGCGTAGGCAGGGACGGAGAACCCATAATGCTCAAGAAGCTGCAAAGACTCATGAAGCAGGAGATGCCCGGCCTTTACCCCACGAGAAACCACGTCCCGTGCCTTCTCATGATCGACGCGATTAAGGGACAGCACTTGCAGGGGCGAAGGTTTTCGGAAGGGCCATTTGTAGGAGAGATTGAAAGCGCGCATCGCATTTTCAGGAGCGGAAAAGATAGGGATCTTGACACTTTTACGGAGGTAATTTTTTTCAAGAGCCTCCGCAAAAATCACGCAGGCCACCGGTTTTTGATACTGTTCAATGAGACGCTCCACTCTCTTGATCAATGTTCTTGAGGCTTCCTGCTCGAACCCGCCTTGATAGCCGTGGGCAAGGACGACTCCGTCCACGTCGTCTCTTTTGAGCATTTCTTCAACGATGAAGGCGTAGAACTCGAGTTCAAAAAGATCCCCGAGGTCCAGGGGATTTTGCAGACGGATCACATGAGCCCTGAGTCGGCTTTCGACCTTTTTCAATATCTCTTCAGGAAAGCGTGGAAGGGTGAAACCATAGTGAGCGCAAGCATCGGCAGCGATGACGGCGTGGCCCCCGGACCTTGAGATAACCACAAGGCGGTTTCCCCGGAGAGGAGGCAAGGTCTGCGACTTGAGATAGTCCATGCTGTCATCCATGGTGTTGAGGCGAATGCACCCTGCCTGTTCCAGGGCATAATCCACGAGCCTGTCATCCGCAAAAAGCGCTGCGGTATGCGAGTGCGCGATACGGGCACTCGCTTCAAAACGATTGGATTTGTGAACCAGGATGGGTTTTGTGGAGGTGGAGGCGACTTCTATAAACCTCCGCGCATCTTTGAAACCTTCAAGATAGACAAGGATGATCTTGGTCCCTTCATCTTGAATCAGGTAACCCAACAAATCGTTTTCATCCACGTTGAGTTTGTTCCCCATGGACACGAACTTGTTGACCCCGATATTTTCTTCAGCCAGGATATTGAGGTAGCTCAGTCCGACCCCTCCGCTCTGCGCCAGGATAGATACCGGCCCTAGGGCGATGTCCCTGCGCAACGGCATGAAAGGAAGAGCTAAGCCGTTATCGAGATTGGTGACGCCGATGCCGTTGGGGCCGATGAATCGAATGCCGTAGCGGCGGGCGACTTCAACGCAGGCCTTTTCAAGGGGTTCTCCTTCTTTGCCCAATTCGGAAAAACCGCCGGATTCGATGACCGCATGCTTGATTCCCTTGCGGCCGCACTGTTCCAGGATGCCCGGAATCGTCTTGGCGGGAGTGAGAATGACGGCCAGGTCGATGTCCCGGTCAATATTCTCGATGCTCTCATAGATCCTTTGACCGTAAACGACTCCTTTGCTCAGTCCCACAGGGATGATCTCGCCCGGATATCCGAAGTAAAGACAGTTGAGGACGATGTTCTTGCCCAGGTTGTTCTTAACCGGCGACACGCCGATGACCGCTATATTCTTAGGATAAAAGAATGCAGAAAACTGAGAGTAATTGTCCATCACCCTTTGTTCCTCCTCATCTTCCTCGAATCCTCTTTCCATCCTCGGGGCTTTCTTCCGGTGCGCCTGCGGGAAACATCAGGGTCTCTTTGAATATCCAGCACGAAAGTTCCCCCTGATAGGATGGACGGCTGAGGCACGGTTTTCTCTTTCTTGGGCGGCTGGGGTTCCCGGAGTTCCTCAGGCACAGGAGGTCCGGAAATGAATTCTGCAGAAATCTCCCTGGCCAGATAAAGATCGCCGAAGGCATAGAAAGAAACCCCTTGCTGCTGTGCAGGCCCGGTCATCACCTCCAGCATGATCGGCTTTTGATCCCGCCGCCGCCCGATTCTCAGCGCCATGTCGCGGTCCGGTGATAACACAAGAGGTCTGTCGGAGAAAAGCCCTTTTTCCATGACGTGAACATGGGCCTTTCTCCTGACAGCGACAAACAGGATTTTGGGGGTGTTCTCGGAAGGGGCCTGAAGATCGAGATGCCATCTCCTGTCCACTGCCCCGAGGCGATCTTCCTCCCACACGAAAAGAGCCCTCTCCTTGCCGATCAGGACTTCGCGGATATGGCCCTCGCGGACATAGCCCCAGCCGGGTTCTTCGTGTATGGCCCGGAGAAGTTCTTTAAGGGTGATCAACCCCGTGCTGTCCGGGACAAGCCCGAACTCATCAGGCCTGTGGGCCAGAATGTAGATCAGAAAGCGGCTGAGGTCTGTGACCCGTATTTGAGTTTTCTTCTGCAAGAAACCTAGTCTTCCGCTCCATCAGGGAGAAGTCCTGCTTACAGACAGAATGGCTTCCACGATCTTCTGATAGCCCGTGCACCGGCACAGGTTCCCGGAGATGGCTCTCCGGATTTCAGCCTCATCAGCTCGTGGATTGCGATCCAAAAGGCTCTTGGCGGAGAGGATCATCCCGGGAGTGCAATACCCGCACTGCACGGCGCCTTTGTCCACAAAGGCGTTCTGGAGAGGATGGAGTCCCAGTGGGGTCTCAACGCCTTCGATCGTCGTGATCTGTTTTCCGTCCGCCTGAACGGCGAGGATGAGGCAGGAGTTGACAGGCTTCCCATCCACAAGCACGGTGCAGGCGCCACAATCCCCGACGAGACAGCCGGCCTTGGTGCCGGTGAGACAAAACTTTTCGCGGATCACCTCAAGAAGGGCCTGGTTCGGCTCGACCTCGAGGTCGAAGGGTTTGTCATTAACGGTGATGTGAATTGTCTTTTTCATTCGGACGCATTCGCCCTTTCGAGAGCCGCCTGCAGCGTTTTCTGTGTGAGCACGGAAACCATGTCCCTCCGGTATTGGGCAGAGCCCCTGTAGTCGTCAATGGGTTTGCTCTCTCCGGCAGCGACCTTTGCGGCTTCGGCAAAAAGGGGAGGGCTTGGGATCTCGCCGATCAAGTTTTTCTCTGCATCCTCGGCTCTCATCGGCACCGGGGCTACAGAGCCTAAAACAATCCGCGCGGACTGGATCCTTCCTCCCGGATGTTCGAGGGTGAGGCAGGAAGCGACGCTGACAATGGAAATCTCCAGAGCCCGCCTGGTGCCCAGCTTGATGTAGCTTGAGCCTGAAAAAGGAGAAGGGGTTTCCAAGGCAATACTCGTCAGGATCTCGGAGGGCTCCATCACGGTCCGGCCCGGTCCGACAAAAAACTGATCAAGAGGCACCAACCGCTGCCCCTGCGAGGACTGGAGAGTGACGGTTCCGCCATAGGCCATGAGAGGAGGCGGAAGGTCCGCTGCGGGCCTTGCTGTCACCAGGTTTCCTCCAGCCGTAGCCAGGTTCCTGACCAGGGGAGAGCCGAGGCTGAGGGCCCCCTCATTAAGGGCGTGAAACTGAGAGGCTATGCCCGAGGACCCGGCAAGAGAGGCGACCGTGCAACAGGCTCCGATCCTGAGCGTGCGGCCGGACAGGTGCATGGCGCAAAGCTCTTTGATTCGGCCCAGGGACACGACATGCCCGGGTGCGACCCCACCCCTTCGCATGTTCACGACGAGGTCAGTCCCCCCTGCGATCGGCCGCACGCCCCCGCCGAGCTCAGCCATCATGCGGCAGGCTTCAGCGAGAGTCGCGGGCTCATGATATTGGAATCGGGGTAAAAGCATAATCAAGCAAACCCATGGAGTACTGGAGTGATGGAGTGTTGAAGATTGGAGTATTGTGGTGCTGGAGTATTGGAGTAGTGGTAATTCAAGACACCCAATACTCCAGTACTCCAGATCTCCATCACTCCATTCTTTTTATCTCAATCCATCTTCCTTCTTGGCCTCTTCTTTCTTGAGACCGCCGATGCGGGGGTGGGGTCTGCCGCAGTCCGTCACAACGACAGCCACAACAATCTCATTCGCCTTGGGCGCATCATCGACCCTCACGGTCATGGCGTCAAAATGGGAACGAACAAACGCTGCGTCCTTGTAGTGGATCGGGACATCGATCTCGGTGCCCATGCCGCCGATTTTCTTGGCAGAGGGGATAATGGCTTTTCCCCCGCCCACCGCATTGCGAAGGGGTGTGCCCAGCTTGGGATGGAGGATCGCGCCAGCATGCTCCTTTTCCCCTGCCTCGCCCACGATGGCGGCCTTTCCATAGCTCTCAGCCTTTTCAGGCGCGATGCCAAGGGCTGCGACAGCCATTTTTCCTAGAATGCCTCCGAGCTTGTCGCCGATGTCAACGAGGGGCGTGAGATCTTCCACGTACTTGCCGGCAAAAGGGTTCTTGATGACCGCAATGGCAGCAGCCCTTTTCCCGGGAGGATCCATGGCCCTGCCGCCCTCTTCCAGGATTTCTTCCACAACGGTGACATACTTTCTGACTTCCATCGCAAAACCTCCTTAAAGAAATGCCTAAAGTGCACTAAAGTGCCCCTCCGGGCCGTAGGCCCTACGGCCGGAGGCTAAAGTGTCTAAAGTTGAAAACATGGGAAATGGAGTGTTGGAGTAGTGGAGTGATGGAGTATTGGGTTTCAACCATTACTCCAGTACTCCAATGCTCCATTACTCCAAGGCCTCAAAGCAACAAGCGACTTGCCACCTGCCGCCAGCGAGATCTTCTACGCCTGCTCCACCAACCTATCCCGAAAATACTCCGTCATTCCATGCACGCCCTGCACCGCCACAAAGGCGCCGAGAATGACCTCTCGTCGAACCAAATCTTCTGCTCTCCGGATAGCCTGCGAAACAGCCCTGCTTTTCTTCTCTTCCGAGAGCGGTCCGACCTTGACGGTGATGTCCAGTCCTGCAATGTCGGTGTAGGGATCCACTTCTTCAGCCCGGCGGCGCCAAACCTGTTCATCTTCCAAGAAACTCGCATTGGCTACAGCCGTGGCCGCCGCGTCCGCCAATGAGGCGGTTCTTGCGACCACGGTGGCGGCAGAAGCAATTCCTCTTGTGAGGCTTCTTCCGCCCAGCCCGCTCGTGGCCACGCCGTGAGAGCGGAAGGCTGGGTCAAGGCCGATCACGTAAGAAACCGCTCGGTCATTGACGTCGGGCCGGATGCCCACGGTGATCGGATCCTCCCTGTCCGCCCTGACGGCCACATCCCCTCCGTTGTCCACCACCGCTTTGGTCATCCCCTGTTCAAAAAGGAAATCCGCCACTTCATCTGCAAGCGTTCCTGCGACCGCAGCCATGGGTGTCAGGTCCTCATCGCCGATCATCGCAGCGCTGCTGATCATTTTCAAGACCAGGGGATCCTTGATTTGCTCCCGGGATTCCAGGAATTGCCTTCCAAGATGTTTTCGGTGTCGCGCCACGCGTTCGAGAAAACCAAAGGACTCCTCGGCCGCCCTCAGAGCCGTTTTTGTTTGTACAACTTGTCCGATAGCGGCTGAAATCACCAATCTCATGGGCCCTGATTCAGCCAGGACGCTTCCTCCCGGAAGGACCGTTGCCGATCTCTCAAAGGGCATTTTCGGCTCTCAATCCGCAACAGGCGCGGGCTCTCTCGCGTCAAAGGGTTTCATGGCCTCAAGATGGCCGCCCATCGCTTCGTAGTCTCTGAGCCCCATAGTGTACTCGATGGGGCAGATGGTGGCCGGTGTCGGAGTCCAGTAGAAGAAACTTCCCTTCACTTTCTCCACATCCACCATGAAATTGATCCCACCCCCGGGCAAAATAAAAGTGGGCGCACCTCCCACGGTCAGGACGGCCTTAGCCTGATGAACGGCCCGGGTCAGTTTGATCGGGTAAAGCACCACGCCGGCCCTGGCGCTCCCGCCTGCACCCCCCATGTAAACCGCAGAGACGAGAGACGGCTCACAGCTCGAGGAGATCGCCTCCAGAACTTTTCCGGCAGCATCGCTTAGAGAAATCTCTTTGAGACTTCCATCTTTCTGAAGCTCGAACATGGCCGCGCTCCTGGCGGTCGTCTCGGTCACGAGAATCCTCATCCCGGGTCGAGCCACCTTTTGATCGATGCCGGCGATGACTTCCAGGGGATGGAGGATGGACGTGCCTCCCCATCCCTTGCCGTGATCCCCGAAATAACGGCCCGGTGTGCTTTTTCTGAATTTGAGCCTGATTCCCGAAGGCTTTGCACCCACGAAACGGCCTGCTGCATGCTCGCTCATCAGGCCCGTCAGGTGGGAGTCCAGAATGATCGCCTCATCCGCCGCTTCCTTGAGAAGAGGGGAAAAGAGGCCGAGTGTAGCGCTTCCACACCCCACTCTCATGTTGTCCGGCTTCACACCGTCAATGAGCGGGGGCTGACCCACCTGGATCTCCAGCTTACACCCTCCATCGATCCTGAGTTTGACCGGTTTCTTGTTGGCGATGTCCGTGATCGTCCGGGCGACCCCCATGCCGTCCTTTCCGGTCAGGAGATTGACTCCCCCGATGGAGAGCATCTTGGAACCATACTGTTCCGTGACGACGAGGCCGACTTTTCTCTTGCCTGCCATCACTGCCGCTCCTTCTTCACCGATGGGGATGTCTGTGTCGATCTTGACCATGATGCCGCTGTAACTGAGGGGAGCCTCCGTTACCACGGTCACCACATCCACCTCGTGCTGTTTCGCTTTGACGATGTAGGGAGCGGGCTTGCAGTCAGGATAGGTCGTGCCTGCGCCGATGCCGGTGATCAAAGGCTTTCGAATGGCTTCGGCCGGATCAGGCCCAACCACTCCTTGGACCTCGCTGAAGGGGTGGATCCGTGTCACGCGCACGAGCTTCCCGTTTTCGTTGCGGTAGCGCTGGCAGGCCCCCGGATTGCCCTCCTTGATTCTGCACTCGATCGGGCAGGCGTCACACTGGATTCCCTCCAGCAAGGACAGATCGCCGACGCTGATGGCCTCTTCAGGACACACTCTCATGCAGGCACCGCACTGGCTGCAGCGATCGTCGATAGCCGCTTTTTTCTTTTTCAAGCGGATCGCACCGAGAGGGCAGTCCTGAACACAGGTCCCGCAGCCGACGCAACGATCCAAATCGACCTTCATAAAAATTGTGCTCCAAACTTAGCAGTTATACCTCGGTCTCAAGCATGGAGTAGTGGAGTACTGGAGTGTTGGAGTACTGGTAAAGAGCAAATGGCCCTGACCGTCACTGCTTTACCCAATACTCCATCACTCCAATCTTCTTTCCCCATTACTCCAATACTCCAACACCGCAATACTCCAATCTTCAATACTCCATCACTCCAATCTTCATGACGCCTTCCCCACCACCGGCTTCTTCACCGGAGGTGGGGTGTTGCGGCTGATGTTGACAACGATCTTTCCGTCCACCAGCACCATGGAAACAGCCGGCACATCCCCTGCGGCAAGGGCGGCGAGGGCATCCTTGCCCACAGAACCCATGGGCGTGTCCAATACAACGATATCGGCTTCCCTGCCCGCCGCAAGGATCCCCCGGTTGAGCTTGTAGAGCTTGGCAGTGTTGCCGGTAGCCATGCACACAGCCTGCTCCGGCCGGATCGGGGTCATCCCTGCAAGAAGACTCATGACCCTCAGGACCCCCAGCGGCACGACGCCTGTTCCGGAAGGAGCGTCGTTACCGATGATGACCCGATGAAACGCCTTGTGCTTGGCCACGAGAGAACCTACCTCTGCAGCCGCCTTCATGTTCCCGCAATGGACAAACTCAATGGCCATGGAGGTCTGGGTGATCAGCTTTTCAGCCTCTTCAATGGAGCAGGCAGTGGGGCCCCCATTGATATGACAGACCACGTCCGGATCGGACTTGAGAACCTGGTCAAGGCCCACAGTCGTGCTCCCGGGAATGGAGGTGCCGCCCGTGTGCATCAAAACGACCATTCCGTATTTTCTGGCCCATTTGACCATGGGGGCTGCATCCTCCGGCGACTTTACCGAACCGAGCCCGATTTCTCCCACGATGCGCACGCCTTCCCTGGCGCACTCCTCAAAGTCTTTCTCCACGAGCCCTTTCTCAAGGATCAGCGCTCCGCCGAGGACCTTCATTCCCCCGGGCCTGAACCCGGCATAGGATTTGGCCGACAGGATGGCGAGCGCTTTGGTCCCCGCAGGATCCTTCGGCCTCCCGGGAAGATGGACTTCACCCGCTGAAATCGAAGTGGTGACGCCTCCGTGCACTTCGCTTTCGAAGAAGTCGATCTGCTTTTGCCTTGGTGTGAAATCCCCGAGAACCGGGTGAACGTGGGAATCGAAAAGGCCCGGAGTCACGGTGGTGCCAGCGCAGTCGATCACCGTGTTCGCCGCTTTTTCATCCATGTCCTTCAGGAATCCCACCTTTTTGATCAGCCCTTCCTCGATCCAGATCGCATCTGCCTTAAGGATCGGGTTTTCAATATCGCCACTGACGAGCGTCCCAATATTTTTGAGCAGAACTTTTGACATGTCATAACCTCCTTATAAAGAAAGTGCCCCTTCGACTACGCTCAGGGCCTTCGGCTAAAATGCCTAGAGCTGAAAACATGGGAAATGGAGTGTTGGAGTAATGGAGTGATGGAGTATTGGGTTTTAACCATTACTCCAGTACTCCAATGCTCCATTACTCCAAGGCCTCAAAGCAACAAGCGGCCTGCAACAAGTAACCGGCAACGAGCAGCCTCTAACCCCCTTTGTCTGCGGCTTTTCTCCTTGCCGTCTCTCTCACTCTTTCCGGATGGGCGGGAAGCCGGAAGATATGCTCTCCCAGCGCATCGGCTAAGGCGTTGAGAATCGCAGGCGCCGTGGGGATCAGGGCGGGTTCCCCCACGCCCTTGGCGCCGTAAGGCCCTGTAGGTTCCTGGTCCTCCACAATGATGGGGATGATTTCCGGCATGTCCAGGCTCGTGGGAATGTGGTACTCGCCCATGGAGCCTGTTTTTCCAGGAATAAATTCCTCCATGAGAGCAAACCCGAGCCCCATGCCGACACCGCCCTGGATCTGGCCTTCCACGTTCTGAGGATTGATGGCTCTCCCCACGTCATGGGCAGCTACGATCCTGTTCACCCTGACCTCACCCGTTGAAGTATCTACCGTGACCAGAGCGAGGTGGGAAGCGAAAGCATAGGTGGCATAAGGAGTGCCCTGGCCGGTCTCGCCGTCCAGGGGCGTTGTTTCAGGGTCAAAATAGCCCTGCCAGGTCATAGGCCGGCCCCTGTCATGAGCTCTCTTGGCGAGCTTATACAGGGGAACCCTTCGGTCGGAGTGTCTGGAGTCCACAGCAAAACCGTTTTCAAGCACGAGCAGGGATTTTGGGGTTTTCAGAACATCCACCGCTTCGGTGAGCAGGACGTCGGCGAGCTTGCCGGCTGCCTCCTTGACCGCATTCCCCGAAATGTAGGTCTGTCGGCTCGCTGATGTGGCTCCCGCGTTCGTGGTCCACCGGGTATCGGCAATCACCAGGCAAACCTCTGAAGGCTCGATGCCCAGCATCTCTGCAGCAATTTGCGCGAGCACGGTCGAAGAACCCTGCCCGATGTCCGCTGCACCGGAAAAAAGGGTCACCATGCCTTGGGCATCCATTTCCACTCGGGCGCTTGAAGGATTCTGCACACCCGTGTTCCCTATCCCGTACCACATGGAGCCTATGCCGATGCCTCTCTTGAGAGGCGCCGGGACCGATTCCGTCTTCCATCGCTCCTTGGCCTTCCTGTAGTGAGGTTCTATCGCCTCCAGGGTCTTGATGATGCCCACGCTTGCCTTCAGTTCCTGTTCTGTAGCCGTTCTTGATCCAACCCGGAGCGCATTGATTCTCCTGATCTCCAGAGGATCGAGGCCCAACTCGTGGGCAAGAATATTCATCTGGGATTCATGGGCAAAGGCAACCTGGGGAACGCCGAAACCTCTCATGGCGCCGGCAATGGGGTTGTTGGTGTAAACGCAAAGGCTTTCCGCTTCGATGTTTTCGATTTCATAAGGCCCTGTGGCGTGAACTGCAGCGCGTGTGGTCACGGCCAGACCATAGGACGCGTAGGCGCCGGTGTCGCAGACGATCCGGGCCCGCAAAGCCTGAATCTTACCGTCTTTGGTTGCACCGGTCTCCATCTCTATGGTCATGGGGTGGCGCTTGGGAGTTGCCAAGAAAGCCTCTTCCCGGCTAAAGGCGAGCCGCACCGGACGCTGGTAACGGTAGAGCGCAAGACCGATGAAACCCTGCACGGTCAGGTCGAGCTTGGAGCCGAAACCGCCTCCGGTTGCCGCCTGAACGATGCGGATATGTTCCTCCGGGAGGCCGAGGATCTCTGAAACTTCTTTGAGGTCATAATGAGGATTCTGCGTCGAGGCGAAGATGACCAGGGTTCCATCCTCGTCGACAAATCCCACTCCTGCATCCGGTTCGAGGTAGCAGTGCTCCACATGGGGAGTGCGGTAGGTTTTTTTGATTACGACATCACACCTGGAGAGCGCCGCCCGTGCATCCCCTTTGCGAATGACTCTCCGGGAAAGGAGATTGCCTTTGGCATGAACCAGAGGGGCACTCTCGTTCAGTGCCTCATGAGGGTCGAGCACGGCGGGGAGGTCTTCGTAAGCGACTTCGATTGCCTCAAGCGCCTCGTGGCCAGCCTCCTTGTTCGATGCAGCAACAAGGGCGATCGCCTCACCCACAAATCGCACTTTTTCATGGGCAAGGAGAGGCTGGTCCTTGTTGATAAGACCAAAAAGGTTCTTGCCCGGGATGTCCCTGGCCGTCAAGATCCCGACGACCCCGCTCACCTTGCGGGCTTTCTCCACGTCGAGGCTGAGGATCCTCGCATGGGCCTTCTTGCTCCTGAACACGTGCAGGGATAAGGCGCCGTCAAGAGGGATGTCCTCGCTGAAAAGACGACATCCCCTGGCAAGATCCACTGCACCGATCTTAGGAATGGTCTTGTTGATCTGTTTGGGCATAACACCGTCCGCGGTCAGAGGTCCCTAAGACCATGGAGTAATGGAGCATTGGAGTATTGGAGTAATGGTTTAGACCCAATACTCCATCACTCCGTTACTCCAACACTCCATTCTTTTGATTCTGTCTTCTGCCTTCTTTCTTTTCTTTTTTTACTGCTTACTGCCTACTGTTTACTTCTTACTCGTTTTATACCCACCTCGTTGTCACGGTCTTCTCATCCATGAACATCTTCATGGAGGAGAGTCTGGACTTGGCCGTCCCCACAAAAGACTCTCTTCTGGACCCCAGGGGGAAGAAAGCGTAAGGCTGTGCAACCCCTACGTTTACGCCCACGTTGCCCACATTGGCTTCCCGGATGAACTTCCGGGCATTCTTGCCGCTCGCCGTCATGATGCAGGCAGAGTGGCCGAGGTTGGTCTTGGTGTTGATCCACTCGATGGTCTGGTCCAGGCTGTCTGCCCTCATGAGGGCCGCAACAGCGCCAAAGGCTTCTTCCTTGGCCATGGCCATATCAGGATTCACATTCTCAATAATGATCGGGCCGAGGAAGTAGCCTTTCGGATAATCCTTGACCTTCACGGTGCGTCCGTCAAGCACCATCTTAGCCCCCTCGGCAAGGGACTTTTCGGTCCACTCCAGGATTTTCTGCATGCCGCCCTTTGTGGCGTAGGGTCCCAGTTGGGCCTCGGGGTCAAGCCCATAGCCGAGCCTCATCTTGCTAGCCGCTTCCTTGAACTTGCTTTTCACTTCGTCATAAATGTTCCCGACGATGACCACGTTATCCACGCCCAGGCACCGCTGCCCGGTCATGCCGAAACACGCTCTCAGGAGCCACGGAATGGCGGTGTCAATGTCCGCATCCGGCATGATGACCACGTGGTTCTTGCCGTTGCCGTTGATGGAAGAGGTCTTGCCCAGCTTGCCGCACTGATGAAAAAGTTCCCATCCGGCCCTGTTGGAACCGATGAAGCCCACGCCCTTGATGGACGGATGGGCCAGGATCTCCTTGTTGATGTTTCTTCCGCCGTGAACCATGTTGATCACACCCTTGGGAAACCCTGCTTCCAGAGCCACCCGGTTGATCGTCTCGGCTGCGACAGGGTCCTGCCGGCTCGGGCTGATGACGACCGTGCACCCTGCTGCAAGGGCATAGGGCACAAAGGATGACCAGGCGTGCATGGGAATGTTGCCCGGCGTGATGATCAGGAAAGCTCCCAGGGGTTCCCAGGTGAGGTACTCGTCGATCCCGCCCGCCAGGTTCATGATGTGTTCGTTCTGTTTCGGCAAGCCGTAGACGGCAGCGCAGGCGGACTCGATGTTCTCCAGGACCCGGGCTACGGAGCCGCGGGCTTCGTCGATGGTCCGGCCGTGATCCTGGGTCAGGACGCGGCAGAGCATCTCGAAGTGGTCGCGGAATTTGTGGTGCATGGTGAAGAGCATGTAGGCCCTGTCCCGCAGGGAGACATTGCGCCAGGTTTGAAAAGCCTTTTGTGCGGCGTCCACGGCCTTGAAGGCTTCTTCCTTGGTGGCCATGGGAAATTCGGCGATCACTTCATCGGTGGCAGGATTCGTGTCGAGCTCGATGCTTGTGGACTTTGAATCGACCCACTCCCCGTCGATGAGAAATTTCAGTTTTCCATAATGTTTCTTGACTTCAGGTAAAAGCATATCAAATCCTCCGTTCTTCTTATCTGCTCCTTCACCTCTAGACCCTTAGGAATTTGCCTCCTCATAAGGGCTATGTCAATCGAAAAGCGATCGAAAAGCAACCCTTTACATGGGAAGTTTTTGGTGGTAGGTATCACATCGGTTTCTCGGGTAGACTGCTGTACGATCAGCGATTGAAGCAAGAGGAGGTGCGTTATGAAGAGGAGCGTCTTGATTGTTTTTGCCGTGGTGGTGGGTGTGGTTGCCGGACTGCTGTCCATGCAGCCTGTGGCTTTGAGTCAGAGCAAAGAACCGATCAAGATCGGGATGATTGCCGACTCGACCGGGGGCCTTGCGGCGTATGGGTATTCGCACGAAAAAGTGCTTCGCTCGGCTATCAAGAAGATCAACACTGAAGGGGGCATCTCCGGCCGCCCCATCGAGCTTTATGTGGAGGATACGGAAAGCAAACCGCCGGTGGGCGCCCTCAAGTTCAGAAAACTCGTGGAAAGCAACGGGGTGAGTTTTGTCATCGACTCCAACAGCTCCGGGGTGGCCATTGCGTGCGCGCCCATTGCCAAGGAGTTGAAGACCCCTTATTTCCCCTGCGCAGGGGCTACGGAAATCTCCGGTGAAAACGGAAACCGCTATGTGTTCCAGCCCTGCACCAACGTGAGGCAGGAGGCCAAGGGAGTGGCGAAGTTTGCAGCGGAAAAAATCGGGAAGAAATGGGTGACCGTTGTCGTGAACTACGCCTGGGGCTGGTCCAACGAAAAGGAGTTCACCGATTTCATCAAACAGGCGGGAGGAGAGGTGCTGACATCCATCCGCGTTCCGCTGGGCACAGGCGATTGGCTGCCGTACCTTGCTGGCAAGATCCCCAAGGAGGCTGAAGCGGTCTACTTCGCCAATTTCGGTTCCGACTTCCTCTCCTTCATCCGGGACCTGCATGCCGTGCGGCCGGACATCAAGAAGCTGGGAGCCGTGTATGCGATCTCGGCCCAGGACGTCGCGAAATTGGGTGAAGCGGCAGAAGGGCTCTACTGCATTGCCCCTTACCCGACCCGCTACGAAGGCCTGAAGACCGACTTCAACAAAGCCTACCGTGACATGATCAGCGTGGATCCGGAAGGAGTCGAGGTGGGCACAGGGAAGCGATTCGTCCTCGCCTACAACTGGGCGGTCTGGGAATCCATGTTCCTTCTGAAAGCGGGCATTGAGAAGAGCGGCTGGAAAAGCAACAAGGACACCCCGAAGCTGATCGAGGCTCTGGAAGGGATGCCGTTCAAGCAGGGCATCGAGTTCCCTCAAGGAGAAGGGTACGTGAGGAAAGAGGACCATCTTTCACAGGTGGGGCTCTATATCGAGCAGATCAGGAAGGGCGTGATCGAAGTGGTCGCGAGAATCCCGCCGGAAGCCGTGGTGTACGCTCCGGAAAAGGATCACTCAAAAGAAGCGTTTTGAGTCTGTGCTCATTCGGAAAGACCCTTTCCGGATGAGCGCTGCCTACTGCTTACTGCATACTGCCCACTCAAGTAGGATGCAGGTTGAGAATCAGTGGAATCCCTATCCTCCATCACCTTTCTTCTGATGAACGGGCTGATCTGGGGGCTGATCGTCGCTCTGATCGCCCTGGGGCTGTCTCTCATCTTCGGAGTCATGGGCATTGTCAACATGGCTCACGGTGACCTGTACATGATCGGCGCCGTGGTGACCTTTTACGTCGTTTCGCTGTTCGGCAATTTCTGGCTGGCCCTGCTGGCTGCCCCTTTCCTCATGGCACTCATCGCAGCGCCCATGGAGCGCTTTGTGCTGCGGCCCTATGAGGGAAACCCTTCCTTGACCATGATTGCGACGGTTGGAATTTCTTTCATTGTCCAGACAGCGGCTCTGGCAGTTTACGGCGGGATTCCCCAGAAGATCCCTAACCCCTGGCCTGTGAACTTCAATCTCCTGGGGGTCTCCTACCCCGGGTATCGGTTTTTGATCGCCTTGATTTCCATCCTGATTCTTGCAGGCATCTGGCTTTTCCTTTACAGGACGAACTACGGGATCCTGATCAGGGCTTCCATGCAGGATCGGGACATGGCCAATGCCATGGGCATCAACGTGAACCGGATACTCGTCGCCACCTTTGTTCTCGGCGCGGGCCTGGCCGTTGTGGGCGGGGTGCTGGCCGCACCCATCTACCAGGTGTCCTACCTCATGGGGAATGACGTCATCCTTCTGTGCTTTATCGTGGTGATCATCGGCGGCCTCGGCAGCCTGGAGGGGACGCTTGTGGCGGCTCTGGGGATCTGTGCTCTGGAAGGGGTGCTGGCGCATTTTCTTTCGCCCACCCGTGCCAGGGCAGCGATTTTTGTCGTCATGGTGGTTGTTCTTCTTTTGCGGCCACAGGGCCTGTTCGGGGCGAAAGAAAGATGAGAAACGGTGCAAGGCGCACGGTACAAGGTGCACGGTTGAACGGCAACGGAGACCAGCAAGAACAGGAAGGGCAAGAGTCTAGGAATTGAAAGGGAAGAAACAACAAATCTACTTCATCGGCGTGCTGATCGCCCTCGTGGTGCTTGGGTTCGTGCTGCCGAGGGGCGCCCGGTCCCTGCTGGTGCAGGTCATGATCCTCAGCATTTTCGCCATGGGATATGACGTCAGCCTGGGATTCACCAATCAGTGCAGCCTGGGGCATTCCGTGATGTTCGGGGCAGGAGCCTATGCCATCCTTCTCCCCATCCTGCACCTCAAAACAGGATTGCTCGTGTCCGTACTCTTTTGTCTCGGAGGGGGGATCGTGTTTTCGCTGGTCACGGGAATCATTGCTGTGCGTTTGTCCGAGGCTTATTTCGTGATCGTGACCGCGATCTTCAGCGCCATCTTTCACCTCCTGGCCGTGGATCTGACATGGCTCACCGGGGGAGATGACGGGCTGAGCGCGACCCTTCCGTCGCTGCATCTGGGCTTTGTAAAATGGTCTCTTTACGATCCTCTGGTGAACTATTTCTTCTCCCTCTTTTTCCTCACGGTGAGTTACCTGGTCCTGAGAAGAATTGCTCACTCCCCCTTGGGCAAAATCTTTCTTGCGATCCGGGAGAATGAAAAAAGAGCAGAGTACCTCGGCTACCATGTGACCCGGTACAAGCTCATTGCCTTCGTGATCTCAGGGGTGTTCACGGCTTTGGGCGGCGGCCTTTATGCCTTGTCCCTCCGTTACACCACGGCGGATTTCTTCTCCCTCTACTGGTCCATCATTCCCATTGTGTGGTGTCTGATCGGAGGCCTTGGGACTCTGATCGGTCCGTGCCTGGGCGTTCTTATCATGTCGCTGTTCCAGTACTATGTCAGCGCCTGGTGGACCTACTATCTCATCATCTTCGGCGTCCTGATCCTTTTCATTTTGAGAGTCTCCAAAGGCGGCATCGTCGGATTCGTCATGAGCAGGAGCAAGGGATAGGAGCCATGGCTTCTCAGACCCCCATTCTTCAACTCGCAGGCGTGACCCGGAACTTCGGCGGGTTACAGGCCCTGAAAGACGTGAACCTTCGCATCGAGCAAGGGGACCTGCGGGGTATTATCGGTCCCAACGGTGCGGGCAAGACCACCCTGTTCAATGTGGTGACTGGAGAATTCAAACCCTCCTCAGGGAAGGTCTATCTCAGAGGGGAGGACATCTCGGGTCTTCCCCCCTACACCATTTGCCGCAAGGGACTGAGCCGGACGTTTCAACTCACCCGCATCTTCCCTGAGATGACGGTCTATGACAGCATCTGGGCAGGGGCCAACAGCAAGGCCAGGCATCCCTGGAACCCCGTGAGCAGCGCCCACCGTCTCGAACAGATCGAGAGGGAGGCGCTGGAGATCTGCAAGCTGATCGGTCTGGAGGAAAAGAAAAAGGAACTTGCCGTGAACCTCTCGTACGGAGACCAGAAAGTCCTGGAAATCGCCATGGCTCTGAGCACCAAGCCTTCTGTTCTCCTGCTCGACGAGCCGACCCAGGGGGTCGGCGGCAAGGAAGTGGACATGATCGTCGAAGTGGTGAAGAAGCTTTCAGAAAAGATGACGATCGTGCTCATTGAGCACACCATTGACGTGGTGATGCAGCTTTGCAAAACCGTGACCGTGCTCACCGAAGGACACGTTTTTGCCGAAGGCACACCCGAAGTGATCAGCGCCGACAAAGAAGTCCAGAGAGTTTACCTGGGAGAAGAGATTTGAGCCTTCTGAAAGCGGACGACATTCACACCTACTATGGACGGAGCTACATCCTTCAAGGCGTCTCCCTGGAAGTGCTGGAAGGGGAAATCGTCGCACTCCTCGGCCGGAACGGTGCGGGCAAAACCACGACCCTGAAAGCCTTGACCGGGCTGGTCAAACCCAAGGCCGGAAAAATCCACTTCAAAAATGTGGATGTCACTGCTTTTCCCGCGTTCAAAGTGGCGAGACTTGGAATGGGCTATGTCCCGCAGGGGAGAGGCCTGTTTCCCAAAATGACGGTTCTGGAGAACCTCAGGACCGGCATGAGGAAAAAGGAAAACCAAGGCGTCCTGGAAAACGTCTTCAGCCTTTTCCCTGTGTTGAAAGAGAGGTTGAAGCAGAAGGCCGGAACGCTCAGTGGCGGAGAGCAGCAGTCTCTCGCCATTGGCAGAGCCCTGTTGACCCAACCGGAGATTCTTCTTCTGGATGAGCCCACCACAGGGCTCATGCCCATCATCGTATCCAACCTGAAAGACATCCTGAGGCGCCTGAACAGCAGCGGCATGGCGATCCTGCTGGTGGAAGAAAAAGTTCCTTTCGCCCTGGCCCTTGCCGACCGACTGTATTTCATGACCAAAGGAAAGGTCGTCTATTCCGACACCAGGCACAACCTCGAAGGCAAACAGGAGGTGTTTGTCAGATATCTCGGAGTCGAAGTGTAGCAGGTTGCTGAAAAACACTCATCTACGGCGTTGCCCTCATCCCTCGTCACTGCGACGTACTGGACTGTAAGTCTCATTCCTCGGGATTTCGGGCGCCTTGTATCTGAGCGTTTTTGAGCAACCTGCAAACAGGGTCTTGTAAAGCGTTGAATTACTCTCAGGCCCCAATCTGATCGTCGATGACAAGCGATTATAGCAACAAAGATAGAAGGTGATTATAATGTCGGTAAGAACTGGGCTGATGCAGACGGGCGATTGATCAGTGATGACGCTACGGAGATGGCAATGAATGTTCTGGTTGAAATTCTTACGGAGGCATGGGAGCTTCTTCGGGAATCCTCCATCTATGTCCTGTTCGGGATATTCGTTGCCGGCCTGATGCGTGTTTTTGTCAGGCCGGAGGCGGTAAGCCGTCATCTCGGCAAAGGGAAGGTAACCTCGGTGCTCAAGGCGGCTGCGCTGGGTGTGCCTGTTCCTTTGTGCTCATGCGGAGTCCTGCCCGCTGCGGTCTCGCTCAAGCGGCAGGGAGCGAGCAATGGGGCAACGACCGCTTTTCTCATTTCTACGCCGGAATCGGGAGTGGATTCCATCGCCCTCACCTACGCGCTTCTTGACCCTGTCATGACGGTGGCCAGACCGGTGGCAGCGTTTGCCACGGCAGCGGTTGCCGGCATCGCGGAGAACATGCTCGGCGCGGAAAAGGATGAAAAATCCGTCCAGCCTGACCTCCACTGCACTGTGGACAACTGCTGCGACGGGGTGGATTGCCTGCCTGAAGTGCACAAAAGTCATCACACGTTTTTCGAAAAGCTCAAGGCGGGGTTTAGCTATGCTCTGTTCGAACTCTGGGAAGACATCGCATCCTGGTTCCTTCTGGGATTGGTTCTCGCAGGCGTGATCACGGCCCTGATCCCATCCGATCTCTTGGCCAAGCACCTTGGGGGAGGGCTTCCCGCCATGCTGATCATGCTGGCCGTGGGAATTCCCCTGTACATCTGCGCCACCGCATCCACCCCCATCGCAGCAGCCCTCATTCTCAAAGGAGTAAGCCCGGGCGCGGCGCTTGTTTTTCTCCTCGCAGGCCCGGCCACCAATGTCACTTCTCTGACCGTTCTGTTCGGGCTTCTGGGAAAGCGAGCCACAGCCATTTACCTCGCTTCCATAGCCGTGGTATCCGTGGCCTGTGGGCTGGCGCTCGATCAGGTCTATGCTTTCTTCGGAATTTCAGCTCAGGCTGTGGCCGGGCAAGCAGCGGAGATCATTCCTCTATGGGTTCAAGTTGCAGGGGCCCTGGCTCTACTGGCCATGTCCGCCGGGCCTGTCTACAGAACCCTTCGCTCTTGGGTAGGACGGTTGAGAGGTCAATCCCATGCAGAAACGTGCAATTGTGCGCCCGGCACCTGCAGCACGGCTCCCCTTGTAACTATCGGCAAGTTCGTTTCGGCGGACAAGGACAAGAAGAGAAGTTAACGAGGGATGAGAAAGGATCCAGGGTCAGCAACAGCCCGATTTCGGATTCTGAATCGCGGTCTCTTGAGCCCCCGGTTTTTTGGGTTCGATCACACAGCAGCACGAAGAACCGCTCCGTCCCAGAGCCGCGTTGATCAGCGCCTGAGCGCACCCGACGCCGCTTTGCACGGTAATCGCCTCGGTCGGGCAATTGGTAGCGCAAGCGCCGCACTCCATGCATGCGTCGCGATCGACAATCGCCGCTTTGCCGTTGTTCAAACGAAACACATTGTGAGGGCACACGACTTCGCATGTGCCGCAGCCTGCGCATTTCTCTTCATTCAGGGCAAGAGTCACCACATCCTTAAGATAAATCAGCTGTCCCATAGTCAAACTCCTTGATCGACAAGCATCGAGACGACCCAGAGAACGAGGCCGATCACCCCGCTGCCGATCTGCACAGGCAAGGACCAGCGCATTTCCTTCTTCACTCCCGACAGGGACGTGTAAGTCGACGCGCCGGTAAAGTTCATTCCAAGATAGGCAGAAACGGAAAGGATGACAAGGCCCCAGCCGATCATTTCAAGAAGACCACCTGTTTTCCCTCCGTCTCCCCACCGCCATAACAGCAACCAGAGAGCACAAACAAGCCCTGGGGTAAGGCTTTTTACAGAGAAAGCGCGGCCCGGAAGCCAGGGAAGCAGCAGAGGGGTGAGTACAGCTCCGGCAAGAATGGCGGTCAGGAGAGCTTGAACCGCGAAAAGCCCCTGGTTCAGCACGTTGGGCCAGAACCCGGCCGGCCCGAGAAGTCCGCTGAGAATCAGAAGAACAGGAGCAATCATCAGCGCTGCCTTCAAGGCTCCCACAAGCTCCACGGGGATCAGCACAAATCGTTCCCATGCCGGGAAGCTCTTGAAACGCATCTCTGCTGTCGCCTTCATGCCCTTGTCCATAAAGGTTGGCAGATCTTCAGCCCGGATGGGACCGAAAAGGGCCTTGAAGCCGGAAAGCTTCCTGACCTGATGGGCTGCAACACCGGGTGCGGAGAGCTGCGGAAGAATCACCTCCCTGTGCGAGACGATCCGCTCAAGCCCGCTAGAGCCTATGCGTGCCACCAATTCGTCAGTACCGAAGGTTCCCTTGCCTGCCGCGCACCACACGTTGATGCCCTTAGTGTCGAGGACCAGAATCCATGCATTACGGCCGGGCAAGGCCTTTCGAAGACGGTCGAAGCTCATCTTGTAGTTGGCTGTCACGAGGACCGGTGATTTCTCGTCCGGCTGTCCCAAGGCATAAAGCCCTGGGTCTACCGTGTAATGCATGCGGCCGATCCCCCACCGTGCTTTAAAGGTTCCAAGGTAATCGTCCTGGGTCCAGGAGGCAGAGACTTGAGGCACTCGACCTTCCGGTGTCTCCACCGACCCGATCACAAAAGGCTGATCCATCCTGGGCAGGCCCGTCACCGGGGCCTGTACCTTTGTAGGTCAGCAGGCCGCAGAAGGCGTTGCAGGAGGGCTAATCATTCGAAATTCTGTGTTCGACATTCGATCTTCCTTCAGTGCACCATGCGTGCTGTGAGGACTGCATGGGACTGAACTCTGCAAAATATAACTCCATGTTATACTATTTTGAGCTGAATACTCAAGTGGACTCCCGAAATAATGGGCAGAGTGATGAAAAAAACTTCTTGTTGCAGGCTGGTCAAAAACGACCAGATGCAAGGCACCCGAAATTCCGAAGAGTGAGGCGTACATAGTAGTACGCCGCAACGATGAGGAATGAGGCTTGTCGGCCTCTGGCTGGGTAACGCAACAGATGGGCGTTTTTCAGCAGCCTGCTATCGACCCATCATGGACGGCAGATAGAGGGCGATGCCGGGGAAGATGGTAATGAGAATCGTGACCGCGAGCATGGCAAAAAGAAAGGGCATGGAGCCGCGGAAAATCGTTGACATGGGCACGTCCTTGACCACTCCGGCAAGCGTGTAGACATTGAGCCCTACCGGCGGCGTGATCAGGCCCGCTTCCATCATGATGACGCAGACAACGCCAAACCAGATCGGGTCAAATCCCAGAGTTTTGACGACCGGAAAGATGACCGGCATGGTCAGCACCATCATGGAGATGGCATCGAGGAAACAGCCGAGGATCAGATAGATCACGATAATAATGGTGAGAACGACGTACTTGGAAACGTGAAGAGCGGCCATCCAGGCCGAAACGGAGGCGGGGATGGTGGAGAGGGCGAGGAAATAGCTGAATACGTTTGCACCGGCCACCAGGAAGAGAACCAGGACTGAAATCCTCGTAGCTTCAAGCAGGGCGGTAGAAAGGCTTTTCAAGGTCAATTTCAGTTTGCTGATGACAATGATGAAGAGGGCTGTTGCGCCGATGGCGCCCGCTTCGGTGGGGTTGACGAAACCAAGATAGATGCCGCCCATAACAATGAAGAAGACGAGCATGGTTTCCCAAATCCCTCCCAGAGCGCGGAACCTTTCTTTCCAAGACACATGGCCGGGAGTGACGGGCGCGAGCGCAGGGTTTATTTTCACCTTGATGACGACCACGGCGATAAAGGCTAGAGAAAGCACAATCCCGGGAAGAATACCGGAAACCAGCAGTTTCCCAATCGACTGCTCCGTAAGCATCCCGTAAACGACAAAACCCAGTGAAGGGGGAATGAGAAAGCTCAGCGTCCCTCCTGCTGCCACAACTCCTACAGCAAGCGCGGGGTCATACTTGAAGCGTCTCATCTCAGGGATGGCTATGGTGCCCATGGCTGCTGCGGCAGCGACAGAAGAGCCGCTGAGGGCTGCGAAACAGGAGCATGCTCCGATGGTCGCTATGCCCAGGCCCCCGGGCAGCTTTCTGAACCATTTGTCAAAGGACCCGTAAAGCTTGGCCGTAATGCCCGCACCACCGGCAAAGGCGCCCATGAGGATAAAAAGAGGAATAATCGTGTAAGGGTAATAAGCGGCTGTTTCATAAACCGTTTTGGCAACGACCGGCAATGCGGCATGTACAGAGGCCAGATAGCTGATTCCCAGAAAGCCCACGAACATCATCACAAAGGCGATGGGCATGCCAAGGAACAGAAGAACAACCAAAAGGATGCTGCCCAGGATTCCCGCTGTGATGGGATCCATTATGCATTCCCCCTGAGCTTTCCGAAGGAGCCGAAGAGATCAATGAGAAGTTCGAGCCACAGAAGGAATCCTCCTACAGCGACCAGCACCCGGAAGGGGTACTGCGGAATTCTCAGTTGGTCTGAGACGGCCTTTTCTGCGATTCCTTCCACCCATCCCTGCCAGACGACTATAGCGATGATGAACAGACTGAGAAGGGTAGTGAGTATTTCGCAGCAGGCCCTAAGGCGAGGCGAAAGCCTTGAAGTGACAAAATCAACGCCCACGTGGCCCTTCACCTGCTGGGTGTAGGCAGCACCCAGCAGGATGAAGATGGCCAGGATATACTGGGAGATCTCGAAGGACCCGGGGATGGGTTTGTTGAAAAAGCCTCGCAGCATCACGTCCGCAAAAGTCAGCAGCATGAGCGGAAGGATCATGGCCATGCCGGCCGCGCAGACGACATAGTTGATGCGCCGGATTCCCTTTTTCACCTCTCCCCATTCCATGGCAAACACTCCTTAATCCGAGTCTTGCTACCTCCATTCTTTGGGGAATGCGACGACTTTCACGCCTCTTTTTTCACACTCCTCGTTGTACATTTTCACCACTTCTTTGGCCTTGAGCCCTTTGGCTTCCAGCTCCTCGACCCACTTCCTGGTGACCTCCTGGAACTTCTCGTACCAGCGGTCCGCTTCTTTTTCCGGCAGGTTGTAGAGTTCGACCTTTTTGTCCGTGATCTCCGTCACCATCTTCTTGTAGACGTCTCTTGTGAGTCCTCCGGTCGTCTTGAACGGGTTGTGGCAAACCGCGTCGACCGTGGGTTTGAGGTCATCAGGAATTTTCTTCCAGCTCTCGGCGTTCATGATCACTCCTTCGGAGACGCATCCGAAGGTGCTGACCACCGCGTGCTTGGCGACTTCATAGAGCTTGAAGGAAATAATGAGGGGAGGGCACGTGACAATGCCGTCGATCGTCCCTGTTTCCATGGCCATGTACACGTCTCCAAGGGGCATGAAGATCGGCTCTGCACCGAGGGCCTTGATATAATTGGTCTGATGGCCGCCGGGGCTTCTGATTTTGAGCCCTTTCACCTCTTCGAGGGTCTTGATAGGTTTCTTTGTCCACATGAAAGCCTGGATGCACCCGTTCAGTTCGATCATTTTGACGCCGGGGAACTCCGTCTTGAGGACTCGCTCGTACATGGCATTGCCGATTTCCGTGGCAACGTCTTTGCCATCGACCCAGGCTGCAAGAGAAAGCACATCGGTCAGAGGGAATCTTCCGGGCGTCCAGGTGGCCGTGAAGTAGCCCATGTCCGACATGCCTTTGGAAACGATGTCATAATGTTCCGGCCCTTTGCCCAGCGCTCCACCGGCATACATGGTAGAGGCAATTTTCCCCCCGGTCTTCTTCTTGAGTTCCTCGAGCATGGGTTCCCATACGGTTTTCACCTCATACCCTACAGGAACATGCCAGGTGCTGAATCGAACATTGGCCGATTGTCCATAGGTAAGGTGAAAATGACCATGGCCGAGGCCGCAGCCAAGAGCAGCGCCGCCGACCAACGAGGCTTTCATGAAATCCCTTCGCGATAGTCCTTTAGACATTTCTGCACCTCCTCTTTGAGAGTTAATATTCCGTTAATACTAACTTTTCTTCTTCAGCCAAAACCACAGGATTTTCTTATCAAAAAGATTCAGAAAAAGCAACCAAAGGTGATCTTAGGCTGCTACCGGCAGCCCGGAGGCTCAGGCCAATGACCGGGTGTGGCGGCCTCAGTGTTGGGCTGTCGGCAGGAAAGCCACGGCTGCTGGGTGAGATTTATCGCCCTCAAGCGAATCGCGCATTCGTCCTCAATTGCCGTGAAAACGATTTGTCCCTCTGCTGCCTTCCAGGCATAGCTACCCGTGGTTTCGTGGCAAACCGGGTCGTTGAAAAGCAAGAGACGATCCCCATCCAGCGCGAAGGATGCGATGCTTTTCCACCCGGAGGAGAGGTGAATGATCCTGAACACGCCCTTGTCGAACTGAATCTTCCAGATGCCCCCTTCGGGCGCGTAGTCCGGGCAGCGCCTGCAGGGCACCTGGGGGTCGTGCTTCGGGTCCACTTTGGAGTAAGTGCCGTCCAGAGGAGTTCTTTCCGGCGGTGGAAGCCCCCTCTTATAAGGGAACGGCTGTCTCTGAAGCAGGGCAGCCCATTTTTCAGCAGGAGTTTCTTCGGTGCATACAGGTGAGGAGTCTGAAGAGGATTGATCGGTCTGGCCTGCGGAGGCCGTTGTCCAGGGGACAAGAAGAAGAAAGCTGATTACTCCAAGGCATGCAACCAATCTTCGTGAAAGGATCCTGTCCATGGGGAACACCCCCTTTCTCCTAGTCCTTTTCGAGTCTTTTGCCCATGCTGACCACCAGGTCCCTGGTGTACCCCATCCTCTCGTAAAACTGAATGACGGCACGATTGGTTTCCCGCACCTGGAGGTTGATCTTTGGACACCCGGCGGCGCTTAGCTTTTTCTCGGCTTCCTCCATGATCCTCGTCCCGATTCCCTGCCGCCGGTGATGAGGAGAGACAGCCAGATAGTTGATCCAGCCTCTGTGGCCTTCATAACCGGCCATGCAGGTGGCGACAATATGGCCGCCAAGGACGCCCACCAAGAACCATTCAGGGTTCACCCGGAGTTTTCTCTTGATGTCTCTTTCGGGATTGTTCTGCGGGACGACCAGGTTGCATTGCAGCCAGAGCTGAACGACGCCTGCCTCATCCTGAGGTTGGTAAGGCCGAATCAAGAAATCATTCATCACGGTGCTCCCGCAAGCGATCGGGTAAGATTCACATCAACTTCATTCGGCTGTCAACGAGGAGTTCGGTGAGAGATCATGACTCTCTTCCGTACCCAGGTTGCACCGGCTGTGACAGAAAGAAAGGCAAAAAATGCAAGGACTGCATCAAAGGTGCCCACCGCGTCATAAACTCCGAGAAACAGAGTGAGAGACAGAAGCGCCCACACACCCCATCCCAAATGCGTCCAGAGAGTGGGCGAAATACTGCAGAGTTGGCGAATCTCCGCTCTCAACAGGTAGTGAAGGCAGATGGCGTCGATGAGGACGAATGGAGCGCTGAGAAGGCCTTGGCCTTTGTTATACGTCATCAGCATTCCGACAACGCCAGGCACCCAGGAAAGCGGAATCAGCAGCACAGAGGTTTTCCATCCCCAGGGTTGACCTCGCCATAGACCCGCAAAGACGGTGAGGCCTGAGATAGAGATACAAAATAGATTGAACACATCAATGGGCTTAAGGGACACCTTCAAGACGCCCCCCCATGATAAACACAACAAGCCTATTCCTGTCAGTGAACACAGGAGCGACCAGAGTGCAATGACTCTCACCCAAAGCTTCGTTGATGCAACCCTCATGAACCTCTTACCCCTTGGATGAAGTCGGAAAGGAAAGAAAAAAAATGATCTGCTTGGTCAATCATGGGCCAGTGGAAAGCCGGCTCGAATTTGCGGTGCTGCAAAGAGGCGGATTCGAGAAACTCCAAAGTGCCCTTGGCAAGACTCTCGCTCCCCCAGCAAAAGACCCTGGGGATCTTCAATCCGCCATAGGTCAATCCAGTGATACATTCCCGACGCCCCGGCAGAGGCTGGTTCTTTTGATAGATTTCCTTTGCGTTGGCTAGAAAAGCTTCCGGACGTGCAAATTGAAGAGAGGCATAATAGCGACGACAGGAGGGCCACCTGCCTCCCCAGCCCTTAAGGACCAAGTCCTCTTTGAAATCCTTTTCGAACCATTCTGCGAAATTGCCGCTTTCCGCAGCCGTGACCACCTTGTTGCTGAAAAAGATGTCATGGGGAGTCAGGTCCCCTTCGATATTGACAAACCCTTTGATTCTCTGTTGAGGATCGGATGACGCCATGAAAGCGCCGATGTCGCCGCCAAGGGAATGACCCACGATATAAAAAGATCCAATCCCCAGAACATCCATGAGGCGCCACAGGCGAAGGAGTTGCGAATCCATGCTGTAGTCGCCGTTACCGGCGCGGGAACTGCGGCCGTAACCCAAAAGGTCCGGAACCACTAGGTTGAATTCCTTCATGTCCCCGGATTCGAATGCCTCATTAAAGCACATACCGGACTCACCGAGGCCGTGGATAAAGAGCAGCACCGGTCGCGGTCGATTCAGGTCGCTGTGATGAACAAAAAGCCACCCGTCTTCTATGTGAACAATACGTTCCTGCATCAGCGTTTCTTTAAAGCGCAACAGGTTTCAGTCTCCGTCTTAATCGAGCCGGACATAAAGTCGCTTATTGATCTTGCCCTTGTTTTCCGTGCGGAAGACGGAGAATCTGCCCACTTCCGTAGTAGTGCTCACATGGGTTCCCCCGCACGCCTGCGCGTCAAAGCCCTGAATCTCGACGACGCGGACTCGGCCGTGTGAAACAGGGGGTTTGACCTCCAGGGTCCTGAGCAAGTCCTCGCGCGTTAGGAATTCTTCCTCGGGGATGAAATAGGATTTCACGGCATGGTTCTCTGCCAGCACGGCGTTGACCTTCTGCTCCAGCTCCGAGCACATGGCAGTGGAAAATCCTTCAATCTTGAAGTCGATCCTGGAATAATCGGCCCCTATTTGCACTCCCGTGATCCATCCGCCGTAGTCCCTCAGAGCAACTGTGTTGAGAACATGAAGGACGGTGTGATAGCGCATGAGCGCCAGCCGCCTCTCTTTGTTCACCATCAGTTTCGCCGGCAGGCCGACAATGCCGGAGGGTGGCTGAGACTTGCTCAGGTGCCAGATGATATCGTCCGCATCCGAATGGGCAGAAGCGATTTCAAGCACCTCTCCGCTCTGCAGCATGACAGAGCCGTCGTCAGGGGGTTGGCCCCCGCCACCCGGATAAAAACACGTTTGGTCAAAGGCGATGGAGTTATCCAGGAGCGCGACAGCCTTTGCCTCCGCTTCAAAACAGTGGTCGTCCTCCAAGTAAAGCCTTTTAGTGCCCTGGGGTTTCATTGGCTGGTTGTCACCCCCTATGGTTGCTGTGGCGAGGAGTCCCACAGGTCTGTGCTCAGATACTTGAGACCGGAGTCGCAGAGAAGAACGACGATCGTGCTTCCACGACATTCCCCCTTGAGAAGCTGGAGGGCCGCCGCCACATTGGCGCCGGAGGAAAACCCGGCAAAGATCCCTTCGTTCTTGGCCAGCTGGCGTGCGGTCCTAATGGCCTCGGTCTCGCTCACTTGCAAGTAGCCGTCGATATGCTCAGCTTTGAGCAGGGGCAAGGTCGGCATAGAGTAGCCGCCGCCCTGGATTCTATGATTAGGGTTTGTCACCTGTTGACCGGCCAGCACGGCCGCGCCTTCAGGCTCAACGATGAAGCAGCGGATCGACGGGTCGTGTTCCTTGAAGGCTGCTGCGCAACCGGCAAAGGAGCCGCCTGTGCCCGCGAAGTCGCAGAAGGCGTGAAACGAGCCGCCGGTTTGCCGGATAATCTCGCGAGCCGTGTTCAGGTAATGGGCACGCTGGTTGCCTTGCAGATTAAACTGATCCGCCCTGAAAGCATCACGTTCCAAAACTATTTTACGCGTTGCCATTTCGACCAGTTCCAGGTCACCACCCGACACCTGACCGGGCTTTGAATCCGGCAGTTGGTCCACTAGCATGACCTCAGCGCCCAATGCGGACATCATGCGGGCCCGTTCCATGGAATTGCCTTTCGACATCACGGCCACGAACGGGTAGCCCTTCACAGCACAGACAATCGCCAAACCTGTGCCCGTGTTGCCGCTGGTGAGCTCCACCACGGTCTGGCCTGGCTTGAGAGCGCCTTCCGCTTCCGCCTCTTCGATGATCTGGCGGGCGATGCGGTCCTTCTTCGACAGGCCGGGATTGAGGTACTCCATTTTGGCGAGGATGCGGCCGTCCATTCCTCTGGTGAGGCGAGCGAGTTCGACGAGAGGAGTGTTACCAATGGCCTCGACAGCTGAAGTGAGAACTCTGTCTGCGCGGGTCATAGCATGCTCTCCTCAAGTCCTATGAATGCTCTGACGTATTCACCACTGAGGCACAGAGGACACGGAGGGGTGATGCTTTTTTCGTCTATCGGGAGATACCGATAGACGAAAACATCCCTCTGTCACACTTGTCGTAACGAACTATTCCGTTGTGATATATTTCTGGGGCAGAACATTTTTGTTTGTCGGTATCTCCCGACAAACAAAAACTCTTCTCTGTGCCCTCCGTGCCTCCGCGGTGAGCCAGGGTTTATGATGGACGTTCAGGGTGCTAGAGCCGATTCTATCTCTTTGGCGGTGTTTACAGCTGCCTCCGCCGGGTCCTTGGCATCCCGAATGGGCCGGCCCACCACGATGTAATCCGATCCGTTTCTCACGGCGTCTCCCGGTGTGACCACTCGCTTCTGATCGTCTTTGCCCACCACAGACCAAGCCGGTCTGATGCCGGGAGTCACAGCGATGAGGTCAGGAAGTTCCTTCTTGATCATTCCCACTTCCTGGCCCGAGCAAACAATGCCCTGGCACCCCGCTTCCCTGGCAATTTTTGCCCGAAGCAGTACGAGCCTGGAGAGGTCTTTCACGTAATCGTCTTTGTAGCCGAGGGTTGCGAGGTTTTTGCTGTTCAAGCTGGTCAGGAGAGTGACGGCGAGGATCTTGGTGTTCCCGGCGTTATTCTGTGCGACCTCCTTGAGCATGCCTTCGCCTTGGTCGCAGTGAACAGTGACAAACTCGGGCCTGTATTCCGCAGCGGAAAGAAAGGCTCTTCGCATGGTTTCAGGAATGTCGTGGAGTTTGAGATCCAGAAAAATTCCGGCACCGGTTATTCCCCGAATGGCTTTGAGGATCTCAGGACCTTGGCTCACGAAAAGCTCGAGGCCTACCTTGAAAAGGCCGACCGTGTCTTTGAGAAGAGTGACGTACTTCACGGCCTCGTCCCGAGTCGAGACGTCCAGAGGGAAGATGATGTAGTCTTTGCCTTGTTTCATAGAACGCTCCGCGTTGGCAGGTTGCCTGTGGCTGGTGGCCTGTTGCAAAAGAAAAAAAGGCTTATCCAAGATGCAGAAAAAAAGCTCAGCGTCTAATGGTGAGCTATACAGCAAAACCCGATGAAAGACAACGGCCAAGGGCAGGGGGCGGAAAATAGATGCAGGCCCATAACACCAGGGCAGGCCTGTTGTGCGCCCACTAGGCAGTGATTATATTTTCAATTATTTTGACAGCAGAAAAACAAGTTTACACTATGAAACTCTCTTTGGCAATCAAGCTTGCCTACGCTTCCCCTGCCTTCACTTTGGCCGTGGTGGGGATTCCGGTCTACGTCTATATCCCCAAATTCTACACCGATGTGGTAGGGGTGCACATCGGCATGCTCGGTTTTCTCCTTCTGGCCGTGCGCATTTTCGATGCGGTCACCGACCCCTTGCTCGGGTACATTTCCGACAGGACCCGTACCCCTTTCGGAAGGCGGCGGCCCTATATCGCCGTGGGCTCCCTTGCCCTTGCCGTGTCCCTCTATCTGCTCTTCAATCCTCCGGAGGCATCGCCCACCTTCGAGACGTGGTGGTTCGGCATCTGCATCTTCTCCCTTTTTCTGTTCTGGACCGTGGTGGTGGTGCCCTACGAATCCTTGGGCCCGGAACTCACCTTTGATTATCATGAGCGGACCGGCCTTTTCAGCTTGAGGGACGGGGCCATGCTTGCCGGGACCCTGGCGGCAGCGAGCTCCCCGATGATCGTAAGCCAGGTACTCGGCCTTCCCCAGGGTGCAGAGGGGGAGCGAATCAAGTTCTTCTGGATCGCGGCCGTCTATGGCCCCATGCTCATTTTCTGCTCTTGGTGGTGTGTGCTGTCCATTCAGGAGAGGGCCAGGGAGGAGCACCCATCCAGGCAGGCCTTGCTGCAGGGATTGCGAGCCGTCGCACGGAACAAGCCGTTCCTCCTGCTGCTGGGCTCTTACACGATTGCCGCTTTTGGGAGCAATCTCCCGGCCACCCTGATCCTCTACTACGTGGAGTATGTCCTGGGAAGCAAACTGGCGGACTTCTTCCTGGTCCTCTATTTTGTCACGGGCATTGTGTTCTTGCCCGCGTGGGTTCTGATCGCCCGAAGGATCGGCAAGAAGTGGGCCTGGATCGCTTCCATGGCCATCAACACCGGTTCCTTTGTCGGGGTGTTTTTCCTGGGTCCGGGGGATGCGCCAGTCTACGGCATTCTGGTGTTCTTCTCAGGCATCGGTTTGGGGGCTACCATTGCCCTTCCCTCTGCCATGCAGGCGGACGTGATTGATTACGACGAACTCCTCACCGGAGAGCGAAGGGAAGGCCAGTACATCGGTCTGTGGTCGCTCGCAAAGAAGCTTTCCGCAGCCCTTGGCGTGGGCCTTTCTCTGAGCCTCCTCTCCTACGCGGGATACACGCCCAACGTGGAGCAGTCCGAGACGGTGAGAATGACCCTGAGGGTGCTCTATGCCCTCATCCCCTCGCTCTTCAATCTCCTGGGTCTAGGGATCGCCCTGTTCTATCCGATCCACTCGAAGGCCCATCAGGAGATCCTGGCAGCCATTCAAAAGAGGCGGGCAGGGCAGAATGTGCAGGATCCCTTAAGGCCTGAAAGGGTCCTTGCAGGATGAGAGCCCTCGAGGCGGTGAGTTCAAGTATGAAGTAGGCAGTAGGGAGTAAGGAGTGGTGCATACTGCTTACTCATGGCGTTACGGACACAGGTCTTCAATGGAGGAAATCCTATGCACATAGAATGGTCTCTGCTTCTGTGGAACTTTGTTGCGGTCACGGGTTTCATGATTGCTGTCTGGGCGCTTAGCGTGGTGATCAAGAACGCCGGCATTGCCGACACGTTCTGGGGACTTGGATTTGTGCTGGTGGCCTGGATCACCTTTCTTGGTGCAGAGGGGTACCTGGGCCGCAGGCTGCTCATCACCCTCTTAGTCACGGTGTGGGGGCTGAGACTCGCGTTGCACATCGGCACGAGGAGCTGGGGAAAAGGGGAGGATCGCCGTTACCAGGCCTGGCGAAAGCAGTATGGACAGAAGTTCTGGTGGGTCAGCCTCTTCACCGTTTTTTTGCTCCAGGGAGCTCTGCTGTGGGTCATCTCCTTGGTCGCTCAGGCAGGCCAGTGGTCGCCGAAGCCGGACCGGTTCATCTGGCTCGACTGGGCGGGTCTTATTCTTTGGGCGGTTGGGTTCTTTTTTGAAGCAGTGGGTGACTCCCAGTTAGCCGCCTTTAAGAAGAATCCGGCCAACAAGGGGAAGGCGATGGCCCAGGGTCTGTGGCGCTACACGCGGCACCCCAACTACTTCGGGGAATGCCTCATGTGGTGGGGCATCTTCCTCGTCACTCTGGCCACGGTTGGTTCCCTTTGGACGATCGTCAGCCCTCTCACCATCACATTTCTGCTCCTGAAGGTCTCCGGGGTCACCCTTCTTGAGCGCACCATTGTGGAAACGAGACCTGAGTACCGCGATTACCAGGAGAGGACGAGCGCTTTCATCCCGTGGTTTCCGAAAAAGGGGTAAGACTCGAGCTTTTTGAAATGGTAACATTCCAAAGTGTTGACGTGGAACCGACCCCTCCGGACAGGGCCGGGACCTTTTCCTGCGTTCCAAGGCCGCCAGGGGCGGCCAAGTCTCCCGGGCTGGTCTTTTCTACGGCTTATCTACGGGGGAGTTCTGCCCCCTCCTGCTGTTCCCCTCGCATGCGCTCGGGGCCAGGGGTTTCCCCCATGGATAAACCGTGAAAAGACGGCGCCCTACCGCCAGTCACTTCGGAAAAGGCCCCAGCCCTGTCCGGCGTGAGGAACGTTACCAAAACACTTAATTTCAAAAAGCCCAAGTGTTACAGAAGGAGAAATCCATGAAGTCTTTGATCGATCTGACGGAAAGGGGCGTCATCCCGGACCTGCTCATCCGTTACGGCATAAGGATGTTGGACCGAAGGAGGTTGGCTGAAGAGGCCCGCAAAGAGAGCGAAGCCGGGGAAAACGGGGTGTGCCGGTTCATCCAGGAACTGCGCGAAAGCCCCATTGCCCTGGAAGTGGAAAAACCCAAAGAGCAGCATTACGAGATCCCGCCCGCCTTTTTCCAGAGGGTCCTGGGAAAGCGCATGAAATACAGCTCCTGCTATTGGCCTCCGGAAGTGAAGAGCCTGGACGAGGCCGAGGAGGCCATGCTGAGGCTTACCTGTGAGAGAGCCCAGGTGGAGGACGGCATGGAGATCCTCGATCTCGGGTGCGGGTGGGGCTCCCTTTCCTTCTGGATCGCCGAAAAGTTTCCCAAGTGCCGCGTCCTGGCGGTCTCGAACTCCGTGCCCCAGGGAGGGTTCATCAGGGCCAGGGCCCGCGAGCTCTCGCTCGGGAATGTGGAGGTGACGACCGCGGACATGAACCGGTTTGACACGGACCGTCGGTTCGACCGCATCCTCTCTGTGGAGATGTTCGAGCACATGCGGAACTGGGAAAGACTGCTCGATCGGATCAGTGGATGGCTGAACAAAGACGGCAAGCTTTTCATTCACATTTTCACCCACCGTCGCTTCTCTTACCTTTTTGAAACCGGCGGGGCGGACAACTGGATGGGGCGCTATTTCTTCACGGCAGGCCTGATGCCTTCGGATGACCTGTTGCTCTGTTTTCAGAACCACCTGCTTCTGGAGGAGCACTGGCGGGTGAGCGGCATACACTACCAGAAGACAGCCGAGGCATGGCTCGGCCGAATGGACTCGGGGGCAGCGGAAGTCAGGACCCTTTTCAAAGAAGTTTATGGTGCTGCCGAGGCCCGGAGGTGGTTTCAGAGATGGCGCATCTTCTTCATGGCCTGTGCGGAGCTCTGGGGGTTCGGGGGCGGAAAGGAGTGGATCGTTTCCCACTATCGCTTCAGGAAGAGATTTGAGTAGGCAGTAGGAAGTGAGCACTATGCAGTCGTCTTGCCTGCATACTCCTTACTGCCTACTGCTTACTTTTTGCACGCCTGCATCAGGAAAGGGACGGCAAATGGGGCTCGCCCCTCCAGAGAGGCTTGGCGAAGAACATCTGCACATCGCCCAGGTAGCGTTCCTCAAATCCCGCCTCGCAATAGCACAAATAGAATTCCCACATGCGGATGAAGGTCTCCGAGTAGCCGAGGGCCTGCACCTGCAGGATGTTTTCAAAGAAGCGCTCCCTCCATGTCCTCAGAGTTCGTGCATAGTGGGGAGTGATGTCTTCCAGGTGAACGAGCCTCAGATCCGTGGCTGCGGCAACCGCGTCCCCCATGGCGGTGACAGAGGGGATGCAGCTTCCGGGGAAGATGTAGCGCTTGATGAAATCCACTTCCTTCTTGTGCTTTTCAAAAACGTGGTCCGCAATGGTGATGGCCTGTAGAGCCATTACCCCCCGCTCCGTGAGCAGGTTGCTGCAGCAGCGGAAAAAAGTCTCCAGATAGTGATGGCCCACGGCTTCGATCATCTCGATGGAGACCAGCTTGTCGAATCGGCCTTTCAAGTCCCGATAATCCTTGAAGAGGACGTGAACCTTGTCTTCCACTCCTGCGGTGCGGATCCGTTCCAAGGCGAGATCGTGCTGCGCCCTGGAGATCGTCGTGGTCGTCACACGGCACCCGTATTGGCTTGCCGCGTGGATGGCAAACCCTCCCCATCCGGTGCCGATCTCCAGCACGTGGTCTTCATTGGAAAGCTGAAGTTTCTTGCAGATGCGGTCGTACTTCGCTACCGAGGCCTCCTGAAGAGAGCATTCGGGGCTGTCGAAAATACCGCATGAATACGTCAGGGTTTCATCCAGGAAAAGAGCGTAGAAGTCATTGCCCAGGTCGTAGTGAGCCGCGATGTTGATCCGGCTGCCTTTTCTGGAGTCCTTGTGAAGGAAGTGATAGGCCTTGTAAAGAGGGGCCTTCAGCCGGGACAGGCCCCTGTCGAGTCCCGCGAAAACGCTCTGGTTGAGGAGAACGATCCTGAGGAGGAGCGTCAGGTCGTCGGAGGACCAGTGCCCTGCCATGTAGGCTTCACCGGCGCCGATGCTGCCCCCGAAAAGGACCTGGCTGTAGAAGCGGGGGTGAAGGACCGTGAGCGAGGCATGGAGGTCGCACGCCTCAGACCGGCGGCCAAAAACGTGCTGCTCCTCGCCGTCTGTCAGGACAATTTCTCCAAAATTAAGTTTCTTAAGCAAGGAAATCAGAACCCGCTTTGCCCATTCATCCACTTTGCTGAGCGCAGAGAATTGCGCCAGCGGCCTTTCCGCAGGGAGGATTGACTCTTTCATGTCTGTCTCCTTTTGGCAGGGTGAACGTGGATGGGTGCGCCTTTGACGAGAAGCCGCAGGGCCTGCCAATAGATCATGGCCACGATTTTGACCGTCATCAGAGGGTAGAAGAGAAGACAGCGGGCAAGGGTGGGACCGGATATTTCCCTTCGCCGGAGAGACAGGGTCGCATCGAAACGCCGCTTTCCCTCATGGGTCATGTTGACGAAGTGCACTTGAAGGGTTTCACCAGGCACCCTGAACCTCCAGTCGTAGTGAATCTCCATCTCCATAAACGGAGAAACGTGGAAGGCCTTGGAAAAGCGAAAGCGTCTCCAATCCGGGCTCTGGTGCTCGTTCAAAGCGTCATGCAACACGTAGCAGTGCTCTTCCCCCCAGGGGGTGTTGTGGATCTCCGCGACAATGGTTTCCACACGACGGTCTTCCTGATCATAACAGAAGTAGAAGCTCACGGGATTGAAGCAGTGGCCGAAATACCGGAAATGGGTCAACAGACGGATGGGACCGCTGGGACGCTTGCCGGTCTCTTTTTCCACCAAGTCCCGCGCGGCGCGTTCCAGGGGAACGAGGGGAGCCCCGAGATGGTCCCTTCGCCTGAGGTAGGCGAGATTGACCTCCCCGCTTGACCAGAGCCATCGGTCTTCAAAAAGGGTCGGCAGTTCCGAGAGGTCCACATACATGAGAAAGAGGCGGTAATAGAAGGAGTTCTGAACCGGGCTGAAACGACGGTGCCGCACCTTTCCCTCGTAGATAGCGCTGTACATATCAAAGGCCTTTTCCAAAGCGCTTGCACACGGCCAGAGCGCTTTTCACGCCGTCCTCGTGAAATCCGTAGCTCCAATAGGCGCCGCAGTAGTAGGTGCGACGGACGCCGCTGATTTCCTCTCTTCTTTGTTGCGCGGTCCTGCCCGCAGGGGTGTACACCGGATGTCTGTAGAGGAGTTTCCGAAGGGTTTTCCCGGGATCGATCTCAGCCGGCCGGTTCAGGGTCACGCAGAATTCAACCGGCGCGTCCAGCCCCTGGAGGATGTTCATGTCATAGGTGAGGGCTACGCGTCCGAGGGTCTCACGAGGCACATGGTAATTCCAGGCGGCCCAGCATTTCCTGTGATGGGGCAAGAGGGTCGCGTCCGTGTGGAGAACTGTCAAGTTTTCCTGGTAGGGAAGCGCGGAGAGCACTTGTCGCTCCGCATCCGACGGGTCGGAGAGCAAAGCAAGGGCTTCGTCGCTGTGAACAGCGAGGACAACCGCATCGAAGCGTTCTGTCCCTCCGCCTTTGGAAAGGACTTGCACGTAATCTTCTCCTCTTGCGATGGATTGCACGGGGGCGTTGAGGCGAATGCGATCGGCAAAGGGCTTGATCAGTTTTTCAACGTACTTCCTGGAGCCTCCCTGGACCACCAGCCACTGCGGCTGGTTGCGCACTTTCAGGAAGCCGTGGTTGTGGAAAAACTCCACGAAGTACCGGGCAGGAAACTGCCGAAACCGGATAGGATCTGCGGACCAGACCGCAGCGCCCATGGGCAGGATGAACTTCTCGATGAACAGGGGAGAGTATTTTTCTCTTTCCAGGTAGTCCGCCAGGGTCACCTGGTCGTCACGGGCTTCGAGCAGCTCTAACGCCTCCTTCCTAAAACGGAAGATGTCCATGACCATGCGATAGAACGCCGGTCTTAGAAGATTGCGGCGCTGGGCAAAAAGAGTGTTCAGGGAACTGGGGCTGAACTCCAAACCCGTTTGCTCGCATTGCAGGCTGAAGCTCATCTGAGAGTTCTTCCAGGGAACGTCAAGGCGACGAAGCAGCTTGATAAAGTTGGGGTAGGTGACCTCGTTGAACACGATGAACCCCGTATCCACGGCAAAAGTCCTGCCTTGCGCCTCGACATCGTGGGTGTGGGTGTGCCCTCCGATGTAATCGTTTTTTTCAAAAACGGTGATGTCATGGGAGCCCGACAGAAGGTAGGCGGTCACCATTCCCGAAATGCCTGTTCCGATGATTGCGATCCTCATAGGCCTTTTACCCGGACTGGCCGATTTGTAACAGTTTAGCTCTTTGAAATGATTGGCTCAGGCCATGGGGGTCCCTCTAAAAACAGAAAACGAAGAGTGTGCAGGAAAGACTCTGCGGATAAGGGGCAGCGAAGGCGGGCGGCGAGGTGTCACCGATCCCTGCCCGCTGGGTATGACGTGGCGAATCCCCCGGTAGCCCTCCGCCCGCCTCACCCATGGCCTAGAGCTGGCCATTGAGGTGTGGCGTCTTCGTTGTTCTGGTTTTAGAGGGACCCCCATGGCCTCTTCCTTTTTGTATTTCAAAGAGCTAGACTGTCACGCCGATTTTGCGATTGCCGTCTCTCACCACCTTGGGCACAGGCCGCAGGTCCCTCACGATGCCCAACCAGGAAAGGAAAACGAGCAAGTAGTAGGTAATGTCGATCTCCCACCAGAAGAAACCCTGTCGAGCGGAAACCGCATAGTAATGGTGGTTGTTGTGCCACCCTTCGCCCAGCGTGATCAGCGCCAGGACGGGGTTGTTGCGGCTCGTGTCGGTCGTTTCATATCTTCGGGTACCGATCATGTGGTCCAGGGAATTGATGGTGCAGGTCCCGTGAAACAGAACCACCGTGGAAACAAAGAATCCCCAGATGAGCATTTGAGGCCCGTTGGTCCCCAGGTGAGGAGCCTGGAAAGCTAGCCATTCGCCCATAGCGTAGAGGGACAGGGCCAGCAGGAGGGGAACCACCGTGTCAAAACGGTTGATCCAGACGAGCTCAGGGAACTTCGCCCAGTCCTGCACATATTTTTTCCTGGTCGGGAAATTAGCCTGTGTGGTCAACCAGATCATGTGGGACCACCAGAAGCCGTCCCTGACCGGGGAATGGACATCCTCTTCCTGGTCTGCGTAGCGGTGGTGGTGCCTGTGATGGGCGGCCCACCAGAGAGGGCCCCGTTGGGCCGATGCATTCCCCAGGAGGGCGAAAAGGAACTGCCAGAACCGGCCGGCCTTGTAAGCCCTGTGGGAGAAGTAGCGATGGTAAAAGGCCGTGATAGCGAACATGCGAACCAGGTACAGGCCTGCGGCCACTGCGAGGGCTGCCCAACTCCAGCCGACCCAGATGATCCCCAGACAGGCGACATGCAGGATAACAAAGGGAAGGATTCGAAGCCAGTCCACCTCTTTCTCAAGAGCCTGCTCCGTAGGAGTCGATCCCGCCTCCGAGTCGAGCCACCTTGCCACGGCCCTGAGCATCTGTGATCCTCTGCTTGACATGGCCTTTCAATCCTTTTTTGCGGAGGGGCTGAGATAACGATCGGAGATCTCTTTCATCCGTTTCCGGTTCACTCCGAAATCATAGTACCCTGTTCTGGAGGCGGAGCGAAAGTGAATGAGACGGGCCGAATCCTCCAGGATAAACTCCACATCATCTACAAAGCGGAAAAGGGCCGAACGGAATTCCACGTGGAGATGAGAGGGGGTGGTGGAGACGATGGTGGCCCGTTTCATGCTGCGCACAATCTCAAGCAGGCGATCCATGCTTTCCTTGCCCGACTTCAGGTAGGGCAAAGGAGGCATAGCTTGGCCGGCATCTTTACTCTTTGTGGACACACAGTTGGGGGAATCAGGGCACGGCGCAAGGTCAGCCGGTGTCGCGCTGCGGCTGTCCTGGGCATGGCCGGCACACCCGACAGTACTCATCACAATGAGAAATAAGGCCACGAATTTTATTCTCCCTTTGAGCATCATCATTCATTTTGCTTTCTGCCCAACGGTGCAGGCACGAAAAATGGCACAATGGCACGATGGTTTTTCTGCTTTGTGCCTTTGTCCCTTTGTGCCTTTCTTCATTGCCTCGGGCCCCTCAAATCGAGATCCGGGGGAGTGTGGCGGAGGCCCTTGACCCATCGAGAGGGGAAAGCCTCCAGACCGTTTTCTGCACCCAGGAGAGCTCCGAGCACAGCACCCCGGTGTACGTTGTCTCCACCCAGATTGGTGTTCACGATGAGGCCCTTTTCAGGCTCGTCATGGTACTTCAATGCAAGATAAAGGACCGACGGCACCGAGTCCTCGACGTAACAGGCCGTGCTGAGACGCTGGCCTACAACCCTTTCATCAGATTCATTAAGCCACTCCCGATAGGGAAAACCATACAAAGGATTCTTCTGATCCCGGATCTGCTGCACAAGAACCTCGCGGAGGGGCTTGCCTGAAAGGACCTCGAGGAGCAGATGGATGAGAAGCTCGGCAGCCGTTACCATCTTTTGGCCCAAATGGGTAAGGGAGAGGTGCTCAAGCGCCGCTTCCCTGGCCCGGTTAGGCGAATGCCTGTAGAAAAGAACAATGGGGACCAGCCCCACCAAGCCCCCGATGTGCTTCTCCACGACCCCGCACTGATGGGGCGACTTGCCTTTCGCAAAGTTGGTGAAAAACTGGCGGTGGTACTCCTCCACGTAAGTGTCGCGGTGGGTCCCCGGCGTTGTCATGAAGCCGATGTATCGCTTAAGATAGTCGTCTGATGAGTAACCCCTGTTGGTATTTAGGGATTCGATCAGCAGGGCGCAGAGCTTGAGGTTGAGCGTGTTTTCTCCGGCTTCTAGGAACTGATGATAATGGATGTCTCTTCTTCCCCAGTATTGGAACTGATCGTGGAGAATATTCCCTTTTTCATTGAGCGGCGTATAGGACGAGCGCCACAGGATGCTGTCAGGATGAGGATTCTTGGGGGCAAGGTAATCGACGACCCGGCCATAATCCCTTCGAAGAGCCGAGGTATCGTAATACCAGTGAACGGGCATGGCCAGGGCATCACCGATTAAAAGCCCGTAGAGAGCTCCCCTGCATCGGGATTCATCCGACAAAGGCTGCGGAAGCTCACTTGACAATTTCAATGTCCCCTGCGTACCTTCCGACCACGTCCCCCTCTACACACTCCGCAAGCTCCTCTTCTGTGGCGTCTTTAACTCTCTTCAGAGCGTCCAGAGGACAAAGGAACTCGCTGCCTGCCTTGTCCTTGAGCCGGATATACTTCTTCCCGTAAGCCTCTTTGTCAGCCATCTTATAACCCTCTTCTGAAATGAAGTCTAATACACCTCGAATTTATTAACCCAATGAGCAGAAGTCAAGGCTAGGAAGCTTGAACAGGAGAACAGGGAGATATAGATTAAGAAAATATTTATAAAGGAGGTTTCGTTATGTCCTACGTCATTGAAATTCCCGGGTTTGAGATGCCCCATTCCAAGCACGAGCAACATCTCTGCTTTCTGCAGAATGTGGGCTATGTTGAGAAAAACCTTGAAGAGTACAAGAGGCTGGTCAGGAATCCGAAATTCGTTTGCAGGAACTGCGGGCGAGTAGCAGAGAATTCGGTCAACCTCTGCGAGCCTGAGAAGCTTTGATCTTTTCGAGTTCCCTGAACGGCGTCATCGTGTCCCTTCATCCTGCCGGCCACATCCTTGGTTCCTCTCAGGTCCGTGTGGAGAACAACGGAAGGGTCTGGGTTGTCTCAGGAGACTACAGAAAGGGCCCTTGGTCAGGGCCCTTTTGTCGTTCATGCATGAAAGCGGATTCTCGTGCAGGGGTTCTACCTTGCAGTGTAATGGATCACGGCTGCGGGCTCCAGAATCCGGAAGGTGAAGGATTCCGTGATGTAAAGGGTGACGCTTGTCTGCGCATGCTTCTCATACCCGATGGACAGATCCTGTCCAAGAATCAGCTCCAGGTCTCCCCCCCTCTGTGAAATCATGTAAGCTTCGTTTTCATAGGGGCCGCTGAGATAAGGGCTCAGGATGACGGAGCCGCCGAGAACGTTTTCCGCCTGCATCTTGACCGGGTACCCCTGAACATGGGCCGACATGCTGCTCCAGATCTTGGGCCCAACCACGAAAGCGTAAGGCCCTTCCATTGAGCGCTCCGCAAAGGTCGTGATCCCCTCTGCAATGGCGGTGAGGAGTTGTTCGGGGTTGGAGCCCATGGTCAGACAGGTTGTCCCCGCACACATCTTGAGACCTTTGATGTTGGCCTCGGGCAGGCCGTGGTAAATGACTTTTTCCTCGAAGAGGGAGATTTTCTTTGCAGCCTCCTGAAGATTCGTCAGATTGATGTCTCTGGCCCCGCGTACCACGTTGTCCAGCTCCGTAACATCCAGAGCAAAAGGAATCCGGGTTTCGACAAGGTGATGGACTTTGTAAATCCCGTAGGAAACGTCTCCAGGCTTCTGGCTTGCGGGGTACTCGAGACGGCCTTCGGGCACACCGGCAAAGTCCGTTCCCATAGGACCTTTGACATCGAGGACCTTACGAGCCGAGAGGGCCGCAGTCAGGCTTCGCGTGGCCTGCGCGTCGATTTCAGCCCATGCTTGCAACGTGATAGGCGCTAATTCCCTTTTCAGAATATCCATAGTCATTCTCCTTTATTTAAGCGGTTACTATTACGGCTATTTCCTGAGGCTCCCGATGCCAAGATCCGGCGGGAGGGTCCTGGTCTCAACCGCAGCAGGTTTGACCGGAGCTTCTTTCTTTTTCGCACCGATAAGTGCTTTTCCTGGCTTGGCGCCGGCTTTTCCTGGCACCGGAGGCAAGGTGATTCCAAGAAGCATGGTTTTAGCCTGAGAGAAGAGCGTCCCGAGGGTCGCCTGGTTTTCCGGAGGAAGCAATTGCTCCGCCATAGGGAAAATAACCGTTTCTTCTTCATCGAGGTGGTGGGTAGTGTATTCGCCGAGAGACTCCACCTTAATGGCAAAGTTTTCATGATCCCTCGGGAATCTCTGCAGGTCCTTGATGATCATCTCGATGATGTGGTGCTCGTTTACGGCCTCCAAGGCCTTCTTGTGTGCCTGGGGCTCCCCTTCGAGGATGTCATAAAAATATTTTTCCTCCATGGTATGGTGCACAGTCAGGTGGCGAATGAAATCGTCGGCTGCAGCGATGTTTGTCTTGGACTGCTGAAAGAGCTGTCTCAGAACTCCATGATGATCCACGAGTGCTTGGGTGATGTTCATAAGCCCTCCATTAATTTGTTTTTTTCATGCCAGCACTGAAGGAATGGTAAATGGTGTGTCGGTTGAGTTGCATTACAACAGAGAATTATAAGCTAAAATTACCACGAATCCATTGCTGTCAAGGCTCTCCTTTCAGCCATCCGAAGGTCCTATCGCGGCAAAAGTATGTGCAATTCCCCAAAACCACCTTGGGGGTCAGGGAGTTCAGAAGAAGATATTTTCATATTGTGCAGCGCACGTTGACTTGAATTGATATGGACATATATTGTTCGAAAAGACGAAGGAGAATAGAATGCAATCAGCAGTGCCTTTTGAGAGAGCAAAGGTAATCATTCAAAATTGGTTTAACGATTTTTGCACCTTCCACGGAAAGCCGAAAGCCGCTCTTCAGTTCAGTGAAGAGGGTGACCCACAGACCGGTTTTTATGCAATCACGAATCCGTCTAACGGAAAAAGCACCAAGATTTTCAAGAGCGAGGTCGCTGAATACGAGGATTCCGGAAGCGTTGAAATCCCCGGTGAATTAAAAGGCGGGATTTGGGATTCCTTCCAGGATCTATAGCCGCTAGTTTGGCCCCCATTGGGGCTACGATTGTTTTCTGTTTATTGGAATTTAAAATCGAATACAGGACTTTCAGAAAAAAAAGGAGGGCACCAAATGGATTTGAAAAAGTATTTCGGAAGCAAGAAAGGACTTGGTGTGTTGAGTACGGCAGACGAAAAAGGCAAGGTCAACGCCGCGGTATATTCGAAGCCCCATGTGATTGACGACAAACACGTCGCCTTTATCATGGCGGACAGACTCACTCATGCGAACACCAATAAGAATCCTTTCGCAACATTCCTTTTTAAAGAAGACGGAAAGGGCTACAAAGGGAAGCGGTTGTACCTGAAGAAAAAGAATGAAACTGAAAACCAGGAGCTCATTGCTGAGACCTGCAAAATCGAATACGCCGGATCGATCTGTGAGCCGCGTTATCTGAAGAAGACCTTTCTCGTCACTTTTTCAGTCCAAGCGGTTCTGCCTTTGTTGGGGAAAAAGAGCCGGTAAGGTTTAACGCCGGTCGTATGGAGAAGAGAGGTCGATCGCAGCATGTTGATGCTGTGAACGGCCTGATCTTAATCCAGACCTATCCCTGCCCTTTTCCTTAAGATTGGGGTAGAGGGAGAGTTTGAGAAAGTAAAGGTTTTATCCTGTCGCGGAACGATTGATAAGACGCCTCAGTCTTAGAAGGAGGAAATGTGACCGTGACGACGCTGAAAGGATCAAAGACCGAACAGAATCTGCTAGCAGCTTTTGCGGGCGAGTCTCAGGCTCGCAACCGTTATTCCTTTGCTGCAATCGTTGCTCGAAAAGAGGGTTTTGAGCAGATCAGCAGCATTTTTCTGGAAACCGCGGATGAAGAGAAACAACATGCCAAGCTTTTTTTCAAACACCTCCGAGGGGGCGAGGTGACGATCACTGCAGGCTACCCGGCGGGCGTGGCGGGCGACACTCTGGCCCACCTGAGAGCGGCTGCGGCGGGTGAGCGACACGAGTGGACGACTCTCTACAGGGGCTCTGCTGAAGACGCCGTTCAGGAAGGTTTGCGAGATGTCGCAGAGACGTTTAAGCAGGTCGCCGCCGTCGAAGAATGGCACGAAAGACGGTACAATAAGCTGGCCGAGGCGTTGCAGAACAAGAGCTTCTTCAAAAAGCCCCACAAAGCCCTTTGGAAATGCAGGGAATGCGGTCGTGTCGTCGAGGCCTTCGAAGCCCCTCTAAAATGCCCGACCTGTGCACACCCACAAGCTTTTTTTGAACTCTGTGCCGAGAATTACTGATACGGCCGCGGCTGGAGAAAGTCTTACAGGGATCTCTGCATTCAAAGACTTGCGGCGGAGGAATCGGCGATGAATCTGCCGAGCCCCGGTCTTTTCGGCCAGAAAGAAATGGTGGTTGAAGAGCAACATCTGGCCAGTGTCATGGGGAATGTGGGCGTTGAGGTCCTGTCCACGCATTGTGTGGTGCTGCTCATGGAGCTTGCATCCAGAAACGCCGTGGAAAGCCTGTTGGAAAAAGGCCAGATGGTCGCGGGAACATGGATCGGCATTCGACACCTTGCCGCTGTTCCAAAAGGACTTAAGGTGAGGGCCGAATCACGCCTGACAGAGATCAGCGGACGGAAACTGACCTTTGACGTCGTTGTGTACGACCCGATAGAAAAGATTGCCGAAGGGAGGAACGAATTGCTTATCGTGTCTGCGGAAAAGTTTCTGGAAAAGGTGAAACGGAAGCTTTGAGGTCAAGACCCGGCAGGCGAAATGAGTGTTGTCTAGGGTACCCAGAGTTACGGAAAGGAAGCGTATCTTGGGAAGTAGGGTTTGCTTGAATCTCGGAAGACTCAGGATGAAACGGTTGCTGAGGAGGGGCACCGATGGGAATTATAGATTATTTCAAGCCGGTCGATACCTGGTCCCCGGACAAGGTCCGGCAGTTCTTGAATGAAACGAGCCCCCAGGACTACAACCTGGTGGATGTGAGGACCCCGAAAGAATACGAACAGGGACACCTGCCCGGCGCCCAGTTGATTCCCGTGGGAGAGCTGGAAACCCAGTTAAAGGAGCTGGACAGGACCAAACCCACCATCACTTACTGAGCGGCCGGTGTGCGCAGCCGGGCCGCTGCCGCAGTCCTTTCGCGGGAAGGTTTCAAGGAGGCTTACAGCATGGAGGGAGGGATCCGTGCCTGGAACGGTCTTCGGGCAGCCGGTCCTCCGGATGCGGGGATGGCCTATTTCGAACCGGCCCAGAAGCCGGAGGAGATGATCGCCCTAGCATGGATTCTGGAGGAAGGGGCCTCCAAGTTCTACAGGGAAATGGGGAAAAGGCAGAAGGGTCCGGATGAGGCCGCGCTTTTCCAAGAGCTGTCGGATGACGAAGAGAAACACAAATCCTCCCTTTTCAATATCTACCAGACACGGGCCGGCAAGGATGCGGACCCCGGATTTCCGCGCTCACTCCTCTCCCTGGAATCAGGAGTTGATTATCTTGAGGGCGGGGTGGTCTTGCACAAGGCCCTGGAGTGGGCTCAGGGTCAAGAGCTGAGAGACATCCTGGACTTTTCAGTTTCTCTGGAGGTAAACGCCATAGATCTCTACATCAAGATGGAGCGCAAAGTGGAGGGTGGAGAAGCAAAGGAGGTCTTTAAGGCCCTGTCCAATCAAGAGAGAAACCATCTGAAACGGCTGACCTCAGCACATCAAACACTCATCTTTTAAGAGGAACAGAACATGAGCGAGAGCGGCTTTAAGCGAGCCAGGCAGTTGACCGACAAGGGGTTCCATTACGATAACCTACTTGAAATGGCGAATCACTGCCGTGAGGAGACCAACCCTGACAGGATTTTGAGCGCCTATCTTTTGAATCATATTTTGTCTGATCTGGCGGCGGAACTTGGGGATGGCATTGTGCTCACCAACGAACTGCGCAGGCTGGAGGCTAAATACCGGACCGCCCTGAATCTCGCGCTTGAAAGCGTCATAGCCGGAGCCCCCCAAGAAGAGCAGAACAGAAGACTGGCGGATCTCGTCAAGTCGCTCTGGACTTCTGAAGAGACGGCATAAGCCTTTAACAAAAGCGAAGGAAAAAACAATGGATAGCGCACGGTCACAGACTGTGCTGGTCACGGGCTCCACAGGGTATGTGGGCGGGAGGCTGGTGCCACAGCTCTTGTCCTCTGGGCACCGGGTGCGCGTCCTGGGCCGGTCTCTAGCCAAACTCCAATCCCGTCCATGGGCAACCCACCCTTTCCTGGAAATGGTTCAGGCCGATGTGATGAATCTGGAATCCCTGAAAAAGGCCTGCCGGGGGTGCTGGGCGGCTTTCTACCTTGTTCACTCCATGAGCGCGCGCCACAAGGACTTTGCCGCTGCAGACCGCAAGGCCGCCGTCAACATGGCCAAGGCTGCAAGTGAAGAGGGAGTGGAAAGGATCATCTACCTCGGCGGGCTCGGCGAGGAGTCGGATTCCCTCAGCAAACACCTCAAGTCCCGGATGGAGGTGGCCAGAATCCTTCAGTCCGGAAGCGTTCCCACGACGTTTTTGCGAGCAGCCATGATTCTTGGTTCGGGCAGCGCCTCCTTCGAGATCCTCCGCTATCTTGTGGAACGCCTTCCGGTCATGATCACTCCCCGCTGGGTAAGGAATCCTGTGCAGCCCATCTCCATTCGCAATGTGCTGAACTGCCTTCAGGGTTGTTTGGAAAATGCGGAAACCACCGGCGGGACATTCGACATCGGCGGGCCGGAGGTTCTGACCTATCAACGATTGCTGGAGATCTATGCGGAAGAGGCGGGTCTTGCAAAACGCTGGATCATACCGGTGCCGGTGCTCACACCGCGACTGAGTTCCTTGTGGATCCACCTGATAACACCTGTCCCTTCTTACATTGCCAGGCCTCTGACAGAGGGACTCCAAAATCCTGTTGTCTGCCGGGAAAACCGGATAAGGTCACTCGTCCCTCAAGACCTGATGACTTGCCGCGATGCCATCCGTCTTGCGCTGGGCCGCATCCGCAACGAGTGCGCGGAGACCTGCTGGACGGATGCAGGACAGCCCTCCATCCCTGAGTGGATCAACTGCGGGGATGCCTCCTACAGCGGAGGCGACATTTTGGAATCCGGTTACCGGATTGTGCTAGAAGCCACTCCTGAGCAGGTTTGGAAACCGATCGTGAGAATCGGGGGCAAAACCGGGTGGTACTCTGCGAATGCCCTGTGGTTACTCAGAGGCGCCATAGACCGCATCGTGGGAGGCGTCGGCTTGCGCAGGGGTCGCCGGGATCCGGCCCGGCTCTATGCAGGGGACTCCGTAGATTTCTTCCGGGTCCTCGAGGTGGAGGAAGGCCGTCATCTGCATCTCCTGGCAGAGATGAGATTTCCAGGCGAAGCCTCCCTTGAATTCAGGCTCCATCCCATGAACGACGGCCGAACAGAGCTTCAGCAGCTGTCACGATACGTACCAAAAGGGCTCTCAGGGCTCCTTTACTGGTACCTCCTCTATCCCTTTCATGAGTGGGTGTTCAGGGGCATGCTCAAAGGCATTGCCAGGGCAGTGGGAAAACCCATTGTCGAGGGTCCGGATCGTTTCGCACCCAGGCGGCACCATGTCTGCCACTTTGATCCCAGAGTCTCATAGGATAGGCTGAAAATCAGCACACGGCTACACGATGTGAACGACAATGGCGTGCTCTTCCACCCCGTTGTTACCGTACCCCAGCACATTCCAAGAGGCATTCACGGGCTGCATCCGGCCCTTTGCGTCGATCGCCCGAGCCATGATTTTGAAATCCCCTTTGTCCCTGGCCTCCCAAATAAACTGCCACTGCCTCCAGGCGAAGCTCTCTCGGGGGCCCAGAAAGGTAGCGGGCCGCCAAGTGCTGCCGTTGTCGACCGAAACCTCCACCCTTTCGATCTCCTCCTCCCCGGCGTAGGCTGCGCCAAGGATCGTGACCGGTCCCGCCGGCAGGCTCTCGCCCTGAAGGGGTTGGGTGATAATGGATTTCAGCTTAATGGCTTTCACAACCGCTCCGCTCTTGGGGTCCTCGTCTTTTTGAAAAACACGGTAGACCTGGTCCATGAAAAAACCTTCGTAAGGCCGGTCCATGAGCGTGATCTTGTGGAGCCATTTGGCGCTGTTCGCGCCGGTCCACCCCAGAGCCAAAGCCCGCAGAGGATATCCGTGTTTAAGGGGCAGAGGTTCACCGTTCATCTCATACGCCAGGATCGTGGAGGACATGGCTTTTTCAAGAGGGATGCTCCGGACGAAAGAAACACCCGAGCTGCCGACAGGCTTGTCCATTCCCTGAAAGGCAACGTGGTTTGCCTCGGGTTTGGGACGGGCCTTCACGAGGATGTCCCGGAGCCATACGCCGCCCCACATGGCATTGCCCACGCCTCCTATGGTCCAGGGATTCCCGGATGCCTTTTGCGTGAGAAGAGAGCGACCGTTTCCGGAGCACTCGAGGGTGTTTGAAACGATCGCTTTGGGCATTCGAGTGATCTGATCGTAGGTCCACTGGAAGGGCTCTTCAACCAGCCCCTCGATGAGGAGCCGCCACTCTGATGTAGAGACGGGCTCCTGAGGAATATCTCCCTGATTTCGATCGAAGAAAACGGCATTTGATGTTATCCAGGAGCGAAGACGGGGGATAGGCGTTTCTGCATTCAAGGGTCTCTCGGTCATGATTCGCATTTTTTCGCTCATCGCCGTCTCTCCTTGACTGAGCATTCACAAAAGAGCTCTATCCATTCGCTGCAATCTGCTGCCTTATCGCTTGCTCGCAGCCGCCTTGTACTTGGCGTACACGTCGTGGACTTTTCGCTTGAGGGCTTTGAGCTTTTTCGAATCCTCTTTAGAAAGCCATGAAGGTTCGCTGATGGAAAAGAGGGAGTTACTGATGTCGTCAAGAGCGCGCTCGCTGGCCTCACACCATTCCAGGGTACAGGCATTGACCATTTTTGATGTGAAATCGATTTCTTTTTCGAGTAATCCCAGAGACTGCTCAAGATTCTCTACGAATGATTTCCACCCTTCAAATACTTTTTTCCTTACGATCTCATCGGGCATTTCCATTGGCTTGTCCTCCTTGTTAAATAGTAGAACCAAGTTAAACCGGTTTTAAGATAAAGCAAGGGAGATGGGATGGAAGCAAGGGTCGATACCAACCAATCAATCATAGCTACACCGGTCACCTCGTTCGTGAGCCCGTGAACTGACGCTTAAAATGGTGCTGGACTTACCAGGCTGCCGTTCTTAATGTAACCTCATCTGCAATTGATATGGAGGCATTTATGCAACCGGGAATTGCACAATTTCTTAAACTTTACGCCATTTCAGTCCCTGTTTTTTTCCTCATCGATTTCCTTTGGCTCGGCTTGATCGCTAAACCTTTTTATGACAGGCACTTGGGATACATCCTTCGAAGCCAAGTCCTTTGGACGGCTGCGATTCTGTTCTATCTCTTTTTCCTCCTCGGCCTGGTCGTATTTGTGATAGCCCCTGCCGTTGAGTCCGGATCTCTTGCAAAGGCGATTCTCTTGGGTCTGTTCTTCGGTTTCATTACTTATCAGACCTATGAGCTGACGAACTACGCGCTGGTGAAGGACTGGCCCCTCATCGTGGTGGTCGTCGACATCGCGTGGGGAATGGTTCTCTCCAGCCTTGTCAGTGTGGTCACCTTTCTGTTGGCTACGAAGGTTTTCTAATGCAATTGCATCTTTTCCTTCAACATATTCGCGTTTCCCCTCACCCCGCTCTCTCCCCCAAACTGGGGGAGAGGGGAAGGGCGATAGTGAGCTGATTTGTCCGACAGCCCAGGCAATATATCAACATTCTCCTGGGGAGTACTTGACATGCACTGGTTGCATTAATATTTTCTTGTTAATTAAATATCATCAATTCACGAAAGGAGGGTGTAAGATGGGTAAGAAGGACGTTCACAAGCAAAGATTTGTTTGGGTAAAGGACAAGGCCGGAAATGAGTTTGTGTGCCGAATCGACGACCTGAAGGATCCGAAGAAGGTCGATAAGGAAGACCTCAAGAACTGCGTCGATGATGCTTCGAGAGCGATCAACATAGGCGACTAGTTAAAGGTCCACCTGGAAGTCGGGCCAAGAATCCATGAACAGGGTCTTTTTAGACCCTGTTTTTTATTCTAAGTAGATCTGAGGGCTGGAACTCAAGAAACATGAAGCCGGAAAGGAAGGGGACGCCCCCTTATGATGATGAAGTCCATGTCCTTGATTTTTATCTTCCTGTTTCTATTCCCGGGTTTTCATATGGTGCATACAAGTGAAAAGGTTTCCGTCGCAGATCTAGACCTGGACTCGTTGCGCTGGAAGAACCGTGTTCTTGTTCTTTTTTCTCCCTCAGAATCCGACGCTTCATTTCAACTGCAAAAGCAGGGTTTGGCTTCCAGCGCACAAGGGGTGCTTGAGCGTGACCTCATGGTCCTGAAAATCGTCGAACAAGGACAGAGCAGGGCCGGCAATCCTCTCCTGTCGGAAAAATCTGTTCAGGATATCCGCAAGCGGCTCGGGGCGGTGGGAGGGTCGTTTCAAGTTTTGCTGATCGGAAAGGATGGTGGAGTGAAGCTCCGCTCCTCAGAACCTGTTTCGATGAAAGATCTTTTCGGTCTTATCGACAGCATGCCCATGCGCCAGCAGGAAATGGGGAGCAGGAAAAAATAACCCTCTTGAGCGTTCAGGAATGACCGTTCATTCTATGCTCGATTCTCAAGAGGCGGGGTTGCTGGAACACATTGAGCCGTTCGGCAAGCCAGGTCCAAGCTGAGAAAGGAACGGTTGCCCATCCGAACAGACGTTCCTTGGCGGAGACAGGGCCGAGCTCCTTTTCAATATCCTTCAGGAATCCCCTTGCCTCGTTTTTCCGGTCCTCATTCGGTCCAAACAAGATTGCAGGATAGACCCCTGGAAGGGCGCTGCGGACATATCCTTTCATCCGCTCTGCACGACCGTGCAGCAGGGGATTGGCGGAATTCTTGAGGTTGCAATACCCTTCGAACCATGTTCGCACCACGCGGATGAGGGAGGGACCCAGGAGTTCAAAGGCCTTCCGGTAGAGCTCACGCTGAAGATTCTCAAGCTCTGATGGAGTGAAATGAGGGTGCTTGAAGTGCATGGAAAACCCGTCAAAGGTTCGGTAGTCAGGGTGGTCAAGGTATTCTGGAAGATAGCGCCCCCCTGCGAGAACCTGGCGGTGGAGGGGCGTGCCCGGAAAAGCGAAATAAATCAAGATCTGCCAGAGCGCGGGCCCCAGTTCCATTAGCTTACTGAAATCCTCCAGGACCTGAGATCGATCCTGAAAGGGAAAGCCGATGATCATGGAGGTGAGAATCGACACACCGCGGGATTTCAGAGCCTGGTAAAGCACGGGGACGTCCTGCCCCTTCAACTTCTCATATCCCGATCCTGTCCCCTCGAAGGCGGTCCAGAGAATGTCAAATCCCATTTCCGCTATTTCGTCGGCGGTGAACTGGGACAAACCTCTCACACTCCCAAACCCCATGATGGAGAGGGGTCTGCCGCCTTCCCGCACGCAGGCAAGAAATTCCCTCGCTCTTTTGGCGTGGATGAAGAAGTCTTCGTCGATGATGATGAAGCCGCTCAATTCATCACCGGCATCCTTTGCCTTTTGCTCCATGAGGAAGATCGTGTCATAGAGCTCGCGGCCGCTTTGTACGAAGGGGACATATTTGCGCTTGAAGAAGTGGGAGGTGCAGCAGAAGTCGCACCCATTGGGGCACCCGAGACCGCCGGTGATGTGTGCCACTTTGGTTTTCATAGGGTAGGAATAGACGCGGGGCGATTCGATGGGTGCATAGGGGTGGCGGATGGGGCGATCAGCGTTGTCTCCAAGGAGCTTTCGCATGAAGCCGATGCCTTCTTCCCGACAGATGAAATCTCCGAAGGGAGCCAGCACCTCATCGGGGAGCACGGTGCCGTATCCGCCAAGGACAATCTTCGACCGGGGCGAGCAGTTTCGAATCAGGTCGACCGTCCTTCGGACCTTGTGGAAGGTGGCGACGACGAAATTGATGCCGATGTAATCAAAACTGCGGCTCTCGATTTCACGGAGAAATTCGCTCTCCGAGGGATAGTGAAGGACCACCGACGGAGCATCGATGTTCTCTGCGATGTAATCGAGCCCCCAGCAGCGAATCACCTGGCGATAGCTGAAGACACCCTGGCTGCGAGTCACCTGGGCGTGAAACAATTCGGCGCCAACGGAATCACCTTCGCCGTTTCCCCCAAAGGGACGGCAAACGGTGGTGAGCAAGACCTTCGGCACGTGAAATGATCTCCTCCTAAGAAACTGAATTGCCTTCAAGAAGAATTCTTGCAACAAAAAAACCGGCGGCTCAAGAGCGCTGGCGCAAAAGGGCATCAGCCAGCTTTTGATAGACGGCCAAAAGCTCATCTCCAGGGTTTATGGCACGATCCGTGTTCCAGATCGCAGCAATCTCTTTGTCTTCAATGCCGAGCCGCCGGCAGAGCAGCCGGGCCTGGTGCCACGTCGGCAACCAGACCAGCTTCTCACGCATGGCCTCGATGCTGCCGAATATGCTGATGAATCTAGGTAGGCTCAGTATGAAATAAATGTTTTCCGGGAAGGGCGAACCGGCCTCAATGATGCCTTCCGCATCCCACACAAAGCACCCGACGTGCGGAACCCATGGCATCCCGAGTTGTTTCAACTCTTTTGCGAGCTCCACGTGCCGGGCCTCGAAGGGAAGGGGAGCAAGATCTTTTTCAGGGTCAAAGGGGATGGCTTTCATGCGCTGCGGAAATCTCCTTTTTCATCGGCAAGCGGAAAAGTTTCACGAGTGAACTGATCGATATTGAAGAGTTTCATGCTTGCATGGAAGCTCTATCATTTGTGTGTTGGTCGGGCAATAGCAAACGTGATAACGTGCCTATTCAGGAAGCGGGTGTTATGGGCTATTTCAAGAAAGAGCTGGCGAGACGGCAGGTAAAGGCAGGCGGCCGGCGCTGGCTTTTTGTCCCCTACGATCAATTGACCGATCAGATAGGCCCGCTTTCCAGGGAAGATCCGAAGACCCTCGGCCTTGTTCTTGTGGAGAATCCCTGGAAGCCGTCCCGGCGTCCCTATCACAAGCAAAAGCTAGCCCTCATTATCGCCAACCTGCGCCATTTCGCCCTTGAACAGGCTAGCAGGGGCGTGGCTGTCCGGCATGTGGTAGCCGATGGGCCGTACGCCGCGGCCCTCGAACCTCTCATCCCTGAGTTGGGACCCTTGCGAGTCATGGTGCCTGCAGAGAGGGAACTGAGAGCGGATCTCGAAAAGCTCGTCCATAAAGGTTCTCTCCAGTTCATCCCACATGAAGGTTGGCTCTCGACTGCAGATCAGTTCGGAGAAAGCGATGCCAAGGCTCCCCCATGGAAGATGGACAGCTTCTACCGTTTTATCCGACGGAAAACCGGCATCCTCATGGAGGGGGAGAAACCTGTCGGAGGACGATACAGTTTTGATGTGGAAAACAGGCTTCCTTGGCATGGGAAACCGGCTTCGCCCGAACCACCCTCCTTTCCACGGGACCCCATCAAGGAGGAGGTCGGGGAACTCATAGGACGAACCTTTGCCCGTCATCCGGGCCAACTGGACCTGGGCGCTCTCCCTACCACCGGAAAGGATGCTGAAAAGCTCTGGTCTTGGGCCAAGGCAGAGTGCCTACCCCTTTTCGGACCCTATGAAGACGCCATGTCCCACAGGTCGCGGAGCCTCTTTCACACTCGCATCTCATCCCTTGTGAATATCCACAGACTCCTGCCGTCCCGCGTGATCTCTGATGTGGCGGGCATGACGCTGCCCCTGGAAAGCAAAGAGGGTTTCATCCGTCAGATTCTCGGGTGGCGGGAGTTTGTGCGACATGTTCATGAATCCACCGACGGGTTCCGTCATGTGCCTGGAGGCAAGACGCAAATAGAAAAGACACCTGGTGACGGGGGATACGAAAGGTGGGCAGGAAAGCCGTGGGGAATGAGCAAAAAAGCGAAGGGACCGGATGGAGGCGCAGCTCCGTGTGCCCTGGGTTGTGACACTCCGCTGCCTCCTGCGTATTGGGGAGAGCCCTCGGGGCTGGCTTGCCTGGACACCGTTGTTTCGGATGTATGGTCAGAGGGATACAGCCATCACATCACGAGGCTCATGATCCTTGCGAACCTTGCGACCCTGCTCGACGTCCGTCCCAGAGAACTCACGGACTGGTTCTGGGTTGCCTACGCCGATGCCTACGATTGGGTGGTGGAACCCAATGTCCTCGGCATGGGGACCTATGCTCTGGCCGGTCTCATGACCACCAAACCCTATGTGTCGGGTGCCGCTTACATCAACAGGATGAGCGATTACTGCAAGCTATGCTCCTTCAATCCCAAGACCGATTGTCCGTTCACCTCGCTCTACTGGGCATTCATGGCCAGACATGAAGCCCTGCTCAAAACGAATCCCCGTCTCACCATGCCCATGGCGTCTCTCAGAAAACGAAGCGCTTCGCGCAAAAGGCAGGACCAGGAAGCTTACAAGAGAGTCAGGGAGATTTTGGGGAAGGGAGACAAGGTCACACCGGAGAATTTGTAGCAGCGTCTAGGCCTGAGCCGTAGAGTGCGGTCTCTTTCGAGTCCCTCGGGTACAGTAAGCAGTAAGCAGTAGGCAGTAAGAAGTAAGGGCGAATGAGGATGGCTTTTCTCCCAAGCTTGCTATTGATCTTGTTGCTTCCTGCTTACTCCCTACTGCATACTGCCTACTTGGATTCACAGGGTGGCTTCTCCAATGATCACGATCCCAAGATGGCCGTCCACGGTGATGAAGTCCCCTGTCTTGATTTGGTTTACGGCATCCGGGACTCCGGTCACGCAGGGGATGCCATACTCCCGTGCGATGATGGCGCCATGGATGAGCATGCCTCCCCGTCTCTCAACGATGGCTGAGGCAAGGGGAACCACGAAAGTCATTCCAGGATCCACTGCATCACACACGAGGATCTCCCCCTTTTGAAAGCTGAAAAGGTCTGAGGAGTCGAGCACGACCCTCGCTTTTCCCATAGCCATTCCGGGGCCGGCAGGCTGACCCAGAATTTGTCTCGACTTGAGGGAGAAAGATTTCTTTTTAGCGGGTTGCTGCGCTTTTTGAGCCTCCTTGTGGGACGGCGCCTCGCTTTGCACCGCGTTGAACAGGTCGTCGGTTGCTACGGCCTTGCTATCACGCATGGGCCTTCCCTGGATGCGCCGGCGGCCTTCCTCCACTGCGGCCAGCACCTGGCCCTGGATCTTGTCCAGGTAGATGTTGTCATCATCCCTCAGCCGATAGCTGGCCCTGGCCAGATCAAGGAGTTCAAGGGCGTAAGACTTCTGGTCTTCGTCAAAACGAGATAAGAAGTCCTTTTCCAATTGTCCCGGAGCTCCGGCTCTTGCGGATGTTCCCTTCTCAGGGCGGGGGGCCATTTGGAGAACCAGTTTCATAAGCCTGTCCCTGTCCTCGCCCAATCGACCCTTCTCCCATGCCAGGTCTCCGAACTGATCCAGTACCCGTTTCAGCCCTTTCCTGACCTCCGGTTTACAATCATCCCCTTTACCTTCCAGGATGCAGGCCTTGTTGCTCGGGTCTTTCCTGATCAGCTCAGCGAGGTCCACCAGCATTTGATTTCTCCGCACACTGACCATGCCGGAGCCTGCTAAGAGCGATACGAACTGAAAGGGGTCCTTGGGTTTCATGAGGTCATTGTAGATCTTGCCAAACAGTCTCATGCCGTGGGCAAAGGGAATACAGTCGCGCCTGTAAGTCTCCAGCCACTCTTTGTGGATACGGCTTCTCTGACCTATCTCCTGTGCAAGGGCTGAGTCCGAAAGGGCAGGGAGATTCACCATGCCCATCTCACGGGCTACCCTTTCCATTCCGGGTATGAGTTCCTTCTCGATTTTTGTCCGAAGACCTCTCAGATTGTCAAAGCTCCTGTGAAGACTGAGATACCAGGGCCGCTGATCTTCTGATGAGGCGGAGCGAGTGGTGATCGGCCGAGCCTGAAGCGCGTGAAGGGCATCCTTGAAATAGGTCCACTCCGCATCCTGGGGGGAGCCGAACAAAGCCTCTGCCTTCATGACAAGATCATAGACCTCTTTGACTTCCCTATCCCTGAGAGGAGCGCGACGACGAAGCGTGCCCTGCAGGTTCTCCAACCGGACACCCTCTGGTCCGGCTGACAGGATTTTCTCTCTTCGGGCAGGACGATGAGACAGGATATGCCCGCTCTTACGATCCAGGATCCATCGGTCCGGTTCCACGGTCCCATCCACCAAGCCCTGGTTTAGCCCGTAAACCGCCTCTACGGCGGATTGCTTTTCATGGACCGGGCTCATGCCGAAGACGACCCCTGAGCGTTCACCGAAGATCATTTCCTGGACCACCACCGCCATGGTGCTTTTCTCCACATCAAGGCCCAACTCCTGCCGGTAGAGAAGAGCCCGGTCAGACCACAGGGAGGCCCACACAAGCCTGATGTGCTCCAGTATGGATTCGACGCCTCGGATATTGACAAAGGATTCGTGGAGACCTGCGAAGGATGTCTTGGATGAGTCCTCGCCGGGAGCTGAAGACCTGACAGAGACCGGCCGCCCGGGTAACCGGAGGGCGAGGGGAGCCCTCAGTTGTTTGCGGAGTTCGCTCGGTAGAGGTGTTTTTGTAAACATGTTTCGGATGCGAAGGGCCGTATCCCAGATCTCCTCCCATCGCATCTCCTCAAAGGGCTTGCGGTACAGCTCCATGTGCATCTGTTCCCGCAGGCCCGTGGATGAGACGTACTCGTCATAGGCTTCTGTGCTTATGCAGATTGCCTCCGGCACATGCATGCCGCTTTTTTGCATGGCAGCCAGGGCAAAGCCCTTGCCGCCGACCCGGGGCCGGTCCTTTTGGGTGATTTCATGAAGGGGAAGGGCAAGCTTCATGCTCTGACGTGGACCTCCACCACGCTCTGAAACCGAGTGACAACGAAAAAGGTCTGGACCCTGATCTCACAGAAGGCGCAGGTGGGCGAGTGGACGAACTCCCTCAGATGGGGATGTTTGGCAAGATAAAGCTCCAATGCTTTTTCCCTCTTGCGATCATTCACCTCTTTAGCTTTTCCTGTTGCCGTTGCCGCCATGGCCCAGCGAAAGTCGGATGCCTTGTTGGAGCGGTTGTCAACGAGCACCGCGACCCTCGAATCGCTTGATAGGTTGGCATACTTGCGCGTGGACCGGGTGGTGGCGAAATAAAGAGACTTAAGGTCGTCGCTGGAGGCGAAGGCTATCAGGCTGGCATAGGGTTGCCCCCGGTTTTGGGTGGCCAGCACCGCCAGCGGTTGAGACTGCAGCAGCTTCTTGAGGTCCCTTTTGACTTTGGTGAGGTCTTTATCCATGGGATGTTTCCTGAATTCTTTCTTTGAGTGCGTTGGTTGTGAGGGAATAGCTCTTTCAGCTCTGCACTATAGATCATTTTTGGATGTGTGTCACCAGAGTCTTACTGAAGAAGAGAAGTTGACATCAGGGCATGTCTTCAAATATGCTGAGTAATCTGCAGGAATTGAACAGGGCGTTTTATCGAGCCCGGTGTAGACCTGCGACAGGGATTCCCTCCGCGAGCCACCGTAGCTCAGTCGGTAGAGCACCTCACTCGTAATGAGGATGTCCGCGGTTCGATTCCGCGCGGTGGCTCCAATAAATTAAGGGAGTTACAGGGCATCCAGTTTTCTCTCGCTCGGAAAAACTTCCATTCCATTGGTATGGGCGCATCGAGTCTCTTCGTTCCCTCCTGTTATACCGCCTTTATGCGCTCAGCATCGGAATAAGGAATGAGTTCTCCGTTCTTTTTGCATGTGTAGGCCTCCTCTTTGTGAACAGCCCTATAAATGGACTGATTGCTCGGGAAGGTCCTTGCTATGCGCGTCATGATCCGCAGCTCTTGTTCCTTGAGGGGTTCAGCCTGCCTTTCGTCAGATCCCCTAATGATAGGAACCAGATCGCTGTAGTTGTTCAATTGTGGCCCGTGGGGCAGGGCTGCATATGTTCCCCCGGTCATGCTCTGCCCTGTTTCCCTAAAGGCTACCATGTCCGTGTACCAAAGGTATTTTGCCGCATACAGCATCTTATCCTTGGGTGACTTAAGGAACTGCCTGCCGAGGAGCCGACTGAACTGCTCCAAAACCAGTTTGATTCTGGCAAGTGATAAAGGCCTGTTACCAGTGTAAGGGTCCGCGCACGTCGCTTCACCGGAAAGCGCCCTTCTCAGAACATCGTCCATTGCCCTGGTCTGGATCTGACCAGTCTCCCATCTTTTGATGCTCGCAATCCCCACATTGGCGGCTCTAGCAAGGTCTTCCTGGGTCCAACCCATTTTCCTCCGACCCTCGATGATCTGTTCGCTGGTGAGGAACCTTGCTGCGGCTCGGTATGCATCTGAAAGAGTCTTCTGGTTTTCGGCCGCCAAGCCCAAATCGTCGGCTTCAATCCCGCAAATAGGGCAAACGTAATGCTGTGCGCGGAACTTCAATCGCTTGCCCCGGAAGAGCAGTTCCTTGGGCACGGTTTTCAATCGCATTGGGCCACGGTCATTTGGACAATCCATACCATCCACCTCCCCTCACTTACTCCTGTCTCTGTGCAAAGAGACGATCCAGAGGTCTTGCTCCTTGAGCGCAAACTTGAAATACATCCGGCATCCAAACCCTTTGCTGACCCATCTGAAGGCGAAGAGCTCGGATCCGAGGATCGCCCTTTCATAGGACTTCTTCGGAGGGCTCTGGCCCCTGTAGTCTCGCGGAACAATCTCCTGCAAGATGGCAGGCAGTCGCTCGATCAGATCTTCAACAAGGTAATCCAAATCAAGCAAATCAGCGAGGATGCTGTCCGGTTCAAGGAGCCTGATCCGTTTTGCCGCTGCCGCTTCTCTTGCCTGGTTCAGCTTCAGATGAAGTTCACGGTAGGAGGGCCTTTCTGGCATGCAAGGATAGTAGTATCAATTGATACTTTTGTCAAGAGCCTATGCGCAAAACTTTGCGCAAAACTTTGCATTGAAAAAATGATAAAGATTTGGTATGGCTAATGCTTAATTTCGCGCGGAATACACAAAAGACGGGCCTGGCGCAGCAAGGAGACCCAGCATGAAGGAACCGAAGAACGTGGTCCTTACGATTGATGGGAAAGCTCTCACCATGGAACTGGACTTGAAGGATGAGGAGCTCATCGAACTCATCGTCAATGCCTTGGCTCTGTTCGTGAAGAAGGGGTCTCCGATAAAAGTTTTCCAGGCCTATGGCCGCTCCCTTTCATCAAGCTCCACGACCATCATGACAAAGATTATGTCGAGGGTTGAGCAGGTCATTGAATGGCGAGATGAACTCAAGAAGGTCATTTCTTCGCAGCGAGGGAAACTGTAAGGGATCCTTCCAAGATGTGGAGAGAGCCGCGAACCAATTCCCATGAAATATAAACCGGTTGTATTAGTCGAGCTTCTCCGTCAGACCGTCATAATTTGCCTTGACACAAGCCTTTTCTTTCAACTATAGTCCGCGTCCATTAGTGCCCATTTCCGAAAAAACTTCCTTATTATAGAGGTGTGCAGCGTTTGCCCGGGTTTCCCTATTTGACACCTTGGGGGGCCGGGGTACGAGATCAGATAGGGCAGGTGTTATAAAATCTTTTCTTAGGCAAGGAGGTCAAAGAGGATCATGCTTTCATTAGTCAACTGGTCATGGGTATTCGGGCTTTTCGGGATGTTCGTTGCTGTTTTGATTTACCAGTGGATTGCAAAACAGCCCAACGGCACAGAGCTGATGCAGAAGATCGAGCGCTACATTTTCCAGGGAGCCATGGCGTTTTTAAAAAGGCAATACACCACCCTGACAGTCTTCGTCATCATCGTATTTGTTCTGCTCATTGTCGGTATCAACTGGCAAACGGCGATCTGCTTTATCACAGGGGCGTTCTGCTCCATGTTCGCCGGGTTCTTCGGAATGCGAGCCGCCACAAAGGGAAACTCCCGCACGGCCTGGGCTGCCAACCAGGGTGGGATTGGCAAGGCTCTCATCGTTTCTTATTTCAGCGGTTCGGTCATGGGTCTCTCCGTGGCGAGCCTGGGGATTCTGGGTGTCGGGATCTGGTTCTATATCTTTGGGGGCAGCGCTGAGACGGCCCAGTACATCAGCGGCTATGCCATGGGTGCTAGCTCCATCGCTCTCTTTGCCCGTATGGGCGGCGGTATTTACACCAAGGCCGCGGACGTCGGGTCAGACCTTGTGGGCAAGGTGGAAGCCGGAATTCCTGAAGATGACCCGAGAAACCCCGGCGTCATTGCCGACAATGTGGGTGACAACGTCGGTGACATCGCAGGCATGGGAGCGGATATTTTTGAGTCCTATGTGGGCGCGATCATTGCCACCATCGCCATCGCAGCCACAATGGTTATGACTCCGGAAATGATGAAACTCTGGCCTGCTGGAACCAAGGAGTGGGCCGTTCGTTATACTTACATGGCCATGCCGGTCCTGGTCGTGATGGGTGGTCTTGTCGCTTCCCTGATCGGCGTCTTTTCCATAAAGATTCTGCAGGGCATGGGACCTCAAAACGCCCTCAGGTATTCAACCTTCATCGGCGGCGCAATTCTGATCATTGTCACTTATATTATTAACAGCTCTCTTGGGCTGCCCATGGGAGTCTTCTGGGCTGTGGTGAGCGGTCTTATCGTGGGCATGATCATCGGACTTCTGGCCGAGTACTACACTTCATCCAAACCGGTCATCGAGATCGCCGAGTCCTCCAAGACCGGGCCTGCCACTGTCCTCATCTCCGGCCTTGCCGTGGGCATGAAAAGCACAGCCTTACCTGTGGTGGGGATTTGCGCGGCCATGTGGGTCGCCTATGTGTCTGCGGGGATGTACGGCATTGGAATCGCGGCAGTGGGCATGCTGGCTACGGTCGGCGTGACCATGACCGTGGATGCTTACGGACCCACCGCGGACAATGCGGGCGGTATCTCGGAGATGTCTCACCTCGGGCCTGAGACACGCAAAATCACGGACTCCCTGGATGCCCTCGGAAACACGACCGCGGCTATCGGCAAAGGTTTCGCTATCGGGTCGGCGGCGCTGACGGCCCTCTCCCTGTTCGTCGCCTACTCCCAGGCTGCCAAGGTGGAGCGGATTGATGTCACGGATGCCTACACGGTCATCGGTGTTTTCCTGGGCGGTATTGTTCCGTTCCTCATTGCTGCAATGACCATGACCGCGGTCGGCAAGGCGGCCTTCGCCATTGTGGAAGAGATTCGCAGGCAGTTCCGTGAAATCAAGGGGCTTATGGAAGGGACCGCAGAACCTGAGCCTGCAAAGTGCGTGGACATTGCCACCAGAGCGGCTCTCAGATACATGATTGCTCCGGGGCTTGTTGGGGTTCTTTCTCCGGTGGTCGTTGGCTGTATCATCGGCAAGGAAGCCCTGGGCGGTTTCCTGGTGGGATCCAACGTCGTGGGTGTGCTCATGGCTCTCTTCATGGCCAATTCAGGGGGCGCTTGGGACAATGCGAAGAAATATATTGAGCAAGGCAATCTTGGCGGCAAGGGTTCAAACAACCACAAAGCCGCTGTTATCGGGGACACCGTAGGGGATCCGTTCAAGGACACCTCAGGACCCACGATGAACATCGTCATGAAGCTGATGTCCGTTATCTCGCTCGTCATGGCCCCGCTGTTGATCAGGATCTGGGGTTAAGCGAGTCAGGCAAGTAAGAAAAAAGCCGGCCCTCACTGCGAGGGCCGGCTTTTTTGATGGTCTTTTTCATCAGGTGGCTCTCTAAATCCCTCCTGACCTCCCTTTAGGAAAGGGAGGAAGTACCCCTCTTTCGTAAAGAGGGGCAGGGGGATTTTACGGCGCTTCGCTATTTCACCAGACCTCACCTTGAAGGTCACGGTCCACTTCACGGCCGGAGGTCACAACAGCATCGACAATCTTGATGCCTTCTTTGACGGTCACTCCTTCCCAAAGGACCGATCTCTGCAGCGCGACGTTTTTTCCAAGACGGCTGTTTTCGCCGATCACGCCCCAATCCGTGAGCTTGACCGAAGAGTCAACAGAGCAGCCCGGTCCAATAACAAAGCTGCTGCCTGCAAGCTCTCGGTTAGCCTCGAGGTAACTCTGGATGCTTCCAATGTCCCGCCAGTAATGACCTTGGACAAGGCATGCTCGAACCGGTTTCCCCATAAGGATCAATTGGCGATAGCACTCGATGATGTTGGAGAAAATGCCTCGAGGAATGTGGGACAGGACTTCAGGATGGACCACATGAATCCCGGTAAAGGCATACCTGCCCGGCATGTTGACCTTGCCGATATCCGTGATGTTCCATTGTTCATCGACTTGGACCTGGTTGTAGGGTTCACAGTTGTGAAGCACCAGAGTCACAAGAGATCCCGAGGTCTGGTGGACCTGATAAACCGCAGCAAGATCGATGTCGGTCAGAATATCGCTATTGATGACGAAGAAAGGCTCCTTATCCCAGAAACCCTCGGTATTTTTGATGCCTCCTCCAGTGCCGAGGATTTCAGGCTCCACTTTCACCTCGATGTTGAGGCCGAATGAGGACTCCTCCCTAAGATAGTTTACTATCTGCTGGTGATGGTGGTGAGCGTTGACAATGAGTTGCGTAATGTCATGGCTGATTAGGTATTCGATGTTCCTGGCGAGGACCGGTTTGTTGGCCACAGGCATGAGGGCCTTTGGCTTTATCTCAGTCAGAGGACGAAGCCTTGTCCCGAACCCCGCTGCTAAGATCATGGCTTTCATGAAGAAGTGCCTAAAATGTCTAAAATGAGCTAAAGTGCCTAAAGTTGGAAAAGAGAATACAGTAGACAGAAGACAGAATGAAAACCTAAAAGCCTAACCACGAAAACACGAAAACTGGAAAACACGAAAGAATAGGTAAAGTTGAAAAACAGTACAGAGTAACAAGTGACAAATCAGAAGCTTTGATGTCTCATCCGTTACTGAAAGGGCAAAGGAGAACTAAGAACGGCCGTCGGCGGTCATCGGTCGGCGGTAGGTGCAGACTGCGGACAACTGACCACGGACAACGGACTACCCGCAACAGACATACGGAAACTTCAAAAGCCCTCCTGCCCAAAATGGATCACGGCTTATAGTACATGAGTTGCCGGGCATAAGGCGCAACGAATTCCAAAAGTTCATCCTGTTCTTTCTGGGACATGGCAGTATAGGATGAGGCGAAGCTCACGTTCTCTTCCAACTGTCGTATGTCATCGCAGCCGATGACCGCTGTCGTCACAGGTTGGGATAGCGCGAACCGGAAAAATGGTTCCATGCCTGTGAAGCCGGGAATTCTGGATGCAAATCCGCGAAAGTAGACCTTCATGGCAATGATGCCCATCCCTTTCTGTGATGCCGCCGGTATTACCGTGTCTAAATAGCTCATATAGAAAGGTTCGCCAGGATTGACCGGGATGAGAACTGTGTCGAAATCAAACAGGTCGATACAACGCTTTGTGATCAATGGGTCATGGTGGCCCGTGACACCGATAAATCTTACCAGCCCTTTGTCTCTAGCCTCCCTGAATGCCTCCAGAGCGCCATGAGGCCCGAAGATCTCTTCCACGTCCTCACCAGTCCTCACATCGTGGACCTGCCAGAGGTCGAGGTGATCTGTCTTCATGTTGGTTAGGGTCTCGTGAAGGTGGGCGAGGGCACCTTTTTTGTCTCTTGCATGAGACTTGCTGGTGAGGAATATTTGTTTTCTCCTCTCCTTCAGCGCCAACCCGTAATAGGACTCGCTGCCTGAGTATGCCCGGGCTGACTCAAAGTAGTTGATCCCAAGGTCAATGGCCCGGTTGATCAATGCATAGGCTTGCTGCTCGTACCCAAAGGTCCGAAGCACCCCCTCACCACCGAGGCCTATGATGGTCACTTCGATGGCGGTTTTGCCTAGTGATCTTTTGCGTAATTGCACTTTCACTCCTTCTGAGCTGTAATTAAATTTTCCACTTCCCCTCCCCTGGTGGGAGGGGCTAGGGGAGGGGGGATAAAGCGGACAGCAGCGTGTTGAGGGTATCAGAATTTTTTGCTAAAAAGAAGGAGAGAATAACGAGAGGAGGACAGCCACGTGCCGGCCAATTTGCCCCCCATGTATTTCGAGGCTGAAAAACGCTTCCGGGACGGCAAAACCCCGGAGGAGAAGATAGAAGCCCTTGAAGAAATGCTTGCCATCATGCCGAAACACAAGGGCACGGACAAGCTCAAGGCAGATCTCCGTCGCAAAATAGCCAAGCTCAAGTTAGAGGGTCAACAGAAGAAAGGGGGGACAAGGAGCCAAACGGCCTATTCCATTGACAGGGAAGGGGCAGGCCAAATCGCGATCATCGGTCCGCCGAACACCGGCAAGTCGTCTCTTGTGGGAACTATTACCAACGCCACTCCTGAAGTGAGTGATTTCCCCTTCACGACATGGAAACCAACTCCGGGGATGGTCCCTTATGAAAACATCCAGTTTCAACTCATCGATACACCGCCGCTGAGCAGAGAGTACACAGATCCCTGGTTTAGTGATTTGCTCAGGCGGGTGGATATGATTATGGTCGTGATCGATCTTCGCGATGATCCTCTTCAACAACTTCAGGATTCGCTATCCATGCTCAGGGACTGGCGCATTTTTCCTAAGGGAACGGAAATTCCCGAAGATCTGACCAAACCTCCCTTCATCAAAAGAATGCTTGTCGTTGTCAACAAGATGGACGAAGCAAAGAACGAAGAGGACTACCAGGTCTTTCTTGAGTTGTCGGAGATCAAGCTGCCCTGCATCGGTATCTCGGTCCACAAGGGGCGCAACCTTTCAGCCCTTGTGGAGAAGATCTTCAATCTTTTCGAGATCATCAGGGTTTTCACTCGGGCTCCCGGGAAAGACCATGATCCTACGGCTCCTTTTGTGCTTCCCAGAGACAGCAGCCTCGAAGAGCTGGCGGAAAAGGTTCACAGGGATTTCAAGGAAAAGCTGAAGTATGCCAGGGTCTGGGGCAAGTCCGTCTACGCCGGCCAGATGGTGCAACGGGACTACACCCTCCAGGATGGAGATGTGGTGGAGATGCATATATGAACGGTGCAAGGTGCACGGCCCACGGTGCACGGAGCCAAATGCCGCAGGGCAAATCGCTTTCCCGTTGCTTGACAGCCAACCGCTGCATTCCTATATTCCTACCATATAGCTCGGCTACAGACAGTTTTTAACCTAACGTTCACAGAGAGGGCATGACTATGCTGGGGAAAATAGCCAAACTCATTGGAATCATTGCGGTTGCCTCATGGGCGATTTCCAGTTCAGCTGTGCAGGAATGCAGCGTTTTGGCCACTTCTGAAGTTCGTGCCTCTGACAAGAGCACAGGCCCTGCGCTCAAAGCCGGACAGAAGTACTGGATCGGAGATGAGTATTATTTTGTCTATAACTTTGACAAAAGGCCTCAGATGGGCACGATCATCATGAAGATTCAGGTCTTCACCAAGGAAGGCAAGCAAGACACTTCTTTGGAAATCACAGGCGATGCGGACATGCCCAGCATGAAAGGCGCTCACAGCTCAGGGAATCAGCATTTCAAAATGAACAAGAAGGGAGACTACCTGCTTCCTGTAAATGTCGTTATGCCCGGAGACTGGGAAGTGGTTCTGAACTTCCTCAAGGACAAGAAACCCATTTACACAGGGAGCGTGAGATTCAATGTATAGGATCATTGTTTCCATCGCACTGATTCTGCTCGTCTCAGCCAGTCCTGCTTTCGCCAAGAGCTACCTGCTCTTCCTGGAGGCACAGGGGGTCGGGGGCTACTCAGAGGAAAACGACGAAGCAATCTACTACTCCATGAACCCTGTGGACGTCATGCAAAAGCCGAGCGTGGGGTTTGACTACTTGCAGCGGTTTTCGAGCGAAACAGGGGACTGGGGGTCCTTTGCCCTTCAGATGCGGCTTGCCTACAACGAAGCTTACAGAGCGACCGGTGAAGAGGAGTTTCAAGTCCAGATTTACAATGCTTTTTTCAAGTACAAAGCAGGCTTTGCCGATGTCTGGGTCGGGCACAACCGCATCGCCTTCGGGCTGGCGTCCTATCTCGACAGCCACGCTCTCTTGCTCCAGCCCTTGGCCATGTATGGTTACGGCTATGATCGGGACTGGGGTGTGGGAATGACGAGGGATTTTGAATGGGGGAACCTATCTCTCTCCTACAGCACGGGTTCAGGAATGCCACTTGAGTTTGACGGGAACTACCTCATCAGCGGCCGCGCCTCCTACGGCGTGCTGAGCAGGGACAACTACAACATCGGGGTCTCGTCCACTTACGGCAAACCGATCGATACCATCGGCTATGAAAAGATCATGCCCGATCCGATGAGGACCTTTCTTTACGGTGCAGACTTCACCTATTTCTGGAACAACATCGAAAACCGCTTCGAAGCCGTGGCCGGAGAAAAGATGGAGGAGGACACCTATGCGTTTCTCTGGAGGATCGGGGTCAATTTTCTGGAGGAAGACCGGTTGAAACTCGAGTTCCAACCGGTTTACCGGAATTTCGAAGGCGATTGGAACTACGAACTCAACGGTGGAATCACGTACAAACTGACCTCCGATATTGCACTCAGAGGCGTTTACACCTATGACGCGGAGATGAACGACAACAGGGTCGTGTTTCAGATTTATTGGTATTACAAGCTGCTGTGATGTTGGGGATGACCATGATGAAAAAGATCAGTCTTATGGTTTTGATGCTTACGGTTATCGTGATTCCTGCGCAGGTGCTCTTTGCTGCGGTGGGGTGCGACCTCAATGATCCTGATCGGGACGTGGCCAGGCTTTTCCCGGGATCGACAGGCTATAAGACCAATTACGTGGCCATTGACCAGAAGGGGGGCCCGGCCCTTCTCACGCAGGTCGAGGAAAGGTTGGGGGACAAGTTTCAGGGGCTTTTTGAGACCATCGACGTGCCATACACTCTTTACGAGGTGTTCAAAGGCAAGGAAAAGATCGGATATATCCACGGAGTGAATCAGAAGGGCCAGTACGGCGGCATCCAAGTGTTTGTCGTCCTGGATCTTGAAGGGGTCATCAGGAATTTTTACTTCCAGAAACTGACGTCTAGGTACGGCAAGGAGCTGCGGGATCCGAAGTTCGGCGAGCAGTTTGTGGGGCTGACCCTCAAGGACTTTTACAACTTCGATGTTCAAACCGGTAAACCAAGCGGCGCAAGCGGAGTGGAGAAAATCAAGAACCCCGTGCCCGAAGCAGAACCCGACTTCAAGGCAGCCTTGAGGGGAACCAAGAAGAATCTCATCCTCGTCGACGAATTCATTCTGGGCAACAAGTACCTTCAATATCACAAAGCGGGTGGAGAACAAAAGAAATGATCAAGATCTTCAACGTGGCATACAAAAACCTGCTTCGCAAAAAGACCCGGAGCGGGCTGACCATCATCGGCATTGCCCTGGCGGCATGGGTGCTTGTGAGCCTCCTTGGCTTCAACAAGGGCTATGAGTCTTCGCTCAACAAAGACATCGACAACCTGGGTTTCCAGATGATCGTGACTGCCAAGGGGTGCCCTTACGAAGCGGCAACGCTCATGCTCAAGGGGGGCACGGGCCTCCGCTACATGCCTCAGAGCATCACGGAGCAGATCACCAAGGAACCTGAAGTGGAGGAAGTCACGGCCATGCTCATGCAGGCTGTCTTCGACCCCAACAAAGGTGAAAGCGGGGGTTACAGCGCCTACCTGGGTGTTGACCCCGTTACCTTTCCTCCCATGAAAAGCTTTCTGGAGTTCAAGCAGGGGAAGTGGTTTACCGATCCTGAAGCCATGGAAGCGGTGCTCGGCTATGAGGCGGCCGAATTGGAACAGCGGGAAGTAGGAGATCTCCTGCTCATTACCGAGAAGAATGTCGAGGTGAAGGTCGTCGGAATCTTCAAGCGAACAGGGACCCAGGACGACGGCACCATTTTTCTCCCTCTCAAGGCCGTTCAGAAGATCTTCGGTATCAAGGATGAGCTGACCGGCATCGGCATCAAAGTCAAGAAGGATGCCGACATCGCCAAATTCGAAGAGAAAATGTACAAGCTGCCGGATGTGCAGGTGGTCAGCCTCTCGCAGGTCAAGCAGACGATCATGACCCTGGTTTCCACCGCCAAGGTGATGGTTTTCTCCATCGCCCTCATCGCCATCCTGATCTCCGTGGTGGGAGTGATCAACACCATTCTCATGTCGGTCATGGAGCGGCTCCAGGAGATAGGGATTCTGAAGTCCATGGGCGCTACGGCCTGGGATATCTTTAAGCTGATCTGGCTCGAGACCCTGATCCTGTGCACCGGCGGGGGCATCATCGGCGCGGCCCTGGCCATGGCAACGGCCAAATTGACGGAAGTCCTGATCCGCCAGCTTCTGCCCTACGCGCCGAGCGGAGGGCTGGTGCAAATCAACTTGCCCCTCGTTATCCTGACCTTTGGTGTGGTGATCCTGATCGGGCTGCTGAGTGGAGTCTATCCTTCGTGGAAAGCGGGAAGAGTGCGTCCCCTTGAAGCGATAAGAAGTCAGGTGGAATGATGAACGAAAATGGGAAAAAGGTCCTTGAGGCCGATCATCTGGTCAAGATCTATCGCAGAGGGAGTGAGGAGATAGCGGCGGTCAACGATGTCTCTCTCTCGGTCAGGACCGGGGAGTTTGTCGCCTTTGTAGGTCCCTCGGGATCCGGGAAGACGACTCTGATCAACATCCTTGGGTGTCTGGACAACCCTTCCTCCGGAAGGCTTGCCCTTGCGGGTCGGACGGTTGTGGATCACGGTGAGGCTTTATCTGAGGCCACTCTCACAAAGATCCGGAGGGATATCTTCGGCTACATTTTTCAGAAGTTCTACCTCATCCCCACCTTGACCGTGATCGAGAATGTGATGCTTCCGTTCACCTTCTACAAGAAGCCCGGGGCGGAGAAAGAGGTAGAAAGAATCCTGAAGCTCATGGAGATCGATCACCGCAAGGAACATCTGCCGGGCCAGATCTCAGGCGGAGAGATGCAGCGCGTGGCGATTGCCAGGGCCCTCGTCAACAGGCCCAGCATTATTCTTGCCGACGAACCCACCGGGAACCTCGACTCGAGAAGGAGCCAGGAGATCGGCGATCTCCTCAAGGGGCTGAATCAAAAGGAGGGGCTCACAATTATCCTCGTGACCCACAACCTAGCCCTGGCCAAAATGGCCGACCGGATCATCGAGCTGCGCGACGGCAAGATTTACAATCCATCCGAGGGGCAACATTCTTAGAGCACCGGGTTTTTTGACTTTGCAGCCGGAAATGGATCGGCGATAATAGGCCCATGGCTAAAAAAAATCCTCTCCGGAAGGTGCTGTTCATGCCGATCCATTGGGCTTACCTGGTTGGTTTTGTCCTGATCCTCGCCGCCTGCACGTATCTTTTCTATCCTCGTGTCGAGAGTTTCTTCATTTATTTCCCTCAGTCTCACTTTGACTTCCGGCCCGAGGAGTTTCGCCTCGCATACAAAGACGCCTATTTCGACACGGAAGACGGGGAAAAACTGCACGGATGGCTGTTCCAAGGGGCAGAGGCCGGCCCGGTCATTCTTCACTCCCATGGGAATGCGGGGAATATCTCCCACCGACTTGACCTCGTCCAGCCGTTTCTGCGGAGGGGGCTTTCGGTTTTTTTATTTGACTACAGGGGATTCGGCAAGAGTTCAGGCAGACCTTCTGAACCAGGCCTTTACAGGGACGGAATTGCCGCCTGGACCTATCTTAGGGAAAAGGAGAAGATAGCGCCGGAAAGGATCGTTCTCCACGGTCACTCCATCGGAGCGGCCGTGGCCATCGAAGTGGCCCTGCAAAAGCAGGTGAGGGGTCTTGTCATTGAGAGCGCCTTTACATCGACAAAAGACATGGCCAAAGGCATGGCCCTCTTTGCGCTATTCTCTCCGCTTCTTCCTGCGCACTACAACAACATCGAGAAGATCGGCCGCGTTTCTGTTCCGAAACTCATTGTCCACGGGGACAGGGATGAGATCGTGCCCTTTTCCATGGGGCAAAAACTGTTCGAAGCCGCCACAGATCCCAAGTTTTTCTACCCGGTCAAAGACGCCGGACACAACGACGTGTTCATCGTGGGCGGAGAAAAGTACTTCCAGGTTTTTGCGGAGTTCGCAAGAAACGCAAAAACAGCAAAAGAGTGACTTCCCTCGCCCAACACCCATCTTCCAGAAAATTCTTGACACAAAATTCAAAACATTATAATGGTTAGACCATTATGGAAACAAGGAGTCCTATGTTCCAGGAGGTCCGGCAGAACAGAGTTTTCCAGGATGTGGTCGCCCAGGTCGAAGAGGCTATCCTCCGGGGTCAGCTTAAGGCAGGGAGTCGCCTGCCAGCTGAAAGAGAGATGGTGGATATTTTCAAGGCGAGCCGGGGAACTCTCCGCGAAGCCCTGAGGGTGCTGCAGCAGAAGGGTCTGATCGACATCAAAACCGGGGTCAAGGGAGGCGCCGTGGTCAAGGACTTGACCACGCGGCAGGTCAGTGAAAGCCTCGCCTTGCTGATCCGTTCCCAGAAGGCTTCTTTGAGGGATCTGGCGGAATTCCGCGAAGGGGTCGAAGGCATGGTGGCTGCCCTTGCGGTTGAAAGGGCGACGAAACAGGATGTGCGCCAGCTCAAGAACCTGCTGAAGGTGGCAAAAGCCCATCTCGATGCCGGCACGGAGCGCTGGGACGCTTTCATCCAGGTGGACAACCAGATTCACATGGCTCTGGCACGAATGGCGAGGAATCCCGTCTACGAATCGGTCATGCAGACCGTCTATGACAACATCCACCGCTATTTTGACCGCTTTCTGCCAAGGCAGGAGGATATTCTAAAGGAGAACTATCAGGATCTTTGCGAAGTGATCAAAGCTGTGGAGGAAAAAGAGGCGTCAAAAGCCAGTCTTCTGGTTCAGGGCCATGTGTACAAGTTTAATCGCTTGATGGAGAAGAGGGCCCGGAAGGTGCGAGGGAGACCGAAAAAAGGGGAAGGAGTTCTATGACAAAGAACAGGATCACCAGGCATCCCATCCTTGAGATTCCCAAGAAAAAGGAAGTGGAATTCATATGGAACGGGCAAACGCTTCAGGGCTACGAAGGAGAGATGATCGCTTCAACCCTGATCGCAAACGACGTTCACATCTTCGGTCACCACCACAAAGACAACAGCCCGCAAGGACTGTTTTGCGCCAACGGGCAGTGCTCCCAGTGCATGGTGATTGCGGATGGTCTGCCGGTCAAATCTTGCATGACCCCCCTGAGGGCCGGGATGAAGGTGCAGAGCCTCGAAGGGCTGCCTGTTCTGCCTGAAGACGACAGGGTGCCTGCCCTAAAAGAGCCGCCGCGAAGGGATGTGGAGGTGCTGATCCTGGGAGGAGGGCCGGCCGGGCTTTCCGCAGCCATAGAGCTCGGGAAGCTGGGAGTGGACACGCTCCTTGTGGATGACAAGAGCAGTCTGGGAGGAAAACTCCTCCTCCAGACCCACAAGTTCTTCGGTTCAGTGGAGGATTCCCACGCAGGGACCCGGGGGTTTGAGATCGCCCGGCTTCTCGAAGAAGAACTCCGAAAGCTCGATTCCGTGGAGGTGTGGCTGAACGCAACGGCAGTGGGCGTTTTTTCGGACCGCATTGTCGGTGTGGTCAAGGGGAACCTTTACCGGAAGATAAAACCCCAGCGACTTCTCGTGGCCACAGGAGCACGGGAAAAGATGCTCTCCTTTCCCGGGAACACTCTGCCCGGTGTCTACGGGGCCGGGGCGTTCCAGACGCTGGTGAATCGTGACCTCGTCAAATCATCGAACAGGATCCTCATCGTCGGCGGAGGGAATGTAGGCCTCATCGCAGGCTATCATGCGATTCAAGCCGGGATCGAAGTGGCGGCCCTCGTGGAGGCCCTTCCGCAGGTCGGCGGGTACAAAGTCCATGCCGACAAGCTCATGAGGTTGGGCGTGCCCATTTTCACGAGCCACACCGTGGTCTCGGCCACGGGTAAGGACAGGGTGGAAAAGGTGACCATTGCAGCCCTGGACAAGCAGTGGAAAGTCGTTCCCGGGACACACCGAACTTTCGACGTGGACACCGTGCTGATCGCCGTGGGTCTCGCTGAAGTCAATGAGTTCTTCTTCAAGGCGAAAGAGTGGGGCATGGAGGTCTTCTCGGCCGGTGATGCCGGTGAAATCGCAGAGGCCTCTGCCGCTATGTTCACGGGCAAGATCCAAGGGCTCAAGATTGCGAAATCCCTTGGGCTCTACGAAGGGGAGATCCCGAAGGAGTGGGAAGCAAAAGAGAAGATCCTCAAATCCAAGCCGGGCCCTGTTCTCCGGCGGGAAAAGCCCAAAGAGGAAAAAGGGGTGATGCCTATTTTTCACTGTGTTCAGGAAGTGCCCTGCAATCCCTGCACTTCGGTCTGCCCTGAAAATGCCATTAGAACAGAGAGAGATGAAATCACGGGCCTCCCCTACATGGTGGACGTCTCCCTCTGCAAGGGCTGTATGAGCTGTGTTTTTGTTTGTCCCGGTCTTGCAGCGACTCTTGTCGATTACCGCAAGGATGAGGAGCACCCTACGGTTTCTCTCCCCTATGAGGTGTGGCGGGAAAAAGTGGAGGTTGGGCAAAAGGTGCCGGTCACGGACGTGGACGGCGGGATCCTCGGCTATTATGCAGTGGAAAAAGTGGTTGCCAGTCAAAAGAAGTATCCGGGAACCCTCCTCGTTCAGATCAAGGTTGAAAAGGATGTGGCCAAGAAAGCCGTGGGCATCTGGGTGCAGGAAAAGCAGGTGGAACCGTCCCTGATTTACGAACGAGAGCTTCCTCCTGATGAGGCGGTCGTCTGCCGCTGCGAGAGAGTCACCGCAGGCGAGATCAGAGCCTCGATCCGGGAGGGGGTCCGGGACATGAACCAGCTCAAAGCGTTGAACAGAGCCGGAATGGGAGCCTGCGGCTCAAAAACGTGCCGGCCCATGATCCGGCGCATCTTCCAGGAGGAAGGCATCGACCTGGGTGAAGTGACGGACCGGGTGGATCGCCCTCTCTTTGTTGAGGTCCCGCTGGGCATACTCGCTGGAATGAGAGACGGAGGACGGCATGAGTAGCTATGATGTTATCGTGATTGGGGCCGGATCAGTCGGGGTCCCCGTAGCCATGTCCCTGGCGGAGATGGGCGTGAAAACCCTTGTGCTCGACAAGAATCCCTCTCCGGGCCAGGGGGAGAACAAGAAGGCGATCGGCGGGATCAGGGCCACCCATTCAGATCCGGGCAAGATCCTCACTTGCCTCATGTCTCTAGAGGTCTTCTCCACGTGGCAGAAGAGGCATGGGGACAACATTGAATGGTTGAAAGGCGGGTACACCTTTCCAGTTTACAGAGAAAGCGAAGAAAAGGCCCTCAAAAGCATTCTGCCCATCCAGAAGAAATATGGTCTCAACATCGACTTTGTGGGCCCCCAGAAGATACAGGAGGTGGTCCCGGGGATAAACATGGAAGGCCTTCGCGGCGGGACCTTTTCCCCTGATGACGGATCAGCCTCACCGCTTCGTTCGGTCAATGCTTTCTATCATAGAGCAAGAAAGTTAGGCGCTGATTTCCGCTTCAAAGAGGAAGTGGAGCAGATCGTGGTCCGTGAGGGCAAAGTGCAAGGAGTCAAGGCCAGGAGCGGGACTTACAGCGCTCCTGTGGTTGTGGATGCGGCCGGTCCCTTTTCAAAAACCGTGTGCGAGACAGCAGGAGTCCACATTCCTGTGACCCCTGATTCCCATGAGGCGGCCATCACAGAACCGGTCAAATCCTTTTTTACCACCATGGTGGTGGACCTGAGGCCTGGGCCGGACTCGAAGAACTACTATTTCTACCAGAACAGTTTGGGCCAGATTGTTTTCTGCATTACACCTGAACCGCTTATTGTCGGAAATGACAGGAGAGAAACCTCGGTTTTCCTGACCCAGGTAGGAGCCAGAATGGTGAGGCTCCTTCCTAGACTCAAGAATTTGAGAGTGCGCCGAATGTGGAGAGGTCTCTATCCCATGACACCTGACGGCTCGCCTCTTGTGGGTTGGAATACCCAGGTGCAGGGGCTGCTCCATGCTACGGGCATGTGCGGTCAGGGGTTTATGCTGGGACCGGGCGTGGGGCAGGTGGTTGCGAGAATGATCACGGGCAAAACCACGGAGCAGGACAAAGTCATTCTGCAAGGATTTGATCCCTACCGGAAGTTCGGGGGACAGGAAGCGTTAAAATAAATGGAGTATTGGAGAACTGGAGTAATGGAGTGATGGAGAGCAGCAGAAACAAAGCAAGAGACAGCTTTACCAATACTCCAACACTCCATCACTCCAATGCAGACTACAGGAGCTGGCCATGACTGAATTAAGATTTAAAGAGATCAAGACGCTGAAGTACGAGCGAGCGACTTTAGAGGGGGGCTACGCGAATCAGACTCTTTATGTGAACCTTTCCAAACCGGAGATCTCCATAAAACCGGTGACTCAGAAGATGAGAGAGACCTTCATCGGCGGCAAGGGCTTTGACCTATGGCTTCTGTGGAATGCGGTGAAAGGCACAACCCAATGGGACGACCCGGAGAACGCCATATGCGTTTCCTGCGGACCCCTTGGAGGAACGCCGATCTATCCCGGTTCCGGGAAGAGCATCGTGACCACCCTTTCTCCGACCACGGGGTCGGTGATGGACTCCAACGTGGGCGGCTACTTCGGACCCTATTTGAAGTTCTCCGGCTTTGACGCGATCGAGATTCAGGGGGAGGCGGAGCGGGAGACGGTCGTGTTGATTGACGGGATCGACGAAAAGGTTCAGGTTCTCGAAGGCTCGGGGCTGCCGGAAGATGCGTATGAGACTTCCAGAATTCTCACGGATCACTTCGGACAGGGGAAACCCCGGAACATCTCCGTGGTCTCCACGGGGCCGGGTGCAAGACACACCCTGATCGGCTGCCTCAACTTCAGCTGGTATGATGCGGGGCGAAAGAGAGCCAGATACAAACAGGCTGGACGGGGTGGAATTGGAACGGTGTTTGCCCACAAGAACATCAAAGCCCTGGTGGTGCGATGGGATACAGTCACGGTGAGCACAAACCGTCCGGCCGAGGACAAGGCCCTTAAGGAGGTGGCGAAACTGCACACTCACGAAATCGTAGAGCTGGATCCGAAGCAAAACGAAATGGCAAGAATCGGGACCACCCACCTCGTGACGATCATGAACGATTATGACCTTCTTCCAACCGACAATTTCCGATATGGGCAGCACCCCCAGGCCCCCAATCTCGGAGCAGAGGTCTACCGCAGGCTGTTTGACAAGGGGTTTGACGGATGCTGGATCGGGTGCACCGTGGCCTGCTCACACGGGGTCAGGGACTTCGTTCCCATGACAGGCCCTTACAAGGGGAAGAAGGTCTTTGTGGACGGGCCGGAGTATGAAACCATAGCAGGATGCGGTTCCAACCTGGGGATCTTTGATCCCTACACGGTGACGGAGATCAATTTCTACTGCGACACCTACGGCATTGACACCATCTCCTTCGGCACCGGGCTGGCTTTTGCCATGGAGTGCTTTGAGATGGGCCTGATCAACAAGAGCCACACCGGCGGGCTGGAGCTGACCTTCGGAAACAGACTGAGCGCCCTGGAAGCTCTGCACCAGATGGCGAGGGGCGAGGGGTTTGGGAAGGTGGTCGGGCAGGGTGTGCGCAGAATGAAAGAAATCTTCGCGAGAGATCACGGAGCAGACCCCGGGATCCTGCAGGATATCGGCATGGAAGCCAAGGGCCTTGAGTTCTCCGAGTACATGACCAAAGAGTCGCTGGCTCAGCAAGGGGGCTACGGCCTGGCGCTCAAGGGGCCGCAACACGACGAGGCATGGCTCATCTTCCTCGACATGGTGCACAACTACATGCCTACGTTTGAGCAGAAGGCGGAGGCCCTTCACTGGTTCCCCATGTTTCGCACCTGGTTCGGTTTGTGCGGACTTTGCAAGCTCCCGTGGAATGACATTGTCCCGGAAGACAACGCAGAGACCCTTGAGCCTGCCAAGATCATGAAGCATGTGGAGTGGTACGCGAAGTACTTCAGCGCGGTCACAGGCCGGGAGTCCAAGCCTGACGACCTGATCTCGATGAGCGAGGCGGTGTACAATTTCCAGCGCCTCTTCAATCTCAAAATGGGTTTTGGCCGAAGAGAGCATGATGCCATTCCGTACCGTGCTGCCGGACCTGTGACGAAGGAGGAGTATGAGTCCAGAAAAGAACGCTATGACAAGCAACTGGTGGAAAAACACGGCCTCGATATCACAGGGAAGGGCACTGAAGAAAAGGTAAAGATCCTGAGACGGTTGAGAGAAGAGATGTATGAGAAACTCAAGGATGCGGTTTACAAGCGCCGTGGCTGGACCGCAGACGGGATTCCAAAAGTCGCCACGGTCAAGCGTCTCAAGATCGACTTTCCTGAGGTGCTCGAGCTGCTCAAAGCGAACGGGGTGACGGAGTGATCAAGGTCAAGGGCAAGGATTACCCTTGGCGCAAAGGGATGACCGTTGCGGATCTGCTCAAGGAAATCGGGGATCCTCACCCCTACGCCGTGGTTCGCGTCAATGAAAAAGCGATTTCAAAACCTCATTTCGAAACGACCTTGGTGCCGGACAACTCGGAGATCTTTCTGATCCCCATGATTGCAGGGGGGTAAGAAGCAGAGCCTGCCGCAAACACGGCAGGTGAAAGCGTAGAGCGGAGAGCAGAAAGAACCCTCAATCCCTTAATAATGCAAATTCCACATGTCAAAAGACAAAATACCTTCAGATTGACGCCCTCCATTGTAAACCAGCCTGAAATTTCGCATTTTCCGGCCTTAATGCTTGACGGCCTATTTTTTTTTTGATACGAGAAGGAGCCTTTTCCAAAGGCCATAGGCCTTTTTCCCGGCCTATGATGGATAACTCCCTGATATTTCAATATATTTTAGAGTCGTTCTTTTCGTAGACGGAGAAACCGCTTCTGAAAGCCCATGTCCGTGCGGACGCGGCTCTGCCGGAAGGAGGGTATCTGTCTGCTGAAGTCGAGTGCATGGTGTGAAAAGGGGTTAGCCCTTTCAAATCAGGTGCAAGGTTTTCGGATCAGTCAAAATCAAACAGAGGAAAGAAGGAGGAGAAGCAGTATGGCGTATTATGACGCGGTAAAGATGAAGGACTGGCAGATTTCAGAAGCTGCGGAAAAGAACATGCCCACTCCTGACGAGTGGCGCGAAAAGCTGGGAATGAAAAAAGATGAGATGATCCCGTTCGGGCGACTTGCGAGAATCGACTTTCTGAAAGTCATGAAAAGGCTTCAGGACAAGCCGGATGGCAAATACATCGAAGTCACCGCCATCACCCCCACCCCGCTCGGCGAGGGAAAAAGCACGACCTCCTGCGGGCTCATGGAGGGTCTCGGGAAACTGGGCGTCAACGTCGGCGGCGCTCTGCGTCAACCCTCAGGCGGCCCCACCATGAACATCAAAGGAACGGCAGCCGGCGGCGGCAATGCCCTGCTCATCCCCATGACCGAGTTCTCCATGGGTCTCACCGGCGACATCAATGACATCATGAACGCTCACAACCTGGCCATGGTGGCCATGACCGCCAGAATGCAGCACGAGAGGAACTACAACGACGAGCAGCTCAAGAGACTGACCAGAATGAAGCGGCTCGATATGGATCCCACCCGCGTGGAGATGGGATGGATTATCGATTACTGCGCTCAGAGCCTCAGAAACATCGTCATCGGTCTGGGCGGCAGGCAGGACGGCTTCACCATGCAATCCAAGTTCGGCATTGCGGTTTCCTCGGAACTGATGGCCATTCTCTCGATCATTAAGGATCTCCCGGACCTGAGGAAGCGACTCGGAGAGATCACCGTGGCTTTCAGCAAAGCCGGCAAGCCGGTCACCACCTCTGACCTGGAAGTGGACGGCGCCATGACCGCCTGGATGCGCAACACCATCAACCCGACCCTCATGAGCACCGCCGAGTATCAGCCCTGCTTTGTCCACGCCGGTCCTTTTGCGAACATCGCCGTGGGGCAATCTTCCATCATTGCAGACCGCGTGGGTCTCAAGCTCTTTGACTATCACGTGACCGAGAGCGGGTTCGGTGCGGACATCGGATTCGAGAAGTTTTGGAACGTGAAGTGCCGTTACAGCGGCTTGACTCCGCACGTGTCCGTGCTCACCACCACGATTCGCGCCCTCAAGATGCACGGCGGTGGACCCAAGGTGGTGGCCGGAATCGCGCTTGATCCGGCTTACACCAAGGAAGACCTGAAGCTTCTCGAAGCAGGCGTTCCCAACATGGTTCACCACATCAACACCATCCGCAAGGCAGGCATCAACCCGGTGGTCTGCATCAACTGCTTCCACACGGACACCAAGGCCGAGATCGCCTTGGTGCGTAAGTACGCTGAGGAAGCCGGTGCCCGATGCGCCGTGTCCGAGCACTGGGCAAAAGGCGGAGAAGGGGCCATCGAACTGGCAGAAGCCGTGAAAGAAGCGTGTGCGGAGAAACCGAAGTTCAAATTCCTCTATCCCATGGAGACGAAACTCAGGGAAAGAGTGGATAGGATTGCGAAGACGGTCTATGGAGCGAATGGCGTCAGCTGGTCACCCGAAGCAGAGGCCAAGGCCAAGATGCTTGAGGGCGATCCCAAGTTTGACGATTATACGACCATGATGGTGAAGACTCACCTGAGCCTCTCCCATGATCCGACGCTCAAGGGTGTTCCCAAGGGATGGACCCTGCCTGTCAGAGACGTGCTCATCTACTCCGGAGCCAAGTTCCTTTGCCCGGTGGCCGGAACCATCACCCTGATGCCCGGAACCTCGTCTGACCCGGCATTCAGAAGAGTCGATGTGGATGTCAAGACCGGAAAGGTCAAGGGATTGTTCTAGACATAGCAAAAAGAAGGGATGTGTTGATTCAACAGGGGGCCTTCGGGCCCCCTGTTTTATTTACGACCCAGAAACAGAATCTCCTGGGGAAGCACATCGAGCCCTCTAAGTGATCATGCAGGATCGGTACAACGGAAAATGAAACAGCCTATACTGGCAACCGAAGAATTCTTCGTGGGTTTTCTTCAAAGATCTTGTTCTTCTCTATGGCGCTCACTTCCATGTTCTCGATTGATCTGATGGTTTCATAAATGAATCTGTTCCCTGACTGATTGTCATAAGGCATATCCGTAGCAAACAGCATGTTATCTGCCCCAAAAAAATGGTAAGCGCACATGAGTGCTGAGGTGTTTCCGTACACAGCTGTGTCGCCGTAGAACATTCGAAAGTACTCAAGCGGGCTTTTTGTGAGATGGGTTTCATACCGGAGGCCCAATCTCATTTCATTGAAATCGTTGGATATCTGAATGCGTTTTGCAAAATAAGGAATCATGCCGCCCGCATGATGGCTGAGCACCTTCAGATTGGGAAACTTTTCAAAGATCCCGCTGCCGACGAGTCGAGTCATGGCCACAGAAGTCTCGTAGGGCCAGCCAAAGATAGTCCAGACGAGATATTTGGACGTGCTCTCGCCCGGATAGTCAGGGGTATTAGACTGTCGGCGCGGGTGGATAAGAATGGGAAGGTTGTGATACTGCATGCGTTCGTAAAGCGGCAGAAACTCCTTGGCATCGATTGGTTTTCCATTGATGTCGGTGAAGATCTGTACACCCCGCAATCTGAGATCCTTTATGGCACGGTCGGCTTCTTTGACGGCTGCGTCCACATCATTCATTGGAAGACTTGCCACTGCGCCGACAAACCGGTCTGGATATTTGAACACGAGTTCGGCCAATTCGTCATTGCCGATCTTACACAGTTCTGCTGCTTCAGTTGGAGAAAGCACATTTTCAGGCGGAGGAGAACCGAGACTCAAAACCTGAACATAGTCTGAATACTTGTCCATTACTCTGAATCGAGCATCGAGATCGATCAGAGACTGGGTGGCATCCGCGTATTTCGATGAATAAAACTTGGGCGGTGCTTTTCTGTACAGTTCTTCTTTATACCGTTTAGGTAGAATGTGGCAAAAAACATCGACTTTCATGAGCTAACTCCTTTCAGGGTGAAGTAAGAAACATCGACAGGGATACTTTGCTGGCCTGTTCACGTGTCCTGAAGCTTATCAGATTTTGGAAGAGCAAAGAAGAGGGAATTAGCGAGATTGCAGCCGATTTCAAACCGTCCGGTCACTTGCCCATTAATTGATTCGGCAGCCAGACCGCAAAATCAGGGAAAATAAACATGATCGCCAGGGCGACGACAAGAGCGCTAAGAAAGGGGACAACGCCTTTGTAGATGGTCTTGAAAGGGAGCCCGGTGATATTTCCCAGGATAAAAACGTAAATGGCAACAGGTGGAATGATCCCGCCGATCATGAGGGTCATGCAGATCAGAATGCCGAACCAGATGGGATCATAACCAAGGGTAACCACAGTGGGGAAGAATATTGGTGTGGCCAGCACCATAAACGCCAGATCATCCATGATGGAGCCGCCGACCAGATACACGGCAATGATGACGACGATGATCAAGAATTTCGGAATAGGAAGGGCGGCGGTCCAGTTGGCGGCAATCATCGGGATCTCGGTAATAGCCAGGAAGTGCCCGAAAATAGAAGAACCGGCGATCAACATGAGCGTCATAATGGAGGTTCTCAAAGATCCTCGAAAGGAAGCCACCAGCATCTTGGCGTTGATTTCTTTTCTCACCAAAGCCAGAAGAAAAACGGCGACTGTTCCGATGGTGCCGGCCTCGGTAGGGCTGAAGAAGCCGGTGATCATCCCGCCGATCACAATGCCGAAAATCACCAGGATGATCAATGCATCCGGGATGGCGGCGATCCGTTCTCTCCAGGTCACCTTTTCCGCCCTGGGCGCAACGGCAGGCTGCAAGGTGACCCACCCGGCAATGACGACCATGAAAAAGAACGATATCATCAATGCCGGAAGGATTCCCGCAAGGAAAAGGCGGCCGATGGATTGTTCAACTTGAAGCCCATAGATAATCAAGACCGTGCTGGGCGGCAGGATCATCCCGATGGTGCTGACCGAAGCTACGGTTCCTGCGGAGAGTTCCTTTTTGTACCCATAGCGGTCCATTTCAGGAATGGCCAGTCCGGAAAAGGTCCCGACCGTCGCAAGGGTTGAGCCGCACATGGCTTTGAACGCGGTTGCGCCCATCACAGTGGTCATGGCCAGACCGCCGGGGATGTGCCCAAACCATTTGTGCGCACCCACGTAGAGCCTCTTGGCAATATTGGAATTCTGGGCCAATTCCCCCATCATGATAAACAAGGGGATGACTGTGTAACTGTAGGTGGTAAAGGTATCGAAAAAATCCTTGACCACGAGGTTGGAGGCCGCGGAAAACGACATCAGGAAAGTGAAGCCGACAAAACCCACCAGGATCATGCAATAGGCCATTTCGAGCCCTGTCAAGAAAAGAGCCAAGAGCACGATGATGCCGTATATGCCGACCGCGATATCACTCATATTTTTGTCCCTGCAGGGTCTTGATCAAGTCGCAAAATATGGTGAGGCTTTGGAATAGAAAACTGAGTGAAATGGCAAAACAAAAGGGATAGTAAGGGATTTTGAAACTCGCCGTCAGCTCGCCCGTCCGTCTCACGTCCAAGGCGTACATGAAGAAATTATAAGCGATGAAGAGGAAGATGATAATGCCTGCGGCCCTGGTAATGGCTTTGACCTTCTTTTGGTTCTCAGGGTCCAGCTTCAGGGTTATCAAATCGACAACGATCTGCGCCCCGATCCAGGTGGCATAAGGGATGGAAAAACCAAACACAATGGAGCCGCCATACTGGATAATCTCCATGGACCCGGTAATCGGATGACCCAGATTCCTCAAGATCACGTCACAAAGGGTCAAGACGATCATGAACGCCAATACCACACCGGCGATCGTGTACAAGATCGTGTCCCCTTTGAGCACGGCTGCCATCAGGCGCTTCATCCTGTCCCTCCGAACTTCCTTTTCACAAATCCCCGGAGACCCTCTCAACAGCAACCTGCACAGAACCATGCATCAGCGGAAAGGTTGAACTTGAAAATGCTGAACGGCTGAAGACTGAAGTCCTGTTCGCTCCTCAGCCGTTCTGCTTTTTTCTCGCCAATTACGGATGACTCTTTAAATAGTCAAGGCAAAATTTCAGTGCCTCATCGCCAGGCAAGCCCTTGGACTTGGCCATCTCGACATAAGCATTCCAAATGGGTTTCATCTTTTCAGCCGTCGCTGCGTATTCTTTATCGGATACGGTTACGAACGTTACCCCTTTGCCTAGGGCATATTCCTTGGCCGCATTATCCAGCTCGACCCATCTCTTGGCTATTTTCTCGTTATACTCTTCGTTGATTTGTTCTATGGCCTTTTGGTCTGCCGGCGAGATCGAATCCCATTTGGCCTTGTTCATGACAACGTACATCGATGTCATGTAAGACATTCCATAATCTTCCAGGACGGTCTTGACCACTTCACCGATTTTAAAACCCTGCAGGGCCTCGACCGGAAAGAGGGTCCCGTCGACAATGCCTCTCGAAAGGGCATCGTAGGTCTCGCTGACCGGCATGGTCACCGGAGCGGCGCCAAGATTCTTTACGATGTCGGCATTTTCCGCATTGGCCTTGATTCTGAGCCCCTTGATGTCGGCCGTTGTCTTGATGGGTTTCTTGGTCATGACAAAACCAGGAGCCGCACCATGGAGGTACATGACCTTCACGTCGTCGAACTCCTTGGGTTTGAATTTCTTGTAGTACGCGTTAGCCAGTTTGCTGGACTGATAACCGTTTTTGTACCCGAGAGGCTGCTGCAACACCTCGGACAGCGGCAGTCGACCCGGGGAATAAGCCAGCAGGTTGCCGCACACATCCACGATCCCTTTAACCGTCGCGTCATAAGCCTGCATCGGGGGCGAAAGGGTATTGCTTGCGAACATGGTTGTCTTGATGCGGCCCTCAGTAGCCTTTTCAACATGCTGACCCCACTCGACCATCAATTTGGTCAGGGGGTGCATCTGGGGCCATATGACGGAGTACCTTAATTTAATCTCCTCCGCGTCTGCTTTGAATGGGGATACCATTATGATGAACGCCACCATCGCCAAACACGCCGTGCACAGAACCGAAAAGCTTCTTTTCATCGTTTTAACCTCCCAATCAGTTGTAAAGCCATCCTCTTAGATGGAAATTTCTGGGCCATGCAGGAATCCAGTTCCATAGCGGTATGGAAGAGACCAAGGACCACGACCAGAGCAAACATGCCGAAGGCCTCTTGGTCATTGTTTCCCGGCGACGAATCTCTCCTTAAGCTCTCGTTTCAAGATCTTGCCGGCAGGGCTTTTCGGCATTTCATCGACTACGAAAAACTCCTTTGGAACCTTGAAGACCGAGAGGCGCGCTTTAACGAGGGCCTTCAGATCCTGCGGAACGATCTTCTTCCCGGGCTTTGGGACGATGACTGCCGTCACCCGCTCGCCCCATTCTTTGTCGGGAAGCCCGATGACGGCGCATTCCTGCACTTCCTGGCTCTTATAGAGCACCTCCTCGACCTCCCGGGAGTAGACGTTCTCGCCTCCTGTGATGATCATATCCTTGAGGCGGTCTATGATGTAGAGATAGCCGTTCGTATCAAAGAGGCCGACATCGCCGGAGCGGTACCAACCGCCGTCCCAGAAGGCCAAGCGGTTCCCTTCCGGGTCATTCAGGTAGCCTTTCATCACAATGGGTCCTCTGACGCAGATTTCTCCCTCTTGACCTTGCTCCAGCTGTTTTCCGGATTTGTCCCTGATTTGAACCTCCACGCCGTGGACCGGCTGCCCAATGGACCCCACAACGTGCCTGTAATAGTGGTTGTAGGAAACCGGCATGGCTTCCGTCATCCCGTAGCCTTCTGAGATGGAGATCCCTGTGCGCTCCTTCCACTGCCTGACGATCTCCACCGGCATACTGGCAGCAGCCGAAAAACAGTACCGAAGCCTCCCGAGACGTTTCTCCAAATCCCCGAGGGTCAGAAGCCGCATATACACCGTAGGTACGGCAAAGAACTTCGTTAAGCGGCCGGACTGCATGGTCTCCAGGACCAGATCCATGTCGAAGGAGGGCAGCAATTCCAGACAGCCGGAGCTCAGGATGGTTGCATTCATGATGTGCATCTGGCCGAACACATGGTTGAAAGGCAGGAAGCAGAGGGCAACATCGGACTCGGTCGAGCGTTCGGAGTGGGCCACGCTGTGAGCGGAAAAATGAATGCCTTCGTGGGTCAGCATGACCCCTTTGGGTGTGCCGGTGGTGCCCCCGGTGTAGAGAATGGCTGCCGTGTCGGTACGATCCCTGTCGAGCGCCTTAAACGATCCGGAACCCATTTCCATGAGTCGATCCAGATCCAGGTCGCCGCCTGGGCAGATGATCTTTTCTAACCCGGACGAATCCTTCAATCGTTCTATTTCCTGCAGCTTGGCATCGGCTGTGAACATCAGACGAGGCTTCGAGTGATTGACAAGGATCGAAAGCTCGTTCTCGGTGAGACTGCCGGAAAGCGTCACGGCTACGGCCCCTGCCTTAATCACACCGAAGTAGAAAGCAATCCAGTCGGCAGAGTTCATGGCACACAGACCTACGTGCTCGCCCGGATGAACACCCATTCGAATGAGGCCTGTGGCGATCCGGCTGGCCCTCTCGTTAAGCTGAGCATATGTCGTTTCAGAGCCTGCTTGGCGGACAGCAGGGTTGTCAGGAAAGAAAAATGCCGAGGCTTCAAGATTTTTGGCTAGATTCATACAAGCCCCCGTGAGAAATACAGCACAGAGCATCCGAACATGCGGTTTTTCTATAGGAGGGGGTTCGGTGCTTTTTTTGTCGGTCTAAAACTTAGATTGGTATATTATTTGTGTCAAGAAAATTATTCAAAAAACCGCTTGCAAAATTTGTCTTCTTCTTATAAAAATAATGGAAAAAAGGTGTAAGTAATGCCGGCGTTTAAACCTATCAAGCAGTCCCGGATATCCAAGCAAGTAACAGAGCAGTTGAAACATGCTATTCTTCTTGGCCAATTCCAGACAGGGGACAAAATGCCGCCGGAGCGCGAGCTGGCCGAACAGTTTCAGGTGAGCCGAGTTGCTGTTCGGGAGTCGTTGCGGGTCCTTGAAAGCGCAGGCTTCCTCACAACCCGCCCAGGGGTTACAGGAGGCACGTTCGTTACGGACCTGACATTTGAAAATCTGAGCAGCGCGTTCATCGACCTGTTTCTGGCTGAAAAGATCTCTGTCCCGGAATTGGTCCACGTGAGGGTTCTCATAGAACCTGAAATAGCCCGGCTGGCTGCCTTGAACATAGATGCTGAATCTGCTGAGCTCCTGAGGGAGGCCCTTCAAGCCGAAGAATTGCCAAGTGCCAATCTGGTCGAGGATCTGAACAGGAAGACCTTGGTCCATTACATTCTTGCCGAGGCGTGTGGAAACCACTTTCTCGAAGCCTTGGAACGTTCGCTAATGGCACTGACCAGACGTGTGATTCAGGCGGTGGGGCCTGAACATTGGTCAATGCATCCGGCGGGAATGCACCGCCCTATTATCGATGCGGTGTTGGCACGCAATCCAGATGCGGCCGCTGAAGCCATGAGAAAACATGCCATAGAATTCGGGGAAAACCTTAGCAGGATGGAGAAAGCCTTTCGCGAGAAAAAGGTCTCTTCTGGGTTGTGAGAATCCCCGGACCAGAGGCTTCCTATCAGGCGCAGTCAATCGATAGGCCCACACCCAAAGGGTGTCGGTTTCTGCGTGCCTCTAGAAATAGAACGGACTCCTCCCATGGTCACTTAAAGGATCTGGACGGTTTCGAGCACGCGAAGTTTGGTTTCGAGGGGAAGGTTCTTGTTCAGGGCTTTTTCGTAAAGCTCTCTACCGAGGAGCGCCGCGCCAAGGGCTCCGGTGATCAAGGGTTCCGGGGGCACAAGGATTTCACAATCGAGCTGTTCAGAAAGGGCCTTGACCAGGCCTTTGTTTTTCCCGCCGCCGCCGGTGAGGATGACTTCCTTCTGGAGCTTGAGCCTTTTCACCATCCTGGCCACCCTGTCTGCAAGAGACCGGTGCACCCCTGCGATCAAGTCAGGGACGGGAGTCCCTTCGGCCAGGCGGGAAGCCACTTCCTGCTGGGCCCAGATAGTGCAGATGTTGCTGATCTGAGCCGGACGGGTGCTTTGAATCGATAGATCGCCCATTTGTTCCAACTTCAGACCTAAGGTATCAGCAATCACCTCGACAAAACGGCCGCTGCCCGCAGCACACTTGTCGTTCATGATGAAATTCGTGACCCGGCCGTTCTGATCAATCGTGATGGCTTTGCTGTCCTGGCCTCCGATGTCCACGATGGTTCTTGCCTGCGGGAAGAGGCTGCTGACCCCTTTGGCGTGGCAGCTGATCTCTGTGACCTGTTTGTCGGCAAAGGGGACATTGATCCGTCCGTACCCGGTGGACACGATGTAGGTCATGGCCGCAAAGGGGAGGCCTGCTTTGCGAAGTGCTTCCTCCATGACCTTGTTGGCGAGCCTTCGCTGCTCAGGGCCGGTAGGACCAATCACCGAGGCAATCACCCCGTCTCCGAGGATGACCGCCTTGGTCATGGTGGAACCGATGTCAATGCCTGAAAAATACTCGGTCATATCTCGCTCAACTCGAAATGCATCATCTCATGCCCACTCTCCCTCGACTGGCTCGGGATCGTTCGAGGCACAGAGGTCACAGCGAAGAATCCCGCAGGGTTTCGGAAAGCTCGCACGGACGCCTCCGCAGGACTTCTGCGGAGGCTTCTGTGCGAGCAATTGCAGCCTCTGCGCTCTATGTGTCTCTAGTGAGTCCGCATGGGCGGACGAACGGGTGGTGAAATCTAATCTGCTCTGTTCTGGCGAATCGACTCCAGGGTCTCGATGAACGCGTCGATCTTGTTTCTCGTATCCACCTCGGAGTAGGACGTGATGTCAATGATATCGCTTTCCAGAATCAGAGAAGGGAGCTCCCTGTAGGTCTTCTCTTTCTTGCCGTTCGTGACCACGTAAACCGGAATGGGCTTGTAGATCTTACCCAGTTGATGGAGCTGCCAGATGAGGCCCACGTGCCAGGTCCTGCATGAGAAAGCCTCGTGCATGACGACTCCGTCTATTTTGTAATTCTCGATGAGGCTGATCAGCCGCTCCACGTCGGGCTCAGACCCCGGTCTCTTTCTCGCCTTGTCATACCAGAAGGTCCAGTATCCCAGCCACCGCCACGCCAGATGTTCGACAGGGTCTTTTGTCTCAGGAATGTCCATCTCGTAGAGAGGAGCGACCATCCGGTAGGTAGTCTCTGCAGGGAAGCAGGCTCCCTTGGCGTTGAAGTAGTTGAAGTCACTCAAGGCGAACCAGGCGGGCAGACCGCCGCCCCAGAGGAGCCGATACTTCTCGTTCTCCACTTCGCCCTCCTTCTTGGCGATCTTCTCCTTCAATTCCTTATTCAGGTTCAGGAAGAAGTTGTAGGAGTCCTGGGTGGCCATCATGAAATTGATGGGAACCATGGTGTTCATGGCATCCCCTGTGCCCATCGGGCAGGGCACGGCTTTGCGCAACTCGTAGGTTTCGTGGATCAGGTTCCAGGTGCGATCGCTCAAATCCACCATCTCCTTCAGGCGGTCGTAATCCATCTTCTTACCCGTCCGCTCTTCGACGAACTTGATCAGGCCCCTCAGTTCCTTGGCGATGTATTTCTGATAGTACCCCCAAACCTCCCTGTGGTCCCGATCCCTCTCAAACAACGGATAAGGCAGGTCCATGTTGTAGATCGGCACATCCGGCATGTACTGCTGGGAGGCTTGATACCACTTCGCCCTCGGGTCGCAGAGGATCTGTCCTGTGGAGACCATGAAATCGGGTTTTGGCATTCCACCCCACGGTGCCTCGGGCGGCATCTGACCCTGCTCTTCCCTCCACTGGTCAAAGCCGATTCCGCAGAGCGCATAGGTGCAGAGAGAGCGGGAAAGGCCGAGGGATTCCGCCCGCTGGAGAAATCTTTCCGAGTCCCGCTTGGCACCGCAGACCCCGGCGAAATTCTCCGTCCAAACGGGCAGCACGTCCAGAGCCCGCAGGATTTCCTCGTGGTGGCATACGATGAAGGTGTAAGCCAGCTTCTGTTTCCCTTCTGCCTTTGCCCGAACAGCGCCGGCGATGAATTCCTTGACCATGGGGCCGATGGATGCGGCCGCCTGGGTTGCTGTCATTCTTTTTTTCGGTTTCTTTTGCTCTTCAGCCATTGTTCGAACCTCCTTCCCTGGTTAACCGATCATCTCGAGAAAAGCCTGGATTCTCGTTTTCAGCTGGCCGATCGTTCCCGCCGAGTAAAGATCCTCGAGGCAAAGCAAAGGCACATGGATCGAGTCGTAGTAAGCTTTGCGGGCTGGCACTTCAAAACCAAAGGGATCGCAGAATTTGTACGTGTAAAGAATGGCCCCGTTGACCTTGAAGGTTCTCGAAAAGTACCCAATGTCGCCGAATCTCGCCTTCATGTCCCCTTCAAAGCTTCCGGCCTTGTTTTCGCGGTAGGTTTTCGGGCAATTGACGCCAGCCAGGTAACGACGAGCGAGGGCATCCACAGGATCGATCTTTTCGTTCGCCCTGGGCCAGTTGTCTCTGGTTCCATTGCACGTCGTGTCCGCGACCACGCTCGCCCCGCTGTCTTCGACGATTTTGATGAGCTCGATATTGTCCACGCATGGCCCGTCCAGGAGGATGCGCGGCCCCATCTTGAGCGGGGATTCCTTTCTCTGGGAAAGCGCGGCAAGCACCTCGTCGAACAGGGCATTGGATTCGGTCACGGGCAAGCTGGAGCCCACGGTGAGAACCTTGGTCAGCTCCACCCCGGAAATCATGGGGGGATTGGATTTCTTGAAGTCATACAGTGCCCTTGCCTTGTTCCGGTTTTCATTGTGCAGCCGGATGGCTTTGGCCAGGTCGTCATCCGTAATCGTTTTCCCAGTAAACTTTTCAAGGCTCTTTTTGTAAGCCTTCAGCTCTTCCTCAAAAAACTCGAAAGAGGATTCCTTGACGACCGAGGGCGTGTTCACGAAATGGAAGTAGGGGAGATTCAGGGAATAGTTCCAGGTGCTGTAGCTCCTCACCATGCTGTCACAGCCGTGTGGAATGACCATGCCTGAAAGAAAATCGTACTTGCCCTTGACCGAAAGATCGAAACAGCTTCGGATAAAAGGGCACACGATGGTTTCCATCAGGGTATCGCCCTTGGTGATGGGCTCCCGGATGTCGCCTCGCACCCGAAAAGGAATACACCCTGCTGCGGTGATGATCTCCAAGGGAACAAAGGAGCAGATGTAGCCGATGACCTTCTGCCCCTGGTTCTTGAGCTCCCTCGCCCTTGTGCCATAGTTCACATACTGGTTTTCAACCTTTGCAAAAACATCATCCTTCATCTGCTTCTTCTCCTTTTCAAAGTCTGATGGTCATGCGGTTTTCTGCTCAACACGTTGTCATGCGGGTTCGAAGTGATTCGACCTCCTTTTTGAGACTTTCATCGCACCTTTGTCGCTCCGGGACACCGACTGAAGACCCAGTCCGCTGAGGATGAAGCCGGTCATGACGTCCAGATGAGACTCACTCGGCTTTTCCTTGAGGTTCCACCCCCTCAAGGGGAGAAACAAGATAAGGTAAGAAAGGAGATTGGCGAGAAAATCGACGTCTCTCTTGATTTCCCTAGCCGTCGTTGCCTCTATCAGGAGGCGGCGCCAGAACCCGACCACGTTTTTGTCGTCCATTTCCAGGACCACGTGAAGATGCCTTTTGCCCAGGTACTTGGTCTCCGTGTAGAGAAAAAGGAACAGATCCTTGTTCTTGAGAGCAAATTGGAGGGTAAGACGCACGGCCCTGGTCAGTCTCTCCAGAGGATCTTTGATCGCTTCCACGCCCGATTTGATCAGGTGCTCGTACCACAGCATCTGCATTTGCTTGTAGGTCAGAAAGAGCACATCGTCCTTGGAAGAGATGTAGTGGTAGAGCTGTCCCATGGACATTCCGGAGGCCAACGCAATCTCGCGGATGGTCGTTCGGTGGTATCCTTTTTTGAAGAACAGCCGGCAGGCGGCGTTGACGATTCTCTGGTGCTTGGAATCAATGAGATCGACATCCTTTGCAGGGGATGGGACCAGGTCGTCTCTTGCAGCCGGATGAAGGGGCTTTCTCATGGACACCTCACGGCTCGGGACCTTTCTGCTCTCTTAAGGAAGGGCCTGTTTATAGAGCAAGCGCTCGATTTATATACGCAGGTTTGAGATCGGCTGTCAAGGTAATTGTACGCCGTGCGCTCTCTCAAGGGCGATAAGGGCGGCGCCCAGGGCAGCGGTCATGTGGGGGTCAGGGGGGACCACGATGGGAAAACCGCTCATGGCTTCGAGGGCTTTCACAAGCCCGGAATTCCTGGCTCCGCCTCCGACCAGAGCATAATCCTTCTCGATCCCCAGCCGAACGGCCAGGGCGTTGAGCTGCGCGGCAAGAGCCCTGTGGATGCCGGCCAGAAGGTCTTCTTTGCTTATGCCTTCGGCGATGCGTGAAATGGCTTCGGATTCGGCGAACACGGCGCAACCCGTGTTGAATTCCACCTGTTTCTTGGATTTCAACGCGAGGTCGCCCATCTCTTCCACATTCAGGCGGAGGACTTTGGCCGTGACCTTGAGGATTCTGGCGCTCCCGCCTGCGCACTTGCCGCTCAACACGAAATTCTGAAGGTTTCCATTTTCATCCATCCGGAAGGCCTTGCTGTAGAGGTCGCCTGCGTCGACGGCGGTGCGAACCGTGGGGCACAAATAATTGACCCCTTTGGCGTGGCAGGAGATATCGGTGAGGACGGAATCCGAGTAGCTTACCGATTTCGAGCCAAACCCTGTGGCAACCGTGCAGGAAATACTCTTTGCCGGGACCCGGGCTCTGGAGAGCAGGTCCTCCCGGATCCGGTCGGCGGTGAGTTTGAAGTCTCCCCCTGAGGGAAACTCAACCTGAGCAAGTATTTTTTTCCCCGCCAGCAGCACACCCTTTGCAGAAGCAGAGCCCATATCAATGCCAAGACAAAACATGCGCCAAGGAACCTCCAGTCAACGTGATTAGTGCCTGCGCTCAGCCTCCTCAAATAGAAGCAAACTGTGTTGGAGTATGGGAGTGTTGGAGTACTGGAGTACTGAAAAAGATAGGCCAAAGTGAAGGGGAGACAATTCACGCCCTGTGCAGAATAGGAAAAACGTAACCGCAACCCTTACACCTTGGGCCTTGTGCCCTACCAATACTCCATTACTCCAATACTCCATTCTTCTTGAGACTCGTCAGCAAAAATCCTCCATCCGCCTGTCTTTCCACCTTGAGACCGAACATCACGATGGTTTCCGTGAGAGGTCTCCCAAAAAAGAAATCCATCGCCTCCATCGGCAGCCCGAGCTTATGGGCGAGAAAAGGCCGGAGGTGAAAGTCGAATTTCAAAAGCTCCAGCACCTTCTCCACCGCCTTCTCTCCTTCCCCTGAGATCCGACGGACATGATCCTTGAGGGCGGCATAACTGCATCTTCTTTCCTGTTCTTCGATCAAGCCCAGGAGAACCCCGTTCTCTATGACATCGTGCCGGTGGAGCTTAGGGCTTTGGTAGAGTTCCATAAACTCTGCGGTGTCCCAGCACTTGAGGCTGGCACACTGCGCAGGCCTTTTGTCGTAAATGGTGCAGGCTTTTTCTTCTTCAGCGTAGAAGACATAGGTTCTCCTGCCGCCTCTTTTCTCTTTCACTTTAATCATTTCTTGATCCGCTGGGACGATCCCTCCATGAACATTGTCCCTGACATGTTCGCCTTTACGGATGGTATACAGATGTTCTATCCGAAGAGAGCCGGTACCCCACAGAGCCAGATCCTTCACCTGCAGAGTAGGGCTGGACTTCAGACAGCACTCCCCGCACCGGATACAGTGCGTTCTGGGCTCCTGCGAGTTCATGTCGGTCATTTTACACGGCTGCGGCATTTTGGCAAAAAGAAAACCCCCTTTGTCCCTGCAAAAAGGGCAAAGGGGGTTTGATGAAAGAATTGCAAGTGAAATTCTTACCCGACTTTGACGATGAGGGCTGCAGCCGTGTCCCCGGCTGCGCAGCCGGCCCAGAGGCCATAGCCGCCGCCGAGCATGACGAGCTCTTCAAGCATCTCGGCAATGAGCCTTCCGGCGGTAGGGGCCTGCGGATGCCCGTAAACCAAGGAGGATCCGTAGTTGTTCATCTTCATCGGATCGATGCCCATTTTCTTGGCCATGTTGATATCGTTGACGATGAAGGGGTTGTGAGTCTTGATGGCCTTCATGTCGCTGACCTTCAGTCCTGCGATTTTCAGCGCCATTTCTGAGGCAGGCACCGGCGCTGCCGCCATGTATCCGCGTTTGACCCTTGAAAAGCCATAGGAGAGAATCTGGATCTCGACCTTTGGATCGGCGCTCAGGGCTTTGGCTTTATCCCGGGTCGCGATGATGAAGCCGCAGTTTCCGTCGGCAGGGTGGGTCTGGGCGCCGAAGCTGATTACGCCGCCCGGCTCTGCCGGTTTCAATTTGGCCAGTCCTTCGGCTGTGGTCGGGGTAATGCCTTCGTCCGTTTCAATGAGAGCGGTTTTTTTCTTGCCCAACGAAACCTCGGCCGGGAACATATACCGTTTCTGGAACGCCCGGTCATTAGCCAGAGCATCCTGGTACTGCTCGTACCTCCGGAGAGTGACGGCGTCACACTCCGCTTTTGTGATCCCTGCCTCCTTGGCCACATTTTCCGCCGTCTGCACCATCTTGAGCCCGGCGTTGGGGTCAGCGTTGAAGTTATCCATCATCCAGTTTTCGGAAATCACCTCCCCGCCGGGACCCATGGGATTGGGCCAGATGGTGTGCGGGCCGTTTGAACAACGGTCGGACATGAGGGCGTAACCGCACTCGTAAGTCCCTGCTTCAATATTGACGGCCGCAAGATGGATGCAGGTTGTTGATGTCGTGCAGGCTTGATTGACCATTAGCGCCGGCAGAGGCTTGGCATTATCCACCAGCATGGCCGCGGCCCAGGTGTGGCTGTAGAACATGTGCAGCTGGGCGATGGAGATGCCGTAATACATGTAATCCAGCACGGTGGGATCCAGCTTTCGCTTCAGCCACCAGTTCCTTGCGGTTTTGGCGCCCAGGGAGATCGCGTTCTCATTCGCCATGCTCCCCTGCCACCTGCAGAAGGGGGATGAATAGTAACCGTTGTAAGGAATAAAAGCTTTTGTCAACATGTCGTCAGTCCTCCAATATGATTTGATTACAGAAGTTATTTCTGCTGGCTCCAGGTTCCAAATTTCTCTCTCAGAATGCGGTGCAGAATTTTGCCGGTCGGGGTCCTGGGCATTTCTTCGTCCTTGATGAAATCCAAAGTCTTGGGACGTTTGAATCCGGCAATCTTGTTCTTCGTGGATTCAATGATCTCTTTGGCCAAGGCTTCGCTCGGCTCAATTCCGGCGTGGAGCACGACGATCGCTTTGACCATCTCGCCCCACTTCGCATCCGGGATACCGATGACGGCGACATCTCTTACCGCCTTGTGCTGCCCGACAACCCCCTCCACCTCGGACGGATAGACGTTCTCACCGCCCGTGATGATCATGTTGGCTTTTCTGTCCACGAGGGTGTAATACCCGTCCTCATCCCGCTTGACCATGTCGCCGGCAGAAGACCATTCGCCGAAGAAGGCCTGTTTGCTTTTCTCAGGCTCTTTGAGGTATTCCTTAAAGAGCATGGGCGTGCGGTAGAACAACTCGCCCACCTCGCCGTCCGGAACTTCCTTTCTGTTCTCGTCCAGGATCTTGATCCGGTCCGTTCCGAAGATCTCTTTGCCGATGGATCCGAGTTTCTTGAGCTGATCTTCCGGTCTCAGAAGGGTCACCAGGCCCCCTTCCGTGCTTCCGTAAGCTTCCCAGAGTTCGCCATTTTTGAAGTACTCCATGATGGCCAGTTTGGTCTCTTTCCTGGCAGGAGCCGAGGAAATCAGGAGCTGCCGGATGGAAGACACATCGATCTTGCCCTTCATATCATCCGGCAGGGCCAGCATCATGATGTAGTGCGTCGGGACCAGGGAGGTAAAGGTGATCTTGTACTTATCGATTGTCTTGAGCAAATCCACCGGATCGAAGCTGACCATGTTGTAAACGAAGACCGGCGCGGTCACGAGGGTATAAGCGAAAGAGTAGAAGATGGAATTGACGTGGCACATGGGCATGACCAGCATGATCTTGTCGGTCGGTCGGACGCCCATGTTGATGTCGTTCAGGAAATACTGGGCCACGTAGCTCTCGTGGGTCCGGATCACGCCCTTGGGCCGGCCTGTGGTGCCGGAGGTGTACATGATGGTCCAGCAGTCCGCGCCGTCCACCATATAATCCGGTTCCTTCGGTGACGATTTCGCCAGCCATTCTTCGTAGTGGATATACCCGGCCGGGGCAGGGCCTTCGCCGAGATAAATGTAGGCATTCTTGGGAACAGGGAGTTTATCCTTGATGCCGTTGATCATTTCAACAAAAGGTTTTTCCACGATGAAGGCCTTGCACTCGGAGTGACCGACAATGTAGGCGATTTCAGGGGGCGCCAAACGGAACATGACGGGGACAATGGCCTGTCCGCCTTTGGCGCACCCGGTATAAATGTCCATCCACTCGCCCCGGTTGTAGGCGATCACGGCAAAAGTATCCTTGTGCTTGACCCCCAGATCTCGCAGACCATTGGCGAGGCGGCACGCCCGGTCGTTCCACTGCTTGAAGGTAAACTCGTGCACCTTGTCCTGCCATCCCAGTTTGTCCGGGTAGTTGATGGCATTCATCTTGACTATGGTTCCTGCAGTCATCCATTTGCTCGTCAACATTTTCGAATTCCTCCCTTTCGTATAATTTCGTTATTAGCGAGCACAACCATCAAGGCCTCCGGTGCGCCGAGGCGACCGGAGGCCTAAAGCTCGTGGGATTACTCCATTGAGGACGCAACCAGTTCCGTGATGTCCATGACTTTCAGTTTGGATCTTTGCTCTTTGGGGATGGCCTTGGTCCCCTTCCTGAGATTGTCCTTGCAGGCCGCGCAGCCGGAGACGATCACTTCAGCACCGACAGCCAAGGCATCTCGCACTCTTTCCGCGCCCATTTCAGCAGCCATCTCAGGAATGTTGGCCTGAACGCCGCCGCCGCTTCCGCAGCATCGGGCCTGGAGCCGGTTCCTGACCATTTCCACGTATTCCACTCCGGGGATGGCTTTGATGATATCCCGCGGTGGTTCGAAGATCTGGAAAGCGCGGCCTAAGTCGCAGGGATCGTGGTAGGTCACCTTCTGCTTTCCGTTTCCCTTGAACTTGATCTTGCCCTCTTTGATCAGCTTCTCGAGGTACTGGACAGAGTGGTACACTTCGAGTCCCAGGTCGGCGACCTTGGGATAGATCTTTTTGAAGGTTTTGTAGCAGCCGGCGCAGGGTGTCACAAGTTCCTTAGCCCCGGTCGCCTTGATCTTTTCGGCGGTCTTCTTGGCGTGATCTTCAAACTCGTCGGTTCCCATCAAGAAGAGCGGGAATCCGCAGCAGCCTTCTTCGGAGGCCAGTGTGGTGTAATCCACTCCGGCCGCGTCCAGAGGCTTGAGCAAGCTCGGGACCATCTTCATGTCCAGGTAGCTGGGCACGCACCCCATGAAGAGCAGGGTGTTGGCCTTGGCCTTGAGCTGGCCCTTCTTGGCCTTTTCCTTGAGAGCCGGAGGATAGATCTCCACTCTCTCCGCTTTGGCGCTCGCAAAAATATTCCCTGTCTTGTAGATGCTTTCTCTCAAGGAGAGAATCGGCTCTGGGACCATGCCGGCCTTATACATCTTTTTCCGGACTGCTTCCACGATTTCATCCACCTTGATCCTGGCCGGGCAGAAATACGTGCAGGCCTGGCAGGTCGTGCAGGTGTAGAAGGCCTCGGAGAGCTCGCGGGATGGTTCGATCGTCCCGTTCATGAGATAGAAGGCGAGGGCGTTACGGCCCCTGGCATTTCTTGATTCCTTTTGGGTCACGCTGAAGGTGGGGCAACCGAGGCGGCAAAATCCGCAGTGGATGCACGCCAGCACCTCGTCATCTACGGCTTTCCCGTAGGAATTGAGTCCTTCGGGGTGCTCCACCAGGGGCTTGAAAGCGAAGTAGTCATAGATGTCGGTCTTGACCCCTTTCTCGAGACCCATTTTGCCCGGGTTGAGGATGTTGTCCGGATCCATGGCTTTTTTGATTTTGCGCATCACCTCCATGGCCGGACCCAACTGCATCTCGATGTGAGGCGCCCGGGTCAGGCCCGTTCCATGCTCTGCGCTCAGGGTCCCCTTCATCTCCATACACGTCTTCACGAGTTCTTCTGCAGCGGGTTTCAGACGATTCCAGTCGTCCCTGTTGCGTACATCACAAACAAAAGTGGTGTGCACGTTGCCGTCGCCCACATGGCCGAAGGTGGCAATAAGGATGTTGTACTTCTGGGAAATGGCCTGGGCTCTGCGGATCGTTTCAGGAATCTTGGTCGAGGGCACGCCCAGGTCCTCGGCAATCGCGACGAGGCGATTGCCCGGCTTGATCCTGGAGAGGGTGGGAACCAGACCACCCCTGGCTCTCATCATCTCTTCTCTGCGGGCCGGGTTGTCGGTCCATTCATATTCGATGACCCCATGCTTCTTGCAGATTTCACCAATCCGGTTCATGTCCCGAACAACCACTTCCTTGGCGCCATCTCCTTCCATGATGAGGAGGGCCTCGATCTTGGTCGCGTCTTTGCCGAGTGCCTTCTCGACCACCTTGATGCTGAATTTGTCCATGATCTCGCAACCGGCGAGTTTGATGCCCGAGGTGGTCACCTCCGTAACCGCATCACCGGCGGCGTTGATATCACCGAAAATGGCAAGGGCGAGGGCCCCGTATTCGGGCTTCGGTTCCAGCTTGCAGATGATTTCCGTGATGATGCCGAGCGTTCCTTCTGCGGCGCAGAAAAGGCGGGTGAGATCGTAACCGAGTGAGGTTTTGGGGGTGATGCCCCCTGTGTCAATAACGGTCCCGTCCACCAGGACGACCTTGAGGCCTTTGATATAGTCCTTGGTCGTTCCATATTTGACGGCCCTGTGACCGCTGGCATTGGTGGACACCATGCCGCCGATGGTCGCAATGATCTCGCTGCCGGGGTTGGGGGGGAACATGAGACCCTCTTTGCCCAGGACCGTGTTGAGCTGCATGCAGATGACGCCTGGCTCCACGCGGGCATAGAAATCTTTCTTGTTGATCTCCAGAATCTTGTTCATGTTATGGAGATCCAGCAATAGACCGCCGCGGACAGGCAGCACAGCCCCCGTGGTGCTGGTGCCGCTTCCGCGAGCCACCACAGGGATTTTGTCCCTTGAGGCAAGCTTCATGATGGCCGACACTTGTTCCGTCGTTCTCGGGAAGATCACGGCATCCGCAATCCCCTGGTGGACCGACATGTCCCGGGAATAACAGAGGCGCTCGGTGTAATCGCTGAAAATGTTCTCTGGGCCTACGATCTGGGTGATTTCCTCAATAATGTTCATGGACTGACCTCCAAGAAAGAGAGTGCTAAACGAAGGATTTCCGGTTTGCTTGGTGTGGCTACTATTTAGCTACAAAGTGACTATAAAAGAGAAAACAGGACCATGTCAAGCAGAAATGTGCTGGTCCCTATTTCTATCTCTAAGGGCAGGGTATCAGGGGAGTTTGTTCTTGACAAGCGGCGTTGATCAAATAATATATCCGGGCTCTGGCTTTTATCCGAAAGCCAAGGAGGAAAAGGGACAAACCCCGGAGGAGGTTTCCTGATGAATATTGAAGATAAAATTCAAGCCCTTCAAAAGAGGAACTTCGAGGCGGAAATAGGCGGAGGCCAGGACAAAATCGATGACCAGCACGCCAAGGGAAAAATGACGGCCAGAGAACGGATCGATTACCTTCTGGACAAGGAGAGTTTTCAGGAAATCGACAAGTTTGTCGTCCACCGGTGTCATGATTTCGGAATGGACGGCAAAAAGATCCCGGGCGACGGAGTGGTGACCGGGTACGGGAGGATCAACGGCCGCCTTGCGTTTCTCTTCTCCCAGGATTTCACTGTATTCGGCGGTTCCCTCAGCGAGACCTTCGGGCAGAAAATCTGCAAGGTCATGGATCTGGCCGTGCAGAACGGCGCACCCATGATCGGTCTCAACGACTCGGGCGGCGCGCGAATCCAGGAGGGGGTCATGAGCCTTGGCGGCTACGGCGAGATCTTCAAGCGAAACGTGTGGTCCTCGGGCGTGATTCCCCAGATCTCGGTGATCATGGGACCCTGTGCAGGGGGCGCGGTTTACTCGCCGGCTCTCACCGACCTGGTCATCATGGTGAAAAAGACAAGCAATATGTTCATCACAGGCCCCCAGGTCATCAAGGCGGTCACCTCGGAAGAAGTCACCGCTGAGGAACTGGGCGGAGCCATGACGCACAACACCAAGAGCGGCGTGGCTCACTTTGCGGAAGACAATGACAAGGCGGCGTTGGACAGAATCAAGGAGGTGCTGGCCTTCTTCCCGCAGAGCTTCCGGGAAAGGCCGCCGGTGGCGGAGTGCAAAGATGATCCGGACCGGAAAGAGCTGAGCCTGAACAAGGCGGTGCCGGTGAACTCAAGAACCCCCTATGACATCAGAGACATCATCCGGGCTGTTCTGGACGACAAATATTTCCTGGAAGTCCAGAAGCACTTTGCGATGAACATGGTTGTGGGTTTCGGAAGGCTGAACGGCTATTCGGTGGGCATCATCGCCAACCAGCCGAAAGTCCTGGCCGGATGCCTGGACATCAATGCCTCGGTCAAGTGCGCGCGATTCGTTCGCCTGTGCGACGCCTTTAACATCCCCCTCGTGACGTTCGTGGATGTTCCCGGCTACTTGCCGGGAGTGAACCAGGAATACGGCGGCATCATCAAACATGGAGCCAAGATTCTTTTTGCCTATTCCGAAGCCACGGTCCCCAAAATCACGGTAGTCACGCGAAAAGCTTATGGAGGAGCCTACATTGCTATGTCCGGAAAGCATCTTGCTGCGGACATCAACTACGCCTATCCGACCGCGGAAATTGCCGTAATGGGACCGGAGGGGGCGGCCAACATCATCTTCAAGAAAGAGCTGGATGCGGCCCAGAACAAGCAGGAGACGAGGCAGAAACTGATCGACGAGTACCGGGACAATTTCGCAAGCCCTTACAGGGCTGCGGAGGTGGGTTACATCGATCAGGTGATCATGCCTGAGGATACGCGGCCCAATCTCATCAAGGCGCTCATGGCGCTGAAGGACAAGAAGACGTCGATCCCTTCCAGGAGGCACGGAAACATACCGCTCTAGGGCTAGTAAAAAGTAAGCAGTAAGCAGCAGACAGTGAAAATCGAAAACAGCTTTCGAGTGGTTTTCTACAGGGTTCCCACCCAGAGGACGACCGCGATGTCCTTCCCTTTGTTTGTGATGGACTGGCGGGCGGGGTTTGCATAGAAGTGAACAGCATCGCCTTCCGCCAGGGCCAACGTTTGCTCACCGTGAATGAGTTCCACAGAACCCTTGAGCACACAAAGCACTTCCTGGCCGTTCTTGATGTTCTTGCGCACAGGGATGAACTTTTCAGGCGCAAGGAAAAGGAGGGCGCTGTCAATGGAGGAGCGGCTCTCGGGTGAAAGAAAGCGCCGTGTCACAAAGCCTGTTTTGGGAAGCTCGATGTCCTCCCACTCGGACTTGAGGGTCAGGGCGAGCTCCTCGTGACCGTTGGCCTTGTTGAGCAGGTCGCCGGCATTCACGCCGATCGCTTTGCAGATGTTGACCAGAGTGTCCACAGAAGGCGAGCTGACGCTGTTTTCAACCTGGCTCAGAAACCCCTCCGACACATTGGCTTTTTCGGCCACCACCTTGAGGGTGAGCTTTTTCTCTTTGCGATGCTTCTTGATCAGGGAGCCTAAGTTCACACCCTTTTCCCCCATAAAAAGGCATTGTCATTAGACAGGTTAATATTTAGTATAACCTTTGTATCTCAGCCGTCAAGAAATATCGTATCCGGCCCATGGCAAAACTGAGGCCATTCTGACGTCATCGTGGCTCAACAAACTCCTTGACAAGCCTCAAGAGATTGCTTTATAAAAACATTAAGCAATACTTAAGTTATGGGGGTGGGGCATCCATCCTTTAAACAAGCAACTGTTCCTTATTCCATTCCAGGAGGTTTTCCGATGAAAGGACCGATCCAGCTCGTGAGATCCGGTAAGGTCAGCGGCCTCGTGAACCTGGGGCCCATTCACGAATGGTCGGAAGGCTCCTCCAGCGTCGTCATAGACCGGGTTTCCTTCAACGGGAACAAAGGAGCGGTCCTCTGCTACTGCAATCCTCCGGTGCACCAGGTCGGCAACCCCGCGCTCGACGCCTACCTGCAAGGGCTCGACAAGGTTTTTCAAGAAAAGGTACAAGTGAAGTTTCTTCTTTTGTACGGGGCCAATGATCCGGTCCATGCAGGAGGTGATCTGAAAGAGAGCCTGGAGAAGCTGGACAAGACCTTGGCCTTCAGGAAAGAAAAGGAGAAGGCCGGCGCGCCGGCAAAAGAGATCGACCAGCTCTACGACTGGGCGGACAAGAGGCTCGAAAAGGGGATCGGACTTCATTCGAGGGTCAGGAGACTTTCGCAGCACCTGAGGGTGGTGGCTGTGTGCGGCGGAGGAACGCGGTTCGGAGGTTCGGCGGAGATTCCCCTCATGGCCGACTGCCTGGTGGGCGATTCGCGGAGCGGCATGTGCTTCAGCGAGGCCATGATCGGACTGCTGCCCGGATGGTCCGGAGTTGCAAGAGCCCTGGTCAAGGCGGGGCTTGAGAATGCCCGATACATGGCTTTGACCGGGAAGGAAGTGAAAGCCGACAAACTCAAAGCGATCGGCATTTATGATCTCGTCGTAGAGGTACCGCTCGGTTTCCCGAAAATGCCGAAGACCGGGGACCCAAAAGCAGACAAAGCGGCCTATGCCGAGGCGCTTGAAAAACACGATGTAGAAACCGGGATGTTTCTGCTCCCTAAAGCTCTGGGACTGGCGACATGCCCTGCCGGGGAAATCCCCTCGGCCCCGCAACGCGCTGTTCTGGCCAAAGGATCGGAGCTGACTGAGGAAGTGAAGAGGAGGAGTGATCCTCAAACCTATGCCCATCTTTTTGGAAAACCGGTGAAGGAGGTGAACGAAGAGGTGGGCAGGCTGGGAAGGCCTCTTGCGCCGCAATCCATAGAGGCCCTCTCAGCCCTTCTGAGCCGCTATGACCCCTCCCGCTTCGATGAAGCGGCCTTTGTCAAAGAAGAGGCGGACGCGGATGCCAGGCTCTATCGGGATCCGAGGTTCAGGGCAGGTCTTGTGGCCACGCTGGAGCAGAAGGTCGCCGATTACAGGGAGGCTTCTTGATATGAGACAGTATTTTGAGAAGATGAAATCCATAGGCAAAGCGCTTTCCCAGAGCGAAAGAAAACAGGGAGAGGCGAACGCACTGGAGATCTCGAAGGTCGATCAGGAGATTGCCGGGGCGCTGGAGAACCGCAAGAAGACGGGAATTCCCGCTGAAGTGGTCCACAAGAGAGGCGAGAAAACCGCGTGGGAACGAATCGATAACCTGGTTGACCCGGGCACCTTCCTGCCTCTTGCCAGCCTCTATGATCCCGAATTCAACCAGGAGGCAACGACCGGAGTGGTCACGGGCCTGGCGCAGATATCGGGGCGATACGCGTTGGTCATTGCCTCGGACAACAAGGTGCTGGCCGGCGCCTGGATTCCAGGCCAGAGAGAGCACGTGTTCAGAGCTCAGGACATGGCGGAAAGGCTGCGGGTGCCCCTGGTGTGGGTGCTCAACTGCAGCGGCGTCAAGCTCACGGAGCAGGAAAAGGTTTATGCCGGAAGGCGTTCCGGAGGAAGGACCTTTTTCAGGCACGCGGAGCTGGCGGAAAAGGGAATACCGGTCATCGTAGGGATGTACGGGACCAACCCGGCAGGCGGAGGCTACCACGCCATCAGCCCCGCCATCATCTTTGCCCATGAAAAGTCCAACATGGCCGTGGGCGGGGGAGGCATTGTCAGCGGCATGTCGCCCAAGGGGTTCTTCGATCTGGAAGGGGCGGAGACCCTGATCGAAGCCACTCGAAAGTTCAAGGAAATCCCGCCCGGTGGAGTGGGGATTCACCATGACAAGACCGGATTCATGCGCCAGGTCTTAGACACGGAAGAGGGAGTGCTTCAGGCGCTGCGGAAGTGCATGGCCGGCATGCCCCAGTACGATCCTTCCACCTTCCGGGTGGCAGAGCCTGCTGAACCCCTCTACCCCGCTGAGGAGCTTAACTATTTGGTTCCATTCAATCAGAAAAGGACCTACAGCATCGAGCAGGTCTTGGCCAGGCTTTTTGACGCCAGCGAGCACATGGAGTACAGGCCGGACTACGGACCGGAAGTCTACTGCGGGGTTGCACGGATCGACGGTTTTCCCATGGGGGTCATTGCCAATCGCCATGGGTTCCTGGGCAAGGACTATCCCGGCTATGCCAAGGGAAAATACCTGGGCATCGGCGGCAAGCTTTACAGGGAAGGCCTGATCAAGATGAACGAGATGGTCATGTTCTGCGGCCGGGACAAGATTCCCATGATTTGGTTCCAGGACACGAGCGGGATTGACGTGGGAGACATTGCCGAGTCGGCCGAGCTTCTGGGTCTGGGCCAGTCTCTGATCTATTCGATCGAAGATTCGCGTCTTCCCATGCTCTGCGTGGTTCTCAGAAAAGGAACCGCTGCGGCCCACTACATCATGGGCGGACCGCAGGCGACCCGCAACAATGCGTTTACCCTGGGAGTGGGGACCACCGAGATTTATGTGATGCATGGGGAAACCGCGGCAGTCGCTTCTTTCGCGAGGCGCCTCGTCAAGGAGAAGGATTCCGGCAAACCTCTTGAGCCGGTGATCGGGACGATGAATGCCCTGGTCAAACAGTACTATGATCAGTCCAGGCCCATCTACTGCGCTAAGGCAGGGCTTGTGGACGAAATCGTGCCCATGAAGAAGATCAGGGATTACTTTGTCGCCTTTGCGCGCAGTTCTTATCAGAACCCGAACACGATCTGCCCGCAGCACCAGATGCTGCTGCCAAGGTCCATCAAAGGTTAGGGAGTTTTCGATTTTTGATTGCCGATTTTAGATTTGCGATTGAAGACCTGCAACTCATGAGGTCAAGAAGCCAAAATCAAGGATTTAAAATCAAAAATCATAAGTCCAAAATCAAAAATATGATTTTGAAGGAGAATCACGATGAGCGATCATGATTTGTTCAAAGTCCATCCCCGGATGCCGAAAAAGGTGAGACTCGGCGACATCACGGTCCGCGACGGTTTCCAGCACGAAGAGAGCTGGATCCCCACGGAAGCCAAGATCTACTATTTGCAGGAGCTCGCCTTGGCAGGGGTGAAGAGACTTGAAGTCACCAACCTCGGTAATCCGAGGATCATGCCCCAGTTCAAAGACGCGGATGAAGTGCTCAAGGGAGTGAGGGATCCCTACTTTGTCAGAAGGCTTGCCGGCAAAGGCATGAAACCGGAGGACATTGAGTGGACGGCGGTGACCATCCGGGAGACCGGCGTTGACAGGGCCATCCAACTGAAACAGCAGGGAATCGGCCCTGACCGCGTCCTGATGATGGTCTCCACCGACGAGCAGCACCATTTCGCAAACAGCGGAATGACCCTTCCCGAGTACTGGAAGGAAGCGGAGCGGTGCATCAAGAAGTGCAAGAACGCAGGGATCAAGATGTGCGGGACCGTGAGCACCATTTGGGGAAGCCCTATTTCCGGGCCCACCCGGTTCGAGGACGCTGTGGAGTTCACCAAGCGGTGGCTGAGCATCGGCGCGGATGACATCGAGCACGCGGATCACGACGGATCAGCGCCTCCGCACCAGGTGTACCGCTATTTCTCCATGATTCTGGACGAGATTCCCAATCCGGATCTTCACATCGGCCACTTCCATGTGACCAGAGGCTGGGGGCTTGCCAATGTCCTTGCGGCCCTTCAAGCAGGGATAGACATCTTCGAAGGGACCCTGGGCGGCCTGGGTGGACAGCCGGCCAATTTTCTGGACCGAGTCCCTGTGCCGGGCACCGGTTCCTATTACTACAAGGATCCCAACGTGGTCGGCCTGGCCACGTTTGAAGACATGTGCGTGATGCTGGACGAGATGGGCATTGATCTTTGCGGCATCAATGTGGATCGCATCCTGGAACTGGGAACCCTCGTGGAAAGGACCATCGGCAGGCGGCTTCGGTCGGAAGCCATTCTGAACGGCAGGATTCCCAAAGAGCCGAGGGAGGAGTTCAAGAGGGCAGGGCTTCCAGGGCTCAAGGCCAAGCTGAAAGAAAGGCCGGATCAGTTGATCCCGGAAGGATGGCCGCAAAAGGCGATTGTCCCTCCGGAAGTGCTCAAAAGAAAATCATAACACTGCGGTACGCCGAATTCTCTGCCGAGGGGCTTTCAGGAGGATTTGTTGGCGGGGAGCGCGATTCGGCGATAGAGTTTCTTTACAACAAACTCTGCGAGGGCTGAGACATCCTCCGGTTTCAGCCCTGTTTTTATTCCTTTCCCCTCAAAGAACTTGACCAGCGTTTCAGTCGGCTGATTTCCCGGGGCGCCCGTCACGCAACCTCCGGTCCCGCCAAGGGAAGCGTCGAACCGCCTGATGCCGATTTCAAAGGCCGCCAGGCTGTTGGCGATGGCTTTGGGACCGGACACATGGTGAGGGTGATATCCGATTTTCCCTATATCTTTCCCCTTTCTCATGTTCAGGCATTCCTCAAGCAGCTTGGTCGTGTATTTCTGATCTGCCACTCCCTGGAGGTCGGACAGGGTCACGACAGAGGCGCCGAGGTCGAAGAGAAGATCTAAGTAGCCGGCGATCTCTTCGGCCTCCACCCTGACGACATTCCCCGCTTCAGCTTTTCGGAATCCGAAAGCGGCCGAGATGTAGGCAACGAGTCTCACTCCGGCTGAAGCGGCCTCCTTGGCGACAGCCTTCACCTCAGTTAAGGTTTCCCGGATGGAACGTCCGAGGTTGAGAACGTTGTGGGCTTCCACTGCGGAGAAGAAGACGCCCGCGGAGTGGTTGTATCCGTCAGGACCCAGCCCATAGGCAAGAAAGTTGTGGTAGCCTGCTTTGTTGGGAACAAGCGTGATGATGTCGCAGGACGTGATCCGGCCGAGCCCTTGGCCGACGGACTTGATCGCCTCCTCGCTCATGGCAGGGGCGATACGGGGATTGACGCACGAGAGGACTTCAATGCCTTTGAAGCCGATGCGGACAAGCCTTTGAGCGATCTCGATTCTTATTTCCGGTGAAAAGAGGTGAAGAAAAGGAGACGGAACGTTTTGTCCGTACTCCCTCAGCGTGACGTCCGTGAGGATGACCCTGTCTGCGCTTTCTCCCATTGACTCATCGGCGAATCAGCCGGCTTGGCGGCTGTTGGCCGGATCGCCTTGAACCATAGCACCCGTCGATGCGGGTCCGTTTTCTTTTTCCCATTATTCCAGCATTCCAATCTTCCATGGTTCCTCTGCTTAACCCTCCTGTCGGGCTCCCAGCTCTCTTATCGTGCGCTCAAGGGATTCCACATCCTCCACGTTGAGCGTGGGGATGTGGGGCGCGATGCTTTTGATCATGCCGCTCAGGACTTTCTTGGGGCCGATTTCAATGAAGAGGTCGGCCCCGTTTTCAACCATTCTTTCCGCACCGCGGCGCCAATCCACGCAAGTGTAGATCTGCTCGTAGAGCTCTTTACGGATGTGCAGGGGGTCAACGATGGCTTCAGCGGACACATTGGCGACAACGGGCTTGTCGGCGATGTAAATGGGACTTGCGGCGAGGTCTTTTTTGAACCGATCTGCGGCAGGTCTCATCAAAGGGGTATGAAAGGGCCCTTCCACCTTCAGGAGGGTGGAAAAAAGGTTTTCCTTTTTGAGGGTTTTGGAAAGCTCCTCCAGGTTTTTCTTGAAGCCGCCCACGACCAACTGATTCTTGGTGTTGTTGAGCGCGATGTAGACTTGGGCCTCCTTCGTGAGAGATTCTATCCTGCCCTGTTCGAGTTCGCCTCCTTTGTTCACGATCGCCATGAGAGCGGCGTGAGGATAGGATTCGCTGAACTCGGTGATGCAGGTTGCTCTTTTGTTCACGAGATCCGCGCAGGTCCTGAAATCCATGGCGCCTGCCACAAGGAGCGCCGTGTATTCCCCGAGACTGTGACCGGCGAGAAATCGGACAGTCGGGCGAACCCCGACCTCCGTGCACATTTCTTCAAAGATCCGGTAACAGGCATAGCCGGTGACCATCACCGCGGGCTGAGTGTAGATGGTCCTGTCGAGGTCCGGTTTGTGTAGGATGCTGGCGCCGGGAATCGGTTTCTTGAAGCATTTCTCGGCAATGTCATATCCCAGCACAGAACCGGCTTCATCATAAATATCCCTGACCAGTTTGAACCGGTCATAGAATTCTTTTCCCATGCCCACATACTGGGACCCTTGCCCAGGGAAAATCAGGGCTACTTTCTTATACTTCATATCTCAACTCCTTCCGTAAACAAGACCCTTTCGGGGAGGCTTGCCCCATGGTCAGGGCAGAGGTTTCGCCTCGTCAATCAGCATAATGGGGATGTCCTCTTTGATCTCGTAGAGCAGTTTACACTTGTCACAGATGAGCCCGTTTCCCGATTCGTTCAGATAAATGTCCCCTTTGCATTTGGGGCATGCCAGGATGTCAAGAAGCTCTTTGCTGATCGCCATGGGAACTCTCCTTCAATCAAGAAATTTTATGCAGAGGTCAATCGACCTCTCCACGTCCGAGGATCCAGCGGACCGCATCCAGAAGATCCTGTGCAAGGTGCGCGGGTTTCGCTGTTTTGCGAGGCAGAATATACTCGATCTCTCCAAGCCCGTAACCCGTTTTGACCATGACCCCCGGAAGTCCGGCCCTCTGAGCCAGTTCCATGTCGGTGCACATGTCGCCTACGACAAAGGATCGCTGGAGATCGATCTCAAAGGATTTGCATGCCTGATCAATAAGCCCTGTCTTGGGTTTTCTGCAATCGCAGTCGCGGGAGAATTCGGGGACAGACCCTGCAGGGTGATGGGGACAGAAAAAAATCCCGTCAATGGTCCCCTTCTTCTCCCTGATCCGGGTGACCAGAAGGTGGTGAAGAGTTTTGACAAGATCCAAAGGATAGTAGCCTCTGGCCACGCCCGACTGGTTGGAAACCACAAGGACAAGAAACCCGTGGCGGTTGAGCATTCTTATGGCCTGGGGCACCCTCGGAAGAATTCTGAAACGGCTCGGATGGTTGACGTAGCCCACCTGCTCATTGATGGTTCCATCCCGATCGATGAATACCGCCGGTTTCTTCATTTCACTTCAGTCTCAAAAGAGTAACAAGTTACAAGTGACGGGTGACAAGTCGAGGGTAACAAGTATAGAACATCCGGAATCAAGAATCCAGTGGTCGGCAAAGAAAAGCAATTTGAATTACGCCGTGCCGTTTGCCCTCAAGCGCAGCGCTCCGCAACTCCCGCATTGCCGAGACGCTCCTTGGTCTAGACTCCCTGCCCCCTGCTCTGTGCTCTAAGCTCTTCCATGGTCCTCCAAACATCCTCCGGTTGCACAGCGAGAAGACAGCGGTAACCCACAGGACACTCGGATTTCAAGCAGGGAGAGCATTCCATGTCCTGTTTCACAATCCTCGCATTCTTGCCGCGGGGCCCTGTGGCGACGGAGTCGGTAGACCCAAAGATGGCCACTGTCGGCACCTTCAGAGCCGTTGCGACATGCATCAGCCCTGAGTCATTGGACACGAACAGGTGGCATCGTTTGATGAGAGCCAAAGCATCCCCAAGCCCGGTCATGCCGCAGAAATTGAAGGCTCCAGGTGCTGCCTTGGAGATCAGGGTTTCTCCAAGTTCTTTTTCCTTCTCAGTCCCCATGACCACCACCTTGGCTCCCCACTCTCTGATCGCGCGGTCGCCAATGGCGGCAAATCGTTCCACCGGCCATCGCTTCGCAGGCCCATAGGCTGCGCCGGGACTGAGTCCTACGAGCAAATCCTGATCTTCGATTCCCTTGGAGGACAGGAGAGACCTCGCCCGGGTGACAGACTCAGGATCGGCTCTTAACATCGGGTCCCTGGTCGGTGCATCCCAACCTAGAGCCCTCAAAAACGTGAGGTAGTATTCCACCTGATGCTGTTTGAGCACCTCGGTCCCTCTCACAACGGAGTGGGACAGGAGAAACCCTCTTCCATCCGTATTGTACCCGACTCGGATCTTGATTCCGGCGAGGCGTGCGATGAGAGCAGCCTCGAAAGCGTTCTGAAAGAGCACCGCCATGTCAAAGTGAAGAGAGCGGATCATTCGAATGACTCTAAGGAATTCAGACGAGTCTTTCCAGACTCCAGGCCCTTTTTTGTAGGGGATCACGTCGTTTGCAGCCGGATGGCTTTCGTAGAGAGGGGCCACCCATGGCCTTGCAAGGACGGTAATATGGGACTCCGGAAAGCTCTCTCTCACCCCTTCAAACGCCGGCATACTCATGACAGCATCGCCTACCCAGTTCGTGGCCCGGATGAGGATCCTGCGGATGGTTGATTTGTCTATGGGCAGAGCCCCGTGAACTTTGTTCATTTTGGTTGGACCGAAGAACCTCGTAAACCTTTATTGACTTTCCCTCTGATCATGTCGAAAAAAGTCTCGGCCCCTGAGATCATTCGGAATCGTATCGTGAGATAGCCGAGGAGGTCGTCCGTCGGAGCCAGCTGCCCGAGGCGCACATAGTCCTTTTCGGTTGTGATGAGCAGATCTGCGCGAAGTCTGTGTCTTTCGGCGACCAGGTTCTGGAAGTCGGATCCTACGAAGACATGGTGGTCTCGAAAGCTTCGAAAATGGGTGAGCTCAGCACCGAGCTTGATGAGCGTCTCTCTGAAAACCTCTGGTCTTGCGATTCCTGCAAAAGCCACGACCCGTTTGCCTCGTAGGAAGTCGGGACCGCGGGTGCTCTTAAGGTTTGGAAGAACGAGACGATCCGGCACGTGCTCACTCTGAAACGCGGGCTTGCCCCCGAACTTCTTCTTGAGGTAGTTCATCATGATGAGGTTGGTCCCAGGACCCGTCCGCGTGAGGATGAAAGCGTCTGCCCTTCGCAGGTGCTCCACCGGTTCTCTCAGGGGGCCACGGGGGAGAAGGTGCGTGTTGCCGAAAGGGCTGGTCGCATCCAGCAACACCAAGTCGAGGTCTTTCCTGAGGCCCATGTGCTGAAATCCATCGTCCAGGATGAAAAAGTCCGAGCCGTGTCGCTCCTGGGCAAGGAGGCCCGCCTCATAGCGAGCCTTCGAAAGGATCACCGGAACCCCTGGAAGGTTCTTTGCCAGCAGATAAGCTTCATCCCCTGCTTGTGCCGGAGTGCACGAGAGATGTTGCCCGTCGGAGACCTCGAAAATTTTCCCTCCGTGCTTGCTGCCGTAACCCCTGGACAGTATCGCCGGACGATATCCTTCCTTGAGTGCCCAATCTGCGATCATGGCCGCTGCAGGGGTTTTGCCCGTCCCCCCCACCGTCAAATTTCCGATGCTCAGGACAAATCCGGGCAGTTCCTTTTTCCTTCTATTTTTGTAAACCCGAGTCCTGATCCTGACAGCGAGGCCGTAAAGATAGGATAGACCTGCGAGAGGAATCATTGCTGGAGAAACAGTTGTTTTTTCGTGAACCTTTGGCCAATCCGTCATAAAGCGTATTCCGTCTCACGCTGCGCCGGGGATATACAAAAACTTGTATTGAGATTTCGCTGTGATCAAACTATATTTAATAGACGATCAGAGCGACCAACACAAGATTTTTCAATGGATAAGAGCATGAACGGAACAAACCGAAAAACCGTTAAAAAGGGAACGCATGTCAGGGTGGTCAAGAAAGAGGATCAGCATTCCGGAACATTGACCGAAGGGATCGTCCAGGATGTTCTCACCCGTTCGGCGGTCCACCCCCATGGGATCAAGGTGCGCCTGTCCAGCGGAGTCGTAGGCCGCGTCAAGGAAATCATCTCATGAGGGACGCCCTTAAGTAATTCAATTGACAACAGCCCCCCGATTCGGCTAGCTTGATGGACATGCCGAGATCCGCACGTCTTGATGCTCCAGGGGTGTTACACCATGTCATTATTAGGGGCATGGAGCGCAGAAATATTTTCAGATGCGATTCGGATCGAGAAGATTTCCTCAAGCGCCTGGGAGACCTTCTGGAAGCAACTCGGACGACCTGTTATGCCTGGGCTCTTCTCCCTAACCACGCCCACTTTCTCCTCAGGACCGGCGTGGTCCCTCTAGCAACAGTAATGAGAAGGCTTTTGACAGGATATGTGGTGAGCTTTAATCGCCGGTACCATCGACATGGCTACCTTTTTCAAAATCGCTACAAATCCATAGCCTGCCAGGAGGAGGCCTACCTAAAGGAACTGGTTCGCTACATCCACCTCAATCCCCTCCGGGCAGGAACGGTGACAGATTTAGCGAAGCTAGGGGTGTACCCGTACTGCGGTCATAGCGCTCTGATAGGAAAAAGTGAGAGAGCGTGGCAGGACCTTGACTACGTTCTCGGCTATTTCGGCAAAAGAGTCGGCCGGGCGAGGAGAGCCTATGTGTCTTATGTGAGGGCCGGCATCAGCCAGGGGCACCGTGAAGACCTCATCGGTGGAGGACTCATACGGAGCCTTGGAGGTTGGACCGAGGTCAAGAGCCTTCGTTCCGGGGGAAAATACCATCTCAAAAGTGACGAAAGAATTCTGGGAGATGCGGATTTCGTGGATGAAGTGCTGTCAAGGGCTGATGAGCACTACTCGCGACAGGCGGAGCTGAGAAGACGGGGGTATACCTTACAGAGGGTTGCCAAGAGAGTGGCGAGAATCTGCGAGATAGAGGAGAGGGCCATCTTTGGAAGAGGCAGACAACAAGAGCAGGTCAGGGCAAGGGATTTGTTCTGTTTCTGGGCGGTCAGAGAATTGGGGATCTCCATGACAGAAGTCGCAAAAAGCGTGCGAATGACTCCCCCTGGGGTCGGGTATGCGGTCCGAAGAGGGGAGGCCCTTGCGCGAGAAAAAAGATATCGGCTGATGACCGGTTTTTAGTTACTTAAGGGCGTCCCCGCTTCGGGAGCGGGGGAGGACGCCCTAAACCTTCAGAGGAAGTTCGATGATGAACCGGGTGCCCTGAGGGTCCTCATCCTGAACCCGGATAGAGCCGTTGTGGTCATTGATGATGTTGTTGACAATGGCCAGCCCGAGCCCGGTACCGTGCTTCTTGGTAGAAAAGTAAGGCTCAAACACCCTCGCCTTGTGCTCGGGGGGGATCCCCTTGCCGTTGTCCGCGACCTCAAGGATGACGATCTGCAGGTCTTGGTCATAAGAAAGCCCAATGGTGATCTGGCCCCTCCCGTCAATCGCATCCAGCGCGTTGTCGATGAGATTGATCATAACCCGTTTCATCTGTTCCCGGTCCACTTGGATCTCAGGCACCACCGCGGCATCGTGAAAGACGATGGTGACCGCCTTTTGGGCTTCTTTGTAAACGTTCACGGACTCCTGGATAATCTGCTTGAGGTCGTTGAGGCTCAGGTTCGGGGCAGGGAGGCGCGCGTAACTTGAGAATTCGTTGACCAGACGCTTCAAACCCTCCACCTGATCGACAATCATGTTCGTGCACTCTTCAAAAACTTTGCTGTCGTCCTTGGCCAGGGTGGCGCCATACTTTCTCTGGAGCCTCTGCGCGGAAAGCTGAATGGGAGTGAGTGGGTTCTTGACTTCATGAGCGATGCGCCGGGCCACCTCTCGCCAGGCCGCCATTCGCTGAGCTTTCTCGATTTCGGACAGGTCTTCAAGCACAGCAACCACGCCGTGCGATTTGCCTTTATCGTCCCGCATCACATTGAGAGAAACGAGGAGCGGAAGGGTCCTGTTTCCCACAGTCAGGCTGATCTGCCGCTTGAAGGAGCCTTTCCGGACCAGATACCGATCCTGAAAAAACTCATTGATGATTCTGAGATAATCCCTGTTCAAGACCTCTTTGTAGTCCCTGCCCACGATCTGGTCAGCCTTGAGGTTGAGCATCTTTTCGGCCGATTTGTTGAAGGTCAGGATTTTGCCCTCCGCATCGGTAGAAATCACTCCTGCAGCCACATTGGCGAACACGATTTCCATATTGAGACGCCGCTGCTCGATCTCCACGTTGCTCCGGACCAGCTCCCTGTTGGTTTCCTCCAACTGCAATTTGCTGTTCTTGAGATCCATCGTCATCTGGTTGAAGGAGTTGACCAGAACTCCCATTTCGTCACCAGCAGGGAGGTCAATGAAGACGTCGTAGTCCCCCGAGGCTATCCGATGAGTTCCTTCCGCCAACTCCTGAATGGGCACGGTAATCCCTTTGGAAAGGTAAAGGCCGAACCATACGGAAGCGAAGATGATCAGCAGCGTCACGATGGATAGGGTGATGAGATGGAAGGTCTTAAACGGCTTTTTGAGCAGTTTGAACTGCTTGAATTCATCAAGCCCGCCGGGGATTTCGTTGAGCCGGTTGACGAGATCGCCGGGAATGAGTTTCTGCGTCACCACAAGCCCCACAACCGCCTTGGATTCGGTTCTGGAGAAAATGGGGACGATGCCGCTGACCAGTTGGCCGTGGGAGGAAGTCTGGATTTCATGGGCATCCGTCCCTTTTTCAAAGCTCTTCCTCAAAACATCGGCCCCGGGCCCCTTGAACGGGCTCAGGTCGACCTTCTCGTCGTGGGACAGGGCCCTCTGCTGTAGGTTCTGGGAGAAGATCCGGATGGCGGCGAGCTGGTATTCCACCCGTTTCTCGCCGATGAGCTTGTCCACCTCGTCATTGCGGGACATGAGGGTGTACCCGTGGTAGCTGATGAGGCGGCCCAGGGTGTTCCCGTGGGAAAGCAGTTCATCCACCACGCGGGTGTAAAAGCTTTGGCCCACTTCGAGGGAGCTCTTGAGCGACCGTTCCATGGGGATGTTGAACCAGTACTCGATGGAGGTTGAAATGAACTGGACCGAAACAAAGAACAAAATGACGGTCGGCAGGAGAGAAAGGGTAATGAAGGCCATGACCAGCTTTGTCCTCAACTTGGCCCCCATGAGCTTTTTCCTTCTTTCGAAGACCAGTTTGACCAGGTTCCTCATGGTCAGATAGATCAGCAGGAGAAGAAGGATGACATTGATATCGATGAGGACAAAAATGAGGATGCTGTTGGCGATCGGGAGGTCGAGTCCAAGATCGAGGACTTTTATCCCCAGATAGGCGATGATGGGGATCAGGACAACCAGGCAGGCGATGACAATCCTTTCTCTTCGCCGCCTCCTAAAATCCTGTTTTTCAGCTTCTAGATAGGCCTTCATGAACCTTAATACCTGAAGTCTACAGCGTACCAGTCGGTTTCAAAATCCCAGAGGGACAAGAAAAAAAGCACGTAATGAAGGTAGAAGGGGAGTCTTATCTTGTCCAGCTGGGCCATCATCTGCAGTTGATAGCGCTTTCCTTTTTTCAGTTGATGCATGGGAACGACCTTCAGGGCCACGACCTCCGCCATCAGTTTCTTGGCTTCTTCAAAGGTCCTCGCAGTGACCTCCCTGTTATTGTCTTCCGAAAACCTCACGGAATAAACTTTCTTCAGGCTGTCAAATTTGATGCTGTGGTTGACTTCCAGATCGGCAATCTTCTTGTCCCAGATCAGGTCCCTCTTTTCATGGATCTGAACGAAGAAAGTGAACGTGGTCTCAATACCACTCTCAATGGCATTGTTCATTTCCGGGGTAAAACAGTTGCTGACCGTGAAGTAAACCAGGAGGTGGTCCCGTGTATTGGTGACGACAAAGTCCGACAAATAGGTGTCCTTTGCCGTGGCCGGCCCGGCCCAGGCAATCCAAAGGAACATGATCAACAGAAAGCGTTTCAACCCTCTCATGGGTCTAAACCGGAAACCCTTCTTCCCAGGGGATCTTCCATTCGAGCATAAGGAGAAAACTCAAAGAATTCTGACTAGATGGGATATTATCGGAGAGAGCCGGGAAATGCAATCAATATCCCCTGAAACAGGGACTTGAGGAAGGGACTCCAAGCTTGTTAGGCGCGAAGGGGATCGGAAAAACCAAAAACCGGGACGTTGAACCTCTCGCCGGCCCACTGTTCGGGGCTGGTGATGGCCAGATCCTCCCAGGTTTTTTCCGAATGAATCAATTTTTTTAGGAGCTGGTGATTCAGGGCATGCCCTGATTTCTTCACTACAAAATGGCCGATCACCGGGCAACCCAAAATCGCGAGGTCGCCGAGGAAATCCAGGATCTTGTGCCGCACAAATTCGTCTTTGTACCTCAATCCGTCTTCGTTGAGGATTCGGAAGTCGTCGATCACAATGGCGTTGTCCAGAGAACCGCCCAAAGCCAGCCCGTTTTCTCTCAGAGTCTGGATGTCCCGCAAGAAACCGAAGGTCCTCGCCCTGCTGATCTCCTTGACAAAATCTTTTCCGGAGAAGCGAAGCTCAAAGCTCTGATCCCGCAGAAGAGGATGGTTGAAACCGATGGCATAGGTGATCTTGAGTTCCTTGGAAGGGTTGATGCGCACCGAGCGTGCGCCCTCGCGGATTTCAAAAGGTCGCTTGATGACAACGAAACGTTTCGGGCTTTTCTGTTCTCGAATGCCAGCAGAGCGAAGCAGAAAAATGAAAGGTGCTGCGCTGCCGTCCATGATGGGAACTTCGGGGCCGTCCACCTCGACCCGGGCATTGTCAATACCCAGCCCGAAAAGGGCGGCCATGAGATGCTCCACGGTTGACACCCTGAAGCCGTTGGAACCGAGAGTGGTGGACAAGGTTGTATCAACAACATTTTCGAAAGCGGCCTTTATCTCGGGCCGGGAAGGCAGGTCCTTTCGAATGAAAGTGATACCCGTATCCGCCGGACCGGGTTTGATTGTCAGATTGACCGGATGTCCCGAATGGAGCCCTATGCCGGTACAACTTGTTTCATCCTTTATGGTTCGCTGCCTGTAATCCACCTCAACTCCTTTTACTTAGGGATAAAAAATCACCCTAATCAACAGCAATCATCATGCCAGGTCGTGGAAAAGACAGAAAATTGTTTAGAAATCCAATCTAACCTTATGGGATCACATTGAAAATTTATTTAATGTATCTCGAGACGAAGTTCTGATAAAAGGCTGGCCATGGCAAAAAAACCACACTCTAAGTCACGTGTGACACAGTCATAGGTCAGTTTTGTGTTGTGCGGTTAAAGCATCAAAGCTAGTGTAGTGTCTCATTAATCCATCTCCAACGATGTCATTTCGAGCGAATGCGAGAGATCTTGCGACACTCAAAGGTTGTCAAGATCTCTCCCGGAGTTTATCCTGAGGCGCTCGAAGGGGTCGGAGATGACAAGAAGAATTGAGACACTACCCTAGGATGGAGACAAGAATTCTTCATTCGTAAAGGGTTAGTTCCCTCGGGAAAGGAGCCATCCATGCACAGGTCGTACAAAAACCAAACTCTGATCGTGGTCGTTGTGCTGGCCCTGTCGCTTCTCACCGCTTGCTATCCTCCTCCCGTCAAAGAGGCTGACAGACCGGAGCAAGCGCTCATCCCCGTGCGCTGGTTTTATCCTCGTTTTGAAGACGACATGGATTTGACTTCCTTGCGGGAATCTCTTGAAAGAAGTCTGCAGTATTTCGCCAGACTGAGTCCGGAGCAGGCTTTTGTCTATGGTCCCCACCGGTACACATGCAGACAAGTGATGGAAAGCCAAACCGCTTTCCTTGAAATGATCAGAACCGCTTTAGGGCCGGAGGATTTGAACAAAAGGGTGAGAAAAGAGTTCCTGGTCTACAAGGCCGCCGGCCGGGACGGGCAGGTGCTTTTCACCGGATATTTCGAACCGATCCTCCAAGGCAGGCTGAGGCCTGACAGTACCTTCAGATACGCGATCTACCGGAGACCCGATGACCTCATCAAGATTGACCTTTCTCTTTTTAACGAGGAGTTCAAGGGGAAAAGCATTATCGCCCGGATCGACGGAAAAAGCGTTATCCCCTACTACTCAAGACAGCAGATCGCACAGGGCAGGGCCCTGGAAGGGAAGGGTCTGGAGCTTGCCTGGCTCAAAGACCCGGTGGATGTCGCCTTTCTCCAGATCCAGGGATCCGGACGTCTCGACCTAGGACAGGGAAGAGCAACTCGCGTCGGTTATTCGGAAAAAAACGGCCTCCCCTATCGCGCGATCGGGCGGTACCTCATGGAAAAAGGGTTGATCACCAGGGAGGAGATGTCCATGCAGGCGATACGCCGGGTCCTTGCAGAACGGCCGGAGATGGCTGAAGAGGTTCTGAACTACAATCCGTCCTATGTCTTCTTCCGCGACCTGGGGGAGGGCCCCCTGCTCGGCAGCATCAATACTCCTATCACGCCGGGAAGGACCCTGGCTCTGGATTCACGGCTTTTCCCGGCCGGAGCGATCGCGTGGATCAAGACTCAGAAACCCAAAGTGAACGACAAGGGTGAGATTGTGTCCTGGGAGGATTTTTCCCGGTTTGTCATGAATCAGGACACGGGCGGAGCGATCAAAGGGCCGGGGAGAGCGGATCTTTTCTGGGGGAGTGGTCCTTATGCGGAACTGGCCGCCGGCCACATGCGCCACGAAGGGGAACTCTACATCTTGATCAAGAAGCCCAATAAGTAGCAGGTTGCTGAAAAACGCCCATCTACAACGTTGCCCTCACCCCTCGTCGTTGCGACGTACTGGACTGTACGTCTCACTCCTCGGGATTTCGGGCGCCTTGTATCTGAGCATTTTTGAGCAACCTGAAAGGAGAGGTCTTTCAGCATCCTGCTGGGTTGGAAACGTTCTTGCTCTTTGCTCTATCGCTTCAGCTCACTGCTTCGATTTCAGATTGCGAACTTCGAGAAATCGGCAACTTTGAGGAAAAGCCTCGACAGTTCCTGCAGCATCCCGACCCGGTTGTTCTTGAGCTCCACGCTCTCCTTGGTCAGAATCTCCACGCCGTTGAAAAACTCATCGACCGGCCCTTTGAGCGTGGCCATGAGCTTGAGGGCTTCGTAAGTATTTTTCTTTTGGATCAACTCCTCAATAGGGCGTTTCACCGCTTGATACGTTTCCCACAGCTTGGACTCGCAGGGGGCCTTGAAGAGGGCGGGCCGGACCGCTGCGGGTTCATCCTGGTTCTTCAGAATGTTGCTGATCCGCTTGGAAGTGAGAACAAAGGATTCGAACTCGGCAAACTCCTTCACGAAAGTCTGAAGCTGATCAAGTCTCGATCGAAGTTGATTGATGCGGTCGAACTCCACGGCGATCGCCGCCTCCACGAGGTCGTACCCGTAATCGGAGCGCAGCATCTGGCGGTATCTCTCCCTGAAGAAGTCCAGAATCTTGCCCAGGATCAGAGGCTCATCAAAAGAGATTTCCTTTACCAAAACAGACAAGGCTTTTGAAATTATCTCTGTGAGAGAAACATCCCAATCCCTGCTTTCCAGGATACGGATGACCGCCAGGGCTTGGCGGCGCAAGGCAAAGGGGTCTGCCGCGCCCGTGGGCTCCAGGCCGATAGCAAAAAAACCGGCGACGGTGTCCATCCGGTCCGCGACACTGACGATGGCTCCCGGAACAGAACCGGGCAGTTCATCGCCGGCACGGGCAGGGAGGTAATGCTCATGAACCGCAACACACGCCTCTTCAGGATGGCCGTCCAGACGGGCGTATTCCATGCCCATCACGCCCTGAAGCGTGGGAAACTCGGTCACCATCTGGGTGACCAGATCGCACTTGCACACTCTCGCGGCCAACCGGACGAGCTGCAGCTTGTCCGGTGCAACCTTTCCGGCCAGGAATTCAGCCAGGGCCGTGAAACGCTGCACTTTTGCGTAAGAGGTGCCCAGTTTTGCCTGGTAGATCACTCCTTTGAGGTCTTCGAGCCGCCCCTCAAGAGGTTTCTTGCGGTCCTCTTTGAAAAAGAAACTCGCGTCCGACAATCGTGCGCGCAACACTTTTTCATGACCCTTTCGAACAAGGTCTTGGTCTTTCGCTATCGTGTTGTTGATGGCCACGAAGTTCGGCATCAAACGCCCCTGCCTGTCCTGAAGGGCAAAGTACTTCTGATGCTTTTTCATGGCGGTGATGAGAACCGGAGAAGGAATGGCCAAGAAGGCTTTGTCAAAAGATCCGCAAACCGCAGAGGGGTACTCGACCATGTTGGCCACGGTGGAGACCAGTTCCTCGTCTTTGATCGCGACACCCGAAACCCCTGCCGCCGCCTTGGCCACGACGTCTTCGACCCTTCGAGACCTTTCTTTCTGATCGAGGAGAACAAAACTTTTTCCGAGTTTTGCAAGGTAGTCGTCGAGGTTTGCCACTGGCATCATCCCCGGCGCCATAAAGCGGTGCCCTGCAGTGGTGTTCCCGCTCCTGATGCCGGCCACTTCAAAGGGGACGACCGAACCGTTGTAGAGAGCGAGCATCCAATGGATAGGGCGCACAAAAGGGAATCCCTGGCTGCCCCACCGCATGGATTTGGGCCAGGGAAGGTCGGCAAGGATCCGAGGAAAGACCTCGGAAAGCACCTCTAGGGTCGGCCTCCCCGGGATTCTCCGTTTCACAAAAAGGTAATCCCCCTTGGGAGTCTCCAGAACCTCCAGGTCTTCAACGGAAACCCCATGCTTCTTCGCAAAACCCAGAGCCGCCTTGGTAGGCTTGCCCTTGTCGTCATAAGCGGCGGCTTTGGGCGGCCCGGTGATTTCCTGGACTGTGTCAGCCTGCTTGTCCTGAACCGCCTTGCCGATCAGCACGAGTCTTCTGGGCGTGCCGTATGCTGCCAGGGATTCACCGAGCTCGACCCGACTGTTCTTCAACTGGGACTCTGCAAGGTCTCTGAGCGCCTTTAGGCCGTTTTCAAGATAATCCGAAGGAATTTCCTCTGTCCCGATCTCCAACAAAAGTTCATGAAACATAGGGCCTCTTTCTCATTAACTTCGATCCAGCAGAGGGAATCCCATCTCCTCCCTCTGGCAGAGATAGTTCTTGGCAACGGAGCGCGCGAGATTTCTTATCCGCTCGATGTACTTGGTCCTCTGGGCGACGCTGATGGCTCCCCGCGCATCCAGGATATTGAAAAGGTGGGAGCACTTGAGGCAGTAATCGTAGGCCGGAAGAACAAGGCTTTTTTCGCTGACCCGAATGGATTCCTGTTCGCACAGGTCAAACATCTTGAGGAGCATGTCCACGTCCGCGACTTCAAAACAATAAACGGAATTCTCCCACTCCCCCTTCTTGTGGACGTCCCCGTACTTGATCCGGTCATTCCACTGGAGATCATACACGCTGTCTTTTTCCTGAAGATACATGGCGATCCGTTCAAGACCATAGGTGATTTCCACGGAGATGGGGTCCAGACGGATGCTCCCGGCTTGCTGGAAGTATGTGAACTGGGTGATTTCCATTCCATCCAGCCAGACCTCCCAGCCCAACCCGGACGCGCCCAGCGTGGGCGACTCCCAGTCGTCTTCCACAAAGCGGATATCATGGTCCAGGGGATCGACGCCCAAGGCTTTGAGGCTGTCGAGGTACATGTCCTGAATCTCGAGAGGGGACGGTTTGATGATTACCTGATACTGATAGTAGTGTCCCAAACGGTTCGGGTTCTCCCCGTAGCGGCCGTCCGTAGGACGGCGGGAAGGTTCTACATAGGCCACAGACCAAGGTTCGGGACCTAAAGCCCTCAACAGGGTGGCGGGATTGAAGGTGCCGGCGCCCACCTCCAGATCATAGGGCTGCTGGATCACGCATCCCCTGTCGGCCCAGAATCTCTCCAGGGTCATGATCAGTTCCTGAAAGGTCATAAAACTCTTGTGCCCCCTTTGAAGTTAGGTGATTTTTGAAGCTTGGAAAATTATCATCCAAGAGGCATAATGTCAAGAAAGGGCCTCTCTCCCTTGAAGAAGACAGTGCTCAAGGTGCGGCGGTTATGGGGATGTTCGAAGTGGATCTTTTCCCTGAACAGGTGAACAGCGCGGATCACCCTCAGGCCAGGGAATTCAAAAAAGTGCTTGAAGCCGTGGCGGCCGACTTCCAGTGCGAGCTCCTCTCTTTTGAAGTGGACCAAGGAACCGTGTCGTTTGTTTTTGACAGTGACGAGCTGAATGCCGAGATTCTGAGAGTGCTCGAAGAGAAATAAGTGCTCTACGCTTCTTCTATGTACTTCGTGGTTCGGAGCTTTTGCTCCAGTCGATGTTCCCGGTGCAGTTTGAGGATTCCGGAAATCTCGTCGAGGACCGTTTCCGTTAGGTCCTGAGGGGTGGATTCGCAAAGAGAACCGGTTTGAAGCCGTGCGAGGGCTTTAACCGTATCCGGTCCCATGGGCGGGTGAATCGCCGACGGTTGCCGACACTTCAAACAAGCCACTGCGCCTCGTTCGGGGATGAAGACGGCTAGCCCTTCCCCCTTGTATCCTCTCCCGCAGCGGCAGCACTTCTCCAGATTGATCCTGTATCCGCCCAACGCCAAGGCCCTCAGTTCAAAAGCAAAAGGAATCCTTGCCGAACACTCCCCTTCCGAGAGAGCATCGAGAGACTCCTTGAGAAGATCGAACATCCGGGGTTCTGAAACCCCCTGCGGGAAAAGGAGTTCCGTGAGCTCAATCATGTAACTGGCTCTGCTGAGAGCGGTAAAATCCGCTCTCAGACCCTGGAAAGCGTGCTGGAGCTTGCCCGAGTGAAGAAAGCACGGCTTGTCCTCTCCCTTGATCTCATATTCGAGATTGACGAGGGAAAAGGTCTCAAAGCAATTCACGAAGCGCTTGAGGCTCCGCCTGGCCCCCTTGGCCACGCCGCGAAGCAGGCCCCTGTCACGGGCAAAAAAAATTACCAGGAGATCCGATTCCCTGATCTCTCGGACACGCATGATGATGGACGGTGAAACCCGGGTCTTCATAACAAAAAAAGCCCTTTGCCACGTGAGCCCGCGGCAAAGGGCGAGAGGCGTGAAAACCTACTTAAAGGTTGTTTGGAACGGCAGCACCTTGGTAAACCCGTCCGCTTTGAAGGTGAAATTACATTCCTTGAGGGTCACGGGAACACTCATGACAGGAACCCCTTCCCACCATCGCTTGATCGCATCCCATGGGCCCCAGCCCTTGGCTTTCAGGGCATACCCGCCAGTGACACCTACGCTCATAAAGGCAGATTGCGTGGTGACCAGGGTGTTCAAACGAACATGGCTGGTCTTGCCTGCCGGAATCCAGTAGGAGTCATTGTTGTTGCCGGAATAGATCTCGAACAGTTCGTCGAAGGCCACTGTAAAAGTGACTCCCTCGAGAAGCACCGGATAGGGGTTCGGGTTGGTCACACTCAACAGGAAACTCAAGGGCAGAAACGCCCCGTGCGCCCCTTTTGTGCCTTGTGCCGGTTCTGCCGTGGGCGCATAGTGCCAGAATCCGTCATACTGTGGAACTTCGTAGTATTCCCCTTTGATCACAGGATTTTTGAAATCCGCAGCCGAAGGTTGAACCTCCATGCCTGCGCAGGATACAAGCACCACTCCCATAAAGAAAATTAACGCTAGAACCAATGCCAGTCTTTTCTTCATTACGAACCTCCCTTTGGGGATAGAAAAGCGTTTATCATGAAGCGCAGCAAACTTCCTAAGCGAGCCATCGTTTTCTGCGCTTATAGTGCTTCACGTCACGGAAACTCTTTTTTCCGCCTTTGTCGGTCAAGCCAAGGTAGAAGTCCTTGATGTCCTCATTCTGGGCCAACTTCTCGGAGCTGTCGTCCATCACGATCCGTCCGGTCTCCATGACATAGGCATGGGGCGCCACGTTCAGAGCCAGCTTGGCGTTCTGCTCCACCAGAAGAATGGAGATGCGCTGCTCCTTGTTCAACTGGGTGATGATCCTGAAGATCTCGTGGATGAGCTTGGGCGCAAGGCCCATGGAAGGCTCATCCAGCAGCACCAGCTTGGGCTCCGTCATCAGCGCCCTTCCGACCACGGTCATCTGCTGCTCCCCGCCGCTCACGAACCCTGCCGTTTCATTGCGTTTCTCTCGCAAACGGGGGAAGTAGTGATACACGAGCTCGAGCTTCTCACGGACGGTACCCGTTTTCCTGAGGTGAGCGCCCACCTTCAGGTTTTCTTCCACCGTGAGGTGCTCGAAGACCCGTCTTCCTTCAATGACCTGAACGATTCCCATCCTGGCGATATTTGCGGCGTTATCGTGGTGAATGCGCCGGCCTTCATACTCGATCGCGCCGTCCGACACTTCACCATCCTCGGTGTTCAAGAGGCCGGAGACGGCCTTGAGGGTCGTGCTCTTGCCTGCACCGTTGGCGCCAAGAAGAGCGACAATGCCCCCCTTAGGCACCTCGATGGACACGCCTTTGAGGACCAGGATGACTTCGTGGTATTTGACCTCGATGTTGTTGATCCTGAGGATTTTTTCTACCGCTTCCAATGGCCCAACCTCCTTAAGCTTAAGCTAGGGTTTGAACCGCTTGACTCCGAGTCTTACCAGCCGATCCAATCTTTTTCCCACTTGTCAGGCCAACGCTGCTTCAAGTCAACACGAGACACTTCCTGGAATTTTCCGCCTTTCCATTCCTGAACCAGGCACCCGGTGGTGGGCCTGTGATCGGTGGGCGTGAAGGTGATGGCCGATGCACCGAGCCCGATGTCAAAGAGTTTCAGAGTCTCAAAACCCTTTTTCATGATCCCGGGTCCTGTCAAATCGCCTGCTTTATCCGCTATTTTCATGGCTTCCCAGAGCACCAGAGCGTCGCCCCATGCCTGAATGGTGCGGATCAGTCTCTTTTCCTGCGGAACGGCAGGGCTGTATTTCTTTGCGGAGGCTACGACGAGGTCCATGTTCTTGAAAGACTGACCGTAAAAGGCGCAGGGAGTGGCGCCCATGGCCCCTTCCGCTGCTTCACCCGCGAGTCTGGGCAGGTTTTCGTCAAACCCCCAGTTATTGATGATGTGGTCGGCCTTGAGCCCCAGCGCAAAAGCATCTCTCATGGTGGCCGAAACCGACATGGTCGTATTGCCGTGCCAGATGACGTCCGGCTCGAATTTTTTGAAAGCCATGATCTGGCTCTTGGTATCCAGTGCAAAGAGGGATACGTCCTGGTCATCGCCGACATCAAAACCAAGAAGAGCCGCATGGTCTTTGATGGCCTTGATCGGAGCGCTGGCATAAGGGGAAGCGAACATGTAACTGCAGGCCAACCGGGGTTTCCTTTTCTTGTAGTCCGGCTTGGTGGGCCACTTCTTGTCGAACCAGGCCGTGAGGCACGCCCTCGCGTTCGTGGAATAATCCGAAGAGAAGAACAGGTTGTAAGGGGTCTTCTTCGGATCCGTGAGGTGAGCGGAGTAGGAAGCGGAAACGTACGGCATCTGGTCCTTGTTCACTGTTGGAGAGAGCGCCTCAGTGTCGCCAGTGCCCCATCCCATGATCGCGACGACCCCCAACCTCTTCAAAAGGTTGTACTTGGTGATGGCTTCAGGGATCCGATACCCGTAGTCAAACCAGGTATATTTGATCTTCTTGCCATTGACCCCTCCTTGATCATTGATGTACTTAATGGCTTCCTCCATCCCGATGGCGTAATCCTTTCCGACATCCGATGTGGCGCCCGTTGTATCCATGATGCCCCCGATCTGAATATCGGCAGCCGCTACGACCGCTGAAAAAGTGAGCACCAAAGCCAAGGTTAGGATTGAAGTGAATACCTGTCGATGCATCTTCTTCATATCTTTTCCCCCTTCAAGAATGAAAAAACGTTTCACGCAAATCGATCCTCCGACAATACAGACCGCCTTCACCTCCTTTCTAATAGGAAAACGGCCAGAGATTGAAATAGTTCTTGATCTGCCACCAGCGGTAAGAAAGACCGTTAGGTTCGTAAATCAGGAAGGCGCAGATAGCAAGACCAAAGGCCGAATCCTTTATGTAAGCAAAATCCATCAGCAGCTTCGGGTAGTAGGCGGAAAGAGGAATCACCGCCCATTGAAGCCCTTCCATGACGAGGACCATGAAGACGGACCCGAAAATAGCGCCGTGGATGGATCCAACGCCGCCTATGAGAATCACGCCGACCAACCACAGGGACCAGAACCAGGGGAAGTGCTCCGGGCTCAGGGCCGCGGTGTTGCTGACCCAGAAAGCTCCTGCGACTCCGGCAAAGAAACCTGCCACGAAGAAAGCCAGGAGCTTGTAGCGAATGATGTTGATGCCCAGAGCCTCGGCGGCAATGTCATTGTCTCGAATGGCTACCCAGGCCCTTCCAGGTTTGGATCGCAGCAGGTTGGCCATGGCAATGACGATCAAGGTGGTGAGAACCGCCATGAGATAATAAATCTTGACGTCACTGTCGATGACCCAGGGTCCGATCTTGATCGTGCCCGGGGGCAGAGAAAAGGCCTGTCCTCTTCCTCCGATCTGGCTCACGTACTGGGTCAAAATGAAATCTACGGTAATAAACTGGGCTGCCATGGTGGTGAGGATGAGGTAGAACCCCTTGACCTTTGCGGAAGGCAGGCCAAAAAGTACGCTCCAGATGCCGGCTATAAAGCCTGCGGCAACGATGCTGATAGGATAAGCAAGACCCCAGTCCGTGAAGAACTTAGGCCACGGGAACTGCAACACCAATAGGGTGCTTGTGTAGGCACCGACAGCAATGAAGGCCGCATGGCCCAGGGTCACCAGGCCGGTGTACCCGATGAGGAGTTGTACGCCCAGAGCGCCCATGGCAGTGTAGCCGACCATCGTGCCGACACTGAGATAGTAGCCGGGCAAGAACATGGGGATGCCCACAAAAATGATCAGGAGGAGCAGAATCATCTTCATTTTGATGAATGTGCTTTGCCACCACCCCTGGTCTTCCTTATAGAACTGATGATAGTCACCGCACGGTAGCCAAACGCTGGACATAAGAAAACCTCACAGGAAAGTGCCTAAAGTGCGCTAAAGTGCCTAAAATGCCTAAAGTTGGAAAACCCCAAAACCAACCATGAACAGGGGAACACCTGTTGCCGTGAGTTGTGCTGCATCAATTCTCTACACCCGCTCGATCCGCTCCCAGCCCCAGAGCCCGTAAGGCTTGAAGAGCAGGAACACGGCCATAAAAGCAAAGGGAACGATCTCTTTAACCCCGCCGGGGAAGTACTGGTCAAGATAAGCTCCGGAGAGGTTCTGAAGGACCCCGATGATGATTCCTCCCACAATGGCGCCTGGAACTGAATTCAAGCCTCCCAGCACCACGGCCGGAAGAACCAGAAGACCCAGGTAGCCGATGGATATGTTGATTCCGTTGATGTTCCCGAGAAGAGCTCCACCCACGCCGGCGCTCATAAACGCAATGGCCCACGCGGCGGCATACACAAAACGGGCACTCACTCCCAGGGAGAGCGCTGCCGTTTCATCGTCGGCGGTAGCCTGCATGGACAGCCCCCACCGGGAATACTTGAAAAAGCACACGAAGATGATCAACAGAGCAATGGCCAGCACAAAAGACCAGAGATAGACAGGCGAGAGCTTGAGGAATCCGAGCTCGATCGGCTTGATGTGAAAAATCGGAGGGTCAAATACCTTCGTGTCCGTGCTCCATATAAACTCGACGATACCTTTGAAAAAGAAGGAAAGCCCGACCGTGACCATGATGACGGCGAGGATGGGTTCGCCGATGAGCTTGTCCAGGAAGATTCTCTCGGTCACGAAACCCAAGACGATGCCGACGAGAAGAGTGCAGATCACGGCAAGAATAAAGGGGATCCCTGCCTGATAAAAGGTCAGAGCCACATAGGCACCGATAAGGGTCAGTTCCCCCATCGCCAGGTTCAGGACCCCGGAGCACTTATAGATCAGAACCCAGCCCAGGGCGACCAAGGCATAAATGCCCCCAACGAGAATCCCTGTAATCAACGACATCAAAAAGAGCTCCATAGGGGCTCACCTCCTAAAGATGGACCTTCCTGATGCGGAGATCCATTTTAATGCGCTGCTCCCGGCCATCCTCGTAAGTGATGGTCGTGTCCATGTGAACCACGTCCGTTTCCGAGTACAGCCCATTGACGATATCCTTGTACCGGTTTTCTACGAAGGCCCTTCGAAGTTTGCTGGTTCGAGTGAGTTCTTCATCGTCGGCGTCAAAGACCTTGTAGAGATTGACAAAGCGCTGAATTCTGGCGGGTTCCGGGAGATCCTTGTTCGACTCTTCAATCTGCTTCTGGACCAGGTCATAGACTTCGGGTTTCTGGGACAGTTCCTGATAACTGGTGTAATTGATCTTGCGTTCATCCGCCCACTTGCCCACCACCGCATAGTCGATACACATCACGGCAGCGATATAGGGCCGCTTGTCCCCGATCACCCAGGCCTCCTGGATAAAGGGGCTGAACTTGAGCCGTGTTTCAAGATACTGGGGAGAGAAGGGCCTTCCATCCCGCAAGGTCATGACGTCTTTGGACCGGTCAAAGACCACGAGGTGCCCATCTTCATCAATGAAACCACGATCACCGGAATAGAGCCAGCCGTCGACCAGGGTTTTCTTGGTGGCCTCCTCGTTTTTGTAATAGCCCTGAAAAACAGAAGGGCTCTTGGAGAGAATCTCGCCCTCCTCGGTGATTCGGATTTCAGTTTCGGGAATAGGCGTTCCGACGGTGTCGAATTTGACGTCCCCGTCCCGGTGCACGATGGAGATCCCGGCAATCTCAGTCTGGCCGTAGATCTGCTTCAGATTGACCCCGAGGGCATGGAAAAAGCGGAAGTGATCCGGCCCCATGGCTGCCCCGCCCGTGTACGCGTGCCTGAGGCGCGACATGCCGAGATGGTCTTTCAACTTCTTCTGCATGGCGAGGGAGGCGAGCGCGTTGAGGATTTGCCAGGTTACCGGGACCGGCTTTTTCTTAAACTTGAGATCGGCGACCTTGTACCCCACCTTGGTGGAAAACTCGTAGATCTTGCGTTTGATCCAGCTGGAGTCGATGTATTTCACCTGGACCTGCCGGGTCATGCCTTCGTAAAGCCTGGGCGGAGCGAACATCACATGGGGACCGATCTGCCGGATGTCTTCCTTGGCCGTGGTCGGTTCTTCGGGGAAATTCAGGGTGTATCCCACTTGAAGGCCGCAGGAGATGGACATCATCTGCTCCCCGATCCAGGCAAAAGGGAGGTAAGAAACGAAATCGTCCGTATCGTAGCATGGGTCCACAGCCATGAGGTTCTTGCCCATGGTCAGCATGTTCCAGTGACTCAGCAGAGCGCCCTTGGGCAGAGCGGTGGTTCCGGAGGTGTAGAAGAGGAGACAGATGTCATCCCCATGGCCCTGGTTAATCAGCTTCTCGAAGAGCCCGGGCTCTTGTTTGTCCACCCACCGGCCCATTTCCTGCACTTTCTTGACACTGATCAGGAAATCCTGCGGGTAGTTCCTCATGCCCTTGGGGTCATCCCAGATGATCTTTTCGAGCTTCGGGCAATTGCCCTTTATGGCGAGGGCCTTGTCCACCTCTTCCTGGGTTTCACCGACGAAGAACTTGGCATCCGAGTGGTCAATGATGTACTTCACCTCGTCCATCATGCAATCCTGGAAGAGCCAGACCCCGATCCCTCCTGCGCACAGGGCGGCCATCTCGGTCCAGAGGCCTTCAGGCCGGTTGTCCCCGATCATGGCGACCTTGTCGCCCTTCTTCAGCCCCAGGCCGACCATGCCGAGACACAGGTACTTCACATTGTCGTAGTAGTCCTGCCAGGTGTAGGGTCGCCAGATGCCGAACTCCTTTTCCCTCATGGCCACTTTGTTGGTTCCATATCTCTTGCACTGGGACAGGAACAGCTTTGGGATCGTGAGATCTTTGGTCACCTCTATAGGAGAGACAGTCATTTTCGCCCCTACCTCCTTGTCGCGTAGAGCTCCTCTTCACCTAAATAGGCTTTGATCACCTCAGGATTGGTTTGAACCTCCTTGGGGGTGCCGTCCATGATCTTGTTGCCGAAGTTCAAGACAAAGACCCGGTTGGAAATGTCCATGACCACGCCCATGTCGTGTTCGACCAGAATGCAGGTGACCTTCCACCGTTCCTCTTCATTGATGTCCAGAATGAAGCGGGCCATGTCTTCCACCTCTTCCAGGTTGAGGCCAGCCAGGGGTTCGTCGAGCAACAGGAGATCGGGATTCAGCGCAAGGGCCCTGCCCAGTTCCACCCTCTTTTGCAGCCCGTAGGGGAGCATGTGAACCGTGTGGTCCCGGATGCTCTCTATCTCCAGGAGATCGATGATCTCTTCTTCAATGAATTTACGGGCTTCCAACTCCTCCCGCTTTGTTTTTCCCACGTAGATGGAGCCGCTCACGATGCCGGATTTGAGATGGATGTGTCTTCCCAGACGGATGTTGTCCAGAACCGTCATGCCCCCGAAGAGCTCAATCTTCTGAAAGGTGCGCGAGATGCCGAGAGAGGCGCGTTCATGGGGTCTGCGAGCCGTAATGTCCTGGCCTTTGTAGGTGATCCGACCTTTCTGGGGTTTGTACAGACCGTTGATGCAGTTCATCATGACGGTCTTGCCCGCGCCGTTCGGCCCGATGATAGAGTGGATCTCTCCCTTCTTCACTTCCAAGTTCACGCCTGCAAGCGCCGCAACTCTGCCAAAGTACATGTGAACATTCTCGATCTTGAGTATAGTCTCGTCGCCACGCAGGTCTTTGGCGTCAGCCATAGTGAAGCCTCCGTCTACGATCAACACTGTTTTGAGTGATAAGGAAGAATCAGGAAGGACTATCCGTGTACAAAAAGTGAATATACCCTTTACTTTTCCGGACTTGTCTTGTCAAGTTATTTGTAAGGACGTTGATGCAAATCAGTGTAGCTATAGGATAGTTACATCGGCATCCTGCCCTAAAAGCCGGTGGTGATCCACTGAGGGATAAGGTTCTTGTGGCACTGGGTCAGGAAATAGTCGTCGGTCATCCCGGCGATGAAGTCCCTGACCACGGCGGACTTGGAGGTTTTCCTGTAATCCGGGGATATACCGGAGAGGAACTCCTTTTCAATGTCCGAGTCCTGATTCCCTGTCTCCAGGTCGCGAAGATACTTCTCAAAGAGTAGCTGAAACATGATTCTGATCTTGGGAGTCTGTTTCTTGACTCTTTCGTTCATGTAGATCCGCTCGTGGTTGAAAGCCTTGAGCCGCACAAGGGCCTGGCTCACTTCCTCACTGAAGGCGGCGTGGTCCTTTCCAAGGCTGCCGGACACCAGGTCTTCCACAAGGGTGTACACAATGGTTCCATTGGTGTCTCCCAGCACCTGCCGGCAGGAGTCCGGTATGTCTTCTCGGGTGATCAGCCCAAGGCGGATCGCGTCTTCAATGTCGCGGCCCACATAGCTGATCGTGTCCGCCATGCGAACCACACACCCTTCCAGGGTCATGGGGGGAATATCCCTTGTGGGGTCGCTTTCCTGGGCGTTCATTTCGCGATCCATTCGTTCAAAGGTTTTTCCCCTGTCAGGGGAAAGGCTCGGGGTGTGGATCTCTCCGTTGTGGCAGAGAATACCGTCCAACACCTGGAGGGTGAGGTTCCAGCCTCTGCCCTTTCGTTCGATGTGTTCGAGAAAACGGACTCCCTGAATGTTGTGGAAAAAATGTCCTAGACCTGCCTCTCGGCAGAGTTCGGACAAGAACCGCTCCCCGTCGTGACCGAAAGGAGGATGCCCGATGTCATGCCCCAGTGCGATCGCCTCAATCAGGTCCTCGTTCAGTCCGAGGAGGCGGCCGATGGTTCTGGACACCTTTGAGACCAGCTGGACATGAAGCACCCGGTGGGTAATGTGGTCGTTTTTAATCAGGTAAAAAACCTGAGTTTTATCGATGTATCGAGAGTAGGCAAGGGAATGAAGGATTCGATCTCCATCCAAGGAGAAATTCTGCCTGTGGCCGGCGACAATCATTTCCTCTTCCGTCCGTCTCAGGGCGTTCCGGCTCAAACAGGCAAAAGGGGAGAAGCGTTCTTCCTCTTTTCTGTCGAGGTCGATCCTCAAGTCTTTCAAGCGAAGCGTCTTATCCAAAGGAGCCAATCCTTCTCCAGCCAAAGGGTAAAATGTTAGAATAGGCATTCAATCGTGATTATACTATATCGGCGTAAGGACCGGGAGGTCAATGGGCTATGAAAACTTTTTTGTTGAAAAAGGTAAAAACAACTGCTAAAAAATTGCGTTTATGATTTTGCCATAGAATACGATGGCAAAGCAAGAGGTTTGCCTCAAAGAAGCTTTTGAGGAGTATCCCTAATTCGCACGTTCAGGAAAGCCCCGGTGCCTGAGAGGGTTAGACAGGAGGAGGTCCTGAGCGGAGGAGAAACCGAGGGCAGGAGAGGAAAAGCTCCGCCCAAACAAGAGGAGGAGTAAATGGCAGCAAGCATCAGCATGAAGGAGCTTTTGGAAGCCGGCGTTCATTTCGGTCATCAGACAAGACGCTGGAACCCGAAGATGAAAGCCTACATCTTCGGATCACGAAACGGCATTCACATTATCGATCTTCAGAAGACCGTGTCCCTTTTTGCCACGGCCTACGACTTTGTCGTGCGCACGGTGGCGGAGGGGTATCCGGTTCTATTCGTGGGAACCAAAAAGCAGGCCCACGACGCGATCACGGAAGAGAGCGAACGCTGCGGGATGTTCTATACGGTCAACCGGTGGCTGGGCGGGACCCTCACCAATTTTCAGACGATCCGGAAGAGTGTGGCGCGGTTAAAAGAGCTGGACAGCATGAAAGCCGACGGCTCTCTGAACCGATATACCAAGAAAGAAGCCATGAAGCTGGAAAAGGAGCTCGCCAAGCTGGAAAAGAACCTGGGCGGCATCAAGAATATGGACGAACTGCCCGGCGCCGTGTTCATTGTGGATCCCAAAAAGGAATACATTGCCGTGCAGGAGACCCGGAAGCTGGGGATTCCCCTGGTCGCGATTGCGGATACCAACTGCGACCCCGACGACATCGATTACATCATTCCGGGAAACGATGATGCGATCCGAGCCATCCGGTTGATCACCTCAAAGATCGCGGATGCCTGCATCGAAGGGCACAACCTGGCGGAAGAGCGGTTGAGGGCTGAGGCGGACGTGGAGAAGGAAAAAGAGGAAGTCAAAGTAGAACCCGTTCCTGCAGCCGAGGGGGAAAGGAAAGGACCTGAAATCATCGTGCTCCCCAAAAGGGAACAAGACGAAGACAACGACAGTGTTATGGAGGAAGAATAAATTGGATATCAACGCCACCTTAGTGAAGGAACTGAGAGAAAAGACCGGTGTCGGCATGATGGACTGCAAAAAGGCGCTCCAGGAAAGCAAGGGAGATCTGACGCTGGCTGTTGAGTACCTGAGGAAGAAGGGGATTGCCATGGCAAAGAAGAGGGGAGGAAGAGAAACCTCCGAAGGCCAGGTAACGGCCTACATCCATCCGGGAGCCAAGATCGGAGTTCTTGTGGAAGTGAACTGTGAAACGGACTTCTCCGGCAAAACAGAGGACTTCACCGCCTTTGTAAAAAATATCGCCATGCAAATCGCTGCAGCGAATCCCCTTTCCGTGGACCGGGAGGGGATCCCCGCTGACCTGCTGGGGAAAGAAAGAGAGATTTACGTCACACAGGCCAAGGAGTCGGGCAAGCCGGACAAGGTGATCGAAAAGATCGTGGAAGGGAAAATGGCGAAGTTCTACTCCGAAGCCTGTTTGCTAGAACAGCCTTATGTGAAAAATCCGGACATCACGATTCAGGACCTGCTGAACGAGCTCATGGCCAAGACAGGGGAGAACATCGTGATCCGCCGGTTTACGCGATACCAACTGGGAGAGTAGGATGAGCGTTAAGAAGCCCCGGTTCAAGCGCATTCTGCTCAAATTGAGCGGAGAGGCGCTGATGGGCAATAAGCCGTACGGCGTGGATCCTTCGGTCCTCAAGAGCGTGGCGGAGGAGGTCCAGCTGGTCCGCGACCTTGGGGTGGAAATCGGGATCGTGATCGGCGGCGGCAATATTTTCCGGGGGCTGCACGCCTCGGATTACGGCATGGGGCGGGTGGCTGCCGACCACATGGGCATGCTGGCGACCGTGATGAACGCGATCGCCCTTGGCGAGGTGCTCTCTCAAAGGGGAGCGGAGGCGAGAATCATGTCCGCCATCGAGATGAACAAGGTCGCCGAGCCTTACATCCGTCAGAAGGCGGTCACCCACCTGCGACGGGGGAGAATCGTCCTTTTCGGGGCAGGCACGGGCAACCCCTATTTCAGCACGGACACGGCAGCGGCTCTCCGAGCCATGGAGATCAACGCCGAGGTCCTTTTGAAGGCCACCAAGGTGGACGGCGTCTACAGCGCTGATCCTGAAAAGGTCTCCTCCCCGCAGTTTTTTCCGCAGCTGACCTATCAGGAATTTCTGAAGAAGAATCTTCAAGTGCTGGATATGACGGCCGTGGCTCTGGCCATGGGGCAGAACCTGCCCATCGTGGTGTTCAATCTCAGGAAGAAAGGCAACATCAGGCGAGTGACTCTTGGACAGAAGGTGGGGACCATCATTTCAGGGAGATCGTGATGAAAGAGGAAATCCTTTCCGAGTGTCGGCAGAACATGCAGAAAACCATTGATGCGCTCAAGAAGGACTTCATCCGAATCCGGACCGGTCGCGCCTCGACCGCCTTGCTGGACGGCATCCGTGTGAATTGCTATGAAACGCAGATGCCGCTCGATCAAGTGGCTTCTCTGTCCGTGCCTGAAAGCCGGCTCATCACGATCAAGCCGTGGGACCCGTCCATCATCGCGGAAATAGAAAAGAGCATTCTCAAGTCCGAGCTCGGGCTCACCCCCATCAACGACGGGAAAATCATAAGGATTCCCGTGCCTCCTTTGAGCGAGAGCCGAAGGAAGGAACTGGCCAAGGTGGCGAAGAAAATGGCGGAAGAGGGAAAGATCGGTGTGCGAAACCACCGCCGGGAGGGGAACGAACTGCTGAAAGAGCTGAAAAACGAAAAGGAGATCTCAGAGGACGAGCTGTTTCGCGCGCAGGAGGAGGTTCAGAAGCTGACCGACGATTTCATCAAGAAGATCGACGAAGTCACTGCGGAAAAAGAAAAAGAAATTCTGGAATTTTGAAGCCCTCGATCCAGCGCCTCAACATGGAAACCTTGGACCTGCAAAAACTGCCTCAACACGTTGCGATCATCATGGACGGTAACGGCCGGTGGGCCAAACAACGGGGCATGAACCGTCTCCGGGGCCACGAGGAGGGCGCGGAGTCGGTGAGGGCGATTGTCCGGGCAAACCGGGAGATCGGGATCCCTTGGCTCACCCTGTATGCCTTTTCAGAAGAGAACTGGAGGAGACCGAAAGTCGAAGTCGAAGCCCTCATGGTGCTCTTGAAGCGATTTCTCCAATCCGAACTGAAAGAAATGCTCGACAATGGAATTCGCTTTCAGGCGATCGGAAGGCTTCACAAGCTCCCGAAGGATGTTCAGAGAACGATCCGAGAGACGGCGGAGAAAACGGCTCACAACCGGAACATGGTCCTGACCCTTGCTCTCAGTTACGGCGCCAGGCAGGAGATGACGGATGCGGTCCGGAAGATGGTTCAAAGAGTGGAAACCGGGGAAATGCATTCCTCCGACATCAACGAAGCCCTTGTTTCGGGAAACCTCTACACGGCGAATATGCCTGATCCGGATTTGCTCATCCGGACCAGCGGGGAGTGTCGCGTCAGCAATTTCCTTCTCTGGCAGATCGCCTATGCCGAGATCTACATTACCCCGACCTATTGGCCTGACTTCAGAAAGGAGCAATACGTCGAAGCCCTGATCGAGTACCAGAAAAGAGAGCGGCGCTTCGGCGCCACAGGAGACCAGGTGGCTCTCTCCAGGGAAGAGCGCGATGATTAGCAGGCTGCTGAAAAACGCCCATCTGCGTCGTTATCCTCATTCCTCGTCATTGCGGCGTACCTCTATGTACGCCTCACTCCTCGGAATTTCGGATGCCTTGCATCTGAGCGTTTTTGATCAGCCTGCCGAGCAGGTGTTTTGCAACAACTTGCCAGGTAAACGGAGGGAGAGAGAACTTCTTAGATGGCCCATTTGAAGAGATGGCTCACGGCAGGGGTTGCCATCCCCATTCTGATCACCCTCATCGGGTTCGGCCCCCGCTGGCTGTTCTATCTCCTCTTGTTTGTCGTCTCCTGTATTTGTCTTCATGAGTTTTTCCGTCTCACCTCTCCTAAACTTCCTCTCCTTCCCAGGGGGCTCGCCTTCAGTCTCTGCTTTTTGTTTCCGGCACTTTTTTGCCGGGGGCTCATTCCGCTTGCCTTTGCGATTCTCTGTTTCGCGGTGATGATCGTTCTGGGTTTCTATCTCTTCTCGGAAGCGGGGCGCAGAAAAGAGGTTTTCGAAGGCACGGCAGCCGTGGCTCTGGGGTTTGTCTACGCAGGCCTTCCGCTTTCCCTTCTCGTTCTCGTGGACCGGGCTCCCAGAGGAAATGTGTGGATTTTCTTCCTCCTCGTCATTATATTTTTGGGTGACACGGCGGCCCTTTACTGCGGGCGGCTTCTTGGAAAGCACAAGCTCTACGCGACGGTTAGCCCCGGGAAGACCTGGGAAGGCGCGGTCGGGGGTTTCGTTGTCAGTGTGCTGGCAGGGATCATTTTTTCTCGGATTTTCAACCTTCATGATTCTGTGTGGACGGTGGCGATGATCTCCGGAGGGATCGCCATCGCGGGCCAGATCGGGGACCTCGCGGAGTCGATGATCAAAAGGAATTACGGGGTGAAGGATTCAGGAACGATCCTTCCGGGACACGGGGGTTTCCTCGACCGTGTGGATGCGCTGCTGTTCGCCATCCCGGTCCTGTATGTGTTTGTTATGTGGTGAAGCAAGGAGCCATGGGGTGACGGAGTATCGGAAGATTGGAGTAATGGAGTATTGGAGTACTGAAGTGTTGGATTTTACCATTACTCCATTGCTCCATCACTCCAATACTCCATGAGGATAAGTTCACGGGCCGTACCCCGGCACTTGTACAGGTCTATTTGCTAACTACAGAGACGGAGCGTTTTTTATGGGTCCTAACTTTTTCGATGCCGCGAGAATTCTCGTGACCGGGGGAGCCGGATTTCTGGGATCCCACTTGTGCGAGAGGCTGCTGGCCCAGGGCCATTACGTGATCTGCCTGGACAACTATTTCACGGGGCAGAAGCGCAACGTTTTCCATCTCCTCGGCAATCCTTCTTTTGAAGTGATCCGCCATGACCTGGTGAACCCCATCTTCCTGGAAGTGGACCAGATCTATAACCTGGCCTGTCCCGCCTCTCCGGTCCATTATCAGTACAATCCGGTGAAGACCACCAAGACTTCGGTGATGGGGGCCATTCACATGCTGGGACTGGCCAAGAGGGTCAAGGCTAGAATCCTTCAGGCTTCCACCAGCGAGGTCTACGGCGACCCTTCGGTCCACCCCCAGACGGAAAGCTACTGGGGGAATGTCAACACCATCGGACTCAGAGCCTGCTATGATGAAGGGAAGCGATGCGCGGAGACGCTCTTCTTTGACTATCACCGGCAAAACAAAGTCAACATCCGCGTCGTGAGGATCTTCAACACGTACGGGCCCCGCATGCACCCCAACGACGGCCGGGTGATCAGCAACTTCATCATGCAGGCCTTGAGGAATGAGCCTGTCACAATTTTCGGAGACGGCCTTCAGACCCGGTCTTTCTGCTACGTGGATGACATGGTTGAAGGAATCGTGCGTATGATGAACGGTCCCGATGAGTTCGTGGGGCCGGTCAACCTGGGAAACCCCGGGGAGTACAGCATGCTGGAACTCGCCGAATCGATTATCCGTCTCACAGGATCCAAGAGCGGCATCGAGTTTAAGCCCTTGCCCATGGACGATCCCAGAAGACGGCAGCCGGATATCCGCCTGGCCAAAGAGAAGCTGGGTTGGGAACCCGTGGTGGAGCTCCAGGAAGGGCTGCAGAAGACCATTGCCTACTTCAGGGAGATCTTCAGCCGCGCATGAAAAGAATCGCCATCCTCGGTTCTACAGGCTCCATCGGGCGCAGTTCCCTCAAGGTGATCGAGGCCCACCCTGAGGCCTATCAGGTGAAAGCCCTGGCAGCGGGAAAGAACATGGATCTGCTTGCAGAGCAGGTTCGGAAGTTCAAACCGCTGGAGGCGGCGGTCTTCGGCCACGAGGAAGCCGAAAGCCTTAAGAAGCGGCTTGACGGCGGGGTGAAAACGAGGGTTGTTTCCGGCACAGAAGGATTGATCCATCTGGCTACCCTGGAGGAGGCGGACACCGTCATCTCGGCCATTACGGGAGCCGCAGGCCTCGTTCCGACCTATGCAGCGATCAAAGCCGGGAAAAACATCGCCTTGGCCAACAAAGAAACCATGGTCATGGCCGGCCCTCTGGTGATCGAGCAAGTCAAGAGAAGGGGAGTGGTCCTTCTGCCTGTGGACAGTGAACACAGCGCCATTCTCCAGTGTCTCCAGGGACACGCGAGAGACGATGTGCGGCGGGTGATCCTCACGGCCTCCGGCGGACCGTTCAGGGACTTCTCCCGTGAAGAGATGGAGAAGGTGACTCCGGAGCAGGCCCTGAAGCACCCCAACTGGAACATGGGCCCGAAGATCACGGTGGACTCGGCCACCTTGATGAACAAAGGCCTTGAACTGATCGAAGCCAAGTGGCTCTTCGGGTTGGACATTCACCAGATCCACATCCTCATTCACCCTCAGAGCGTGATTCACTCCATGGTGGAATACAAAGACGGCTCGATCATCGCCCAGATGGGAATTCCGGACATGATCACGCCCATCTCCTATGCCTTGTCCTACCCGCGCCATGTGACCACCACGCTCCCTGCCCTGGACTTGGAGCGGGTCGGGACTCTCGGATTCATGAAACCGGATACCAAGAAGTTCCGTTGCCTGGAACTGGCGCTGAAAGCGGCGGAAACGGGGGGGAGCATGCCCGCGGTCTTGAACGGCGCCAATGAAGTGGCGGTGGAGCTTTTTCTTCAGGGGAGAATCGGATTTCTCCAGATCCCTTCCCTCATCGAAAAGACGATGAAGGCTCACACCCCTTTTGTCATCGACAGCCTAGAGAAGGTGATGGAGGCGGATGCCTGGGCGAGACAGAGGACTGCGGCATTCGCTGAGACGGACAGAGGTTCACACAGAGGTTAAGCCAATGAATTTTCTTTTGTATACTTTCATTCCCTTCGTTGTGGTTCTGGGCATTTTGATTTTCTTTCATGAACTGGGGCACTTTCTCCTGGCCAAGGCCTTTGGCGTGAAAGTGCTCAAATTTTCTCTCGGGTTCGGCTACAAACTGGTCGGGAAAAAATGGGGGGAGACGGAATACCTGATTTCGACGGTTCCTCTGGGTGGCTACGTCAAACTGCTCGGAGAGAATGAGGAGGAATCCGAAGACCTCTCCCCTGAGGAAGCCCACAGATCTTTTGACCGACAGCATGCGCTGAAGAGAATGGCCATCGTTGCAGCGGGCCCTGTATTTAACATCTTCTTGGCGGTTTTCCTCTTCTGGGGCCAGTTGATGATCTTCGGTGAAAAAGTGATGACCACGGAGGTCGGACAGGTCACGGAAAACTCCCCGGCGTACAAAGCGGGAATTCAAAAAGGCGACATGATTGTTTCTGTGCGCGGGAAAAGCACAGAGACTTGGATCGACATCAAGAGACAGATCAAGGATGCCGCAGGCCAGGAGGTGATCATCACCGTGCAGAGGGAAGGCCGCATGATCAGTGTCACGGTGGTGCCGGAAGAAAGGGTGGAGAAGAACCTCTTCGGTGAAGACGAAAAAACCGGTCTGATCGGAGTTGTCTCAGGCGAAAAATACCGCGACGTGGAGATGGGATTCTTTGAGGCTCTTAAGGGAGGGGTCGTCAGGACTTGGGACTGGATGGTCCTCACCTTTGTGACCATTATAAAACTCTTTCAGGGCGTCGTTCCTTTAAAAGCATTGGGTGGCCCCCTTGCCATTGCCCAAATGACAGGCCAGGTGGCTGAGATAAGCTTCTGGAGCCTTATCCCCTTCACGGCAGTGCTCAGCGCCAATTTGGCCGTTTTGAACTTCTTGCCGGTGCCGGTTTTGGACGGCGGTTTGCTCGTCTTCCTGCTCGCAGAACTGGTGTTGGGGAGACCGATAAGCCTCAAAAAGCGGGAGGTGGCGCAAAAAGTGGGGATTTTTTTGCTCGCAGCCCTGATCGTTGTGGTTACTTTCAATGATGTCACCCGATTTGAAAAGGTGGTTGAGTTCTTCGAGAAGCTCTTTGGGTAACGTGATTCTTGCCATCAACACCTCGACGCCGCAGTTCAGCCTGGCCTTCGTTGAGGAGGGCGGCGCTCTCCTGGCGGAGTGGACCCTGTCACCCAGGACCAAGGACTTTCGCCATTTCATGACCGCTCTCGATCATCTCCTTCAAGTTTCAGGAGTGGCGCTCGAGGAAATTCGAGGTCTGGCCGCGGCCAAAGGCCCCGGCAGTTTCACGGGTCTCCGGGTAGGGCTCTCGGCGGCCAAGGGGTTCTGCGAAGGACTCGGTGTGCCGATGGTCGCCCTGTCCAGCCTGGAGGTTCTGGCGAGCCAGTGTCCCGGTGTTTCCATCCCCATATGCCCGGTGATCGATTCGAGGAAAGAGGAGGTTTTTGCAGCCCTCTACAACTGGTCTGACGAGCAGGAACTCGTGAGGCTGGAGCCGGAGACGTGTCTTAAGATCAGAGATCTTCCCGGTTTCATCAAGAAAAGGGCCTTTGTCGTGGGCACGGACTTCAATCGCCAGAGGGGCCCCATCGCTTCGGCAGCCGGTGACAGGGCGGTCTTTGCGCCTCCCTCCTTTTGGAGCCTCAGGGCAGCCACCCTGGGGATGCTGGCTGCAAGACGGGCGAGAGTTCAAGGGTTTGACGACGTCCAGGATGTCGTGCCTTCCTACCTGAGGCCGCCGGACATTCGTCCGAATCCTTATAAAGTTTCGAAAAGCTAGAATTAACTTACCTTCGGAGGAAACCCGGGATCCGTATTCCGTTCATGGTTCGATACCCCTTCGGCGTGCTCAGGGCGGTGAGCAAAGTCGAACCGCTCACCACGAACGGAAGAGAAAACTCTCAGCGTCCCTCTGGTCCGTTCGTCCTGAGGTTTACCCGCCTTCGGCGGCGCCAGAGGCGACCAGGGTATCGAAGGGCGAACGGGGTTCTTGGCAGGAGGCCCTCGAATGCAATAGCATTGACAATTCCGTGGGGAAAGATCATAATTCTTGACGTGAGCATAGGATCTTCCAGAGCGCAAGAAAGGAGAATCCACAACCGACTAGGGATCGCGAGAGAAGGGCTTCCTTTTGTTGGAATCGGTTTGCTGATCGCCCTTCTTTTCTTGTTCTTGGGGCTTTCGTCCCTCATGATTGTTGCCGGGGCTCTCACCCTGTTTGTCCTCTATTTCTTCAGGGACCCTGACCGAGAGGCGGGAGCAGAGCAAAAGGCCGTGCTCACACCGGCGGACGGAAAAGTCTTGGGCGTCTGGAACCTGGAGCGGGGCGACAATCCACTGGAAACAAGGGCCGTGAAGGTGAGCGTATTCATGTCCCTGTTCAATGTCCATGTCAACCGCATCCCTGCCGGGGGCAGGATATCGAAGATTTCATACCGCCCCGGCGCTTTTTTCGCCGCAAACCTCGACAAGGCTTCGGAAAAAAATGAACAAAATGCCGTTTTCCTGGAGACCGAAGACGGAAGGAAGATCGTTTGTGTTCAGATCGCCGGGCTGATCGCACGCCGCATTGCGTGTTGGATCCGGGAGGGGGATGAGGTTCAGGCGGGTCAGCGGTTCGGCCTGATTCGGTTCGGCTCGAGATTGGATGTCTATCTGCCGGAAGGGAGCCGTGTGGTGGTTCAGCCGGGCCATAAAGTCAAGGCGGGAAAAACCATCCTGGGGTATCTGCCATGAGAGGAAAAAGGAAAAAACGGTTCAAGGACAAGCAAAGAAGAAGCATTTACATTCTGCCCAACCTGTTCACGGCGGCAAGTCTCTTTTGCGGATTCTACGCGATCATCAGCGCCATGGGAGAGAGATACGAGGCTGCGGCTGTGGCGATTTTTCTCTCAGGCGTTCTGGACGGCCTGGACGGGAGGGTCGCCCGCTTGACCCGTTCGACCAGCCAGTTCGGGGTGGAGTTTGATTCCCTGTCGGATCTGGTCGCCTTCGGGGTCGCGCCGGCTCTCCTTGCCTTTCAGTGGGCCCTGGCGCCCTTTGGCCGGCTGGGGTGGCTCGCGGCGTTCATGTTCGTGGTGTGCGGAGCGCTGCGGCTTGCACGCTTCAATGTTCAGAAAAGCGTGGAGGATGTCAATTACTTTAAAGGGCTTCCGATTCCTGCGGCAGCCTGCTTCATCGCCTCCCTGGTTCTTTTCGTGAGCTTCTGGGAGGGGGAGCTGGAGACAAGGTCTCTCCCCATCCTGGTGATGATCTACGTCCTTTCCTTCTTCATGGTCAGCACCATTCCTTATTACAGCTTCAAGAAACTGGATCTCAGGCACTACAAACCCTTCAATGCGCTGGTGTCCATCATCCTGGTGGCTCTGGTGATTGCCTACAAACCCATGGTGATGCTTTTTCTCATCATGCTTCTTTATATCTTGTCAGGCCCGACCATCACGTTTTACCGGCTCTATCGGAGAAGCCCTTTTGGAAGGAAAGCGGTCGACTCTTCAGGGGCACCGGAAGCGAAGAGGCTCAGTGAAAAAGAAGGCCCTGAGCCTGCCGAGACCTCTTGATCTCCTAACCCAACGCTTGGTGTCATCAGACTTTTGCTTTATCCCTGATCCGCAGAGTGCAGAAGTGATGGATTCTGAATGAGAATTACCGGCGGTCGGTTAAGAGGTCGGCGTCTCGCGTCCTTCAAAGGGATGGAGATACGGCCCACCTCTGATCGGGTTCGGGAAGCGATCTTTGATCTCCTCGGTCACCATCTGCCGGGAGAAAAGGTGCTGGACCTTTTCGCGGGGACAGGGAGTCTGGGCATCGAAGCCCTCAGCCGTGGAGCGGCTTGGGCGCTCTTCATCGACCACTCCCCAAAAGCCATAGACTTGATCGGCAAGAACCTGACGTTGTGCGGGCTTGAGGGCCAGGGGGTTGTATTGCGGAAAGACCTGCTCAAGGGGTTTCCGCGCAGGCATCGCCTGCTTGAGGAAAAGGTGGGTCTGGTGTTTGTGGACCCCCCCTATCGAAAGAACATGATCCTGCCTGTTCTCGAAGAACTCTGCAGCCTGGGAATTCTCGGATCCCCGGCGACCCTTGTGGCCCAGTCGGAACAAAGGGAGGCTCTGCCTCCCCGCGTGGAAAGTCTTGAGAGGGTCAAGTCAAGAATATACGGAGAAACCCGGATAACCCTATATCGACACGAGGGACAGGAATGAGCTCAAAAGTGGTGATCTATCCAGGAACGTTCGACCCGATCACCAACGGTCACATCAGCATCATCAGCAGAGCGCTGAAGATTTTCGACCGTCTGGTGATTGCCATTCTGAACAACCCCCAAAAGCTTCCCCTCTTTACCATGGAAGAAAGAATGCAAATGATCCGGGACGTGTTGAAGGACCAACGCCACGTGGAGGTCGACTCTTTCAACGGGTTGCTGGTGGACTATGTCATCCAGAAGAAGACGAATGTGGTAATCCGTGGATTGCGGGCCTTGTCGGACTTCGAGTACGAGTTTCAGATGGCGTTGATGAACCGCAAGCTGAACCGCGAGGTCCAATCGATTTTTCTGATGACCGATTACAAGTGGTTTTACACGAGTTCAACGATCATCAAGGAAGCGGCGAGCCTTGGAGGAGAGGTGAGCGGGCTGGTCCCTCCGATCGTCTGCAAGAAATTGAAACAGAAATTCGGGTACTAAAAAAATCTTGACAGCCCCTTGCCCAATCGTTCATATAGGGGTCTCTCAACGATCCGGGGACGCTGAGTTCCTTTTGACCAAGGGGAGGAGATCGAGGAATGTCTCTGACCAAAGACAAGATCATCAGTGATATTTACAACAACGTGGGACTGAGCAAGGGTCAATCCCGCTCTGTCGTGGAGAAGCTTTTCGAGATTTGCAAGGAGACCCTTGAGCGAGGGGAGGACCTTCTCGTGAGCGGGTTCGGCAAATTCGTGGTGAAACAAAAGGCGTCCCGGCGAGGCAGGAATCCCCAGACGGCGGCAGATATCCAGCTGAGAGAAAGACGGGTCGTGATTTTCAGGACCTCCGGGGTGCTCCGGAAGAGAATCAACGGGGAGCCTCCATCCGCACCTTAAAGGCGTCCGCAAAACCCATCGATTCCAACTTCTTCTCCATAGCTTCGGCCTGGTCGAGGGTTTCCGATTTTGAAACCTGCACCCGGTGGAAGGTCTTGCCTCTTGCATCTTCATAGACGGTGACCCAAACCTCGTCGAGGTTCTCTCTCAGGCGTTCTGCGAGCTTGAGAGCGTTTTGTTGACTCTCGAACGCTCCCACCTGAATGGTGAACTCCCCACGACGAAAATCCTGCACCTCAATGAGGGGCGTGAATCCGTCCCGGCCTTTCACATTGCCCACTTCCCGCGCCAGGGCTTCGACTTTCACGTCCACAACTCCTGGGCCGATGATGTCCAGATCTCGGGCCGCCCCGTAAGAGAGATCGATGACTCTCCCTTTCACGAAAGGCCCGCGGTCATTGACCGGCAAAATAATGGTCTTCTGGTTCGTGAGGTTGGTGACTTTCACCACAGTGTCCAAGGGCAGCAGCTTGTGGGCTGCCGTTTTTCCGTACATGTTGTAGATCTCCCCGCTGGACGTGGGGCGGCCGTGAAAGTCCTTGCCATACCATGAGGCTTTGCCGTACTCCACAAATCCGTAGGCGTCGGGCAGAGGATAGTAGCGGACCCCGTTCACCACATAAGGTTTGAGACCCTTGGTCCTCTCCCTTTCGGGAAGGGTGAGAACCCTGGAAGAAGGCGGGGAGGGCGGGGCATGACGGGCGCAGGCCGTCAGAGCCAGCATGAACAAAACGGCTAAGGCGACACCGGCTTTCATGAATCTGTTTGGAGCGACCCCCATGACTGAATCGAATCCCCTCTGGACAGAGTGATCCTTCATTTGGGAAAATACGTGAAAGCCCTTAAGACCCGTCTCAACTGGACCTGCCCGTGACAATCTTCCGTAAATGCGCCTGCTCCTTGAAGGGCACTGAGAATAGAGTCAATCTGGTCTTCCGTGACAGCCATGTTGCATTCTTCTCTGACTGGAGGGATAGCACTCAGAGGGGAATCGGCTGGCCGGATGTGTTTGGCATGGGCGATCGTCGCGCCTGCGGCGCCGGCCGACAAAGCTTTTTTGACCAGGTCCACACCCGTGCCTCCGTCACAGAGCAGGGTGAAATCCACAAGATGGTGAATGTAATTCCTCTTCCTAACGACTTTCTTGCCCAGAGAGGCGGATCGCCGGCGCCACTCGGCTCCGCCTTTCAGCTGATCCACGGCAGCAACAAGCTGCTCGATACTCGCTGCCTGATGCTGGTCTCCTCGCGTCACTTTCATGTTGATGACCCCTCGTTTTAGCGGAACCTCGTAGATGAACCCCTTGCCCGGCTGATCCAGCTTACCGACTTCGATCATCCGGTCCATCAGGAGGTCGGTGTCGTAAGCGCTGGCGAGGGTATAAATGATTTCTTTATCGGCAGGGATGGTGATCCGAAGGAGACCCATTTTGTCCCGGACGCCTTTGCCGATGCCAAAATGGATGGAGGGGACAGAAATCCCTGATTCCAACGGAATGCGTGCAATGTGGTCCCCATTCCCTCGCTGGACGATGCAGAACACGCCCGCCAGTCTCTCGGCAACGTGGACCGAGGTTTCTGTTTGGGGCAAAGCGACCCGGTTTTCCTGGCACAGGTCATGACCGAGGGCAAGCTTCACTTCTTCGCTGAACACGGAGCCTCGACCGGGAAAGTGAAGAAGCGCCTTTTCGGCAATGAGACGGAGCAGCGGGATTTCCATTTCCATGCCGACGATGAAAAAAAGAATGTCCACGGGGTCCTCTGACATGTGGCCCCGGTTGAAAAGTGACCACCCTGTTCTCTTTCGCTCCATCACCGGAGACCGGGCGGGGATCAGAAGCAGGTCGACGACCCCCGCTTCTCTGAGCGCATCGATGACCTCTTTGGAGATGCTTCTGTTCAGCAGGGCCGTGATGCGACAAACCGTTTTTCCAGGAAGATTCAAAGGGGAGATCCCTCCTTGGTCGCTTGCACGGATTCCGTCAAAACAGCTTTTCGCTTTCGCGCGATGAGAAGGCCGAGGGCCAGGGTAGTCAGGATCGGACATACTGAGGCTGTTGCCAGTATGCCGAAGCCCTCAGTGACGCCGACTTGAGAGCCCAACCCAAGCCCCATGGCCAGGACAAGAGGAACCGTGACCGGTCCGGTGGTGACGCCTGCGCTGTCCCAGCCGATATTCACGAACTCCTCCGATGAAATCCTCGTGATGAACAGCAACAGCCCATAGGGGGGAATGAGAAGCCAGAAAAGAGGAATATGCCAGATGAGTTTTGCTATCCCGAGGGCCACGCCCATTCCGACCCCAACAGCTACAGCCTGCATCAGGAGGGCCTTTCTGAATGTCCCTGCCGTGAGCTCTTCCACCGTGAGGCCCATGGCATTGAGCGCCGGTTCGGCAAGGGTGGCTCCGTATCCCAAAACAAAAGCAAAAAACAAAACCACGCCGATCCCCCACAAACTCCACTCGTGCCCGAAAAGGGGGCCTCTCGTGGGGGTGAACCGGTACTCTCGGCTGGCTGCGTCATAGCCTTTTTCATCGTATGGGACGGGGACATACCTGCTGCCGTCTTTGGTGTAAAAGAAGGCGTGCTTCTGACCGTCCGGGCTGATGGAACGTTGCACCAGAGAGGGATCGAATTCGAGAATCGTTCTTTTCTGCTCAGGGAGAGGAATGGATTTGAAGCTGGAAGGGAGCCGATTCCCGACCTGGGTCCCCAGCTTATCCAAACCGAGTTCAATGCCGATGCTGAAAAGGCCCAAACCCAGGATACAGAAGAACAGCCCCAGGAAGACCTCGTCGGCCTGCTGGAGTTTCTCCCGAAGGACCAGAAAAAGCACCAGGAAAAGAGGAAGGGTGAGGAGAGCGATGGCCTTTAGGGCAACGGGGAGGTTTCTCTTGAGGAGATCGAGCACGTTGATTTGCTCTGCGGTAGGCGCAGAGGGGTTGACCCCAAGGAGTTTTCGGGATTCCGGGCTCTCAAAGGCAATCAGGCGTTGCTCCTCTGTCCCCTTAGAAGCTGCCCAGCGATAGAAACCGTCAGGGTCTCCAGCAAAAACAGTTTTTCTCAGGGAAGAGTCCTTGGCAAGCTGCTCCAGGTATTCGGTCATGTTCTCAGGCTTCCCGTCAAAAAAGGCGATCTGCCCGGCAGGGGTGGCGTTCAGCAGGAGATAGTGAAGGAGTTCTTCTTTTGTTCGAAACAGGGGCTTTATCTTTTCGCGATTTTCGATCTTGAAAAAATCAATCTCTTTCATGGGACCCGGAACATGGGGCAGATAAAAAGCGGCCAGAAGGAACACGGCAAAAACCGGAACCAGGGAGGCAAGGGTCACCAAACCGAAACCCATGGAACCGGATTCTTGTGAACCTACCATCCTGGAGATCCCTATTCCGAGCGCGAGGACAAGCGGGACGGTCACGGGCCCCGTCGTTACAGCCCCGCAATCCCATGCCAAGCCCGTGATGTGGATCATATTCGGATCGCGATACGCCCAGGCCGTGAAGACGATCAGCCCGGCGACAAGACAGTAAATCAAGGGTTTCAAGGACCATGAGCGATAGAAGCGGAACATGCCCAGCAAAACGGCGACCCCCACCCCGACGCCTACAACGTAGACGAGCGCCTGAGAGTGATGGGTCAGCATCAAATAAAGAAGAGGCGCCTCCCAGGCCTTTACCGAACGCCCTGTGGTCTGGAGAATCTGAATGGAAGGTTCTGCCAAGGTCGCCAGGAACCCCAGGATTAAGGCAAAAATCAAAACAACCGGAAGGGTGGATTTCTGCGGGAGCTTCAGGCCTACCCGCTCTCCGAGCGGCATGAGACCCAACAACAGGCCTTCCATGAAAACGGTGAGGCCCGCAATCACGAGAGCTATCCCCAGGGCGATCACCGTCGCTTCCGAAACGCCTATTCGAAGGACAAAGGTTTGGAAAAGGATGAGGTAGACGATGATGAGCCAAACCGACTTGACCTGGTTGACCAACCGGTCCCGGACATAAGGGATCAGGAGCGCTAAAGCGTGGTGAAAACCGACACTTATCCGACCATTCGTTTTGTCACTCGCAACCATTGACCCCCGCTCCGAGTCGGTGAGGATTTTGCTCTTCCCGTCCAGAGGGATGAAACACCCTAGACGATTGGGGTGTGAAAATCAATCCTCTTTAACCTTGTCTCTGCCATCTGCTTAGGGTGTCGAATTTTTCTTGACATGGCCCAGGGGTTTTTTTAAAGTGCGCCGAGTAACTATATTGTAACTATATTGTAATCACTTCTTCTGCCGGTTTAATGACGCGAATTGACCGATCTCAGTCCAAGAAAAAGAGGGGAGACGCCTATGAAATTGAAAGATAAAGTGGCCCTAGTGACGGGCAGCAGTCGAGGGGTAGGGAAGTCCATTGCCCTGGCTTTTGCCAAGGAAGGCGCCAAGGTGATGATCAACTACACCTCCAACGAGAAGGCCGCCAACGAGGTGCTGGAAACCATTCAGAAGATGGGAGGACAAGCCACGGTATTCAAAGCCGATGTGGCCAAGAAGGCCGAGGCGCAAGCGCTGGTGCAGGCGACGGTGGATGCCTTCGGAGGGCTCGACATCCTGGTGAACAACGCCGGATTCACGCGGCCGGCCATGATGCTCAAGATGACCGAAGAGCAGTGGGACGCGGTGGTCAACATCCACCTGAAAGGCGCCTGGCTGTGCGCCCAGGCCGCAGCGCCGCATATGATCGCAAAGAACAGCGGGAAAATCATCAACGTGACCTCCGTGGCCGGGATGGTGGGGACCGTGGGGCAGATCAACTACAGCGCGGCCAAAGGAGGGGTCATCAGCATGACCAAGTCCATGGCCAGAGAACTGGCCCGAAACAACATCTGCGCGAACGTCATCTCCTTGGGCATTGTCCCCACCGACATGAGCGAGAAAATCACGACGGATGAAAAGCTCAAAGAGATTTACATGAACAGGATCCTGCTCAAACGGTTCGGCGAAACGGATGAGCTGACGCCCGCTTTTGTGTTTCTGGCCTCGGACGACGCCAACTACATCACGGGCCAGCTCCTTGCCGTGGACGGCGGCTATGGGATGATTTGAGAAAGGTCAAAAGACGCTGAACGTACAGATAAACGGTTTCGGGGCAAAACCGATTCAATCAAACGATCAACCTTAGAATCACAAAGGAGGACAACATGGCAGGAGTAGTGAACATGATATGGACATGGCAAATGGTTCAACCCGCGTCCTTCAACAAGGAGACCAAAGAAACCACACCGGGCAAGCTTGAGAAGAAGCAGATTCCAGCACCCCAGCTTCAGCCCGGAGAGGTCCTTGTGGAAGTCGCTGGTTGCGGGGTCTGCCACACGGACCTCGGTTACTTTTACGATGGGGTTCCCACGGTATCCAAACCGCCGCTCACCCTGGGGCACGAGATTTCAGGAATCGTGGTGGCCGGGGATCAGGCCTGGATCGGGAAAGAAGTCATTGTCCCCGCCGTCATGCCCTGTCGCAAATGCATTCTCTGCAAGACAGGACGAGGCAATCGCTGTCTCGATCAAAAGATGCCCGGCAACAGCCTCGCGTCTTACGGCGGATTTTCAAGCCACATCCCTGTTCCGAGCGTCGACCTCTGCGAAGTGAAGAACAGAGGGAACATTCCCCTGTCTCATCTGGCCGTGGTGGCGGACGCGGCGACCACCCCCTATCAGTCAGCCAAGAGAGCCGATCTGCAACCCGGCGACAATGTCGTGGTGATCGGGATCACCGGCGGCGTCGGCCAGTACATGGGACAGATGGCCAAAGCTCTGGGAGCCAAGACCGTGGTCGGTATCGCCCGCAATCAGGAGAAGCTCAACCGGGCGCTCAAATTCGGGGCGGACGTGGTGATCAATTCGACGGACAAGGATGCCGGGGCGATCTCAAAGGAATTCCGAGGCCTCTGCAAAGAGAGGGGTCTCCCGGCCACAGGGTGGAAGATCTTTGAAGTGTCGGGATCCAAACCGGGTCAGGAAATCGCCCTTGGGTTGCTGAGTTTCACCGGCAAACTGATTGTCGTGGGCTTTACCATGGCGAAGACGGAGTATTCCATAGGTCGTCTGATGGCTTTCGACGCGGAGATCATCGGAACCTGGGGATGCCTGCCAGAGTACTATCCCATAGTTCTGGACATGGTGCTCGGCAAGAAGATCAACATCGAGGAGTTTGTGGAAGTCCGGCCTATGAGCAGCATTGCGGAGACCTTTGCCGGCGCTCACAAATCACCGCCGATGAAGCGAATCGTGCTCACTCCTGATTTCTAGGGAGGAGGGCGGTCCCGATAAAACGGGATGAGAACAAACAGTTTATTCTACCAAAGGAGGGAAAACGTATGCCACAGTTGAAAGGTTTGGAATGGTTGCCAAGAGAAGATGGAATAAAAGATCATGCGCTGCACACCAGCGTGCATTGGGGAGCACAGGCTCCTTGCACGGTTTACGAGAAGAGGCCTCTGAAAGACCCCAACACGGGCAAAGACGTGGACGGGCTTTTTGTGGCCTGGATACGCCTCAACAACCCGGCCCAGTACAACTCCTACACCACGGAGATGGTCAAGGGCGTGATCGCCGGGTTCGAGAACTCTTCTCTGGACCGCAGCGTGGTGTCCGTTGTTTTCACCGGCACCGGTCCCTATTCCTTCTGCACGGGCGGTAACACCAAAGAGTACAGCGAATACTACAGCATGAGACCGGATGAATACGGCCAATACATGGAACTCTTCAACCACATGGTGGATTCCATCCTGGCTTGCAAGAAGCCGGTCATCTGTAGGGTCAACGGCATGAGAGTGGCCGGCGGCCAGGAAATCGGCATGGCCTGCGATATCGCCCTTGCTTCGGACCTGGCCATCTTCGGTCAGGCGGGACCGAGACACGGGTCCGCTCCGGTGGGCGGGGCCTCGGACTTTCTGCCCTGGTATTTGAGCGCCGAGGATGCCATGTGGAACTGCGTGTCCTGCGAGATGTGGTCCGCCTACAAGATGAAGGCCAAGAACCTCATCAGCAAAGCCGTGCCCGTTCTCAAGATCGACGGAAAGTGGGTCCGCAACCCCACGATCATCACCGATCAGTACGTGAAAGACGGCGAGATCGTGTACGGCGAGTACAAGACCGGTGACGAGCTCAAACAGGGCCGGGCCATGCTGAAGGAGTACCAGGACAAGGCGGACTTTGAGCTTCTGGACAAGGAAGTGGACAAAATCAACTGGACTTTTGCCAATCTGTTCCCCGGGTGCTTGATCGAGTCCATTGACAGTGTGCGCCAGAAGAAGAAATTCTTCTGGGATACCATGAAGAATGCCCACCGGCACTGGCTGGCCGCCAACATGGGCGGTGAGGCCTTCCTGGGCTTTGGCGCGTTCAATTCCAAGAAGATCACGGGCCAGGACACCATCAACTTCATCAAGTTCCGCCAGGAAATCGCTGCCTGCAAAGCGTGGGATATGGAGATGTTTGCAGGAGTTCTTGGGAAACCGCAGAAGTAGTTTTGATTTTCTGGAAGCTTCTTTGGCAGGCAGGGCCGTCAAGGCAGGCCCGCCTGCCATTTTAATTCGTGCTGAACAGGCACACTCTAAGGAAAGGAGGCAGTATTCTTATGGCCTACCAACACATTCTGACGGAATTCAAACAGGGGCTCGGCACCATTACGCTGAATCGCCCTCCTGTCAATGTGCTGAACATTGCGATGATGGAAGAGATCAATGACGTGCTCAAGGGCTGGCAGGGCAAGAAGGATTTGAAGGTGGTTCTCTTCAACGCCAAAGGCAAGTGCTTTTCAGCGGGCGTGGATGTGGGCGAACACATGGGCGACCTGGCCCCGAAAATGATCGAGGCATTTCATCGCATCTTCCGGCTCATGGACAAGCTCGGGGTCCCGACCGTGTCTTCGGTTTTCAGTTCCTGTTTGGGCGGGGGCTGTGAGGTGGCGGTTTTCAGCGACCTGGTCATTGCCGGAGAAGGAGCCAAGTTCGGCCAGCCGGAGATTCAGGTGGGAGTGTTTCCGCCCATTGCCGCTCACATCATGCCGCGGATTATGGGGCGAAAGGCGGCTATGGACCTCATCTTGTCCGGCCGTATTGTAACGGCTGCCGAAGCCCTTCAGATGGGAATGATCAACAAAGTGGTGAAAGACCAGGATCTGGAGAAAGAAACAGAGGCTTTTCTCAAGCCCTATCTGGGTCTGAGTGCGGAAGTGCTGCGGCAAACGAAAAAAGCGATTGTCGTGGGATTGCACGATGACCTGGAATCGTCTCTCAGGCCCATTGAGGAGATTTATCTCAACAAGCTCATGAAATCCCACGATGCGCAGGAGGGGTTGAAGGCCTTTCTTGAGAAGAGGAAACCCGTTTGGAAAGATGAATAAATCCGAAGCAGTTTAGCTCTTCGAAATGGATGGCTCAGGCCATGGAGGTCTCTCTAAAAACAGAAAACGAAGAGTGTGCGGGGAAAGACTCAACAGATAAGGGGCAGCGAAGGCGGGCGGCGAGGTTTACCCGCCTCTGGCGGCGCCGAAGGCGACCAGGGTTTCACCGGCACCTGCCAGCTGGGTATTACGTGGCGAGTTCTCCGGTAGCATTCCGCCCGCCTCACCCATGGCCTAAAGCTGGTCACGGTGGTGTGGCGTCTTCGTTGTTCTGTTTTTAGAGAGACCTCCATGGCCTTTTTCTGTGCTTATTTCAAAGAGCTAAACTGTTACATAAATCCTAGTTCATTAGGATCTTTCTGCCGGAGGTCGTCGCGGGGAGCGGGCCTCCGGCAGGTGTTTTTTTATGAGAATATTGAGCCAAGGTGAAAATAGCTTGAGGAATCGTGAGGTTAAGTCTTGACATAAGAGCCCCATCTTATTTATAATACTGAAAAAAAAGCTTTTGTCCCTGGCTCCGTGGACCGGTGCAATGGATTACAATGAGTTATTGAATCACCTCCAAGTCGTCGGAAAAGATCCTTCACGCCTGATCTTCGAGGACGAACTCACCGGTCTTTACAATCGCCGCTTCCTGTATAACTACTTCCAGCAAAACATCCCTTGGAACGCCCTGGAGGACAATCCTCTGTCCCTTCTCATGATGGACGTGGATTATTTCAAGAGAATCAATGACAGCTATGGCCACGATGTCGGGGATCAGGCCCTGATCTGGGTGGCCAACATGCTTCGAGAAGCTTCCGGAGACAAGTATCTTCCCATCCGTTATGCGGGCGATGAGTTCATGATCCTGATGCCTCTGTCGCGCAAAAAAATCGCCGTCCGCCTGGCGGAAAAAGTGATCAGCCTGTCCCATTCGAAACCGATGCGCCTGGACGATTCGGGCAAACCCCTGGACCTCACGCTGAGCATCGGAGTGGCCTGCGCTCCGGAGGATGCCAAGGGAGATAAGGCCCTGATTCACAAAGCGGACACTGCCCTTTACTATGCCAAGAAAGCAGGCCGTGACCGCCTGGCCACCGTGGCCGAGATTGTTCCGCAAGACGTGTTCGTGAAGACCGCCATGTTCCAGCTGGAGAGGGCTGCGATCGCCGGACGCAAACCCCAACTCTCTGCAGTCGCCGAGGCGCTGCGGAAGTTCAGCCAGAGGGAGAGCCAGTTTTTGATTGCAGAAGGGGGTCCGGGGATGGGGAAGAGCATGTTCCTGGAAACCGTTCAGCGGAGCCTGGCCCAGTCCAAGTCGATCCTGCAGATCAAGGCGGTAGGAAAGCCGCAGGAGCTCTACCGGCCCTATTATCTGGTAGCCGCCATACTCTCGGAGCTATTGAAGGCGAGAAAAGAAAAGGGAGCTGAAATTCTCAAAGGCCTTTCCCCGGAGGCAACGAATGATCTGTCCTTCATCCTTCCTCAGCTCTCCGAGGGGAAGCACGAGCAAAAGAAAGAGGACAAGGCTCAGAGAGAAAGAATTTTTTACACTCTGCTGCAGGTGACGACCAAGATCATGGACGGAGCCCCGTCCATCTGGGTCGTTGATGACCTGCATTTTAGTGACGAGGCGACGCTTCTTTTTATTCGCCAGATGATGACGCGGCACCAAGTCCCTCTCTTTGTTTGCGGTGCGGCAACGGAAGTTTCCACGGAGACCAGAGACGGGCAAGGAGATACGCTGGGTCGTTTCTGCGCCGCCCATGGAAAGGAGATAGGCATACGAAAAGTCGCTCTCTCGCCGCTTGCCGAGGGTGATGTGGTCAGGCACCTTCACGCCATTTTCCCGAGGATCAGTCTGCCCAAGGATTTTAGCAAGGCCATGGAGCATGCGACCCAGGGAAACCCTCTTTTCCTGAATGAAATCGTTCGCAAGCTCGTCATGGACGGAAAGATTTCCCTGAGCGGTCAGCAGTGGGTGGTCAGCCCGCTGGAAGAAGGATATCTCCCCAGGTCGCTGGAGGAAATCGTACGGCAGAAGATCGCGGCCTTGGATGAAGAAAGCCGCGGGGTTTTGGATCAGGCTTCCGTGTTCGGGGGCCAGGTGTCTCTCAGCATGTTGACCGGGAGTTCGGACAAGAGCGAGGCCAAGATCCTGGAATTCCTGGATAAGGCGATTTCCCAAGGGCTGATCAGTTCTGATTTCCAGCTCAACGATGAGACGGTCCAGTTCCTGAGCAGGCGAGTCCAGGACATCGCCTATGGATCGATTCAAAAAAACACGAGGCAGGAACTCCATGAAAAGGTGGGAGCCTACCAGGAATCCCTCTACGAGAAAGACCTCCTGCCTTCGGCGGCCACGCTGGCTTACCATTTCAAACGTTCGGCCAACCAGGAGAAAGCCCGCGTCTATGAACAGCTTCAAGTGACGCAGAACAGCATGGTGTTCAATGCGGGAGAAGCGGTGTATTACACCGGCGAAGGGCCGGCCGAGTTCAAACCCAAAGAGCTTCCCCTTGATGCGGAAAGCGTCGCCCTGCTTCCGAATGTGTTCCGAACGTTTCTGCTGGCCGTGCGGAACACGACGCTCTACCCTGCCGGAAGCAAGTCCATCACGGTGACCCATGAAAAAGCCAAGGAGGCGATAGACAAGATCCTCGAACGAAACGACACCCTGACGGTTTTCCAGGTGGAACGAGCCTTGTTGGTGAACGGAAAGAGGGTGGAGATCGCTGAGTTCAAAGCCTTTGCCGCCTCTTTCCTTCAACTTCTCTACCGCCTGGAACTCAAAGGCGTGACTCTGAAGCGAGGCCTGTCCATGGAGGAATTGACCACTCTGCTGGAGGCTTTTGTGAGGACCAAGACCGAGGCCATTGAGCAGGGGTTCTGGCAGCGCTTCATTGAAGAGCAGAAACTGAGCCACGTCGAGATGTCCCAGGTGCACTATGCCATTCGAGGGGAGGGGGAAATTCCGGGTCCGGACAGCACGGGGGAATTCCCGGCTGGCGCAGTGGCTCAGGAGGAGGCGGCAGAGGAGGAACCGGCAAGAGACACCCTGTCCTTGATCCCCGAGGTCATCAAGGGACTGCTCAATGCGGCGAAGAGCATTAAGCTCTACCCCTTGAAAAGCAAGGCCACCGAGAGCGCGATCCTGATCGCTTTGAAAAGGCTGCACCGCGTGTTGAAAAGGGAAGCCCATCTGACCATGGCCAGAGTAGAGGATTCGCTGTTCGTGAATGATCAAAAGGTGACTTCCTCCGATCTGGACCTCGTGGGGCAAAGCTTTCTCCAGTTTCTCGACTCTCTCGGCCTCAAGAGCATGACTTTTCTCCCCAGCCTCACTCCCGAGGAAATGAGGGTTTTCATTGGGGCGGTCGGGGATCTTCCCTCAGGGGCCCAAGACAAGGACTACTGGAGCAGGCTGTCAAAGGAGCAAGGTCTCAAAGGGATCCTTTTTGACTACCGCTTTTATGAGACCAGGATCGGGGCGACCGCGCGCGACAGCGGGGCTTTTCAGATTGTGGCAGGCGCCCGGGGCATGGTCAGGAAGCAAGTCCAGGGGCAGGGGGTAGCCCCAAGTCTTGCGGTGGACGAGGAATCCTTTGACCGTCTTCTGCAACGGATGCCTAAAGAGATCAGTGATCTTCTTCTGGAAGGCGAGGAAAATGAGATCACCTCCATGATCAAGCGCATCTTCCACGGGTATCTCAAGTCCAATCCCCAGGTGCGGCAGAAGGTGATCGGTCGTTGCCAAAATCTTTTTGAAGATCTGATCACAGGGCTTCAAAACCAGCTGGCGAAAATTCTTGCGAAGCCGCTCCTTCTGGTTCTTTCCCAGGAACAAGACCCTGCTGTGCTGCGGGATCTGACCAACCTGCTCTATCGCCTTTCCACTCTCCTGGTTCAGTTTGCGGAATACCCTGTGGCCACCCAGATTTTGTTACATCTCCAGAGGCGGTACCGGAAGTTTCTCGAGGCCAACAGCGAGCAGGCCAAGATGTTCGAAGACATCCTGATGAAACCCCTGGACCCAAAGGCCCAGGAACTGATCCTCCAGGATTTTCACTCCAAGGAGACCCTGCGGCAGCAGCATGCGGTGCAGCTCCTCGGGAGCCTGGGCAAAGTGGCTTCTCCGTTGCTGATCGAGGTCGTCAAGGGGGACGCGGATCTCAGAATCAGGCAACTTGCGGCGAGCCTCCTTTCCGAGCAGGGATATGAAGCGGCAAAGTCGCTGAAACGGGTGTTCATGCTGGAGAGCACAGCTGAAGAACGGCTCCAGATCCTGGATGTCGTCGACAGCGTCACCTGGGACCTCAAGGCCGAGCTGGTCAAGGCGCTCGATGACGACAATAAGCAGGTGAGGGCTAAGGCTTTCAAGCTTGCACGGCGGCTGAACACGGATGAGGTGGAGAAGATTCTTTTTGAGCGCGCGGACAGCATGAAAGGCGAGGTGGCTGCAGATGCCATCAAATGCCTTGGAAGCCTCCGGCCGCAAGCGGCTCTCGACAAAATCGGGTCTCTGATGAAAACCGCGAAGGACAAAGAACGGTTGGTCGCCTGCTGCCACACCTTAGGCCAAATAGGAGACCCCAGGGGGATCGATCTTCTTGAGCGGGTGCTCGCGGTTCAGAGTTTCTTGTCCAGACGGAAGAAACACCTTTCGCCCATTCGCGTCGCAGCCACCGTCGCTCTGTCTTTCATCCACGACCCTCGTGCCGCTCAAGTTCTGGAGCAGTGTACCCGCGATCGGGATCCCCAAGTCAGACAGACGGCAGCCTCCCTGATCCGTCCTTCACAACCCGCGGAGAACCAGTAGGCAGCAAGAAGTAAGCAGTCAAAGGGAACAATGTTGTTTCCGCTGGTTTTGTTGCCTACTGCCTACTGGCTGCTCCGAGGAAGGGGCGCTATGTCCTGACGTTGGCCTTGATGAATCCCACGATATCTTGAGTGCTCGTTCCAGGGCCAAAGATCTCGGCGATTCCACAGGCTTTGAGGCTAGGGACATCCTCGTCCGGGATGATGCCGCCACCGATGACCATGATGTCCTCGACCCCTTTTTCCTTCAACAGTTCCATGACCTTTGGGAAAAGGTAATCGTGGGCTCCGGAGAGGATGCTCATGGCGATGACGTCCACATCTTCCTGAACGGCGGCTTCGACAATCTGGCGAGGCGTTTGCCGAAGTCCGGTGTAGATGACCTCCATTCCGGCATCCATAAGGGCACTGGCCACGACCTTGATGCCTCGGTCATGACCGTCCAGCCCCGGCTTTGCTGCCAGGACCCTGATCTTTTTCTCCACATTCATGGTCAACGCTCCGTTTCAAGTAAATTGATGTAGGCCTTTGGCCGCAACCTCTTCATTGAACATTTAACATTTCCCATTGATCATTTACCATTGAAGGGACCCGCTGAGGAGCGTGCCCACCCGCAATGTCCAGTGTCCAATGATCAATCCCTACCTCCCCAGGGTGTTTACTTGCCGATACTCTCCGAAGACTTGTCTCAGGGTATCGCAGATCTCGCCGAGCGTGGCGTAAGTCTTCACGGCCCGGAGAATCGGCCCCATGAGATTGTCCTTCCCTTCGGCAGCTTTTTTGAGGACGGAGAGGGCCTCGGCGACGAGCCTCCGGTCGCGCTGAGATTTCATCTTTTTGAGTTTTTCGATCTGCGAAAGGCGCAGCGCAGGGTCCACTCTCAAAAGATTTCTCGGTTTCTCCTCCTGCACCTGGAAGCGATTCAATCCCACCACCACCCGTTCGCCGCGTTCGATTTCCCGCTGATACTGGTAGGCGCTGTCCTGGATTTCCCTCTGGATAAAGCCTTTCTCGATCGCGGCTGCGGCGCCGCCCATTTCGTCGATTTTATTGATATAGGCCTCGGCGCGACTGAAGATCTCGCGGGTCAGTTCCTCCACGTAGTAGGATCCTCCAAGGGGGTCGACGGTGTCTGAAACACCGGTCTCATGGGCGACGATCTGCTGGCTCCGGAGGGCAATCTGCACGGCCTCTTCGGAGGGTAAGCAGAGGGCTTCATCCATGGAGTTGGTGTGCAAGGACTGGGTCCCTCCGAGAACCGCGGCCAGGGCTTGAAAAGCGACTCTCACGATGTTGTTCTTGGGTTGCTGGGCCGTGAGGGTGCAGCCCGCAGTCTGTGTGTGAAAGCGGATCATCAGGGAACGGGGGTCCTTGGCCTTGAAACGTTCCTTCATGATTTTTGCCCAGAGGCGTCTGGCCGCCCGGTACTTGGCCACCTCTTCGAAAAAGTCCAAGTGGGCGTTGAAAAAGAAGGAGATCCTGGGGCCGAAGGCATCCACGTTCAGACCGGCCTGCAACGCGGCTTCCACATAGGCAATTCCGTTAGCGAGCGTGAAGGCGACCTCCTGCACGGCTGTCGATCCCGCCTCCCGGATGTGATATCCGCTGATGCTGATGGAGTTCCACTGAGGGACTTTCTCCGAACAAAAGGCGAAGATGTCCGTCACAATGCGCATAGAGGGTTTTGGAGGGAAAATATAGGTGCCTCTTGAGGAGTACTCCTTTAGGATGTCGTTCTGGATGGTTCCCCGGAGTTGTTCCGGAGCAACCCCTTGTTTCTCGGCAACGGCCAGATACATGGCCAGGAGAACGGCTGCCGGGGAGTTGATCGTCATGGAGGTGCTCACCTGATCCAGAGGGATCCCGTCAAAGAGCGTTTCCATGTCCTGGAGGGAGGAGATGGCAACTCCCACCTTCCCGACCTCTCCCATGGCCATGTCATGGTCTGAATCGTAACCGATCTGGGTGGGCAGATCAAAGGCGACGGAGAGTCCGGTTTGTCCCTGGTCCAGGAGAAACTTGTAGCGCTTGTTGGACTCCTCGGCGTTTCCGAACCCTGCGTACTGCCGCATGGTCCAGTGTCGGCCCCTGTACATGGTGGGTTGGACGCCCCTGGTGAAAGGATAGGAACCGGGAAACCCGACATCGGTGAGATAATCCACGTCCTTCGTATGGGCCGGGGTGTAAAGGCGGTGCACAGGAATGCCCGAGGTGTTGAGGAACTCTTTTTTCCTCTCCGGGTTCTTTCCGAGCTTGCTTTCCACACTCTTTGTCCAGCTCTCTACAGCCTTCGTCAGGGAATCCGTATCGACTCTATCCGCCATGTTGTATCCTCCAGTGGGTGTGAAAAAACACCTCAAAATTAGTCCATGACACGGAGAACTGTCAATCTCTTTCAAAGCTATAGAACGGACGGCCTTTCTTTAGTCAGTCGAACGGTTCATCGCCATCCACAAAAAAGCCCGATTCCTGAAAGGAACCGAGCTTTTCTGCATCATCCGATTCTTTGAATGTCGAAATTAGGCGCTGCTACACCGAGAGAGTACCGAGTCCTGGCAACCCGCTGACAACCGGCAGGTCCGGATACCCACAGCATGCTGAAAATTGATGGATTTTTTGCGATGGATCATCAAGGCCGAACCCGGGAGTCACGATCTCCTATCCCAGAACAATCAAAACGGCATCCGCTTCAACGGGATCCCCTTTTTTGCATCGGATCTCTTTGACAGTGCCGGAACCTGTGGCTACAATCGGTAGCTCCATTTTCATCGCTTCCAGAATCACCACCTCGTCATTTTCGCTCACGGCATCTCCCACCTTCACTTTCACATCGATGACTTTTCCTGCCATTGGAGCATTAACCTCAATCACATCCAAATCCTCCTTTTTCGTAGAAGTTCCAATTGATCGCGGTCCCCATATAACATTGAGTGAACGTCCCTTGTCAAGAGTAATTTGCTGTCCTGGATAAGAGTTATCCCCTCCGCCCTTCCAGTGCCTTCGCCTTCATATTCTGCCAAAGTCCCCGGAGCAGTCCCCAGAGAATGCTTGACATAACCTCCATATTTCACTAAGATTATACGCACGTCTGCTGAGCCGAAGAGCCTTCTGCTCTTTTTTCGAGCAAAGTGGACCGATGGGGGAAGGCCACAGGAGGATAAGATAGATGCCCGTCTATGTGTGGGTTGCCCAGACCAAAAAGGGGAGAAATCTCAAAGGGGAAATCGATGCCGCGACTGAAGCCATAGCGCTCAGCCAGCTCAAGAAACGCAATTTCACGGTCAAGAAACTTAAACTCAAACCCAAGGATCTCTTCGAAAACATTTCTTTTCTCAAACCCAAGGTCACCAACAAAGACCTGGTTGTTTTCACGAGACAGTTTTCCACGATGATCGACGCGGGTCTTCCGCTGGTACAAGGGCTCACGATTCTTGCGGAGCAAGCCGAAAATCCTACCTTCAAGGCGATTCTGAAAGAAATCACCAAGGATGTGGAGGGAGGATCCACCCTGGCGGAGGCCATGAAAAAGCACCCCAAGGTCTTTGATTCCCTTTTCGTGAACCTCGTGGCCGCAGGGGAGGTGGGCGGTATTCTCGACACGATCCTGCGCCGTCTGGCTCAGTTCATTGAAAAGGCGGAAAGACTGAAAGGCCAGATCAAGGGAGCCATGACGTATCCTATCGTGGTCATGGCCATTGCCATCCTCGTGATCTCGGTCATCCTTGTCTTCGTCATTCCCGTTTTTGAAGACATGTTCAAGAGTTTCGGTTCCGCCCTTCCCACTCCGACCCAGATCGTCGTGAACATGAGCCGTTTTCTGAAAGGCAATATTCACTGGGTGATCATTGGCCTGGGTGCCTTGATTTACGGTTTTAAGCGATACAGGAATACGGCTTCCGGAAGAAAGCAGACGGACACCCTTTTTCTCAAATTGCCCATTTTCGGGAATCTGCTCAAGAAGACGGCTGTGGCGAGGTTTACCCGAACCCTCGGCACCATGATCAGCAGCGGGGTTCCCATTCTGGACGCCCTGGAGATTGTTGCGAAAACCGCTGGGAACGTGGTGATTGAGGAAATCATCTACGAGGTGCGGGGAAGCATTGCAGAAGGCCAGACGATCGCCGAACCCCTCTCGGAAAACGACATCTTTCCGGGGATGGTCATCCAAATGATCGCCGTAGGCGAGGCGACAGGCGCTTTGGACTCCATGCTGGAGAAGATCGCTGACTTCTACGACGAGGAGGTCGACGCAGCGGTTGCAGCCCTCACGTCCATGCTGGAGCCTCTCCTGATGCTCTTTCTCGGCGGGTCTATCGGCGGACTGGTCATTGCCATGTACCTGCCCATCTTTGGGATGGCGGCAGCCATGGGCGGCTAGAGCGATTTCATGGCCTCTGGCGACCCCCTTCGCATTCCTCGATCAGAGCTGTTCGGACGCCTTCAGAGACTGATGTTTCTGAGGGTTCTGCTCATCTCTCTGCTGCTGGGAGCCTCCGTCTTCGTGCAAGTGAAAGAAACGAAGACCGCTTTCGGCGATATCCAGACCTATCATTACCTCCTGATCGCTGCGATCTACTGCATCACAGTTGTTTATGTCCTCCTGCTGAAACGCCTCCACAACCTGTTTCACTTTGCCTACCTTCAGTTGGTGGTCGATACGCTCCTGGTGACGGCGATCATTTACGCGACCGGCGGCATCGAGAGCATTTTTTCTTTTCTCTACATCCTCACGATCATCAACGGCAGCATCATCCTTTACCGTAAAGGAGGAATGATCGCCGCTTCGAGTTGCAGCATCCTCTACGGTCTCCTCATTGATCTCCACTACTACCGGGTGATTGAGCCGTTGGGAAGCCGGCTGGCCTACCCTGCGGACTACCAGAGTTCCTACATCTTCTACATGATCCTGGTCAACATTGCAGCCTTTTACCTCGTCGCCTTCTTGAGCAGTTATCCCTCCGAGCAGGCGAGGAAAAGCCGGGATGAACTGAAAGCCAAACAAGCAGACATCATCAAGCTGGAGGCGCTCAACGAATGGATTATCCGAAGCATGACCTCGGGCTTGATCACTTTGGACGATCAGGGAAGGATTCTTCTTTTCAATCCGGCGGCTGAAGCGCTTTTCGGCATTCCATCGGGAGCTTGTACCGGGCAGAGACTGCTGGAGGCGCTTCCCTTTCTCAAGGGCCATGTCGGCTTGGGAGAGAACGAATGGAGTCCCCACGGCAGCAAGCATCAGGATTTCATCGACCTGCCCTATCTCCGTCCGAGCGGAGAAAAGATCTTCCTGAGGGGCTCGGTTTCTCCTCTCCGTCTGCCGGGCGGAGCGCTGGGAGGGCGAATCCTCTTCTTCCAGGACATGACGAAGATGAGAGAGATCGAAGAGGAGATGAAGCGGGTGGAAGGGTTGGCTCTGATCGGAGAGCTCGCAGCCGGAATTGCCCATGAGATTCGAAACCCCATGGCCTCGATCAGCGGCTCGATTCAAATGCTGAAAGAGAGCCTGGAAATGGACGATGTCAAAACCAAGCTCATGGACATCATGCTGAGGGAGATCAACCGTCTCAATACCCTGGTGAGCGACTTTTTGCTTTTTGCGAGGCCGAAGCCGTCTTCGGTGCAGACCTTTGATTTGAATCAGCTGATTCTGGATTCTCTGGAGCTGTTCAAGAACAGCGCCAAGTGGACGGAAAAGATCCGGGTGGAAACGCAATTCCACGGATCCATGAACATCGAATCCGATCCGGAACAAATCAAACAGGTCTTGTGGAATCTCTTTCTGAATGCCGTGGAGGCGATGAGAGGAGGAGGACTGCTCTCGGTTCGTACAGGGTTTGTGGACCCTGCGGAGCCACAGGCAGGGGAGCGGAAAATGGCGCAGATCATCTTCCGGGACACGGGCGAGGGATTCAGCAGCAAAGGCCTCCAGTTTCTGTTCACTCCTTTTTTTACCACCAAGGAAGGCGGATCCGGGCTCGGCTTGGCCATTGTGAAGCGGATCGTCGAGGGGTTGAAGGGGAGGGTGTCCGGAAAAAACCATCCCGACGGCGGGGCTGAGATCACAGTATGGCTCGATCCTTTTCTAGGCCAATCCGCTTGAAAATCCGCCCAAACCGAGTATCCTAAGACAAGCGAAATCCCTGATATCGAAAAGAGACCGATGGACGTGCTGAACGAAAAATGGTTTTCCCGCATTCAACACCCGAGCCGCTATGTGGGGAATGAAATCAATGCGATCAAGAAAGATCCTTTTCAGGTAGAGGTCTCTATCGCCCTGGCTTTTCCCGACGTCTACGAAGTGGGCATGTGTCACGTGGGGCTCAAAATCCTCTATGACCTGCTTAATCGGCAGTCCTGGCTGGCCGCTGAAAGGGCCTTCTGTCCCTGGACCGATCTCGAGCAACAGCTGAGGGAGCGACGTCTTCCCCTGACAGCGATGGAGTCCGGTCGGCCCCTGACCGAATTCGAAGTCATCGGCTTCAGCCTCCAGCACGAGCTTTCCTTCACCAATGTGCTCAGCATGCTCGACCTGTGCGGCATCCCCTTTCGGGCGGAGGAGCGAGAGGCGTCTTTCCCTCTCGTCGTGGCCGGGGGGCCGGCCTGCTTCAACCCTGAACCGGTGGCCCTCCTCTTCGATGCGATGGTGATCGGCGACGGGGAACAAGCCGCCCTCGACCTGTGTGAAACCGTGCGGGAGGCGAAAAAGCATCATGCGACGAAGAGGGAAACGCTTCAAGCGTTGAGCCGGATTCGGGGCCTCTATGTGCCGGGTTTTTTCAGGGCCCACTACCGACCGGACGGCACGATCCAGGAGATGGAACCCTTGCTCTCCGGTTACACGCGGGTCGCGAAGGCGATTGTCCCCGACCTCAATGCCTTTCCCTTTCCGGAGCGCCAGGTGGTGCCTTTCGCGGAGCTGGTCCACGACCGGCTCGCCGTTGAAATCTCAAGAGGGTGTACCCGGGGCTGTCGTTTCTGCCAGGCGGGAATGATCTACAGGCCTGTTCGGGAAAGGCATCCGGAAGCCGTGATTCGGCACTCGGAACAGGGCCTGCGCTTCACAGGATACGAGGAGATGTCCCTGCTCTCGCTCAGTTCAGGGGACTACGGCTGCTTGGGACCGCTGCTTCGGGTTCTCATGGACCAGCAGGAAGGGGACCGGATTGCCGTGAGTCTCCCTTCCCTGCGGGTGGACAGTCTGGATTCCACATGGTTTGAAGAGATCAAAAGGGTTCGAAAAACAGGGTTCACCCTTGCTCCCGAAGCGGGAAACGACCGGCTCCGAAGAATCCTGAACAAGGGCCTGACGGATGAAGAGATCCTGTTCATGGCCAAAGAAATCTATGGGGCAGGATGGGAGCTGATCAAGCTCTATTTTATGATCGGCCTTCCTACCGAGGAGGACAGGGATCTGGAGGACATGATCCGGCTCGCAGGGAAAGTGGCAAGGGCCTCGAACAAACGGGGTAAGGTCCATATGAGTGTCGCCGCTTTTGTGCCGAAGTCTCATACCCCCTTCATGTGGTTGCCTCAGATCTCGCTCGATGAAAGCGGTCGGCGGATTCAGTTTATCCAGAAATCCATTAAAGACAAGAGGATACGGGTCAAGTGGAATCAGCCGGAAATGAGCTGGCTCGAGGGGGTTTTTGCGCGGGGAGACCGAAGGCTGACCCCGGTGCTGGTGAGGGCTTGGAACAAGGGAGCGAGATTTGATGCCTGGAGCGAGCACTTCCGCCTGGACGTGTGGCAGGAGGCTTTTCGAGACACGCAGGTGGACCCGGGCTTTTACCTCCAACGACCGAGATCCTTGAGCGAAGTTCTTCCGTGGGATCATATCCAATGCGGGGTCAGCAAGGAATATCTTGAGAAAGAGTGGAAGAAGGCCCTGGAAGGGGAGTGGACTCCGGATTGCAGGAAAAAATGCCTGGACTGCGGGGTCTGTGACCACAAAGAAGTGGAACCCGTTCTTTTCAGAGAGTGGACCTCGGCTCCAAAGAAGGAAGTGCCCACGGCCGCAGGGGGAAGCGAGGAGGCCAGGAAAATCCGGATCACTTTCTCCAAGAGAGGCCCTGCGAAATATCTGAGCCACCTCGAACTGGTGCGTGCTTTTGTGAGGGCCTTCAAAAGGGCCGGGGTGAGCCTCGTCTACTCCAAAGGATATCACCCCATGCCGAAGCTCTCTTTTGCCGCCGCTTTGCCGGTGGGCACCGAGAGCTTGCACGAAACCCTGGAGGTCCAGTGGCACGACTCCGGTTCCGGCCGGACGCTCAGAGACAAGATCGGTGAGCAACTCCCTTCGGGCCTTGAAATCAAGACTCTCGAGGTTCTGGACCGCGAAGCCGTAAGCCTCAAGAGCAAGGAAATTCAATACGAAATCTCCTTCCATGGGGTGAAAGCGGGAGAGGATCGTCTTGAGCGATTTCTTGCCTCCGATTCCTTCCCCGTGATCAAGAAAGGGAAGAAAGGAGACCGGAAAATCGATGCGCGCGCCCAGGTGAAATCGGCTTATTTCAACACAGGATCAACAATGCACCTGGCCCTCAAACCCATGGAAGGGCCGGCGCTCAAACCTGTGGAGATCATCCAGGGGATGTTTCACCTGAGCGATGAAGACCTCGATGGAGTAGGTGTCTTGAAAATCATGGAAATCCCGGACTCGAAGGAGTCTGAATTTCGGGGTTAAATATGGCAAGCGAGTTGATCATTCATTCGAGACCCCATGAAACGAGGGTGGCTCTCGTGGAAAACGGGGTGGTGGTCGAGCTCCACATTGAAAGAAAAACGGGACAGGAGCTTATGGGGAACATCTACCGGGGAAGGGTGGTGCGGGTCCTCCCGGGCATGCAGGCTGCCTTTGTGGACATAGGGCTTGAGAGAAGCGCGTTTCTTTACGTCTCCGACGTTCACCAGGATCTCCAGGAACTGGAGCGGATGATGCTGGGCAACAGCGCCGAACCGGAGGTGGACCTGTCCCAGGACCAGGAAGGCACGCTGGTGGAGCACCCGAAAGAGATCGCGATGAACATCGAAGACCTGCTTCGCGAAGGGCAGGACATTATGGTTCAAATCGCCAAGGAGCCGATTGGGACCAAGGGCGCGCGACTGACGTCTCACATCTCTTTGCCCGGCCGGCATCTGGTCCTCATGCCCAATGTGGATCACATCGGCATCTCCCGCAAAATCGAAGATCCCGTGGAAAGAGAGAGATTGAAAAACCTGGTGCAGGAGATCAGGCAGGGCAATCTCGGGTTCATCGTCAGAACCGCGAGCGAGGGCTCGGAGAAGAACAAACTCAAGTCCGAAATGGACTTTCTGCAGAAGCTCTGGACGAGCATCCAGGAGAAAATGGGCAAGCATACCTCTCCGGGACTGCTGTACAAGGACCTGAGCGTTTCGCTCCGATCCGTTCGAGATCTCTTCACACGCGAAGTGGATCGTCTGGTGATCGATTCGAAAGAGGAATACGGAGCCATCATGGAATTTATTGAAACCTTCGTCCCTGCGCTGAAATATTCCGTCGAGTTCTATGAAGGCCCTGAACCCCTCTTCGATTTCTACGGGATCGAGATGGAGCTCTCAAGGGCTCTGGAGAAAAAGATATGGCTCAAGTCAGGAGGCTACATCGTCATCGAGCTCACAGAGGCGCTGACGGCGATTGATGTCAACACGGGGAGCTATGTGGGCACAAGAAACCTGGAGGAAACGATCCTCAAAACCAACCTCGAGGCAGTCAAGGAAATCGCCTACCAGCTGCGCTTGAGGAACTTGGGGGGACTGATCGTCATTGATTTCATTGACATGGAGAAAAAACCCAACAGGGAAAAAGTGTTCACCACGCTGAAGGAGTCCCTGACCAAAGACAAGGCGAAGACCCATGTGCTGAAGATGTCCGAGCTGGGTTTGATCGAAATGACCAGGAAGAGAACGCGCGAAAATCTGAACCGGTTTCTGAGCGAACCCTGCTTCTACTGCGAGGGCAGGGGGTCCTTGAAGACAAAAAGAACCATCTGCTATGAGGTCCTCCGGGATCTGGAGAGGGAAACCACCCTTACAGGTCAAGCTGCCCAGGTTCTCGTTTATGTGCATCCCGATATTGCCCGTGTGCTCAAAGAGGAAGAGCAGCAGTCGGTGATCGATCTGGAGCGGAGAATCAATAGACGGGTGATCATCCAGGAAAAAGATAACCTCCACATCGAACAGTATGAGATTTCCATTTGATACGGGGGCTGAAGCAAAGGAGAACTGTTTTTCAATTGACAGGATTCAATTATTTTGATAAAAATTATAATATTTTGTATAAATATACGTATATTTTCGTTATAAATGGTTAAAAGAAGCCTGAGCCTGAACTCTCTTCTCGCTGGTCTGATCGCTCTTGCTTTCATAGGGCTCGCCTACTATTCCCCTCCCTTCATGGAGCAGGCGGAGAGAATCTCGTATGACGCAATGACGAGGTTGGCTTTGCCTGAAACTCCGATTGATCAACGAATCCTCCTGATAGAGGTCGACCAAAAGAGTCTCGACAAGCTTGGCTCGTGGCCTTGGCCGCGCGGCCTGATCGCCCGGATGGTCCATCTGGCCAAAGGCAGTGGAGCCAAGGTCATCGGCCTGAATGTCCCTTTGCTCGACGAGGAGAAGAATGCAGGGCTTCGGGAGATGAAGGCGCTGAGAGAAACCCTGTCGGCCTACGCTCTCAGCCGGCGAGACGATGCGCTCGCTGACTGGGTTCAAGAGACCCTGGCGGAAAGGGAAGAAAAGGCCAATCACGATCTGGAACTTGTGGAAGCAGTCAAGGAAGCCGGTAACGTGATTCTGCCGGCGATGACCCACCTGCCTGCGGGGCAAGCGAAAGGGAGATGGAGCCAAGGCAGCCTCCTGTCAGCCAATCTCCTGAGCGAGAAGGATCCTCTTCCGGTTTCTGGGTCGGGAAGGGGGGGCCAGGAACTCCATCTTCCTTTTCAGGGACTGGCCGAGGCGGCCGTGGGCTTCGGGCATAATGAGTTGCTGAAGGGCCAAGGGACCGAAGGCATGGCCTCGCCTCTCACCCTCCATTGGAAAGAATCTCCTTTCCCCTCCTATGCTCTCCGAATAGCCCTGGCCTACTGGGAACAGGGGCCTTCCAAAGCGGTGGTCGAAGGAGAATACCTCCGACTGAGGGGGGAGTCGATTCCTATTTGGGAAGGGAAAATCCTAATCAAGTTCCTCAGGGGGTTCTCTGAGCTTGAGAGGGTTTCTTTTTCCGATGTGTTGGAGGGTCAGAAAAGGCCGGCCATGAAGGGGAGAATCGCCCTCATCGGGACGAACTTTGGGGATGCCCGCAGGACACTGAGAACGCCTGTATCCGCAACGATTTCTGAAGATCAGTTCAACGGCTTTATTCTGGACAACCTTCTCAACAGACGCTGTGTCTCCAGGCCGGCCTTTATGGTTTTCGTTGAAATGGGAGCCCTTTTTTTGCTTGGCCTGATGGGGATTTTCTTTTTTCCCAGGATTGGACAAATCCCGAGATTGATCTTCACCCTCGTGCTTGTCGCAGCCATCGCGGGTCCCGGATTTTTGCTCTTGGCAAGGTGGGAAATGTGGTTCAGAATGAGCACCGTGCTCATAGGCTTGCTCGTGATGTACGCAGCCGTGTCCGTGAACCAGTTCTTCTTAAGGGTGAAGATGTCGAGGGAATCCATTGAGACCAATCGACTCCTCGGGCTCAACTTCCAGAGTCAGGGGCTTCTTGATCTCGCTCTTGAGAAATTCAGGAGGTTGCCTCTGGATCCGGAAACCAAAGACTTGATCTACAATCTGGGGCTCGAGTATGAGCAGAAAAGGTTGATCAATAAAGCGCTTTCCGTTTACGAGTACGTGAACCGGGGGGGAGGTTTTCGCGATCTCGATCTGAGGATCCCGAAGCTCAAAGAGGTGGACAAGTCCTCGACGATCGGAAGCCACCTCAGAGGGCGTGAGCCGAGCGTCCTCGAAGAAGAAGCACCCGAGGAATTAACAAAAATCGGGCGCTACGAGATTCTGCAGGTCCTGGGAAGGGGTTCCATGGGGCTTGTGTACAAGGCCCTTGATCCGAAGATCAACCGTTTGCTGGCTATCAAAACGATTCGGTTTTCCGATGAGTTTGATGAAGATGTCATCCAAGAAATCAAAGAACGATTTTTCAGAGAGGCGGAGATTGCAGGCCAGCTCTCTCATCCTTCCATTGTGACCATCCACGACATGGGGGAGGATCAGGATCTCACCTTCATGGCCATGGAGTATCTGGAGGGGGAGAACCTGGAGAAATTCATCAGCAAGAAAAGCCTCCTGCCTCTGAGGAAAGTGCTTTATGTGGTGGCCAGCGTCGCGGATGCCTTGGAGTTCGCCCACCGGGCGGATGTGATCCACCGCGACATCAAACCGGCCAACGTTATGCTCCTCAAGACAGGCGGAGTGAAGGTGACGGATTTTGGGATCGCCAAGGCCATATCATCCTCCAGAACCCGAACAGGGGTCATCCTGGGCACACCGAACTATATGTCGCCCGAGCAAATCATGGGGCAAAAAATAGACCCCCGTTCCGACCTCTTTTCCCTTGGGGTCGTGTTTTACCAACTGCTGGCCGGGGAACTCCCCTTCCAGGGAGACAACCTGAGCAGCTTGCTTTACCAGATCACCCAGGTGAAGCATCCGGCCTTGCGAAGTTTCAACCCCAGGATTCCTGTGGCCTGCGAGCAGATTATCGACAAAGCCTTGGCCAAGAACCTGGACGAACGATTTCAAACTGCGGGACAAATGGCAAAGCTCTTGAGGCTTCTCGCCCTGAAAGTGGATCAGAAGCAGAAGAAGATGGCGGAGAAAGAAGCTGCACCGAGGAGTTGAGAGTGGGGTGACCCAGGGTAAGGAACGAGGCAACACATTGAACTTCACAAAGGATCGGAGCTGAATTGCTGATAAAATCCTCTGGAATGACGGACGTGGGCCTTCAGCGGGAAAGAAATGAGGACTCTTTTTCCGTTCAGGACACCGTTGGCCTCTACATGGTCGCGGACGGCATGGGAGGCCATCTGGCCGGTGAAGTGGCCAGCCGGGTCGCTGTGGAGATCATTAACAAGAGCTTCGGCAAATGGTCGGAGATCCAGGCTCCTCCCGATGAAATCTTCGGCTTCCCCGATGAGTCTCTGAGCCGTGAAGGGAACTACATCCTGGGGAGCATAAGGCTGGCAAACCGGGTGATCTACGAAATGGCCAGCGAGTATGAGCAGTACAATGGGATGGGAACAACCATCGTCAGTCTGCTGGTCGGCTCCGGGCGCATTGTGGCTGCCAATGTGGGAGACAGCCGAATGTACCTTGTGAGGGACAACCGCATTGAGAGGATGTCCAAAGATCACACGATCGTTGCCGAGCACGTGGAAATGGGTGTGATGACGGAAGAGGAGGCGGCACGGTCGCCTCTCAGGCATATTCTGACAAGAAACCTGGGATCTTCCGAAAACGTGGATGCCGAAGTCTTCGAAATTGAACCGTCCAGTGAAGATCTCTTCATTATGTGTTCGGACGGACTTACGGATCTCGCAACAGACGAGGAGATTCTGAGAATTGCTCTGAAGGAGTCAGACTCGCAGAGATTGACCCGAAGGCTGATTGATCTGGCTCTTGAACGGGGGGCTCCTGACAATACGACGGTGGTCAGTGTGTTTCTCGATCAAGTGGAGAAGAGGCGAGTAACCTCCCTGGGGAGACTGGGGAGTCTGGTGGCGGATGCCCTAACGGGTGCGAACCGAATAAAGAGAAAGCTTGGGCTTTAGCTTTATTTGATCTTGCTATTTTAACAAAGATTTGGATAAAATAAACATGCAGGGTGTCGAAAAACGGGGGAAAAAATCATGGCCAAGCTGATCCTAACCTTCAACAAACAGGTGATCAAGGAGTATCCTTTTGCCAAAGACAGCATCACCATGGGCCGCCAAGACGACAATGCCATCGTCATTGACAACCTGGCCGTATCCGGGTACCACGCCAAAATCGACAAGCTTGGGGGAGAGTATATTCTGACGGATCTGCAGAGCACTAACGGCACCTTTGTGAATGACCAAAAAGTCGTGTCTCACAAGCTGTCTCACGGGGACAACATTGTCATCGGCAAGCATGTGATCCTCTTTGTCGCCACGGAAAAAGAAAAGATCGAAGGAGAAGGGAAGGACAAGAAACTGCCGCTGGACAAGACCATGCTGCTGGACACGGCGAAACAGAGAGAACTCCTCGCTAAGCAAAAAGTCGCGCCCCCGACCGCCAAGATTCCCGTGAAGGTTGGAGTGATCAGTTTTATCGATGATTCGGGTCTTGGGGAGATTGAGCTTTTGAAAAAGCTGACCAAGATAGGCAAAGCCGAAACCTCTGAAATCAAGCTGTCGGGAATCCTCATGGGGGCAACGGCTGCGACCATCAGCCGCAGGCCGTCGGGCTATGCCATCAGCTTCGCAGGTGGAATGACGAAATTGAAAGTGAACGGGGCGGTCGTCAAGGACAGTGTTCCGCTCAACGATTTTGACACGATCGAGCTCGGGTCCCACAAGTTTCAGTTCTATCAGAAGGAAGTGAAAAGCGCCTAACAGGTTCCATCGGACCGAAATCTTTTGAAAAATTTAGCTTTTGCCGAAGAGGCCACTGTCGTGTGATCACTCCTCAGTACTGCCTCTTCTTTTTTTCTTGAACTCTGCCAGCACATTCTCGATCTGCTGCGTCGTGAAGGTCTTGCCGCATTTTGTGCACTGGAACAATTCATCGGTCAGCTTGTCATAAACAAGGTCATCAGAGAAGTTGACCCCATAGAACCGAATGGAGAAACTGTGAATTCGTGTGAAGTTCTTGTTTTGGCAGCCGTCACAAAGGAAATAGTCGTGGGACACTTCCATCTCTTGCCTCCCTGCAGTTCTCCTGTCATGGTGGGTTCTCGTCTTTTACCTGCTCTTAAGAACAATGGCAAATCTTTTGTATTCTGAGAAACCCCTTCGTAACAGTTTAGCTCTTTGAAATAAACACAGAAAAAGGCCATGGGGATCCCTCTAAAAACAGAACAACGAACACGCCACACCTCCATGGCAAGCTCTAGGCCATAGGTGAGGCGGGCGGGGAGGGCTACCGGGGAGCTCCCCACGCCGTACCCAGCTGGCAGGTGCCGGTGAAGCCTCGCCGCCCGCCTTCGCTGCCCCTTATCTGCAGAGTCTTTCCCGCACACTCTTCGTTTTCTGTTTTTCGATGGACCCCCATGGCCTGAGCCATCCATTTCAAAGAGCTAAACTGTTACACCCCGTCGCCTCACCAAGTGGGGATCGGGTCCAAGTTTTTTCGTCGCCTGATCGCCTCAAGCAGGCCTGCAGTTCCTGTCATCATGTGGTCGCCGAAAGGAGCGCCGGGGCGAATCGGCAAACGGCTTTTCGAAAGGAGCCTGCGTTTTGGGCCTGTGGCGAGGAGGATTTCGCTGCGGTCAAACCCGAACGCCTTGCGCACATAAGCTCCGTGTCCGCCCTGTTGCAGGATCTTCTCATGGACCAGTGCTCCCTCGGCAAGTTCCACGACGAGGGATTCAAGCTTCTGAAGTGTCATATCACGCGTGTGATACTCGAAGAATCCGGCAATCTCTCCTTCCTCCAGAGCCGCTCCCAGGGTGTGGGATGTAGCAAGATCCAGCACGATAATCCTCTCTTTGGAAATAGCCTGAGGATCCAGCGACCCTCCGAGAATGGCCGCCATGCCGCTGTCCATGACGTAGACCTCATGGGCGGGGAGCTCTGCGGCGCTTTCAGCTATGCTCTTGAGCCGGTTGAGAGGCGCAGGGATCTCCTCTCTGGTGTAAAGGAGAGCATGAGGAAAAGGATCCCGGTCCAGACTCAATTTGAACAGGCTGTGCCGAAAGTCCAGATGGGATATGCCTGGAGGAGGCATGCCGTGGTCCTGAGCACAAACTCCGACAACGTCAAAGGAAAAGGGTACGCCGAAGCTTTCGACAAGCCCCCGCAATCTGGGGATTTCCAGATCCCCGAGGGTCAAATTGCCGTACCGGCCGGTTGCTCCTAGCGCGGCGGCTTCGCTTTCATCGACCACTCTGATCCCCGAGGCTTTCACTCGTTCAAGGTCGTGGTGGAGCGTCAAAGCCGCAGAGGGCGTCATGAGAACTTGGAATTCCCTGGCCCGCGCAATCAGAATCTCGGATACAGGGCCGCCTCCCATCTCTGTGCCGCGCACGAGGAGGTTGCCCTGCAGACGCCGGGCTTTTTCCGCCACGGTGAGGACAGGGGATTTTACAACCGCTTTGTAGTGAAGTCCGGATTCGTCGTCGTAGTAAAGCATGTCAAGGGTTCCGGCGCCGACATCCAGCATCAGGTATTTACTCATCGATCCTTAGCTCCCTGAACCAAACGGGATGGTTTCGCAAGAAGTCCTCTACGCCGTCACCCCGGTTCCCGGCTTTCGCCGGGAGCCGGAATGATGCAAAGGTTACCACTTTGATCCTGAATGTGGTAGATTAAGTTTCATGAATTCTGTTGTCTCCAATCGAAGAAGGACCAGGTGAAGATAGAGATGGCCGACTTGAAGGCCCCGACAGAGGGTTTAACAGCGTTTGTCCGAGAATTCCTGGGTGAACCCGGCCCTTTCAGCCCCATAGCTGGAGACGGCTCCATGAGGGTTTTCTGGCGGGTCGGCGGTCTCAAGTCCGATGTTTCGTACATCGCCATGGAAAACGCACCCACGGATGACTTCTCGAAGCGGGAAAATACCGCCTACTTGAACATTGGGAGACACCTTCGAAGCAAAGGGTTGCCTCTGCCCGAGATCCACCGCTTTGACCTGGGCAAAGGGTGGTTCATTATGGAGGACTTCGGAGAGGTCAGTCTCCAGACCGCCTGTGCGCGGGCAAAAGAGAGGGTCCCATTGTACGCGCCGGTCGTGGAGATCCTCTTTCAGCAGCAGACCAGGGGCTCGGAGGGATTCAACACCGCATGGACCTGCCAGACGGAGACCTATGATCGGCTGGTCATGCGACGCTATGAAGTGGACTACTTCAAGGAAGCGTTCCTGGGCACGTACCTTGGAATCCGGAAAGAGTGGCCTGGACTGGAGAAGAGCTTTGAACACCTCATTGAAGAAGCGAGCCGGGCAGAGAATCGATTTTTTCTTCACCGCGATTTTCAGTCCAGAAACATCATGATCACAGGCAGGAAAATCGGAATCCTCGACTGGCAGGGCGGCCGCCTCGGGCCATTGGCCTATGATTTGGCTTCGCTCTTGATTGATCCTTACACCCGTCTGGCGGCGCAGGAACGGCAGGAGATCTATCACACCTACCTTCAGTTGCTCAGGCGAAAGCAGCCGCACGGTCTGGCTTCCTTCGAAAGATCTTTCCCCTACCTGGCCGTCCAAAGAAATCTGCAGATTCTGGGAGCGTTCTCTTTTCTCAGCAGGGTTAGAGGAAAGACCTATTTTGAGGGCTATATCCCGGCCGCTCTTCAATCCCTTCGAGAGTTGCTCGACGATGTCAAAGACGTGAGGCTCTCCGGTCTCAGGGATCTTGCCCATGCTCTTCCGGACTCCCTTGCGGGTCCGGTTAAATGAACATGTTGAGCTTCGCGTTTTTCGCAAGCTTCATGTAGTCTTCGGCGGTCATGATCTCAACGCCGTCGATGAAAGCGTCTTCGCTCACCCCCATCATGTCGACGGTCATCTTGCACCCCACGAACTTCACTCCCTCGGCCTGGGCCATGTCCATGAGTTCCTGAATCTCCGGGATGCCGGCATGGTCGATCTTCTTTTTCATCATGAAGGTGGCCATGGAGGCCATCCCCGGAACGGCGCCCATGAAGCCGGGCATCTGAAACTTGATCTTCTTGGCCTTGCCTTTGATGATCGCGTTTAAGCCCATGAAGGTGAAAAAGATCGTCGCTTCCATGCCCAGGCGCCGGGCGTTGATCGCGAGCAGGAGGGGAGGATACACTCCGTCCATAGTGTCTCTGGCGCAAATAAACGTGGATTGTTCCGGTTTTTGCTGGGCCTTTTGTTCCGTGACCTTGTTTGATGCTTCCATCCTTGGTTTCTCCTTTCCTAAGGGACTAGCATTTTTTGAGGCAGTGGAGGACCTGAATGACTTCGGGACTGTCCACGCCGTAGTAAACCGATTTCCCGGCTTTTCTGGATTTAAGGATGCCCCTGGCCTTCATTAGGGAGAGTTGCTGTGACGTCATGGATTGAGAGGATCCGAGGCACTCTTGTATCTCCCCTACGGTCATCTCGCGGGTTTGCAGGAGTTCTGCAATTCGCAGCCTCGCGGGATGAGCTACTGTCTTAAGGATATCCGCTGCGCGCTGCGCCTTCTCCCAGTCCAGAAGAATCGGTTTTGATTTAGGCATGTCGTGTCCGCTTATAAAGTTTAATATTAAAATATTAACATATTTTAATATGTCAATATGTTTTTCTTTGACTTGACTCGCCTTCACCGCGCTTGCCCGGGCGGGCTTGTCCGCCTCAGGCGGGGGGAGCTTCACTTTTTCGCAGGAACGCGTATAATGCCTGAACTTTTGAAATGCGGAGGACGGTGATGAGCAAAAAGCATAAAGCGCAATCAACCCTGATCGAAAAGGAGGACTCCATTCTGGTGATCATCGACATGCAGGAGAAATTGTTTCCGGTGATGGCAGAAAAAGAGGTACTCGCGAACCAGGTGATGAAGTTAGTCCGGTTTTCAAAGATCGTGGGACTTCCCGTGATCATGACGGAGCAGGAAAAGCTGGGGTCCACGCTCCCTGAGATCAAAGGGGAGTTGACATTGGTTGCCCCTGTTCCCAAGGTGGATTTCAATTGCTTCGGCTGCGAGGCCTTTGTGAAAAGGGTCCGGGAGCTGGACAAAAGGACGCTGATTCTCTGCGGCATTGAAGCACACATCTGTGTGGCACAGACCGCCCTTCATGCCGCCTCGGACTTTGAGGTTCATGTGGTGTCGGACGCCATCGCGTCTCGTTCGCCTGAAAATCGCAGGATCGCCCTGGAGAGAATGTCCCGGAGCGGCATTACGATCACATCGACGGAGATGGTCATCTACGAGCTACTGAAGAGAGCAGGGACGGACACCTTTAAGGAAGTGCTCAAACTGGTTAAATGAAAGCATATCCCCGTCACGCTTCCCCTATGCGCCAACGCAGGGGCGCGGTTCAGCCCTTCCTGCTTCCCCTCCCTCGGTGGGAGGGCTTAGGGGAGGGGGAGCAGGCATCAAGGAGGGAACCCTTGCGGGACAGAAAACTATTCGAGCCTGGGGATTTGGTGGTGAGCTTTACGGGTCAAATCGGCCTGGTCCTGTCCCCGGAGGAATATGAGCAAGCAAAAGCTCGGTTCAGGGAAGGAAGAAGGCCCGGCCACTACTTTGCGCCGGGGTGTTGCGCCAACCCTGATTACGTGACGCAGGTTCCGGTCTTGTTCGAGGATGGGATGTACGATGTCATGAAAGCGATGAACATCAGGAAAAAGTCGGATGTCCAGGAGGAGAAGCAGGATCAGATCCAGAAGATGTTTAGGGGGTAGCCTCATGCCGAGGGCAATGGAACTGGGAAGGCGGAAAAACTTTTCAGAAACCCTCAGGTCGTTAGGATTGGGGGATTGACTTGCCCGGAAAGAAGAAAGCGAAGCAACTGTGCAGTTGCTTCGCTACTCCACGATCTCCACGTTCCAGTAGAGATAGTCACGCCAATTCTCCGGGATTTGTTTGAATCCTATGGTGATCCTGATCGCGGGAACCCAGCTTGGCCTGCTCGGTTCCCGAACCAGTCTCATGGAGGCTTCGTGCGGGGTTCGTCCCCCCTTCTTCCTGTTGCATTCCACGCAACAGGTGACGATGTTCTCCCACTGCGTCCTGCCGCCCCGGGATTTGGGGATAACGTGGTCGTACGTGAGGTCCTCACTGGGGTACTTGCTCCCGCAGTACTGGCACTGGTAGCGGTCCCTCGCATAGATATTCTGCCTCGAGAACCGGACAGGGCTCTTAGGCCTCCTGATCATTTGCAGCAGCCGGACTACAGAGGGAAGCTTGAGCGTAAAACTCACTGAACGAATTTCACGGTTGTACTCTTCCAAAACCTCTACCTTGCCCAGACAAAGCAGGGTGACGGCCTTCTTCCAGTCAATGACCTTAAGAGGCTCATACGTGATGTTGAGAAGTAGCACGCGCTCCATAGGGCCGATCCTGTAGAATGACGTTTCAGGTTTCAGTTGCGTTCGACTGGCCAAAAATAATAGAAAAGGAGGGAAATTACAACAAAAAAATGCAGCTTTCCCCTTATATATTAGCAGGATGGCTTCTTGACGGAACGGCGGGTCCTGTCCGCAAGAAAGCGATTGTGAAAACAAAGGGCCGCCACATCGTTGAGATTCGAAGTGCAACGGCAAAAGACCTCGCAAGAGGGGATCTCCTGGACCTTTCGAATTACACTCTGTTGCCAGGGCTGGTCGACTGTCATGTTCATCTTTCCATGTCCGGGAGCGCTGATCCGTCTGTGCGGGAGCTCCAACTGAGAGCCTCTTTCAGCGATGCGAAACAGATGATCTGCAAACACCTGTTCATGAGCATGCTCCACGGTGTGGTTGCCCTGAGAGATGGAGGGGATTGCAGAAGCCACGTGCTCCGGTACAAGAGAGAGTTCAGGGGCGGGAACGAGGAGCAGCCTGAGGTGAAGACGCCGGGCAGGGCGTGGCACGCGCCGGGAAGGTATGGCCGCCTTGTGGGACGGCCGCCTTACCGGAACTGCTCTCTGGCGCGATCCATCGCGGCAGGACAGAAGCACGTGGACCACGTGAAGATCGTCAATTCCGGTTTGAACAGTCTCCTTGATTTCGGAAAAGAGACCTCCCCGCAATTTTCTTTGGGTGATCTGAAAAACGCTGTCCTTTGTGCTCACAAGAACGGCCTCAAGGTCATGGTCCATGCCAACGGAAGAAACCCTGTCAGGGATGCCATCGATGCAGGCTGCGATTCAATTGAGCACGGTTTCTTCATGGGAAGGGAAAACCTCAAACGGCTTGCGGAAAAACAGAGCATCTGGGTTCCCACGGCGTTCACCATGGAAGCCTATGCCAGGACACTTCCCAAAAGGAGCCGTGAAAGCCAAGTGGCGAGGAAGAACTTGGACCACCAGCTCGATCAGATCCGGCAGGCAAAGGACTTCGGTGTCCGCATGGCGGTAGGCACCGATGCCGGAAGCCTGGGAGTCCACCACGGGGAGGCTGTTCGCGAAGAGATGCGGCTTTTCCTCGTTGCGGGACTTGGCCTCGTGGAAGCGGTCCAAAGTGCGACCTCTCTGGGAGCGGCATTGCTCGGGCTCGGAGATCGCGCCGGATACCTGATGCGCGGCAGACCGGCCACTTTCCTGGCCGTGAGGGCGAAGCCTGAAAGGCTCCTTGAGGGTTTGCGTTTTCCTGAAAGAGTCTACGTCAAGGGCATTCCCGTTTCGTCATTGTCCTCAGAGGGGAGGAGAGAAAGTTGACTCCTCTTCTGATCCTTCTGGGAGTATGCGTCCTCTATCTCTTCGTCACCTTGGGGTTGACGTATCTTGTCCTGCAGCTCCCGCGCAATCCCGTGGAGGACAAGCCGGATTGGGGAAGAATCACGGAGACGACCATCCCTACCGAAGAAGGGGGCGTGCTCGAAGTGTGGCGCGTTACACCTGATGGCCAATCCAGGGGGATCGTTGTGCTTGCTCATGGGTGGGGGAGAAACCGTGACAGGATGGTCAATCGTGGCCGGATTTTCGGCCGCCTCGGGTTCACGACGATCATGCACAGCGCAAGAGATCATGGGAAGTCGAGCCCTCACCCTTTCATGTGTGCACCGAGATTCGCCGAAGACATCGAAGCGGTGCTCCGTTGGGTTAAGGAGCCTGTGCTCCTTTACGGGCATTCTATCGGCGCAGCCGCTGCCGTGATTGTAGCATCCCGAAATCCCGGCCGGGTGAAACTCTTGTTCCTTGAAGCGTGCTATGCGAGAACCAGGGAAGCGCTGCTGAGCCTCTACCGCAGTTACAACTGGGTCTTCGGTGTTTTCTTTGCTCCCATGGTGGTTCTGTGGATGGAGATCTTCTGGAAGTGGAGACTGGAAAAGGTCAGCCCGGTTCGTCTTGCTGCGGCCATTGACTGCCCTGTGCTGATCATTCATGGGGAGAAGGATCAGAATTTTCCTCTCCATCACGCATGGAGGTTGCGCGACAGCTTTCCTTCAGGGAAGGCCGAGACTTTTGTGGCCAAGGGCGCGGATCACAGCAGTTCAAGCCTTGATCCGAATTACCCGCGCATCATAGAGGAGTTTACCAACCGGCATCTGGCCAGCAAAATATCCCGATGAGGCTGTCCGACAACTCGCAACGAACAGGCAAAACACCTTTCCGTTCATGGTTCGATACCTCACCATGAGCGTAAAATAAGAGACTTACAGAAGCCGACCTCCGTTCACCCTGAGGTATCGAAGGATGAATGGACGCTAGAAACGAGTTTTCGAACAACCGCTGACTGGACATTTGATCCTTGACATCCGCCTCCGTGCTTCTATACAAAAGCTGAGTCAGGTCAGCGATCATAGGAAACCCAGGGGGGAACGCATGAAGGTCCTAGGCATTTACGGCAGTCCGCGCAAAGGAGGGAACACGGATCAACTCCTCGACAAGGTGCTGGAGGGTGCGCAGTCCTCGGGCGCTGAAGTGAAGAAAGTGTACACTCGGGATCTGAACCTGTGCGGATGCATCGAGTGCGGCGGATGCGACAAAACCGGAGAATGCGTGGTTCAGGATGACATGCAGAAGGTTTATCCCCTCCTGGACTGGGCGGAGGTCATCTTTCTTGCTTCCCCGATTTTTTTCTACGGAGTGACGGCGCAGGCAAAGGCCCTGATCGATCGGGCCCAGGCGCACTGGTCAAGACGACTCTTGGAGAAAACTCCGGAAGAGCGGCAGCTTCGCAACCGGGGCAGGGGATACCTCATTACCGTTGGAGCTACCAGAGGTAAGAATCTTTTCGAAGGCGCTATTCTGACGGCAAAATACTTCTTTGACGCTTTGGACATGAGCTACGAAGGGGGGATTTTTTTCAGGAGCCTGGAAAAAAGAAATGCCGTTAAGGAAAACCCGGAAACCCTGCAGGAAGCTTTCACCCTCGGCCTCAAAGCTGCCACCCCTTAGCTTCGGGCTGCTCGCAGATTGGATTTGATTTTCTCCATACCGGGCCTTGCCAGGGATGTTCTTCCAAATTTCTTCTTAAAGTCCTCTTCTCCCATATGAAGAATCTCATCTGCCGACGGCATGGACATGTGAGTCGTTAGGGCGCCTTTGTTGAAGGGACACACCTCCTGGCATCGGTCGCAGCCCAGGAAGCATTTTTTCATCTCCGGGCCCAAAACCGGAGGGATGTCTCCTGTGTGTTCGATGGTCAGATAGGCAAGACACTTTAACGCGTTCAGATGATAAGGCTTCTCAAGAGCGCCTGTGGGGCAGGCTTCCATGCAGGCGGTGCAGGCGCCACACGAGTCGGGCACAGGCTCCAGGACAGGGTATTGGAGGAGTGCGGTCGTCAGTATTTCCAAGAGAAAGAAGTAGGAGCCATAGCCTGGAATCACCACTAAGGTGTTCTTTCCTATGAAACCCAGCCCGCTTTGCCACGCAATGCTTTTCTCCAGGAGGGGCGAAGAATCAACGCAGACCCTTGCGCGGGTTCCCGGATAGTCCTTTTGAATCCTTCCGGAAAGATCCTCTCCCAGTTTCACTAACCGAGAATGGTAGTCCTCCCGTGAGGGATCGGCATATCTGGCAACCCAGTAACCGTCCTGCGTTTCATGCCGAGCGTTTGGGTAAGGGTAAGCCAGCGAGATAACCGTCTGACAGCCTTCAAGCAGTTTGGAAGGAGCCTCTCGGACGTCCAGCTTCCTTTCAAGCCAGGTCATGTCGCCGTGCTTTTTCTCTGCGAGACGGCTGAGGAAGGAATCGAAGTGGGCGGGACGGTCCGTACTGGAAAAACCGACGGCGATGAAGCCCAGGGTTTTGGCTTGCTCAGTGAACTGGGAGATTATCTTGGTTTGCTTCACGTGAACTTCGGCCTTTGAACAAGGGCCCCTCTCAGCTAGGCAGAAGCGGCGCATCCAGATCAAAAGGAGTCAGGCTTTCAAACCCTTCTTCTGTGACCAGGATGGTCTGTTCGAATTGCGCCGAGAGGGAGCGGTCGTCGGTCACAGCAGTCCAGTTGTCGGCGAGGATGTGAAGATCCTTCTTGCCCAGATTGATCATGGGTTCGATGGTGAAGACCATGCCCGGTGCAAGGACCGTCCCCTTTCCCTTCTGGCCGAAGTGCGGGATCTGAGGAGGTTCATGAAAGTCAAACCCAACCCCGTGCCCCACGAATTCGCGGACAACTGAACACCCCTGGGTTTCTGCGTAGGTTTGGACCGCCCAGCCGATATCCCCTATTCGATTGCCCGATTTCGCTGCGGCCATTCCCAGTTTGAGGCACTGCCTGGCGACTTCCACTATTTTCCTGGCTTCAGGGCCGGGTCGACCGGCAAAAAAGGTCTTGCTCGCGTCGGCATAGTATCCCTTCAGGATAGGGGTCACGTCCACATTGACAATGTCCCCCTCCTGAATGATCCTATTTCCCGGTATGCCATGACATATTTCCTCGTTTACGGAGACGCACACGCTCTTCGGGAACCCACGGTAGTTCAGGGGAGCCGGCACGGCTCCGTTCCGCAGTGTGAACTCGTGGACGAGCGTGTTGATCTCATCTGTGGCCATGCCGGGTTTCAGTCTTTCTTCAACGAGATCCAGGGTGGCAAGGGCAATCAAACCCGCCGCTTTGATCGCCTCGATGTCCGCTTTCTCTTTGAGTCTGATCCTGTATTCACGGTAGTACTTTTCCTTAAGATGGACTGATCCCAAGTATTCTTTTCCCATGCAGCACTTCTTGTACTTCAGGCCGCTGCCGCAAGGGCAAGGATCATTGCGACCAGTCTTCGATTCTCTGTTCCTGAAAAAAAGCACCTGGACCGGCACCCCCCCAGATTTGACGGTTTCACAAAAAGTTCTCTAAGCCGTCACCCCGGCGAAAGCCGGGGTCCAGAAATTCCCGGAACTCCTGGATTCCGGCCCGTTCGACAAGCTCAGGGTCCCGAGCCTGTCGAGGGACTTTTCGCCGGAATGACAGAAAGCAGCATTTTCGGACTTCTCACGAGTTCATCAGATTTCTCTCGTGAGATGAAAATAACTCTGAAAACAAGGGATTCAAGTTTTCTATCCCTATCAGAACACGGACTCCAAATCAACGCGCAAAAGCGCTTCTCCTCTGAATTTATCTGTTGAATCTCCAGGCTGCAGAAGGTATTTAGGGCTCTGGAGTGGCCATTTCTTGAAAGCCGGTACAAAAACTCTGCTTCAGTCTCCTCACGTGTGGGCCTTCACAACCTATTTCGCCGAAGGTTTTCCTTACACCATCATCCGCATCGTCTCCTCTGTTTTTTTTCGCGACATGAAGGTGAGCCTCGAGGCGATCGGCCTGACTTCTCTCTTCGGCATTCCGTGGGTCATCAAGTTCCTCTGGGGGCCGCAGATCGACGAGTATGCCACCAAGCGGCGCTGGATCCTGTCCCTCCAATTCCTCCTTGGAATCATGGCGACCGGCGTCGCCTTCCTCACCTCTGCGCCGTCGGGAATAAAGATCATAGCCGTTCTTTTGTTCATCGGGTCTTTCATCGCCGCGACTCACGACATGGCTATCGACGGCTACTACATGGAAGCCCTGGATGAGGCCGGACAAGCGAAGTTTGTCGGCTACCGGGTGATGGCCTACCGGATCGCGATGATGACCGGCACGGGTGTCGTCGTCACCATCGGCGCGACCCTGGGCTGGTTCGCAAGTTATCTCGCCTCTGCCGTGCTTCTCGTCTTGCTCACTCTCTACCATTTCACTTTCCTTCCCAGAGTCGAGAAAGAGAAAAAGCCTTTTCGTGGGCTCTTCGAGTTATTTCTTGAGAGGAAAATCCTGGTCACCCTGGGGATCGTGGTTCTCCTGATCGGCGTTCTCTTCACCTTTCGCGAAGCGATTCAGAAAGCCGTGGCAGGAGTGCCTCTCCTCTTGAAAATCAGTTTTTCAGGCTGGATCGGCATCGGGCTTCTGCTTGCCTTGGTTGTCCTGGCTTCCTTCAGAGAAAAGATCAAGGGGAGGCTCCTGGGGGACAGGGAGTCTTTCTATGCCCGGGCTTTCATGACCTACATGGACCGGGAGAGGATGGCGGTTGTTCTCGCTTTCATTATTCTCATGCGAACCGGGGAATCCATGCTCTCTTCCATGGTCTCTCCTTTCATGGTGGATCTGGGGATCAAGGTTCATTACGGCTGGATCTCGGGAGGAGTAGGGCTTCCGTTTTCCATTCTCGGCGCCATGGCAGGAGGATGGATGATTTCAACGTATTCTCTTGGAAGAACCATTTGGCCGTTCCTTCTGGCGCAAAACCTGACGAACCTCGTTTATATGGCCCTGGCCCTTTCCCTCGGCCCTTTTATTGCTCTGAACACGGGGACTCAGGAGGTCACTCCCATCGGCTCAGGGAACCTTGTTTTCGTGGCCCTTGTTCATGCCTTTGACCAGTTTGCAGGCGGTCTCGGGACCTCTGTTCTCGTCACCTTCCTCATGCGGACCTGCCTTCCTGATTTCAAAGCGGCCCACTTCGCCATCGGCACAGGGCTCATGAACCTGAGCGGCGTCCTGGCAGGCGTGGCTGGCGGATTCCTGGCGGAAAGGCTGGGCTACGGCTATTTCTTCGGGATCAGTTTCCTGGCCTCGATCCCGGGCATGGCCCTCATTCCCTTTGTCCCGTTTCTGGAGACAAAGCGCAGGCCGGAGTCGGAGCCCCTTCCTTGAAGAAATTCCCAGTTATAGAAAGAGTGTCGGCACTAGCCTCTTGCGAGAAAGGTTTTGGGGTCGAGAAGAACCTTTTCATCCAGCAGCGCGGTGGTGTCATGATCTTTCAAAAGGCTGAGTTCTACAGCCGACTGAGTGGGCTGGAGCTCAATGACGATGCTGAAGAAGGAATCGAACTTGTCGGCAGGGGCGGGAATGGCCTGCGGTTTGGCGTCGCCGGGGATTCCCTTGGAAAGAGCCGAGAACCACACTTCCACCTTGAACTCCTGAGCCAGTTTCTTGAATCCTTCGAACATCTCCACCGTGACTTTTGAGAAGTCCAACCCGTCCACGATGATCGTGTCCGGCACAAAGGCCACTTTCTCCGAGAGGTTTTTCAAATTCTCCTTGAGCCGGCGCAGGTCAAAGCTCTGGTTCAGATAGGCAAGGATCATGCGGTTCTTGTCAATCTGGGTCTTGATGTCGGAGGGGTTTGTCAGGTTAAGAGCCTTCACAAGCTCGGAAAAGATGACATTGTAGTAGGAGGTCACTTTTTCCGGACTGTCCTGAAGAGAGGCGTGGACGAGTTTTTCATTCCTTAGAAGCTTGTCCATAGCGATGTGGACAAGACAGGCGGTTTTCCCGACTCCTGCACGGGCCACCAGGACTCCGAGGTTTCCGCGGCCCAAGCCTTTGCGGGACGACTTTTCAAGGATCTTGAGAAGACTGCTCTTGGTGGTCATTTCTTTCCTCCCTTCAGTCTGTCTGCAAACGTTTTCTTCAGCTCCTCGGCAATGGAATCCGGCACCTTGTGATACTTTGAGAACTCCATGGTGAACTCCGCTTTGCCCTGCGTGAGCGAGCGAAGGGTGGTGGCATAACCGAACATCTCGGCCAGAGGGACTTCCGCTTCAACGGTCGTAAACACCCCGTCTTCCGCGGAACTCGTGATCATGCCCCTGCGCTGGCTGATGGAAGCCATGACACTTCCCTGAAAATCGGAGGGGCATTCTACAGCCACCTTCATGATCGGTTCGAGGAGCAGGGGCTTGGCACTCATGTAAGCCTGTTTGAACGCGCCCACGGCCGCCTGCCGGAAAGCAAGCTCCGAGGAGTCCACAGAGTGGGAGGCGCCGTCATTGATCGTGATCCTCATGCCGAGAATCGGAAATCCCAGAAGGAGGCCCTTTTCAAGACAGGCGTGAAATCCCTTTTCCACGGCCGGGATGAACTCCGTGGGGATGGCTCCGCCCCTCACGGCATTAACGAACTCATAGCCCTGGTCCTCGGAAGGTTCCATGAAGCCGGCCACGCGGCCATACTGGCCGGACCCCCCCGTCTGCTTCTTGTGGGTGTAATTGAAATCCGCCTTGCGGGAAATGGCTTCGCGGTAAGCCACCTGGGGCATGCCGGTCTCCACTTCGGCGCTGAATTCCCGCCTCATCCTCTCCACGTAGATTTCGAGATGGAGCTCCCCCATGCCGGAGATGATGGTCTCACCGGATTCCTGGTCCACGCGAGAGCGGAAGGTAGGGTCTTCTCTCACAAAGCGGTGAATGGCTTTGGACATCTGGGTGCTCGACTTGTTGTCCTTCGGGGTGACGGCGAGAGAGACCACGGGTTCCGGGACCCGCATAGAGGTCATGGCGTAGTTGACGGTCCCGTCCGTAAAGGTGTCCCCAGAGAAACAGTCGACCCCGAAGAGAGCCACAATGTCCCCGGCCTCTGCCTGCGGGGTGTCTTCCATTTCACTGGCGTGCATCATCACCAGCCTTCCCACCTTGATTCGTTTTCTGTTGCGGGTGTTGAGGAGTTCATCGCCTTTGCGAAGAGATCCCTGGTAGACCCTGAGATAGGTCAACTGGCCATAGGGAGTCACTTCGAGCTTGAAGGCGAGGGCGACCATGGGCGCCTGAGGATCAGGGCTGAGGACAACTTCCGCGGTATCCGCATCGAGATCCAGGGCGCTGTTTTCGATCTCCCCCGGGGAGGGCAGATACTGGTTTACGCCGTCAAGGAGAGGCTGAACGCCGATGTTCTTGTAGGCCGAGCCCAGAAAGACCGGCGTGATCTGGCGGAGCAGGGTCCCTTTCCGGACGGCCTTTCGGATCAGTTCATCGGTCACCTGATCTTCGAAGATCGCCTCCATCAGCTCGTCGGAGAACATGGAGGCCGCGTCGAGGAGCTCTTCCCTTCTGGCCTTGGCTTCGCTTCGAAGGATGGAAGGGATCTCTCCGGTCACCAGGGTCTCGCCGTAAGCCCCTTCAAAATACACGGCCTGCATCGAAACCAGGTCCACGACGCCTTTGAACTCCGCTTCCAAACCGATGGGGATTTCCATGAGAACCGCGTTGTGATTGAGCCTTTGGCGGAGTTGATCCACCACACGGTAAGGGCTGGCGCCGGAGCGGTCACACTTGTTGATGAAGGCGAGCCTCGGAACCTTGTAGCGGTTCATCTGGCGGTCCACGGTGATGGACTGGGACTGCACCCCGCCTACGGCGCACAACACGAGGACGGAGCCGTCCAGGACTCTCAGCGCACGCTCCACTTCAATCGTGAAATCCACGTGGCCGGGCGTGTCGATGATGTTGACGGTGTGGCCCTTCCACTCGCAGTGGGTGGCCGCGGACTGGATGGTGATCCCTCTTTCCCTTTCCAGGTCCATGGAGTCCATGGTGGCGCCGACGCCGTCCTTGCCTTTGACTTCATGAACCGCATGGATTCTCTTGGTGTAATAGAGGACGCGTTCCGTCAGGGTGGTCTTCCCTGCGTCAATGTGGGCACTGATGCCGATGTTTCTCAAACGTTCAATATCCTGGGCCATGAAAAACTCCAATGCCGGAATGCCCTCGGAGCAAAGGTTTACCGGGGGCTGCCGGTTCAAGAAAATGAAAAAGAGGGTTCTTCGCGAACCCTCTCTTAAGCATACCGGATGCTTTTGTAAATGGGAAGGGTGAAATCACATCTTGGTCAGGTGGTAGCGGGCCAGCGGAATCACGCTGTCGGCGATCTGCCTTCGCAGAACCACGGTGTTGATCGGGGTGTTCCGGCTGAGCCTTTTCAGCGCCATCAGCTGGGTTCTCAGCTCTTCACCTTCCGACAGGGAGGCAAAGATCTGCTTGGCAAGCCACTCGGCCCTGGCAAAGGCATCGTTGATGTAAATCCGAGTCACAGCAATCTGGATCTCGGTTTTTTCCTCACCCTCCTTCTGCAGCTTCTTGAGCGTGCGGAGCAGGGCGGATTCCATGCCAAAGATCTCGATGATGATATCCGAGATCATGGCGATGATCTCCTGCTGATTTCCGAGCTTCTCCATGTACTTCTGCACGGCGGCTCCGGCGGCAAGAAGCGCGATCTTCTTGGCCATGGAAACCAGCTTCTTCTCCTTCTCAAGAGTTCCTTCCGGCTCGGTCATTTCAGGCCTGAAGGTGAGGAGGTCCTGGGTGGCCTGCTGGATCACCTGAAGCAGCGGCAGTTCGCCTTTCATGGCCGCACGCATGAGCGTGTCCACAATCAGCATGCGGTTGATCTCGTTGGTCCCTTCCCAGATGCGGTTGATTCTGGAATCCCGGTAAGCCCCTTCGGCCGGGTAGTCCTGGATGTACCCGTAGCCCCCGAAGATCTGAACGCATTCATCCACCACGAAATCGAGCATCTCCGTTCCGAAAACCTTGTTGATGGAACACTCGAGAGCGTATTTTCGGATGGCTTCGCCTGTTTTTGCTCCTGCATCGGCTTTCGTGGGATCAATGCCTTCCAGGGCCATATCCAGCAGGAACGCGGTGCGATAAGCCATGCTTTCTACCACGTAAATCTTGATGAGCATGTCGGCGAGTTTCTGTTTGATCAGTCCGAACTCACAGATCGGTTTTCCGAACTGAACCCTGCCCTTGGAGTACTTCACGGCTTCCGCGAAGATCGATTTGGCTGATCCGACCACCATGGGAGCGATCTTGAAACGGCCCACGTTGAGGGTGTTCAGGGCGACGATGTGGCCCTTCCCCACTTCACCCAGAACGTTTTCCACAGGAACTTTGACGTTCTGGAAAATGACGGCGCGGGTGGAACTGCCGTGCATGCCCATTTTTTTCTCTTCTTCATCCACGGAGACGCCGTCCCACTTTCTCTCCACAATGAAGCTGGTGAACTTCGTCTCGTCGATCTGCGCATAGGTGATGAAGAGGTCTGCAAAACCGGCATTGGTGATGAACTGCTTTGTCCCGTTCAGGAGGTAATGCTTGCCGTCTCCCGATAGAAGGGCCCTTGCCTCGGCACCCAAAGCGTCTGATCCGTGGCCGGGTTCCGTGAGGGCATAGGCTGCCACGATTTCAGCGCTCGCTATTCTGGGCAAATATTTCTTTTTCTGTTCAGGGGAACCAAAAAGAACAATGGGAAGGCTTCCGATGCCCGTTTGCACCCCGTAGGCCGCCATGAAGCCCGAGACTCCGAAACAGAGCTTTTCGGCAATGAGCATGGAACTGACCTTGTCGAGCTCCGAGCCCCCGAACACTTCAGGCATGTCCGCCCCGAGGAATCCGAGTTCTCCTGCCTTCAGGAGGAGCTGTTTCAGAAGTTCATAGTTGACCTCCCGAAGCTGCTCGCTCCTGGCAAGAAGCTCCTTGATAGCGAACTCCTCAGCCGATTGGGCCACGAGGCGCTGATCTTTAGAATAATCCTCAGGGGTAAAGACCTCCTCAGGCAAAGCATCGGTAATCAAGAACTCTCCGCCTTTAAAAAGTTTTTCCTTTGCCATGGTCGTTCTCCTTCCGTGGTTTAATAGTCTTCTCTTTCAAGGATGGCCGCCGCGCCCATGCCGAACCCGATGCACATGGACACAAGACCCCAGCGAGCCTTCCGCTCCTGCATTTCGTAGACGATCTGAGTGGTGAGTTTGGCGCCGGTGCAGCCCAGGGGATGACCCAGGGCAATGGCGCCGCCGTTGACGTTCGTGATCGCTTCATTGATGCCGAGTTCCTTGATGCAGTAAATGGCCTGGGCGGCGAACGCCTCATTGAGCTCGATCAGGTCGATCTGATTCAGCTTCATATTGGCCAGCTTCAGGATCTTGGGGATGACCACCGCAGGCCCGACCCCCATGTACTCGGAGGGGCACCCTTCCACCGCGTGATACCTGAAAGTGGCCATGGGCTTGAGTCCGAGTTCCTTGGCTTTTTCCTTGGTCATCATGAGAACCGCTGCAGCGGCGTCGCTTGTCTGAGAGGAATTGCCGGCGGTCACGGTTCCGGTCGGTTTGAAAGCAGGGCGAACTTTGGAAAGGCTCTCTTTGGTTGTTCCGGGTCGCACGCCTTCATCCGTGTCAAAGATCACCTCTTCGAACTTGAAATGCCCGTTGGGGAGCTGTTTCTGAACCTTGACGGGAATCGGAACAATCTGGCTCTTGAAACGTCCTGCCTTGACGGCGGCCTCCGCCTTCTGCTGGCTCTTGGCGCCGAACTCATCCTGCTCGTCCCTGGTGATCTTGTATTTCTCCGCCACGTTCTCTGCGGTCAGCCCCATGCCTGTGAAGGCGCCCGGCCTTGTATCGACCAAGGCAGGGTTGGGATAGAGCATGCTTCCGCCCATGGGAATCTGGCTCATGCTCTCGACGCCTCCGGCAACGACCACGTCCGAGAAACCGCACATGATCTTTTCAGCGCCGATGGCGATGGCCTGAAGCCCTGAAGAGCAGAAACGGTTGACGGTCATGCCTGGGATGCGGTCAGGCCAGCGCATGGACATGACCAGCACTCTTCCCAGGTTGAGGCCTTGGGTGGCTTCGGGAAAGGTGCAGCCGATAATGACGTCATCAATCAGATTGGGATCCAGATTCCCCGCACGTTTCACGAGGTCGGTCAACACGGTGGTCCCCATGAATTCAGGCCGGGTGTCCTTCAACATGCCCCGGGGAGCCCTCCCGACTGCGGTTCTGCAAGCGGCAACAATCACAGCTTCTTTCATATGGTTTCCCTCCCTTTCATTCCCCCCATCCTGGATGGGCAAGTGATCGGAGTGATAATCCTCCAGCGGTTGATCAGTTCCTCAGAGGTTTTCCTGTGGTCAGCGTGTGCTGCATTCTGGCCTGGGTTTTCGGATCACCGGCCAGGCTCAGGAAGGCCTCTCTCTCAAGGTCCAGAAGATACTGTTCACTCACTTTGGTGTCCGCGTGGACATTGCCGCCGCAGAGCACATATCCCACCTTGGTCGCCACGGTCACATCGTGCTCTGTGGCATAACCCTGCTGCCGCAAAGTCCAGACGGCCATCTTGATCAGGGCCAGGCTGTTCTCTCCTGCCACGCGAATCTCATCGATGGGTCTTGGCGGCACATACCCTTCCTGGTTCATGGCAAGAACGGTCTTCTTGGCATCCTCGATCAGGAAGTCGCGATTGACCGTCATCTTGTCCGCGGGTCTCAGATAACCCATCTTGATCGCTTCAGGGCCGGAAGTGGCCACTTTGGCGAGCGCTATGGTCTCGAAGGCTCTTGCCACATAGGGCATCAACTCGATCTGCTTGGGGTAGACTCCGCCCGGCGGAACCTCAAAGAGGTGCTCTGTGTTTCGAATCAACATTTCCTTGCATCCGCCGCCTGCAGGGAGCAACCCCACGCCCACTTCCACAAGCCCCATGTAGGTCTCCGCCGCAAAGCGCACCCGGTCCGCGGCCAGGCAGACTTCGCACCCGCCGCCGAGAGCCATACCCGCAGGCGCTGCCACGACCGGCTTGTCCAGGTACTTGAGTTTCATCAGCCCATCCTGAAGAAGCTTAATCGCCCACTCCAGGTCATCCCATTCCTCTTCCTGGGCGGCAAAGAGAACCAGGGCCAGGTTGGCGCCTACGGAAAAGTTTTCGCCGTGGTTGGCGATCACCATGCCCAGGAAATCCTTGCTCACGATATCCGCGGATTTGGTGATCATGCCAATGATGTCATCACCCAGGGCGTTCATCTTGGAATGGAATTCGAGGCACGCCACGCCGTCGCCGATATCCACCAAGGATGCGCCCTTGTTGCCGGTAATGAGTTTCTTCCTTTCCTTGAGGGAGGGAAGCAGGATAATCCCTGGCTTGACAGGAACAGGCTTGTAGTCTTTCGATGGAATGTCATAGAAGAAAAGGGCCCCTGCTTCCCGCTTGTAGAAAGACTTCTTTCCCGCAGCGAGCATGTCCTGGACCCATGCGGGGATCTCCAATCCCGCCTTCTTCATCTTGGCCACAGAAGCTTCCAGGCCCAGGGCATCCCAGGCTTCGAAAGGTCCCATTTTCCGTGCAAAGCCCCATTTCATGGCATTGTCCACGTTCACGATGTCGTCGGCGATTTCCGGGATGCGCCTGGCAGAGTAAATGAGCACGTCGGACATGGTCCGGAAGGTGAACTGACCGGCGACGTCGTCAGCGAAATAAAGGGCTTTCATCTTGCCGGCAGTGCCGGGAATGGGCTTGGCCGCTTCAAGGGAAGCGAACTTGACTTTCTGCTGAGGCTTGTACTGAAGAGTCTTGTAGTCAATGGAGAGGGTGACCTTCTTGCCGTTTTCTTCGACCCGTTTGTAGAACCCCTGCTTCGTTTTCTGGCCGAGGAGTTTCTTTTCCGTCATCTGCTTGATGAAGTCGGGCATCTGGAACATCTCGCGCTTCTCGTCGGCCACCGCCCCTTCATAAACATTGTTTGCTACATGGATGATCGTGTCCAGACCCACGAGATCAACCGTCCTGAAGGAGGCGCTCTTGGGATTGCCCACCACCGGCCCGGTGAGTTCATCCACCGCCTCAATGGTCAGCCCGAGATCCATCATGGTGCGCACGACAGAGAGCATGCTGTAGATGCCGATGCGGTTGGCCACGAAATTGGGAGTGTCTTTCGCGTAAACAATGCCTTTACCCACGATCTTCTCGCAGACTTCGACCAGTGTGGGCACGACTTCCGGAAGGGTGTCCGGCCCCGGAACGATCTCGAGGAGTTTCATGTATCGCGGAGGGTTGAAAAAATGCGTAATGGCAAAGTGTTTTCTGAAATTCTCCGAACGGCCTTCCAGCATGGCCTTAGCAGGAATCCCCGAGGTGTTGGAGGTGATGAAGGTGCCGGGGGTCATGACGGATTCAAGCTTTTCAAAGACGATCTTCTTGATGTCGAGCCTCTCCACCACGACCTCGATGATCCACTGCACCTCCTTGAGGCGGTTGAGATCGTCTTCCATGTTGCCGATGGTGACGAGCTTGGAGTTCTCCGGCACATAGAAAGAGGCGGGTTTGGATTTCAGGGCGCCCTGAACACCGTTTGTCGCTAGTTTATTCCTGAACTCCTTGCTTTCCGGGGTAAGCCCCTTCTTCTTGTCGTCGTCGGAAAGCTGTGGAAGAACAATGTCGAGGAGAAGGGTCTCCAGGCCGACGTTGGCAAGCTGAGCGGCGATGGTTGCGCCCATGACCCCTGCGCCAATCACTCCGACCTTCTTGATCTTCTTGTTCATGAGGGTCCTCCTTGGGGGTTTGGTCGTTGTGCGGTTCCGTTTCTTTAGGGAAGAAATCCTTAGCCTGCTGATATTTTAAGGAAAATCGTTGTTTGCTGAATGAATAATCATTCATTTCAATGAAAGTAACATAGAAATTTTGACGTGTCAAACATTTTTGTTGCCCCAAAGGGGCGCGAGTTGGAGGTCGCTTGTTGCAGGTTGAAAAAGCCAGGCGGAGCCTAAGGCGGCAACGATGTTAGAACAGAATAAGGTTCTACCCATATGCGTCTGGCCACTGAACCGTGCATAGTTCTAGGACATGAGGGGTGATTTTCGCCTTTCGGTACCTCCCGAAAGGCGAAAAAAACAAGCTTCCCTCCGTGACCTCTGTGCCGTGGTGAATCATCAATAGCCTTGTACCATGCGCCGTGTACCTTGCACCGTGTCCCGTGCGCTGTGCTCCGTTCCTAGGCCATCGATCCGCCGTCCACATCCAGAATCTCGCCTGTGATGAAATCAGAAAGGTTCGATGCCAGGAACAGCACCGCTCCTACGACGTCATCCGGTTCTGCAATGCGGCCCGAAGGGATGGTTTTCAAAATTTCCTGCAGGATACTTTCGTTGCTCCAGAAGGGCTGGCTGAACTGGGTTCTCACCACGCAAGGCGCGACCGCGTTCACCTGGATGTGATCCGAAGCCAATTCCACTGCCAGGACCTTTGTGAGCATTTCGAGCCCTGCCTTGGCAATGCAGTAGATTCCCATGCCCCTGGCGGCTTTCCTGGCTGCGATGGACGAGATGTTGATGATCTTCCCTGCTCCGGCTTTTTTCATGAGCTTAAAAGCCATGGAACTGGCCAGGAACGCGCTCTTGAGGTTTGTTTCGAGGAGTTTGTCCCAAAGCCCTTCGTCTGCTTCAACCACAGAGGGCGTGAGAAGGTTGGTGCCCACGTTGTTGACCAGAATGTCCAGCTTTCCGAATTTCCCTTCAATGGCTCGGAAAAGGGAGGCCGCCTGGTCAAACTTTCCCATGTTGGCGGGCTGGGCCAGGACTTCAGCGCCTTTGGTTTTGAGCTCCGCAAGGGCTTTGTCCAGGTTCTCCTGCTTTCTGCCGCAGATTACGATTGTCGCTCCCTTCTCGGCCATTGCCAGAGCAATCGCCTTTCCCAGCCCTCGGCTTCCCCCTGTCACCAAAGCCACTTTACCAGAAAAATCAATATTCCATCCAGCCATCTCAACCTCCTTTGACGCAAGACTCCCGCCAAGTCTATTATCCCGTGTGACTTAGAGTCAAGAGGAGACGGATTAAACGGTTGCCTTTTGCCTCTGAAAAAATAAAAATACAAAACACTCCCCCTGCCTTTTTTTGAGAATGAGATCTTTATCTAGGAGGTTGGTTATGGATTTTGTCGTGATCGGTGGCGATGCAGCCGGCATGAGCGCGGCCAGCCGGGTCAAACGGAACAAGCCGGATTCGGCGGTCGTTGTCCTCGAACAGACCAAAGATGTGTCCTACAGCGCCTGAGGAATGCCCTACAATGTCGCGGACGCGGCAAGGGACATGGATGATCTGATTGTTCGAAAGGCTCACGTGTTCAAAGAGAAGCAGGGCATTGACGTAAGAATCGAGCACAGGGTGGAGGCCATCGACCCTTCGGGGAAGACCGTCACAGGAAGAACGAGGGCGGGCGAACCTTTTCACATCTCCTATGACAAGCTCTTGATCGCCACAGGGGCAAGGCCCATTGTTCCAGACCTTCCCGGGATCGATTCCCCGGGAGTCATGGCTCTCAAGAACTTGGAGGAAGGCAGAAAGATCAAAGCCTTTATCGAGAATCAGAATGTGAAGAAGGCGGTGATTCTCGGAATGGGGTACATTGCCTTTGAGATGGGTGAGGCGTTCCGAGCCCGGGGCATTGAGGTGGAGATGATCAAGCCGCGGCCTATTTTTATCCCCTGGATGAACGAACAGCTCGCTTCCATCGTCAAAAAGGAGGTGGAGGCGAATCAGGTGAAGATCCACCTGGGACGGCCCATCGAGAGAATCGAGAAAAAGGGGAAGGGCCTCGGCCTCTTTTGCCCGGGGCTTCAGCTCGACGGAGACATGGTTCTTGTGGCCGTAGGAGTGAGGCCCAACAGCGAACTCGCTGAGAATGCAGGCCTTGTACTTGGACCTAATAAGTCTATTGCCGTGGACAGCATACTGCGCACCTCTGATCCGGACATCTACTCTGCCGGGGATTGTGCCGATGCCTTTCATGTGGTCACAGGCCAGAGGACCTGGATCCCCCTTGCCCTGCGGGCCAACAGGGCAGGGTGGGCCGTGGCAGACAATGTGCTCGGGGGCAAGGTCGAACTCCAGGGGGTTGCAGGGACGGCTGTGTTCAAGGTTTTCGACCTTGAAGTGGCGCGGACCGGGCTGAGTGTGGAGGAAGCCAGAAAGGCAGGCTTTGAACCGGCGGAAGTCGTGATTCAGAGCCGGTCCAGGGCACACAATCATCCCGGGTCCTCCGTGATCAGCGTGCAACTGGTGGGGGACAAAAAGTCCGGCCGACTCCTCGGAGCCCAGATGGTGGGGAAAGAGGGCGCGGCCCACAGGATCAATGCACCGGCAGTGGCTCTCCACGCGAAGATGAGTGTCGAGGATTTCGGCCAATCGGACCTGGCCTATGCGCCGCCCTTCGGCCCTTCCTGGGATCCGCTGCTGACAGCGGCCAATCAGTTGGTGAAGGCGGTATAGAAAGAACGCTTTACACTCGAGAGCGTGAAAGCTAAAATACCGCGAAACGAATTGGCTTGGAGGGAGATCATGAAAAAAATAATCGCTATCTTTGTGTTCTGCGTTGGTCTGGGGCTGGTTTGTTCGCCGCAGGTTTTGGCTGATAATCTGAAAGAGGACGCGGAGGTCATTGTCAACAAAGCGCGTCTTGTGATTGAGGAGGTGAAGAACGCACCGGACTCAGGAGCGGCGTACGATCTCATAAGACAGAGCGCTGGCGTGGCCATTATCCCTGACATGTTCAAGGGAGGGTTCGTGGTCGGGGGTTCTTACGGAAAAGGTGTTGTCATGGCCCGCAAAGATGGGAAATGGAGCGGTCCTTCTTTTGTCTACATCGGAGCAGGCAGCGTTGGGTTTCAAATCGGGGTGCAAATCACCGACTTGATCCTTGTGGTGATAGGACAAAACACGATGGATTCGTTCATGCGGTCAAATTTCAAACTGGGAGTGGATGCGGCTGTGGCTGCCGGCCCGGTGGGCGCTCAAGCAACCGCAGCAACAGATCTTTTTCTGAAAGGCGGCATCTATTCTTATTCACGCTCCAAGGGCCTGTTTGCAGGTGTCTCTCTTGAGGGCGCAGGTTTGGGGACTGATTTCGATCTCAACAGGGCCTATTACCAGACAACCTCCAACCCCAAAGATATCCTCTATGGCCAGGTCGAGACGCCTGAATCAGCACAAAAACTATTCCAGGCTCTTTCCGCCTTTATAAAAGAGTAAAAGACGGTTCTGGTTTTGAACCCCGGTGACGGCTGGAGAGATTCAAACCCTCTCCAGCCGGTCTGCCTTTTCCTCTTCAACCCAATCATCGCACCTAGCCGTTTCAACCACATGCTTTCCCCTGTAAATCCCAAAAGTGGGTAGACTTTTGCCACTTTGTGGAATGAAATTACCCCTAAGAGCTGGGTGATCTCTGACCCGCGTCCCTTCTGCTGGAAACAAGCAAGGTAAAAACCGATTGATATTTTTAGATAAAAATCCCTTTTTCCTCTCGATCCCCGTTCAGGCACGCATATTGCTCTAATCTTAGCTGATTATCTATCTGCCGATCGAAGTATGGGAAGGGAAATCGATAAACTCCGAAACCTTGCAAAAAGTGTAACGGTGGAGTAAGTTGGCAACCCGTTTTTGAGGTTTTCGGAAATCATGGGAGCAGCTGCTCTTTATGAACGCTCCGTACAAGACCATTGAGGAACTGTCTCACGAAAACAGGCCGCTGGCCGAGATCCTAGAGAGCCATAGGAAGTGGCTCAGGGGCGAAGGAGGCGAACGGGCCAGCCTCAGAAAGGCCAACCTCATCGGAGCCAACCTGAGAGGGTTCTACTTGATCGGGGCAGATCTGAGCGGAGCCATTCTCGTCAATGCCGATCTCAGAGAGACAAGCCTGATCGGCACAACCCTCAAAAAAACGAATCTGAAAGGGGCAAGCCTGCGCGGCGCAGGTCTCATTGGTGCGAACCTGGCACAGGCGATTCTCCGAGAGGCGGATCTTTCAAAGGCCGACCTGAGGGAGGCGAACCTCAATGGAGCGGTGCTTCGAGAGGGCATCCTCGATTCAGCCAGCCTTTACGGGGCGAGCCTGAAGGATGCCAATCTGGTAGGAGCCAACCTGGGCAGAGCACTCCTCAAAAGGGCGGACCTTGCCAGCGCGGATTTCAGCAGGGCCAACCTCTTCGGCGCGGACCTGGAGGAAGCGGATCTGAGCGGAGCGAATCTTGCGGATGCCAATTTGAGCGGAAGCCGATTGGTGAGGGCGAAACTGAACCAGGCTTCGCTTGCGAAGGCTAATCTTCACGGAGCGGACCTCACTGGAGCCGATTTCACGGGCGCAAACCTGGAAGGAGCCAATCTGCAGGATTCGACTCTCAAGTGGAGCGTCCTGAAAAAGGCCAATCTCAGTTGTGTGAATCTCACCGGCTCTTACCTGGAAGACACCAACCTCGGGGAATGGTCCATCAAGGGTGTGATATGCAGCTTTATCCGGAGCGGCAGCGAAAAGGAAATCACCCGCTATGGGGAAGGGGAGTTTGAGAAAAGATTTTCGTTTTTTAAAGAGATCTTGGAGCTTGTTCTCAGAGTTCCGTTCACCCTCTCGGCGGTTTGTGTGGGTAAGCTCATTATGCAGTCCACCAACGCGGTCCTGGGCTCCGGGGTGATTTGTTTGAAAGCGGTTGAGGCGCTGCCCCAGGACTCCACAAAACTGAGCTTCTTTATACTGGATCGCGACTTCTACGAGGGGAAAGCGAAGTTTTTTGAAAGTTATCTCCGGTTTGCCTTGGAGGACTACTTCAAAGAGCATCCGGTCAACGAAGAACCCATGTGCGCGGACTATCTCTTGGAGGAAGAATGGAATGTGGGTTTCATCCGCAAGGAACTTGGTTCGCTCGTGGGTCCTGCTCGGGCTTCAGGCGAAGAAGTGAGCAAAAGCCTTGCGGAGGATTCGTTCCTCGGCTTGGGCAAAATGCGAGAGGCTATTCATCGAATCGTTGTTTCGGTTTTCGAATAGCCTGGCCAGCTTCCGCCCTTCCATCCTTTTTGATCCTTCCCTCCTGGATTCTGATCTGAAGCGCTTTCTTAAACGTCCTAATTTTCTATTCTTGGCAACGCCTTAGGTCATTTCGAGACGACTGTGGGTCATTTCGTCCTTGCCACGCAAGAAATTATGAAGTAAATTTAATATTGTTGTTACTGCAGCAGGAAATCTCTCAACCGGAATATCCTTTCTTCCTTTTCGTCCGACCGACGGTGCTCCAATTCCAAACGCTCCTGACACCGGGATCGTGAAACCCTGTGAAGAGACCGGATCGATCCCTCTGGGTGCAGGCGATGAAAGACAAAGACAAAACAAAAGAGACACTCCTCGCTGAGTTGGAAACGTTGCGACGCCAAGTGGCTGAACTGCAAGACCTGCAAAACCAGCTCAAGTCACGAGAGGAAGATCTGCGCCGAAGTGAAGAACGATTCCGTACCTTTGCAGATTCCACCTATGACTGGGAAACCTGGCGGGCTCCTGACGGTAAGTACCTTTATGTGTCTCCGTCCTGCGAACGAATTACAGGGTACAGGAGTGAGGAATTCATTGCGGATCCCTCGCTCGTAACCCGCATTGTCCATCCCGATGATCAGGCCATCGTCACCAAACACGTTCTGGAGGATTTTCGTACTCACGGGGCTCGTCACATGGATTTCAGGATTATAACAAGAACCGGAGAGGAGCGTTTCATCAGTCATTACTGTCAGGGCGTCTTCGGGAAGGACGGAGAATGGCTCGGCCGCAGGGCAAGCAACAGAGATATCTCCATTAGAAAACACGCTGAGATGGAGCTTCGCCGGGTGAACAGGGCTCTCAAGGTTTTGGGAGAATCCAGCCAGGCTATGGCCCGGGCAGTGGATGAAAAGGAATTCCTGGCTGAAGTCAGCCGCATGATCGTCGATGTGGGAGGATATCGGCTTGCCTGGATTGGTTATGCACAGGAAGACGAGAAGAAATCCGTCCGGCCCGTGGCGCAAGCGGGCTTTGAAGAGGGCTACCTGGAGAAGGCGGACATCACTTGGGCGGATACCCAGAGAGGAAGGGGTCCCACAGGGACTTCGATCCGAACACGCAGGCCGACCGTGTGCAAGAATATTCTCAAGGATCCGAGGTTTGCTCCGTGGAGAGGAGAGGCCGTCAGGCGGGGATACGGTTCGTCTATTGCTCTTCCTGTAAGGACAGGTGATAACGTGATCGGTGCCTTGAATATCTACGCCACGGAGCCCGATGCGTTCGATGCGGAGGAAGTCCATCTCCTGGAGGAATTGGCGAGTGACATCTCTTACGGTCTTACAGCCCTGCGGAACAAGTTTGAACGGGAAAAGGCTGAAGAGGCCCTGGTGAAAAGCTCGAACAAAATAAAAATGTTCGCCTATTCGGTTTCCCACGACCTCAAGAACCCTGCCATTGCCGTATACGGTCTGGCGAAACGCCTCAACCGATATTCCAAAGACAGGCTGGATGAAAGAGGAAGAACCTATTGCGATCAGATCATGAAGGCGTCTGAGCACATTGCTTCTCTGGTGGAGAAGATCAACCTTTACATCAAAACGAAAGAAGTTCCTCTTTCGATCGAAAAAGTGAGACTCAAAGACATTGTCGACACAGTGAAAGAAGAGTTCGCCCCTGAGCTTGCCGGCCGCCAAATCCGGTGGCTCGAACCCGAAGCGATCCCGGAAGTCAAAGCGGACAGAACTTCCATGGTGAGAGTCTTAAGAAACCTGGTGGACAATGCCCTGAAGTACGGAGGTCACGATTTGAGCGAAATCAGGATAAGCTATCAGGAATCGGAGGACACCCATATCCTGTCGGTTGAAGATGACGGAATCGGTTTAAAAGACGAAGATGCAACAACGCTTTTCGGCCCCTTTAGGCGCAAAAGAATGGCCGGCAAGGTGGAGGGGGCCGGTCTGGGGCTTGCCATTGTCAAGGAAATCGCCGAACAGCACAAAGGCCGCGTGTGGCTGGATCCTGCCATCAAGAAAGGTGCGGCGTTCCATATCTCCATCTCCAAAAATCTCTAGCAGGTTGCTGAAAAACGTCCATCTACGGCGTTGTCCTCATCCTCGCCCTGTTAAATTCCCGCGCAGCGGGACGGCGGAGCCGATTTAACAGGGCAAGTCGTTGCGACGTACTGGACTGTACGACTCAGTCCTCGGCCCGCCGGAGCGGATAAAAATTGTCGGACGCCTTGCATCTGAACGTTTTTGAGCAACCTGCGGACAAAGCTTTTTAGCCACCCTATTGGAGAATTTCTTCTGCCTACCCTGCCTGGCCTGCCTGAAACACCTGATTTGACAGAGGCAGAGCGCTTTTCTATATTGCTCTGCGATGAAGAGCCGTTGAAGAAAGGATCACCATGAAAAAGCTCAGTGCCGACGTGGTCATTTGCGGGGCTGGAATCGCAGGGGTATCGGCCGCGTACCACCTGGCGGTCAAGCATGGGATCGGGAAAGTCCTTCTGGTGGACGAGCGGGCTCCTTTGACGCTTACAAGCGACAAATCAACGGAAGCCTACCGCAACTGGTGGCCGGGGCCGGGCAACACGATGGTGCGCTTCATGAACCGGAGCATTGATCTCCTGGATCGGCTTGCGGCCGAAAGCGACAATTATTTCAACATGAACCGAAGAGGGTATGTTTTTCTCACTGCGAGGCCTGGGCAGGTCCGGGTCATGGAGCGGGTGGCCAAAGAGATCTCAGACCTGGGAGCCGGCCCGATCAGGACTTACCGTGGCAGACCGGAGGATCCGGTCTGTCCGGAGTACAGACCGAGAGGTTTTGAAACCGGTATTAACGGTGCGGAGCTCGTCCTGGATCCGGGGAAGGTCTGCAAACAATATCCTTTCATCAACGACACGGCTATGGCCATGCTCCATGTTCGCCGCTGCGGCTGGCTCAGTGCGCAGCAGCTGGGAATGTACCTCCTGCAGCAGGCCAAGGGAGCAGGCGCCCACTTCCTCATGGGCCGGGTGTCCGGCGTGGGTGTGGGAAAGGGAGGAGTAGAGTCCGTTCAGGTGGCCGGCGAGAAGGATCAGATGGAGATCTCCACGCGGTCTTTTGTGATCGCTGCAGGACCCCTTCTCAAACAGGCGGGCGCCCTGATCGGGATGGATTTCCCTGTGTTCAACGAACTCCACGGGAAAATCGCCTTCAACGATCCCCGGGCAATCATCCCTCGCGATGTGCCCCTCATGATCTGGACAGACCCGATGAAGCTGCCGTGGACCGACGAAGAAAGAGAGGTGCTGGAGGGAAGCGATAACACACGGTGGCTTCTGGAGGAGTTCCCCAGTGGGGTCCATTTCAGACCCGAGGGAGGGGAGGGAAGCCAGACTATCCTGGCTCTTTGGACCTATGACATCAAGCCTCAGGAACCGGTCTGGCCGCCCGTCTTCGACCCGGAGTACGCGGAAATCGTGCTTCGGGGAATGGCGGGCATGATTCCAGGGTTGTCCGTTTACCTGGGAAAAGCAGGGAAGCCTTTTGTAGACGGCGGGTACTACTGCAAGACCCAGGAGAACAGGCCCCTGATCGGGCCTCTCCCGGTCAGAGGAGCCTTTGTGATGGGGGCTCTTTCCGGATTCGGGATCATGGCCTCCATGGCTGCCGGCGAGCTGCTCGGAAACCACGTGAGCGGCAGTGCGTTGCCGGACTATGCGCCCGCCTTTCTCCTCAGTCGATATGAGGATCCTGAGTACAAAAAGCTTTTGCAGAGCTGGGATGCCACGTCGGGTCAGCTGTGAAGCGCAGCAAGGATTTTCCTCTCTGCCTTGGACAAAGCCAGCCGCTGGAGGTCTTCCGCCGAGGCCCATTTCCACTCACGTCCTTCAAGGGACTTGGGCCTGCCTCTCACAAGGGCACATCGATAAACATGACAGGTGACGCGAAAATGCGTGTACGCATGCTTTACCGAGGCCATCGCCTTCAGCACACGGACCCCTACGCCAAGCTCTTCTCGAACCGTTCTAACCAAAGCCTCTTCCAAAGCCTCTTTCGCTCCTCTTTCCCCTCCTGGGAATTTCCACAAGCCGCCGAGAAGTCCTGAGGCGGGTCTCTGCACGACAAGCACTCTTTTCTTTCGGTCCAAGAGGATTGCGGCGGTCACGTGCTTGTGGGAAAGGGTTGGCCTCTTCTTAGTAACAGGAAGCTGTTCCTGCAATTCCAAATCTTTTGCCTTGCACAGGTCCCGCAAGGGACAGGACAGGCATGAAGGGGCTCGCGGTGTACACACGGTGGCACCCAGGTCCATGATCGCCTGATTGGAAGCACCAGGATGCTTTTTGCTCAGAAGGTGATTTGCCAGATCGAGGACCTGTTTCCGGGATTCCGGAGAACCCAAGGGGCTTGGGAGAGCAAAAAGCCTGGAGATCACCCGCGAGACATTGCCGTCTATGGCCGCAACAGGCAGGGCAAAAGCGATGCTGAGAATGGCGGAAGCGGTGTATTCTCCGATCCCCGAAAGGGCCAGGAGGTCTTTCCTGTTTTGAGGAAGCCTGCCTCCCCATCGGGCAACGATTTCCTTTGCCGCAGCGTGGAGATTTCGCGCTCTGGAATAGTAGCCAAGGTTCTCCCACATTTTCAGGACCTCATCAGTCCGCGCTTCGGCAAGCGCCCGCACCGACGTAAATCTCCTGAGAAAGCGGAGATAATAGGGGATGACGGTCTCCACCTGGGTTTGCTGAAGCATGATCTCGGAAATCCAGATCGAATAAGGATCCCGTGTGTGCCGCCAAGGCAGATCCCGGGAGTGACGGGCGTACCATCGGAGCAGTTTTGAAGTGATCGGAGGTTGGCTCAAGAAGGTTTTCCGCTCTTTCTGAGTTGAACAAGGACTCCTCTAACTCTATCAGAGAGAGAAAGCTGTATGAAAGACCTTTCTATGTCTTGATGGAGCTCCCCGCAGAAAGTTGCGGGATATCTTGAGCGCAATTGCGCCGAAGCCCTGCCCGCCTTCGCTCTTACGAGCTACGGCGCGGTCGCCTCGCCACTCCTCTCTGCAGCAACCTGCAGGGTATCCCACCCGAGGCGGGCAAGCCTGGCGAAGGCGAATGAAATGATTAGATTTCCGTCAGAAGCGCGGAGGAATCTGAGATGAGTGCCAAATGGCCAGGACGGACCACCCTCCTTTTAGCGATGCTTTTTGTCATGGGGTGCGCTCCGGTGATTTCGAAGACGGTGAGAGATCAGGTCGATAAGAATCTCACCTTCAGAGAGGTCTTTAAAGACCCGGACGCCCACAAAGGCTCTGTGGTCGTTTGGGCCGGAGTGATCATAGACGCAAAGAATACGCAAGAGGGAACACTGATCGAGGTCCTCCAGAAACCTGCTGATTTCTTTGGAGCGCCCGAAGAGGCGGACAGAACAGAAGGTCGCTTTTTGGTGCTCTACCCTTCCTATCTTGACGTCGCCGTCTACAATAAGGGAAGGGAGGTGACCGTGGGGGGTGAAGTTGACGGAAAGAGAACCATGCCTCTTGGAGAGATCCAGTACACCTATCCCGTCGTTGTGGCCAAAGAAATCTACCTCTGGCCTGACACGACCAGGGAGCGGCTGGCTCCCTACCCTTATCCCTATTACCCCTGGGGGTGGTATGATCCTTTCTGGAGACCCTGGTACTATCCTTTCCCCTACGACAGGGTTCGGCCGAGGCGTTGAGAGGCATGCCTACCGGGGTTTGTACTTCTCCATGTATTCCGCAGCCCGCAGTTTCCTCAGGGTGTTTTCCGAGCTCATGTACCGTATTTTGCCGAAGATCGGTCGTTCCGGTCCCCAGGGCCTGTCATATCTGCCGAGGACCCACATGATTCCCGTGTAGGAATTGGGATCCCTGCCGTCGAGACCGTACTTGTTGTTGAGTTCAATCATGATATCGAGCGCTTCTTGAGGAGAGGACGTCCACTCCAGGATTTTCTTTCCCCACACCATTCGGATATAATTGTGAATCCGGCCTTCCTGAAGGAGTTGTTCCTGAGCGGCGTTCCAAAGAGGATCGTGGGTTTGCGCCCTCTCGAATTCCTCCAGGCGGTAAACATAGCGCCTCTGATCCCCTTCATGGTCTTTCAGAGTTTGCCGAGCCCAGCTGGGCAGAGAAAGGTATTGATCGAAGTCTTGCCTCTGCTGGCACATGTTGAAGCCCAACTCCCTCCATGTCACCAGTTCGTCGAGAAAGGCTTCTGCCGGTTCACTCATGTGCCACCACCCGTTTCGGCCGCCTGTTGCTTTTTTGGGAAGATGATCCAGGTCCCACTCCTCTTTCGCCGCCAGGTGGTGAAAGATCTCGTGAACCGAAAGATGGCCGAAATGGAGGTAGGGGGAAAGCCCGCTTGTCCCGTCTTCGTCAGGATGATTCCTGTTTTCCTCGTAAAGGGAGAGTTTTTTGTCAAGGAAGCCCTTCATTCTCTTGGAGGCCCTGCCGGTTCCTCCTTGCTCATCCACGACGCCGACGTCATGGGCCAGAGGAAATTCGGCCAGGGGCTCAGGCGCTCCGCTGAGGATTTCAGGGGAAGCGGCAGGCCAGCGCTTGAGGATCTCCTTGAGGGGAAGAGCAGGGGCTTTGTGTTTCAGGCGTTTCAGGGGCTCGGCCTCAGGCAACTCGGAGAGATGCAAAGGAAGCTCCTTCTGCAGAAAAAGCCTGAAGAATTTGGCTGCCGCAAAAACCCTTTCCGCAGCCTTCATGGGCAGCAATCCGTTGGAATCCACCTTCTCGATGCAGACGGGGATCTTCTTCGAGGCGGAGGCGATCATACGGGGTAGAAAAAAGGCAGGGAAGTCGTCGGTGACAACGAGGCAGGCCTTTTCGGCGAGACCTGCGAGAAGGCCTTTGTCCGCATCTGGTGAGGGTTCAAGGTAAGGATAGTAGGACACTCCGATTTTTTTCAGGATCTCGGCGTTGTCCGCCATGCCGTCGATGACAAAGCGATGAAAGCGGTCGCTGGCCCATGGGTAGCCTATGCGAAGGGCTTCGAACACGAGAAGAGGTTTTGCAAGGCGATTGGCCCAGTCCACAGCGTGCTGAAGGCTGAAGTTCCATCGAGTGCGGCGGAAAGCGGTCATCCAGTAGAGGACATAGTCCCCCTTTTCATGAACCGGAATCTCGCTGCATCGGGTGACTCGAATCTCGGGCACAGGACTCATTCTGGGATCTCCTCGAAGTGGGCGTCTGTGAGACCGTCCAGCAGAAGGAAGGAACGGATCTTGATGCAAATCACCTCCGCGTCCGGATCGGCCAGGAATTCTGTGAGGTGGGGATGCCGGCTGAGCAGCTTAGCCCTCGCCCATGCCTTCTTCTGATTATCCTCCAGCCTTTCAAAAGCGCCGGAAACGGTCATGGCCTTTGCTTTGGGGCGCTGAGAGCCTTTGTGCTCCTCACGGGTGTCGATGAGGAGACTCACAGAGGGATTCTCCATGAGGTTCTTGAACTTCCTGGTGGCCCTGTGGGTCGCCATGTAAATCTCACTGCACTCGTCATCCGTGGTGTAGGCCATAAGGGAGCAGTGGGGCTTCCCACCTGAAACGGTCGCCAGCACACAGATGTCCTTTTCTTTGGCGAGCTTTTTCATCAATTCGATCATAGGCGATTTCTCCTGATCTCCTCTCTCATTACCACATTGTCGAATCTTGGGAAAGGCCGTTCAACGTCCTTTTCCGTTGCTTGACCGTTCCACCTCTGATACCATGAACCTGGTTTCAACGATCAACTAAAGTAGGGGAGCTATATGGAAGATAAGATAAGGCTCGGAATCAGCGCCTGCTTGATGGGGCAGAACGTCAGGTACGACGGCGGGCACAAACACGATCGGTATCTCACGGATACGCTGGGAGAGTATGTGGAGTATGTCCCGGTTTGCCCTGAGGTGGAGTGCGGGCTTGGCATACCGCGCGAGTCGATGAGGCTTGTGGGCGATCCCAAATCCCCAAGGCTTGTAACTGTGAGAAGCGGTCAGGATCTCACCGAGCGGATGCTCAGTTGGGCCAGGGGCCGGGTGAAGGAGCTGGAAAAAGAAGGTCTGTGCGGATTCATCTTCAAAAGCGATTCCCCAAGCAGCGGCATGGAACGGGTGAAGGTCTACAACGAGAAAGGTATGCCTGAAAAAGCAGGAATAGGGATGTTTGCCAAGACGTTCATGGACCATTTCCCCCTGATCCCCGTGGAGGAGGAGGGCCGCCTTCACGATCCTAAACTGAGGGAAAGCTTCATTGAGAGCATTTTCACGTTGAAGCGATGGCGCGAGGTGGCGCAGGAGAAGAAGAGTCTCGGAAACCTTGTCGCCTTCCACACACAGCACAAGCTGCTGGCTCTTTCCCACAGCGAGAAGCACTACCGCGCCATGGGCAAGCTCGTGGCAGAGGGCAAGAAGCTGCCTTTGAGCGAACTCTACGAGAGCTATGAGACTTTGCTCCTGGAGGCTCTCAAGCTGAGGACCACGGTCAAAAAGAACGCGAATGTGCTCCAGCATATGATGGGCTATTTCAAAGAACAGCTGTCAAAAGACGAGAAACAGGAACTCCTTGAGATTCTCGATGAATACCGAAAAGGGTACATCCCCCTAGTTGTCCCGATCACCCTGATCAATCACTATGTGAGGAAGTACAAGGAAGACTATTTAACACAGCAGGTTTATCTCAATCCCCACCCCATTGCCCTGCAACTGAGAAATCATGCATAAAGAAGGCGCACGGCGCTAGGCGCATGGTACACGGAAAACCAAAACCAGTCATTCCTTTTAAGTCAAGATCTGTTTTGGTTTCTTTCCTTGTTCCGTGACCCGTGTCCCGTGCACCCTTATTCTATTATACTCTCCCTCAGAGCCCTGGGCGTCGGGACAGGGATGGGCATGCAACAATCCTTTTCAGGATTGTACATGAGGCGATAGGAAGACCCCCTGTTGCCTTCCCGGTACATGAAATCCCAGCCTCGGACATAGTAGGGGCATTCATCGTTGAAACAGATGTACATGAAATCGTTGTCCCAGGTCACTTCAAAGGGATTTTCCGGCACGGCCCACTTGAGCATCTTCTCCCCGCAGTGAGGACAGCGCAGGGTGTGCTTGATTTCTTTTTTTCTCGCCTCAAAGGTTTCCTGGTCCAGCGGTTCACCGTAGGAAACCATGAGATCAGGTCTTGCTCCCCGGAGCGGGTCACCTCCCTTTTTGTCCGCATAGACGGCATAGATAGGGTCGCTGGGAATGCCTAGGTGAGCGTAATTGTCATTCTTCGGCCGGGGCTTTCCTTTGGAAAGGAAGACGGCGGCTTTTTCAAAAGCTCCTGCCTCCCTCAAGAAATCTTGGACTAGAAGAACCCTCTCCTCTTCGCCTGCTTCCCGCCAGACCTTGACCGCCTTTTCAGGGAACATCCGGTTGGAGAAGATGACAAGGAACAATCCCCCAGGTTTGAGAACCCTGCCTACCTCCTTGAAAACCTGAGCGGGCTTTGTCATGTAATCCACGGAGACCGTGTTGACCACCACGTCAAATCGATTGTCCGGGAAAGGAAGACGAGGGTCCTTGTTGAGATCGTGGATTACGGACTTTGAAAGGACTTTGTTATTCCTCAGTTCGTTTTCATTCAATCCGAGGCCTATGACTTCTGAGGCTCGAAGATCCCCTGGGATGTGAGAATCCCAGCCGGCCATCAAATCCAGGATTGCGGGATTTTCTTCCACAACGAGCGTCTCGATCAGCTTCTCCACAGTAGCCAATGCGAGAGAGTCCAGGTGGCTCACGAATCGGTCCTTGGAGTAGAACTCTGCATCATCGGATTCATCCAGCCTGGAAAAGGCGTCAGTGCCGAAAACAGGGTTTGGGTTCAACGGAATGCTTTCTGTTACGTTTTTCTCGATATTCATGGGTTACCTCCATAAGAAAAGCCGGGTTTGTTCAAAACCCGGCTCTTGGCCCCAAATGGGCGGGTTAAGATTTCACATCAGACAAAATCTGGTATAAAATAATTTCACATAACGCGTTGTCAACACTTGGCGCAAGATGAGTTGTTGCGTAAATCAAAGCTTGAAATAAGCAGGGTCAGCCCTATCTTCTCACATAGTTTTTGTACGATATTTTGAATAAAGAGCGAGTTCAATTGGAGGAGAATCATGGATGTGAATCTGAAGGAGTATTTCGAAAGCGTGAAAGGAACCGGCGTGCTGGCAACTGCAGATGGAGAGGGACGGGTGGATACGGCAATTTACGCAAAACCTCATTCCATGGATAAGGAGACGGTTGCCTTCATTATGGCCGAACGATTGACCCATCACAATTTGCAGACCAACAACCATGCGGCTTATCTTTTCAGGGAGGACGGCCCGGGCTACAAGGGCATTCGCCTTTTCCTGACCAAACTCAGGGAAGAAAAAGACACCGAGCTTCTTTATTCGATCCGGAGCAAGAGGTATGCGGGAGGAAAAGAGGAAGGAAAGCCGCGTTTCCTTGTTTTCTTCAAGGTGGACAAAATCCTGCCCCTGGTCGGCGCAGGACGAGACCCTGAAAAAGATTAGGTCATTGCTTCCAGACCTCAGGAGCAGGGAGGCTCGCATTGAAACGTTCTGATGCAGAGAGATCGATCGGGCAGCTCTTCATGATCGGGATGCCGGGTCCGCACCTGGATGAAGCTACGGAGCATCTGATTCGTGAAGGCCGCGTCGGTGGGATCATTTTGTTTTCAAGGAACATCGAAGACCCTCTGCAACTGGCCGCACTGTGCCGGGATCTTCAGGCCGCAGCATCTGAGAGGCAAGATCCCCCTCTTTTTCTCGCGGTGGATCAGGAAGGGGGCAGGGTTGCGAGACTCAAGGAGCCGTTCAGGAGCTTCCCCGGAAATGCTGCCGTTGGAATGGACGAAGCGCCGGTCAAGAAGGCCATCGAGTTCGCAACGGTGACGTCCAGAGAAATGGGCATGGTGGGCCTCAACATGAACCTTGCCCCTGTGGTCGACGTTCAAAGAGGAGAGATAGAGAAACACCTTGCAGGGCGAAGTTTTGGTGAAGACCCGGAGCTTGTCGCCTTCCTCGGAAGAACCGTCGTCAAGCACCTTCAGAAGAACGGGATCATGGCTGTGGCCAAGCACTTCCCTGGCCTGGGCCGCGCAGATGTGGATCCCCATTTTCACCTGCCTAAAATCACCATTGGCCTGGAAGAACTGGAGAGAGTCAATTTCCCTCCCTTTGCGGCCGCCATCGAGGAGGGCGTGTGCGGAATCATGACCTCCCACGCCATATACCCAGCCCTCGACCCTGAAAAGCCTGCAACATTGTCGCCCATGGTGTTGACCAAGGTGCTGAGGGAGAGAATGGGCTTTCGGGGCTTGACGATCACAGATGACCTGGAGATGGGTGCGATTGCCGAAGATTGGAGCGTGGCTGAAGGAGCGCTCACATCCTTTCAGGCCGGGGCAGATATCCTTCTCATCTGCAAAGATCAGGGGCACGTGCGGGAGAGTCTGGATCGCATGCAGCGTTCGCTCACAGAAGGATCGATCACAAAGGAAAGGGTCGCGCAATCCCTCAAGAGGATCAAGAAAATGAAAATGAAATTCCTGGGTCGGCGGGAGGAGACCTCGCTGGCGGATGTGAAAGAGTATTTCAAGAGAAATGCCTAAAAATGAAGGAGTGACAAGTAACAAGTAACAAGTGACAAGAGAAGAGAAAAACAAGATCAAGCCTCTTACTCGTTACTTGTCACTTGTTACTCGCCACTTTCTTCTGACCACGGACAACAAGCAACAGGCAACCTGCCACGGGCTCTTCGTCAAAGAGCCCACTCCGGCGTGGGCGCTTCGACGTGAACCGTCTCAGGCCGGGTGGGGTGCAGGAAAGTCAAGGACTTTGCCAACAGGCAAATGGTTCCGTCATCACGGCGATGAGGCGCTCCATATTTTATGTCGCCTACGATAGGGCATCCTTCAGCGGCCAGCTGAGCACGGATTTGATGTTTTCTCCCAGTCTGCAGATTGACCTCAAGAAGCGATACCTCCCCCTTTACAAAAAGCGTCCTGTAACTCAGGGCAGCCTCCTGAGCCCTTTTGTGTGTTTCGTCTGTAAGGGAGACCTTTTGGCGTCTTTTTTTAAGATAGGAAATCAGCCTCCCGGAAGGCCGAGGCATCTTCCCGTGAACCAGAGCCCAGTAGATCTTGGTGATGCTTCTTTGCCGCCACTGTACGGAGAGCCGTGAAGCGCTTTTGGATGTCCTGGCAAAGACAACAACGCCCGATACCGGCCGATCCAATCGGTGCACAAGGCCTAGAAACACCTTCCCTGGCTTGTTGTGCTCCTTTTTGATATAGTCTTTGACCATGTCCAGGAGGGAAATCTCGTGGGAGATGTCACCCTGCACAAGGGTTCCCCCAGGCTTGTGCACGGCTATCAGATGATTGTCTTCGTAAAGAATCTGGAGTTTTTCCACAGGCGACCTATGAACCGAATATCGAATACCGAACGCCGAATTTCGGATGACGAAGTTTGAAGAGTATCAGGGTTTCCTTCGACATTCATCATTCGTTATTCGATATTCTGCGGTTCATGTTACCTCCAGCACAGTGTTCGACTTCTCCAAGTCTGGCGAACATAGTTGAGGTTACGGTTTTAAGCTGCAATGCGTCCTCCTGCTAAAACAATCGAGAGAAGGTTCCAGAGAAAGATAACTCAGAAACTTTCCCCCGGTCTGCCTTCCCTCAAAGAATGGTTTGAGCGAAGCCGGTTGCCCCTGAGCGAGAAGCAGGTCCAGCAAGTATGGCAATATCACAGCCTTTTGCGAAAGAGAAATGCGGAGTACGATCTCACTCGCATTTATCAGTTCGACAACATGGTTCAGAAACACTACATCGACTGTGTTCTGGTTGCGAAATTGCTGGAATGGGACCTTCCCTCCCCGCTCCTCGACATCGGCACAGGCGCAGGTCTGCCCGGTATTCTCCTGAAAATTGCCTGTCCGAAAACAGACATGGTCCTTGCGGAAGGCAGGCACAAAAGAATAACCTTTCTGCATGAAGTGGTGCAAACCCTCGGGCTTAAAGGCATCGAGATCTATGAAGGCAAGATTTACCCTTCTTTCAGCAAGAGCGTGAGCGGCGTCATCACGCGGGCCCTGGAATCCATCCCCAAGACCCTGGACCGAGTCATGAAGTGCCTTGCGCCGGGTGGCAGGGCTATTTTCATGAAGGGACCGTCCTGCGAAGATGAACTGGAGGAAGCTCTGGGAACTTTCAGGCATGCGTACAAGCCGCTTCAGGACGTCTCCTACACCATCCCTCATTCGCCCCACAGGCGAAGACTGATCGTTTTCGAGCGCCTATCCTGAAAAGATATCTTTGAAGTCCCCTGCCCGCATGCGGTCCTCACGGCGTCTCAACGTTCTTCGTCTGTCCCCTTCCTTGGGGATACGCTCTCTTCCCTTGAGCATTAAGGCCACGACGAGGCCCAGAATCAGAACCGCCTGGAACAGTCCAAGGAGACCCTCGACAAACTTCTGATCCATGATGATGAACGCGCTCATGCCCAGGCAGACGGAGATGGTGGAGATGATGAAAACCACTTCTTTTCTTGCAAAGCCGAGAAAAAGGAGCCGGTGATGCAGATGATCCTTGTTCACGCAGGTGAGCAGTTCAGTGAAACTCCTTGCTTGGCGGTTCTTGATCCGCGAGAGATTGACATAAATCATATCAAAGATGAGGACGCCGAAGATGAGCATGGGAGCTGCCAGGGACACGAACTGGCTCGTCATCGACCACTGTCCTAAGACCGCCAAACCGCCCAGCGTGAATCCCAGGAAAGTGCTGCCGGCATCCCCGAGGAAGATAAGAGCGGATTTCCCAAGACGGAAATTGTGGGGAAGGAACCCGGCGCAGGCCCCGACGACGGCCACGGCAAACCAGCCCAAGGCCGGCTGCTCCGTGTTGAAGGCCAATAGGCCCAGGAACAGAGCGCAAATAATGGACATGGCGGAGGCAAGGCCGTCAATGCCGTCAAAGAAATTCATCGCATTGGTCAACCCCACCATCCAGAGAACGGTGAGAGGGACGTTGACGAAAGGCGCCCAGGTCGAATGGTAGAAAAAAGTGAGGTGAATATCGCCCATGAGAATAACGAGGGAAGAGATACCGACTTGGAGGATGAATTTCAGCAGAGCAGGAATGGGTTTGACGTCGTCGATGAGACCCATGACAAAAATTAGGGTTGCTCCGAGAAACAGGCTTTTCATTCCAGGCAGAAAGACGTTATTCAGGAAAAGGGCGACTGAAAAGGCAATGAAGACCGCCACCCCACCGAGGAGCGGGGTCGGCTGATCATGGATTTTGCGCCAGTCCGGCCGGTCAAGGATCTTAAGCTTGAGGCCAAGAACACGGCAGAGAGGGGTCAGAAAACAGGCCGCCAGAACTGAAAAGAGAAGGATGAAGTGCCACCTCAGTCCTGCATTGAAAAAGAGGGACCGGGTGGCAGGAAGGAGCAGGATAGCGAGCAACAGGGCAAGAAGAGTTTGCCAGAAGATTCTAAGAATCAAGACAGACCCCTTTCTTTTTAAGAAGTTCACTGTACACCTTTTCTATGGATTGAACCATCGACTCCGCACTGAAGCGGTCTGTCATCTTCATTCGTCCTGCTTGCCCCATCTTGAGGGCAAGGGCCTTGTCGTTGAGGATCTTTAAAACGGAAGCTGCCAATTCTTTTTCGCTCCCGGGACTCACCAGGTAGCCGTTCAAACCCTGTTCGATCAGATCAGGGATGCCGCCTACGGCTGTTCCCACCACGGGTTTCTCCATGGCCATGGCTTCAAGAAGCACTCTTCCCATTCCTTCGAAATAAGAAGGGAGAACCGCGACGTCGAAGGTGGCAAGGATTTGAGGGACATCCTCGAGAAAACCTGTGAAGATCACGGCGTCTGAAAGCTCCAGGTGAGTCACCAAGTCCTTGAGGGATTCCATGAGAGAACCTTCCCCGACGATGACCAATCGGGCTTGCGGTTTTTCTCTCCTGATTTTCTTGAAAGCCCGGATGAGAAGAGCGTGGCCCTTTCCCTCCCACAGTTTCGACACGATACCGATGACGGCATCCTGCTCATGGAGGCCCCATTTTCTCTTCAGATTTTTTTTCTCCTCTTCAGACACGGGATGGAAGCGGTCCATCTCAATCCCGCTGTAGATTCTCGCCATCTTCCCTGCGGAGCCTATTTTTTCCTCCAAAGCCCAATCCACGAGGGGCTGGGAAATGAAAATCATTTTGTCACACCAGTGAGAGGCCAGGCGTTCGAGGTTCTGAAAAAGAAACCGACGCCAGGGAGGTTCTTGCTGGTGGAAGGCAAAGCCATGAACCGTGTGGACGATCACCGGGACTCGGGCAAGCTTTGCAGAGAGGCGGCCGATGAACCCTGCTTTGGAGTTGTGAGTGTGGACGACGTGATAGGGTTTCCTCTTGAGGTGACCTGTGAGGTCGAGGATTGCTTTGAGATCCATCATGGGGTGGAGGGGTTGTACCAGGCTGGGGAAGGTCTTCACTTCCATTCCGTAACGTTGAACCAGTTCGATCAGTGCTCCTCCGGGCGCGCAGGCGAGTACCGATTCAAAGCGATTTCCCTGCATGCCTCGCATCGTCAGGAAGGTATTAATCCCCGAACCACTGATGACGGGCAGCGTGTGTATGTGGAGAATCCTGAACACAGACTGGTCGCTCTACCCCCCTTTTCCAGGCAGAGACCCCGGAGACTGAACACCCTTCTTAATAGCCCGATATTCTAGCATAGACGTCGAGGGATTGGAATACCTCCTTTCGCATCTGCCGAGGCTAATGGATTGCAAGAAAAAGATGGCCTTGGATGGAGTTTGGTGTATTATAACCTGTCAGAAAATAGAGGTTAAAGGTCACATTTACGAGGGTAGGAGGAATAGGAGTATGGAAAGCCAGGTGCTGGCGAATATCAAGAAGATGAGTTGTCAGAACGCCGAAGACGTGAAGCGTGCCGTCAAGGAATTGAATGTGAGCTTCATCCAGTTCTGGTTTCCGGATGTGCTCGGGTTCCTAAAGAGCTTCGCGGTTACTCCCTCGGAGCTGGAAGAAGGGCTGACCGAGGGCATGGGATTTGACGGGTCTTCCATCGAGGGCTTTGCAAGGATTCAGGAGAGCGACATGATCGCAAAACCGGATCCCACGACCTTTCAACTCGTGCCTTGGCGTGGTGTGGAGCGGCCTGTGGCCCGAATGTTCTGTGACATCCTCAACCCGGATGGAACTCCCTATGAGGGAGACCCTCGGTATGTTTTCAAGAGGCTTCTCAAGAAGGTCGCGGACAAGGGGTACACCTTCTACACCGGTCCGGAGCTCGAGTTCTTCTACTTCAAAGACAACAAAAGCACAGAGGTCCTGGATGCAGGCGGCTACTTTGATGCAAGACCCCTGGACATGGGGAGCGACCTCAGGAGGGACACGATTTTCACACTCCAGTCCATGGGGATTGACGTAGAGTACAGCCACCACGAGGTGGCGCCCAGCCAGCACGAGATTGATCTCCGCTATGACGAGGGGCTGCGCATGGCGGACAAGACCATGACCTACCGGCTGGTGGTCAAGGAAATCGCCCGGCAGCACGGGGTTTATGCGACGTTTATGCCTAAACCTGTCTTCGGCATCAACGGAAGCGGCATGCATGTTCATCAGTCTCTTTTCAAGGGCTCGAAGAACGCCTTTCACGACGTGGCCGACAAGTATCACCTCTCCGAGATTGCCAAGCACTACATTGCCGGGCTCATGCGCCATGCCCCGGAGATTGCGGCCGTGACGAATCAGTGGGTGAACTCTTACAAGCGACTGGTGCCGGGGTATGAAGCCCCGGTCTATGTCTCATGGGCTCGCAGGAACCGCTCCGCCATGATCCGCGTTCCCATGTACAAGCCCGGGAAGGAGACCGCCACCAGGATCGAGTTCCGCTCCCCGGATCCGGCCTGCAATCCTTATCTCGCTTTTTCCGTGATGCTTGGCGCGGGCATGGACGGCATCGAGAAGAAGATGGAGCTGCAGGATCCGATTGAAGAGGACATCTACGAAATGAATCCGGCCGAGCGCAGGGCTCACGGCATCACGGATCTGCCCGGGAATCTCTACGCCGCCATCCTGGAAGCCGAGAAGAGCAAGCTGGTCCGGGAGGTCCTGGGAGACCACATCTTCAACAAGTTCATCGAAAACAAGAAGATCGAGTGGGACGCCTACCGGACCCACGTGAGCCAGTTCGAGATCGACCGGTATTTGCCCAAGCTGTGAAATTCTAACTGAAACGAGGAGGAATGTGATGCAGAGAGTGACAAAGAGAGTGACAAAGAGATTGGCAATGGTGATGGCGCTGACTTTGATGGTGGCACTCTGGGGCGTTTACTCGCCCATGGATGCCCGGGGTCAGATCAAGCAGGTGACCATCGGTATCGGGATTGATGCGGATACCTTGAACCCGCAGGAGCAGACAACGACCCTTATCCAGAACATGTGCGCCCTGCTGTACGACACCTATTTTTACCAGACCCCTGAGGGCAACCTCGAACCGCGTCTGGTCACCAAGCATGAGGTATCCTCCGACGGCCTGACCTGGACCCTTCATCTGCGCAAGGGGGTCAAATTCAGCGACGGGACGCCCTTCAATGCCAAGGCCGTGAAACTGAGCTTCGACAGAACCCTGGACTCCAAGTTTCGGGTGCCGCTACGCTTCGCCATCACCTGCGTGAATGAATGCGTGGTGGTCGACGACTCCACGGTCCAACTCAAATTGAAGTACCCCTTTGCGCCCATGGACCAGACTCTTTCCATGGTGGTGGCCGCGACCATTTCACCGGCGGCCATTGAGAAGTACGGGGAGGACGTGCGCAACAACCCGGTCGGCGCAGGACCCTATAAACTGAGCGAATGGGTCAAGGGCGACCGCATTGTGATGGTCCGCAACGACGACTACTGGGGACCCAAGGCCACGGTTGAGAAAATCATCTGGAAGATCGTGCCGGATGTGTCTACGCGGGAAGCCATGCTGAGAAGCGGCCAGATCGACATCTGCTACAAGCCGTCTCCGGCCAATGTGGCGGCCCTCAAGGCCGACCCAAAGATCAAGGTCGACATGCCTCTTGACACCAGAACCATCTTCATGGCGCTGCGAGGCGATCGGCCAGTGATGAAGGACAAGCGCGTGCGCCAGGCCTTCAATTACGCGGTGGACAAGAAAGCGATCGTGAAGAAGATCCTTTTCGACACGGCAGAGCCCATGGACGGGGCTGTGTCACCGAAGCTTTTCGGATATGCCAAGATGGAAAAGCAGTACGACTACAATCCGGACAAGGCCAAGCAGTTGCTCAAGGAAGCCAATTTCGACTTCAACCAGACCGTCAAGCTCGGAACCCCGCAAGGTCGCTACCTCTTTGACACACAGGTGGCCGAAGCGGTCCAGGCTTATCTTCAGGCAGTCGGAGTGAAAGCTGAGCTGAGAGTCTACGACTGGCCCACGTTCATGTCCGTGGTGTACAAGCCTCTGGAGCAGTCGGAAATGGATGCGTGTCTGTTGGGCTGGGGGCCGCTGATCATGGATGCGGACATGGCCCTCTACGGCCAGTTCACAACGGCTGTGTATCCGCCCAAGGGACTGGGATCGGCTTTCTATTCGAATCCTGAGTACGACAAGATCATGGAGCAGAGCAGGCTCGAGCAGAACCCGGAGAAACGAAAGGCACTGCTGGTGCAGGCTGCCAAGTTCGTCTGGGAGGACTGCCCCTGGCTGTGGCTTCATGTGGAGAAGTTTGTCATCGCCTACAACAGCAAGATTCAGAATATGCCCGTGACCCCCACGGAAATGTTCTTCCCGACCTACATCAAGATGAATTAGGGTAGAAGAAAGACAAAATCCCCCGCGCCGCGTCCAGGGAAAAAAGCGGCCGGGGGATTTTTTATGAGCGCAGTTTCTTTTGGATGAGCTTGGTGAGGGCGGCAGGGTCGGCCTTACCGCGGGTTTTTCTCATAACCTGGCCGATGAGGAAATCGACCGGTTTCTTGTTCCCTTCCTTGATCTTGGCAACCGCCTCAGGGTTCTTGGCAAGCACCTCGTCCACGATCTTCTCCAGCGCGCCGCTGTCCTGAATCGGTTTCAATCCTTTGCTCTCAATCACGGCTCCCGGGCTCACGCCTTTTTCAAACATCTCTTCCAGGATAGTTCGAGCCATTTTCTCCGTGACCTCACCCTTTGCGATGAGGTTGACCAGGCTGGAGAAGTGATCCGGCGGGACCGGGCACTGCTCCATGGGCAGGCAGGCCTTGTTGAGGAGCTTGAAGAGATCCTTGATGATCCAGCGGCTGAGCCTCTTCCGGTCTTCGCAGGCAAGGGCGCAGGTCGTGAAATAGTCGCTCACCGCCTTTTCCTTGGTCAGAATCAAGACCTCGTCGCGGGGGACATCGAATTCTTCCACCAGGCGATGAATCTTCTGATCCGGCAGTTCAGGCATCTTTTTCCTGATTTTGTGGATAAAATCTTCATCGAGCTCGACCTCCACGAGGTCAGGATCAGGAAAATACCGGTAATCCGGCGCATCCTCTTTGCTCCGCATCGGCAGAGTGACCCTCTTGGCCTCGTCGTAGAGCCTTGTCTCCTGGGGCATCTCCCCTCCGGCCTGGAGGATCTCCGACTGCCTCTTGATCTCGTATTCGAGCGCATCCATGATGAACTTGAAAGAGGCCATGTTCTTGATTTCCGATCGATGGCCAAAAGTCTTCGCGCCCTTGGGCCGAAGGGAAATGTTGACATCACAGCGGAACTGGCCTTTTTCCATACTGCAGTCGCTGATCTCAATGTAGCGAAGGATTTGCCGCAGTTTTTCGAGATAGGTGCGCGCTTCCTGAACAGACCGCAAAGGGTTGCGCTCGTGGTCGGTCACGATCTCGAGAAGAGGAACACTGGAGCGGTTGTAGTCCACGAAGCTGTGGCTGGAGGACTCAAAGGAACTGGAGGAATGGATCAGTTTGCCTGCATCTTCTTCGAGGTGAACTCGTTTGATTCCGACCGGGTAAGGTCTCCCGTCATCTCCGGTGATCTCCAGGAGCCCGTCCTGACAAAAAGGTCTTTCGTACTGGGAAATCTGGTAGCCCTTGGGAAGATCAGGATAGAAGTAGTTCTTCCGCGCAAAGCGCGAGTGCCTGTTGATCATGCAGCCGAGCGCAAGGCCTGCCTTGACCGTGAACTGCACGGCCTTTTTGTTGAGCACGGGAAGCGCGCCGGGTTGGCCGGTGCACACAGGGCAGATGCGGCTGTTGGGAGAAGCCTCGTAATCCACCGCACAGGTGCAGAAGAGCTTGGTCTGAGTCTTCAGCTCCACGTGTGTTTCAAAACCGATGATGACATCGAAGTCCATGAGCAAATCCAAAGTGGAGTGTTGGAGTGTACGAAGAACTGGAGTATTGGAGAATTGGAGTATTGGAGTACTGATTTCCTAGAGCATGAATTTGGTTTGCAGTACTCCAGCACTCCATCACTCCATTACTCCAATCTTCCTTTACTCCAATCTTATTGTTTCATACCCATGCGCGATGCGCAGGACCATTTCCTCGTCAAAAGCCTTGCCGATGATCTGCATTCCCACAGGGAGTCCCTCGACCATGCCGCAGTTGACACTTATTGCCGGCAAGCCGGCGAGATTGACGGACACGGTGTACACATCGACAAGGTACATCTGCAAGGGTTCCGTGATTTTCTCACCAAACCTGAAAGGCAAACAGGGGGAGACAGGAGTCAAAAGACAATCCACCTTCTCGAAGACTTTGTCGAAATCCTCCTTGATCAGGGCCCTTGCCTGCTGGGCTTTCATATAGTAGGCGTCGTAGTACCCGGCGGAGAGCACGAAGGTGCCCAGCATGATCCTTCTCTTGACCTCTTGTCCAAAGCCTTCACTTCGGGTCTCTTCAACCATCTTCACCATGTCTGGCACTTCCTCGCCGGTCCTGAACCCATACTTTACCCCGTCATAACGAGCGAGGTTGCTGCTCGCCTCAGCCGTGGCAATCAGGTAGTAGGTGCTGATGGCATAGCGAGTGTGGGGTAACGACACCTCCACGATGCGGGCTCCCTGTTTGGCAAGAAGGCTGACCGCGTCCGTGATCTTGGCCTGGATCAGGGGGTCGAGCCCTTCGACAAAATACTCCTTTGGAAGGCCGATGCGGAGCCCTGCCAGTCCTTTCTTGAACGCACGACGGAAATCCGGTGTGGGGACTTCGGCGGAAGTCGAATCCAGCGGATCATGGCCGCAAATCGCGTTAAGGAGCATGGCGCAATCTTCAACCGTGCGGCCTAGAGCTCCCACCTGATCCAGGGAAGAGGCATAAGAGACCAACCCGTAACGCGAGACCCTGCCATAAGTTGGCTTGATTCCTGCGACGCCGCAGAAGGCTGCAGGAAGCCTAATGGAGCCCCCTGTGTCCGACCCTATGGAGAGGATGGTTTCGCCAGCGGCAACGGCCGCTGCGGCGCCGCCGCTTGAGCCTCCCGGCACGCAATCAGGGTTCACGGGGTTGCGCGTTGCGCCGAAGGCACTGTTTTCCGTGGAGGAGCCCATGGCGAACTCATCCATGTTTGTTTTCCCTACAAGCACGGCACCGCTCTTCATGACCCCTTTTACGGCTGTGGCGTTATAGGGCGGTATGTAGTCCTTGAGAATGGCTGAACCGCAGGTGGTTTTGATGCCTTTGGTGCAGAGCACATCTTTCACGGCTATGGGGATCCCGTCCAGGGGGGAGAGACTCTCGCTCCGATGGAATCTCTTGTCCGCAAGGTCTGCCTGCTTGAGCGCCAGCTCACGCGTTGTGGTGATGTAAGCCCGTATCAGGCTTTCCTTCTCGTCGATCCTGACGAGCACGGATTCAGTGATCTCCCTTGAGCTCACTTCCTTCTTCTTGAGCAATCGGCTGAGTTCTGTTGCGCTTCGATCACACAAATCCATAGCTTAACCTTCAATGATCTTCGGAACCTTGAAGAAATCCTTTTCCCTCGCCGGAGCATTGGACAGGATTTCCTCCGGTTTTCCCGCTTTTCCGGACTTGTCTTCACGCCACACGTTTTTCATGGGAATCACGTGGCTCATGGGACGGACGTTCTCCGCGTCGAGGTCTCTCAGAGTTTCAACGTACTCGAGAATGGAGTTGAGATCCTTCTGATAGAGAACCACCTCGGAGTCGGTCAGTTTGAGACGGGCGAGCTTGGCGATGTGCTTTACGCGGTCCGGAGAAATCTTTTCCGAGTCAGAGGGGGCGGGCTCCGTCTTGACGTCCGGTCTCGATGTTTTTTCAGGGGCAAATCCTGCTAAAGGAATTGCAAGGCCCAGCTCCTTGAGCTGAAAAGTCTCCACAGAAGAAGGTGCTTCGCTCAGGGGACAGTACGCACTCCGGTTTTTCGGGAAAGCAATGACTTCCCGGATGGAAGACGCTTTCAGGATCATGGCGATCACCCGGTCCAGGCCCAGAGCAAGCCCGCCGTGAGGGGGAGCCCCATATTCAAGAGCACGGAGAAAGAAGCCGAATTTGGCTTGCAGTTCTTCTTCCGTCAGCTCCAGGGCAAGAAAAATTTTCTTTTGAATGTCCATCCTGTGGATCCTAATGCTTCCACCCCCCAGTTCCTCCCCGTTCATGACGAGGTCATAAGCCCGTGACTTCAGGCTAAGGCATTCCTGCTTGTTCGCCGGATCAAAATCGATGCGATCCGGCATGGTGAAGGGGTGGTGCTGGGAACCGAGGTTTCCATCCTTGAGTTCGAACAAGGGGAAATCGGTCACCCAGAGAGGAACGAAACGATCCTCAGAAATCATTTTGAGTCTTTCAGCGAGATGGAGGCGAAGGCCGGAGAGTACCTTGTTTACGAGATCTCGAGAGGTGTCTGCAATCATGATGATGACGTCTCCGTCTTCGGTACGAAAGCGCTTTTGGAGACGGTCCTGTTCCGTTTGACTGAAGAACTGGACGATGTTGGACTCGAGCTGGCCATCCGTCACCTTCATCCAGGTCATGCCCTTGGCGCCGAAGGAGGGAGCGATTTTCATCGCATATTCATTCTGAAGCACATTCTTGCTGAGAGCATCGGCCTGCCCTTGGACACAAAATCCCTTGATGCAGCCCCCTGCCCGCAACAACTGTTGGAAGACTTCGTACTGCGTTTCCTTCAGAATGTCCGTGACCTCTTCAAAGGCCATGCCGAAGCGAAGGTCCGGCCGGTCAGAGCCGTAACGCTCCATGGCGGCATCGTAAGTCATTCTGGGAAAGGGTCTAGGAAGAGAGATCCCGCCGAGCGCGAACATCCTGGCCGTGAGCTCCTCAATCGTCTCATAAATGAATTCCTCGTCGATGAAAGAGGCTTCGAGATCCAGTTGAGTGAATTCAGGCTGGCGATTGGGCCGCAAGTCTTCATCCCTGAAGCAACGGGCAATCTGAAAGTAGCGGTCCATGCCGCTCATCATGAGGAGCTGCTTGAAGAGCTGGGGCGACTGGGGCAGGGAATAGAACTTGCCCTTGTGAACCCGGCTCGGCACAAGGTAGTCCCTGGCTCCCTCAGGTGTGCTCTTGGTGAGGAAAGGGGTTTCGATTTCCGTGAAGTGAAGCTGGTCCAGGTAGGCCCTGATGCATTTGATGATCTCGTAGCGCTTGATGAAGAGCTCTTGAGCCGACGGCCGTCTCAAGTCGAGGTAACGGTACTGGAGCCTCAGCTCTTCATCCACCTTCTCCGGATTGGCCTTGATGTCCTCGCCAAAGGCGATGGCTTTTTCAGAGATCTTGAAGGGAAGGGTCCTGGACAGAGAAAGCACTTCCATGTCTTCGGCAAGCACCTCGATGCCGCCGGTGCTGAGGTTGGGATTCTCAGTGCCCTTGAGGCGAAGAGCGACCTTGCCTCTCACCTGAATAACGTATTCCTCCTTGAAGCCGGCGGCCTTGTCGTAGCTCTCCTTGTCGATCTCAGGGTTGAAGACCACCTGGGCGATCCCGCGAACATCGCGGAGGTGGATGAAGCGCAGACTTCCGTGATCGCGGAAAGCATCCACCCAGCCCATGAGGAGAACGTCCTTTCCCGCGTCAGACGGGGTCAGATCTCCGCAATAGATTCTCTGTCTCCATTCCATCAATGAAACCTGTCTCCGGGGTTTTTAAATGAACCCAATTTTATACTTTATTGAAAACCGTCAATCAATCCTATTTTTTCCCGTGAAAATGCACTCGTAGGGGAAGGGTTTACCCCCTCCAGCGGGCGAGCATAAAGCCCGCCCCTACTCCCATCCCTTCCCCCATCAGGAGGAGGGATTTCTGACGTTGTCGGAGAGACTCACCGGAGCTCTTCTTGGCCTTGAAGGGCTTACTCTTTTGTAGCATCTGAGCAAAAGATCCTACGAAATTGTAGTTCGGAAAACAAGGCTTGGAATAACGGACAGGCGAAAAGCCAAGCGGAGCCTTAGGGTTGCATCATCAGAGCCGATGGCACGCGTCTTGCTCAAGCCTGGTATCAATAAAAGTCGATTCGCACGGGCGAACGTGTTTTCAACGATATTCATTCAGTGGGAGGTAACCAGAATCCAACATGGGGAGGAAATCAATGAGTGACACAAAGACGGCAAAAGACATCGTCAGCATGATCAAGACAGAGAAGGTGGAAGTGGTGGACTTGAGGTTCATGGACTTCCCGGGACTGTGGCAGCACTTTTCCATACCTGCAAGGGAAGTGGATGAGGACACTTTTGAAAGCGGCCTCGGCTTTGACGGGTCGAGCATCAGGGGATGGCAGGCGATCAATGAATCGGACATGCTGGTCAAGCCTGTGGCGGAGACCGCCTTCATCGATCCCTTCTTTCAGGCCAAGACGCTCGTCATTCTCTGCAACATCTGCGATCCTGTGACCGGTGAAGACTACACAAGGGACCCGCGGAACATCGCTCGGAAGGCGGAGAATTACCTCAAGAGCCTGGGAATCGCGGATGTGGCCTACTTCGGCCCTGAAGCGGAGTTCTTCATCTTTGACGACATTCGGTTCGATCAGAACGAGCATGAAGGGTACTACCACATCGACTCGGTGGAGGGCCGCTGGAACGCAGGGCGGGTGGAGAACCCCAACACCGGATACAAAATCCGGTACAAGGAAGGCTACTTCCCGGTTCCTCCCATGGACAGCCAGCAGGACATCCGCAGCGAGATGATGCTCACGCTCGAGAAGATCGGCGTGCTGATCGAGGCCCAGCACCATGAGGTGGCCACAGGAGGGCAATCGGAGATTGACATGCGTTTTTCTCCTCTGGTGCAGATGGCGGACAGCCTACTCAAGTACAAGTATGTCATCAAGAACGTGGCCAAGAAGTACAACAAGACCGTCACCTTCATGCCCAAACCCCTGTTCAGTGACAACGGCTCAGGGATGCACGTTCACAGCTCCCTGTGGAAAGGCGGCCAGAACCTCTACGCCGGTGACGGCTATGCGGGGCTGTCGCAAATGGCCATGTATGCCATCGGCGGGCTCCTTAAGCATGCGCCGTCGCTTCTGGCGATCACGAGCCCGACGACCAACAGCTACAAGCGGCTGGTGCCTGGGTTCGAAGCTCCGGTCAACCTGGCCTACTCGAGGCGGAATCGAAGCGCAGCCGTTCGTATTCCTCTCTATTCCAACTCGCCCAAAGCCAAGCGGCTGGAGTTCCGGTGCCCTGACCCGAGCTGCAACCCCTATCTGGCGTTCTCCGCCATTCTCATGGCCATGCTGGACGGGATCCAGAACAAGGTGGACCCGGGAGATCCGCTGGACAAGGACATTTACGACCTGCCGCCGGAGGAACTGGCCAAGGTGCCTCACACCCCAGGATCCCTCAGGGAAGCGCTCAAGGCCCTTGAAGCCGATCACGCTTATCTCCTTAAAGGGGATGTGTTCACCTCGGATGTGATCGAGACCTGGATTTCCTACAAGATTGAGAAAGAGGTTTTGGCCGTCGAACTCCGGCCCCATCCTTGGGAGTTCGCGCTCTACTACGATATCTAGATCTCGCTCATTACTGCAAAGAAAGGGGGTTCCCGGGAAGATTTCCGAGGAACCCCCTAGTTCTTGTTTGGGCTTGAATCTTGAATCCCCCTCCCGTCCCCCTTTACAAAGGGGGAAGCTCTCGTCTTTCTCGTATTGCCCCCTCTTTTGTAAAGAGGGGTGGGGGGAGATTTTTCCTTTTAGGCCCGGTCCGCTATTTCCGTGCCTCTGGGCGGTTCACTCGGGGTATGAGAACTTGTGCTATACTACGCGCATATTGCTGTTGGGGGAGCGGGGAATTGAAGACTGCCGAAGAAAGACTGCGAGCCGAACACATGGCGCGGCTGGGCGAGCGATACTCCCGGATCTTCAGCGAGAAGGACGTGGAGCGGCACCTTTCAGCGCTTGGCCGCCTGTCCCCCCAGCATCCTGTGGAGATTCTTCTTGATCCGAGAAGGGACGGGACCCTGGACTGCACGGTCCTGGCCTTTGACTATCCCTCCGAGTTTTCCCTCATCACCGGCATCCTGGCAGGAATGGGCTTTAACATTTTTTCGGGAGAAGTATTCACCGACGAGGGAAGCCCTCAAATCGTGGCCAAGAGGAAACGGCATGACAAGGAGGACCTTCGGAAGAGGCGCAGAATCATCGATCATTTCTCCGGCGCCGTGGACACGGCCATACCCCTTGATATCTGGTCGGAGGAGCTTCGGTCCCGCATGGAGGCCTCCATCCGCCTTCTGGAAAAGGGGGATGGGCCGTCGATTGCGGAGGCGAAGCAGCAGGTCAATGAGCTTGTGGTGAGAAGGCTTGCTCCTCTTCAGCAAGGCTCTTATCCCGTGCCCTATCCCGTCGAGATCCAAGTGGAGGATCGTGCGGGAGCCTTTACCCGCTTGAGGGTGATCTCAGAAGACACCCCCGCTTTTTTGTATGCCCTGTCCAATGCCCTGTCTCTACATGACGTCTCGATCGAACACGTGAGAATCCGAACGATTCGCGGTCGCGTGGAAGACGAAATCGACCTGGTCGACCTGAGGGGCCGCAAGATCGAGGACCCGGAACTGCTCAACCGCGTCAAGTTCTCCGTACTCCTCACCAAGCAGTTCACTTATTTTCTCGGCGCTGCGCCGGATCCCTTCACAGCCCTCTCCCGATTCGAGCAAATTGTTAGAGACGCGGTGCAGAAGAAAAAGGAAAAGGAATGGCTGGATCTGCTGACCGATCCTCATCTGCTCAAGGATCTTGCGAGACTCCTCGGCGCCAGCGATTTCCTGTGGGAGGACTTTATCCGACTCCAGTATGAGACCCTGCTTCCCATGCTGAGCCCTTATGCGGGAATCCACGCTCTTGCCGGAACCCCTGAGACCCTGGATGAAAGAATGCAGGAGGCGCTGAAGGGTGCGCAACCGCTCGCGGAAAAGGGGGAAAGGCTGAACCGGTTCAAGGACCGGGAAATCTTTTTCATTGATCTCGATCACATTCTTCATCCCGAATCCACATTCGACTCCTTTGCCCTGTCTCTGACTCGGCTCGCCGAGCGGGTCGTCGATGAAGGAGCAAGACTGGTCTACGAGGATCTCACCGAACGCTTCGGAAGACCAAGAACCGTGGCCGGCCTTGAGGCAAAATATGCCATCCTGGGGCTGGGCAAACTGGGCGGCGCTGCTCTAGGGTATGCCTCTGACCTGGAATTGCTCTTTGTTTACAACGACAGCGGCACAACGGACGGAGACCAACCGGTCACGAACGCGGAGTTCTTCGACCGCTTTGTCAAAGGGGTGACCGGTTTGATCAAGTCAAAGCGGGAAGGGATCTTTCAACTCGATCTGCGACTCCGGCCTTATGGGAACGCGGGGCCGCTGGCCAGCAGCCTGGACAGCTTCTGCCGCTACTATGGCCCTGACGGGCCCTCCCATTCCTACGAGAGGCTGGCCCTGGTTCGTCTGCGGGCTATTGCCGGGGACCCGGAACTGGGCAAGCAAGTGGAGCGGCTCAGGGATGAGATGATCTATTTTTCCGGCCGCCTGGATCTGCAGGAGCTGAAAGATCTCCGGGAGAAGCAATTCAAGGAGAAGACAGGGGCCGCTAGGCTCAACGCCAAATTCAGTCCCGGAGGTTTGGTGGACCTGGAGTACAGTGTCCAGATTCTCCAGGTGACCCACGGCAAGGAGGTCCCATCGCTCAGAACCCCTCTTCTTCGTGAAGCCCTGGAGGCCCTCAGCGAGCAGGGTGTTCTCTCAGACGAGGAATCCGCTCGTCTCAGTAAATCCTACACGTTCCTGAGGCACCTCATCAACAGCATGCGCATGCTTCGCGGCTCCGCCATGGACCTTTTCTTCCCGTCTCAAGATTCTTCAGAGTTCGCTCATCTTGCGCGACGCATGGGATACTCAAGAGGCGGCCCTCTGGATTCTTCAGAGCAGCTTCGCGTTGATTTTGAAACCCATTCTGCAGCCGTGCGGGTTTTTGTAGAGCGCCATTTCGGCCGCGATTCCATTCCGGGTGCGGCAGCGGGCAATGCGGCGGATCTTGTTCTCTCGGACCAGGTTTCCCGGGAGGCGAGAGATGCCATTTTGCTTGATGGCGGCTTCGATCATCCTGAGCGCGCCTATGCGAACATCAAGAGCATGGCCGGAGGCGGAGCTCGAAGTGCGACCTTTGCCAAACTCGCCCTTTTGGCTTTTGATATCCTGAAGAGAAAACCGGATCCGGACATGGCCCTCAACAACTGGGAGCGTTTCGTGCGAGCCCAGGTGAGCGCCGATTTCCACTACAACCTCCTCTTGTCGCAACCCATGCGCCTTGAACTCCTGCTCGGGATTTTTGCAGGGAGCCAGTTCCTGTCCGATGCCCTGGTGAGAAATCCGGGATTTCTGGACTGGGTGGTCGCCCCGGAGGTTCTGCACAAACTTCGCGAGACAAGGGATATTGAAGAAGAGCTTCGCCGCACGGCGTCCGGGTGCAGCAGCCACGGGGAATGGCTCAACCGGTTGAGGCGCTTGAGGCGCCGGGAGATGTTGCGGATCGGGATTCGGGACATTTGCCTTGGGGCCTCGACGCGCGAGGTGATGCTGGAGTTGTCGAGGGTGGCTGAGGCTTTTGCACAGGCCGTTCTGGAAAAGAGAATCCAGGAGCATCCGGAATGGAAAGACCGCTTCTGCATCCTGGCCCTGGGAAAGCTTGGAGGCCATGAGCTGAACTACAGTTCCGACATTGATCTGCTCGGCCTCTGGCGCGATGAGGAAGGGAACCCGGAGCCGGAGAAGAAAACCTTTTTTGCCCGGCTCATGGAAGACCTTCGGTCGGATCTCTCCAGCCACACCGAGGAAGGCTATGCCTACCGGGTGGATCTGAGGCTGAGGCCCTTTGGCCGTGACGGGGAGTTGGTCCCCTCGTGGTCGTCCCTTGTCCGGTATTACACCGAGGTGGCATCGCTCTGGGAAATCCAGGCGGCCCTCAAGATGCGTCCTGTGGCCGGGCATTTTCGTCTGGGCTACTCGTTTCTCGAAAAGATTCGTCCCGTTCTCTTGCAGGGCTGGAAAAGGGAGGACGTCTCTCAATCGGTTGAAAAGATGCGGACTGTGGGAATGAAGACCCATTCCGGCGCTACGCAGGATGTGAAGAGTGGCATGGGAGGATTGCGGGATGTGGAGTTTCTTGTTCAGGGGCTGCAGCTCATTCACGGAGCACGGATCCCTTCTCTCCTCGAAGGGAACACACTCAATGCCCTGGAGCTCCTTGGCAAGGAGAAGGTTCTCCCTGAGCCGGTGGCGCTAGCCCTGAAGGAAGACTACCTGTTTCTCCGACGGGTGGAGCACTGTCTCCAGATTCTTGAAGACAGGCAGATCCATGCGATACCCAAGGACAAGAAGGAACTGAAGGCCTTGGCGCGGCGGCTCCTCGGGCCGGACGGAAACGAAGACCGGTTCAGGGAAAAACTGAACGGGTCTCTCCAGCGTATCCACAATGCTTACGCCACCTATCTGCTTGAGGAGAAAAGAGGATAAAAGAAAGCAGTTTTAGAAAAATGGCTTGACAAGGCAGGGGAAAAGGGTAGTTTAATCAAGTTTCCGCACAAGGAAGTACGGAGTACTTATTTTTGACAAAGGCGTCTGCCCCTCTTTCTGGGGGGAGGCGTTTTTTTTTGCCTGTAACGCAGGTATCTTTGGGCAACCTGCTAAACACATCCGGCTGAATGCAGCGCGGAAGCTCTAAATCGAGGACTCCCTCCTATGGAATCCAGAATTTCACAAGACACTAGAGAGCAGGCGGATAAAAAGCCCCGCATCTCTCAGGGTAGAAAGCGGACCCTGGCTTTATTCTATTGCCAGAACACACCGGAAAGCGGTGAAGCCGTAAGACAAGCCCTTGAAAAAAAGTATGCATCGAGTTTGCGGCTCTTTCCTATTCCCTGCAGCGGACGGCTCGATCCTCTGCACCTTCTCAAGGCGCTCGAGGAGTTTGCGGACGCAGCCTATGTCATTGCCTGCCCTGAAGGAGCCTGCCGCTATTTTGAAGGGAACCTCAGGGCGACCAAGCGTGTGGACATGACGGCTCGGACGATTGCCCAGATCGGTCTTGAGAAAGAGAGAGTGGGAATCGTCGCCAACTCAAAAGAAAACCCCAAACCCCTGGCAAAGCTGGCTGAAGAGATCCTGGGTCGCGTCAGCGAGATTCGGCCGTCACCGGTGCTGGAGCGGCCGAAAACGGGGAAAGGGACCAAGGAGAAAAAGGATGATCACAGCAGAAAGAAAACCCATTGACGAGATCAGGGCCATGATTGCTCCTTACAAGAGAGTCCTGGTCCTCGGTTGCGGTTCCTGTGTGGCCGAGTGCGCTGCAGGAGGAGAGAAGGAGACGGGCATGCTAACCTCCACGCTCCGGATGGCCAACAAGATGGAGGGCAAAGAGGTCCTCATCGAGGAGAAAACCCTGGACCGCCAATGTGTGAAGGATTTTGTCATCCTTCTGGATGACATCGTTGACCAGTATGATGCCGTGCTCTCCCTGGGTTGCGGCGCAGGGGTCCAGGCGGTGGCGGAAATGTTTTCGGAGATCCCGGTCCTGCCGGCTCTCAACACCGAGTTCCTCGGGGAGACCAGGGACCAGGGATACTGGGTTGAGAACTGCCTTGGGTGCGGGGACTGCATGCTTGACGATTTCGGCGGGGTATGCCCGCTGGCGCGTTGCTCCAAACAGCTTTTCAACGGCCCTTGCGGAGGATCCAGGGAAGGGAAATGCGAGGTCAATCCGGAGATCCCTTGCGCATGGCAGGCCATCATCGACCGGCTCGACCGATTCGGATCCCTGGACCGTTTGGAGCAGATCTACCCTCCAAAGGACTGGTCGAGAAAACAGGGCGGGGGGCCGAGAAAGATCATGAGGGAGGACCAGCGGAGGTGAAAGACGTGAGCCGTTTGAAAAGAGTTCTTGATCAGGGCGGGTTCGCAGTGACCGCCGAATGCGGGCCTCCCAAGGGCGCGGACGCGGAGAGCATTCTCAAGAAAGCGGAGTTACTCAGGAGCACGGTGGATGCGGTCAATGTCACGGACAACCAGACCGCCATCGTGCGCATGTCCAGCCTGGCGGCGTGCAGCCTCTTGAAGTCCGCAGGACTGGACCCTGTGCTGCAGGTGGTGGTGAGGGACCGAAACAGGATCGCCCTTCAGTCCGATATTCTGGGCGCTTCGGCTCTGGGCATCCGAAACATCCTCTGCCTGTCCGGGGATCACCAGAGTTTCGGCAACCAACCTCAAGCCGTGGGCGTCTTTGACCTGGATTCCATCCAGTTCGTGCAGGTGGTTAGAACCATGCGGGACAAGGGAACCATTCTGGGAGGAGAGGCTCTGACCAAGGCGCCGGAACTTTTCATCGGCGCGGCAGCCAATCCTTTCGGCGATCCTTTTGCCTTCAGGGTCGTGCGGTTGGCCAAGAAGGTGGCCGCAGGTGCGGAGTTCATCCAGACCCAGTGCATATACAATCTGGACCGATTCGAAAAGTGGATGGCCATGTCCAGGGACAAAGGGCTGACGGAAAAGACGTGCATCCTGGGAGGGGTCACCCCTCTGAAGTCCGCAGGCATGGCGCGGTACATGAAGAAGAAGGTGGCCGGCATGGATGTCCCTGATGAGGTGATCAGGCGCATGGAGAGCGTTCCGGCCAAGAAGCAGGCTGAGGAAGGCCTGAAGATCTGCGTGGAAACCATCCAGAGACTCAAGGAGATTCCGGGGGTCCGGGGGGTCCACATCATGGCCATTGAGTGGGAAGACAAGGTCGCTGAGATCACCGAAAGAGCGGGCCTGCTGCCGAGACCTGTAATCAGTAAGCAGTAGGCAGTAAGCAGTAAGGAGTAGACAGATTCCAGAAGCGAGAACGAGTTATGCCAAAGAAGTATGCGATTCACACGAAACCTACCCCGCACCGCTTCAAGGCGATCACCCCCTCCGGGATCATCGCCTGGGAAGAAGGCTGTTTGAAGTGCGCCGTGTGTGTCAAGAAGCGATGCGTTTACAAGGTCTACGACCAGCGGGACCTGGATTCCCGCCAGATGGTCGACTCCATCGACAACCAGTGCATGAACTGCCTAAGATGTGTTCAGGGGTGTCCTAAGGAGCTGATCCACAAATCCTCGAGTCCGGAGTTCAAGTCCCTGGGCGACAGGCACTGGACCCCGGAAATCATCGCCCGGCTGTGGTACCAGGCGGAGACAGGGAAGATCCCCGTGTCCGGTGCCGGCTATCCAGGGCCATTCAGCGGTGAGGGCTTCGACGCCATGTGGACGGACATGTCGGAGATCGTCAGGCCCACGAGGGACGGCATTCACGGCCGTGAGTACATCAGCACCGGGGTGGATCTTGGAAAGACCCCGAGACACCTTGTCTTCAACGAGAAGGGCGATCTCCTGAGCCGCCTCCCGGATTTCATAGATATTCCTGTCCCTGTTCTCATGAGAATACCGTCCTTCGGCTCCATCAGCGAGCAAACCATGAAGGGATGGGCCATGGCGGCCAAACGGCTGGGCACGTTCCTTGCGGCGCCGGCCCATCTTCTGAAGAAGAACCTGGACCCCTACCGGTCTCATCTCATGCCCACTCTGCCTGCGGGTCCGATGAAATCCCGCCGCGGTCTCAAGGGATTTCGCCTGGTTGAACTCCCATGGACCGAGGATTGGGACGAGCGATTGAAGTCTGTCAGGAAGCATGTGCCTTTGGCCCTGGTTTCCGTTCATCTTCCCATGGACCATAGCGCGAAACAAAAAGCGCTGGCCCTTGCGCGGGCAGGGGTCTCCATCATCCATCTGGAAGGGAGTTATTGGGGCACGGCTGTGGATGACGAATCGACGGCCATGAAGGACATCTTGAGGTCGGTCCACAGGACGCTGATTGAAGAAGGGATTCGCGATGAGATGACCCTTCTGGCCAGCGGCGGCATTGCCATGGCGGAACACGTGGCCAAGGCCATGCTCTGCGGAGCGGACGCTGTGGTCATCGACTTCCCCATCCTGATTGCCCTGGAATGCCGCATGTGCCGGCGATGTGCCTCAGGGCTCTCCTGCCCTGTGGAGATCGAAAAGGCGACGCCGGTGTGGGTGGCTTCGCGGGTCTACAATCTCTTCGGGGCCTTTCACAACCAGCTTCTGGAAGTGATGGGCGCCATGGGCATACGGGATGCCCGGCGCCTCAGGGGAGAAGTGGGCCGGGCCATGTTCTTCGAAGAGATGGACAAGCCTGTTTTTGGAACTCTGGGAGAGGTCAAGGAAGGGTATGAACTTGAGTAACCACAAAGTCCCTGACGTTGTGAGAACGCCGTCGCGATTCCGAAATCCGATCGGGAAATACCGCCTCAGCCGCAGCAAAGAGTGCACGGCCTGCGGCAAGTGCGTCGAGAGTTGCCTCTATGGGGTCCACGAAATGAAGAGAGGCCGCGTGCTCACCCGAAATGCCTACCGGTGCGTGGGGCCAGACTGCACGACCCCTTGCACAAAGGAGTGCCCGACGAAGGCGCTTTCCCTGAGAAGAAATCCTACCTTTGACACCATGGGGGACTACAGGTGGACGCCCGACCTGCTGGCGAGCACATGGCACATGGCTGAAACAGGGCTGGTGCCTCCCGGAGGTCTGGAATACCGGACCGGGGCGTCGGGCGGCGGATTTGACAAGCTCCGGCTGGTGTTGCCCTTGCCCGGAAAAGCCCCGGCCGTTGAGGACGGGGATGTGGATATGGGGGTCGATCTGAACCGGCGCAACGACCATGCCCATCGAGTGAGGATCGAAGTCCCCTTTTACGGCGGGGGCATGTCCTACGGGTCTGTGAGCATTACGACCATGCTGAGCCGCATCAAGGCCGCTGCAACGCTCGGGACCTTTTGCTGCACCGGGGAGGGAGGGTATCCGGACGAACTCAAACCCTATGACGACCATGTCATCACCCAGGTGGCCACAGGGCTTTTCGGGGTGAGGGAAGAGACCATCAAGAGAGTGAAAATCGTAGAGTTCAAGTATGCCCAGGGCGCCAAACCGGGGCTGGGCGGGCATCTCCTGGGCGACAAGGTCACTCCCGGCGTGGCCCGGATGAGGGAGGCGGTCGTGGGATTCCCTCTTTTCTCACCCTTCCCATTCCACAGCGTGTACTCGGTGGAGGACCACAAGAAGCACGTGGACTGGATCAAGGCGATCAATCCCCAGGCGCTGGTGTCCGTGAAGGTCTCCACTCCGACGGATGTGGACATGGTGGCGGTGGGAAGCTACTACGCGGGCGCACACATCATCCACCTGGACGGCAGCTACGGGGGAACAGGGGCTGCGCCCGACATTGCGAAAAAGAACATCGCCATGCCCATCGAGTATGCGCTTCCCAAGGTTCACCGTTTTCTCATCCAGGAGGGGGTGAGGGAGAGAATCACGGTCATTGCGAGCGGGGGAATCCGGACGCCCCATGACGTGGCCAAGATCATCGCCCTGGGTGCGGACGGCGTGTGCACGGGCACGGCGGACCTGGTGGCCCTGGAGTGCATCCGGTGCCACAACTGCGAAAGCGGCCGAGGGTGCGCCAGGGGCATCGCGACCACGGACGCGGAACTCATGAACCTGATCGACCTCGAATGGGGGACGCAGAGGATTATCAATCTCTTTCTGGCATGGAGAAAGGAACTGGTGCGCATTCTCAAGAGGCTTGGGATGAAGAGCATCCGCGAGCTCGTGGGCCGCACGGATTGTCTGGTGCATTTGGATTATATGAAGAAAGGATGATGGAGTACTGGAGTGGTGGAGTAATGGAGTGATGGGCAAGAAGGCCTGCAAACCAATTGTTCCAATACTCCAGTGCTCCAATGCTCCAACACTCCAGTTCTTTGAGGTTCGTAATCATGAATAAGGCGGAAATCGTTCATCGCATCACAGAATCGAGAAAGACCCTGATCAAAGGTCTTCGGTCTCCGGACCGCTTTGGGACAGAGGCGGAAGGGGGATGCGGGGTGACGGGATTTGCGTGCAGCATCCCGGTGAGGGGCAAGCACATTTTTGAACCCTCGCGGCAGATGCACAACCGGGGAAACGGCCGCGGGGGCGGGATTGCGGCTATGGGTTTTGACCCCAGTATGCTCGGCGTCTCTCCTGAAATCCTTGAAGAGGACTACCTCCTCCAGATCGCCGTCCTCGAGGACGGGGTGATGGGGGACGTTCACCGCGAATTCATCGAGCCGTGGTTCCAGATCGACTTCTCTGAAGAGATTCCCCACATCGACGACTACCGGGACATCCACGGCATGGAGGTCCGGCCTCCGGACGTGTGGAGATACTTTGTGAGGGTGAAGCCCGAGGTCCTGGATGCCTTCATCTCCCGTCAAGGACTCCATGGGTTGAGCCGGCGCAAGGCAGAAGACGAGTTTGTTTACCAAAACACCTTCAGGCTCAACAAGGCTCACTACGATGCTTTCGGGAAGCAGAGAGCCTTTGTCCTGTCCCACGGAAGGAATTTTTTCATCCTGAAGATCGTGGGCTACGCCGAGCAGGTGGTCCAGTACTACAAGCTCGATGACTTCAAGTCCCACATCTGGATCGCCCACCAGCGCTATCCGACCAAAGGAAGGGTTTGGCACCCTGCAGGCGCTCACCCCTTCATCGGCCTCAACGAAGCCCTGGTGCACAACGGGGACTTCGCAAACTACCATTCGGTCGTCGAATACCTGAGGCAGCGGAACATCCATCCCCTGTTCCTGACGGACACCGAGGTCTCTGTGCTCCTCTTCGATCTTTACAGCCGCACCTACGGGTATCCCCTGGAGTATGTCATCGAGGCTCTCGCTCCAACGCTGGAGAGGGATTTTGACCAGCTCTCTCCGGAGAAGCAGAAGATCTACAGGGCGATCCAGGCGACCCACATCCACGCCTCTCCCGACGGTCCCTGGTTTTTCATCATCGCTCGAAACGACACGGAGAACCGCAAGCTTCAGCTGATCGGCATCACGGACACGGCCATGCTCAGGCCCCAGGTTTTCGCGCTCCACGACGGTCAGGTTCAGGTGGGGCTCATCTGCTCGGAGAAGCAGGCGATCGATGCGACCCTCAAAAGCCTTTCCGATGAAGATCCTCGAGTGGGGACCAGTGCGGACAAGTACTGGAACGCCCGGGGCGGCAGTCACACCGACGGGGGCTCTTTCATCTTCAGCCTGGAGGGAAACAGCTCTCCCGCCGGGGTGAAGCACCTCACATGCCTCGACAAGTTCGGCAAGGAGGTGAAAGTGCCTTCGGAGCAGGTTCCCTATCTTCCTGGCCGCGTCTACTATGTGCTGGAGGAAGAAAACCGGCAACGGTTCAACATCGCGAGCTTCTTCGAGCTCCAGCGGCCCGAGCTCCTCTTCGACTACCTCCGGCAGGGCATCAGGACCTGGGACTACTCGGACTTCATGGATTGTCTGAAGGAAATCAGGATCTGGGCGAGAAAAGGGGATGCCTATTTCGAGGTGGCTCTCTCGGCTCTGACGGACATGCTGGACCGCCGCTACCCCACCTATGACAAGAAGAGGCGGTCCATCGTTCAAATGGTGAGCAAGACGCTGGAAGCGATTCTCCGAAACTTCCCGTCCCTCGACCAAAATGCGCCCGGATTTCTCGATCGAAAGACCACCTATCGCCTGATCGACTGGGAGACTCGTCAATTCTTCAGGGGTCCTTCTTACGATGAAAAGGTCTTGATCATCGATGCGTCTCTGTTCCCGCCTGAAGGGGACTGGTGTGACAGCCGGTTGATGGGTGAGGCTTTTTTCAGGGGCTGGCGCAGGTTCATTGTTTTCGGGCTCAGAGGCCAGCGTTTTCACGGGTGCGGTTTTGGTCCTGACTCGGGCGGTGTGCGGATCGACATTTACGGCAGCTCAGGGGATTATCTCGGTTCAGGCATTGACGGTCTTTCCATCTATGTCCACGGCAATGCCCAGGATCAACTGGGCCAGATCATGAAGGCCGGGAAGATCGTGATCTACGGAGACACGGGCCAGACCTTTCTTTACGGCGCCAAAGGAGGGGAGGTCTATGTGATGGGAAATGCGGCGGGCAGACCCCTGATCAACGCCGTGGGCAAACCCAGGGTACTCATCAACGGGACTTGCCTCGACTACCTGGCAGAATCTTTTATGGCCGGCGACCCTCTAAACGGCGGGGGTTTTGTCATCCTGAACGGCCTGGAGTTTGATCAGGAGGGCAGGGTGAAGCCCCAGGCCGCTCCGTACCCGGGCTCCAACCTCTTTTCTCTTGCTTCAGGAGGAGCCATCTATGTGAGAGACCCCTTCAAGCTCATCGACGAGGAGCAGTTGAATGGGGGCGAAATCGTCTCCCTGGAGGAGAAAGACTGGTTCCTCATCTTGACATATCTTCAGGAGAACGAGAAGCTATTCGGGATCAGGGTTGAAGAGGACCTTCTCAAGGTGGACGGGAAAGCCATGAGTCCTTTCGAAGTGTATCGGAAGGTGAAACCGAAATTCGCTCCTGATCTGAATAAGGATGGGCTTCAGGAGTGGGACTAGCCGGTTGCTGAAAAACGCCCATCTACTGCGTTGCCCTCATCCCTCGTCGTTGCGACGTACTAGACTGTACGACTCACTCCTCGGGATTTCGGGCGCCTTGTATTTGAGCGTTTTTGAGGAACCGGCGACCAACATTGAACCGGGCAAAGAGCGTGGGTTTCGCGCAATCGGCGGTCAGCAGTCGGCCGTCGGTGGTCCGCAGGCGAAGCTCTTTTGCCCTTGCTGAAAAAGGCAAAATGAAATAGGTCTTGGTCAATATGAGTACGGGACTGGAATACAAAAAGGCTTTGCTTGCGCTTGAAGACGGGACGATTTTCCGTGGCCGTTCCTTTTCCGGAGACGGTGAAGTCACAGGGGAAGTGGTCTTCAACACCAGCATGGCCGGTTACCAGGAAATCCTGACCGATCCTTCCTATTGCGGGCAAATGGTCACCATGACCTATCCCCTTATCGGGAACTACGGGATCAATGACGCCGACGTGGAATCGGAGCGAATCCAGGTGCGGGCGTTTCTGGTGAAAGAGTACCAGGAATTTCCGAGCAGCTGGAGATCCCAGAAAAGCCTCGCCCTTTATCTGAGGGAAGCCCATGTGCCGGGAGTGGAAGGAATCGACACCCGGGCTCTGACCAAGCACATCAGGCAAGCAGGCGCCATGAGGGCCGCGCTCTCCACCCTGGATCTGGACCCTGACTCCCTGGTCTCCAAGGCAAGGCAATCGCCTTCCATGACAGGCCTGGATCTGGTGATGGAGGTGACAGGGAAGGAGCCCATGTTGTGGAAGGATGGACGGCCGGTCAGGCTTGAGCGGGGCCTGGAGGGGTTTCAGTGGCCTGACGATCCGGGCAAGTGGCGCGTGGTCGCCATGGACTATGGTGTGAAATATAACATCCTCCGCTCGCTGGAACAAAGGGGATGCACTCTCCTGGTCCTTCCTGCAAACACGGATTCAGCGACAATCACCAAACTCGACCCTCACGGCCTTTTCCTGAGCAACGGGCCCGGGGATCCGGCAGCGGTCACCTATGCAGTCGAGACCATCCGGGCGCAGATCGGAGAGAGGCCCATTTTCGGGATCTGCCTGGGGCATCAACTGGTGGGATTGGCCCTGGGAGGGAAGACGTTCAAGCTCAAGTTCGGCCATCGGGGTGCCAACCAGCCTGTGAAAGATCTGGCTACCGGAAAAGTGGAAATCACTTCCCAGAATCACGGGTTCTGCGTGGACATTGAGTCGCTCAACAATCCGGACATCGAACTGAGCCATGTGAATTTGAATGACGGCACACTTGAAGGGCTTGTTCACAAAAGAATTCCGCTCTTCTCCGTTCAGTACCACCCTGAAGCCTCTCCGGGACCTCACGACGCCGCGCATCTCTTTGACCGGTTCATCGAGATGATGAAGAAGGAGAGAAGAAGTGACGAGGGACAAGTGACAAGTGACGAGTGACGAGTAACCAGAAGACAGAATACAGTAGACAGAATACAGAAGTAAGAGCCACAAGCAACCTGCGACAAGCAACATACGGCTCGCAAGAGCTGACGGACAACTGACAACCAGTGTTCTGCAACCTGGGACGCGCAACACGCAACCTGCAACTAGCAACCTGCGACAGGCAACGAAGTAGTGCCCAAACGTTCTGACATCAAGAAAATCCTCATCATCGGATCCGGCCCCATTGTGATCGGCCAGGCCTGTGAATTCGACTATTCGGGAACCCAGGCCTGCAAGGCGCTCAGGGAAGAAGGCTATGAGGTTGTCCTCATCAACAGCAATCCCGCCACGATCATGACCGATCCTGAGACGGCTCACCACACCTACATCGAGCCCATTACCCCCGAGATCGTTGCCAAGGTCATCGAACGGGAAAGACCCCAGGCCGTGCTTCCCACACTGGGCGGTCAGACAGGCCTCAACATTGCGGTCAAGGTCGCTGAAACAGGGTTGCTGGAGAAACTGGGCGTGGAAATGATCGGCGCTTCGATCCCGGTGATTCAGAAGGCCGAAGACAGGGAAAAATTCCGCAATGCCATGAGTCACATCGGGCTCCGGGTGCCGAAGAGCGGGATTGCGAGGACCATGGAGGATGCCAGGGCTGCGGCAGAGACCCTCGGGTATCCTCTGATCATCCGGGCTAGCTTTACTTTAGGCGGGATCGGCAGCGGGATCGCGTACAATCGCGAAGAGTTCGAGGTTCTGGCGAGCGCGGGGCTGGATGCCAGCATGATCTCCGAAATCATTGTGGAGGAATCCCTGATCGGGTGGAAAGAGTTTGAACTGGAGGTCATGCGGGATTTCAAAGACAACGTGGTGATCATCTGCTCTATCGAGAACTTCGACCCCATGGGCGTTCACACCGGGGACAGCATCACCGTGGCCCCTGCGCAGACGCTGACCGACAGGGAGTACCAGGCCATGCGCGATGCGGCCATTGCCATCATCCGGGAAATCGGGGTTGAAACAGGCGGCTCGAACATCCAGTTCGCCATTCACCCGGACACAGGTGAGATGGTGGTGATCGAGATGAATCCGAGGGTTTCCAGGAGTTCGGCCCTGGCCTCGAAAGCCACGGGCTTTCCCATCGCAAAGATAGCGGCCAAGCTGGCGGTCGGATACACGCTTGACGAGATCGCCAACGACATCACCCGGGAAACTCTGGCCTCCTTTGAACCGACGATTGACTACTGCGTGGTCAAAATCCCGCGCTGGACCTTTGAGAAGTTTCCGGGCGCTGAAGACAGGCTCACGACCTCCATGAAGTCGGTGGGCGAAACCATGGCCATCGGCCGGACTTTCAAGGAAGCCCTGCACAAGGCTGTGCGGTCTCTGGAGATCGGGCGATTCGGTCTTCTTGGAGATTCTCCGAAAAGCCAGGAGCACCTCCTGGACCTCCGAGATCTCGAACAGGGGCTCCTCAATCCCAACTCCAAGCGCCTCTTTTACATTGCAGAAGCTTTCAACAGGGGAATCCCTCTCGACAGGGTTTATGAATTGACCCGCATCGATCCCTGGTTTCTCCACCACGTCCGGCAGATCGTGGAGATGAGGGCGAGGCTGATGGAAATGGCGAAGCAGGGGCTTTCCCCCAAGGGCTGGGACACGGACTTTCTGAAGCAGGTCAAGGAATATGGCTTTTCAGATGTGCAGCTGGCCCGGCTTTTCACAACAGAGGAAGAGGGGATCCGCCAGATCCGAAAAACCGGCGGCGTTGAACCGGTCTACAAGCTGGTGGATACCTGTGCTGCCGAGTTCGAGGCTTACACCCCCTACTACTACTCCACGTACGAGCAGGAAAACGAGATTCGCCGCAGCACTCGGAAAAAAGTGGTCATCCTGGGAGGGGGCCCCAATCGGATCGGACAGGGGATCGAATTTGATTACTGCTGTGTCCAGGCCTCCTTTGCCCTCAGGGAAATGGGGATCGAGAGCATCATGGTGAACAGCAACCCTGAGACGGTCAGCACAGACTATGACACCTCGGACAAGCTCTATTTCGAACCCCTGACACGGGAAGACGTGCTCAGCATTGTGGAACAGGAAAAGCCGGAAGGCATCATTGTCCAGTTCGGAGGCCAAACCCCGCTGAACCTTTCTGTCCCTCTTGCAGAAGCAGGAGTCAGGATCCTGGGCACGAGCCCGGACAGCATTGACCTGGCTGAGGACCGGAGACGGTTCCAGGAATTGCTGACCCGGCTCGGATTGCGCCAGCCTGAAAACGGTATTGCGACCAACGAGTCGGAGGCGATCGAGGCGGCTGCAAGAATCGGGTATCCTGTTCTGGTTCGGCCCTCTTTTGTGCTTGGAGGCCGGGCCATGGAAATCGTTTACGAGCAGAGAGACCTGGAGTACTACATGAAGAGCGCCGTGGAGGTCTCTCCGGGGAAACCCGTGCTCATCGACCGGTTTCTCGACCATGCCATTGAAATCGATGTGGACGCGATTTCCGACGGCAAAGACACTGTCGTGGCAGGGATCATGGAGCACATTGAAGAAGCCGGGATTCACAGCGGGGACAGTGCGTGCGTGCTTCCTCCCATTTCTCTCAATCCCGGTGTTGTGGAGCGCATCAAGGAGCAGACCCGATCCCTTGCCAGGGAACTCAAGGTGGTCGGCCTGATGAACATCCAGTACGCCGTCAAGGACGACCTGATCTATGTCCTCGAAGTCAATCCCAGGGCCTCTCGAACGGTTCCGTTTGTGAGCAAGGCGACAGGGATCTCTTATGCAAGGCTGGCGACCAAAGTCATCATGGGAATGACCTTGAGAGATCTCGGCCTGACCAAGGAGGTTTCCCCTTCCCACGTGTCTGTCAAGGAATCCGTTTTCCCCTTTGCCCGGTTTCCGGGGGTGGACACGCTCCTGAGCCCTGAGATGAAATCGACGGGTGAAGTGATGGGGATTGACGAGAACTTCGGACTGGCCTTTGCAAAATCGCAGCTTGCCGCAGGACAGAAGCTGCCCCTCTCAGGCACGGTGCTGATCAGCGTGAAGGATGAGGACAAGGCGGCGATCGTGGATACGGTATCGCTTTTTTCGCTCATGGGGTTCAGAGTCGTGGCCACGAGAGGGACCTCCTCTTTTCTCACGCGCTACGGGATCAAGAATCAGGAAGTGCGAAAAGTAGGAGAGGGGAGACCCAACATTGTGGACATGGTCAAGAACAGGGAGATCGACCTGGTGATCAACAGCACACGGGGCAAGAGGGCGGTCTCAGAATCCTCCTCCATCCGCCGCACAGCCCTCAACTTCGACATCCCCTACACGACGACCGTTGCCGGAGCCAAGGCCACAGCCCTTGCCATCAAGTGCATGATCGAGGGGAAACTGGATGTAAAATCTTTGCAGGAATACCATGGAAAAAATCAGAAATCCTAAATCGCAAATCGCAAATCGCAAATCGCAAATCGAAGAGGATCGTCCTCGTGAAGAGTGCGGTATCTTCGCGGTCTATGGCCATGAAGAGGCGGCCAAGCTCACCTACTTCGGCCTTTACGCGCTTCAGCACAGGGGACAGGAAAGCGCCGGCATTGTCACTTCCGACGGCAGGCACGTGGTGGAGCACAAGGCCATGGGCCTTGTGCCCGACCTTTTCGGCGAAGAGGTCCTTTCAAGACTGAAAGGACACATGGCCCTGGGTCATGTGCGGTACTCGACCACCGGGTCTTCCCTGCTGATGAACGCCCAGCCCCTAAAGATCCACCACCTGGGAAAGACGCTCGCCATCGCCCACAACGGAAATCTCGTGAATGCCCGTCAGATCCGCGCACAAATGGAAGACGAGGGCTCCATCTTTCAAACCACCACGGACAGCGAGGTGGTCCTCCACCTGATCGCCAAGGCCATGAAGAAAGGTCTGGAGCGAGCCATGCTCGAGACCATGAGCCAGGTGAAGGGGGCTTACTCCATGGTGATCATGACGGAGGATTCGCTCCTGGCGTTCAGGGACCCTCATGGGTTCAGACCCCTTTGCCTGGGCCGACTCAACTCCGGGTACGTGCTCACCTCGGAGACCTGCGCGCTGGACCTGGTCGAAGCGGAATATGTCAGGGAAGTCGAGCCCGGGGAGATTCTGATTATCAACTCCCAGGGAGTTCAGAGCATCCGGTGCGAGAAAGCCAACCGGAAGGCCCAGTGCATTTTTGAGCTCATCTACTTTTCTAGGCCTGACAGCACGGTCTTCGGGCAGAATGTCTATCTCTTCCGAAAAAAACAGGGACAACTTCTGGCGGAAGAATTTCCCGTCAAAGCGGACCTTGTCATGCCCTTTCCGGATTCAGGGAACTACGCGGCTATCGGCTATGCCCAGGCTTCAGGGATTCCTCTGGAGATGGGGGTCATCCGGAATCACTATGTGGGGAGAACCTTCATTCAACCTTCTCAGAGCATGAGGGATTTTGGGGTCAAGGTGAAGCTCAACCCCGTGAAGGATCTGTTGAAGGACCGCCGGGTGGTGATCATCGAGGATTCCATCATCCGGGGAACCACGGCAAAAACAAGGATCAAAACCCTGAGAACCATCGGAGCCAAGGAGATTCATCTCCTGGTGAGCTGTCCGCCCCATCGGTTCCCCTGCTTTTATGGGATCGATTTCTCGACCAGAGGGGAACTGATCGCGGCAAGAAAGACCGTTGAGGAGATCCGGGACTACATCGGTCTGGACGGTCTTGGCTATCTCAGCATGGACAACCTTGTCAGGTCGACGCACATCCCCAGAGAAGATCTCTGCTTCGCCTGCTTTGACGGAAATTATCCTGTCCCCATCGATGAGGCCTTCAGCAAATTCTGCCTGGAAGACTAGCAGGTTGCTGAAAAACGCCCATCTCCTGCGTTACTCTCATCCCTCGTCCCTGCGACGTACTGGAATGTACGTCTCACTCCTCGGGATTTCGGTCGCCTTGTATCTGAGCGTTTTTGAGCAACCTGTGGGAAGGAGCTTGCCAGCATCTAGCTGCTGATCTGGAAATAGTCATTGCATATCCATCTACATTTTTGTAGTCTCTCGCCAAAGGTTCAACAGGTCCGAGGGGGTTGATCAAGAGTTGAAGCCGACCATCTCCAGCGCTCAACCGGAGAAGATTTCTTGCCTTTACGAGATCACTACGGCAATCCATCTGACCATGGATCTGCGAAAGGCTCTCTACAAGGTTCTGGATCTCCTGTCTCAGCACCTCGGAATGAACCGGGGCTCCATCACGATCCTGAACCCTGAGGCCTCTGAAATCCACATTGAAGTTGCCCACGGCATATCCGCGGCCGTCAAGATCAAGGGCCGCTACAGGCTAGGGGAAGGGATAACGGGCCGGGTGATTGAATCAGGCAAGCCGATCGCCGTGCCGGACATCACGACAGAACCGCTGTTTTTGAGTCGCACGGGAGCGCGCGCTAAGCCCGAAAAGGGGCAAATCTCTTTTATCTGCGTGCCCATCAAGGAAGGCCCCCGGGTGATCGGTGCGCTCAGTGTGGATCTCACCCTCCATGAGCCGAAGCCCCTCGATGAAGACGTGCGCTTCCTCATGATCATCAGCAGCCTCATCGCGCAAAAGGTGGCGCTCCTCGACAAGATTGAGAGGGAGAAAGAACAACTCAGCGAGGACAACCTGAGACTCAGGAAAGAGCTGAGCAAGAAGTACTCTTTCAGCAATATCATCGGCAACAGCCGCAAGATGCAGGAAGTGTTCTACCTCATCACTCAGGTGGCGAAGAGCACCGCCAATGTCCTGCTCCTGGGGGAAAGCGGCACAGGAAAAGAACTGGTCGCAAACGCCATCCACTACAACAGCCTGCGGGCTGAAAAACCCCTCATCAAGGTCAACTGTGCCGCGCTTCCCGCGAACCTCGTGGAGGCGGAGCTCTTCGGATATGAAAAAGGGGCCTTCACAGGCGCCAGCCGGCAAAAAGAGGGAAAGTTCGAACTGGCGAACGGAGGCACGATTTTCCTCGATGAGATCGGAGCGCTGGCTCTCGAGAGCCAGGGCAAGCTCCTGAGGGTTCTTCAGGAAAGGGAAATGGAGAGGCTTGGGGCGACGAGGACGATCAAGGTGAATGTTCGCCTCATCGCGGCTACTAATAAGGATCTTGCCGCTGCGGTTGAAGGAGGCTCCTTTCGAGAAGACCTCTTTTACCGCCTTAATGTGTACCCCATCTACCTGCCGCCCCTGAGGGAGAGGGAGGCGGACGTGCTCATGCTGGCCGACTACTTCCTTGAAAAATATGCCACAGAATACCGCAAGGACATCAAGCGAATCTCAACGCCTGCGATCGACGCCCTCGTCCAGTACCACTGGCCGGGAAATGTGAGGGAACTCGAGAACTGCATGGAGCGATCGGTTCTGCTCTGTGATGACCAGGTGATCCATTCCTATCATCTGCCGCCGACCCTTGCGACGGCCGAGCAAACAGGGACTCAGCAGTCTCAATCCTTGATTGACGCTGTTGAAAGATACGAAAGGGAACTGCTGATCGACGCCCTTAAAACGAGCCGGGGAAACATGAGAAGGGCCGCAAAATCCTTAAAGACCACGGAACGGATCTTCGGCTACAAGGTGCGGAAATATGACATCGCCCCCAGGCAATATCGATAGGCCGGAGCTTGCCTACCTGATACAAACGGAATAAGTCCATTCACGCTGGACAGCACCCCCTCACCCTTCCCCTCTCCCCCAGCGTGGGGGAGAGGGCGGGGTGAGGGGGCTGATTGGCAAAGAACTAAATGCGTTTGTATTAGTTGTTCTCTTTCGCTGCGGCATAGGATTCGATGACGCGCATGCGTTTCCACTTCCCCTGGCGGTAACGCAGCATGAACGCCATGCCTAGGGCGCACACGTAAATCGTGGCGATCGTCCACGCCGCATAAATCCCTGCTCCCATGACTTCAACCGCAACATAAATCGGGACAATCATCACGCCGAGACATAGCGCCGCAATCGTCCACATGATGAAGCGCGTGTCTCCTGCCCCTTTGATGGCGCTGGAGAAGATGAGATTGAGGGCGTCGAAGAAAGAGAAGGCGGCGACGAACCGCAGAAGGATGACGCCGAGGGCCATGATCTCGGCATACTGGTCGTGCGTATGCTGATCGGCCCTGAACAGCCGAAGGAGCGGTTCCGGCGTTAGGACAAAGACCACGGCCAGGAACATCATGTAAACCATGGTGATGTGAACAGCGCTGGTGGTGGCGTAGGCTCCTTCCTCGGGCCGACGGCGACCGATGGCCTGCCCCATCAGGGTGGCGTTCCCGATGTGAAAGCCCACCATGGGAAGAAAAGAAAGGGACTCGATGGAAAGCACGATGTTGGAGGCGGCCAACTCCAGGTCCCCCAGCCTTCCGACCATCTGGATGAAAAAGGTGAATCCGAAAATTTCCAGGAAGAACTGGACCCCGCTGGGGAGGCCGTATCTCATCATCCTGCCGAAGAGTTCCTTATCAAAAGCCCTGGCCTTCCACGTGGAGAACCGTTCCCTGTTGGCTTTGCGAAAAATAAGAATGACAAGGACGGTTGTGCTTGTAGCGGTTGCGATGACGGTGGCAATGCCTGCTCCCACAATGCCGAGTTCCGGAAAAGGGCCCACGCCGTTGATCATGCAGTAATCCAAAGGGATGTTGACCGCAGCGCCGATCACATTGACGATCATGACGGTCCATGTCAGGCCGCGTCCTGTGTAGAAGCAAGCTATGGCGGAGTTGAGGACGACGAGGCCTGCGCCCAGAGTGAGCACGTTGAAGTAGGCCACTTCGAGAGACCGGATATGAGGGGAATGGCCGATGAGGTCAAAGATTCTGTCGGAAAGGAACACCATGAGGGCAAGGAGAACGGCTGCTCCAAGGGAGAAGTAAATCCCCTGCCACAGGGAGGCGCCGACCCGGTTGAAAGCCCTGGCGCCTGTGTACTGGGCGACAAAGACGTTGGTGTAATTCGCAACGCCCATAAAAAAGGAGATGAGGGTGAAGGAGACGATGCCGGCAGGCAGTGCGGCGGCGATGGCGTCCACGGAGTAGTTGGCCAGAAACACCCGGTCCGTGAACTGCATGACCGTGAAGGATCCCATGGAGGCCACCAGCGGCAGGCTGATCGCCAGCACATCACGGTATCCATTGAGTTTTGACCACCGCTCAATCACTCTTTACCCTCTCCACTGCAGCACCAGACGCCTGTGACCAGGCAAGAATCCTCAGGGCGCAGGAAATTAGCCTATTCGTAACAGTTTAGCTCTTTGAAATAAACACAGAAAAATGCGCCAGCGGCGCATAAAGGCCACGGGGGTCCCTCCAATAACAGAAAACGAAGACGCCACACCTCAGTGGCAAGCTCCAGGTCATGGGTGAGGCGGGCGTCCGCGGCTTCCCGGGCAGGCTTTGGCTTGACAGGCAACGCTGAATCCCGCATAGTCCGAGTCATCACGGGGAGGGAAAATGCCCAACGATCAGATGAAAGAAGTCCATCGGTTGCAGCGCCGGCTCATGAGCGAACATTACCAGCGGGCCCCTGGAGGCAAAGGCCGAAGGAAGGCCGGTGGCCTATGTGACGGCCATGTTTCCTGTGGAAATCCTCAAGGCCTTCGAGCCGCGCCTGATCACTGTCTACCCTGAAAACCATGCGGCCCTGCTGATCGCCAGGGGCCAGTCCCAGTTGTTGAGAAGGGCCGAAGCCGTGGGCCTGGACCGGATGGGCTGCGCTTATGAACTCTTTAATACCGCGTACCTGGCGGACGGGTGGGGTGCACTCGGGAGCGAGGATCTGCTTGACGCCGCCGGACGGCCGATCCCTCGCCTGGCAGAGCCCGATATCTTGCTGGCCTGCGACAATCAGTGCAGGGTGATCTGCGAGTGGTTCCATCATCTAAGCGAGATGTACGGGAACAAGCCCTATCGGATGATCAATGTGGGGGATCGCTTCGACGGATCCTTCGGCACGATACGGCAGGATTACGTCCGCAAACAACTCGAAGACCTGATCCGCTTCCTGGAGGCCCAGACCGGGACCAGGCTTGACCGGGATCACCTGCTGGAGACGGCTAAGATTTCCGGCCGGGCCCTTGACCTCTGGCAGACCTATTTGGATTTGGGTGTTCATGTGCCATCGCCTGTGACCGCCTTTGACGGCTTCTCGCATATGGCCCTGATCGTCTCGGAGCGGGGCCGGCCTGAGGCGGTGGACTATTATGCCCGGCTGATCGAAGCCACCGAGGGGTTGGTCAAACAGGGCATTTCCCCGGTTGGCAGCGAGCGGCACCGGCTGCTTTGGGACAACCTGGCCACCTGGTATAATTTCCGGGAGCTCCAGGAGTACTTTGCAGCAAGAGGCATCGCGGTGGTGGGTTCCACCTATCTGGACGCCTGGCGCAAGGAACTGGACACCTCCAGCTACGACGCGCTCCTCGACAGCATGGCCAGAACCTATTCGATGATGTACACGAACATGACCGTTCCCGAGCGGGTGGCCGTCTGGATCGCCAACATCGAGAAATACGGCGCCGACGGCGTGCTTTTCCACAGGAACCTGAGCTGTCACACCTTCTCGCTCCGGGTGGATCACATTGCCGCCCGGCTGAGGGAGCACTTCGGCCCGGAGTTTCGCACGGTGGTGTTTGAAGGGTGTCAGGGGATCCGGGGCCGCTTTCAACAGCACGCCTTTGACACCGGTGTGACGCTCCACTTTGTCGAGAGATGACATGCGCATCCTCATCTGTGATGACATGTTTCCGTCCATGATCGACACGATCCGCAGGCTGCTGCCTGAGGATGATGTCCGGGTCTGCCGCCAGACAGAGGTGGCCCGAGAGGCGCCTTGGGCCGAGGTGCTGATTCCGGCCATGGCCCGCATCACCGCAGACATCATCCGCTCCTGCCCGGACCTGAGGCTGATCCAGCAATTCGGCGTCGGTCTTGAAGGAGTTGATAGGGGCGCAGCCGCGAATCGCGGTATCGCGGTGGCCAATGTTCCCGGCGTAGAAGCCCCTGTGCATGCCGAGTGCACTGCGGAGGGCGGTATTTTTTTGATGATGGCCTGTGCCCGCCGCTACAGTCTCTGCAGGAAGATGTTGACGGAAGGGCTCTGGGGCCGGCCCCAGGGCGAGACGCTCATTGGCCGGACCGCCTTGATTATCGGCCTGGGCGCGGTGGGAAAGGCATTGGCCGTGCGGCTCGTGCCGCTGCGCATGAAGGTTATTGCATTGGACGTCGGTCCCCAGCCCGGTGTGGATCGAGAACTGGGGCTGGAAATCTTGGCTCATCCGAATCGGCTCAATGAGCTGCTGCCCAGGGCAGACTTCGTCATTTCCACGGTCACACTCACGCCGCAGACTCGAGGGATGCTGAATGTTTCCGTCTTCGAGCGGATGAAACCGACTGCCTTTGTGATCAACATCAGCAGGGGGCCGATCGTGAACGAGGAAGATCTGATCCAGGCGCTGGACAATGGATTGATTGCCGGGGCCGGTCTCGATGTCCTGGTCCAAGAGCCCCCAGGTCCTTTCCATCCCCTGGTCCGCCACGAAAAGGTGGTGATTACCCCTCATACAGCCGGAGTCACGGATCAATCCTTTACCGCCCTGGGCCGGGCCGTGGCGGACAATGTGGAACGGCTGAGGCGAGGGGAGGCGGTACGCAACGCGGTTGGCGGATAATCCGCCATCATGCCCGGGTCCCACCGAAGAACCTACACTTCTGTTTCCTTCTTCTTCGTTCAGTCATAAAGCAATCTATATAATTGCCCAAGTCAAGTATATAATTGACAATGACATGTAATAATGCCACGATATCTTCAATTGCGTTTGTGGAGGGAAGCATGGCTGAAGAAGGACTCCTTAAGCGGATCGACGCGGTAAGACAGTTCAACCGCTTCTACACTCAGAAGATCGGAGTGCTGCACGAAGGACTCCTCAGCAGTCCCTTTTCATTGACCGAAGTGAGGGTGCTCTACGAACTGGCCCACAGGGAAAGACCCGTGGCTTCCGAAGTTGGCAAGGATCTTGGGCTGGACCCCGGTTATCTGAGCCGCATCCTCAGCAGTTTCAAGACAAAAGGATTGATCGAGAGCAAACCTTCTGAACAGGACGGCAGGCAGAGCATTTTGCGGCTCACGCAAAAGGGCAAGGAAGCGTTCTCACCCCTCAACGAGCGGGCACGCGATGAGATCGGCATCCTGCTCGGCTCGCTGAGCGAAAGCGACCAGATCCAACTGGTCAAGGCCATGGAGCGCATCAAAGAGCTCTTGGGCCCCGGCCCGAAAACCAAGGCACCCTACCTTCTCAGGCCCCACCAGCCCGGCGACATGGGCTGGGTGGTGCATCTTCACGGCATGCTCTACACCCAGGAATACGGTTGGGACGAGACCTTTGAAGCGCTAGTAGCGGGCATTGTGGCCAAGTTCATCCAGAATTTCGACCCCAAGAGGGAACGGTGCTGGATCGCGGAAATAGATGGGGAGAATGTGGGATCGGGTTTCCTCGTCAAGGAGTCGGAAACCGTGTCCAAGCTGCGGCTCCTGATCGTCCACCCCAAGGCGCGTGGGCTGGGCATCGGCAAGCGAATGGTCAATGAGTGCCTTCGCTTCGCCAGGCAAGCAGGCTATCGCAAAACCATGCTGTGGACCAACAATGTTCTGCTCGCGGCGCGCCACATTTACGAAACCATGGGATTCAAACTCGTTCTTGAAGAGCCGCATCACAGTTTCGGCCACGACCTGGTGGGCGAGACCTGGGAACTGGAGCTATGACCGTTCACGTGGCTCAGTAGAAGTGGTAACAGTTTAGCTCTCTGAAATGGATGGCTCAGGCCATGGGGGTCCCTCCAAAAACAGAAAACGAAGAGTCTGCGGGAAAGACTCTGCAGATAAGGGGCAGCGAAGGCGGGCGGCGAGTTGTCGCCGGCACCTGTCAGCTGGGGATGACGTGGCGAGTTTCCCGGTAGCCCTCCGCCCGCCTCACCCATGGCCTAGAGCTTGCCATTGAGGTGTGGCGTCTTCGTTGTTCTGTTTTTGGAGGGACCCCCATGGCCTTTTCCTGTGTTTATTTCAAAGAGGTAAACTGTTACCAGAAGAACGTTCTGGCCGTGGTGGCAGCCGCTGCCACGGGCGTCCAGGTCGGTTCCGCGATTGTCGCCACCCGCTTTGTAATCGACCAGACCGATCCGGTGACGCTGGGCTTTCTGCGTTACCTCATCGGCTTCTGCCTTCTGCTCATTCCTGCCTGGCGTGCCAGCCGGGAATGGTTCAGCCGCAGGGACATGCTCCCGATTGCAGCACTGGGCATCACCCAGTTCGGAATCCTGATCGTTCTCATGAACTACGGCCTGCAGTTCATCCCCTCGGCCCGTGCCGCCCTGATCTTCGCCACCGTGCCGTTGCTGACCATGACTCTGGGGGCTCTCATCGGCTACGAGCGGATGACCGTGCTCAAGACCGTGGGCGTGCTGCTGACCATTGTGGGCGTGGGTTTTGCCCTGGGAGAGAAGGTGCTCCTTCCAGGCGCCACAGACGTTGGGTGGATCGGCGAACTGGCAGTCCTGGCGAGCGCCCTTTGTGCGGCGGTGTGCAGCGTGCTGTATCGACCCTACCTTATCAAGTATCCCACCCTTCAGGTGAGCGCCTTTGCTATGCTTGCCTCCGTCGGCTTTCTGGCTGTGGCAGCCGGCCTTGAAGGGTCTTTCGGCTCATCTTTCCACTTCACGCTCGCCGGCTGGCTGGCCGTGCTTTTTATCGGCGCTAGCAGCGCCATCGGTTACTACATGTGGCTCTGGGCCCTAAGTCACACCTCTCCGACACGGGTCACGGTGTTCCTCTCGCTCAGCCCCATCACGTCGGCCGCCCTGGGTGCGTTGCTCCTGGCGGAGCCGATCTCCGTATTTTTCATCGCCGGCCTGATCTCTGTCATTCTCGGTCTGTACCTGGCCCATCGCCCTCAACGGTGAGGCATCCCGGCCTTGCGGAGCGCATCGAGGGTGTCGGGCTTCATTTCACTTTGTCGATGTCTCCTTCTTTTCCGATCACCACGAGCACTTCGCTTCCTTTGATCACGAAATCAGCGCGAGGAACCATCTGGATCTGATCCGTAAGAACATCTCTTACCGCAATGACTTCGATGTGGTACTTTCCCCTCAACTGGAGCTCGGCAATGCTCTTGCCCACGAAGCTGCTGGGAGGTGCGATCTCACAAATGATGTAATTCTCCGTCAAGGGGATGTAGTCCAGGACATTGGGAGAGATGAGGCTCTTGGCGATTTTGTTGGCCATTTCTTTTTCAGGAATGATGACATCCGTGGCCCCCACTTTCTCGAGGATCAATTTGTGTTCCTCGTTGGGGGCCTTGACGATGATCTTTTGAACCTTCATCTGTTTGAGGTGGAGCGTCGCGAGCGTGCTGGCCGCGAGATCTTCTCCGAAAGAGATGACCACAATGTCCTCTTCTCTCACGCCAATCGTCTCCATCACATTCCGGTCGGTTCCATCTGCGACGATGGCTTTTGTGGAGAAGTCCTTGACTTCCTGGACGGCTTCTTTTCGCTTGTCAACGGCGAGGACTTCGAGGCCGGACTCGTAGAGTTGTTTCACCAGGTTGATTCCGAATATTCCCAGACCGATCACGACGATGCGTTTCATTTTGTTCCCTCCTTAACCCACCATAACCGTCTCTTCCGCATAAGTGATTTCCCGTTTGGAGGAAGCTACTGCGAGCGAAAAGGCCAGCGTCAAAGGACCTACGCGGCCGGCAAACATCATGATGATCACGGCGATTTTCTGAATCTCATTGAGTCGGGGGGTCACATTCATGGACAACCCTACGGTCCCAAAGGCGGAGATCGTCTCAAAAAGATATTCCACGAAATAGTGGCGACTTTCTATGGGTGGCAGGTTCGCACTGCCGGCCAGAAGAAGAACGGACGTGATCAGAGCCACTGAAAAAGCGGAGGCAATGATAATGGAGATGGTTCGGGTCAAAACCTCTTTGGGGATGGTTCTATTGAAAACGTTGACTTCATCATGCCCCTTGAACCGGTTCCAGATCATCAGAAAAAGAAGAGCGGCACTCGTGGTCTTAACGCCGCCCCCTGTAGAACCGGGACAGGCGCCGATGAACATGAGAACCATGATGAGAAGAATCGCTCCATTAGTGAGCAACCCGAGATCCACGGTATTGAATCCGCACGTCCTGGGAGAGACCGCCTGAAAAATTGAAACCAAAACAGAAGTCCAAAGATCCATGTCCTTTATCATCGAGTTTCTTTCAAAAAGATAGAAGAGGAGAGACCCGGAGACAACGAGGAAACCGGTAGTGATCAGAACGATCTTGGTGTGCACGGACAGTCTGTTTTGAGAACCCCTCCATTTGGCCAGCAGTTCATGTAGGACGATGAACCCGATTCCTCCCAGGATAAGCAATCCCATGATCGTGAGGTTGACGATCCAATCGTTCCGGTACCCCATCAGACTGTCCGAGAAGAGGGAGTAGCCGCAGTTGTTGAAGGCGGAGACGGAGTGATACACGGAAGTGTAAAGAGCCTGACTCAACGGGAAATCCTGAGAAAAGCGAATAAACAAAAGGAGCGCCCCCACGGACTCAATGATAAGAGTGAAAAGAAGGACCGATTTCAAGATCACCAGGAAGTCCCTGCGAGGGGTGTGCATGAACACGGACTGGATGATTTCTCTTTCCTTGAAGGAAATTCCCCGGCCCATCATGCCGAACAGAAAAACCGAAAAGGTGATGATTCCAAGCCCACCGATCTGAAAAAGAATCATTGTGGTGATCTGACCGATGAGGGAGAGATCTTTGCCGATGTCAATGGTGGCAAGACCTGTAACGCAGACTCCCGATGTGGACATGAAGAGTGCGTCAATGAAAGTCAGCGGGTTCTTGGAGGCTGAAAACGGAAGCCACAGAGCAAAGGCACCCAGGAGAATGACCCCAGCAAAGCCGAGGATGAAAATACGAGCAGGAGGGAGATGCCTGGATAAGAAAATTTTTGCTCTGACGTTGTTCACTGGCTCAAAACCCATTTTTCGATTTTCAATGCGCCCTATCATGATTTGAATCTCGGATTCAGGAAATATTGACAACTCAGGTGATTTTCCGTTTCGCACACCTTTTGCAGCCGTTGGCCGCCCAAGACCATCCGGTCAAGATAGGCGCCGCAAACAGTCATTTCGTGACAGGCATCGAGAGCATCGTAGTGAAGATAGGGACACAGTTTCGCCAATTGCCGTTCCACCTGATCCTCATGGCCCAGCCTATCGATCATTTTGATCATCAGGGATGAGCTCAAGGGTCTTGCGGCAATGAATTTGACGAAGTCCACCCCTGCTGTTTTCAGATCCTCGATCAGCTTGCGATGCTTTTCATGGAGCAGGGCCAACAATGGCGCTTTCCTGGTCCGGGAGTTTCGCTTCAGAACAACACACAACTCCACCAGGGCGTCCCGCTGCTGGATCAGCATGGACGCGAAACGAACTGCGATGATACCGGGTTTGCCCTCAACGGCTCTGTCCAGGCACTGGGTCGGGCTGGGGACCCATTCTTCTCCCGGTGATTTCGGTTCAAACCAGCCTGAAATGTCGCACAAAAGGTAACGGAGGCTTTTCCCTGTCTGTGCTTTTCTCGAATCGTGTTTCGTCGGAATCACCCCTCTTTCTGATTCAATGTCGCTGCTATCAGGTGTCCGCCGTCCCCAATCAATTTGATCACGCTGGTGAACACAACAAGAAACTCCAGCCGCCCCAGGAACATGGCGAGCGTTTCAGCCCACAGGGCGACATCGGGCATGTCGGCACGCGTGACCCCGACCGAGATCCCCACGGTTCCCACTGCAGAAGCGAATTCAAAAAGAGAGTCTGAAAGACTGTAGCCCGACGCGCACAGGATCAGGGTCCCAAGCATGTAGGTCACGAGGTACAGAAACACGAAGACCCCGACCTGGCGCACTCTGGCGTCATTGACAAAAACACGCCGGTTCCCCTCCCAAAGGGGGCGCTCCATGACGACGGCTCCCGGCAGGAGGGAACGCTTGACCTCCCAAATCAGCAGCTTCCAGAACAGATAAACTCGAAACTGCTTGATGCCTCCGGCGGTCGAGCAGGTGCCGCCGCCGATCAGCATGAGCACAATGAGCGCAGACACCCCGAAGGCGTTCCAGTTTCCGTAGCCCACTGTGGAAAATCCCGTTGTGGTAAGGGCCGACACGGTCTCGAAGATCGCCACCCGAAAAGCCTTGCTGGTTGCAGGGTACAGGCCCCAACAGGTGAAAATGAAGACAGCGGCCGCTGACAGAGGGATCAGGGCCGCCATGAGGCGGACTTCACCGTTGCGCACAACGAATCTCAGCCTGCCACGACAAAGAGACCATGCGGTCACGAAACTCAGGTTGCCGAGCACCATCAGCGGCAGAGTAACCGCCTCCACAGCTGCGGAATCCCAGGCTCCGATGCTGTCCGGCCGTGTCGAAAACCCTCCGGTGGAAACGGCTGCAAAGGAATGGTTAAAGGCGTCGAACAGGGACATGCCTGCCACCCCATAGGCCAGTGTCCCGACGCAGGCATAGCAGCTATAGATGATCAGGACCAGCCGGGCCGACTGGCGCACCTGCGGGACGAGTTGGTCGCTCCGCCCTTCGGCAGAGGAAACGCCCACCCCTGTGGGGCCGGTGATGGCCGACATCATGATAATAGCCAACCCTGCACCGCCTGCCAGCTGCATAGCGCTGCGCCAAAAGAGTATCATGGGGCCGGCTTTGGTGACATCCACAACAGAGAGGCCCGTGGTCGTCCATCCGCTCACCGCTTCAAAGACAGACCTCGAGAAAGGCAGTTGCAAGACCGCCATGAGTGGCCATGCCGAGAAAAGCATGACCACCGACCAGGTGATCAAAACGATCACGCCTCCCTCCTGGATCGATAACGTGGCGTTGGGAGCGAGGTGAAACATCCTCCGCAACAAAAACCCTACAAGGCAGAGGCAACCTGCCGGCCCAGCAAACGATAAGACATTCGCCGATTCCTCAGGATAGGCGAAGAGGACCAGGAGCGGTGCAAGCATCCACACGCCGGCCAGGAGGAGAATCATTCCAACGGATGAGAGGATTGCGGCATAGCGTTGTTTGAGATATTCTTTTTCCCGCAAGGCCCGCCTCCTATTGGCCCTCACCTGTGAACGCTTTCAGCACGGGACCATGGTTTTCCGGCAACGTGATCAGCACCACCCGGTCTCCGGCCAGCAGCCGAGTGGCGCCGCGGGGAACGATCGGCTGACTCTCCCGAATCACGACCGCCACCAGGGCGTTTTCCGGGAGCTCTATGTCCTTCAGGAGTTTGCCCGCAACAGGGAAACCGGCGTCCAGAGCTATTTCCGTGACATTCACCTTTCCTTCAGCGACCGGAAGAAGATTGGTGATCTGTTCGATGGACGCCCGCTGTTCGATCAGGCTGCCGACGATGTGCGTTGTGGAAAAGGTGGACACCCCCAGATTTTGGAAGATCTCGGAATTATCAGGGTCGTTGGCCAGGGCCACGGCTCTCGGCACGCCGAACTGGAGGGAGGCCAGTTGACAGATGACCAGGTTATCCTGATCGTTGGGCGTGATGGCGAGCACCACGTCCGCCCCCATGGCGCCGGCTTCATTGAGAATTGCGGGATCGCTGCCGTCGCCGCAAACCACCATGGCCGAAAGTTGACGGGCCAGCTGGACGCATTCCTCCGGGTTCCGGTTGATGAGGACCACCTCGTACCCCTTGGCGGCGAAGTTCCGGCAAAGGAAGTAGAGCGTGTTGCCTCCGCCAACGATGATGACTTTCATGGCTGTACATCCCCCTGTGCAGCGCGACCGCTTGCAACGGCCAAAAGGAACATCTCGGCGGCCACAGATGTGGGACAAATGGTTTCGATGCCGAGCCGGTCAAAAACCTGCTGGCGCCTCGGATCGAAGACCCTGGCGAGAACATGGGGAACATTGAAGATCTTCCGAGCGATCTGGGCCACCATCAGGTTGACGTTGTCCTCGTGGGTTGTAGCGAAGAAGGCGTCGGCCCTTTTTAGCTTGGCCTCTTTCAGCACCGCCATCTGTGTGGCGTCGCCCTCAACCCGAAAGCCACTGAAATCGGAAGACAGACCGTTCAGGGCCGCTTCATCCCTGTCGATCACCACGACCGAATGGCCCACGTGACTGAGCTGATTGGCCAGGTGAGACCCAAGACGCCCGCAGCCGACGATCACGATGTAAAGGTTATTGCTCATGGTCATCTCCCCCCTCGCCAGCGTCCTCCTGGAGTCCGGCCTCTTCCTTTTCCGGTCCCAGATCGACCTTTCCGGCCTTGTGCCAGGACGTGGTCCTCTCCAGGTTCGCCGAGGCTGGTTTGAACGTGGGGTCGATGTCGAGCGCTGCGCGGTAGAACTTCTGCGCTGCCACCCAGTCCCCCTTGATTTCGAGCAGTGCTCCCAGCAGGTTGTAGGCTTCGGGCTGACCCGGGTCAGCGGCAATCGCCTTGCGGACATGCCCACGTGCCGCGGCAAAATCTCTGTCCGTGATCTGACGCTTGCTCAGCTCGATCCATGCCCGGTAGTCCGCCGCGGTGGCCTCATCCAGTGCCTCCCGTTCCAGGACAAGGGTGGCAAGGTCCCTGATTTCGCCCGGACTGAACGGCTTCTGAATAAAGTCCACGGCCCCGAGTTTCATGGCCTCCACGGCGGACTCGATGGTTCCATGGGCCGTGATGATGATGACTCGGGCCGTGGGCCAGTCATCCTTGATCCTGCGAAGTACCTCCATGCCGTCCATTCCCGGCATTTTCAGGTCCAGGAACACCAGACCGAACTGGACCTCTCCAAGCTTCTGCAGCGCTTCTTCGCCGTTGACCGCTGTGTGGACCTGGATCCCCAGCGCTTCCAGGGACTGGGACAGGGTCAGACGGATGTTTTTTTCATCATCCACAACGAGAATCGCCTTCTTTTCCATGCAGTCCTCCTACTGGGCTACCGGCAGGGTGAAGGTGAACGTGCTCCCCTGACCGGCCGATGATTCCACCCAGATTGCGCCTCCATGAGCGCGCACGATCTCCTTGCAGATGGCGAGCCCTAAACCTGTGCCTCCAGACTGTCGTCCCTTCACCTGAACGAATTTCTGGAAGATCTTCGATTGATATTCCGGGGGGATCCCCGGTCCGTTGTCGCGTACGGACAGGTGGACATGAGGGCCGACCTTTGTTGCCGCGATTTGGATCTGCCCGTCCTGCCTCACGTATCTCAGGGCGTTGGAAATCAGATTGGTCAGTACCCAGGCGACTTTGTTGGCGTCCGCGCGAACCTCGGGTAGATCGCCGGCCAGTTCTGAGGTGAGCTTGACCTGTTTCATCTCCGCCTGGCCTTTGAAAACCTCCTGGACGTGTTCGAAAAGGGTCTGGACCGGAACTTTTTCAAATTCCAGCTCAATTCTGCCTGCCTCGATCTTGGACAAGTCCAGCAGATCGTTGACCAGGGCTTTCATCCGGTAGACTTCCTCGTGCGCGGCCTGAAGCAACTCCCGGTCTTTTTCGGCAAGCCCCTGGGCGGCGTGTTCCAACAGCAGATCAATGCTCATGCCCATACCGGTGAGCGGCGTGCGCAGTTCGTGAGAGGCCGCCATGACGAATTCACTCTTCAGCCTTTCCACTTCCTTTAAACGAGTGATGTCCCTGAGCAAGAGCACGATGCCGGACAGGTTGCGGTCCCTTCCGCGAATCGGTGTGACGGAAAAGAGATAGTGCCGGGATCGTTCTCCCTTCTGGAGGGTAATGATCCGCTGTTCCTCGGGAAAGTCGGGCCGCTCCCCTGTTTCGACGGTCCTTCGAATCATGTCGCAAACCTTGGGGGCGGGCAGAATGTTCGCGCACACCAGGGTCTGGACCTCGGCGAATTCCAGGTCCAGCATTCGGCGGCCGGCCGGATTGATTCCTGTCGCCTTGAGGTCTGTGTCGAAAACGACCACCCCGTCCTCAATGTTGGAAAGGATCGCTTCTCCCTTGTTTTTCTCCGAGATGATCTGCTCGATGTTCATCTCGTGGTATTGCCCGAGCTGGGCGGCCATCTGATTGAATTCGCCGGCCAGGCGACCCAGCTCGTCATGGGTCTCGACCGGGACTTGGACGGCATAGTCCCCTGCAGAGATCTTCCGGGACGCATCCATGAAGCGCCGGAGCGGCCGGACGATACGCTCAGCGAGGAGCAGGCTGAAGATCAGTGCGAGAATTAGAGCCGAAGCCGCTACGACGACCGTGGACCAGATGGCGCGATTGGCAACGGTGCCTGCCCTTAGACTGGCGGCGTACATCGTTTCCTCGTTGAGATTACGTAGGCGGATGCACGACTCACGCACTTCGGCGAAGAGGGGAAAAATCGTCTCCTGATAGTGGGGAAGCTGCAGAGGCGGCTTGGCCGCATCGCGCAAATCCGTCAGCACGGAAAACTCCTGCCGGTACTTCGCATAATAAGCTTCGATGGATCGTACAAGCTCCGCCTCGCCCCGGATCGTGATGTTGTCTTTTGCTCTGGCCAGCCATTGGAGGAACACGGCCTCGTTTTCACGGAACTGCGTGATTCCCCCTTCAGAGTCCCCGAGGAAGGTGAGAAGCACTCCGCTGTCTTGCCGTTCCAACGCGTCGACCATGTTTTCGGCGGCCAGGATGCTGCGGTAGTTTTCTCGCAGAATCGCGTCGCTCGCCTTCCCTAGGGAAACCAGATTTGTCACAGCCCGCACCACCACCAGCCCCATGAGGACAAAGGCCACGCCGTATCCAATCAGTATTTTCTTTTTAAGTGTCATAGGACATCCTTCTGCATGTGGTCGACGCAGGCACCATTCAATAGAGCAATCGTTGTGCCATAGTGCAACCAAAATAATTTCAATAAGTTATACGCCAGACAGGGAGGCAGCCGCCTTGTAACTTGAAAAGTTGAAGCATGATAAGCCTTGCAAAACGCAAGGGGGGCGATGAGAGAAAGCGGGTCAGATGCCGTATGTTTTTCTTCTGCGCCACAGAGTTGCCTGGTCGATGCCCAGAACATCAGCGGCTTCTTGAAGCGAGGAGGTACTGGCTAAGACTCTTCGAATGTGCAGTTCTTCGATAGTTGACAACGGCACCCTATCGCCGATGGCGGGTGCGCTGGCCATTGGAGCAATGTTTTCAGGCAGGTCTTTCTCGCCGATCTGTTCGCTGCTTCCCAGGATCACGGCCCGCTCGACCGTGTTGCGGAGTTCTCGGACATTGCCCGGCCACGAGTACCTGCTGAGCCTTTCGGTTGCCCCCTCGCTGAAACCGAGAATCGATTTGTGGTTGGTACGGCAGAAATAATGAAGAAAGTCCAGGGCCAGCGGCACGATATCTTCCGGCCGCTCCCGAAGCGCCGGCAAGGTGAGGCTGATCACGTTGAGACGGTAGAAGAGATCTTCCCTGAAAAGGCCTTCGCCTACACGCTTCTCGATATCGGCGTTGGTCGCCGCGATGACTCGCACATCCGCCTTGCGCGGCTTCGCTTCCCCAAGGCGTTCATACTCTTTCTCCTGGATGAAGTGGAGCAGCTTGGCCTGGACAGAGGGAGCCATGTCCCCGATTTCGTCAAGGAAGAGCGTCCCGCCCTCGCAGGCCGCGATACGGCCTGGATGGTCCCGAACCGCGCCAGTGAAGGCGCCTTTGGCGTGTCCGAAGAGTTCACTCTCAAGAAGTTCGGAAGGTACTGCCGGACACGCCACTACGGTCATGGGCTTGGCGGCTCTTGAGCTCCAGCGGTGGATGGCCCGGGCAAACACCGATTTACCGGTGCCGCTTTCACCACGAAGCAACACAATCGCTTCTGAGGGAGCGGCCTTTCTCGCCATCTCGATAACCCGTTGCATACCGCTGTTTCGACTCTGGAGCTGAGCCTCCGGACCAAGTCGCTGCATATCCTCTTTGAGAGCGGCAACCTGGATTTCCAATTCCCGGACGCGGCCGATTCGCCTGGTCAGCATCCTGACCTGGTCGGGAGTAAAGGGTTTCGCGATGTAATCCGTGGCACCCCGTCGCATGGCCTCTACAGCGGTCTCAATAGAAGCGTAGGCCGTGATGACGACGACCTTGGTCCATGAAGATGCCGACCCCAGAAGGGAAATCAAATCCATGCCGTTTGCTTCGCCCAGCTTGAGGTCCACGAAGGCAATATCAAAGGAGCGTCGTTTGGCCTCTTCGACGGCGTCGTCGGGATTGCTCACCGCTATGACCGTATACCCCTCGGCGGCGAGGCAGTAGGAGAGTGTCTTGCGGATGTTGCCGTCATCATCCACAACCAGGATATTCATCGAACTCGTCTTTTGGGCATCGCCATTCATGTGCGGCTTTTCTCCATTTCAAGCCTTATTCAAACCGTCGCTCCGTCTGCGTGCAACCCCGCGCCCATTCGTTCCCCTATCGTTGCGTGACTCAGGAATATCACAAAACGGAAGCCTTTGGAATCAAGGAGAGGTTTTCATGGCTCAGCTTGCAGTGGACGCGACCGGGGCTTTTCTTGTTTTCACTTGGAGGAGAACGACTCCTACCAGAAGGACAAGCCCGATGAGATCCGTGATCCATCCCGGCTTGAGCAGGAGCAACGAGATGATGAGGAGCACCACACGAAGGGACTTCCCCAACATGCCCAGCAAATACCCTTGCACGGCAGCGGAAAGGGTGAGGGTGCCCACCAGACCGGTCATCAGGGCAAGGCCGATTTCCCAGGCCGCCCCCCTCAGAATCATGGCCGGACCATAAACGAACATGTAGGGCACAATGAAGCCGGCCAGGGCAAACTTGACGGAGAGCCACCCCACTTCCCAGAAATTGGCTTTGCCGATGGCCGCCGCCGCATAAGCCGCTACAGCCATGGGAGGCGTGAGAGGAGAGAGACAGGCGAAATAGAAAATAAAGAGGTGCGCAGCCAGGGGTTCAACGCCCATCTTGATCAATCCCGGGGCCAGCACAGATGCGGAGATCGCATAGGCTGCGGTGGTCGGAAGGCCCATGCCCAGAATTACGGCGATCACCATGGTAAATAGGAGAGCCAGGATAAGGATACCTTTTGAGTAGCTGAAGATGATCAAGGCGGCTTTGATACCAAGCCCGGTTTGGGCGATGACTCCGAGGATAATGCCGGCAGCCGCGCAGGTTGCAACAATCTCTATTGAGCTCTTAGCGCCCGCAGAAAGGGTATCATAGATCTTCTTCGGCCCGAGCCGCGTCTCTGCCCTGAACAAGCTCAAGATCAAAAGTACGAGGATGGCCCAGGCTGCTGACCGGAAAGGCGACAGCTGGAGAACCATCAGATTGTAAATGAGCACAACAAAGGGGATGAAGAGGTAACCTTTGTCCATGAGAAGCTTGCGAATGGAGGGGAGTTGATCCCTGGGGATACCGACGAGCCCCATCTTTGCGGCGTAAAGATCGATCATCCAGTAGGCGGCGCTGTAATACATGATTGCAGGGATGACAGCCGCCAGGGCCACCTGCCAGTAAGGAAGACCGAGAATTTCCGCCATGAGAAAGGCGCCGGCCCCCATGACCGGTGGTACGATTTGCCCGCCCGAACTGTTCATGGCTTCTATTGCACAGGCAACGGCCGGCCGGAAACCGGTGGCCTTCATCAAAGGAATATTAAACACGCCGTCCACCATGACGTTGGCCACAGAAGAACCGGACGTAGTGCCGATGAGGGCGCTGGACACGATGGACACCTTGGCCGGCCCGCCGCGTCGGCTGCCGGCTACGGCACGGGCGAATTCCACGGTGAATCGGCCAAGTCCCGAGGTTTCTAGGAACGCTCCAAAGAGAATGAAGAAGAAGATATAGTGGGCCGAGGCGAAGATGGGGATGCTCAGAATGCCGTCCAGGCTGAAAAGAAAGGTCATGATCCTGGCCCAGCCGTACCCCTTGTGCTGAAAAAGCCCCGGCAGGTGGGGCCCGAAATAGCCATAGAGGATAAAGATAACCGCGATGATGGGCAAAGCCCACCCTGTAGCCCGGCGGGCCATTTCCAGGACCCCCAGGACGAAGATGAAGGCAAACACCGCGTCCCACGTCGTCGGTGTGACACCGACACGGAAAATCCAGCCTTCGAACTCAACGAAAAGGTAGATGACCGGGATCAGGATCGATCCCATGAGCAGGTAATCGAACCAGGGGATTCGGCTCATGGAATGGCCGGCCCGGACCGGCACCAGAGCGAAAACGAGAAGAGCGCCGAAGGTGATATGGAGAGTGCGAAAAAACCAGGGATCAATGGGCCAGAAGATCAGAACCGCCACGTGAAAAAGGCTCATCAGAGCTGCCACCAGAACCACACACCGGCCGATGAGCCCGGGCAGCTCTCGCTTGGGAGCGACTTCAAGATCCTTGATCTTGTCGAGTTTTATATCGACGTCTTTTTCCGGGTCCATGATGAGCAGCCGCGAAATCAGAGAAAATCAGATTGTGGAGGACCGTCGTTTCATTTCGGTGGCAGGAGCTTCTCCGGTATCGCCACGCCTTTTTCCTTGTAGTATTTCACTGCTCCCGGATGAAGCGGAATGGGGCTGTGGACAATGAATTCGGGTTTCGTTTCCTGGGCTGCCTTGTGGGTTGCAACGAGGATATCCCGGTTGTCGAGGACGTTCTTGACCACCGCATAGATAAAGTCCTCGGGGACGTCCTTGTGGGTGATATAAAAACTCCAGAACGTGACCGTATCCACGTCAGCGTCCTTGTTGGCCTTGTAAGTGCCCTTGGGGATGATGCCGGGTGAAAGGTAGGGGAGCTTCTCCATGATCTTGACCGCATCTCCTTTTGAGACGCCGAGGATCGTCACGTCATTCATGGTCTCGGTTTCCGTGATGGTGGCCCAGGGGATACCCACGGACTGGGCATTGGCGTGAATCAGCCCATCCTTGAGTTGATCGGCGAGGTCTGAGGAACTGGCATTGACAATGCGGCTCGGTTTGATGTCCAGATATTCCAGAAACCTCGGCCAGAGAAGGGCGGATGTGCCGCCCGTCGGCCCAACCCCGACCGCCTTGCCACTGAGGCCCTGAATAGCCTGGATGCCCGTCTTCTTCAAGGTGTACATCTGAAAGTAGGTGTTGTACATGGGGAAGATGCAGCGAATGTCCTGATGCTTGGCGCCTTTGGCCCAGTTCATCCCATGCCAACCCTCATAGATGGCCGGAGCGCTCACCCCTGCGATGGTCACCTCCTTGGTCTGGGTCAACTGGGTGTTGTGGACCGGACCGCCGGTTGTTTCTACGGAGGCGTTGATGCCCATCTTCTCCATCATGATTTTGGCGACTCCTCCGGCATAAATGAAGCCGGTGCCGCCCACGGGTGCGCCGCCGATGGTCACGATCTTGGGCCAATCCTTGCCGGGCTGGCTGTGAGCCGCGCCGGGAAATGAAACCAAAAAGAGCGTTGCGAGAGCCAAGCCTAGAATTCCGAACCTCAGTCCTTTGTTCATGACGGTCTCCTTTCTCTCAGGGTGACAACCCTACGACAATGCTTTTCGTTCGCTTTGCTCCGGAGAAAACCAAAACAACAGGCAGGACTTATTCAGGGTGTGCAATTATAAGGGAATAGTCACAAAAGGACAAGGAATACCTGGCATGGGGTATGCTCGCTAGAGCACCCTTGACACGAATCCCCCAGATCGAATATGAGTGCGTTCCTGGGACTAATCGGGACAGAACAGTTCTTCCTCCGCTGGACGGTAACTCAATAATCTGGCTTCATAGGAGAGGCGCATGGACGGCATAGCAGGGGTGTACGGGATAAAGGATCCGGAGCTGGTGAACAAGGCGTTTCTGGCAACCGCCGCTTGCCAGCACAGGGGCAAGGCGAGCACAGGACTCGCCATCGGGACAAGGAAGGGCATTTATGTTCACAAGAGCCTTGGAAGGATCGCGGACGTGGTGGATGCGAACCTGATGCGGATCTTTCAGGATCTCGAACCCACGGCAGCCATCGGCAACATCGGGTACACGAAAAGAAAGGTGGCGGAAAAGATCAATGCCGAGCCCATCGAGATCCGGCCCAGGAAGATCTCCACGTACAGCGTCGTGCTGACCATGGACGGCTACCTGGTCAAAGAGGACGATCTGAAGGCGGAGCTCGAAGGGGACTACGTTTTTGATACGGAAAACAAAACCGAAGTGGTGGGAGCCCTGCTTCACAGGTTCATCAGTGAATCAGGCATTTCCTTTGAGGCAGGCAGAAAACTCGTGGACCGGCTTCACGGAAGGGCCACCTTTGCCCTGCTCGCGCTGATCCATGACGGAAAGGAGACCTTCCTGGTCGCCTTGAACGACGACAAAGCGTTCGAGCCCTTCTGCTTTGCAGAGATCGACGGGGCTTTTGTCGTCAGCTCGGAATCCTGCTCCCATCGAAGACTCAACGGGCACACGCAAAGAGAGTACGAAGGCGCTGAAATGACGATCTGCTCCCCGGGCGGGTGCGAAACCAGACGCCTGCGGGAAGAGAGGCTGATGCCTGATGTCTTCCAGGGCGTCTATTTCGGCAATGTGGCGTCTCTCTTCCGAGGCAAGGAGATTTTCCAGATCCGAAGAGAACTCGGGCATGAACTCGTTGACTACTACAAGACCTCCAGGGCGGACATCGTCATTCCCAACCCCGAGTCAGGGTGGGGCGTCACAGTGGGAATCGCAGAGGGCCTTAACAAGCTTTTGTTCCCCGCCCTGATCAAGCTTCCCCAGGCTGTGAGAACCTTCCAGGAGGGTGTGCGCAGAACCAGGTCACAGGAAGTAGGCCTCAAGTTTGGAGGTATTGATTCTCTTTTGAAGGGCAAGAACGTGGCCATGGGCGATGACAGCATCGTGCGCGGAAGCGTGAGTGAAGGCGGTTCCGTGTGGGTCGTTTACAACGCAGGCGCCGGCTATCTCGAGTTCTGGGTGTCTTACGGTTCCATGTTCTTTCCCTCTTTCAAAGAGTGGCACAGGGGCAAAGAGTGTCTCAATGAATTGGCGGCTCAAAGGGCCTTCAAGGGAAGCAACCCTTACGACAAAAGCCTTGAGAATATCAACCGGGCTGTGGCAAAGCTCATCGGAGTGGACGAAGTGAAGTACAATCTTCAAGAGAGGATTGCGAAGGTCGCTGGCGATGGATCTTTCCAGGCCCTGGATGCGAGCTACCCGATCTCAGAAGAATACTGGCCGGACTGGCTCAAGAAGGAAGTGGAGAGGTACAGGAAGTACCGAAAATGAAGTGCCTAAATCTGGAACACCCAGTAACAAGTGACGAGTGACAAGTAACGAGAGAAGACAAGAAGAAGACAGAATACAGAATCAAAAGAATGGAGTGTTGGAGCATTGGAGTGGTGGAGTGTTGGGTCTAAACCATTACTCCATTACTCCAATGCTCCAGTACTCCAAGCTTTTCTTCGCTTATTTTCCCTTCTTAATAAATTCAAATCCCCGGGCAATTCCCTTCTCGTTCAACGCGAACATCTTGTCTTTCCCTTTGAGGGCCGCACGCATTCCGTGGGCCGTCTCCTCAAGTGAGAGCAGGCCTGTCTTGGCGGCCAGAGCGCCGACCATGACCATGTTGATGGCTCTGTCGGAGCCGACCTCGCGGGCAAGTTCGAGAGTGGGAACTCTCAGAACCTCCACGTCAGAGCGGGAAGGGTTCTCCTCAATCAGAGAAGCGTTGATGAAAATCAGGCCCTTTTTGATGACCAGGCCTTCGAATTTCTCGAGGGAAGGGAAATTCATGGCCACAAGGATATCCGGATTGGAGGCGACCGGCGAGGCGATCTTCTTGTCCGAAAGCGTAACCGTGCAGTTGGCCGTGCCTCCCCGCATCTCAGCGCCGTAAGAGGGGAAGTAAGTGACATTCAGTCCTTTGAGCATGGCTCCGTGGCTCAGGATGTAGCCCATGAGCAGAACGCCCTGGCCGCCGAAGCCTGCAAACGTCGTTCGCGTAATCATTGGATCTCCTCTTTCTACCCAATCCCCCTCGGTCCCCCTTTACGAAAGGAGGAAGATTTCGTCCTCCCCTTTGCTAAAGGGGAGTCAGAGGGGATTTGTCCGTCATTTCTTTTCGTCGTATCCCGTGGTGTCTTTGATGACGCCGAGCGGATAGGTCTTCATCATGACGTTGTTTACCCAGTCCCAGGACTCTTTCGGGGAAAGCTTCCAGTTGGTCGGGCAGGGGGAAAGGAGCTCGACCAGAGCAAATCCGAGACGGTCCACCTGCACCTGAAAGCACTTGCGGATGGCTTTCTTGGCCTGCCGGATGTGCTTCAAGGAGGCCAGAGAGCAGCGTTCCACGTAGACGACTCCGTCGCAGAGCGCGATCATTTTGGAGATGTCAATGGGCCTGCCATGAAGCTTGGGGTCGCGGCCGCCCGGCGCAGTGGTCGCTTCCTGGCCCAGAATCGTGGTCGGAGCCATCTGGCCGCCGGTCATGCCGTAGATCGCGTTGTTGATGAAGACGGTGCTGATTTCCTCTCCCCGGTTGGCGGCATGAATGGTTTCCGCGGTGCCGATGGCCGCAAGGTCCCCGTCACCCTGGTAGGAAAGCACGAAGTTCTCGGGCCGGACGCGCTTGATGCCCGTGGCCACGGCCAGAGCGCGGCCATGAGGAGCTTCGATCATATCGAAATTGAAATAGTTGTAGGCCAGAACCGCGCAGCCCACCGGGGGAACACCGATCGTGGTTTCCCTCAGGCCCATTTCATCGAGGCATTCCGCTACCAGCCTGTGGGCCACCGAATGGCCGCATCCGGGGCAGTAGTGGGTGTAGGCTTCTTTGAGCGATTCAGGTCTTCCAAAGACTTTCTTGTAAGCCGCTTCAGCACTCATACCAAAACCCTCCGACCGATCTTGCCGTCTCCGCGCAGGGCAGAGCGCAGGAACTCGGCCACTTCCGCCGGGGTAGGAATAATGCCCCCGGGGATTCCGTAAAAGGTGATCTCCGCCCTCTCTCCCACGGAAAGAATCACGTCCTCCAGCATCTGGCCCATGGAAAACTCAAAAACCGCGATCTTCTTGATCCGTTTGGAAAGAGCGCGAAGCGCTTCGATGGGGTAAGGCCAGACCGTGATGGGACGGAAAAGCCCGGCTGCAATTCCCTCTGCCCTGATCTCTTCTATGGCGCTTTCGGCAATCTGCGCCGCCGAGCCGTAAGCCACCACGACCATCTGCGCATCATCGGTGTAAAGGGTCTGCCATCGGGTCTCCTTCTCGGCAATTTCGTCGTATTTTTTCTGGAGGTCCAGGTTGTGGCGATGGAGCACGTTCACGTTAAGCATCATGGAGAAAAGGGCCCTCGCTTCTCTGCCTTTGCAGCCCGTGAGAGCCCACTCTTTCTTGGGCAGCGAATCGAGGTCGACGGAATCAGGGAAGACCACCGGTTCCATGACCTGGCCCATCAGACCGTCCCCGAGGATGACCACCGGGGTTCGATACCGGTCCGCAAGATCAAAGGCCACGAAGGTAAGGTCGCACAGTTCCTGACAACCTGCAGGAGCGAGCACCGGGGTGCGGTAATCTCCGTTGCCGCCGCCTCTTGTGGCCTGAAAGTAATCGGCTCCAGAGGGAGCAATGTTCCCCAGACCCGGTCCGCCTCTCATCATGTTGACGACCACGGCAGGCAATTCCGTGCCGCAAAGATAAGAGATCCCTTCCTGCTTCAGGGCAAGACCGGGCGACGACGAGGAGGTCATGGCCCGCGCTCCTGCGGCCGCTGCTCCGAGCACCATGTTGATAGAAGCAATCTCGCTCTCCCCTTGAATGAAGGTGCCGCCCATTTCGACGATCCGGGCGGACAGGTACTCAGGGAGCTCGTTCTGGGGGGTAATGGGGTAGCCGGCATAAAAGCGGCAGCCTGCGCGCACCGCTGCCTCGCCGACCACGTGGGACCCTCGCATCAGCATTTTTTCACTTGGCACGATACACCTCGATAGCCACTTCAGGGCAGACCGTGGCGCACTGCGCGCACCCGGTGCAGCCCTTCTTGTCCTCTTTAGGAGTTTCATTGAATCGAGCGGGCGAATAGCCCTTCTTGTTCAAAGCCTTGTCCACCTCGATGTTCAAGTTCGGACACACTTCGATACAGAGAAGGCAGCCTTTGCACCGCTCCCTGTCAATCACGATTTTTCCTTTAGCTTTCTTTTCAGCCATAACCCCATCCTGTCGATGCGGAACAAAACCACAACAACATACCACGAAAGCACAAAAACAAAGAAAAGCTTCTAGTTTTCATTTTGTATTTTGTCAATATCTTTTTGAATCTTCAATGAATTTCCTCGTACAAACAAAGGATTTATCTTGAAAAAAAATTCTCCTGTGCTATAAGCCGATACCGTAAAAAAGAACCAATCTACGGCGCCGATTAAATTGGATATTTCCGACGTCTCCCTCGGGGCGTTCAGTCTCCAGGGAGACGATCGGTTTAAGGACTCTTAGACAGAAGGATAGGATATGGACTCTGGGAACATGATTGGGATTAACGGGCATGAGTTTACGTTTTTTGCAGGCGAAACGATTCTGCAGGTAGCGCGGAGAAACGGGATCGAAATCCCTACGCTCTGTTACATGAAGAACGCCGCTCCAACGGGAGCCTGCCGGATCTGCTTGGTGGAAGTGGAGGGAGCAAGGGCCCTCGTCGCGTCCTGCGCCACGCCCGCCGCACCAAGAATGGTGGTGAGGACAGAGACGCCGCGCGTGGTGCGAGCGCGCCGCATGAATCTTGAACTTCTGCTCTCCTCGGGCCATCACAACTGCCTGGTTCAGGATCTGGACATGGATTCATGGACGGATTTCCAACTCAAGGCCATGAGCCCGAAGGAGCATGAGGACCTGTGTCCGGCCTACGGGACCTGCCGGCTCCAGGAACTGGCGATCAAGGACCAGATCAGAACCAACCGATTTGCCCCCAACGAGCCCGGCCATCGCATTGAAAACGTGAACCCTTTCATTGTCCGAGATCTTTCCCGGTGCATCCTGTGCGGCCGGTGCGTGCAGGCGTGCAACGAGGTGCAGGTCAACAACGCCATCAGCTTCGGATACCGAGGCAAGCATTCTAAAATCGTGGCCAGGGGAGACCGGGCCCTCAAGGACTCGGATTGCGTGTTCTGCGGCGAGTGCGTCCAGGCTTGCCCGGTCGGAGCGTTAGTGACCACCCGGGACTTTGAATCGCGAACCCCGGATAAGGGTGAGACAAAGATGGTTCGCACGACCTGTTCCTATTGCGGCGTGGGCTGCCAGATGTACCTCCACGTGAGGAAGGATCAGATCGCGAAGGTGACCGGAGTGGAGGAACTGGGTCCCAACTACGGAAGCCTCTGCGTGAAAGGGAGATTCGGGTACGATTTCGTTCATGACCCGGGAAGACTCACCAAGCCCTTGATCCGAGAAGGCGGCTCCTTCAGGGAAGCGACCTGGGACGAGGCCCTCAACCTTGTGGCCGAAAAACTCAAGACCATCAAGTCGCTGCATGGGGCCGACGCGATCGGGGTTCTGAGCAGTGCCAGGATCACCAACGAGGAAAACTACCTTGTCCAGAAGTTCACTCGCGCGGTGGTGGGAACAAACAATGTGGACCACTGCGCACGGCTCTGACACTCTTCCACTGTGGCCGGTCTGGCTGCAGCGTTTGGAAGCGGGGCCATGACCAACCCGATCGGGGACATCGAGAAGGCGGATGTCATTCTGATCACCGGGTCCAACACCACAGAAAACCACCCGGTTCTTTCATCCTACGTCAAGAGAGCGGTGACCCAGAAGGGAGCGAAGCTCATCGTGGTGGATCCACGGCGAATTCCCATCGTGGACTTCGCAGCCGTGTGGCTGAGGCAAAACCTCGGCACGGATGTGGCATGGATCAACGGCATGATGCATGTCATCATCAAAGAGAAACTCTTTGATGAATCCTATGTGACTTCCAGGACCGTCGGGCTCGACGACATCAAGAAAATGGTGGGGAAATACACTCCCGAAGTCGTGGAAGGAATTACCGGCATCCCGAAAGACCAACTCATCAAGGCCGCCCGGCTCTACGCCTCCGCCAAAGCAGCTTCCACCCTTTACGCTATGGGCATTACGCAGCACATCTGCGGCACCGACAATGTCAAATCGCTAGCCAACCTGGCCATGCTCTGCGGCAACGTGGGAATCGAAGGAGGCGGAGTGAATCCCCTCAGGGGCCAGAACAATGTACAGGGAGCCTGCGACATGGGTTGCCTGCCCAATGTCTACACGGGCTATAGGAAAGTCTCTGACCTGGCCATACGAGAAACCATGGCAAAGGCGTGGGGCGTGGAAAGGCTCCCGGCAAAAGACGGCCTCGTGGTCACGGAAATGATGAAGCAGGCCCATGAGGGCCGGTTGAAGGCCATGTTCATCATCGGGGAAAACCCGATGGTGTCGGACCCTGACTTGAAGCACGCCAGGAAGAGCCTGGAGAAACTCGAGTTTCTGGTGGTGCAGGATATTTTTATGACTGAAACGGCTCAGCTTGCCCATGTGGTGCTGCCTTCGGCTTCTTTTGCGGAGAAAGACGGCACCTTCACCAACACGGAGCGCAAGGTGCAGAGAGTGCGCAAGGCGGTCTCTTCTCCGGGCGAAGCGAGAGAAGACTGGAAGATCATCTGCGACCTCTCTACCCGGATGGGCTACCCCATGGCTTATGACTCTGCGAAGGCCATCTTTGAGGAAATCGGCAGGCTGACGCCTTCCTATTGCGGAATCAACTTCGCCCGATTGGAAAGAGACGGAATTCACTGGCCCTGCACGGGCACAGACCATCCGGGAACCCCCTGCCTGCACATGGATCAGTTCACCTGCGGCCTGGGGGTGTTTCATGCCATCGAGTGGATTCCGCCGGCGGAAGTTCCGGACGAAACCTATCCGCTCTATCTCACTACGGGGCGAGTGCTGTACCAGTATCACACGGGGAGCATGACCATGAAGTCGGAGGGTTTGAACCGGCTGTCGCCCGAGTGTTTTGTGGAGCTTTCGCCTGGCGACGCCGGGAGGTATAAGCTGAAAGACGGTCAGACGGTCAAGGTGCTCTCCAGAAGGGGAGAGATCAGAACCAAGGCGAAGGTGTCGGATAAAGCGGTGGACGGCACGCTCTTCATCCCCTTTCACTGGGCACAGGCTGCTGCCAATGAATTGACCCACGCGGCCCTGGACCCGATCGCCAAGATCCCTGAGCTGAAGGTGTGTGCCGTGAGGATCGAGGCGGCATAGGCGATGCAACTGGCTGCGATCAAAGAGGCCTTGAAGGCCAGCGTCATTGTGGGCGAGGACAAGCTGGCTTTGAACATTGAAGCCGGCGCCGGCGGAGATCTCATGAGCGATCTCTTAAGGAGGCCTATGAGTGGAGTGGTGGTTCTTTCCGGTCTCAACACCCTGCAGGTGATCCGCACGGCGGTCATCACGGGGGTGGCGGCCCTGGTCCTCGTGAGGGGCAAGGAACCGGATTCCGAGATGGTGGCTCAAGCACGGCTGCACGAGTTACCGCTGTTGTCCACTCCTTTCACAATGTTCACGGCTTGCGGCCGATTGTTCAGCCAAGGACTTCGAGGCATAGACCAAAAACTTCCTGAATAGAAGGGGTCGGGGTCCCATGCCCATTCTTTCGAGAAGGTTTTCGATCAAGGCAAGAGATTACCTCCGTGCGGGGGAGGTCGCCATAGCGGTCAAGGGCATCCTGAAAAAGATGGGCTTTGATGCGGAGCTGATTCGGAGGGTCTCCATTTGCGCCTATGAAGCGGAGATCAATGTGGTTTTGCACGGTGGCGACGGGACCTTGCACCTTTTTGTCGACCCAAGCGCGGTTGGAATGGTCGTGAAGGACAACGGCCCGGGCATCGAGAACATTGAACTGGCCATGAAAGAGGGATACAGCACCGCCTCGGAAGAGGCGCGGGAAATGGGGTTCGGAGCAGGCATGGGCCTGCCCAACATCAAAAAGAATTCCGACAGTCTCAAGATCGACTCGGAAAAAGGCAAAGGGGTTCTCCTCTCCGTCTCCTTTGACCTGAAAGCGGGGTAAGAGTGGCAGACAGGAGTCGCTCATCCAGCTATATTCAAATGGAAAAAGGGCTTTGCACGGGATGTGTCCTGTGCATGAAGGCCTGTCCAACCAAGGCAATCCGGGTCAGAGACGGGAAGGCCACCCGCGTCGGGCCAAGATGCATTGACTGCGGAGAGTGCATCCGGGTCTGTCCCAAGGGCGCGATCCAGGCGGTGACGACCTGGTCCGGCGAAGCAGAGTTGAGCCCCTACAGCGTGGTCGGCGCTTCACCGGTTCTCTATGCTCAGTTCGGCAATGAGGCGATGCCCAACGACATCCTCCTGGCCCTGAGAAAGATCTTCAACTACGTCTATGACCAGGCCTATGCCCACGAGCTCTACGGTGCTGTCACAGAGCTTTACATCAAGGGGAACCGGGGAAAGGAAGAGGCGGTCTGGCCCTTGATTTCACCGGTGTGTCCGGTGGTGAACCGGCTGATCGCCATGCGCTTTCCGTCTCTCCTGGCACACGTCCTTCCCTTCATTCCCCCAAGGGAGATCGCTGCCAGGGAGATGAGGAGACGGTTCAAGGAAAAGAAGATCTTCGGAGACCAGGAGGCGGCGGTTTACCACATCAGCCCCTGCTCGGCGAAGATGATCTCCATTCAGTCGCCCATGTTCACGGAGAAGTCCTATCTGAGCGGTGCCCTGGGGATCAACGAGATCTATGACCTGGTGGCAAAACACCTTGGGGAGGAGGACGAAGATCTCATTCTTCACGTGTCGAGCGGAATCGGCGTCGGATGGGGGATGTCCGGAGGGGAGATCGCAGGGCTGGACGACGTGACTTGCCTGGCGGTCTCTGGAATGGAGGAGACGATCCGTTACCTTGAAAAAATCGAGATGGGCTTATTCCGGGGCATCGAGTACTTCGAGTTCAGATCCTGCCGCGAGGGGTGCATCGGCGGGCCTTTGACCGTGGCCGACAAGTATCAGGCCAAGGGCGTCCTTCAGAAGCTGGGTCACATGTTCGGTCAAGGGAAGCGGGTCAGGCGTTCGCAGGTCCAGAAGGCTTATCAGGAAGGGTGGTTCTTGAGAGAGACCAAGGAGATCAGCACGGTGGAGGACAAAAAGCGCCCTTCCATTGCCGAAGCCATTGCAAGGCAGGATCGGATCGAATCCATTCTTTGGCGGCTCCCTGGAAAAGAATGCGGCCAGTGTGGTTCCCCGGACTGCAGGACCTTTGCTGAAGATGTGGCGGACGGACAGGTGGCGCCGGAGGCCTGTTTCCTGCTGGCGGGTGCCGAAAGAATATAGGTTTTCCCTCCCCAGGGGGGAACAATTTCAATAGAGCGCAGAGAAGGAGCAGAGAAAGATGAATGTGGGACAGAGTCTCGTGGAAGTGAATCCAGATCTGACGCCGGAAATCATGGCCCGGCTGGATGCCATCATTGAACAGCATAAGGAAAAACCAGGCGCCCTCATTCCTGTGCTGGAAGAGTGCCAAGGCGTGGTGGGCTATCTTCCGGTGGAACTCCAGGAGTACATCAGCCGGGCCCTCAGGGTTTCAGCAAGCTCGGTTTACGGCGTGGTGACCTTCTATTCCTTTTTCTCCATGGTGCCCAAAGGCAAGCACACCATCAAGGTGTGTATGGGCACGGCGTGCTACGTCAAGGGAATCGGTGAAGTCCTGAACCGGCTCCAGGGGTCCTGCAAGCTCGAGGTGGGAAAGATCTCGGAGGACAGGCGATTTTCCCTTGAAGTGGTCCGCTGCCTTGGGGCTTGCGGGCTGGCGCCGGTGGTCGTGGTGGACACGGACACCCACGGTGGAATGACTCCGGATCGCATCGTGGATGTCGTGAACCGCTACACCTAGAAGGTTTGGGGGTTGCTTGTTGCATGTTATTTTTGAAGGTGAAGGTTGTGATGGGGAGAGAGTGAAATGACCAGGCTGAAACCAGAGAATCTCGATGGGATCAAAGAAAAGACCTTGAAGGAACTGGCTCTCCGTGAGGGGGGAACGACCATAAAAATTACGGTCCACATGGGGACCTGCGGACTTGCGGCCGGCGCCAAAGAAGTCATGGAGGCTCTCACCGAAGAGCTGGCAGCGTCAGGCAGAAAGGATATCCGGGTGGTGGGCTCAGGCTGCATGGGCATGTGCAGCAGCGAACCCAACGTGACGGTGGAAATGCTTGGAAAAGAGGGAGTCCTCTACAAACACATGGACAAAAACAAAATGCGGCAAGTGTTCAAGAGGCATATCCTGTTGGGTGAGGTGCAAAGCGATTTCGCTCTGGCCAGGATGAAGTGAGAGGATTTCCGTTTCACGAGTTGAGGAGGCTGTCGAATGAGTGCGTATCGTGCTGAGCTTCTGGTCTGCGGCGGAAAAGCATGTCACGAATCAAGAAGCGATCACTTGAAAGGGATTCTGGAAAAGGAACTTCTCCGCCAAGGGCTCAATCACGAGATCCGTGTCATAGAAACCGAATGCAACGGCTTTTGTGCGCAGGGACCTGTGCTGAAGGTGGAGCCGGAAGGGATCGTCTATCAAAAACTCAAAGAGGAAGACATCCCCAAACTCGTGGAAGAGCATTTTGTCAAGGGTCAGCCTGTGAAAAAGCTCTTCCTCAGGCCGGCCGCTGCCCCTGAGTCGATTCCAGCCATGGAGGAGATTCCCTTCTACTCCAAACAACTGCTGATTGTCCTCAAAAACCGAGGCGTGATCGATCCGGAGAGCCTGGAAGAGTACATTGCCCGCGACGGGTATGTGGGCGCCCGCAAGGCTTTGCTGGAAATGACGCCTCAGCAAATCATCCAGGAAGTGAAGGCCTCCGGACTGCGGGGTCGCGGAGGAGCGGGGTTTACCACAGGCCTCAAGTGGGAGTTTGCCAGCAAATCGCCGGGGGATGTGAAGTTTGCCTTGTGCAACGCAGATGAAGGAGATCCGGGGGCCTTCATGGACCGGAGCGTGCTCGAAGCGGATCCGCACGCGGTCCTGGAAGGGATGGTCATTGCCGCCAAGGCCATAGGCGCGCACCAGGGCTATATTTACTGCAGGGCGGAATACCCTCTTGCCGTGAAAAGGCTCAACCTCGCCATCCAACAGGCCAAGCAAGCCGGTCTTATGGGGAAAGATATTCTGGGCAGCGGCTTTGATTTCGACGTGGAGGTGTATCAGGGTGCGGGCGCTTTTGTGTGCGGCGAGGAAACGGCCCTGATGAAGTCGATCGAGGGGAAGCGGGGCATGCCCAGACCCAGACCTCCTTTCCCTGCCCAGCAAGGGTTGTGGAATAAACCCACGGTGCTCAACAACGTGGAGACCTACGCGAATGTCCCCCAGATCATCCAGAACGGCGGAGCCTGGTATGCCGCCATCGGCACAGCCACCAGCAAAGGCACCAAGGTCTTTGCCCTCACAGGAGCGGTGAGCAATATCGGTCTTGTCGAAGTGCCGATGGGTATCACTCTGAGGGAAATCATTTTCGACATCGGCGGCGGGATCCCTAAAAAGAGAAAATTCAAGGCGGTCCAGCTGGGCGGGCCCTCCGGAGGGTGTGTTCCGGAAGCGTATTTGGATACGCCCGTAGACTACGAGTCCATAGCGGAGGTGGGAGCCATCATGGGGTCAGGCGGCATGATCGTCATGAACGATCAGACCTGTATGGTGGACATGGCCCGGTTCTTCATGGATTTCATCCAGGACGAGTCGTGCGGCAAGTGCACACCGTGCCGTGAAGGGACGAGGAGGATGCTGGAAGTCCTGGAAAAGATCACCCACGGCCACGGAGAACCAGGGGATATCGATTTGCTGGAAGAGTTGAGCGACATGATCAAGAACAGCGCCCTGTGCGGTCTTGGCCAGACCGGCCCGAATCCCGTGCTCTCCACGCTGCAGTATTTCAGAGATGAATACGAAGCCCACATTCACGAGAAGCGGTGCCCGGCCAAGCGTTGTGCCGCTCTTGTCAAATTCGAGGTGAATGCCGACGTTTGCACGAAGTGTGGAATCTGTTCCAGGAGTTGTCCTGCAGGCGCTATCCAGTGGCAGAAACGGGAACCGGCGTTCATCGTGAAGGACAAATGCGTCAAATGTCTGAGCTGCATCACCAACTGCCCGGCGGATGCCATTTCATAGTGCAGGACTGCAGAGGCAGTGTCAACTTTGGAAAGGGATAGCAATGGATGGGAAAAGAGAAATCAATCTGGCCTGTGCTCTGGCGGCGATCCTGCTCCTAATGGCCGTAGTCGGCTATGCCGCCTACCCGATGAAACCTCCTGAGCAGCCGCTCCGGATCATGTTCAAAAACATCGCCGGGAACGTGCTCTTTGATCACAAGGAGCACACCTGGGACAAGGGGTATGGCCTCAAGTGCACGGAGTGCCATCATGACATCGACAAGGAGGGGCAAAAGCCTTCTCCATGCGGGGAGTGTCACAAGACCCAGGAAGGGGAAGGGGAGGGGCCGCTACGGTCTGATGCCTTTCACAAGCAGTGCAAGGGATGCCATGAGGACGGCGGCATGGGTCCGGTGAACTGCTCAGCATGTCACGTGCTTCTGTAGCAGATTGCAGGTGGGTTGTTGCAGGTTGCATGTCGCTCGTGGCGCGTGGCAAAAACCAACCTGCCACAAGCAACCAGCAACCTGCGATGTTGCAATAAAATTTGTCCGCACTTTATCAATGCGTGTTTTTGGATAAAGAGAGAACAGAGTTGGGAGGAATGAGAGGAACAAGATGATCAAAAGACCCTTTGTTGCAATCACGAAACCAAAGCTCAGGGCTTCCAGGGTTTGGGGCCTTCCCAAAGAAGTGTTGGTAGAGATCCCTTTGCCGAAGAAGGCGACCTTTGTGGTGAAGGGCCCTTTCCCGAAAGTGGACGAGCTGATGATCGGGATCGGGGACCGCGTGCGGACCGGGCAAAAGATCCGGTTGGCTGAGGGTCGGGAAGACTACTTCATCTCTTCGGTGACCGGAGCGGTTTCGAACATTTCCCCTCGCTCAGGCCACATGGGCCAAACCTGCACGGCCGTGTCCGTCAACGTGTCGGAAAAGGATCAACCGGATGAGGATTTCGGGCGTGCGGCCAACGACGCGAGTCTTCAGACCGTGATGCAGTACCTGGCTTCTCTGCCGGGCGCTCCGGGTTTCGGCTCCACAGTGAGTTTCAAACCTGCTCTGGAGATTCTGGTGGTGAACGGGGTCGACAGCGACCTCCTGGTGACCAAGAACCAGTTTGTGGTCGACACGGATGCAGAAGCCCTGAAACAAGGGATTGCGACTCTAAGAAACATCTCAGGCATTCAAAAGATCATCCTCCTGGTGCCGGATTATCTCAAGACAGAGGCGGAGAAGACAGGGGCTGAAGTGAGAGCTATGGATCCCCTTTATCCGGACACCCTCCCCAGGATGGTGATGAAAAACCTCTTCGGGAAAACAGTGCCCGTGGGGAAGAGGTGCGAAGATCTCGGGATCGGGTTCATAAACGCCGAGGCGGTGGTGGCTCTCCAAAAGGCCTTTTCAGAGGGACAGATCCCTATTCACAAACTCGTGACGGTCATCAAGAAGGACGGTTCCACGCTTCAGGCAAGAGCCAGGATCGGGACACCGGTCAAAGACGTGTTGAGCGCCCTCGGCACAGCGACGCAGCACGGAGACCGAGTCGTGCTGGGAGGCGCCATGACCGGCCGAAGCCTGTTGTACGAAGAGGCACCGGTAGAGGCCGACACAGAGGCTATTCTTGTGCAGGACAAAAGCCAGATCTTCCCCAGTTCGGACAGCCATTGCGTCAACTGCGGGGAGTGCGTGAGAGTCTGCCCTGCGAAAATGCCGGTGAACATGCTCATCCGGTACCTTGAAAACGGCCGTTTCGAAGAAGCGTCTCAAGGGTATGATCTTCTCTCCTGCATCGAGTGCGGGCTTTGCACCTATGCCTGCATCGTGAAGATCCCCATTTTCCAGTACATCATGCTCGGGAAGCAGGAGATCGCACGGATCAAGAGCGCGGAGGAAGCCCATGCTTAGTCAGAAGTTACTGGTCGGATCGCATGCGCCTTACTGGCACAGCGGAATCAGCATCCGGGAGAAGAGCACTCACACGTTGCTCGCAGCCCTGCCGGCGGTGCTCATGGGGATCTATCAATTCGGGGTCCCGGCCCTCAGGGTCATGGCTCTTTCCATCTCCTGCGCCATCCTCTGGGAGTTCATCCTGAACCGTGTCATGAAACGCCCTCTCACCGTGGGAGACGGGGATGCGGCGGTGATCGGATTGCTCTTCGGGATGCTGCTTCCTGCCACAGCACCCTGGTGGGTGGTGGTGTTAGGCACGGCGGTGGCCGTCACCGTAGGGAAATGGATTTACGGCGGCCTCGGCGGCAACCCCCTGAATCCGGCGCTCGTGGCGATCGCCACACTCATCATTTCCTACAAAGGGATCATGGACCTGGATCAGGCTTACCTGAACTATGATTTCGGTTTTCCTGCCGCAGATCCGCTCAAGGCCGTTAAAGCTTTGGGAACAGCGGCTGTCGCCCGCTACAGCCTGACCGGGCTTCTCATGGGGCAGCAAGTCGGAGGGATAGGAACGATCTTTGCGCTCGGCCTGATGATCGGAGGGCTCTACCTTATTCTTCGCGGATTCATCCGGTGGGAGATTTCGCTATCCTACATTGTCGGTGTCCTCGTGACGGCTTACGTGTTCAATCTTTCCAATCCTGAGAAATATGCGGGCCCCTGGTTCCATCTGCTGGCAGGCTACACTCTGCTCGGAGCATTTTTCCTCATCACCGAGGATTCCTCTTCCCCTGTAAATTTCATTCCCATGCTTCTCTACGGGGCGGGCGCAGGGGTGATGACGATCCTGATCCGCAATGTCGGGGGCTTTACGGACGGCGTGGTGTTTGCCATCCTCCTTTTCAACATCACGAACCCGCTTCTTGACAAGATCAGGCCAAGAGCTTTGGGAAGGAGCAATTGACATGCGTGAAATGTTAAAGCTTTTTGTGGTCGTCACTCTGTTCGGTGCCATCTCGGGCGGTATCCTGGCAGGGGTGCGGGCCGGAACCCAGGAGCGCATCGAGTACCAGCAGATCAAGTTTGTCAAAGGCCCTGCCATTCTGCAGATCATGAAGGGCTGCTCCAATGATCCCCTGACGACCCGGTTCAAGATAAAGGACGGCAAAGAAGAACGGGCTTTTTTTGTGGGCGTTTTTGCCGGGAAACCAAATACCGTGGCCTTTGAAGCGACCGGAAAGGGTTATGGCGGGGAGATCCCCATCATTGTGGCGGTGAACCTAGACAACGACCAGATCGTGGGAGTGGGTGTCACCACTCACCGTGAGACGCCGGGGGTTGGGGCCAGGGTGCAAACCGACGCCAAATTCACGAACCAGTTCAAGGGCCAATCCATCAAGGAACCTTTCAAGGTGAAGGCGGAAGGCGGAAAGATCGATGCCATCAGCGGAGCCACGGTCTCATCCCGCGGCGTCACGGGGGCCGTGGTTTCCTCCGGTGAAATCTACAACCGCCTCAAATCCAATATTCTTGAGAAGATGAAATCCATCAAGTCCTAGGGAGAGGATGATTTATGGCAAAGAGTACGTTTCGAGAATTCACGAAGGGGTTGTGGAGCGAGGTCCCTCCATATCGTCTTGTCCTTGGGTTGTGTCCGACTTTGGCCATGACAAAGCAGGTGGACATGGGCTTTGGGATGGGATTGGCCGTGACCTTTGTGCTGGTCGGCTCCAATGTGCTGATCTCCCTTCTCCGCAAGGTCATTCCCAAGAATGTGAGAATCGCCTGCTTCATCGTGGTCGTGGCAACCTTCGTCATCGTGGTGGAGCTCCTGATGCAGGCCTACACCTATGAACTCTTTCTGAAAATGGGGATCTTTATCCCTCTCATTGTCGTGAACTGCATCCCTCTGGGACGTGCAGAGGCCTTCTGCTACAAGAACGGCGTGCTTCGTTCCTTTGCGGACGGCTTGGGCATGGGATTGGGGTATACGATTTCGTTGACCATACTGGCCATCATCCGGGAGGTTTTCGGAAACGGGACCTTTTTCAACCAGCCGATCTCATTCCTTGGGGCTTCGTTCCAGCCGTACACGTTTATGGTCACGGCGCCCGGTGCGTTTGTCTTTCTCGGCCTTATGCTCTGCATCATGAACATGCTCGGGAAGAAATAGTTAAGGAGAAGAAGCGATGGGTGACTACATCGGGTTGATCATCAGCTGCATTTTCGTAAACAACATCCTGCTCATGCAGTATCTCGGCAACTGCCCCTTTCTCGGAGTCTCGAAGAAAATGGAGACAGCGGTCGGAATGACGGGGGGCGTTATTTTTGTCCTGGTGATGGCAGGGGCGGCCACCTGGCTGGTGGAGTATGTTCTTCTCAAGCCTTTTGACGTCCAGTACTTGAGAACCCTGGCCTTTATTCTTGTGATTGCGACCCTGGTCCAGTTCGTCGAAATGTATCTCAAGAAGAGCATCCCCACACTCTATGCGGGTCTGGGGATCTATCTCCCCCTGATCACCACGAACTGCGCAGTGCTGGGGGTTTGCTTCATCAATATCAATGAGGAGTACGGCTTCATCCAGACCCTGGTTTCTTCATTTGCTTATCCCGCGGGGTTCGGCCTTGCCCTGATCCTTTTTGCAGCGGTCCGGGAACGCATTCTTCTCGCGAGGGTTCCGAAACCTCTGAGGGAGACCTCCATCGGTCTGGTGACTGCGGGGATGATGTCGCTGGCTTTTTACGCCTTCAAGGGAATGGCGTGATGTTTGGAGGAGAAACTGAATGATCATCGGACTGTTGGTACTCGGTGGGTTGGGAGCCCTGTGCGGTTTCGGATTGGCGCTGGCCTCCAAGGTTTTTTACGTGTACGTGGATCCCAAGATTGAAGCGTTGACCGAAGCCCTGCCCGGGGCTAATTGCGGCGGCTGCGGTTTTGCCGGCTGCGGCGCCAACGCAGAAGCCATTGTGAAAGGGAAATCGTCCGCCTCCTCCTGCGTGGCGGGAGGCCCGGACGTGGCAGCGGCCATTGCCGCCGTCCTGGGGGTCTCCATTGGAGCCCGCGAGCCGGATTTCGCCAGGCCCGGCTGCACCTACGGAGTCCAGGATGCGGATCTCAAGTTCCTCTATGAGGGCGTATGGGATTGCCGGGCTGCGGTTCTTCTGGGCGGCGGCTCAAAGGTGTGCCCCATCGGGTGCGTGGGCCTGGGAACGTGCGCGAGAGCCTGCCCCTTCGACGCCCTTTCCATGGGCCCGGACAACCTGCCGGTGGTCGATCTCGCCAAGTGCACGGGGTGCGGCACCTGCGAAAGGATCTGCCCCAAAAACATCATTACCCTCACCTCCAACTCGAGGCGGATCGGCCGGGAATATACGCTCGCTCAGTGCACGGCGCCTTGCCAGCGATCCTGCCCTGCGGGCATAGAGATTCCCGTCTACATCCGGAAAATAGGCGAAGGCGATCCTCTGGGTGCTGTGCAGGTGATCAAGGAGACCAACCCCTTCCCCCTGGTGTGCGGCCGCATCTGCGTGCACCCCTGTGAGTATGAGTGCCGACGAAACCTGGTGGATGAACCTGTGGCCATCAATTACCTGAAACGCTACGCCGCTGACTATGAAATGAAGTCCGGTATGAGAATCCAGATTCCCAGAGCCCCCGAGACCGGAAAGCGTGTCGCTGTGGTCGGGGGCGGTGCCGAGGGCTTGACGGCCGCGTATTTCATCAATCGGGTGGGCCATGATGCAGTGGTCTATGAAGGGTCACCGAGGCTTGGAGGACTGCTGCGTACGGGCCTTGCCGAGAACCGTTTGCCCCAGGACGTCCTGGACTGGGAAATCAACGGCATCCTCGATGCCGGTGTCCAGGCGAAGACCAATCGAAAACTGGGCAAGAATTTCACCGTGGATTCGCTCCTGAAAGAGGGCTTCGACGCGGTCTTTGTGGCTACCGGCGGTTGGGACACCCAGATGTCCGAGAGAGAGAGAGAACAGGCTTTGCCCGGAGTTCAGGTTCTCCTGGATTTCATTCTGAAGCAAAGAGCCGGGAAAAAACCCGGCCTTGGCAAGCACGTGATGATCCTGGGCGGAGGAAAAGCAGCCCTTGAAGCCGCCAGGGAGTGTATCAAGGAAGGGGCAAAGAGCGTCCGGATCGTGATGAGGAAGTCCAGTGATCAGGCGGCTTACGCTGAGGAGGAGCTTGCTGAGGCGGAACAGGAAGGAATCCGGTTCCACTTCCAGAGTGCTCTGATCAGAATGATGGGCGAAGGATCAGCATTGACCCAGGCGGAGGTGGTGCGTTTGTCTACGGATGGGACTGAAGCAGAGAGGGAAACCCTCCCTGTAGACACTCTCTTGACCGGTGCAGGCCGTTTTCCTGAGCTCATCTATGTACCCCGGAAAGTTGAAAGCGAAGAGGGAGCTCCGGAACAAGGCGTGATCCGTTGGGAGACTCTCACCCCTTATCCGAGCCCCTTTGCGGGCCAGGACATCGGTATTTTCCGGCCCGGTGAGGTGACGAGCGATTACAAGGCGGTTGTCGAGGCCATCGGTGCCGGCCGGAGGGCGGCCAACTCGGTTCACAAGTTCCTGACCGGCAATCCTCTGGAAGCGCCTGTCCGCATGATCCGGAAGTCCACAGAGGTCTTGACGCTCAGGCAGATCGAGCCGGTCACTTCCTCTCGCCGTGTTGCCATGCCGGAGATTTCGGAAGAGCGACGGGTGCTGGATCCGAATGCGGAAATCGCCACAGGGTATTCTCAGGAACAGGCCCTGGAAGAGTCGAAGCGCTGCCTCCAGTGCGGGCTCATCTGCTATCGCCGGATGGAGGGGCGGCAGGCTCAGGTCCAGTAGCAAGAATTCTGGTCATGTGGGGGTGGTACTCGGGACGGGATCGGGCGAACCGGTCAAACCCTTTGAGAGCGAGGAGACTCGCCGCAAGAAGGACAAGCCCCCCAATGACTGGAGCCAAAGGGGAGTCCAGTTGAAGGGATCGACCCAAGGCATCCCCTGAAAAGGCCCCTGCAATCAGTGCCGCCACAGGCCCGAGATAAACCACTAAGGCCATCTTGGCCACCGATCTCGTGGGCATGCTCACCTCCACAGTGTCGCCTTTCTTGGCGTGAAGTTGGTTTTCCACTTCTACCAGCATGTTCCTGTCGCCCTCTGCATGGCAGGAGCCCCTGGCTTCACAGGTCTGGCAGTCAGGGCTTCTCTGGATTTTGATCACCGCCTTATTTTGAAGGATTTTTTCTATCACACCTCTTTCGTTGATCATGGCACCTTTCCTCTCTGCACCCCAGCGGTTGCTCACATTATAACACCTCTTTCTTCTGAAAGAAGAGCCCATTCCTTGGAGGGAGAGTCACAATTCTGAGAGACTCAGTTTTCTGTCATTTCGACCGAAGGGAGAAATCTGACTCGCCTTGGCGAGTCATCCTGAGCAAGGCGAAGGATCTGCGGGTAATTGACCGATCCCTCTGTTCGTTCGGGACAATGCTCCGCATTGGATTTCTCGCCCCGACAAAACAGGGACTCGAAATGACACGCCCCACAATCTCTTGCTGGGAGGGTTGAGGGAGGTGGAAGGGAATCAAAAGGGTTATGAAAATTAGTGACAAGAGCAGAATTAATGTGATAGAATTCACCATGTTGCACACCAGACTCGTTGGTCCCTCTGAGGGAGGGACCATTTTCTGATGACCGAGGACGTGGAAACATGAGTGCCGTAGCCCCCTTGCCAACGTTTGCCGCGCTTCACGAGATCAGAGACAAAGCGATCCTTCTGAGCCTTGGAAAGGCCTTTCTCTGCGAGGAAGTGTTTCTCGTGAAAATCGGCCATGCGATAGACGAGTCCCTCGAGCACTTGAGGGAAGACATTCTTTCTCTCAAGATGAGGTTTGTCGGCAAATTCGTGGAAGATGTGGATACGGACAGCATCCTGGACGACCTGCACTCTCAAGCGGGCTTTCTTCAGGCCCCTGACCGCAGGGCTACGGACAAGTGCACGGTCGGGACTCTCGGAGCGGAACTGGAGGAGACCGTCGGGGTATTGACTCAGGCGATCAGGACGATCAAGGGTAAAGTCGAAGGAGAGGTCGAGGAGTACACGAAAAAGGAAGCCGTCGTGAAGGGAGCTAAGACCGCGGGCAGTCTTGCTTCCTCCGTGGTTTCCCTGGTCATCAAACTCGTTGTTCTCCTTTTCCTTCTGGCTTTGGGTCCGGCGATCTACCTCAGCGTGACCATGGACAGAGAAGGAAGCCTTCAGAACCAGATTGCTGAAAACAAGGCGACCATCCAATCTAAGAGAGCACAAATCGAGTCGCTAAGGAAGGAAAGGGATGAGCTTTCCGGCAGAATCGAATCCTCACAAGGAGACAATCTGAGCCGGCAGCAGAAGCTGGAAATTATGGATCTGAACGTGAAGGTTCACGCTCTGGACCAAAGGGTTCACAAGGCCGAGGCCGAAATTACGGAACACGAGAGACTCGTAAAGCTGAGCCAGCAGAAGATAGAAGAGATGAAGACAAAGCCCTTCCTGCAAAGGTATCTTCGCCAATAAAGGGACTTTCCCTCCAGGCTTTTCAAATCATCATCTTTTGGAATTCGCTCTTGGGAAGCTTTGCAACCGACACGGTTTTTTCCCCGCCTTTTGTCGCAAGCCCGACTTCAGTTTGTTCCCCCTCTTTCGCGTCGCTGTAAGAGGCCGTGATCCGGGCAGCGAAAAGCTCCATCTCCGGCGTGAGATGTCCCAAGGCCAGAACGGTCGGACCCGGAGCGGATTGCGCAAAAAGCAGGAGGTCTTCGGCTTTTGCAAGGGAAGCAATGATTTCGTTTTCGCCTTTGTTCCTTCCCACCACGAGTCTTGCGTGGGGACCGAGCCTGAAGTGGCGGCCCACTTTCATGAGTTCTATTTCACGGATCTCGAACTCAGGCTCGCTGGAAAAAAGATCTTTCAGACGTTTGGAGAAAACAGGATCGGTCAGAAGGCATCCCCCTGCAGGAGAAGGATAATCCGTGATGTTCAGTTTTCGGGCAAGCTCCATTTGCGGCTTTCGGCCCCTCCCCGAGAAATTCAGCAGGAGATCCCTCTGGACCCAGCCTTTCTCCTCAGGGAGCGTCATCTGAAGAAGCTTGGCGGAAAGCGGCCTCAAGATGAGTCGCGGAAAACCGCTCTGGGTGGCCACAATGGAAAGGGCCTTGAGGTTCTGGGACATGGGCCTCTGCCCCAGGACTTCGCCGGTAATGACGAAGTTCGCTCCTTCCTCTTCGAGCATCTGGCCGGCTTTGCGAAGCATGAGGGCATGACAGTCGATACAGGGATTCATGTTCCCGCCGTAACCGTGCGCCGGGTGTTTGACCACTTCGAGGTGGGGTTCGGTCAGGTCAATGACTTTGAGGGGAAGCTGAATGGCCTTTGCCGATACCTTCGCCCGATGGGACGAGAAAAAGGGTGTTTCGAAGAAAAGGCCGAGGACATCGATCCCCTGGGCCCGGATGATTTGTGAGGCGAGCATGCTGTCCAGCCCGCCCGAGAACACGCACAGGGCCTTCATCTAGAATCCCGCATCTTCCATCTCTTTGAGGAGAGCTTTCTGCTTCTTGTTCAGCTTGGTAGGCACGGCAATGAAGATGTGGACATAGGCGTCGCCCCGGCCGTCGCCGTCCATACGGGGCATGCCATAACCCTTCATCCTGAACTTCGCGTGGTTCTGGGTTCCGGGGGGTATTTTGAGGCGAAGAGTTTTCTGGTCAATGGTGGGCACCTCGGCCTCTGTACCTGAAAGGGCCTCAGTGAACTTGATTTCCTTGGTCAGGACAAGATCATCACCCTCCCTTTTGAAAACCGGGTGATCGAGAACGCGGATGAGAACATAGAGGTCACCGTTGGGACCTCCGTGGGGGCTGACTGCTCCCTTGCCCGAGAGCCTCAGCTTTTTGCCCGTAGAAATCCCTGCCGGCACTTTGACCGACACGGTCTCCTGCTTCCCGCCTTCACGGTAGGAGATCACTTTGGTGGTTGAGGCGGCCACCTCTTCGAGGGTCACAGCCAGCTCATAGGTGAGATCCTGGCCCTTCATCATTTGCGGGCGACCCTGAAAACCTTGAAAACCGGCATCACGGCCATAACCGCGAGCTCCGGAAAACCCCTGGCCCGCACCTCCGAAGAATTGGCTGAAAACGTTCCCGCCCCCTCCGAAACCGAATTCTTTGAAGATGCTCGAGAAATCAAAGTCCCGGAAAATGTCCTCCTGACTGAATCGACGGCCGAACCCTTCCGCGCCGAAGGTGTCGTACTGTTTCCTCTTCTCCTCATTGCTCAGGACCGCATACGCTTCATTGATTTCTTTGAACTTGGACTCGGCCGTCTTGTCACCCTTGTTTCTGTCCGGGTGATACTTCATGGCCAGCTTGCGGTAGGATTTCTTGATTTCTTCTTGAGTCGCGTTTCGAGGAACTTCGAGAATTTTGTAGTAGTCTTTACCTTGCATAGGATCCTGAAGATAGACTAGATTTATTGACTAGAGAGTAATCACCTGCGCAGGTCAAGTCAACCCTTCGACTATCCTGCCTTTGCTATTCTACTGACTGCTGTTTCCTGTATTTCTTGGCCCGCCGTAGCTTCTTGACCGCCATAGCTCCAGCGTCGCGATCAGCGAAGGCGGCTGCCTTCTTCTTTTTCCATGTTTTTTGATTGAATTGGACTCCTTTTTCCGCTAGTCTTGCGTCCTAATGAAATCCTCTATCCCCACCTTTTAATAAGGGGGAAAGAACGACCATTTTGCTCTGCACGGATTTAGAAGTCGCTTTCTTGTAGGAATGGCTCCACACCGGCAGTCAGGGAATTCCGGCTGCTTAAGAAAAAGGCACGAGATGGCCAACATCTCGAGGACTTGAACCTTTTGACCTTTTTGGAGGAGGGATGACCATGAAACAGAAACGGCTTTCCTTTGTTACACTTCTATCCGCTTTGATCCTGCTTCTTGCACCAATCTCCTCAGTGTCCGCAGCAGACAACATCGTGATCGGTGCTCCGCTTTCGACTGCGTTCCTGTACGGCTGGGATGCGGAAAGGGGCATAAAACTCGCCGTGGAGGAGATTAACGCTCAGGGCGGCGTCAATGTGGGCGGAAAGAAAATGCCCTTCAAGGTGGAAGTGATCGACACAAGAGACCTCGAGCCGGGCGTGCCGGTCAGCGACGCTCTCATGGCGGTTGAAAAGCTGATCCTTGAGAAAAAAGCCGATTTCCTGATCGGAGGGCCTGTCCGATCTGAGGCCGCCCTTGCCGCCATGGATCTCCTCGGCAAGTACAAGAAGGTCTCCATTCTGACAACGGGTGTCCTGACTCCCGCCTACCATGCAAGGGTCGAAAAAGAATATGACAAGCTGAAATACTGCTTCCGAATCCACGGAGAAGCAGGACAGCTCGTTAAAGAGATCATGGCCTGTTTTGCTGAACTCAAGGAAAAAGCCGGTCTCAACAAAGTCTTTATCATGGTCCAGGATGTGGCTCATGCGCGAGGCGGCGGTGAAATCATAGCTAAGGTCGCTGCAGCGCAGGGCTGGACCGTGGCGGGAACTGAGGTCTATCCCACGGGAACCACGGATTTCTCCATGGGACTGCTCAAGGCTAAAGACACGGGCGCTCAGGTGCTCAACATTTGGATGGACATGCCGGAGAGCTCCATCCTGCTCAAGCAATGGTACGAGCTCAAGATACCGGCTCTACCCTTCGGCTCCACCCTGGCTGCGGCCGAGCAGCCGGGCTTCTGGAAGGCCACAGAAGGCAAGGGAGAATACACTCTCTGCAACGTGGTCAACGCCGGGAACGCTCCGTCCAAAGCCACCGAGTGGACCATGAAATTCTACGATGCCTACACCAAGAAGTGGAACATCGAGCCTGAAGGCCTGGGCAGTTCCAGCAGCTACATGGCGGTCTACACCCTGAAGGATGCGATTGAGCGGGCCAAGAGCATTGATTCAGGCAAGGTCGTGGAGGCCCTGGAGCAGACGGACCTGATGGGCGTCTACGGCAGGATCCGCTTTAATCCCAAGAACCACCAGGTGATTCCTGCCGCTGATCCCAAAGAAGGTGCCGTGGGCACCATCCTCCAGTGGCAGGCCGCGAAGAGAATCGTGGTTTATCCAAAGAGTATTGCCACGGGCGAGATCCTGTTGCCGCCCTGGATGAAAAAGTAACTCTTCCAAATCCCCCTGTTCCCCCCTTTCATAAAGGGGGTTGGGGGGATTTCGGTGTGAGCCGCCATGCAGATCCTGATCTACGGAACGATCAACAGCATTGCTTTGGCTCTAATGGCTCTGGGCTTTGCCCTGGTTTACGGCATCAGCCGGGTCCCCAACTTTGCTCACGGCGCCATCTACGTGGTTGCAGGCTTCATCACCTGGACCTGCCTGAAAGCCCTGGGCCTGAGCTATTTCCTGAGCGCATTTATCGCCATTCTCGCCACGGGCATCCTCGGAGCTCTCATCTACCGGTTCATGCTGATCCGGGTGAGGGGCATGGCCATTTCCGAGATCATCGCCTCCTACGCCATCGGCCTCGCCATCCTGGAGGGACTGCGCTGGGGCGGGTTCAAGGGCATGACCTACACGCTGCCGGTGTTCGTTGCAGGGAGTGTGACCCTTTGGGGGGTTCCGGTCGATATCCACCGACTCCTTCTCATCGGGATCGGCGTTGCCGTGATCGCCTTTCTGTGGCTGTTCACCCATTACACGCGAATCGGTCTGGCGCTCCGGGGCATGGCTCAGGATGAGAGAGCGGCTCTCATGCTGGGCATTGATTCGGACATGATGGCGCTTTTGGCCACGGCATTCGGGTCCATGCTTGCAGGCCTGGCGGCCATTGTGCTTCTGCCCATGGGAAACATCGTGGTGGAAGCAGGATACAATGTCCTGATCCTGGCCATCGCCGTATGCATTGTCGGGGGTCTGGGGAGCTGGATGGGAGCTGTGCTGGCTGCGTTTCTCATCGGGTTTGCCCAGATTCTGACCGTGGTTTATCTGGGCAGCCACTATCAGATGGTCGTGGCGCTGCTCGCCATCATTTTCACCCTCATCATGAGGCCTTCAGGTCTTTTTGGACGACAAAAAGAGTTGGAAGAAAGAGTGTGAACCATGGCTAGCGGGGAACGTCGAAAGGAAAGACTGGACCGGGGCATCAAGGTGCGGTCGGACGGGATCTACGCCCTTTTGTCCTGGAGAGAACTGGGCTATCTCATCTTGCCCAGGCTGGTGCTCATCGTGGGGTTGCTTTTGCTGCCTTTCGTGATGCCCAGCCTTTACTGGGAGCGGGTCATTTCCAATGTCTGCCTTTATGCCCTTCTTGCCTTGAGCTTTGATTTCCTGGCTCATTATGTGGGTCTCGTCTCCCTGGGAGGGGCTCTTTTCATCGGCACCGGCGCCTACATCGCCGCGCTTCTGAACAAACATCTGGGTCTTTCGATCATCCTGACGATTCCCATCGCTTCGGTGTCCGGTGCAGCGATCTGCACCCTGCTTCTCCTCCCGTGCCTCCCCTTGAGGGGGGTTTATTTCGCTATCGTAAGCCTGATGTATCCCCTGGCGGCGATGCGGATTATCGAAGCCCTCAACATTTTCGGGGGTACGGACGGAATCATGGGAGTCGACAGTTTCCCGTACTCCTGGGTAGAGCAGTATTTCGTCCTTGTCATGGTGATCCTGTTCCTCTTCGGCCTCAGGAGGCTGGTGAACCTCGATATCGGTCTGGTGTTCCGGGGAGTCAAGGACAATGACCAGGCCGTTCGCGCCTCCGGGATGAGCATCACCTATTACAAGGCGGTGGCGGTCTTCATCGCCTCCACCATGGGGTGTCTTGCCGGCGCCTGCCTGACCCACATTTACATGTTCGCAGGGATTTCCCTTTTTGCCCTGGATTTCTCCATTCTCCCCATTGCAGCGACCGTTATCGGCGGCGGCGGAACTCTCGCAGGCCCGGTCATCGGCTGCTTTATCCTTGTGCCCATCTCCGAGCTGTTGAGAGAGTTCGGGACCCTGCGCATTGCCTTCTACGCCGTTATCCTGATGGCGTTCATCGTTTTCAAAAGCGAGGGGCTCATGGTCTACGGCCAACGCAAATATCAGCAATTCGAGCGGTGGGTGAAGATATGACCGAATCTCCCATGCTCCACGTCGAGGAGGCGACCAAGGCCTTTGGCGGCATCCTGGCCCTGAACCGGGTCAGTTTTGATGTGCGCCAGGGAGACATCCTGGGCGTCATCGGCCCCAACGGATCAGGCAAGACGACCCTGGTCAACTGCATCACCGGTTTCGTGACCATGACGTCGGGGAAGATCTTCTTCAAAGGCCGGGAGATTACAGGAAAGCCGGCTCACAAGATCGCCGACCTCGGGGTGACCCGCACTTTTCAAATCATGCGTCCCTATTACAGCCTCCCGGCGTACAAGAATCTGGTCATTCCGCTTTTCTCGCCCAGGGCAAAGAGAACCGGAGGGTGGCGAGGGGGAGGAAAGCTGGGAGACAGGAACACGGTGGGGATTGATATCCTTGAAGAGATCGGATTTGAAAGAGATTCCTTCGTGCCTTACAAACTGGCTTCATCCCTGCCGACCGGCTATCTCAAAAGGCTCGAGCTCGCGCGGTGCCTTGCTCTGAAACCGGAAATTATCCTCTGCGATGAGGTGTTCTCCGGCCTGAGCATGAGCGAGATCGCGAGTATGGTTCCCCTCATCGAGCGGCTCCAGATGGACGGCATCACCCTGATCATGATCGAGCACCGCCTGCGGGAGCTCTTTCGTGTGGCCAACCGGGTGATGGTGCTGAACTTTGGAGAAAAGCTCTTGGAAGGGACTCCTGAAGAGGTCATGGCCAATCCAAAGGTGAAGGAGGCCTACTTCGGGTCAGAGGAGGTGGAGGAGGTCATGACCTATGCTTGAAGCCACCGGCCTGATGGTCTTCTACGAGAACATGCTTGCTCTCAACAACGTGAATATCCGTTGCGAGGAGAACAGGATCATAGGGGTCTTCGGCGCCAACAGCGCCGGCAAGTCCACGCTCATGTACACCCTCTCCGGGATTATGGAGGATATCAAGAAGAAGGAGGAAATGGCCGGCGGAGAACGAATCACGGTTTCGGGAAAGATTCAGTTCAAGGGAATAGACATCACAAAACTAAAGCCAAGCGAGAGAGCGAGAAGGGGGCTCATTCTGTGCCCCGAACGGCGACGGATATTTAAGGAGAGCAGTGTCCTTGAGAATCTGAAAATCGGCGGCTACCTGGCCACCCCGGCTCAATCCAGGGAGACCATGGACTATGTGTTCAAGCTTTTTCCTGCGCTGGTCAAACTTAAAAAGAGAGTGGGAGGGTTTCTGAGCGGAGGGGAGCAGCAAATGCTGGCCATCGGCCGCGCGCTCATGGCGCAACCGGCGCTCCTCCTTCTGGATGAACCCCTGCTCGGGCTGAGTCCGCTCATGCAAGCGATCCTGATCCGCGCCACGAAGGTCATCGGGGCCGAGAAACAGATTTCTATCCTTGTGACAGAACAGTACGCGCGGCCCGTGCTCCCCATTGTGGACTACGCCTTCATTCTGGAAAACGGGGCAGCGGTCATGGAAGGAACGCGGCAGGAACTCCTGAATAACCCTGATGTCAGGGCCGCGTATTTCGGCGTCTAGCAGGTGGCAGGTGGCAGGTAGCAGGTTGTCCGTTCTTCACAGTATTGGAGTGCTGAAGGATAACTGTGGGTTGCACCACAAACAAAGAGCGGCAACCTAAGATCAACATGCCACAAGCAACCCGCAACAAGCAGCGAGCGACAACTGCTAAGACGTGATGAACCGGAAGTACCCTATGGATTCAATTGTCCATTCCTTAGACAACGAACTCACCTTCACCCGATTCGACCGGATGAGCGAAGTGTATCCGGACCGGCCGGCTGTCATGTACCTGGGAGAAACCTTCTCCTACCGTAGGCTGCGCGAATTGAGCGAGAGGTTTGCAGGCGCCCTTTTGGACCTTGGCGTCAAGAAGGGCGACCGGGTGATGATCTACATCCCCAACTGCATCCAGTGGATCATCGGCTTTCTGGCCATACAGAAAATCGGGGCTGTGCTGGTTCCCATCTCTCCGATCTACACGTCCTTTGAGATCGAGTACATGATCAAGGACGCCGGTGTGGAGACGGTGATCTGCCAGGACACGAACTTCGGCTATGTCAAAGAGGTCCTGCCGACTACCGGCGTCAAGCGTATCATCGTGACGAACCTCGCGGACCTCCTTCCTCCCTGGAAAAGATTTTTGGGTGTTCTTTTCGACAGAATCCCTAACGGAAAAGTGGAACGGGACACTCAGGTCCTGTGGTTCAGGAGCCTCCTCAAACACGCACCCCTGAGGGAAAAAGTGGCGCTGGACCCATGGAAAGACCTTTCTTACATTCTTTACACCGGCGGAACCACGGGTTTCCCCAAGGGGGTTCCGGGCAACCATATCGGAATGACCTCTTATGTGAACGATGTGACGGAAGACGTGGCAGGAAAGTATCTCAAGGAGGGGGAAGACGTGTACCTGGCCGTCAACCCCCTGTTCCACATCATGGCTCTAGGTCTTTTCATGGCAGTGGGGCTCAACAAGGGCAACCTGACCCTGCTCATGCCCGTTCCGCAGGTGGACGCGATCCTGGAATGCGTTGAGCGGCACAGGGCCCGATGGATGCTGGGGGTCCCGGCGCTCTACAGGATGATCCTTGAAAACGACCGGCTGGACCGCTATGACTTGAGTTCTCTTACCTACTGCTATTGCGGCGGCGATGTGTTGCCTTTGGAAGTGTTCAACCGGTGGAAAGAGCACACGGGCGTGCAGATCTATCAGGTCTATGGGTCGACCGAGGCAGGGCACGTGACCTACAGCCGTATCGGAAGGGAACCCAAACCCAACACCATTGGCGAACCTCTGAAGAGCCGGCGCTGTCTCGTGGCGGATCCGGACACCCTGGAGCCTGTGGCTCAGGGGGAAACAGGAGAACTCCTGGTTACCTCTCCTTACACGATCAAGGAGTATTTGAACAAACCTGACGAGACCACCCGCGCTTACGTGAAGATCAACAACGACATCTACTACCGCATGAGCGATTTCGTGAAGCAGGATGCGGACGGGGACCTCACCTACGTGGAGCGCTCTGCGGACATTATCAAGCACAAAGCCTTCCGGGTCTCCGCTTCAGAGGTGGAAGCCGTTCTCCAGGACCACCCCACGGTGATCGGGGCCTGCGTGGTGGGCGTGCCGGACCCCAAGGTCGGTGAGCGGATCAAGGCGATCGTGGTCCTCAAAGAAGACGCAAGGGGAGTGGGCGGTGCGGATCTTCTCAACTGGTGCCGCGACAGGCTGGCGGCCTACAAAGTGCCGAGCTACATTGAATTCCGCGACATGCTGCCCAAATCCAAGGTGGGAAAGCTCCTTCGCAGAGAGATCCGCGACGAAGAAAGACGGAAGCAGACGAAAGGAAAAAAGTAAGGGGAAGACGATGGTACAGAGCGTGCTGAATAACAAGCGTCTGCTGGCGGTGGACGACGAGCCGGACATTCTGGCGACCCTGAAAGACCAGTTCGATGATTTCCCGGGGCTCGTTCTCGACACAGCCACGGACTATGAGACCGGATACCACCTGATCAGGTCCTGGACCTATGACCTGGTCATCCTGGACATCATGGGAGTGCGGGGCTTTGATCTGCTCAATGCCGCCGTGAGCCTCGGATTCCCGACGGTCATGCTCACCGCACACGCCCTTTCCGTGCAGGCCTTGCAGAAGTCCATTCAGATGGGAGCCCGGGCCTACATTCCCAAGGAGAAGATGGCGGAGATCGTCCCCTTCCTGGAAGACGTGCTGGCCCTTTCCTACCGGCCGGGGTGGAAACGGGTCTTTGAAAAGCTGGGAGGCTTCTTCAGCACCACCTTCGGGAAGGAGTGGGAGAAGAGCGAAAAAGCCTTCTGGGAAGAGGTGAGCTCAGGTCGGTACGAACAAAAGCCGGTTGTCTTAAAGAAATAGAATCTCCACGGTCTCTCTGCCTCTGTCTTTTGAAGAGCACCTCACTTGCTAATGACCCGGAGATCAATCCGCCGATTCTTGGCGCGTCCTTCTTCAGTGCTGTGGTCGGCGATCGGATGTCCTGGCCGCAGCCCTCGGCCTTCAGGCGACTGGGGTCCACCCCCAGTTTGACCAGATCCGCCATGACCGCATCGGCCCGCTGCTGGGAAAGTTACAGATTTGCCTGCGGGACCCCGGTTTTGACGGTATAGCCGCCGATCTTAATGGCTACCTTTGGGTAGGCCTTCAGAATCTCGGCAATGTTTGTGATCTGCTCTTGGGATGAGTTGAATACACGAAAACAGAAAATCGTCCGTCAAGAAGACTCACCCCAAGATAGGGCTTCCGCTGCTCGGCAAGTCTATAGCTTCACTCCAAGGCTTTGGGCGGTCTCAGAGGTGATACCTCCCACAGGCAGCCCTTTCTTTTGTTGATACTCCCGCAGTGCCCGCATGGTCTGCTCTCCTGCCACGCCGTCGATCGGCCCTGGATCGTAGCCTGCCTTTTTCAGGGCTTCCTGGATCGATTGGATGCCACCCTTGCTCATGTTCGTCTGATTGTTCGTTTCACAACGGATTGAACGCCACTCCATCTGCCCCTGGGAGACTTTCTCAACCTTCTCCACCATCTGGTACTCAGCCGGGATCTGGATTTTCTTCACCTGTGCCGGGGTCACAAGCTTTCGGACCCTAATGGTGGAGTATACGGCGGGGATCTCCACAGTGCGGGTCGTGGGAGGGGTCAGCATCACCTGTTTGCGCACTGTCTTATACTCCGCAGGGATTTTAACTTCTTTAGTGGTGGCGGGTTTGTCCAACACGGTCTTTGTGACCTTTCGGTACTTCGCGGGAATTTCCACGAGGCACATGATCTCTCCCGTAGCGTTGTCGAGTTTCTCAACGGGGCCACGGCCTTTCTTCCACATGGTTTGCGCCGGACTCTCAAGGACTTCCTCGGTAACGGTTTTGTAAACCGCTGGCACTGTCTCCATGACGGTGGCCTCGGGTTGCACAAGGACCTTTTCTTCTTTCCAGCCGTACGTGGCGGGAAGCACTTCCAACCGCTGCGACGCTTCTTTGACGAGAACTCGCTCCTCCACCAATTCGTATTTCGCGGGGATGATTTCCAACTTCTCCGAAGCTTCTTTTTTCAGCACTTTTTCTTGCGTGCTCTTGTAGGTGGGGGGAACGTACACACGAGCATAGCACTCGCCCGGCTTCGCGTTGGGCGGGAGCATCTCTTGCCCGGCCACGAGCTTTTCCTCGCCCGCGGCCATAACCGGCGCTGTCCAATTAGGACACACCATCATTAATGTTCCTGCCGCTGCAAACACCACAAGTGCCAAAAGGCTCAATCTCTTAATTCTATCCATCGTCTTAACCTCCCTTAATAAAGATTCGGACCTCTTTCACATTGAGGCCGTGATGACGTTTCTGTTTGAAAATTCCTTTTGGCGCATTCACATAAAGCGGTGGACAGCAACCCTATGAACTGGCGGCCGTCCACCGTCCTTAGGGGCTGCAATCAAACAGGCTGCAGTCCAACCATTTGCTGGATGCGCCGGGTCACTTGAGGGGTGAGCCCCAGACCGGAAGCCAGTTTCCCCAAATAGGCCTGCTCAGCCGACGTATCCACCTCGATCGCCATTAGCGAGGCAGCGTAAAGTTCAGCGGCCAGATTCGGGTGGCCTACCGCTGCGGTTATCAGTGTCTCGGTTTCCATAGGCCGTCTCATCAGCTCAAGGACGTAGCGTTGACTCTCAGCATCTGCCCCCGCTTCCTGCAGCTTGCCGACGATACGGTGGGCCTCGCCTTCGTCGATTTTACCGTCCGCCTTAGCGGCGTTGATCATCGCCTTCAGCACGAGCTCTGAACGGTTTTCCAGTTCTTGCTGGTCGGCCTCGGTCTGGGGCTCCAGGAGCCCCAGGGGCACCCTCCCTGTGCTCTGGCCGCTGCCTTGCAGCGCCTTAAACGCCATCGCCCCAAGAAGCGCCATCACCCCTCCGCCCAGAGCGCCGCCCAAGGATTTGCCCCCACCGCCCAGCAGTGCGCCGGCCAGCGCCCCCAAGCCCCCTAGGGCCAGGTTCTGTGTGCCACCCGTCGCCTGCCCGGCCTGGTTCAATACCTCCCCGAGCATACCGCCTAAACCGCCGCCGCCGCCTCCTCCTCCCAGCGCACTGGAAAGGATGTTCCCCAATCCGCCCCCTTGCTGCCCGCCAAGCAAGCCGCCCAGGCTTTCCAGGAGGCCTCCGCTGCCACCACCCAAAGCGTTCTGCAACCGCTGATTCGATGAAGGCGCCATGCCCGATTGCATCACGGCTCCCAACACATCGCTGATGTTCATTTCCTCATCCTCCTGTACTTCTAGTTTAAATCACCCTGTCCTCCGCCAGCCTTGGGCTGACGCCTCAGCCAAGGGGGATGCGAATTTTCTGGCCGGGATAAATCAGGTTCGCATCTTTGATGACCTCCCGGTTGGCCTCGAAAATCTTTGGATACTCGTTGGCCTTTCCGTAGAATTGCTTGGCAATGGCAGAGAGGGTGTCTCCCTTCTTGATGATGTAGTATTCAACCTTCTCCTTGACCGGCGGAGCTTGCAATGCGTCGATTTTTACGTTGGAAACCCCTTGCACATTGCCGGCCAAGAGCACCGCCTTCTCCATGGCTTCAGCGCTGGCTGCCTGGCCCGAAAGGGAAACCTCTCCTTTGCTGAAGCTGACCCCCAGTCCGGTGATGCCGGGGTTCGCCGCTTCGATGTGTTTCTTGATTTTTTCAGCCGCCTCTTCATCGCGGTTGAACAGCTTCTGCCCGATCTCCTTTACAAAATCAAATAGTCCCATGGTGTCCTCCTTTTTGTGTTGTGTTCATGTTGCTCGTCACTTTGCAGGCTTCAATCGGATCATGGAGCCACGATGCTTTTCACGGCAAACGACCTTTATTCTCGGCAAGTAGCCGCAGGCGCCTGATCCGCTGTTCCACAGGCGGGTGAGTTGAAAACAGCCTCTGCAAACCCCCAAAGAAGGGATTCACGATGAACATATGAGAATGTGCGGGGTTCCCCAGTGTCAAAGGAACGGCCTGAACACCCCGCTGAAGTTTTCCAAGAGCGCTTGCAAGAGCTAAAGGCTTATTGCTTATTTCAGCCCCTCCTTCATCGGCGGCATACTCCCTCACGCGGGAGACAGCCATGCGGATTAACATGGCGCCAAGAGGCGCTCCAATCAGAATAAGCATTGTTCCCAATGGATTACCCCGCCGATCCTGACCCCCAACACCGAAGCGGGAAAACTGTCCGAGCATGGCAATCGCCCCTGCAAATGTCGCAGCGATCGTGCCCGTGAGGATATCACGATGCTTCACGTGTGCCAGCTCGTGCGCCATGACTCCCGAGAGCTCATCATCATCAAGAATTTTCAGAATTCCCTCTGTCGCTGCCACAGCTGCGTGCTCTGGATTGCGGCCGGTTGCAAACGCATTCGGACTCTTTTCGGGAATAAGAAAAACCTTCGGCATAGGCAAACCGGTTTTTTGGGCTAACTCGGCAACAATTTTATACAGCCGTGACTGATCCTCCGGTCCGACCTCAGAAGCCGCGTAGCGCTTCAGGATGATTTTGTCGCTGAACCAGTATGAGATGAAGTTCATTGCAGCGGCAAAAACAAAGGCCATGACAGCCCCTTCGCTCCCTCCCACGGCACCACCAATAATAACAAAGAGGATAGTCAGTAATACCATTAGGAAAAACGTGCGGGTTCTATTCATTCTCCATCACCCTCCTCTTGGATTTCGGCGTATTCCTTTGTGGGCCGGTATCCGCCCCGATCGAAGGGAATGCATAAGGGTTGCAATTTCAAATCCCGGTTTACCGTACAATCACAGATTGGATGTGCAATGGGCACACTTGGTCGCCTTAATAGGTATCGCGGACAGACAATGAGGACAATCTTTTGTGGTCGGCGCAGCGGGGGCTGCCTCCTGCTGCCTCTTGAGTTTGTTCATCCCCTTGACCAATAGAAAGACGGAAAAAGCCACAATGACAAAGCTCACGATGGTGTTGAAAAAAGCCCCGTAGCTGAGCGTGACCGCGCCTGCCTTCTTGGCTAATTCGAGCGTGGCATAGGGACCTGCAGAAGCCCCTTGCTTCAGGGTAATGAAGAGGTTTGAAAAATCGACATTGCCGAGGAGAAGGCCGATCGGCGGCATGATGACATCATCCACAAGGGATTTAATGATGGTGCCGAAAGCTGCTCCGATGATAATTCCCACGGCCATGTCCACCACATTCCCCTTCATAGCAAATTCTTTGAATTCTTTAAGCATCGTCTTTCCTCCTGTGTTTGCGATAAAATAATCCCGGAGCACTGAAAACGTTTAGCAGGATGAATGAGGGTTACTGTCACCGCGCCAAGACTATCGGGCGGCCAGGATGAAAGTCAGGGTTACGATGGCCCTGCCTTTCATCCCAATTGAGTAGATAGCCTTCTCTACGCTAGTCAAAATATGAGCTTAGAGGCCAGCTAGTACCCTCACACTCCTGCCTTGCAACTTGCGGGGTCTGCTATACTGCCTTATGGCTTCTTTGGAAGACCCCCTGGTACTTGTGGGGCTGCCGGAGTCGCTGGCACTTGTGCGGCCGGCGCCTGAACCCCTGGAACCCCTCCTCCCAGTTTCTTTTGGATCTCAGCGTACTCGGCTTTGAGTTTATCCAGCATGCCCTTCAAATTGGCATTCTCCCCCGTCAGGCTGTCCACTTTTGCCCGGAGATCGGCCGCTTCCTTCTGGGATGCAGCAAGCTTGTCCTGCATTCCTGTGTCAACGACTGCTGGTTTCTCCGCTGCAGCTGGCTTCTCTGCCGGCGCGGCGGGTTGCATTGCTTGGCTTTTGAGCTTAGCCTGGGCGTCACTTAATGATTTCTCCACAGCCGCCATTTTCGTGTTAGCCTGAGCCAGCTCCGCTTTCATTTTGCTGAGTTCAGAGACTGCTTTTTCATGTTCTTCTTTGCTGACCCCACAGCCTACAAGCGCTATTACCGCTAAAGTCACAACCAACAATGTCAACACTCGCTTCAATGCCTTCATAAGAATTCTCCTTTCATCGAGTTGCACGAAAACAGTAAATTGGGTTTTGTTGATAGATCACCTTTGACAATTTCTCGAGAGCGCCTCTTTAACCTTGCGACGACTCCCATGAAGAACTCTCGATTTACGCCCTACTTCTTTCCGAAGACCTCCTTCAAAAGATCCGTGACCCTTGCAGCTGGGTCTTGCCGGATTTTCTTCTCTTCTTCCGCAAGCATAAGAAAGAGTCCGTCCAGCGCCTTGTCATTCACATATTTGTCCAGGTCAAAGCGCATGCTCCCCACCATAGGGATGCTGGCCATCTTCCCATCCAACTCCTGATACTTTTGAGTCACTCCCACCTCCGACATGGAGTCGTGAACAATCGGTTTGAAGATTTCAGTCAATCGTCCGTAAGTTTTTTCTTTGAAGTAAAGTGTCGCCCCGTTTTCAGGTCCATCTAAAATCTTGCGCGCGTCGGTGATGCTCATCTGCTTTATCGCATCCCAAAAGATGCTTTTTGCCTCCGGCGCCGCCCTCTCAGCCGCTTGATTCATGCTCAGCTCAAAGGCATCCACCTGAGTGCCATATCCTGCCATCCTAATCAGTTTTTCCACTTTCCGGACCGACTCGGGAAGAGGAATCTTTATGTTAGGGTTGTTGTAATATCCTCCTACCTTGGAGACCGTCTGCACGGCATTGCCAGTTCCTATCTGAAGAGCCTCCTTCAATCCGTCCACAATCTTACTGTCCGAAAGACCCCCTCCCACTCCCAGAGCCTTTTGTGCGCCCTTGAGCATATCACCCCACTGGGACTGAGCCTGCGTAAACTGGGCGATGACCATAACCATCATCATTGAGATAAACAAAAGCCGAAAAGTTTTCATGGCCCCCTCCTGAAAAACGCGAGTAAAGCGATTCATGGTGATCCTATGGAGTTCAATAACCTTTGGCGAACCTTCAGTGAGGTTCCGCCCCTGGCAACCCTCAAACGTGTCTTTGAAAGGCCAGACAGAGGATTCATAGAAACAGCAATGGATTCACTTCTGGAACAACGAGTCCCTCTTGATCTGGTCCATACGGATTTCATATTCGCTCTTCTCTATCTTGCCGTCCTTTTATAGTCTTGTTCGACCCTCTCCATTTGCTTTTTCATATGAGACTCGTAACTCCCGGCCCCTATAGCGGCTCCTCCACCGGCGCCAAGTCCGGCACTGCCCTAACTCGAACTACAAGCGGACACTCCTAACAACGCCATACACATCACAACCAGTCTCATTCATTTCATTGGTACCCGCCCACTCCATGATGACCCGCTTTCTGAGTTAATCCCGCCGATAAGCCACAGCCAAGAGATGAATCCAGACTATGACTCATCACTCGTTCCAGTGTTACTCTACAATGCTTACCGAGGAGATTAACCTTTGACACAAAAAAGATGCCCCCCTTAGCCTCGTGGTCAAGGAGGGCTCTAGGAGGAAAGAGAAGGTTTGCGAATCCTTCGCTTGAAACAAATTAAGGCGAGGAATGTTAGCACGCAATAGGGAAATAACCCATTCTTATAGGAGAAAATCCCGAGAAGCGGGAAAAAATCCTGCGGCGGTATTGAGCCGAAACTTTGGAGCGCTGCGAAACTGCGCCTAGGGGCAAGGAACCATGGCCGGGAAAGGGGTTGCCCTGACATGCTGCCTATGATGATTTGGCACGGAGGGATTGTAGTCCTAAAGGCGACCTCAGGGTTTCAACTACCCGCGGGCAAACCACAGCGTCAGAAATTGATATGCCACTTTGCTCCGAAGTGTACAGCTTCTTCTGTTATCCTTGGCCCATCGCCTGATGTGGTGTCGACAAAGCCCACCTGAGGGATAATCGACATGCCCCGTCCCAAGCCGATCTGAGCCCGAAGATACCAGGCCCCTAAACTCTCCCTTGTCATCTCGTATTCCTGTGTAGCCTGACCCCACCCCGCCTGGATACTCAGAGACTCGCTAAACCGGTACTCTCCCCCAATCTGGTAACCGAAGAGTTCCCTTTTTTTGGCTTTTTGCTCTTCGGAGGAACGCTTGAAAATCAGGCCCAGCGATTCTACGTTTTGTCCAAGAAAGGCACCGCCTCTAAAGTAGAATTGTGAGAGAGGGATTGTGAGATTAATGTAACCCAGGTGGGCCCTTGGATCGAGGGGGGATACGGAAGGGACCGGAGATCTCATTCCCGGGAAATAACCTCCACTGAATTCAAAGCTGTAATTCCCTAAGTCGATTTCATACCGGGCTTTCACCCTTTGAAGCGCTTGATCTGTTTCCTCTGCGAGAGTCGAAGAGAAGATCTGTGATGCAGTCTGAGAACCCTTCATGTTCACATAGAGAGGAGACTCCGGTCCCTCACTCAGAAAGGAGGGGTAGGGCATGGCGAAAGAACCCAGAGCGTAATCTCCGCCCTGTTGTGCTTCGCCGGGACTGGCGGACCAAGCTGGCGTTAAGGATGCAGCAACCCAGAAACAGGATGCGATAAGGACGGTTCCCCTCCCCACACCTCTTTCCTCCCGGTTAAGAAAACCCTGCAAGCCTTGTGCCCTCATTGATCTTTTGAGGAGACAATGAATTATTCCTCGAAATTTCTGAGATATATCCGCTACCGCGATGTTTCTGTTCCCGAAAAGGCGTGCACTGGTGAGTACAGGGTATGCCTTTTTGTGTCAATCTACGGTCGGTTGTTGATGTCTGGGCGCAGTTCCTCGGCGGTGCTCGCCCGAGTTCTTGAAAGAGATCATTTCATTGGCGACGAGCCTCTTTGAGACTCCTTCAAAAAGTGCGCCCCGTATAGCATTCCAAACTTCCGATGGCCCAGCCCCAATCGTACGGCCGGGAACTAGAACCCCATCCTGGCAGCGCTGCGAAATCCAGCAATATGAGGCGATAGTCAGAAATCGCTTCGTTTGCCCCTTATCCCTACTTGCCATCAATTAACCCCTTTCACTTTCTCATACACCTCCCGCGAAACGTCGACAGGGATTAGTCCGTACTTCTCACCCTGAAAATTGTAATAGTTGAACGGCGGCCCTTCGACCACGTATCGTCCGCCAACGCTAAGCCCCCAATGATCCGTCTTCACAATCGCGCCGCCATTTAAACTGGTCACCCATTCCTGCTCCCCTCGCATATAGGTTGAGAACTTGTAACTAATGAAATCCCCGCTCCGAATCCGTTCCTGATGGCTCGAAAGGCTCGCTTGGCGCATCTCGTCCGCATACCGGGACATCATCGAAGACGTTTTTTTCATCATTTCCCTTACCTTCGCCTGTCCCTGCCTTACATACTCCTTGGCCCAGGCCTCGTTCAATGAATAACTTTCAGCGATCTTCAGGAGTGAGGGAAGGTATCGCCCGAACTGCGAGGTGGGCGCCCAGAATCCCATCGGAATGATTGACCATTGGCCGGTATTTCCGGGATGGAACCCCATGATATCGTAGTAGCCTGTTACGGCAACCCCGTTTTTACTTGTATGAGAAATCAGGGCGATCTCCGCATCCACTCCTTGCTTCAGATACCCGGAGGCCTGCCGGGCCCAGGTTGTGTTCGGGTACCGCTCCAATACCCGATGATTCCTTGAACCGGTATGCTGACTGGCCACAACGAGGGCATCGGCGGGCTGCATATAATTGTAGCGAAGATCTCCGGGGATGTTGCGGCTGTCAAAGTACGGAATCCGGGATTGGCCAACAAACCCCACAATCGCATAAATATATCCGATATCTCCATCGGGGGAGTGACAGAGGGCTTGCCCCTTGCCGGCGTTGAAAGTCCAACCTTCGGGAACCAAAAGCCGACAGGTGTTGTCGGGCGCCAAGGCCTCCCGCATGGGCAGTGCGGTCGCCGTGCCGCCTTTCCTCTGCAAGGCAAGTTTCTCATACGCCTGGGGATCCTGAAGGGTAATGTTGGCGATAACCGTTAGGAGAGTGGAGACCCTTTCCTTGAAATGCTTGGCAGGCGCCTCGTACCCGAATACGACCGCAGTGGGATGCTTGATATTGAAAGAGTGTCTTCCTTCGATCAAAACATTTTGGGGGCCGGTCTTCTGATAATCGATGACCGTCCGCATCCGGTCCGAACTGCTTCTTGCTCCGAGGATTTTTAGACTCGGAATCTCCCGGCTAAGGTTTTTCACCGTGCCACTCGCAAAGGACACGGAATCGTAGCTCGGGTCGATCTTTTCCAGAAAGAGCATGCTCACATACGACAGGTCCTTCGGGTCTGTGGTAAACACCATTCTCCCGTTAGGGTATTTCTGGGTGCCCACCGTCCATCCTTTGGGGTTGTACAGCGCAAACGCCCCGTCCTCCGTCACACGGTATTCATAGTTCGAGAAGTCCGGCTTTGCTTGGGCATGTGCGTCTTGTGGACAGAATCCAAAGACCAAGAAGGCGACAAAAGAAACGTAAAACCGGGATGCCATATGGGACCCCCTTTTCAGTCAATGCTTTATCGAAAGCGGATGAACTGACTTTTGGATAATTGTAAAATGGTTTACTGATAAAAGGAACATACAGAGACGAATGCAGATTAGAAATGATTTTGTGCGCCCCCCTCAGGCATTGGTCTTAGGGAGGCATAGGCACGATACTTGAGGCAGGCCCACTTCATAACTACCTCGAAAAACGGTGTGAGAGAACCTAGGTTGGTAGGAAAAGATATAAACGACAACGATACTGAATGAGACGCCCCCCGAAGTCAAGAAGTTTCCCTTGGGATCCCCGAGAGACACCGTATGAGACTGTCGAAAAAGCCGCCGGACAGGTTTTTATGTAAGATGTGAGGAAAAGAGGCTTCGTAATTCAGTCTACAATCGAAGATCTCTTACTTGGGTATGGTAAACTGACCCTTGAAGGCGGCATCAAAAATCCCATCGACAGTCTCAATTCAAGTCGTAACCTCGCCAGGCTGTTGCTGATGCGGCGCCCGGCACGATGAGTCGACCATCTCAATCAGGTGTTTCACCATTTCAATGTCCAACTCACCTTTTTCCGCGGCTTCAAGAAGGATTTCAAAGGCCTTCTCTTTCGCCATCCCCTTGCGGTACGGTCGATCTGTAACCAGCGCATCATAGATGTCTACTATTGCCATGACCCGTGCAACCCTAGGGATCTCCTTCCCTCTGAGGCCATCAGGATATCCAGAGCCATCCAGCTTTTCGTGGTGGTGTCTGATCACTTCCAAGGCCAAGCCGAGGTTCGCCTTCAGGGGCAAGCAAATTCTGTGTCCTGCATCCGGATGATTCCTAACTGCTTCCCACTCTCCTGGATCAAGAGGCCCAGGCTTATTCAGGATGCTGCTAGGCAAGCCTATTTTCCCTATATCATGCAAGGCTCCTCCCAATCGCAACGCTTGAAGCTCTGTCTCAGAAAGTCCTATTTTTTCCCCTAAACTGATGGCCATACCCGAGACCCTTTCAACGTGCCCGTGTGTGTAGGCATCGTTTGCTTCAACCGCATTTGCCAGTGAGAAAAGAACATTTTCAATGCTCGCTAAATGGCGACTGAGTTTCTTGAGTTTCAACAGGGACTTTGTCCGAGCCATAAGCTCCATTTTGTTGGCTGGCTTGGTGATGAAGTCGTCGGATCCTGCCTCAATCCCTTTTACTCTTGATTCAAGATCATCGAGGGCAGTGACCATGATCACGGGGGTAAGGCGCGTTTTTTCACTTGCTTTTATCTGACGGCACACCTCGAATCCATCCACACCCGGCATCATCACGTCTAAAAGAACCAGATCCACATCCGCTTTGTTGATGATAGAAATCGCTTGGTCTCCGTCGGACGCCTTGAGCACCTCACGGTTCAGGGGGCGGAGAAGAGCTTCCAGCAACCTCAAATTCTTCGGATCATCATCCACGATCAGAATCGGAGGAGAGGCATCTGTGGACGCTTCCATTTGCACTTCGGCCACGCAAACTTTGTTTTTCCCTCTGATTTTGGCCTTAGCTAGAGCCTCTTGTGCTTTTTCAATCAAAGCAGTTTTCTCAGTGGCATGTTGTGGATAAGAGGCTACGCCCACACTCACGGTCAGTCTGCCTTGAAAGTAGCTCTCCACGGCATGCTTGATTCTTTCTGCAGGAATCAGGGCCGACACCTCATCAGACTCGGTGAGAAGCATCGCTATGACATCACCAGAGTACCTGGCGGCCGAGTCCGCCTCCCTGAGGTTCTGACGGATGAGATTGCCGACCTCCTTCATCGCCTGATCTCCTCTGAGAGATCCGTACCGCTCATTGTAACGGCTAAAGGAATCGATGCCGATGAACGCCAGTGTGAGAGCCCTGTCATAGCGCTGGGAGCCCTTTATTTCCTGGCCGAGTAGCAGTTGAAAGACCCCATGGTTAAGCAAGCCGGTAAGGCTGTCTGTGACAGGAGAACCGGTTTCGCTTTCGTACTCCTTTAGGAGTGGTGTCTGTGCTTCCATTCCTCTAAACGCACCTGCTGTCACGTTTTCTTTCATATCATTGCTAAACCCGTGTTCTTTTCCGCCTATGCTTTGCTGAGGTTTGGTTCGTTTATCCCCTGGCCTGCGGCCCCCAGTTCATGAGCCTTTCATTCCCTTCTCTTAGGCTGTTGCCAGGGCACAAAGTCGTGCTGGTTCAGATACCGCCACTGGACATTCAATGCGAAAAGTATGCCACCCACCGCTCACTTCAGATATAATCTTATGATACCAAGAAGGTAGACCAAGAATGAGACGATCCAAGAACCGTCGCTTTGCTTTGAAACAGACGGATCTTTTTCCTGAAAATCAGACTATTCCGACAAATCGGACCTCTCTCCTGCGATGGGTATTGCGGAAGACACCTGGTTCTTTCCCTTCTCCTGCGCAGGGGAAAAACCTATTTGGGGTCGGTGTGACCCCCTGTGGGGATTGACCGGCTTTGTTGAGCTTTACAGCGGGGAAACCTGGGCAGAATGCGAAGGGGAGGGTAAGGGATGTGGCGACGAGCCCTATGGGAACGGAGTTCCATACGACGTGAGTGGTGGTACGGCAAAGGTACAGTCATCCTTGACATAGAGGTGTTTTTGTCCTATTTCTCGAACCAATGATCTTTGTCTTAGGGATGGGGCACCTCATTGATGTTGAAGACTCGGGCTTGGGTTTTTCAAAGTCCATGGGGTCCATGTGATCGGCTCTTCGTGGCCTGTGAGTTGGCATTTTGTGGTCGAGGAATAGGAAAACGAGATCACTATGAGCAAGGTTCTCATTATCGATGACGATGAGATGATGTGTAAGGCGATGGCTGCGCTCATAGAGCGCATGGGTCACAAGACCTCTTCTTCCTTCACGCTGACTCACGGTCTTGAAAAGGCACGATGCGAGGACTATGATGTCGTGCTCTTGGATGTTCGGATGCCTGACGGAAATGGTTTGGACCTCTTCCCTGAGATTAGAGACACCCGGTCTCAACCGGAAGTCATCGTCATGACGGCTGCTGGAGACCCTGAAGGGGCAGAACTTGCCATCAAGAGCGGCGCCTGGGACTACATCGAAAAGACCTCTTCAATAAAAAATATCATACTGCCCCTGACTCGCGCTCTACAGTACAGGGAGGAGAAACTCTCCAGAACTCCCCCTGTTGCCCTGAAAAGAGAACGAATCATCGGTAACAGCACGAAGATGAAGGCATGCCTTGATCTTGTTGCACAAGCCTCGGTCAGTGAGGCAAATGTCCTTATCATAGGTGAGACGGGAACAGGAAAAGAACTGCTTGCACGAGCGATCCATTCCAACCGCCCGAGGGACGACAAGGGAACCCTTGCCCGGGTCGTGCAAGGAAAGAAAAAACCTTCGGACCACAACTTCGTCGTTGTAGATTGCACAGCTCTCCCTGAAACACTCATAGAAAGCGTGCTTTTCGGGCATGAAAGGGGCGCCTTTACAGGGGCAGATAAAACGCAGGACGGCTTGATCAGTCAAGCCAACGGCGGGACGCTTTTCCTTGATGAAGTGGGGGAACTCCATTTGGGGATTCAGAAGACTTTTCTTCGGGTTTTGCAGGAGCATCGATTCCGCCCCATAGGAGGGAGTGCGGAGGTGGAAAGCGACTTCAGACTCATAGCAGCCACAAACCGAGATCTCGATCAGATGGCTGAGAAAGGTGAGTTTCGGAGAGACCTGTTGTTTCGCTTGAAAGCTTTGACCATAGAATTACCGCCGTTGCGTGAGCGCAAGGAAGATATAAAGGACCTCACTCGCTTTCACGTCGCGAAACTCTGCGACCGCTATGGCATAGAAACCAAGGGCTTTTCCCCCGAGTTCTTCAGTGCTCTCGAATTCTACGACTGGCCAGGAAATGTTAGGGAGTTAGTAAACACCCTTGAAGTCACTTTGTCCGCGGCTGGGAAAGCGCCGACGCTTTTCAGTAGGTATCTTCCTGATCCCATTCGGGTGAAGTTGGCCCGTGCCTCGATGACGAAGCAGGAACCGCCCCATGGACACCCTGAAGACAAGGCATGCTCCCCCCCCCGGCCTATTCTTAAACTCAGAGACTTTCGACAGTCCATGGAGAAACAGTATCTCCAGGAGCTCCTTTCTCAGGTTAACCACGACATTGGAAAGGCCTGTGAGTTATCCGGATTGTCTCGTTCACACTTCTATGACCTTCTCGCAAAATACGATTTATCCCTTTCTCAGGAATAGAGTTCTTGCCTCCTTCCAGTCAGCGCGAGTGAAGGATGATTCCGACATTTCGGAGCCTGTCCGCTTTCTCGGATGAACGGCGCTCGCTGAGAGGGTATTTCCACCCAACAGATTTTCCCTTCTTTCTTTTAACTATCTGAAATTGCTAATTAAAGGCCCGAACGACGCTTATGGCATAGCTTTTGAAAGAGATATCCTTTCTAGAAAGGGTTCGGGATTACCATGAAAAATCGGAGAAAAATGGAGGACAGGAAGATCCTCTTGTACGGCCCCTCAAGACACAGGGGCAGCGGCAAGTTTCAAAGCATGCTTCGGAGCCTCGTGGGGGAAGAGAGAATGGAGATCTTCGATAGGATCGAAGCTTTTTCCCAAAGGCTCAAGAAACCAAGAGGCAATGTGAACATCGCGGTGCTCATGGCCCCAACCAAAGGCGCATTGCGTGACATCATTTCATTGGGCGAGCTCCTTCTGGACCTCCGCATCATCCTTATCGTGCCAGACATGAAGCCCGAAACCGTTTCAACAGCGCACCAAATCGCGCCCCGTTTTGTGACCGATTGCGGCAGCGATTTGCAAACAACCAAAAAGGTTCTGCAGAAAATGCTCAGAGGTCCAAAGCCAAGCAAGGGTGCGCATAACCAAACAGGCCAACATGGCCTATTCAGCGCCGGACCACGGACTTCCGAGTGCTGTCCTTCCGAGTCTTCCTCAGAGTGAGAAAACGGCGATGATTTCCTCACGGGTCATGACATCCCATGAAGGCCTTTTCGATTTGGCGACCATCCAAGAGTTCGGAGGGTGAACATCTTGAAGAACACCGTTGCAAACAGACATTCAAGGAGTCAGGGAGAGTTCAGCGCTTACAAGGTCGGGGTTCTGTACTTCATCAGTGCCATCGGCGCCTTCTTCATGACTCTGCTGGGGATTGTGGCGTTCACGCAATCCAACTACTCGCTGGGGATTGCGGACTTCCTGACGGCGATGGTGGTTGCACTCAATGTGATCTATTTCTGGAGAACCGGTCAATACAAGATCGCCAGCCATATTGGCATAACTTTTGTCGGCGTGTTTTTTCTGTTTCTTTTTTGTACCGGCGGCGCCTTCCACACCGCTCCCCTGTGGCTCTACACCTTTCCTCTCGCCGCTTCCTTTCTGGTCGGATCAAGAACCGGAGCGGTGATGGGAATCCTTCTTCTCGCTCTTGCGATGATTTCCCAGCTGGTCAGAGGAATATGGCCCTCCCTTGCTGCCTACTCGGGAGATCTCCTGATACGCTTTGTGCCCTCGTATCTTGTTGTTTTAGCCTATGCGTACCTCTATGAACGCACCACAGAGAGGGACAGAGAGCGGCTGAAATCAATCAATCAGGATCTGGATGCGAGGGTCGATAAACAGACCACCGAGTTGAGAGAGACCAATCGGGCCTTGCAGCATACCATTGAGCAATACCAACAGGCCCAGACTGACTTACAGGCAGCTCATGAACAATTCATCACGGTTCTGGATGGCATTGATGCCAGCATTTATGTCGCTGATATGACAAGTCGTGAAATCATTTTTGCGAACCGGCACATAAAGCAGCTTTTTGGGGATCATCTCGAAGGGAAGAAATGCCATGTCATTTTCAGGCAAGAATCCAGACCCTGTGATCCCTGCACGAATGCCATGCTGGTTGATGCTCAGGGTGATCCAGCGAGTCCTGTCGTATGGGAGGGAAAAAATCGGATCACCGGAAGATGGCATATTAATTTTGACCGTGCCGTGCGATGGATGGACGGCCGCGTGGTCAAGCTGCAGGTAGCCATGGATGTGACCCGTCTGAAGGAGGCCGAAGAGTCGCTCAACAAGATCAAGACGGAGCTCGAAGAGCGTGTGGCAAAAAGGACCGCGGACTTATCGGACATGAACGAAAGACTGCTCCTTGAAATCACCAATCACCAACAGACCGAGAAAGCATTAAGAGACGCCATGAGAGCGGCGGATCACGCAAACCGTGCGAAGAGTGATTTTCTTGCCAATATGAGCCATGAACTGCGCACCCCCCTCAATCATATTATTGGATTTACGGAGTTGACCTTAGACAAGAACTTCGGAGATCTGAATAAGATCCAAGAGGACTATCTGACCGATGTTGTTCAGAGCAGCAGGCACCTGCTTTCCTTGATCAACGACATCCTGGATCTTAGCAAGATAGAGACAGGAAAGATGGAATTGGATGCTTCAGATGTGGATCTGAAGGCCATTTTGATGAACAGTCTTGTTATGGTCAAAGAGAAGGCATTGAAGCATGGGATAACACTTAACGCAGAAATCGATGGTGTGCCGGAGAGGATCAGGGCGGATGAAAGAAAGCTCAAACAAATCGTGTACAACATTCTCAGCAATGCAATCAAGTTTACCCCAAACGGTGGTGAGATACGCCTGTTCGCGGGACGTGCAGAAAACGATGAGCAAAATGGTCTTGAAAAGTTCGCAAGGATCTCGGTGGTTGACAATGGAATTGGTATTGAGAGGAAGAACCTGGAGCGCATCTTTGAACCCTTTGTGCAGTTGGACAGTGCAATCAATCGGAAGTACCAGGGAACAGGGTTAGGCCTCTCACTGACCAGAAAACTCGTGGAACTCCACGGGGGAAGAATCTGGGCAGAGAGTGAAGGGGAAGGGAAAGGCAGCGCCTTTCGTTTCATCATCCCCGTGCAATCTTGGAGCGGGGTCTAACATGGAGAAACGATTTCTGGATGTCTCAAAGGAGATTGATCATGCAAGATAGAAAGATCCTAGTCATTGAAGACAACGAACTGAACATGAAGCTGGTGGTGGCCCTGCTCAAGATCGCCAATTACCAGATCCTTCAAGCGGTGGACGCTGAATCAGGTATCCGCCTAGCCCGGGATCAGCGCCCTGCCCTGATCCTCATGGATGTTCAACTGCCGGGAATCGACGGCCTCGCTGCCACTCGTCTCATCAAAGCAGACGAGGAACTGAAGGCCACACCCGTGGTGGCCTTGACCTCCTACGCCATGCAGGGAGACGAGGAGAAAGCAAGGGAAGCAGGATGTGATGGCTACATCTCCAAGCCGCTTGATACCCGAAGGTTTCTGGGTCGCATTGGGGAGTTCATTAAATGACGCCAATGCGACGGAGTTCTCACGGAGTCCAACCAATGGATCAAGTTCAGATAGAGAAGATTCTGATTGTCGATGATGAGCCTTTCAACATCAAATTACTTCAGGCTATTCTTTCCAAAGAACCCTATCGCACCCTTGGCGCCTTCTGCGGAGAAGAAGCGTTGAGAAAGGTTGACGAGGAGTCCCCGGACCTGATTCTTCTGGATATCATGATGCCCGGCATGGATGGCTACGAGGTCACAAAACGGCTGAAAATCAATCCGGAAACCAGAGATATTCCGATCATCCTGGTCACCGCCTTGGATGGAGCCGAGAGTAAGATCAAAGGCCTGGAAGCGGGTGCCGATGAATTCCTCAACAAACCTGTGGACAAGGCCGAAATCCGGGCAAGAGTGAAGTCCCTGCTTCGTCTCAAAAGATACCAGGATCAGCTCAAGGCTCGCCATCACTCCGAAAGCCATCTCTCCACCCGCGCAGACCAAGAAGGGTTTGCGAACGGAAGCTCCTCTCTTCCAGCCATCCTCCTGGTCGAGGACAACGAAAAGGATTCGCATTTGCTCCACGTACAACTCCACGGACAGCCCTACGAAATCAAGCGGGTCAGGAACGGAGAAGAGGCCCTCTCCCTAGTCCGGCGAGAAAAAATCGATCTTGTTCTGCTCGATCTTCTTTTGCCTGGCATAGACGGTTTTGCGGTGGCAACACAGCTGAAGGAATTAGAGGAGACGAGGAACATCCAGATCGTTGCCATCACCTCCTTGCGGGACCTGGAAAGCCGAATCAGGGGCATTGAAGTCGGGGTCGATGATTATCTCGTGAAACCGATCAATATCCATGAACTAAAGGCCAGGTTGAATGCTCTTATCAAGAAGAAAGCCTACTTAGACAGGCTCCATTACGGATACCAGTCGGCAGTACATTTTGCCATCACGGACAAACTCACGGGTCTTTATAACTACGCCTATTTCACAATTTTTCTTGAAAATGAGGTCAAGAGGGCTAAGCGTCATGACCATTCCCTCTCCTTGATCATGCTGGATCTGGATGACTTCAAACACCATAACGACGATCTTGGCCACCCTGCGGGCGATCAGATTTTGAGGGAGTTTGGTCAACTGATCTCAGGGAACGTCCGCGAGATCGACCTCTGTTTTCGCTACGGTGGAGAAGAATTTGTCATTTTGCTCTCCTATACGAGCTTGGAGCTCGCTGCGGTCACAGCAGAGAGGCTGAGACGGATCATTGCCGATCATCCTTTTCTTTCCAGCAAAGCAGAGGGGTCTAGGAGGATCACTGCCAGTATGGGCATTGCCAGCTGTCCATCCCATGCAGCCTCTACAGATGAACTCGTGTGCAAGGCGGACGAGGCGCTCTACGAGGCCAAGAGGGGAGGCAAGAATCGCGTCTGCACCTGTTCGGACTCCTTGACGGGGCCGCGCACAGCGGGCGTGACAACGGATGACGAAAATGAACCGAGCAGGTCCTCATGACCATGGGGCGCCCATGAACAAAGAAAAAAGACTGAATGGACAGGAAGAGCAGGGGGAGAAGGCGGAAGTCAAAGCCACCTCATTCGATGGGAAGGTGTTAGACCCCGAGTACTTGTATCGCCTCTACAATCGGCATTTCCAGGGCGCCCTCGTTCGTTCGGGAGCGAGTGTTTTCATGTGGTCCGCGGCACTGGCTGCCTTTCTCATCGGGGTCATCAATCGTCAGAACTTCCTGGGGGTGAGTGCCAGTGTGCTTTTTCTCATTTTCATGAATCCGCCCACCTTGTGGATACTGAAGAGGACAAAAAGGAAAAAAAGCTTCGAGTTTTGGTCTCTTTCTATCAATTTTCTTGAGATCATCGCCTACACAGCAATCATCTATTCCCTTGGAGGAACCTCCTCCCTATGGCTCAGCACTATTTACGCTGCGGTGATCACTTACGTGGCCGTTGTTGGGCCGCCAAGATTTCCTTTTCTTATGGCCGGCGCCTGTGCCCTGTCTTTGAGTTTCATGGTCATCATGGAGTTTCTTGGTTTGATCCCCCCCATGGATCCCTTTTGGGAGACTCCCCTTCCCGGAAGGAGCCAAATGGTGATCGTCGTCAGCAGCATAGGCCTGCTTTTCGTGGTAGCCTTCATCTCCTCTTACACGAGTTCTTTGATGAAGAAACACCGGACGAAGCTCCGGAACCAAGACGTCAAGTTGAACCAATCACGCACAGAGCTCAAACTCGCAGCAGAAGAAATAGCAGAACGAAATGTTGAGCTGCAGGAGGCTTTGAACAAGGCTCGCGAATCGGTCCGAATGAAATCGCAGTTTCTAGCCAATATGAGCCACGAATTGAGAACGCCTCTCAATCACATCATCGGTTTTACTGAGCTACTCGTGGACAAAAGGTTCGGAGAAATCAACAAGGCCCAAGAGGAGTACCTCAACGATATGCTGGGGAGCAGTAGGCACCTCCTCTCCCTCATTAATGACATCCTTGATCTTTCCAAAGTGGAAGCAGGGAAAATGAGCCTGGAACTCTCTCAAATTGACTTGAGGGCACTGTTGGAGAATAGCCTGACGATGGTGAAAGAAAGAGCTCAGAAGCATGGGATACGGATTTCTCTGAATCTGGACACTCTTCCGAAGCCGATCAGAGGTGATGAGAGGAAGCTCAGGCAGGTCATGTACAATCTTCTTTCCAACGCAGTGAAGTTCACACCGGATGGAGGGGCGGTGGAAGTGGCTGCGGAGATCCTTGTTCGAGGGAATGAGGGCTGGACTAGGAGGAATGGAGAGATTGTTTTGCGAATGCCTGGGAACATCAGAGAGGTGGAAAAGGCGAATTGGCTTCAGGTGTCTGTGGCCGACACGGGAGTAGGCCTCCGGCAGGAAAACCTAGAGAAGATATTTGAGCCTTTTGAGCAGGTGGATGCTGCGGCGAACCGCAGGTATCAGGGGACGGGGTTAGGGTTGTCGCTGAGCAAGGGTTATGTAACGCTGCACGGAGGAAAGATCTGGGCCGAGAGTCAAGGGGAAGGAAAGGGAAGTTGTTTCCATTTCACTCTTCCCTTCTGACGCATAGAGGAATTCATGGCCTACAGTCAGAGAAACGGCTGACACGGGCCATCATGATTTGCTTGACGGACCGGATAGAAGGAGTTCTTAAACTCGGAAGGCAAAAAGGAGAGACGATGAAACGGGTGCTATCAACTCAAGATTGTCCGGGGATTGGGAGGGCCTATGGACTAAAACCCTTGTTATCCAAAATCCTTCTTCACCCTTTGTTATGGTGTCTACTCTTGTCCCCCGTCTCAGCCTATCCCAAGGCTGCAGATCTCACCCAGATGAGCTTAGAGGAACTGATGAAATTGCAAATCAGCACAGTCCAGGCGGCTTCCAAATATGAGCAAAAGACCACCGAAGCACCTTCAAGGATCACCATCATCACCTCCGACCAGATCAAGAAGTATGGATACCGGACTTTGGCAGACATCTTAAGGAGTGTGGGCGGATTCTATGTATCCTATGATCGAAACTACACCTATCTCGGGGTTCGGGGCTTCAGTCGACCCGGCGATTATAACAGCCGGATTCTCCTCCTCATCGACGGACATCGGATCAATGACAACCTCTATGATACAGCGGCTATCGGCACAGAATTCATTTTGGATATCGATTTGATCGATAAGGTTGAAATTGTCCGGGGCCCCAGTTCTTCCATTTACGGAAGCAATGCCCTTTTTGGGGTGATAAACGTTATTACGAAAAAGGGGCGCAGTCTGAATGGTCTTGAGACCTCCGGCGAGGTGGGAGGCTTCCGAACACTCAAGGGCCGACTCAGTTATGGAGACCAATTCCAGAATGGGATGGAATTGCTCCTCTCCGGCACAGCATGGGGGAGCGAAGGAGCGACAAGCCTCTATTACCCGGAATATGCCGACCCGGCGACGAACAATGGTTATGCTGAAAACAGGGACGGCGACCGTTCTTACAGCCTCTTCTCGTCTGTCTCTTTCGGAGACCTAACTCTCCAGGGGGCCGGTAGGTATTTCTTTGAATAGTTCCATGCAGAGGGACAGTGTGCAAGGCAAGGAAGTAATGGTGATTGAAAATAACGACTTGAACATGGAACTGGTCGTTGCGCTGCTCACGATCGAAAAGATCCATGTGCTGTGCGCCGAAGACGGGGCATCGGGTCTTAAACGGGCCCGAGAGCATCGGCCTGATCTGATCCTGATGGACATTCAGTTGCCCGGCATGGACGGCCTCACCCGCCTTCGCGGGGAGCCAGGGTCCCCGGACCGTGGAGGAATACAGGTCGAAACCCGGTCGTTTCTGGAGATGATCAAGGGATTTCTCGACAGCGGCGGTATGGAAAGCGGAGACCCCAGGGACAGAGGGGGTGAGTGATGCGTTTCAACGGGATTTTCAAAAGAAAAGAAATGGGTCAACCCGTTCAGGAACCTTTTGAAATGGAGGTTCCTGCATATGGAGGCGGCTTTCTGGAAGAGGAACTGGTCGGTCTTCAGTTCATCATGCGCATTCTGGCTGCCATGAGTTTACCCATTCTGACCGGTTACGCAGTGCTGAATTTCGTGACCCAGAAGTATGCGGAAGGTGTGCTGGTGCTTTCCATGGATATCCTCATGATCTGGGGCTATTTCACGGGAAGAAAACTTACGGATCCTGAAGAGCAATACCGCTATTATCAGAAGATCGTCCGGGGCTTCCTCTTGTGCCTGATGGGTTATTTTGCCGTGGCCATCGGGTGGAGGAATGAGGTGAGTCGGTTTCCATTTTCTTATGCCTTCCCCTTCGTTGCCTTTCTTGTCTTGGGCAAGAAGGAAGGTCTTTGCTGGACGCTTCTTATGGCTATTCAGATGGCATTCTGGCTCTACCTGCCCCGCACGTTCGAGCCGGAATCCGCAATGCTGGCGGCTGTGAAGGCGCGGTTTCTCCCCTCCTTCTTGGTCATGTGCGGCGTAGGGTTCGCGGGCAAGTACGGAATCGATGTGACCTACGGGCGGATCATGAACAAGCAAAGGGATCTGAGTGTGTCGGAGCAGAGATCCAGTGAGGCCTTTGCGAACCTCCAGAGGGAAGTGGCGGAGCGGCAACGGATTCAGCAGGTCCTGGCGGAGAGCGAGGAAAAATATCGGCTCATTTTCGAGAACTCCCATGACGTGATCTATTACCTGGATCGGGATCTGAAACCTGTCAGCGTGTCTCCCTCGGTGGAGAGAGCGCTCGGCTATCGTCCCGAGGAACTGATCGGGAAACCCTTTGACGAAATAGGCCTGCTGGCGCCCGAGAGCTTTGAGACTGCTTTTTCCGATTTGCAGCGTGTCTTTGGCGGACAAAGCCTTGCCGCCTCTTCCTACACCTTCATCGCCAAAGACGGAGGCAAGAGGTTCGGCGAGCTCAGCGGGGCGCCCGTCGTGAGAAACGGGGAGGTCGTGGGTGTGATTTCAGTCGGGCGGGATGTGACGCTTCAGAGACAGGCTCAGGAAGAACTCAACAGGTCCCATGCGGAATTGGAGAGAAAGGTTGCAGAGAGGACCGCTGAGCTGGGGAATACCGTGCAGGCACTGGAGGCTGCAAATCTCGCAAAGAGTGAATTCCTGGCCAATATGAGCCATGAACTGCGCACCCCCCTCAATGCGATCATCGGGTTCACTGAACTCCTCATCGATAAACGATTAGGAGATCTCACAGCCGGCCAGATGGATTACCTCAACGATGTTCTTCAGAGCAGCAGCCATCTGCTCTCCTTGATTAACGAAATTCTGGATCTCTCCAAGGTGGAAGCAGGAAAAATGGAGCTGGAGTCCTCGGATGTGGATCTGAAAAAGTTATTAGAAAACAGCCTCATGATGATCAAGGAGAAGGCGCTGAAGCATGGGATTACATTGGAAAGGGACCTGAATGGGATTCCTGAGATAATCCGTGCCGATGAGCGGAAGGTGAAACAGGTGCTCTACAATCTTCTTTCCAATGCGGCCAAGTTTACGCCGGATGGCGGTGAGATTGTGCTGGGTGCAAGGCTGGCTAATGAAAAGGAGACTTGCAAGGGATCGGGGGAGTCTCTGGAGATATGGGTGAAGGACAATGGCATTGGGTTGAAACGTGAGGATCTCGATCGAATCTTTGATCCCTTTGAGCAGGTGGAGAATTCCATGAGCCGTCGATTTCAGGGGACAGGCCTGGGGTTGGCCTTGACCAGGACTTTTGTGGCGCTGCATGGCGGCAGGATCTGGGCTGAGAGCGAAGGCATAGGGAAGGGGAGCACATTTCGTTTTGTCATCCCCGTGAGCCAAAAAGAGTGAAAGGCAACGCCAAAGCAGTAAATTGTTATTAATATCTGGGAGCTAATGCAGTCATGAGAGACGAGATCATTCTGATTGTTGATGATGAGCCATTAAACACCAAGCTCATGAAGACCATGCTCATGCCTGAAGGGTATGAGATTATTGACGTGCCGAGCGGAGAAGAGGCCCTCAAAGCAGTATTCCGCTTCTCTCCAGGCCTGATCTTATTGGACGTCATGATGCCTGGTATGAATGGCTTTGAAGTGTGCAAGCATCTGAAAAATGACGATCGAACAAAAGCGATCCCCATTATCATGGTGACTGCTCTCAGAGAGCAGGTCCATCAACTGGAAGCCATGGAGGCAGGAGCCGATGACTTCGTGCGCAAACCGGTTGACCGAGTCGAGCTGCTGATCCGGGTCAAATCGCTTCTGCGGATCAAGGAATATCATGATGAACTGCTTTTCAGCTACACCCAAATTGCCCAGAAAAACAGAAAACTTGAGGAATTGGAGCAACTGAGGGACGACCTCACCCATATGATCGTTCACGATCTGAGAAATCCCTTGTCCGCCCTGATGGGACTTATTGACCTGAGTCTGCTGAAAATGGAGGGATTTCGTGAACCCCTGCACACCACCTTGAAGAAGTGCAGTGGCTTCTGCAGGGACATGAGTGGGCAGATTGAGGATCTTCTCGCCGTCCAACGCATGGAGAATGCCCGGCCTATCCCTGAGATAGAGCTTACGGACCTCCCTTTTCTTGTCGATGAGGCCGTGGAGCAGTTTCGGCTAAGTGCAGAGTCAAAGGGAGTATTCCTCTCATTCGTCGTGCCAAGAGATCTGACCGCGCTGCCGATGGATCAAGGACTGATCAAGAGAGTGCTCGCCAATCTAATCCATAACGCCATCCGGCATACCCCGTCTCAAGGCCGTGTCGAGGGCACCGTTGAATTCTCTTCCGAAGAGCAGACGCTCCGGGTCAGCGTGAAGGATAGCGGAGATGGCCTCGCTCCCGAGTACCATGAAAAGGTCTTCAACAAATTTGAACAAGCGAAACTCAAAAGGGAAGGGATTCCCGTTGGATCCAGCGGGCTTGGCCTTACGTTCTGCAAAATGGCGGTAGAAGCCCATGGGGGTAGCATTTGGGCGGAAAGTGATGGGGAAGGGAGAGGGTGCACTTTTCGGTTCGAGATCCCGGTTCATGTCAAATGAGCGATTATCCATGAGACTGTGACAAAAAAAAGATCGATGTGCCCGTTTTCTCGAGGGGAGCAGATTTTCCTTCCCGGCAATAAGCCTGCGTATCGTAACTTTCAACTTGGGTCGAGCCGCAAGCGCCAGATTAGCCGTGTGATCGGTATGCACCAAGTCAACAGCACCTGTTCATTGCAAAGGCTCACATCTCCCGCTTTTCTGGCATGTTATGGGAGCAACGGATTCCACCATCGTGATGCTCCTCAGTTTTTCCTGGCAAATACGTATAATTGTTTGATACTATTATTCTTAGTGAATCTCAACGAGATTCCTTTCGCAAGCCAGTCCCACTTTGACAGCAGGAGCCTGTCAAGGTTCTTCAAACGCATTCTGAATGATTTCGGAAGAAAGGAGAAAATGCCTGATGATCAATGTCTTCATCGCAAATGGACCGGAGCAAGGTCGCTCTTTTGTGCTCAGCGATAGAACCGCAGACATTGGAAGAGGTGCGACAAATCAGGTTCGCCTGAACGAGCCTTCAGTGTCCCGAAACCACGCGAAAATTTACTGGGAGAATGGTCAATACTACATTGAAGACCTCCAAAGCCGCAACGGAACATGGATCAATGGGAATGCTATAGAGAGCGGAGTAAGGGTCCAGGTGCGAGAAGGGGTTCCTGTTGCCTTCGGCAATGTCCTGGTGAGTTTTGGGAAGAAATGCGCCCCAAATAGACTGCCTAATGAGTATTCGATTAGCGTTCAGCGCCCAGGAGACGACGGCCTGAAACCATCCACCTTCGCGGATAGGAGAGCGAAACAGAAGAAAGAACTGGAGTTGATCCACGACATTTCTATCGAACTGCTGGGGTCGCTGGACTTAACTGAGCTTTGTGAAAAAGCTTTGGACTCGATCACCGGTCTTCTGAAAAGAATCGACAGCGGTTTCCTTTTCCTATTTGATCCCAGCAGCGGAAAGCTTAGCAAGATTGCGAGCCGCTTCAAGAAACGAACCACAGCAGATGCTCCGCGATATAGTAGAAGCCTCCTCAGACGTGTGGTGAAAGAAGGCAGGGCTGTCATGATGCTTGATACGACCACGGAAAACAAAGCGAATCTCTCGGACAGCATGGAAAACATAGGGGTCAAGTCGGTAATCTGTGTGCCCCTGGTGGGCAAAATGGGGACGAGGGGAGCCATCTATTTCCAATCCGTGAATGTGGCGCATGGATTCCGAAAAGATGATCTGTTGTTTCTAAACAGTTTGAGCATCCCGATTGCCCTTGCCATAGAGAACGCTCTGCTTTACGCCAGGAGCAAACGAGCGGAGGAAAGACTTCAAAAGGCCAGCAATGATCTGGAGCAGCAGGTCATGAACCGCACCTCCGCGCTGAAGAAGGCAAAAGACAAACTGGGGAAATTGTCCATCACGGATGGACTAAGCGGGTTGTACAATTACCGCTATCTCATGCATTCGCTCGATTCCGAGCTCAGGCGAGCCATCCGATATCATCGCACTCTTGCGCTATTGTTAATCGATATTGATTATTTAAAGGACCTCAATGACACCTATGGACATCGGTGTGGAGACTATGTAATCAAGACGCTAGGCAAGATTCTCAAAGGCAATGTCAGGGTCACGGATATCGTGGCCCGCTACGGCGGTGACGAATTGGCTGTGATGCTTATTGAGACCAATGCAAAGAGTGCTCTTGAAATAGCGGAAAAGCTCAAGAAAGAGATCGGAAGTCACCTTTTTAAGTGGCAGACAAAACAGCTGAGTGTCAGCGTAAGCATCGGCCTAGCCATGGCACCGGCGCCCGGAATTCAAGGAGTTTCTCATTTGATTGAAGCGACAGACCGGGCCTTATATCAAGCGAAGAGAGCAGGAAGGAATTCCGTTGGTGTCTTTGGTCAGAAAGATAAGAGCGCTTTGATAAATCTGGAAGAGCATCGTCTCCACCACATTTCAACAGTGATAAGGTAGTCTTGGTGGGGATGGCCAAAAGCGGGAAGCTTCACTTTTCTTCCATTCGTGTGAAATATGTTCTTGCGAAAGTGGGAACCGGAATGCGAGCAATTCAATGCGTGAGCATGCGCACTCTTCCTTTCCCGGAGGTGTGGCTCTATCGGTTAAAGGTAGGGTAACGACAGAAACTATCGACCCATTCCGTGGGGCTCCCGCCGGGCGGGCCGGACGCCGATGGCGCAAACCCAGCTACGGAGAATCATCCGAAGATCTCTTACCTGGGTAGGGTAAACTGACCCATGAAAAGAGCGTCAATAACGCCCAATCGCCTTTTTCGACAGATTCGATCCAAGCCTATCGCGCATGCGAACGACGATCAGACAAGTTTACCAAATGGATGGCGCCGGGGGTGTCCCTTGAAAATTCCTCCCCTTTCTTGCCGTGATACCGATTGGTCTATTGCCAGCAATTACAATTGCCAATGAGAACTCTACTGTGGGGCACCATGGCATGGGTTGAAGGAATCGGGTGGGCGGATGATATTGGCATTGTAAACTTGCCAAATCGAATATGTCCAGAAGGTTTCGGACTTGGCACTCGTCACTCGTCCCTATTCACTCGTCACTTCTTTTTAGAGAGCGTGTAGTCAAAAGAAACGTTGATGTTGAGGCGGCTCACTGTGATCGTTGAGGGGAAAGGGGGGAAAGGAGCGGCACTCTGAACGGCCCTCTCGGCCTCGCGGTCGAGCACCTCGTGGCCCGAAGACCGGGTGATTTCCATGCGGGTCAGAGCGCCTTCCCTGTTTAGACTGAAAAGAGCGACCAGTCTGCCTTCCAGCCTCTTCTTTCTCGCCTCCTGAGGGTACTTCCACTGCCCTGCGATTCTTTCCTTGATGGCCTGGGCGTAGGTTACATACCTTTTGTCAGCCGTATCGAGAGAAATGGTCTCCTGAGTTTCCTCCGAGGCGGTCTTTGAGGCCGCAGGTCCCTCGGGTTTCGATATGTCCGTGTCCGGTTTTTCGGCCAGGTCCAGGTCGTCTACAGGAGGTCTGAGAAGTTCCACTCTGTAGGTTCGGAGGTCCTCTCCGGCCAAGTAGGTGGGAATAGCGTTTTGGAGGGCAAGGACCATGACGGCATGGAAAGCCAGGGATAGGATCAGGCAGATGCGGAGGATGTTCTCCGTTTGATGAAGATAGGCGTCAGTCACCGCTTTGATTATTCTGAGGGCCATTGACCCACCATTCAGTCTTTTTTTCGAACCACCATTCCGTGCTGTCCGTCTCCAGGATCTCCTGGGCCATCTTCCGGGCTGAACCGGTCTGGAGCCTCTTCACCGCATAGTGGAGCCACTCCCGAGCATAAGCGTTTCCGAGATCCTGCTGTTCTTTCAACGACAGGATCAAGTCCAGTTGGTCCGCATCTCTGGAAATGCAGGCTTCCAGGGACTTGCCTTCGTTGAACTCACGGGTCAAGGAGACGATTTCATCCCTGACGGGCAGCCCTTTGGCAAGGTCTTGGACCGCTCTTTCTTCATCGATCTGGACGTATCGCTTGTTGACGTAATTGTGGTCACCGGTTCTTGCCTCGTGAAGATCATGAAAGAGGCACATGAGCGTCGCTTTCATGGCGTCGGCCTTGGGTTCCTGCCGCGAAAGAAGATACCCGATAATCGTCGTGCGAAAGCTGTGCTCGGCGACGGATTCCTTCCCTGATCCGAGGAACTGGTATCCTGTGCGGGGAGTCTTCTTCAACATCCCCACTTCGAACAAGAAGTTGATGAGGTCTTTCATGACTTCATCTCAATAGGGAGATGGGGCCGAAATGTCAAGGCCGTTCTGGAGAGCCGGTTATCTTGATTTATTATTTTCAAGGATATAGTATGATTTTAAAAGGATGCACTAGGAAACCGAAAAAATCATGAGCCCTTCACCGATCCTGAAAATATACAAGTTTCCGGAGCCTGTGTTGAGGGAACAGTCGGAACCGGTTGAGAACATCGACGACGAGATTCAAAGCCTGATCGATGCCATGGGGGAGACCATGTACGCGGCCCCCGGGATCGGTCTGGCAGCCAACCAGGTCGGCGAGCCTATTCAGCTGCTCGTCTACGACCTCACCCCCAAAGACAAGGGACGCAACCTTTGTGTGATCATCAATCCGGAGATCGTCGCGGCGGAGGGAGAGATCATTTACGACGAAGCGTGCCTGAGTGTCATTGATTTCTCGGCTGAGGTGAAACGACACGCCGCGGTCAAGGTGCGAGGAGTTGACAGGCACGGGAAACCTGTCGACATCGAAGCGGAAGGCCTGATGGCGATATGCCTGCAACACGAAATCGACCACCTGAACGGAAAACTCTTTATCGATCACATCAGCAGTTTGAAGAGAGCCCTTTACAAGCGAAGGCTCCAGAAGATGCTAAAGAACGGGAAGGACTGATTCATGACGGAAATCGCGGCAGAACCCTTTCCCGGCCGTCCAAGTGTCATCTTCATGGGCACCCCTGATTTTGCCGTTCCCACCCTGAAGGCTCTGATCAGCCACGGTCACCATGTCCTGGCCGTCGTCACTCAGCCGGACAGGCCCAAGGGCAGAGGGAAAAAGCTCACTGCACCGCCCGTGAAGGAGCTTGCCATGAAGCACGGAATTGAAGTGCTTCAGCCTGAAAAGGCTTCCAATGACCTGTTTTGCGCCGAGATCAAAGCAAAGGAGCCTGACCTCATCGTGGTCGTCGCCTTCGGTCAGATTCTCAAAAAGAAACTTCTGGACATTCCCAGATGGGGGGTGATCAATGTCCACGCCTCTTTGTTGCCGCACCTGAGAGGTGCAGCACCGATTCAGTGGACCATTCTGAACGACGAGACGATAACGGGTCTGTCCGTGATGAAGATGGATGAGGGCATGGACACAGGCCCGATCCTCTTTCAGGAGCAGAGCCCGGTGGTCAAAGATGAGACGGCGGGGCACCTTCACGACAGACTTGCCGTGATGGCCGGCGATCTCATGACCAAGAGTCTTGAGCGCATGGCCGGCAAAATCGTCAGGGCAACTCCTCAGGACCACACCAAGGCCACCTACGCTCCCAAAATCGCTAAGGGACTCTCCCTGGTGGATTGGAAGGAGGATGCGGCGAAAGTGTCGGCGCGCATCAGGGGCATGGATCCCAAGCCCGGAGCTTATACGGTCTGGGAGGGGCAGGAAATAAAGCTTTTTGCGTCAACGGTGATCGACAGGAACCGGGACGAGGGCGCGCCGGGACAAGTCCTGGCGCTGAAAGAGGAATGTCTCGTCATCGGAACGGGGAGTGGAACCGTAGGGGTCGGAGAGCTGCAGTATCCGGGGAAAAACAGGCTGCCTGCAAAGGACTTTTTGCGCGGCTTTTCACTGCCCGTAGGGGCGGTTCTGGGGCAATAAGTGAACGACGCACTGCGCGACAGGATCGAAGAGGCAAAGGAAAGCGAAACCGACAATCGGCCGGAAAAGAGGATCTTCATCATCCTCCTCCTGCTGACTTGCGGCGCCCTGATCGTCGCCGCCGTGGCTTTGTGGCTCATCCCCTACATCGGTTTCACCAACATCCATCCCAGTCTGCCCCTGATCATGGCTGTTGTTTTCGCGGCGATCGTCGCTTTTCTGATCGGCGGCGGGCTGACCCTGTTGTTCACCATCCTCCGGGGGAAGAACCTCTTCTTCAACAAGGAAATCCGCGGGGTGGTGATCCGGTTTCTTTTCCCTCTTCTCGTCCTTGTGGGAAAGTGCATCGGCATCAGCAAGGATCAGGTGCGACGGTCTTTTGTCACCATCAACAATCAACTGGTCATGGCAGAGGCAAGACGGGTTCATCCGAACCGACTCCTGATCCTGCTGCCCCAGTGCCTGCAGTTTCACGAATGCGGTGTCCGCATCACCGGGAACGTGAAAAACTGCAAGGCCTGCGGCAAGTGCAAAATCAAGAACCTGGTGGAGCTCTCGGACAAGTACGGCGTATCCATCTCGGTGGCCACCGGCGGGACACTCGCCAGAAAGATCGTGGTGGACAAGAAACCGCAGTTGATCATTGGAGTAGCCTGTGAAAGGGATCTGACGAGCGGCATCCAGGATACCTATCCCATTCCGGTCTTCGGAATTCTCAACAGAAGGCCGAACGGCCCGTGTTATGACACGGATGTGGATTTGGAACTCGTCGAAAGGGGCATGGCTTCATTTCTGACCTATGAAGGTAGAGACACCGAGGGATCTCGCCCTGAGGGTGCTGAACGACCTCTCCCGTAAGCCCGGATTCTCCGCAAGCGCGCTGGACAACCTCTTCAGCGCCAGGCCTCACTTGGAGGAACGGGACAGAGCCTTTATCAGCCAGTTGGTCCAGGGATCGATGAGGTGGCGGGCCAGGCTTGACTGGACCATTCGGCAGACTTCGGATGTTTCTCTCAAGAAGATCTCCCCTCCTGTTCTGAATCTTCTTCGTCTGGCGCTTTATCAGATTCTTTTTCTCGATCGGGTCCCTGAGTCGGCGGCCGTCAACGAGGCGGTGAAACAGTCAAAAAAGGGGCAACCTCCCTATGTCGTCTCCTTTGTCAATGCGGTTCTCAGAAACGTCTGTCGCAACAAGACCCAGATCTCTTTCCCTGATCGCGGTAAAACCCCTGTGGACTATCTGTCCGCGTGCTATTCCTATCCGGAGTGGCTGGTGCGGAAGTGGATCAGGGAGTGGGGAATCGATTTTGCGGAAGCCCTTCTCGAAGCACAGAACCGCATCCCGGCCCTCACCGTTCGGTCCAATCCGCTCAAGATCCATCGAGACGATCTTATCCGGCGGCTTGAAGACGAGAGCGGCATTGGGGGGAAAGCGACCCCTTATTCTCCCCAGGGAGTCCATCTGACCGATTTTAGAGGGAGGGTCGATCAAAACAAGACCTTTCAGGGCGGCCTTTTTCAGGTTCAGGACGAAGCCGCGCAACTGACCTCCATCCTTCTTTCCCCCGGAGCAGGCGAAACCGTTCTGGATCTCTGTGCAGGGTATGGCGGAAAGACGACCCATCTCGCGGAACTCATGGGGGATCAGGGAAAGGTGATCGCCCTTGACAGGAACCGCACAAGGTTGGTAAGTCTTGCGACAAACGCGGCTCGACTCGGGATCAGAAGTGCCGTGGCCGTCGTCGCGGATGCCTCAACAAACCTTTCCTCTCTCTTTGGCGTCAGGTTTGATCGGATTGTGGTCGATGCACCGTGTTCGGGGCTTGGGGTGATCTCAAAACACCCCGATGGAAAGTGGAACAAGAAAGAGGACGACATCCCCAGGCTGGCGCAGCTTCAGAAGGCCATCCTCATCAGCGGGTGCTCTCTGCTTCGCACTGGAGGAACGCTTCTCTACGTGACCTGCACCCTTTCCAGAGAGGAAAACGAAGAGGTCGTGGAAGCTTGCCTTGCGGGGAACGAAGAGATGGTCCTCGTGGACCTGAGGGACCGGGCGCCGCTGTGGGCGAGGGATCTGATCGATGATCGAGGCTTTCTGAGGACCTTTCCCCATCTCCACGGCATGGATGGGTTCTTCGGAGCGCTGTTAAGGAAGAAATAGCGAGAAGACTACCTGCCCGAAAGGAGTGATCACCACAGAGCCACGGAGGGCACAGAGAAGAGTTTTTGTTTGTCGGGAGATACCGACAAACAAAAAATTCTGTCCCAAAACAACCGTGCAAAGAAGGAATGAATTTTGAAAAATTAAGACCCCCTCTCCGTGCTCTCCGCGTCTCTGTGGTGAGACCGGTTTGGAGGCTGAAAGGGAAACCAACATGGGAAAAATTGCACCCTCCATCCTGTCTGCGGATTTCACCAGACTCGGAGAAGAAGTGAAGGCGGTGGAACGGGCAGGGGCCGACTACATCCACATCGATGTGATGGACGGGAGTTTTGTCCCCAACATCACGATTGGACCCCTGATCGTGAAAGCCGTGCGCCGCATCACCAAGCTTCCGCTCGATGTGCACCTGATGATCTCGAACCCTGATCTCTTTATTCAGAACTTCGTGGATGCCGGCGCCGACATCCTCACCGTCCATGCCGAAGCGGTGCATCACCTTCACCGGTCCATCCAGCACATCCGAAAAGCGGGAGCCAGGCCTTCTGTTTCCCTGAATCCGGCCACTCCCCCGGAAGCGCTGGAGTATGTCCTGGGTGACCTGGACATGGTTTTGCTCATGACGGTGAATCCCGGGTTCGAATCCCAGCAGTTTATCCCCGAAGTTCTGCCGAAGATCAGGCGCTTGAGGGAAATGATCGACCAGAGAAAGCTCGGTGTCGAGATTGAGGTGGACGGGGGTATCAATGCCGAAACCATCCATCAGGTTTCAGCGGCCGGGGCAAAGGTTTTTGTGGCAGGCTCCGCGATCTTCTACAGCAAGGATTATGCTGGGACCATCCGCGAACTGCGGGAGAAGATGGTTAGATCATGAATTGAAGGATTGAGGAATTCTGGAATTGAGGAATTTCTTCAAATCTTTTTGACTACGGTAAAGAGCGGTGTTACTATTCATAAACATCCACCCCACGTTCCCCCTCCGCAGGGGGCTTGTCCGCCTTGGGAGGAGAGGGGCTAGGGGGGAGGGTTAAGAAGAATGCAACGGGCTTGTGACTGTTGCCGGGAGTGGTGATCCGGAATCAAGAGGCAACAGGCCACGGGCAACACGCGACAGGCTCTTCCGGAGGGATGGCCGAGTGGTTTAAGGCGGCGGTCTTGAAAACCGTTGAGGGTCGTAAGGTCCTCCGGGAGTTCGAATCTCTCTCCCTCCGCCAGGAAATTTCCCGTAGGGAAATTTCACTGTTAGCTAATGGCTGCCGGCCGGTGGCTAAGAGGAACTGGAAAAGCTCAGAGGGAGATTTCCAGAGCGAAAGGGCTGGACTTCATGGAGCGATTCAGATTCCAGAGCTTCAGGGTCTACCACGACGCCAAAGAGTATTGTGAGTTTTGCAGAGACATTGTCAGGAGCCATATAGAAAAACCGGATCGGTCCCTTGCGGACCAGATAGTCAGGGCTCTGAACTCGATCGTTCTTAATATTGCAGAGGGTTCAGCGGATCAATCAGATGCGGAGTTTGCGAGGTTCTTGACGATTTCGATCCGATCTGTCTACGAAACCGTTGCCGGGTTTGACCTAGCTGTGCTATACGCTTATATTCATAAGGATTTGTTTGAGGCTATTGAGAGCAAAGCTCATGCCTTGGTGAAACAGTTGGCTTCATTTCGCCAAAAGCTGAAATAGGTTTCTTGGGGCTACCAGCCGGTAGCCATAAGCTAACAGTGTTGCACCTGGTGCAATCGCGGAGAGATGGCCGAGTTGGCTGAAGGCGCTCGCCTGCTAAGCGAGTGTAGGGGGTAAACCTCTACCTCGGGTTCGAATCCCGATCTCTCCGCCATATTGTTCCATCCCTCGTATCCGTCACCTCAATGCCCATTCGCCCGAGTTCCTGACGGATCCGGTCAGAGGTCTCCCAGTCCTTGGCTTTTCGAGCAGTTTCCCTTTTCTGAATCAGGGCTTCAATCGCTTCGTCCGCCTGGGGGGCGTTCAGGTCCATAATCTCCAGGACCGAGTTGACGACCCTCAGGGCTTCTTCCACCCTTTGCTTGTCTTCCGGAGAAAGCCCCTTCTGATCGACGATGCGGTGAACTTCCCGGGTGAACTCGAAAAGGGCAGCCAGAGCCTGCGAGGTGTTGAGATCGTCATCCATGGCTTCGGTGAACTTGTGGTTGAGGTTGTAAACCACCTGATCCACCTCAGGATTGGTATCACCGGAGCGGCAAAAGAAGACGTTCTTGACGAACTTGTCCAGGTTGGAAAGGGTTTTCTTAGCGTTGTCCAGCTTGGCTAGAGAAAAGGAGATGGGCTTGTTGTAGTGATGGCTGATAAGCCAGTAGCGGATTTCTCGCCCCGAGTACCCCCTCTTCAAAAGGTTCTTGATCGTGGTGTCCTCCCTCTCATTGCCGTCAGCCGGTTTTTTCCCGTCCACCATGACGAGTTCATGATGAAGGAAGTAATTGGCCAGCGGTTTCCCGGTGAGGGCCCTGCCAAGGGCGATGGCGTTTTCGTGGTGAGGGAAGACGAGGTCGGCTCCCCCGGTGTGGATGTCATGGGTGTCGCCGAGGAATTTAATGGCCATGACGGGGCATTCGAGGTGCCAACTGGGCCTCACGTTTCCCCACTTGGTCTGGAAGAAAATGCCCTTCTTGAGTTCGCTGAGGGTGGAACGCTTGAGAAGGGTGAAATCTCTGGGATTGCCTTTTTCATAGCGCTCGAGGTCCACGGTTTTGCCCAGGTGAATCTTGTCCAGGTCGATTCTGGAAAGTTTCCCGTAGTCTCTGAATCGGGAAATGTCAAAATAGAGGGAGCGGAATTTTTCGTAGGCATACCCCTTGTCCAAGAGCTTCCCGGAGAACTGAATCATGTCCTCGATGTGCTCGCTCGCCTTGGGATAGGCTGTCGCCTTCTTGACGAGGAGGGAATCCAGATCCCTGAGAAACTCCTGATAGTATCTTTCCGTAAATTCCTTGAGATTTACCCCTTCTTTTTCCGCGCCTTCGATGGTCCGGTCGTCAATGTCCGTCACGTTCACCACTTGGGTGACTTCATATCCCTTGGACTCGAGCGTGCGGCGGACGAGGTCTGAGAAAACGAGCTGCCGGGCTTGACCGATGTGGAGATCCTGGCAAAGGGTGGGTCCGCAGCTGTAGAGGGTGACCCGGTTTTCCTGGAGGGGAACGAAGGCGTCCTTTCTGCGCGTGAGCGTGTTGTACATGCAGAGGCCTGAGGTTTTCCGGGCCACGAAGAGAGGAGTGCTCAGGTATCGTTCTCCTCCGTCCGGCAGAATCACGACGATTCTACCCTCTTTCATTTCCCGTGCGAGCCGGAGAGCGACAGCCATGGCCGCTCCTGCGCTCATGCCCACGAAGAGACCTTCTTTTTTCGCCAGGAGCCTGGCGGTTTCATAAGCCTCTCCGTCGTCGATGTGGACGATCCTGTCCGCCCTTTTCCGATCATAAATCCCCGGCGGATAAGACTCCTTCATGTTCTTAAGCCCCTGGATCTTATGGCCCATGTAAGGTTCCACGCCAACGATCTGGACAGCGGGTTTGACCTCTTTGAAACGCCGGGAAAGGCCCATGAGGGTGCCTGTGGTGCCCATGCTGGCCACGATCATGTCCAGGTCCCCGCCGGTCTGCTCCCATATCTCCTCGGCGGTTCCATGGTAGTGGGAGAGCCAATTCGCATCGTTGTTGAACTGGTCGGCGAGCCAGAACTTCAGAGGCTCTTCCCTGGCCAGGGTGTAAGCAAATTCGATAGATCCATCCGTCCCCATGTGGGCGGGCGTGAACTGGAGATCCGCGCCCATGGCTTTCAGAATCTTTTTCCGCTCCTCGCTCGCCGCTTCGGACATGACCAGGAGGATGCGATACCCCTTGACGGCGGCCACAAGAGACAACCCGATGCCCGTGTTCCCGCTCGTAGCCTCCAGGATGATCTTTTCCTTGGTCAGCGCCCCGGTTCTTTCCGCTTCTTCGATCATGTAGAAGGCCGGCCTGTCTTTTGTGGATCCACCGGGGTTGAAGGACTCGAGTTTGGCCAGGATCTGAACGTTCCGGTTGGTGTTCAACTGGCGGATGGGCACAAGAGGCGTCCAGCCGATGTGGTCAAGAACGTTGTTGTATTTTTTTTGCTGCAAGGGATTGTCTCCTGGCAAGTGCGGGACCAGCTATGCAAAAATAGCAATTTATGACAATGGAAGGCCGCATTGCAATACATTAGTGAAGCTCCCCGCGGTCCCGCGCGGGGCATCTGTGGCAAAGCCAAGCGTAACTCCGCCGAAGCCACACTCTGTCTTTGATCTCCGGCGATGTAAACCCGTCTTCGCCCTACGGGCTGCGCTGCGGTCGCCTTTCGCCATTTTATCAGGCCGGAGCCTTGGCGAAGGCGAGTTCGAAAAGAGGGCGGGAATTCCTGTTACCGCCGAGTCAATATGACTGTTATTTTCATTCGGCTATCACAAGAGGGCGGGAATTCCTTGACTCGAGTCTGCCGGAAATGGTAGGCACAGGGTTGCTTTTTCGGGAAGCGGAGGCCTTCATGAAGATTCTGGTCACAGGCGGGGCAGGGTTCATCGGATCTAATGTGGTCGATGGGTACGTCCGGGCAGGACATGATGTCGTGGTGGTCGACAATCTCTTAACAGGCAATCAGTCCAACCTGAACCCAAAGGCGACCTTCTACAAAACGGACATCCGCTCCCCGGAGATCGGAGAGATCTTTCAGCGCGAAAAGCCGGAAATCCTGAACCATCATGCCGCCCAAATCAGCGTTCCCGCATCGGTGACGGATCCCCTTTTCGATGCGGACGTGAACATCAGGGGATTTCTGAACCTCCTTGAGAACACGGTCAAACACAAAACGCGAAAAGTGATCTTCATTTCCTCGGGAGGAGCCATCTACGGAGAGGCGGAAGAGTATCCCACGTCCGAGAGGTATTCTCCGAAGCCGCTCTCTCCCTATGCCATATCAAAGTTCTGTTCGGAGTTCTACCTCGGCTATTACAGACACCAGCACGGGCTCGAATACACGATTTTGAGGTATGCCAACGTCTACGGGCCTCGCCAGATTCCGCACGGCGAGGCGGGGGTGGTGAGCATATTCATGACCAATCTTTTGGAAGGGGAGCCGTCCATTCTGAATCACTTTCCGGACGAACCCAAGGGGATGATTCGGGACTATTGCTACGTCGGGGATGTGGTGAAGGCGAATCTCAAGGCCCTCACAAAAGGTGGAGGCGATTTTTTCAACATCGGGACCGGGAAGGAAACTAAGACTCAGGACCTTTACAACGTCATTTATGATGCCGTGAAGGAAATCAAGCCCGGCCTCCCTCAGGCTCTCTCTAGCCTTTCCACGCAGGCGGCCAGGCCGGGAGACATCAGGAGAAGTTGCCTGGTGGTGGGCAAGGCAAAGGACGGCCTGGGGTGGGTTCCTGAGACCCTTCTGGGGCAGGGAATTCGGCAGACCCTTGAATGGTGGCTCAGGGAAAAAAACTAGGGCCGTCATGTAATTTTTCCGGCTGCTCTTGACATCCTAACCATCGCAATTAATTTAACTAATCAAATCAATAAAGGCTGGTACGGACTGCGGTTCCTGGCGGGAGACAGCCGAGGGGAGAGTCGCTTTGATTAGAGATTTCGGCTTTTGCCTTTTCAAATAGTGTCATTTCTCAATAGATTGAACCTAAACGGGAGGAGATGAGGAAAATGAAGATCAGACCATTGCATGATCGAGTCATTGTCAAAAGGATGGAAGGAGAAGAAAAAACAAAGGGAGGCATCATTATTCCGGATACGGCGAAGGAAAAGCCCGTCGAGGGCAAGGTGATCGCCGTGGGCAGCGGAAAGGTTCTTGAGAACGGCAAGAAAGTCCCTCTCCAGGTGAAAGAAGGAGACCGCATTCTTTTCGGCAAGTACTCGGGAACAGAAGTCAAAATCGATGGTGGAGAGCACCTGATTATGAGAGAAGACGACATCATTGCTATCGTGGAATAACGGGTCAACAATTCGAAACAAAAGAAATCTTTAAGGAGGATATTGGACATGGCAAAGGACATCAAGTACAGCCAAAAAGCCAGGGAAGCGATTCTGAGAGGGGTGGATACCCTGGCGGATGCAGTGAAGGTAACTCTCGGACCCAGGGGCCGCAATGTTATCCTGGAGAAGAGCTTTGGATCGCCGACCATTACCAAAGACGGTGTGACGGTAGCCAAGGAGATCGAGCTAGAAGACAAGTTTGAGAACATGGGAGCCCAGATGGTCAAGGAGGTAGCCTCCAAGACCTCGGACGTCGCAGGGGACGGCACCACCACGGCGACGGTTCTGGCTCAGGCCATTTACAAGGAAGGTTCAAAGCTGGTGGCCGCCGGCGTCAACCCCATGGCCATCAAGAGGGGAATCGAAAAGGCAGTTGAAGCGGTCGTGGAGGATCTGAAGAAACTCTCCAAGCCGACCAAGGATCAGGAAGAGATCGCCCAGGTCGGGACGATTTCCGCAAACAACGACACCACCATAGGGAACATCATCGCCGAGGCTATGAACAAGGTGGGCAAAGAAGGCGTCATCACCGTTGAAGAGGCGAAGAGCATGGAAACAACCCTCGAAATCGTCGAGGGTATGCAGTTTGACCGCGGGTACACCTCTCCCTATTTTGTGACCGATCCGGAAAAGATGACGGTCAACCTGAGCAATCCTTATATCCTTCTCAATGAAAAGAAGGTCAGCGGCATGAAGGACTTGATTCCTATTCTGGAGCAGATTGCCAGGATGGGCAAGCCGCTCTTGATCATTGCCGAGGATGTCGAAGGAGAGGCTCTGGCAACGCTCGTGGTGAACAAACTGAGAGGGACTCTGCAGGTCTGTGCTGTGAAGGCGCCGGGGTTCGGGGACAGGAGAAAGGCTATGCTCGAAGACATCGCCATCCTGACCGGCGGCAAAGTGATTTCCGAAGATCTGGGGCTCAAGCTCGAAAACGTGACCCTCAATGATCTCGGCACTGCAAAGACCGTGACGATCGACAAGGACAACACCACGATCGTGGACGGGGGCGGCAGCCGGAAAGATCTGGAAGGCCGGGTCAAGCAGATCAGAGCGCAGGTTGATGAAACCACCTCGGACTACGATCGGGAAAAGCTCCAGGAACGGCTGGCTAAGCTCGTCGGCGGCGTTGCCGTGATTCACGTCGGCGCGGCCACGGAGACGGAAATGAAGGAGAAGAAGGCGCGGGTCGAAGACGCCCTGAACGCCACCAGAGCCGCTGTGGAAGAAGGGATCGTTCCCGGAGGCGGCGTCGCGCTGCTGAGGGCGGCCAAAGGGCTTGACAAGCTCAAGCTGGAAGGAGAGGAGCAGAGCGGCGTGACCCTCGTTCACAGAGCCCTGGAAGAGCCCATTCGGCAGATCGCGAACAATGCGGGGGCCGAGGGTTCCGTGGTGGTTGAGAAGGTGAAAGACCAAAAAGCCGGCTTCGGCTTCAACGCCGAGAATGGAAAGTATGAAGACCTGATGAAGGCGGGAATCATCGATCCCACCAAGGTCACGAGGTTTGCACTCCAGAACGCAGCTTCTGTGGCAGCCCTCCTCCTGACTACGGAGGCGATGATCGCCGAGAAACCGAAAGACAAGGAAGAGATGCCGCATATGCCGCCGGGAGGCGGGATGGGCGGAATGATGTAATCAAGCCTGTTCCACTGAACCATAATAATTTGGCCTGGGGCCTCGCTCCAGGCCATTTTTTTTGTTGAATCCCGGCCCCTCGCCTCGGACCACAGCCGCAGTCTGGCGATGACATCAGCGTTCTTCCGGTGCATTAAGTGGGGTGTTTGTCTGTTAGTATACAGGTAATCTGTCAAAAATAGTATGAATTATGACAATTATTGTTGTTGGTAGGTAGTAAATCTACTTTTTGAAACAAATTCATACGCATAAAATTAGACATAATTAATTATAATTAAGTCTATATGATTATTAAAGTGAATTAAGTAGGACCCTTTTTGCTATATAAATGGTTATTAAACTACTGGCAAACCTCATTTTTGCTTTTTCTGGCATGGATAGTGCAGTGTACTTTTGTGCATGTACTGTTTTTCATAGAGTCCTATTAAGGAGGAATGTCATCATGAACCTTTCGACCTTGCACGAAGTGCCGCAGACAAATCAGGAGCCCTTCAGCGCTTGCGAGGTTGAGGTCGGGCCTGTGCGATTAAAAGTCTGGCACAAGTCACCGACCTATCTTTGCCTTTTGGCGGGACAGGATCCTTCAAATTTAATTGAATTCAGGGAAGGGGAAATGCTTACCCTTGCCTACCATGATTCCGGTTCGAGTCTTCCCTCCGAGCATCTCAAAACCGCGGTTCGCAGAATCAAGAGAAACGAGAGAGGAAAACTCAAAGGTCAATATTTGGTTGATTTAGAAATACTAAAGAGCTACCATTAGGTCCATTCGATGCATCTTGAAAAATCAACAGGAGAGAGGCGAGTCGCTATGTTTCCTTACCCCTATGAACGCCGAAGCGGTCGGGACAGACGTTCTGGAGCTGAGAGAAGGAACTTGGGTGAAGATGGCTCCTTCCCCTTCAGCAATGAGGAAATGGACCCAGAGGTATCAGAGGAGAAGGCAGCTCAAATGAGATTGCATCTCGGGGACCTCTGGAACCACAAGGGCAAGGAGCTTTTCAGGACTCACCGTTACCCGGACGCCAAAGAAGCCTTGCTCAAGGCGGTGGAGATTAAACCGGAGCTTGCCGATGCCTGGTATGTCATCGCCTGTATCGAATCCATGAAAAGCGAGAAAGAGGGGGCTCTTTCAAGGTTAAGAAAAGCCATTGAACTCGAGCCGGGTTACAAAGAAAAGGCCCGGACGCATAGCTATTTTAAGAAGCTTAAGGGCGATGCGGATTTCGAAAGACTCGTCAAGTGAATTTCCCTGCCGCAGGGATGAGTCTCCAACCTGTTTTCTACCCACAGTGAATTCATTTCTTAACCGTGCTCTGAAGACCGCACCCTTTTTTCATTCTTGGTCAAGCGCGGTTTTTCAATCCCTTGCTCGGGGGGTGACACCTTACATGACGGCAGAACATATCCGGAGCATATTGCGGGGCCTTGAAGACCCCGCGAAGGCGAGAATCCTTCAGGGGTTTTTCAAAACCGGCCCTGGAGAATACGGGGAGGGAGACCTCTTCTTGGGGATCACCGTTCCCCAACTCAGAAAGGTTTCCAAAGAGTGCGATGCCGTGCCGATAGGCGAAGCGGAAGCTCTGCTCAAATCAACAATTCACGAAGAGAGGCTGCTGGCCCTTCTGATCCTTATTCGCAAATACAACGGGGAAGACGAATCAGGGAAAAAGGGTATTTACACCCTCTACCTCAAAAGCACTCGTTGGATCAACAACTGGGATCTTGTTGATCTGTCTGCGCCCAACATTGTGGGCGATTTCCTGATGAGCAGGAACAGAAGACCTCTCTACAGGCTCGCGAAGTCGCCCGTTCTGTGGGAACGTCGAGTCGCAATTCTCGCGACTCACCGGTTCATCAGAGAGCGACAATTCGACGATACGCTGGAAATCAGCGAAATCCTCCTTCGGGATAAGGAAGATCTGATTCAGAAAGCGGTCGGCTGGATGCTCCGGGAGGTCGGAAAAAGGGACCTGCATGCTGAGGAAGGCTTCTTGAAAGAACACTACAAGCAAATGCCTCGGACCATGCTGCGCTATGCGATCGAACGATTCCCGGCCGCCAAGAGAGCGCTCTTCATGAAAGGCGGAATATAAAGAGCAGGCACAGGTGGTGGCGAATGAAAAGGGGCTGTCTCATTTGTGACAGCCCCTTGTTTTTTCTTTTTCGTGAGATGCCGAGACACAGAATCGAACTGTGGACACGCGGATTTTCAGCCCAAATCAGGTAAAAAGAAAAGTTCAAGCGGATCAGATAACTAGCAACGATCACGCAGTTTTTTGTTGTTTTTCGTTTTAGGTATTTTTAGACTCTTTTAAGGATTTTCCAAGCTGGTGGTTAAAGTCACAGTTAAAGTCAAAAGGGGTTCAGAATGGCCTCTCCAACGAAAAGAAGCTGGACGCCGGTCGTAAAAGAAAAGCCGATCTTCATATCACGAAACATCACCGCGAAGGTTATGAAAAAGATGTTCGGTGATGTTTCTTTCCAGGGAATAGAAAAGGATTTTAGTGTCACCGATGCCACAAAGAAACTGTTAGAGGCCGTCGGCGTGTCTCTGAGCAAACTCAACGATGATAAGCTCAAGGGATACGCCGAACGGCTTGAAGAGGCGAAAATCTGGTATCACGCCTTTGAGAAAGGTGAAGATAGGCCGTCACCTAACGAGAAAAGAAGGGCTCTCGAAGAAGTGAAAAACAAGGCTCACGCCTTGGTTGTTTGCATGAAGGAACTGGACGAGGACTCGAAGACCTCTTTAGAGTCCATGCTACAAGGCACTATCGGACCCCAGGGACCGGATTCTATGTATGCCCGTGCATGGGGACTAGTTGAACGTGTCGGAGAAGCCGCTGGTGAAGCGATCAAGATTATTCCGAAGAGCAGACTCGGGCGCCGAAGAAGCACGGCTCAGAAGAACGTGATGATAAATCATCTTCGCCCTATATATAAGGATCTCACGAAGAAAGACCCCTTCAAGAAGACAACGTCGCAACAAGTGAAAGCTCATTTCCTGGACTTCGTTGAAAAGTTCCTAGAGGCCATTGAGCGACCGGCTCAAAGCAGACGCGCCTTGATCACCGCATTATCCCGCACGAAGAAAACCTCTCCCAAGAAGAAGCACTCCTAAGAACTTCTCTCATGTTTCAGGACCCGCCCTTCAAGTTTCGGTAACAGAATTGCCTTTTCAAAAAGGCATTTAAGTTACTGTAATCATTCTCCTTTTTGTTGCTTTTCGTTTACGTTAGGTACAAACTAGAATCATCAAATAATAAAAACGCTGATGAGGTCGAAGACCGGAAGGCGGAAGAGAAAAGGACACCAAGCCCATGCGTTTGAGCAAACACCAAATGCGAAAATTAATAAGGTACGGATTCAATTTTAACTTAGGCGAAATTGACGCCGCGGCTCTTTATCGGATTGAACTGAAAGAGGCGCGTCTGAAGAGATACAAGAAACCCGGACACAAGGCTCTATCTCAGAGCGTCAGGAAAAATTTGATTGAGGTCAAACCTAAAATTGCAATCGTAGAAATCTAAAAGCTGAAAACTTCTTAGCCGAAACCCGCTCCAGGTCATGAACCTGGGCGGGTTTTCTTTTGGAAAGGAGGCAACCGTCAAAAACAAAATTCATTGTTTGTAAAGGCAAGGGAAAGGATCACGGACAAGAGAAACCCATTAAGCGAAGAAAGGAAAGTATCATGAGTGACGAGAAAGAAAAAAAGGGAAAAGACAAAGAGACAGGGATAACGAAATTCGAGTCAAAGGTCCCCTCGATACCGGACGACAAGCTCAACGCCGTAATTGATCTTAGCGATGATCAAACGTCATGGGTCAAGGTGATCGAAGGCGGGTTCAAGGTTATCAATCAGGATAAGTTCGTAAAAGGCTTTACGGGCCGGATTATGGACGTGACACCGTACTTAATGAAATTCGAAAACGGTGTCCCGCACAAGCTCCCGCACGTCGCCGACGATCTCGACATCCCCGAAGGCTTTGAGCGGCGCTGTGACGTGAAGATTCTCGCGGACGACCAGCTGATCGGCTTGTCCCTCGCGCCGTCGAGCACGAAGTATTATCTCTCGCCGTATCTCAAGTTCCTAAAAAATAAAGGACTCCGACCGGAACAGGTTTTCACGAAGGTCACATCGAAGCAAGCCTCGAACGACAAAGGGACCTGGTCCGTCGCCGCCTTCGAGCTCGTCGGAGAACCTCAAGGCACTTCGCCGGAAACTCCTCAACCCGTGTCGGGACGTGTTCCCAAAGGGTGGGAGTAAAACGGGCGCGGGGGAGGGTCCTCCCCTCTCCCGCGATAAAAAGGAGGTTCCCCCATGAGCACGTTGAAAGTATCAAACGTAATTAGCGTCGAGAAAGCGGATCTCGATCTCGATCAGGTCCGGTCAAAATTCACTCATCCGAACCCGAGGTTCTTCGAAAACGCGAGGCTCGGGTTCTCTAATTTCGGAGTGTCGCGGGACATTCCTCTCTTCAATGAGAACGGCGCGAAGGTTTACTTTCCTCGCGGACTCGTCCGTGAAGTCGCGTCCCTTCGTTCCGACTTCGAGTTCCAGGACGAGACCGTCGCGAACCCGGTTCACTTCAAACCCTCTCAGATCATCCTCAAGGCATATCAGAGGCCGGCGCTCGAAACGATGATCACGAAGAACCAAGGGGTCCTTGAGGCGCCGCCGGGATCAGGGAAAACCATTGTCGGAGTCGAGACTATATTAGAGAGGTCTCAGCGGTCCCTCGTTCTTGTTCACACGAAGGATCTTCTTCGTCAATGGTGCGACCGGTTCGAGCAGTTCACGGACATCAAGCCGGGTGTCATTGACGCCGACCGGCTGGACCTCAAGGACGTGACCGTCGGAATGGTTCAGTCTTTGCGGAAACCCCTCGACGGTTCGTTCGTGAAACAGTTCGGACTCGTTCTCCTGGACGAAGCACACCACGCTCCGGCGTACACCTTCGAGCAACTCCTTAACCAGTTCCCGGCGAAATACCGGTACGGCCTCACCGCGACCCCGAACCGACGTGACGGACTCTCCTTCGTTCTTCACGCGGTCCTCGGGTCAACCATTTACAGGATCGCGAAGGAGGTCTCTTCGAGTCCGGGGAGATCATGAAACCCGTGATCAGGGTCATGAACACGAATTTTTATAACCCTCTGATCACGGACTATCGGGACCTTCTCGAAACGGTCGTCATGGACGGGGACCGGAATAGTCTGATCCTTAGAAACGTCGCCGCGGAAGCCGAGACCGGTCATTTCTGTCTGGTCCTCTCGAACAGGATCGACCATGCCGAATGGATGTTTCGGACCCTCTCTTCCGTTTACGGGAACATCCGTTCCGAGGTTCTCACGTCCAGGGTCGCGAAGGGAACGAGAACCGAGATCATTAACCACATGAACGCCGGTGACGTCCAGGTCATTTTCGCGACCCAGCTCGCGGACGAAGGGTTAGACATGAGGCGGCTCGACCGGCTCTTCTTAAAGTGTCCGATCCGGTCAATAAACAAAATTTCTCAACAAATAGGTCGAATCGTCCGCACGTTTCCAGGGAAGGCGGACGCCGTCGTTTACGACTTCCGGGACCGGCTTTGTTCTCTCGCGGAGTCTCAGTTCCAGACCCGGCTCAAACAGGTTTACGAGCCGAGTAAATACCAAATAGAAGAAGTTCAATTCGAGAATGAAACCACGAAAGGAGAAAATCGAGATGAGTCAAAAAATTAAGATCCGTTTGGATAAACTATCAAATAAGGAATCCGTTAATTTCGGGGATACGCTCATAGACGGTGAGTTCTTCGGGGAGAAAGAACAAGAGTGTATCGACTTCAACCGGGAGTTAAAAAGTATGAGGGAAGCGGAAGAAGACGAAGTGAGAAACGAATGGTTCGGACGCGGAAGAAAACAGACCAGGGGTGAACATGGAAACGACGCTCGCGAATAACACGGAACAGGATTTCTTGAACCGGTTCGAGAACGTGACCGAGTCTGGGGATCAATTCCTCGTGAAGTGTCCGTGTCACAACGACGAAACCGGGTCTCTCGCGGTCCGCTTCACTCCCGAAGGGAAGGTCCTCCTTCATTGTCACGCCGGCTGTCCGACCCCCGAGATCGTGAAGGCGCTCGGGTTGAACATGAAGGACTTGTCATGTCTCTTATCTTCCCCCCTGACGGTAGGTACACACCTGCACATCCCCGGCGAACCATCCGAAACCATTAATAAATCAGATGTGCATGAACCTGTGGGTGTGCAGTCATATGCACTACACAAGCGGCTCCCGGAGGCTTTTTTAAAGGAACAGGGGCTCTCGGATCATTTTCACAAGGGTCTTCAGCGCGACGTCCTTCGCGTACCGTACCTTGACGCTTCGGGCGTTGAACGGGCGACAAGGTATCGAGTCGCGCTCGAAGGGGATTCAAAGTTCCGGTGGCGGAAAAGGGGACAAGCCTTTCCTGTACGGTCTCTGGAGGCTCGGGAACGGGAAGATCCCGGAGTCCGTTGTTCTCTGTGAAGGTGAAAGCGACTGTCACACCCTTTGGTTTCACGAGTATCAAGCAATCGGAGTACCGGGCGCCGAAGCCTGGACCGAAGCGCGGGACACCGCTTATTTTGAGGGTATTCAAACGATATTCGTGATCGACGAGAAAGACGCCGGCGCCGACACGATCAGGAAATGGTTGTCCTCATCGTCAATCCGGGACCGTGTTCGCTTTGTCCGTGTTAGTCCATACAAGGACCCCTCCGCACTTCACATCGCCGATCCTGGTCAATTCAAGGCGCGGTTCGAGGAGGCGCTCAAGCGTTCCGTCTCCTGGTCGGAGGTTGAGGCGAAGCGGATCGCCGCTCTCTGTGAAGAGTCTCTCACGAAATGTAAAGCCTTGTCTCAGGAGAAGGATATCCTCGGGACCTTCGCGAAAGAGTTACCCAGGGCCGGGTTCGCCGGCGACGTCTGGGCCGCGAAGCTCGTCTATTTGGCTTTAACGACCCGGATCTTCGACCGTCCGACAAGCATCTCGGTTGACGGTCCGTCTGCGGCTGGGAAGTCGTTTCTCGTGACACGGTCCTCAAGTTCTTTCCTCCGGAAACCTATTATGAGTTCTCCGCCATGTCTGAGAAAAACCTCGCGTACACGGAGGAGGATCTCCGCCACAAGTTCATTGTCCTGTTCGAAGCGTCGGGTCTTTCGGGGGACTTTCAAACCTATCTGATCAGGTCTTTATTGAGTGAGGGCCGGATAAAGTACGGGTTCGTTGAAAAGACGCCTCAAGGGTTGCGTTCCAGGAAAATCGAGAAGGAGGGACCGACGGGGCTGATCCTCACAACGACGCTGGTCTATCTTCACCCGGAGAACGAGACCCGGTTCTTCACGGTCACGCTGAACGACTCTGAAGAACAGACCCTCGCGGTGTTGAAGACCCTCGCGAAGGGGAAACGGGAAAAGATCAAGTTCGATCAATGGCACGCTCTTCAGACCCTCATTCAGCACCAGAACGCGGAGGTCGTTATTCCCTACGCGGAGAAACTAGCGGAACTCACCAAACCGGTCGCGATTCGATTGAGGCGGGACTTCTCGTCTCTTCTCAGTCTGATCAAAGCTCACGCGGTCCTTCACTACCAGACACGGGGACGGAACGAAAGAGGCGCGCTTATTGCGACCCTGGAGGATTACAAGGCGGCTCTTACTGGTCTATCCTCTTGTCTCCTCAAGCGTTGAAGCGGCGACGTCGAGCTCGACCCGGGACACGGTAAAGGCCGTTGAGACCTTGAGCGGCAAAGCCGAAGAGGTGACGGTCAAGCTGATCTCCAAGGAACTCAAGATCGACCGTTCGTCAGCTCAAAGGAGAGTCCAGACCGCGCTCCGCCGCGGATACTTGAAAGACCTGGACGCGGGAAAAAGGGAGTTCAACACCGCTATATGCTCGGGGATTCGTTACCGGAAAACGTTTTGATCTTTCCGAAACCGGAAACACTTAAGGAGGAGTGTGCAGGCTACACACCCCTGCACACCGACGCCACACCTGAAAATAATCTGATTTCAGATACTAAGGTCGAGGTGTGCAGTAGTGTAGCTACCTTCCGGGGGGAAGATAAAGACATAGTGTGTGATACAGTCCCAGACCTCTCGAAACATAAGAAGCTCTTCGTGGACACCGAAACCACGGGCCTCGACCCGTACAAGGACGAGCTCATTCTCGTTCAGATCGGGACCGGCGAAGAGGTCTTCGTGATCGACGCGAAGAAGACGGACCTCTCCCCCCTCAAGGCCGTCCTGGAGGACAAGAAAGTCCTCAAGGTGTTTCACAATGCCGTCTTTGACGTGAAGTTCCTCAAGCGGCGCCTCGGGTGTGAGGTTCGGAATATCTTCGACACGTTTCTCGCGGAACGCCTCCTCACCGCGGGAATAGGTTCTCTCCGTGACTGTTCCCTTGAAAAGGTCGCGAAGAAGTACCTGGACATTGAACTCGACAAGTCGTGGAGAACATCCTTCGATCAAGCGTGGGGGATCACCCAGGAACAAGCCGACTACGCGGCGAACGACGTGAAGGTCCTTCCGGGGATCTTCGAGAAACAAAAGAAGAAGCTCAAAGAGAAGGGTCTCGTGGATACGGCGGACCTGGAATTCTCCATTGTGCCGGCGATGGCGGACATTGAGCTCAAGGGGATTCTTCTCGACAAGGACAAGCTCGAAGACATTCGAAAGTCTCTCCAAGGCCGGATCATGGACCTGGAAACCCGCCTTCGGGAATTCGGACCGGTCAACTTCTCATCTCCTCAACAAGTCTTGAGTGTCCTGAAGGAACTAGGGTTCACGGTCGAGAACACAAGCGACAAGACCCTCGAAGGCATCGAACACCCCTTCGCGAAGACCATGCTCGAACACCGTGAGGTCTCGAAGCTCTTCACCTCTTTCGCGAAGAAACTCCCCCAGCACTTCAACCCGGCGACGGGACGGATTCACCCGGACTTTCTTCAGCTGGGGACGGACACGGGACGGGTGTCTTGCCAAAGGCCGAACCTTCAACAGATCCCGAAGGACCAGGAATGGCGGGACCTGTTCGTCGCGCCTCAAGGGTTCAAGTTGATCACCGCGGACTATTCGCAAATTGAATTGAGAATACTAGCGGAGTTCTCGAAGGACGCGAAGTTTATCGAGGCTTACAAGACGGGACAAGACCTTCACCAGAGGACGGCGGACCTGATCGGGATCACCAGGGACGCGGCGAAAGCTATTAACTTCGGTCTCGTCTATGGCATGGGACCGGGTGGTCTCTCGAAGAGGCTGGGGATCAAGTACGACGAGGCGGAACGGTTCATCGAGGCGTACTTTCGCGGGTTCCCGAAGATCAAACGGTGTCTTGAGGATCTCGAAGCGAAGCCGTTGACGGTGGGATTCACGACGACACCTCTCGGACGGAAGCGGTTCTTCAGGCCGGTTGAGTCAATGAAGGAACACGGGGAACTCAAGCGGCGGGGGCGGAACACGCCGATACAGGCTTGTTGTGGGGACATACTCAAGAAGGCGATTCTCCTGATCGCGGAGAACCTTCGCGGATACGAGGCCGGGATCGTCAACATGGTTCACGACGAACTCGTGATCGAGGCAAAGGACGACCTCGTCGAGGACATCGCGAAGACGGTCAGCCTTTGCATGATCGAGGCCGGAGAAGAGTTTATCAAGTCGGTCCCGGTCGAAGTGAACATTGTGGTCGATCAGAGGTGGAAGAAATGATCATTCAAGCAATCGACGAGTATCTCGCGAAGAACCCAAGGACGACCGTGGAACAAGGTGTTTTCATCCTTCAACGCTTCACAAGCCGGCGGAGTATCTCTTGAAGGCGTACCTGGAGGGAGACAACGGACGGGACTTCGACCGAGACTCCTTCGGGTCTTCGACAATGGTCACTCAATGCACCGGAGAATTCAGAGATACCTTCGTGAGGCTGGGGTCCTACTGGAAACCGAAGTCCTGATCGAGAACAAGGAATTCGAGATCCGGGGACACGCGGACGGGATCGTCGAGATCGGCGGCGCGAAGGGTGTCCTGGAGATCAAGTCGATCAATAGTCAAGGGTTCTATGGTCTCTTCGAGCCCAAGGCCGAACACCTTATCCAAGTCAACGTCTATATGTTTTGCACCGGACTCCCGAGAAGCGTTCTTTGTACGAATGCAAAAACGATCAACACCTTCGAGAGTTCTTCGTGAAACAGGACCAGGCCGTTCTCTACCTGATCCTCGCGAAGATTCGAACCGTTCAAGGATGGATCAAAACAGGTGAAATCGAGGTAAAGTGAAGTGAAAGCATCTAATATCAATGAAGAAATTCTGGAACCGCGGATGTTTAGTCCGAAGTCTCCTTATCTTCTCACGGTCAAGAATGCCGCGAAAAAGATCGGAATCTCGACCTGGTCAATGAGAACTCGAATATGGAACGGAGAAGTTCCCGTCGTCCGGTTCAAGAATAAAAAAAGCAATACGTGGACGAAAGAGACCTTCTGAAACTCATCGACCAGGCGAAGGAGACCATCGAGTGAAAACCACACGAAGAGGGCCTTCAGAGGGTTCAAAGACCGGGATTTTCGAGGATACGAGGGGCGATTATACTCGAATCGCTCGTTTCCCGTCGAATTCTCCAATCATTTCAACCCGTCCCTTCGCACGGCGGAAACAAACACGAGGCGGTTTCTAATCGTATGAAACGAAAAATCGACTATGTGAAGGTAAGAACCTTATATGACGAGGGTTTAGGGGTTTCCGAAATTGGCCGGCGACTCGGAACTCCAAAGGAGACGATCTCGAAGATCCTTAAGACGGTGAATTGCGAAGTCACGCGTCATGTGGTTTCTTCCGCGCCGAAGTATCTGAAGCAAACCGACAAGGAACTTGAACGGCTTGAGGATCTTTACTCCCGAGGACGGACGTTCTCGACCGGCTGGAGTCTGATCAACACGCCGTTCGAGCAGACTATATTAAAGAGGCACAGCTGATCATCTCAACGATAAAGGATTGCCAGTACAAAATCATAAAAACAATGGTCTGAGCGGAACTGGTAAGGAAAATAGACGAGGCTGTAAGTAATAGTTGCGAAGTTTCCAAAAAAAAGATCAGAGGAGTCTTGGAGTCTCTCTGAGGCGGCGTCATTCCTAATCAACCGAATTGACGAAAGACTTGGGGAGAGACGGCTTCCCGAGTATTACACGGACCCCGTCCGGTTCGTCCGAGAAGTGATCAAGACAGAACCGACCCGAGAACAGGTCGAAATATTAACTTCCCTCGTGAATCATAACCACGTCGCAGTCCGGTCCGGTCACGAGATCGGAAAGACCTCGTGTTTAGCTTTCGCGATCCTCTGGTTTCTCACGACGAAGATGTTCGCGAAGATCCCAGTCACAGCGCCGACGAGTCACCAGCTGGAGGACATCCTTTGGGGAGAATTGGTCAAATAGTAGCGGAACATAGAAGCGTCGTTCCGAGATCAATGAGAATACACGAGCGACAAGTTCTTTCACAAGCAACACCCGAACGAGTGGTATTGCGTCGCGAGGACCGCGAGAAAGGAACGACCGGAGGCTCTTCAAGGGTTTCACGGGGAGAACCTCTTTTTCATTCTCGAAGAGGCCGCGGGTATCCCGGACAAACTTTTTCAGGTCTCCGAGGGCGCGATCACGGCAAAGACGAACCTCGTTCTCGCGGTCGGAAACCCGACCAGGTTGAGCGGGTTCTTCTTCGATTGCTTTCACCGGGACCGGGCTCGATGGAACACGCTTCACTTCTCAAGTCTCGCCTCTTCTCTCGTCGATCCGGCGTATTCAAAGAGAATGGCCTCGAAGTACGGGGAGGGGTCGAACATTTTCCGGATCAGGGTCCTCGGGGAGTTTCCGTTCTCGGAAGAGGATCAGCTTATTCCTTTGTCCATGCTCGAAGCCGCGGTCGCACAGACAGACGTCGAACAGGAGGGGGAAATCGTCTGGGGTCTGGACGTGGCCCGGTTCGGGTCGGACGAGACGGTCCTCGCGAAGAGGTCCGGAAACCGGATCACGGAGATCAAGGCCGTCCGGGGTTATGACACCATGCAAACGGCGGGTTGGATTATGAGTCAGGTCCGGGACACGCCTCAGAACGAAAAGCCGGGATCATCTTCGTTGACTCGATCGGGTACGGCGCGGGCGTCGCGGACCGTCTCCGGGAACTCCGCCTCAACGTTTGCGACATACAGGTTTCGGAATCACCAAGTCAAAAAGAGAAGTTCGCGAACCTTCGCGCCGAACTCTGGTTCGAGCTCAGAGATTGGCTTGAGAAAGGCACCGGCTCGATCCCGAACGACGAGGATCTTCTCGCGCAAGCGTCGGCGGTGAAATATTCCTATCACTCGTCGGGAAAGCTGATCATCGAGAAAAAGGAGGATCTCTAGAGAGAGGACTCCCCTCCCCCGACCGGGCCGACGCGGTGTGTCTCACGTTCGCGAAGGACACGAGGCTTTTTCCGTTTCTTGATGGAGGTCAATTCATGGTCCCTTGGTATAACATCATCAATTCAGATTCGACCGGAAGATTCATCATTCACATTGTCTCAAATGGCGGTGTCGAAGAAAGGATTCGTTATGTTTCCGTTCGTGCCGGCGTGTCGTTTCCCTCTCAGGACGCGAAAGGCGCCGTCGTCGTAATAGGTCAGGAAATGGACGACAAGCTCGAAGTCAACCCGACCCCGCTCGTACTTCTCGACGAATGGGAGTTCTCGGGACTATCCGTTGACAAGTTCTGGGACCAGGTAACAGACGCGGTCATTCTTCACGGGGCGAGGCCCGTCTATTTCGATGTTGAGGACGAAGCGAACCTTCTCGCGTTCCAGGATTATTGTTCTCGGAAAAAACTGAATGTTGACTATCAAGCGGCGCCGTACGTCGATAATTTTTTTGCAGGGTTGAGCACCTGTAACGATTGGCTTCGCGAAGGACGTCTCGATCTTCACAAGACAAGTAAAACGAGAGAAGAGCTCAAAAATATCACGCGGGAACATCTTCGAGACTCCCCAGAAACCAAGTTTCCACTCGTTAATTCTTTGCGTCACGTCTTGAGTGGGTTTCGGAAATATCCCCCGTCAAAACCTTTGAGTCTGGGAATGATGGGGGAACGGAACCCTGATGCGTGGATGGGTCACTAAAACTTTAGACACGGAGGTTTTATACATGGACGACAACGAAGAGTATCAGGAAACACAGCTTTCGAGCGAGCCTCTCTCTAATGAAGAGGCCGTGGAAGTGGACAAGCAGATCCAAAGCGACGAACCGAGACCCGAACATTTTGAGGACTACGATCAGTATGTTTCCGCACGAATAAACTGGTCGATAAAACAGGCCGGCAATCCTGGGAGCCAAGCTCAAGTGACCGCGGAGGCCGTCGCTCAAGGCGTGGCCCAGGCGCTTCAACCCCAGGTCACATTCATGGACAAGCTCAATGCTCAGATCGCGGCCCAAGCACCGGACGACGAGCTGCATGGACCCAGGACAAAAGCCGTTGAGTGGATCGAAGAGTGTAAACAGGGAGAAGCCGACGCCAAGCTCGACGGCGACGAAAAAAAGGCCCGTGATTGGCGTCAACGTGCAAAATGGGGAGTCGAGGACATTAAGAAGCTCGGTAAATCCGCGGCGGAGAAATACGCCGAAGAGGTTCATCTTGACGTTGACTTTAAATCGATCAATCTGCTTTTCGACAAGAACAAAGTTGACGACAAGATATGGGACGCGCCCAAAATGCAACACGACGCGGGGATCGTTATCAATAGACACAACGAGCGCAACAAAAGCGGGTTGATTGCTTTACCTCTTGAGGCGGCGGCGTGGGGTAATGTGCTTCCGATTCATCCGAAAAATATGTGTCAAGTTCAACTTCCGCCTGAAGCCTTCGAAAGTTTCAAGAACCTCGTTTATCACTCCGGCGATGAGAACACTCCAGATAAAGTATTCAAGCGGTCCTGGGAAGTGTTACATCGCCTCGGGTATGCCGGGACAGCGAAGCCGGCTTTCGAGTCAAAGACGAAAAAGAAATCAGACGAACCGGAGACGGACCCGGAGAAAATGACGTTCAAGGAATTTTGTGCATGGCGCGAAGGTAAAGAGCCGAAACGCGGCGGTTTCGTTTTTCCCAAGAGAAGAAATGGATGAACCTCGAAGAAATATATTTTGCGCGTTCTATCCCTTTTGTCTCGACATTCACGTCCGGTATGGGAAGCGGCGCTTCGCTTGTGTCAACTGCAAAAGATACAAGCCGCTTCATTTCACCGCGGCGGAGATCATTGAAGAGGCCGTTAAATGCGGGGAGTTCCTGCACGAACTCTTTTTCGGAACCGATCCTTACGAAGGGTACAAAATGAGAAAGCAATTTTCCGACGATGAAATGCTCCAAGTCCCGGTGTGGGTTCTCAGGGGTATAATGTCCTCATTCACTCAAGGGATGCACCACTTCGCGGGAACCTCAAATCTTATCCAAAAGATCAATGACATTCTGAAACAGGGAAAGCCTCATGGACAACAGTTTAGCGACGCTTCGGGAAACACAAACGACGGGGGACCTCGAACAGAGGATCTCTGATCTCGAAGATCGGCTCGAAAATATCGAGGCCGTTCTTTCGTCCCTTTGTGTTTCTCCTCATAAGAGTATTTGGGAAAGATTCACGAAACGGCGATCGGCGCCATGTTTGAAGAAATCCCCGGTTTAATCCTTCTGATCCCGAAAAAACGGACTCTTATCCCCTTGTTTGCACACACTTTTTTATATGCATAACTATTTTTATGATGCGTATCGAATTATCTTGACACGCATAAATCAATATATTATCTTAAGAATAAATCAGGTAAATACCAAGAAAAGGAGGTGCGTTTAAGTGACAAAGAGAGTGACCCTTAGTGTATCAGACGAGCTTTCAGAGAGGATGGAGAAATGGAAAGACGCCTTCAACTACTCGGGGATTTTTCAGGAGGCCGTTACCGTGACAATTCAAAGAAAAGAGGACTTTCAAAAAAGATTAAAGGAGGACCCGAAAATGGAACAAATCATTGAGAGACTAAAAAAGGAAAGAGAGGAAAGTGAACAGGACCTTTTGGTCCTAGCAAAAGACTGGGGTTTGGAGTGGGCTAAATTAGCGCATTATGACGAGTTGAGATCTATCGTTAAGAGCCCGAATAGTTCTAATACGGCGTATATTATGTTCATGACGGACCAAACTACTGAAAATTATGAATGGCTCATGGAAAACTTAGAGCAATATGAAATGGTGGTGCAGGATGATTTAGACGAGTCTTTCTTTGAAGCCTTCGCTGAAGGTGTCGAGGAGTTCTGGAATGAGGTCGAGGATAAGCTATAGGCAGGGATTCACGGGCTAGGGAAACCTTTCGGCCCGAAAAGCGGCGGTTTTTCTTGAACGGTCTTCTTGCGCCGTCTGCCCGTGATTAACCACAGGGGAAAAAAGGAGACAAGATCATGCCGGCTTGGGAATACAACAAGAAATTCTATCATAAGGAATGTTACAAAAAGGCTGTTCCAAAAACAGAACAAAACGACAAACACGAACTTGATAACGACGAATTTTTTCGAAGGTTCCCTAGTGGCGCTGTAAGGTGCGCAAAGTGCGGAACTATGATTGAACGTGTGACCCTCACAGCGACAACCGATTATTCTTCGGGGAATAGTTCTAGACGGAAGGAGGATTGAACATGGGCCATATTTTTAGACCGAAGTACAAGGACAAGAAAACCGGGGACGTCAAGGAAAGCGCCGTCTGGTGGATCAAGTATCACCGGAACGGCAAACCTTATTTCGAGTCGGCAAAAACCACGGAAGAAACAAAAGCGCGAAGACTTCTCAGGAAAAGGGAAGGGGAGATTGCGGACAGTCGAATTCCGGGAATCTATTTTGACAAGACGACGTACAAAGAACTGAGAGACAATTTCATCATATACCGGCGCCAGGAAAAAGGCGCGAAAAGCGAAAAGGACGCGATGGATCGGGTTAATCACCTGAACCCGTTCTTCGAGGGAATGAAGGCCGTGAAGATCACGACCCCGAAAGTCCGTGAATACATTGAACAGAGAATGAAGTGGACGTGTAGCAAATGCAAAGAGGAATTCAATCCCGGTCCGACGGTGTGTCCGAAATGCGGGAGTGACAAGCTAAAGGCCGGCGCAACGAACGGAACAGTAAACCGTGAATTAAGCGCACTCAAGAAACTGCTCAACCTCGGGGCGAAACAAACTCCCCCGCTCGTCGATCGGGTCCCTTATATCCCTCTATTGAAAGAAGCGGACCCGCGGCAGGGATTTTTCGAGCACGAAGATTACACGAGGCTTCTGGAAAAACTCCCCGACTACCTGAGACCGGTCGCGGCGTTCGGGTATATGTTCGGCTGGAGACATTCCGAGATCCTCGGGTTGACCTGGACAAGATCGACCTCAAGAACGGGATCGTTCGGCTCAATCCCGGAGAAACCAAGAACCGCGAAGGCCGGACCGTTTACCTCGACGAGGACCTCAAGGAAATGTTCCGCGGGCTCTTCGTGAACCGGAGGCTCGCACGTCCCCTTCGTGTTCACCCCGAATGGGGAACCGATCAAGGTGTTTCGAAAAGCCTGGATGAAAGCCTGTAAAGAGGCGAAGTTAGGGAAAGATCTTTCCACTTATTTCCGCACGCTCCACATTCCGCCCGCATTTCCCTAGAAGATCGCGATACTGATCTCTATCATAAACCCTGAGTGTTTTTAACGTTACAATATCTTAATACCATCTCAAAAGCTCTTAGCAAACCACACCAACACAAAAAAACTTTCTTTAATCTTTAAATCAACCCATAACAAAACTACAAACCCACCAACCCTCTCAAATTATTGATTTTTCTGAGATGCCGAGACACAGAATCGAACTGTGGACACGCGGATTTTCAGTCCGCTGCTCTACCGACTGAGCTATCTCGGCATCGTCGGCCAATTATAGCGGCCGACGATCCGATGTCAAGACGAATTATCGTTGGGGGGGTTTTGCATCCTCCATTTCCAGGTCCAAATCCAAGTCATCCAGGTCAAGAGAGAGTTCGTTGTCCGCAGATTTTGCAGTGCCCTTCTTTTTCGGAGCCGCTGCAGTGACCACGCGGGCTTCCCTTTTAGATTTCGGAGGAACTTCTGCTACAGGAATCTCATCGAGCTTGATTTCATCCATTTCAAGGAGGTTATCCAGATCTCCTGAAGCCTTGGAATCAGAACCGAGCTCCAGTTCTCCTGTGTCATTGATTTTGAGATCGTCCAGGCTCAGTTCGATTTCCTCTTTGCCTTGAGCCGCTTCAGCTTCCAGATCCAAGGGCTCAAGCTCAGGAGCGCTGGTTTCCGCGCTAACAGAGTTTAAGAGGTCTTCATTCGACTCGGAACCTGCTGCTTCGTCTTCCTCAAGGTCCAGAGTAATGTCCAGCTCCGAATCGGCCGCTTCCTGAGACGGAGAGGCTTTTTCTCCCTTCTCGACGGAGTCAAGGGACAAGTCCTCCTCACCCTCTTCCCCAAGGTCTAGGTCCCCAAGGTCTGCCTCGGGTTCCAGCTTAAACTCTCCGGTGCCCGGCTTGCCCTTCTCGGTTTTTGGTCTCTGCAGGCCTTTCGCAACTTGAGCCTGCACTTCTCCTGTGTCCAAAGACAGGGAGGATGTGTCGTCCAGGGAAAGCTCGCCCGAATCCAGGTTCAACTCCGATGAATCGTACGCAGCCAATTCACCCGAGTCGAGCGGGCTCGCCTCGTTCAGGTTCGAGTCGTCAAGGCTGATATCCGTCTCTTTTTCAAAGGAAATCTGCGATCCCGTTGGACCAGGGCCGATTTGGGATTCGTTGGCTTCCCCTGTCAGTGCGCCCAGGAGGAATGGAGGATCGGGTCTGAATGCGGGGATATGCAGCTTCTCCTGCTCAGAGGAGATGTCTTTGTTGCACTTTGGGCAGCTTAGGTTATAGTCAAAGCTGATAAAACTACACTTAGGGCATTTCATTACGGACTCCTATAAATCAGTATTTTTTGCTCAAACTAAACAAAAATTAACTAATGCATAGGCAATTTCGGAAACTGTGGAATATATAAATATCATATATTTTAGTGCCCGTCAATGGTTAACACTTGATAGGATGATTGCTACATGCCCTAAATTAAAATGGCTACCAGTCCTCGGACCCCGTCGCGGAGCCGCGAGTTCGGATGGCCGCCCTGGCAAGTTCGTCACATCTTTCGTTTTCCCTGTGTCCGCTGTGTCCGGCAACCCAAACCCACTCGATCGTGTGGGTCTTGCTCAGATCAACGAGCACTTCCCATAGATCCCTGTTCATTACAGGCTTTTTCTGTGAATTCATCCACTTCTTTCTAATCCAGCCCTTTACCCACTCGGTCATGCCCTTGACCACATAACTGGAATCGGTCATCACTCTTACCCTGCAGGGTCTTTTGAGGTGACGGAGACCCTCGATCACTCCGGTCAACTCCATCCGGTTGTTCGTCGTGTGAGGGGCAAAGCCTGAGAGTTCCAATGACTTCGAAGCGTAACGCAAAATGACCCCATACCCGCCGGGCCCGGGGTTTCCGCTGCATGCGCCGTCCGCAAAGAGCTCCACAAAGTTTGTTTTCTTTTCTTTTCGTGTCGATTTGTCCAAATCTCTCTCCTCCACGGATGACGCTCCTGCCCTATTCGCCCATGCTCCGTGGTTCTAAAATCATTTCAAGCAGTTGGTTGAAGTCGCGAACAGGAGAGACCTCGTAGGCTCGGAGTCGGCTGCCATGGGGCAAGGCCTGATCCCTAGGTTGCTCAAGAATGCTCAAATACAAGGCTCCCAAAAGAGTAGGGAGTGAAAAGGACTGAGGACTGAGGAAAAAAGAGGAAGGAAGGTTTCTTGAAGTCCACTCAGTCCTCGTTACTCATAACTCAGTCCTATTTTAGCAGCCTGCTAGTTGAGGAATCTCCCTCTGACATAGATTACAAGTTCCGGTTTTTCAGGGTAGCTCGTCCTGAGCTTTAGGAGTCCCTGGTAGTAGTTGCCCACGTTCGGAATGGTTGTGAAGGTAACCCGGTAGTGCTTCCCTCGCGTGACCTCTTCGATGCTGAATTTCACCTTCTTATCGAGCGTGTAGTCGACGGGCTCGAGCTTCAGGGGCTTGTTGGGGTCCCCCTTGATGTCCACGGTTCTTGTAATGGTTTCCTGAGTGGTGCCCTGCAGGAAAACCATTCTCTCCGACAACACGATAGGCGTTTTGATCAGAGCCTCGATGACAAGCGCTTCCTGCGGGGTTTTCGGATCGTTCGTGTAGACCCTGGCTGTTTTCCGGATTTTGCCATCGTATCCTCTAGTATTGATCCTCAGGGTGATTTTTCCCTCCCCTCCGGGGAGAATGGACCTGTCGAAGTAGGCCACGGCGCAGCCTCACCCGGGATTCACATTTGTGATTTCAAGCGGCTGGTTGCCTTTGTTCAAAACTTTAAAGGCGTGTTCAACGGTTTTTCCTTCCTCGACGTCCCTGAAATCAAAAGATCTCTCAGGAAGGACCATGGAAGGTCCGGAAGGGGTCTGAGCGAGGGAAGCAGTGAAAAAAACAACGCAAAGCAGAACAGCTAATGAAGCAATGGTGATGAATCGCTTCATGCAATCCTCCCCTTGGACTTACGAGGTGCCCGTGTTCGCGAGTATGAATCGAAGGTGTGGAAAGCCTCGTATTTACTGGAAAGAATAGCACAGAGCCTTGGACGAGGACAAGAGAATTGTAATGACAAGGCAGGCTGTGTTCTTTTAAAATACGAAGATGAAGATCCGGGAGGTGATGTGATGGCCGCAAAATCCGGGCGCCGGGGGCAACGATCGCCGTCCACGGGCAAGAAAAAGAAGCCGAACAGGGTCGAGCAGGTGCAGGTCCTGAAAGAGCCTGAATATGACTACCGGTGCGCCTATGAAGCAAGCCGAGTGGCCGAAAAAAGATACAGGACCCTCCTCGATTTCGTCCCGTTACCCGATGGTGGTCTTCACGGTCGATGGAAAGGTGAGCTACCTGAATCCCGCCTTCACGCAGGTCTTTGGTTGGTCTCTCGACGAGCTGCACGGGAAGCACATCCCCTATGTCCCGGCGGATCTTCAGGAACAGGTCCGGGCGGATATTCAAAAACTCCTCGATGAAAAGATGATCCACCGCCATGAGAGCAAGAGGCTGACCAAGGACGGGCAGATCGTCGATGTGCTGATGAGCGGGGCCGTGTTCTCGGAAATGGAGGGAGAGCCGGCAGGAGAGCTGGTCCTCTTGAGAGATATTACGCAGGAGAAAAAACTGCAGCTCACCCAGGACGCTCTTTTCCGTATCAGCATGGCGCTGCCTTCCTATCCTCGATTGGAGGATCTTCTGGACTATGTAAGCAGCGAAATCAAACGCGTTCTTGAGGTGGAGGGTGCGCTGGCGATTCTCCTGGATGAGGCGAAGAAAGAGTTCTACTTTCTGGGGGCGGCTTATGACGACAGGGACACCCAAAGAAGAGCCAAAGAAGTTCGATATCCCGCGACCAAAGGGGTCTCGGGGAGAGTTCTCAGCACCGGCCAGCCCATCATTGTTCCTGACACGTCGAAGGATCCTTACTATTATGGGTTGGTCGATGAACAGATGCGTTTCAAATCGCGCAACATGCTCGATGTCCCTCTGAAGAGCGGAGACCGCATCATCGGTGTGCTCTGTGCCATCAACAAGACAAACGGGGTGTTTGATCAATCCGACGTGGAACTTCTTAACCTCATTGCGAGCGCCGTGGCCCTCTCCATAGAGAATGCACGGTATGCCAAAGAAGTGACGGAAGCCTACAAGGAACTTGCGAGCCTGAACCGCGCCAAGGACCGAGCCATCAACCATCTTTCCCACGAGTTGAAGACCCCTGTTTCTGTACTCATGGCCAGCCTCAACATTCTGTCGAAGAAACTGGAGGCTCTTCCGGAACCAAATTGGAAAAAGACCTACGACAGGGCATGGCGAAACCTCGATCGGATCCTGGGAATCCAGTATCAGGTGGAAGACATCATGGAGGACAAGCAATTCCGGACCTATCACCTTCTGAACATGCTTCTGGAGCAGTGCACGGATGAACTTGAGACCCTTGTCGTGCAGGAGGTGGGGGAAGGCCCGATCATCGACAGAATCAAGAGCAAGATCGAGGAGCTTTACGGGCCCAAGGAGATCAAGGTTTCGGAATTCTCTCTGGAGAGATTTGTCGAGTGGAGGATCGAGACCTTGAGACCGAAATTCCCTCACCGGGAAGTGGAGATTGTCACTCACCTCGAGCCGGTGCCGAACATTTGCGTGCCTGAGGATGTGCTCGAGAAAGTGGTGGACGGACTCCTCAGGAATGCGATAGAGGCCACTCCGGATGAAGGAAAGATCGAGATCACAGTGCGCCGGAAAGGGGATGGCGGAGAGCTGATCGTCCACGACTTCGGGATCGGCATCACCGAGGAGAACGAGCGAAGGCTCTTCGAGGGGTTTTTCACCACCCATGACACGATGGCCTACTCCTCCAAGCGACCGTTTGATTTCTATGCGGGGGGAAAGGGGGCGGATCTCTTGCGCATGAAGATTTTCGCCGAGCGGTTCAACTTCGAGATCGACATGGAATCCTCTCGCTGCGGATTCATTCCCAAAGACACGGATCTGTGCCCCGGAAGAATAAGCAGGTGCGGGTTTTGCAAGAAGCGGGAGGACTGCCTCAAGTCAGGAGAAACGACGTTCAGAGTCTATTTCCCGCCGGCACCGGATGACAAGAGCTGCGCGCTAGCAGGGAGCGAAGAGCAGGGAGCATAGAGCGAAAAGCTTTAAGAAATCCTTTACCACGAAGACACGAAAGGACGAAGGCACGAAAGAAGAGGGGGTTGTAAAGAAAGACAGGCCCTTTTTCGTGATTTCCAAGTTTCGCCTGTCCTGAGCAGCGTCGAAGGGTGCTTTCGTGATGGGTTTTGAGAGAAGGTTTCTGCAATGAGCAACAAGCGATCTGCAACAGGCTACCTGCAACGGACAACGGGCTACGAACAACCTGCAACAAGCCACCTGCAACCGCCAACGGACCACTGACGACTGACCACGGACTACTGACCTCGGAAGGCCGACACCCCGCTAGTGAGTTATAAGCGATCGATAGTACTCATTGGTCTCCGTGAGCTCCTGATGAGTGCTTGAGATGAGACGCTTGTTTTCATCCATGAGCAACACTCGGTCGCAGTGCTTGAGTGTGGATAGCTTGTTGGATACGACGAGGAGCGTTTTGTCCTTCACGAAAGCGGGGAGTGAACCGAGGATCGATTCCTCTGTCCTGCCGTCAAGGGAAGAGGTGGGCTCATCCAGAACGAGGATATCGGGAGCCTTGATCAACGCCCTGGCAATCGACAAACGCTGTTTCTGACCTTCCGATAATTTGACCCCCTTTTCACCGATTTCCGTATTGTAGCCTGAGTCCAGGTTGCTGATGAAGTCATGAATCTCGGCTGCTCGGGCAGCGCGAATTATTTCATCGTCCCCTGCCTCAGGGTACCCGTAACGGAGGTTGTCCATGATCGTACCGGACAAGAGGAGAGTGCTCTGAGACACATACCCGATTCTTTTCCGAAGCGATGTGACCCTCAGACCGGACGCAGGCCTACCGTCGAAGAAAATCTCACCCGACGTAGGCTTGTAGAAGCAAAGGATGAGACTGAGGAGCGTTGTTTTCCCCACGCCGCTCGGCCCTACCACGGCCAAGTGTTCACCGGCTCGGATGCCGAAAGAGAGGCGTTCGAGCACCTGTTCACGGCCGTTGTAAGAGAAAGAGACCTCCCTGAACTCGACCTCACCCCTCAAATGATCCACTTCGGCCCCGGTCTTTGAGTTCTCCTCAGGAAGAATCCGAAACAGGGCCCAGATCCGTTGAAGCGCTGCCAGGGCTTGCTGCAGCTGGAGATTGGCGGTTGCAAGGAATTGGGCCGGACCAAAGACATAGCCCAGATACCCCTGGAAGGCGAGGAGGGAGCCGAGGGTCCACTCCTCCTTGATGACCCAATAAGCGCCAAGAGCAAGCGCGACGCCGCGTGAAACAGCAGGCAGGAGACTGATCGCCGCATCCGCCACGGAGTTCACGGTGGTCTGCTCAAGGGTGATTTGAAAAGCTTTCTTGAGTTCCGACACAAGACGACTCTGCGTTCGATCCTCGGAGGCGAAGGATTTGATCAAAGGAGTGGAGGACAGCGCTTCCTGTATGCGGCTGGAAATGTTGGCGTCCTGTTCCATGCTGCGATGGCTCAAGATGTGCACTTTTCTCGCAAAGTAATTCATGCTGAAGAAGAGGCCCGGAAGGATAACAAGAACGATCAATGCGAGCCGCCACTCGAGGTAAAAGAGGAAACCGATCCCTCCCGCGAATCGAATCAGATTGCTGAGAACGTATACGACAGTGCTCGAAAACAACCAGCGAAGGCCCTCTGTGTCGTCGGAAAGCCTGGACACCAAATACCCGGTCTGGATGTCATCGAAGAAGGACTTTGGAAAGTGGAGGACCCTTTCAAACAGGCTTTGCTGGATGTCGAGCGTGATTCCCTGCTCAAAGCGGGCAAAGGTGAAGTCTTCAAGCATCTTGATGAGCTTTTCCGTCAGGATGAGGGCGATGAGCAAAGAGATGGCGCCCGCCAGGAGCCCGAGTTGGCGTTTCAGAATCACATCATCCACGATGTACCGCGTGATGAGCGGTTGGGGGAAGGCGAGAAGAGAGGCAAAGAGGATGAGAAAAAAGCCGGGGGCTGCGGTTCGCCAGTGACGGACGAGGTAAGGCTGCAGGGATCGAAGGGTCTCGCGAGTGCTCCCGTACCCCTCCTGACCTGCAATCCTGTCTTCAGGCGATGGACGAGAAAGTCCCTGCTTCAGATAGGTCCACCAGTTATCCAGAGCCCTTGCCCTCCACATGCGTCAATCAGCCCAGAAAGGCATTTTATCTCACCTGGAATTCCGCTACAAGCGCAGAGTTGGCACCAAGAAAAGAAGCCCTATCACGAAAGCACGCACCCCCTCTCTTCTTTCGTGCTTTCCTTCTTTCGTGTTTTCGGTGCGCCAGGACAAGCCTGGCTGATCTTGTAACCTGAAAGGAGGTTACCCTGCAAATTGCTCGTTCAGCAGGTAGCGGAGCGGGCGGCCCGCGGAATAATCCAAAGGGTCGAAGCCTCGCCGAGCGAACGCGCGAGCCGTAACGCAAGTGAACCCGATCCGGCCTCGTTACACCGATGGAGGGTGGCCAGCCCGCCGAAAAGTGGTGAAGCCCGCCGCCGATGGTGAAGCAACGAGCAAGAGCAACCATTGGGCCTCCCGGGGTGAGAGGGGACAGCGCGTGCGGAAAGATGAGCCGAGGAACCTGGGAGACCCGATGCAGTGGCGGAAGTGTGGCTAACCTGTGGTGGGAAAACATAACTGCCATGGGGCTGCATTGGGAGTCGGAGGGGTTCATAGTAGCGAAGAAGCGGTTAATCCCCGTGGAGCGAAGGGACCCTGCTGAAGACGTGTTTTGGTAGGAAGGGAGGAATGCCGATTGGGGAAACCTACTACGGAAGAGGCGGCAAAGCCTGAGAAAGGCATGACGCCGAGTCTTTCTCCCTGAGACAGAAACTGGGCCAAAAGGCCAAGCGGGAACCGAAGTTTCGGTTCTACACGTTGTACGGCCATATAAGCCGGGATGACGTGTTGGCGGCGGCTGGACCCTGGTGCGTGCCAACAAGGGCGCAGCAGGCATAGACGGCGTAACGATTGAGCGGGTTAGAACAAGAGGGTGGTGTGGCGGTGTTTCTGGAGAGCATCCAGAAGGAACTGCGCACGAAGACCTATAAACCGCAACCCGTGCGCCCGGTGTTTATCCCAAAAGCCAATGGAAAGAGGAGGCCGTTGGGTATCCCGACGGTGCGGGACCGAATGGTCCAGACGGCAACGCTTCTTATCTTGGAGCCGATTTTCGAAGAAGACTTTGAAGAATGCTCCTACGGGTTCCGTCCTGGGCGCTCGGCCCATGATGCACTGGAGGAAATCCGGGGCCATATCAAGGCTGGCTTTTGCGCGGTGTATGATGCTGATCTGAAAGGATACTTTGATTCGATCCCGCACGAGAAGCTGATGGCGTGTTTGCGCATGAGGATCACGGACCGCTATGTGCTGAAGCTGATTCGTATGTGGCTGGAGGCGCCGGTGGTTGGAGAGTCTGGTTCTGGAGGGGGCGGAGCATCGTCCCGCACAAAGAAAGGGACTCCCCAAGGAGGAGTGATTTCTCCTCTGCTTGCCAATGTGTATTTGCATTGGTTTGATAAAGTGTTCCATCGAGCTGGTGGGCCTGCGGTGTGGGCTAAAGCCAAGTTGGTGCGCTACGCTGACGACTTTGTGATCTTGGCGCGATATATTGACGGTCAGATCACGGGTTGGGTGGAGTCGAAGATCGAAGGGTGGTTGGGCTTGGAGATCAACCGGGAAAAGACGAGGGTGCTGGATTTGCAAAAGGAAGGGGCTTGATGGGTGTTGTCTTTCTTGCGATTTTTGCACGAAGCCGGGTTGTGTGGTAGCATGGTGGCACATGGAAACCCAAAGTTATCAGGACTGGAGCCTCAGCGTTCACGATCGCGTTGTAGCGAAACGGGTCCCCATCGATGGCTCCATTGAGGTCACCAGGCGTTGCAACCTCACCTGTGTCCACTGCTACAACAACCTCCCTATCAGCGATGAACAAGCCCACCGGACCGAACTCACTTATGCCGAACATTGCCGAATCCTCGAGGAGATGGCTGCAGAAGGATGCCTGTGGCTGCTTTACACCGGCGGGGAGGTCTTTGTCCGAAAGGATTTCCTGGACATTTATGCTTATGCCAAAAAGACAGGTTTCCTGATCACTCTCTTCACCAATGCGACTCTCATCACCCCTTCAGTGGCGGAATATCTGGCCACGCAGAGACCGTTCTCTGTAGAAGTCTCCCTTTACGGCTGCACAGCGGTGAGTCATGACGGAGTCACGGGAGTTGCCGGGTCCTTTGACAGAACCATGCGGGGAGTGCGACTTCTCATGGAGGTGGGCTTGCCGCCCATTCTGAAGACCATGGTCCTCAAGTCTAACGCTCATGAGATTTGGGACACGAAGCGTTTTGTCGAAGAGGACCTGGGGCTGGAGTTCCGGTTTGACGCCATGATCAATCCCAGAGTGGACCTGTCGATCTCTCCCCTCAGCCTGAGGCTCTCTCCTCAGGAAGTGGTCGAGCTTGATCTGAAAGAACCGAACAGGAAAAACGAATGGATCAAGTTCTGCGAACATTTCAAAGGACCTGATCATAACTCTGAGGAAGGTGGAGAGCTTTACGCCTGTGGCGGCAGTCACAACGCTTTTGCGATTGATGCTTACGGAAAGCTGAGCACCTGCGTGCTCTGGCACGGCGAAACCTATGACCTCCGCGAAGGCAGCTTCAAGGAAGGCTGGGAGGAGTTCCTGTTGAAGGTGAGCAGGAAGAAGGCCGCTCGAAAGACAAAGTGCCTGGCCTGCGCGCTGAGGAGCATGTGCGGCATGTGCCCAGCAAACGGAGTGTTGGAAGGCGGAGATCCAGAAGAACCTGTGGACTTCCTCTGTCACGTCGCCCACTTGAGAGCCCATGCTTTTGGGATTCCCATCCCGCCTCACGGCGAGTGCGAGTACTGTCCGGGGGGCACGAAGCACCAGGAAATGATGAAGATGGTGGGAGAATTAGTGATGAGGACTGAGGACTCAGGACGGAGTACCGAGTTATGAGGACTGAACAGTGAGTGCAAAACAACCGAATTGGAGCTCTCAGTCCTCAGCACTCATTCCTTTGACACCGATGGAGGTGTTGGTTCACTTGGCACGAGGGCGGTTGTGGGGACCTTTTCCTGAGGCTGCGAAGGCTTCGGGGGAGTCACAGGTTTTTCCTGAGGTTTGGCTGGCAATTTCGTAGGTGTGGGTGCTTGAACGAGAGACTTAGGACCGAATCCGCAACCCCTTTAACCTAATCGAAAGACGATCTGGAGCTAAGCTCTTGGTCCAGTGCTTAAATTGCAGTATTCTTATGGTATGGAAACCCACGGACAAGCAAAATGCATCACATACGCCTTGTTAAACAGGTTACGGTGTAGTATATTTTAATCCTCGGCCTACCGGACAAGGCATTGCAATCCGTTTCCCGATGATAGGGGTGGGCTAGAAATGCTCGCAAGGCAAAATAGATGAGTATGGACCCAGTGAAGATTGTCATACGGTTTGCTGATGGGCGAATCGAAAAAGGCTATTCTCAGGATTTCTTTCCCAACAAGCCTGTGTTTCATCGCTTGAAGAAACTTCCGCCCAGAGGATCTGCAAACGAAAAAGAGATTCGCGTGTCAGACCTTAAGGCGGTTTTTTTTGTCAAAACTTTCGCGGGGAATCCTGATTATAAGGAGCGAAAGAGATTCGTCGAAGGAGATGTTGTTCAAGGCCGAAAAGCAGAGGTTGTTTTTGCTGATGGGGAGCTCTTGCAGGGTTCTGTTCTGGGATACGATCCGGAGGTTGCCGGCTTCTTCCTCTTCCCTCCTGACCCAAAGAGCAATAATCTAAGAGTGTTTGTGATCAATAGTGCCATTAAGAAGTTTAGGTTCCTTGACGATGAGTCGGCACAAAAGACGCGCAAAGATGATTACCAGTTCTTGATCCCTGAGACCCGGGGAAAGCTCTTAATGGTTACAGATGAGGAGAGAACTCTGCTGAGATTGGTTTTGGCAAGAGTTATGGAAACGGACGGAGGTAGAGAGTACATCGTCGCAAAACTGGGGGAAGCGTATCTTCAGATTGCAGCAGACTTACTCAAAGCAATGGAGTCAGACTAGAAAACCCTTGAGGTGCAGCTGAAAGACCCTTGGCGTCATGATCCTCCCTGGGGCTGCCGAATTCTCAGCCCCTTCTGCGTAACCCACGGAATACTGCCGGAGCTCCGAGAGACGCCATCTCCCCAGACCGGCGAGTTCTTCTGGAATATCTGGCGGGCATCTTTCTGTACTCTGCCCCAATTGATCAATAGCCTTTTTCATGTTGCAAAACAATGAATGCCAAAGATGACGGTAAAAAGAAGGAGGATGGCTCTTTTGCTGACAGCAAGGAGCTTTTCAACAGAATCTTCAAACAAGCGACACAAGAAATTAGCCTAGAAAAAGGAGAGAACAAGCAATCACCGCATGTCGTGTCAGCGCCTGCTCCGGGAAGACGGCAACTTCAAACAAAGATACCGGTGACAAAGAAAAGTGCCGCTCCCCCTGCGGAGCCGGGGCCTGACAAAGGTGAAACACCTCAAGCAGCACCAAAATCCATGTCTGAAAGGGCAGAATCAACCCCTCCGCAAAGAGGTACGGCCAAGCCCGACAAGAGAAACACGAAGAGATCCAGTGCTCTCAAGGGTGCTGCTCTCTTAATCCTGCTGGCAATACTTGCCGGGACATTTTCAAGCTACTTGGGAATAATCGATATTTCTTTTCTACTCAATTATTTTGAACCTAGTCGTGAACAGAGGACACAATCAACAATTCGGAAAAAACAACCGGTAAGACCGTCTGAAAAGGATGTCGGTTCTTCACAGCAGCCGCTAGCGCAGGTTCCCAGGTCGTCACCTGCGCCAAGTGAGTCAACTCCTTCAGCCCTATCAAAAGAGAAAAAACTCACGGAGTTAGAAAAACCCACCACGCCCCGACAAGCGAAAGCGGACAAAGAGCGAGTCGAGGAAAAGGCGACATCCGTGCCCACAACCAATCATCCTGAGCCACGGGATGTTGCTGTAGTGGAGGAGCCACAGCCCGTCCCTGTCCTGACTCAGCCTTCGGCGAAACCGCCTGTGCCAGAAGTCATGCCGCCACAGGCACGCTCACCTCGATACCCCTATTCTGTTTATCTGGGCTCCTTTAAGACATCTGAAGCTGTTAACAAAGCACTCATTGAGTATCAGGAGAAAGGACTCTCGCCCTATTGGGCAAAGGTGGATTTGGGCGATAAGGGGGTGTGGTTCAGGTTTTTTGCAGGATACTTCCAAACCAAAGAAGAGGCCGAAAAATTCATTAGGGGCCACAACATCCAAGGAGCTACTCCGGGGACTACAAAATTCGCCAATCTAATCGGGATTTATTCCTCTGATGAGGAAGTTGAGGATAATAGAAGATCGCTTGTGTCTGCTGGCTTTTATCCCTATATCATTCAAGGCACTGGGGGGAAGCGCTTTTTGTATTCAGGGGCCTTTGATCGAAAGGAGTATGCGGAAAGGGAGCGGACCATTCTCGCTTCGAAGGGTATCAAGAGCGAAACCATAGAGCGATGAGGAATACATAACTGTTTGAAGCGGCTAACTTTCTGAGCCGAAATTGAACTCGGAATATCGACCCATGTACCTGGAGGTGCAGCCCGTGACAGATTTGGTGATCCTCAATGGGCCTGAAATAGGAAGGACATTGCGTATCAAGGAAGGGGTTTCCTATCTCGGGCGCTCACGAGACAATGACATACGCATTGAAGACAAGACCATCTCTCGCAGACACTTGAAGATTGAAAGCACAAGAGGCAAGCTTTTTGTCACAGACTTGAGCAGCCGGAATGGAACCTTCTGCGACGGAAAATACGTGATCCCCGGTCATGAGGTGGAAGTGAAGGAGGGTATACCTCTGGCTATCGGAATGACGGTAATTTGCTTTGGAGAAGGTTGCAAAGAGCAGATAGTGCCCTTCCTGGACACGGTCAGTCTTATCCGGGAAAAGGGCAAAAAGCAAGGCGCTGTGGAGGACCGGAGATCCGAGACGGACCAGAAAAGGGAGGAGCTCCTTTCCAAGGTTTCACTTACGCTCAAAGGCAGCGGGCCTCTCAGGGTCATTCTCGAAAATGTGCTGGGCCATATTTTCCATCACCTTAAGAGACTCGACAGAGGCGCTTTCGTTCTAGTCGATCCGGAGACATTGCAGGCTATCGAAACCGTATGCAGAGTGAACAAATCCAGTGAGGATATCAGTGCACCCTTCAGCCAAGAGGTTGTTCAAAGGGTTGTGGAGGGAGGCAAGCCTCTGATCTTTTCGAAAGGATATACAGAAGAAAAAAGTGCCCTTGTGGACACATTGAAAGTGCAGAAGATCGAGTCGGTCATATGTATCCCGTTAATCAACGGATCGCGAATTATGGGGGTGATATATGCTGACTCCCTTAAGAGACCGGACGGTTTCAGGAAGGACGACCTCCTGATCCTCTTGGATATTGGACAGCGTGTTGCGCTGGCTGTAGAAACCGACCGACTCGCCTCGGATCTGGAGGAGGTCGCCAAAAGTTTGGTTGGTGACGGTGAATGATTGAGGGGCTTCGGGCAAGGCAACCGGAGAAAGAAATCACCCCGCAGATATGAGCTGGAAGTCATCTGTTCGAATGCCCCTACATGCTTCCCCGGACTTGCCCAATGTGTCTGACAAAGCCCGGACGAAACATCAGGAACTGGAGAACATGAGGTGTAAGAGTTCCGAGCAGAAGCATATTTATTTTTCTCTATCGTCTTTCAGTCTTTTTGATGCGCCAGGAGGTGCTCTGTGAAAAAGAACGATCAACCTGAATTCGGAATCAGGAGCGAAACAGGTGAGATTTACATGCTCAACAAGAAAGAAAGGATCTTGACGATAGAAATACTTAAAATGACATTGGCCACTGCAGCAGGCAGGGAATTTGTAGCAGAGCGATTCGGCAAAGAGGGTCTAAAGACGGCCGTAGGTCTCTTGCAGGAAATGGGGCTTCAGATCAACACACAGCAAGGGCAGAAGACCGCCTCCTAACCCAGCGCATTAGCCGTGGACCGGGATTTCCACTTCCGCTCTTTTCCGGGGAATGTTCACGAAACCAAATTTCTCTTTGCAGCGGCGAACCACATTCAGAGTGAAATCAGATTCCGGGTATCTTTCGGAAAGCAAATCATAAAGCTTTTGGTCCACAGCGTCCCCTGCGGTGATGAGTGACCTTTGGTCATCATCGGACCACCTACTGCCGTGCATTACACAGAAGTCCACGGTACCGGCCCCAATATCAATAACCATAGAGCTGTCCAGGGCGTTAAGCCCATATGCGACCGCGAGGCGCTATTCCCCACCTCCTTCTTGAGTGCAGTAGTCCATGTTTGTCTATGCGCGTCTGTGGCTAAATTCTCTCAGCTCTGCGGCTCTAGTCCCGCGCTCGGCGCGGGGAGCGAGCCACGCCGTAAACGGGCAAGAGATAGAAATTGCTGCCAAAAAAGCTCCAAAATGGACAAAAATTGTCATAATTGCTCAAAGCGAATCAGCATCTATTCTAATTAACCATCTGAAATGACATCGAATCCTCTGTGTCAACTTCATGGCACGCCTCTTGCTCAGAACTGTACAGAGACGATTTTCGTCTGGGAATTGGTTCGCTTGCGCAGTGCAAGTTTATTAAAGGTTTTCAAATAGATGAAGCATGAAACCTAAAAGGACAACAAAGACCAAGTCAGAGCGTTTCGGCGCATGTTTCTTCGCGGCGCTTCTCTTGACGAGCTTGGCAATAGCCTCGGCGGCGAATGCCGCGATCCGCGTTACGCCGATCTCCCTCGTGCCGATTGGCAGCGAGACACGGGTCAACACGACCACGACCGACATCCAGACAATCAATGCCAACGTCGCGCAAGCCGTGGCGACCGACGCCAACGGCAACTTCGTCGTGGTTTGGTCGAGCAACCTGCAGGATGGCGCTGCCTACGGCATCTTCGCCCAGCGCTACAACTCGGAAGGGGTGGCGCAGGGAGCGGAATTCCGGGTCAACACCACCACCGCGGACTCGCAGATACTGCCGGCCGTTGCGATGGACGCCACCGGCAACTTTGTGGTCAGCTGGTCGAGCAACCTGCAGGACGGCTCCGGATACGGTGTCTACGGCCAGCGTTACAACGCCGCGGGCGTCGCGCAGGGTGCGGAGTTCCGGGTCAACACCACCACCGCGAGCAGCCAGATTGGGGCGGCCATCGCCATGGCCTCAAACGGCGCCTTTGTACTCACCTGGAGCGGGGGCGGCCAGGACCCGGATGCAAGCTCCGGCATCTACGCCCAGCGCTTCAATGCAGCCGGCGTGGCACAGGGCGGCGAGTTCCGCGTCAACACTTACACCACCAATACCCAGCAGTTGTCGTCAGTGGCGATGGACGCGGCGGGCAACTTCGTCGTCACTTGGGCCAGCAACGGCCAGGACGGCTCCGGATACGGTGTCTACGGCCAGCGTTACAACGCCGCGGGCGTCGCGCAGGGTGTGGAGTTCCGGGTCAACACCACCACCCCCGACAGCCAGCTCTACAACGATGTTGCCATGCTCGCCGACGGCCGTTTTGTCGTCGAATACCAGAGCCGCAACGGCGACGGAACCTTCGAGGTTTACCTGCAGCGCTATGCGACGGACGGCTCGACCCTCGGCAGTGAGACGCGCGTCAACACGTCCACTGTTTCCGCCGCGCAGCAGCCGATTGCATCAATCGCGGCGGATGTGAACGGCAACATCACGGTGGTGTGGAACAGTGCTGCCGACGGCTCCGGCGTGGGGGTCAGCGGACGCCGGCTGGACTGGTCGGGCACGCCCCTGGGCGCCGAATTCCAGGTCAATACAACCAGCGCTGGCGACCAGCTGTACCCGGAAGTGGTAGCCCAGCCGGGCGGGGGCTTCATCGTCGCCTGGGGTGGCAACGGCTCGGGCGACGCCGATGGGGTGTTCATGCAGCGCTACGGGCTGACCACGACGGAGACGGGCGGCACCGCCACTTTCAGCGTGGTCCTCGAAGTCGCGCCGACGGGTAACGTGATCATCCCGGTCAGTGTCTCGGACGCCACCGAGGGGGCTGTGTCAGTCAACTCGCTCACCTTCACGAATTTGAACTGGAACACCCCGCAGATCGTTACCGCGACCGGCGTTGACGACTCGTTCATCGACGGCAATGTGCCCTACACGGTGGTGCTCGGTGCGGCTTCGAGCACCGACACAAACTACAACGGTCTGAACCCCGCCGACGTGTCCCTCACGAACAACGACGACGACACCGCCAACACGCTGATCGTCGATACGATCAGTGATGCAGCGGATGGCGACACGACGAGCATCGTCGCGCTGATGGCCAGCAAAGGCGCCGACGGAAAAATTTCGCTGCGCGAAGCGATCCTCGCGACGAACGCCACGGCGAACGGCATTGGCGGACCGGATCGCATTCACTTCAACATCACCGGTGCTGGCCCGCATACGATCAACGTGCTGTCCGCACTGCCGAACATCACCCAGGCTTTGAGCATCGACGGCACCAGCGAGCCCGACTTCGCCGGCACACCGGTCATCGAGATCAACGGTACCAGCGCGGGTGCTGGCATCGACGGCCTGGTGCTGGCCGCTGGCAGCGATGGCAGCACCATCCGCGGACTGGTCATCAACCGGTTTGGTCGTGACGGCATCTCGGGCGCCGCGAACAATGTGGTGATCGCCGGTAACTATGTGGGTACCAATGCTAGCGGCAACGCCGATCTTGGCAACGGCGGCGACGGCATCCAGGCTGACGGCAACAATTGGACCATCGGCGGCACAACGGCAGCCGATCGTAACCTCGTATCGGGCAACGACGACGACGGCGTCCAGCTGTTCGGCGACGGCAATACCGTACTCGGCAACTACATCGGTACCAATGCCGCTGGCAGCGCCGCGATCGCGAACACGGACGACGGGATCGAGGTCGCATCCACGTCATCGGGCAATACGATCGGCGGAACCGCCGCAGGCGCGCGAAACGTGGTCTCCGGCAACGGCGGCGAAGGCATCCTGATCAACATCACCACCGGCAACCTGGTGCTGGGCAACTACGTCGGCATCGATGCTGGCGGGACCCTGGATCTGGGCAATGCGGCAAGCGGGGTTAACATCAAGGCCGGCGCCAACGGCAACACCATCGGCGGCGCAGCACCGGGGGCCACGAATGTCATTTCCGGTAACAACACCTTCGGCATCTGGCTCGACAACGGCGACAGCAACACGATTCAAGGCAACCGCATCGGCACCAATGCGGCCGGCATTGCCGGGATCGCCAACAGCCGGCAAGGCATCGTGATTGTCAACGGTTCGGACGGCAACCTGATAGGCGGCACCGCCAGCGGCGCGGGCAACCTCGTGGCCTACAACACCTTCGACGGGCTCGCGATCACCGGCGGCACCGGCAACGCGATCCTCGGCAACACCTTCCATTCCAACGGCGGCACCGGCATTGACCTGATCGACGACGGCATCACCGCCAACGACGGGGCGAAGACATCAGGGCAGCCGAACCTCTTGATGGACCATCCCGTCTTCACCACGGCGACCTTGAACATCGACATGCTGACGGTTGCGGGCTACGTAGGGAGCGCGCCGAACCAGAGTACTTTTGCGAATAGTCGAGTCGAGATCTTTGGGAGCGACGATGACATCAGCGGCTATGGAGAAGGCAAGACTTACATCGGCTATCTCACTACGGATGCCAACGGCAACTTCAGCGGCAACCTAACGGTTCCGGTCGGCGATTTCACCCAGATCACCGGCACGGCCACCGATGCCAGCAACAACACTTCCGAGTTCGGTCCGAACAAGTCGATGATCGCTACGGCGGTGGGTCTTCTCTCCCTCAAGGCGACAGGTGCTGAAGGGAATGCCTTGGTTAGCTGGACGACTGCTCAGGAGATCAATAACTTCGGCTTCCATGTGTACCGGTCTGAGAGTGTGGGAGGGCCGTATGCGAGGATTACGGACAGACTAATTCCGGGGCTGAGCTTCTCAGTGAGGGGAAGGGAGTACAGCTATGTGGACCGGAACGTGACGCAGGGGAGGCTCTATTACTACAAGCTTGAAGATATCGATATGGATGGGACCCGGACGATGCACGGCCCGGTGTGTGTGGACTGGGACAGGGATGGGATAGCGGATGACTGGGAGATCAAGTTTGGGCTGAACACCTCTGCGGATGATTCGGGATTGGACCCGGACGGGGATGGACTGACGAATATCCAGGAGATACTACCCGTCAAACCGATCCATTCCGGCTAGACACGGATGGAGATGGAGTTCCGGACAGTGAGGAGGCGCTGAGGAGCGGGAGTGTCACCCAGAAAAAACGGGTTGACGAGCATTCAGGAGTATCTACCGTCAAACCGATCCAATGCGTGTGGATACGGACGGCGACGGGGTAAGAGACACCCAGGAAGAGTATGTTGGGAGTGTGACTCCCGGGCTGATGAGAGGAGTGGAGGTGATTGCCTCGGATGCGACTGGGATGACTCTTGAGCTAAGGACTGAGAATTTTGAGAGTGTGGTGCTGGATGTGGGAGGAGTGAGTTACCGGCGGTTGAGGGTGCCGGAGTACGTGCATGGGTACACGGAGGTGGTTGGGAAGCCTGAGCTGCCGGTGAAGGGGATGCTGCTAGACCTGCCTAGTGGTAAGGGCGGACTCTCAGCATTGAGTCTGTGGAGAGCAGGGAGCTGAGCAACTACTGGATTTACCCTGTGCCTGATAAGGTGGTGAGCGGGGAAGGGGAGCTGGCGACGGTCTCCGAGGTGTTCTTCATTGATGAAGCAGCCTACCGGGTGAACAGCTTCTACCCGGATGTGGTGGCTAGAGCTGGGGAGACCTATGACTACCGCGGGCAGAAGAAGCTTCAGGTGTTCTTCAACCCCTTCTCGTTCAACCCTGTGACCAAGGAGTTGGTCCAGTACACGAGGATCCGGGTGAGGGTAGCGTATGTGGCCCTTGCAGAGAGAGCTGCCGGTGGTAAGATCCGGAGTGCCTCTGTCAGCGCCTGTATCCAGCTTGGCCAGATCAGTGGTCTGGGTGCCGCCGGCTCCTGCATCGGCCTACAAGATGCTGATTGCAGAGGAAGGGATCTACCGGCTGACGAGTGCCTGGCTAACCTCTCAAGGGGTGAGCGTGAGCGACTGGAGCCAGGTGAGGGTGTACAACCTGGGTCAGGAGATCCCGATTTACCAGGGAGCGGATTACGTAGAGTTCTACGGCACACCGCCCAGTGAGGGGTACAGCAAATACACGAAGCACAACGTGTACTGGCTGACCACGAGTGGAGGGAGCGGAACTCCATTGAGGATGGGAACGATTGACGGAACCCCTGGGACAGGCACGATTCCGGACACTCATGTCTTCACGGTGCATGCGGAAGAGGACAGGGAGTATCTGGGAGAGGCTCCTGGAGCAGAGAGTCTGGACCGGTGGGTGAATGGGACCTTTGCGCTGGGGAGTGGAGCCGGGGGAGGCCCTGTGGATTACCCAGTCACGCTGCCTGGAGTGGGAGGGAGCCAGGCAGGGCAGGTGACGGTGCTCCTGTGTGGGCTCACCACCCTGGATCATGATGTGGAGATAGCGTTCAATGGGGTGTCTTTAGGGACCTATCAGTGGAGCGGTTTTGAGTTTTACGAGGTCAGCATAGCGGATGTATCTGTGGTGGATGGGGTCAACACCCTGACACTGACCTGTTTAAGTGGGACAGACCCGGTGAATCCGGACGGGGTGGCATTGGACTGGGTGGAAGTGGCCTATCCGAGGAAGTACGAGGCGAGCGGGAACCTCCTGAAGCTCACCCACAACGCAGGGTACAATTACCAGATAACCAACTTCACTAGCGATAGCCTGCAGGCTTATGACATCACAACGACTGCGGACGTGAAGAGGATCACCAGCGACCAGGTGACAGGGAGCAACCCCTACACCCTGGCCATGCAGCCGGCGGGTGGCAGTGGAGAGAAGACCTACTTAACACTTTCCTCTGCTGCAACGAAGACACCTAACTCCATCACCAAGGACACGGCAGGGAATCTATCCGGTACCGGTAATGGGGCGGACTATATCCTGATTACTCACAGAGACCTGGGATGGGACGGAGGAGGCGCAGCCCAGCCGTGGCTTGCAAACCTCAAAGCTCACAGGGAGGCCCAGGGCCTGAGGGTGAAGGTGGTGGATGTGGAGGACATTTACGATGAGTTCTCCTATGGTATAGCTTCTCCTCAAGGAATCAAGGACTTCCTGAGCTACACGTACCAGAACTGGGTGTCTCCTGCGCCTCAATATGTGCTTATGGTGGGGGACAGCGCCTATGATCCCAAGGATAACTATGGGTTAGGGGCCATCAACTTTGTGCCCACGTACCTGGCCCGGACCCCGTTCATGGGAGAAAGCCTGACCGATGAGTGGTATGTGAGGATCAGCGGCAATGATGCCATAGCCGATATGGACATAGGCAGATTACCTGCTGCTACCACGGCTCAGGCGGAGATGATGGTCAACAAGATCCTCACCTATGAGACTACCCCTGTGTCCAAGACCTGGGAGAGGAACACGCTGCTGGTGGCTGACAACCAGGTGGAGGGGTATGAGGTGCTCTTTGAGCTCATGAATGAGGATGTGGCTGGAATCTTACCCAAAGGGATGAACGCTCCCTTCAGGGAGTATCTCAATGACTATGTGAACCCCAATGATCTGACCCAGTCCATGACAAGCCGGCTGAATGTGGATGGGGCATTGATCCTGAACTACAGTGGCCACGGATCGGTGCAGGTGTGGGCGACTGAGAGCATCTTCAGCACAGGGGATGTGGCGACGCTGAGCAACTCCGGGAATTTGCCATTTGTGGTGGCCATGGCGTGTTTGAACGGGTTTTTTGGGTATCCGGAGGCGGGGTGGGCGGCTTTGCCGTCTTTGGCAGAGGTTCTACTCAGAAACAACAATAATGGAGCGGTCGCTGCCTTTATGTCCACTGGGATGACGGATCCAGAAGGGCAGAGGGTGCTGGACCAGGCGTTGTTTGAGGGGATCTTCAAGAGGGATTACCGGACGCTGGGCCGTGCGATCTCTTATGCGAAGCAGGAGCTGGTGGCGAACAGTGTGGCGCTTGGGGAGACAGGAAAGACATTCCTGCTCTTTGGTGATCCTGCGACGAAATTGAAGGTGCCGCTTCCTACGGCTCCAACCGCTCCCGGGGGTCAGGTGTCGGGGCAGAGTGTGACGCTGACGTGGGGAGCTTCGACGGATGCGGATGGAACTCCTGTAGCGGGGTACAGTGTGTACCGGTCTACGACTCCGAATGGCCCGTATACCAAGCTGAACGCTGCTCTAGCCACCGGTACCCAATACACGGACAGCACCGCGCAGAGTGGGACTTACTACTATGTGATCAGGTCCGTGGACAGTGATGGCGATGAGAGTCCGGGGACGCTGGAGATGACGGTGACTGTAGGGGCCCGCAGTGTGGGTGGCTCAGGTGGAGGCGGAGGTGGAGGAGGATGCTTTATTTCAGCAATTGCGAATTGAGGAATTGAGGGATTGGGGAATTCAATTCCAGAATTCGCAATCCCACAATTCCTAAATCCAAGGATCTCTCGCAGAGCCGTTGAGACCGCAGAGATAAGAATCAATCACGAAAGCAGGAAGATACGAAAGGCTGCCATGCCTGGCAGAACCATATTGTGAGCCCGTCTTGGCTTCACCGAGATCAAGCACTCTGGCCTGAACAAAGTCGAGCAGAGATTCACGGATGAAAGTGCTCGCGCTTAGCCTTTTCGGCGAACACGGATTTTTCGATCCGTGGCCACAACGAAGCAGCCTTCCCAACTTTCGATCTCTTCGGACTCAAATACCGTTTGAATTCTCCGCAAAAGGGCGTTACGGCCCGGATCACGCAATCGTATTAGAAGAAGACCGTTGTGACCGCCAGGGGTATACCTGCGCACGTCTGAAAAGTCCAGGTCTTGCGTAATAAGAAAGCGGCCAGTTCTTTGGGCTCCTTCCCATATGGTGGCATCGTCGCGACCGGTGAGTCCCTCTGAGTTCACTGTGTCAACTTCATGTCCCAGTCTGCCGAGAATGGAAGTGAGTCGGGCGGGTATATTTTCATCGAGCTTTATTTTCATGAGATCTGAGGGATGCTTTTCAATGGCAAGTCTTCTTCAGCAGAAGCAGCGGCAAAAGCGATGACAGCACGAATATGCTGTTCCGTGAGAGTAGGAAAATCCTCCAAAAGTTCATCGAAACTCGCACCCTCTGCAAGGCTCGCTAGGATCGTGCGCAAGGTCACACGGGTTCCCTTGATAGCAGGCTCACCTCCACAGATTTTCGGATCTCTAATGATGTAATTTTGGTAGTCCATCGTAATATTGCCCCGTCTTACGGCAGGAAGGCCGTCGCGCTGAAAGCTTTGTGAGCTAAAGAGCGGAAGTCAGGAATGCCTTATTATTACAGACTGAGGCTAGGCTTTGTCAATTTTATTCCCAAATTGCAGGATAGGTAGAAACTGGGCAACCAATGCTGAGGAATGTCTCACCGTGCAGCCCGGGAAGACCGCAGAGGAAAAAGCAAGGACAAATTGAGGGGTTGCGGACTGGGGGTTGTTAAGGATTTCACTGGGTACTCTGTGGCTCATGTCCCGCTATTCGCGGGACGGGCAAGAGATAGAAATTGCTGCCCAAAAAGCTCCAAAATGGACAAAAATTGTCAAAATTCCTCAAAGCGAATCAGCATCTATTCTAATTAACCATCTGAAATGACATTGAATCCTCTGTGTCAACTTCATGGCACACCTCTTGCTGAGAACTGTACAGGGACGATTTTCGTCTGGGAATAGGCGCTCTTGAGCAGTGCAAGTTTACTAAAGGTTTTCAAATAGATGAAGCATGAAACCTAAAAGGACGACAAAGATTAACTCAAACCGGCACGCTGGAAGCAATGCCATACGAAAACTGGCGTTCTGGGCAGTTTTTTCGCGGCGGCGTTGCTCTTTACCGGGGCGATTTTCGGGGCCGCGTTCAGCGCAACCCACACCCTTGACTCCGATGCCAGCGTTTCCTCGCCGTCAACCCCGGCGGCGAACGAGTTGGTCCTCGTAGACACTCGTGTGCCCGATTATCAGACGATTCTCGACAGCCTCCAAGAACAGGCGGAAGAAGGCAGAAACCTGGAGATCGTGCTTCTCGCTTCCACTGGGGACGGCATTCAACAAATTTCTGGAGTGCTGGCCCGGCGCCGGCAGCTCAAAGCGATGCATATCATTTCGCACGGATCGGATGGCGCGATTGAGTTAGGATCTACCACGCTGGATGCCATCTCGCTGACACAAAACGCCGCCACCATCTCCCGCTGGGATAATAGCTTCACGGCTGGCGGCGATCTCCTCATTTACGGCTGTAATGTGGCCAAAACACAAACAGGCCGAAAGTTCCTGAATCGCCTGAGTCAAATGGCCGGCGCAGATGTCGCGGCGAGCGAGAATTTGACTGGAAACGCCGCACGCGGCGGCGACTGGACGCTTGAATACGCCACCGGCCGCATCGATGCGAGAATTGTTATTGAGGAGAAGACCCAGCAAAACTGGCTGGGCCTTCTCGCGATCGAGACGTTCTATGCCGACCAAGACACCTACATCATGCTCAAGCAGATGGGTAACAACTTCGGCGCATCGACGAATCTCATTATCGACCGCGAGAACACCGACCTGCAGCGTGCGCTTCTGCGATTCGACCTCAGTTGCATACCGGCCAACGCGACCATCAATAACGCGACGCTGAGGATGCAGTCGACGCAGATCGGCGGCAGCTTGAACATCAGCGTCTATGAGATGCTGCAATCCTGGGTGGAAGGCACCGGCAACGGAACCGCTGGCACCGCCAACTGGAATCAGCGCGCCCCGGGCACGAACTGGACCACGGCCGGCGGAACCTTCAATTCAACAGCGGTGGCGAATCTCAACACGGGCTCGACCGGGCAGCACACATGGAACATCACATCGCTCGTTCAGGCCTGGGTTGCTGGCAGCAAGGTCAATAACGGCCTGATGGTGGCCAGTCCGGATGGGGGAGGCAACAGGACTGTCACTTACGACAGCCGTGAGGGGACAACCCCGCCCGTCCTGGTGATCGACTACGTATCCTCTATCCTCGGCAACGTGTTCGAGGACGTGAACTACGGCGGCGGGGCTGGCCGGAGCAAGGCGGCTTCCTCAGGCGTTGGCATGGCGAACGCCGGTGTCGATCTCTACAACAATGCAGGCTCCTTCGTCACCTTCACAAACACCAATGTGTGCGGCAACTATTTATTTGCGGGTCTCGCGCCGGGCGCCTACACCGTCCGGGTGGTGACGAGCAGCGTCACGTCTTCCCGGGCGGGCTACACCACGAGCTGCAAGCCAGTGATGACCTATCGCACCAACGCCTCCAGCGGCACGGCCGTGGGCGTGACGGATTATGTCGGCGGGCACGACCCCGCCACGGCCGATGCCGGCAACGCGGGCTCGGGTTGGATCCTGAATGCCGCGACGGGCGTCTTCTCGGGGAGCGGCTCTGGCAAAGCCCATGCGTTCGCACCGGTCACGGTAAGTGCCGCGAACCTGAGCGGCGTCGACTTCGGCTTTAACTTCGACACCATCGTCAACACGAACGACAGCGGCCAGGGAAGCCTGCGGCAGTTCATCACCAATGCCAACACCTTGGGCGGCGACGCAAGCTTAGCCCAGTCAGGACTGGTGGCGGGCAAAGAAAACGCCGTCTTCATGATCTCCAACGGGACGAGCGCGGCCGGGCTGCGTTCAGCCAACAACTATTTCAGCGGCGGTGTGGCCACAATCAGCCCCAACTCGGCGCTGCCGGCGATTTCGACGGTGATGGTTATCGATGCCCAGAAACAGCCGGGGTGGACCAGCGCGCCCATTCTCGAATTGAATGGTCAGAATGCCGGATCAGGCGCCAAGGGGATCCAGCTCACTGGCGGCAGCAGCACCGTTCGGGGATTCGTCATCAACCGGTTCACCGGATCATCCACGAGTGCGGGTATCTGGATAGACACATCCGGCAGCAACACCATTCAAGGCAACTACCTTGGAACCATTGCCGATGGCAGCGCCGCGGCGGCGAATTATCAGGGTATCTTCATCGGCGCTACTACTGGCAACCTCATAGGAGGCTCGGCTGTCTCCGAGCGAAACGTGGTCTCCGGTAACACTTGGAGAGGCATATGGCTTAATCCTGGGTCGTCGAGCAACACCATCCGTGGCAACTACGTCGGGCTCAATGCCGCAGGGACTGCCGCCGTAGCCAACAACATAGGCCTTTATCTCTATCAGTCGGCCAACAATACGATTGGGGGAACTGGAGTTGGTGAAGGGAATGTCTTGTCCGGCAACACCAGTTTTGGATTGTATCTGGTCTACCCGGAAGCAGCCGGCAATATCATCCAGGGAAATTCGATCGGTCTGAATGCCGCACTCGCCGGTCCGGTTCCCAACGGGTCTTCGGGCGTGGAGTTCTGCTGCGGTTCCGGCGGCGGGGCGACCAACAACACGATCGGCGGTACTGCGGCCGGGGCTGCAAATGTCATTGCAGGCAACACCGGAAGAGGGATCAGGATCTGGTCAGGGACGGGAAACAGAATTCTGGCCAACTCCATCTATGGCAATGGCAATATCGGCATCGACCTGGGGGATGACGGCGTCACCGCAAACGACGGGGCGAAGACAGCAGGGCAGCCCAACCTCTTGATGGATCATCCGGTCTTCACCTCGGTTGCGCTTAACAGCGACACGCTGACCGTAGCGGGGTATGTGGGCAGTGCCTCCAACCAGAGCACTTTTGCCGGCGTGCGGGGTGAGATTTTTGAGAGCGACAACGATTCAAGCGGCTATGGCGAGGGGCAGACCTATATCGGCTATGTGACCACGGATGCCAACGGCAACTTCAGCGGCAGTCTGCAGGTTCCCAGCGGTAACTTTACGCAGATCACCGGCACAGCCACCGACACGGGCAACAACACTTCCGAATTTGGGCCGAATCATGGGTTTATCGTGACAGCGGTCGATCTCCAATCATTCACGGCCAAAGGCCGGGAGGGTTCAGTCTATGTCGAGTGGACTACGGCCCAGGTGGACAATTTTGGGTTTCATGTGTACCGGTCTGAGAGTGTGGGAGGGCCGTACACGAGGATTACGGATAGGCTCATTCCCGGTATGACCTTTTCTGTGAGGGGGAGGGACTACAGCTATGTGGACCGGAACGTGACCCGGGGAAGGCTCTACTACTACAAGCTGGAAGACATTGATTTTAACGGGAACAGGACCATGCATGGGCCAGTGTGTGTGGACTGGGACGGGGACGGGATCCCGGATGACTGGGAGCAGAGATACGGGTTGAATCCTGCGGTGGATGACTCGGGATTAGACCCGGACGGGGATGGGTTGACGAATCTCCAGGAGTATTACCGTGGCACTGATCCTTACCGTATGGATGCGGACGGAGATGGGGTGAGGGACAGCCAAGAAGAGTATGTGGGGAGAGTGACTCACGGGCTGATGAGAGGAGTGGAGGTGATAGCCTCTGATGCGACCGGGATGACTCTTGAGCTTCGGACTGAGAGTTTTGAGAGTGTGGTGCTGGACGAGGGAGGAGTGAGTTACCGGCGCTTGAAGGTGCCGGAGTACGTGCATGGGTACACGGAGATGGTCGGGAAGCCTGAGCTGCCGGTGAAGGGGATACTTCTAGACTTGCCTAGTGGTAAAGGCGGAACTCTCAGTATAGAGTCGGTGGAGAGCAAGGAACTGAGCAATTACTGGATTTACCCTGTGCCTGATAAGGTGGTGAGCGGGGAAGGGGAGCTGGCGACGGTCTCCGAGGTGTTCACCATTGATGAAGCAGCCTACCGGGTGAACAGCTTCTACCCGGATGTGGTGGCTAGAGCTGGGGAAACCTATGATTACCGAGGGCAGAAGAAGCTTCAGGTGTTCTTCAACCCCTTCTCTTTCAATCCTGTGACAAAGGACTTGATCCAGTACACGAGGATCCGGGTGAGGGTAGCGTACGTGGCCCTTGCAGAAGAGCTGCCGGTGGTAAGATCCGGGGTGCCTCTGTCAGCGCCTGTATCCAGCCTGGCCAGATCGGTGGTGTGGGTGCCACCGGCTCCTGCAGCGGCCTACAAGATGCTGGTTTCTGAGGAAGGGATCTATCGGGTGACGAGTGCCTGGCTTACGTCCCAGGGGGTGATCGTGAGCGACTGGAGCCAGGTGAGAGTATACAACCTGGGTCAGGAGACCCCGATTTATCAGGGAGCGGATTACATTGAGTTTTATGGTGTACCGCCTGCAGAGGGATACAACAAGTACACGAAGCACAACGTGTACTGGCTGACGACGAGCGGAGGGAGCGGAACTCCGTTGCGGATGACAACGATTGATGGGACCCCCGGGACAGGCACGGTATCCTCCACCCATGAGTTCACGCTGCACGATGAAAGAGACGAGTCCTATATCATGGATGCCCCAGGTGAAGACTCTTTGGACCGTTGGTGCTTTTCCACCTTTGTGCTCGGGGAGGCTTTCCCGGCTGCGGATGGAGGCGGGTTACCACAGGACTTTACCGTGACCCTGCCAGGAGTGACGGGAATTGGGAGTTTAAGAATCAGCATGCTGGGCTACTATGACACGGCCCATGAAGTGGAAGTGTCAGTGAACGGGGCCGTGGTAGGGACCTATACGTGGGATGGTTTAACCTTTTTGGAGGCCGCTGCGGATGGCGTCACTTTGCAGAGCGGGGACAATACCGTGACGCTCAGATGCAAGAGCGGGACCGATCCCATGGATCCTGACGTGATTGTGGTGGATTGGATAGAACTGAGCTACCCAAGGGGTTATGTGGCCACGAATAATCTGCTCAAGTTCTCTCATGATGCGGGATACCGTTACCAGATCACCGGATTTACGGGCGCCGATGTGGAGGCCTTTGACATCACCTCAGCAACTGACGTGAAAAGAGTACTTCATCTCGTAAGGGCAGGGGACAAGGTGGACATGGAGCCGCAAGGGACATCCGGGAAGAGGACCTATATGGCACTCTCCTCCAGTGCGGTGAAAGAGCCTGTGGGTCTCACGCAGGACAGGGCTTCGAGTCTATCGAGTGCCTCCAATGGAGCGGACTATATCCTCATCACCCACAGGGACCTGGGGTGGGATGTTGGTGGTGATCCTTATCCATGGGTAAGTCGTCTTACGGCCCTTCGACAAGCACAGGGGCTGCGCGTGAAGTTGCTGGATGTGGAAGATATCTATGATGAGTTTAGATACGGGATAGCGAGTGCCCAGGGGATCAAAGAGTTTCTCTCCTATGCTTACAGCAACTGGGTCCAACCTAAGCCCCAGTATGTGTTGATCGTGGGGGATGCAATGATCCAAAGAACAACGAGGGTCTGGACGAGAGCGGGTACCGGTATGTTCCCTCCTATCTTACCCTTACGGAGCACCTGGGAGAGACGGTGACGGATGAGTGGTATGTGAGGATCAGCGGGAATGATGCGATAGCAGACATGGACATAGGAAGGCTCCCCGCCTCAACCAAAGCTCAGGCTGAGACCATGGTCAACAAGATCATCTCTTATGAGACCACCCCTGTGCTCAAGACCTGGGAGAGGAACACACTCCTGGTGGCGGACAACCAGGTAGAGGGGTATGAGGTGCTCTTTGAGCTGATGAACGAGGATGTGGCGAAGCAGTTGCCCGCGGGGATGAACTTGCCTTTTAAAGAGTATCTAAACGACTATGTGGTTCCCAATGACCTGACCCAGTCCATGAAAAGCCGGCTCAACGTGGATGGGGCGTTGATCTGGAACTTCGCCGGTCATGGGACGGTGCAGATCTGGGCGAACGAGCATATCTTTGATGCAGGTGATGTGGGCGATCTGAGCAATGCTGATCGGCTTCCTTTTGTTGTAAGTATGACATGCCTCAATGGATTCTTTCAGTATCCGGAGGGGTGGGGTTTCCCGTCGCTGGCGGAGGTGTTGCTGAGGGACAGCAACCATGGAGCGGTGGCAGCGTTCATGTCCACGGGGATGACGGAGCCTGAAGGGCAGAGGGTGCTGGATCAGGCGTTGTTTGAGGGGATTTTTAAAAGGGATTACCGGACTCTAGGCCGGGCGATTTCTTACGCGAAGCAGGAGCTGGTGGCGAACAGTGTGGCGCTGGGGGAGACGGGGAAGACGTTCCTGCTCTTTGGTGACCCTGCGATGAAACTGAAGGTGCCTTTGCCTACGGCTCCGGTGAATCCTGCGGGCCATGTGGTCGGGGAACAGTGTGACGCTGACGTGGGGTGCTTCTGCGGATGCAAATGGAGGATCCTGTAGCTGGCTACAATGTGTATCGAAGCACGACTCCGAATGGCCCATACACTAAGCTAAATGCTGCTCTAGTCACCGGTACCCAATACACGGACAGCACCGCGCAGAGTGGGACTTACTACTATGTGATCAAGTCCGTGGACAGTGATGGCGATGAGAGTCCGGGGACGCTGGAGATGACGGTGACCTTAGGCGCCCGCAGTGTGGGAGGCTCAGGTGGTGGAGGAGGAGGGTGCTTTATTTCAGCAATTGCGAATTGAGGAATTCAGGAATTAAGGGATTCTGGAATTAGGGAATTGAGGGATTCAAGAATTCGAAATTCAGGAAAGCTCCGCGCGTGGGTCCCAATGCTCAAAACATTGGGAGAGGTGGGGCCAAGAAGTGAAGAAATGGGCGAGCGTGTTTCATTCACGTTTTGGTCCCCACCTCAACCTTATGAATCGTCTCGAAATAGTATTGACGATGTGCTCCCCCTCACCCCGCCCTCTCCCCCAACTTGGGGGAGAGGGGAAGGGTGAGGGGGCTTCTGCGTGTCAATACAATTATGCGACCCTTAATAAATTGCTTTTTATCTATGATCTTTGATGATATGGTTTTGAATGTTTCGTGGGAGCGTTGAGAGCAGCGGTGGCTTGATGGGTTGCAAGCAATACTCCATTACTCCACCACTCCACCACTCCAATACTCCATTCCTCATCTTGGAGGCCGTGATGGGTCAAAGCGGAAAGAAGAAATATGAGAAGCCCAGGCTAAGGAAGGTGCGCATTGATTCGAGGTGCGCCGTCTTGGGTTTTTACAAATCAATGGGAACCTTCGGCCCAAGGGGAGCCAACTGTGGGCTGCCCAGCCGCCAATGCCTTAGCTCAGGATCATGATCGGTTGATCCCTCAATTCGCAATTCCGAGTTTCTTTCTGTCTCCTGACTACCTGTATTCTGAATTCTTCTTTTGAGAACTAAGCTGAGACTATTTTCAATTCGGGAAAATAGGTGGCATAGTATCCAGCGTCATGGGTCACGATTGTTCGGCCTTGCATTTGCAAGGCATAGGCGCCTATCAAGAAATCAGACAGAACGTGCTGCCTGATTTTGATGGGGGAGCCACATCGCTCGCATGCCAATTTCGCGAGCTTTGCGCCGCATCTGTGGCACAGCAGCACGCGACGTTTGTTGTAAGCATTCCACCGTGTTGCAGCGACGACGTATGCTTCCGGTGCCATGTCACCGACTACGATTCCGGTATCTGTCAAAAAACCAGTCAAGTCTGTCTCATTTCGGAATATCAACGAAAGCTCGCCGTAAACAATCTTCGGAATGAGCAACGTGTTGCTCTTTGAGAGGTCCCCCAGCAGAACAGCATAAGTCTTCCCTAAATCAGGGATTCCGGCATAGATGTAGGCGAGAGGATTTGTGTCAATGACAATGCTACTCATCGGTTCTTCCGCGGAGTCGCTTAACGGTCATATCAATGTCACTCTTGGTCGCTCTTCCCCGGCCTACCCATTTGAGAAAAGCATTTCTTGGTCGGGCTTTGACGATGAGAACTTTGTTCTTCTCGGCGATGACTTCCACGTCAGTTCCCGGCAGAAGGGAGAAATGATTTCTTATTTCCTGAGGAATGGTAATTTGTCCTTTGGACGTTATTCTAGGCATAGACGTCTCCCCACTCGGTATTACTTTATCAGGACTGTAATACCGCGAAGAAGAAATGTCAACCGAAAATAGCCCGCCAGGCGGGTAAAGCTTGAGCCGAAATCGGCAAAAGCGTCTAATAATATCTCGTCTCTTGACAATTGTATATTGTTGGCATATACATATAAGGCATGGTGATCGATGATGTTCTGCGCAAATGCACGGGCTTTGAGTGGGATGAGGGAAACATCCTAAAGAACTGGGAGAGGCACAGGGTTTCGGCCTCTGAATGCGAACAGGTTTTCTTCAATCGGCCTCTAGTCGCCTTTCCGGATGTAGCCCATTCGAGTGATGAGACGCGCTTTTATGCCCTCGGCCAAACAGACGAAGCACGATACATCTTTGTCGTCTTTACAGTGCGTAATAACTTGGTACGGGTGATCTCGGCGCGGGATATGAGTCGTAAAGAAAGGAAGGAATTTGAGCAATATGAAAAAGATTCCGAGATTCAAAACGGAGAATGAAGAAAGAGAGTTCTGGGCCAAAGCAGATTCCGCCGATCACATCGACTGGTCCAAGGCGAGGAGAGTCGTGTTTTCCAATCTCAAGCCATCGTTGAAAACCATTTCGTTGCGCTTACCGGAGTCTATGCTCGATGAACTGAAACTGCTGGCCAATAAGCACGATGTTCCTTATCAGTCTCTGATCAAGATGTTCCTGGCGGAGCGGATAGACAAAGAGCTGAAGTCCGCCTCCTAAAATCAGTCTCAGAGTTTTTCACCGCTGAGCCCGCGGAGAGTTTTTAGCCACAGACGCACCCCAGTGAAATATTAACCCCAACAGCATTTCACAGGGCAGGCACGGAAGAAGACACAAAAAATCAATCACAAAAGCACGAAGGGACCAAAGCACGAAGAAGAAGATGGGGTTTGTCGCTGCCAAAAGCTTGGCGCGGGGTCGTTCATTTCCTGTGGACTATTCAACTGGGGTGGCTATACTCTCTTGGCTCTGCGTCTCTAATCCCGCGAGTCGCAAGACCCCGCGACAAGCCCTTCGATTTTACTCAGGGCCATGAGCAGCGTCGAATGGGTCGGGACAGGCGGGCGAGAGTTAGGCTTTCGTGCTTTTCGAAGGGAGGTTTGACGCGAGGCTGTCGCTTGAAATGTTATCATTTCATGTATGTTCGGATCCTTTGACAGGGAGTGATAAGGAGATAGCAGGAATCGATGCTGGGGAGCTGTTACGGATTGGGCCTGCGCATTCGGTAGCCGCTCTCCGAAAGCACTATAACAAAAGAGCCGCTTTGTGAAAGGTTTTCGCTTTCACTACGAACGCTTCGGGCAATATCCTCTACAATTTTTTGGACATTGAGAATTTGGTAGCGAAGCAGCAAAACCCTGCCCCTTCCCCACAAGCTCCCGAACTCGATAAGCCCGCCGAAATCCTTGTCACCGGACAGTAACAGCAGGTCGTTCTTTTCGGCATAATCAAGAATCTCAATGTCTTTCCGACCGGCGAGACCCAAATCTACTGCAGTCACCAGGTCAAAACCCTCTTGCCGTAGACCGGATACGATGTCCGCGTGTACGTTCTCGTCAGAAAGAACGCGGATCACAGAGCGTGTCCTTCGTGAAATCGCACTTCCTCACCTTGGAATTGGCGGGCAGCGTAGTCGAGCGCAGAATCAAGTCCTTGTTCTGTCAATGTGGGATAAGCCCGTAATATTTCCTGCCTGGCCATGCCGGAGGCAAGGCACTGGAGGACAAGGGCAACGGATATTCGGGTACCTTTGACGATCGGCTTGCCGCCGAGGATATCGGGATCAGAAACGATAAGATTCTCGCGCATAGAGGTCGTCTCCTGTATCGGAAATGTAGAACCGCTTCTTTTAGTTTCCTAATATACCTCTACTAAAAGACCCCGTCAATATCGCTCCTGGGTATTGGCTTCTTATGAGCGTTGATCGGAGTGTAATCCAGCCCATGTGACGGGGCGGAATAGGGACTCACCACGATGGACGTTCCGGTTGAATCGTCCTCCGGAATTCAACGGGGCAAGCAAAGGGCGCAGTGGAAAGAACAAGAACGAATTGAGGGATTGTGGATTGAGGAATTAAGGGATTCAGGAATTAAGAGATTCGCAATCCTAGAATTCAAAATTCCAGAATCCGCAATTAATCAATTCACAATTCCAGAACTCGCAATTCCACAATTCCAGAATTCTTATCGCAGAGAACGCCCCGGTTGAATCGTCATGCTTGTTACCGAAAACGGCTTTGAGCCGAAATCGGTAAGAGGAGAAATGGGACACAGACCTGCCACAGGGACGGCGGGCAAGGTAACACGGATTGGCGCAGATAAGTCCGCTCAAGAGATCCCGCATGGCGGGACTCCCAATGCTCAAAGCGTTATTCCCCACCTCCTTCTTGAGTGCAGTAGTCCGTGGTTGTCTACGTGCGTCTGTGGCTAAATTCTCTTAGCGAATTCCTGCCCAAAAAGCTCCAAATCGGACAAAAATTGTCATGGAATCTTAAAGGAGTCCAACGTCCATTTCGATTAACCAGCTGAAATTACATTGAATCCGTTGTGTCAACTTCATGGCACACCTCTTGCTCAGAACTATACAGAGACAAGTTTCGTCTGGAAATTAGCGCTCTTGGGCAGTGCAAGTTTATTAGAGGTTTTCAGAGAGATGAAGCCTGAAACCTAAAAGGACAACGAAGATGAACTCAGAGCGTTTCAGCGCATGTTTCTTCGCGGCGCTTTTCTTGACGGCCTTGGCAATAGCATCGGCGGCGAATGCCGCGGCCTTCACAGTCGACAGCGCCACCCACGCGGTGGATGCCATTCCGAGCATAGACGCCGTCACCAATTCACCCGGCTCGACGGCGGGCCTGGATATTCTCCCTGAGCCTTTCCCAAAAATTCGGACCATTCCCAAACCCTTGACTAGTTCAAAGCACAGAGCTGCTCAGGAGAAGGTTGGAAAGCTTCCCCTCCCTTTCATCGGCACCGCGCAGGAAGGGGGCCAGGAGGGCAGGGGGCTGATGCAGTTCACGACTTCCAGCGGTCATGTTTTAGGGTTCGGGCAGAGTTCGATCATCGTGGCCTCGTTGGACCACATGCTCCAGGTCGACCTCGTGCGAGCCAAACCTGTGACGCTGGTGTCGCAAGATGCCGCGGCGGAAACGGCCGGGAGTCCAGGGGGGGCCGCTCAACCGTTCGCCCAAGTCACCTACGCCGGCGTCTGGGATGGCGTGACGGCTGTCTACGAAGCCCAGGCCGGATCGGTTCTCAAGAGCACATACTATGTCGCCGCAGGCATCGACGGACATCCCGCAGATCAGATCCGACTGCACTATAACCGTCCGGTGAGTTTGGACGGCCGGGGGAATCTGGTCATTGCCTACGAGAACGGCATCATGAGCGACTCGGCCCCAGTGGCCTGGCAGGATATCGACGGACAGAGGAAGTTTGTTCAGGTTTCCTACGCTCTTCTGGGCAACAACGAAGTCGGGTTTGCCGTGGGCGAGTGTGATCGCAGCCTTCCGCTCGTGATCGACCCTACGCTCACCTGGAATACATTTCTGGGCGCCGGTGGAGCCTTTCAAAATGATTACGGTCAATCCATTGCCGTAGATGACAGCGGCAATGTCTATGTAGCAGGGCATAGCAACGCAACGTGGGGAGCGCCAGTCCGAGCCTACAGCGGCAGCGGCTACGATGTCTTTGTCGCCAAGCTGGACAACAGAGGCAACCTCGTCTGGAACACCTTCCTCGGCGGCAGCGGAGGAGAAGACCAGGGTTTCGGCATTGCGGTGGACGACAGCGGCAACGTGTATGTGACCGGGTGGAGCGCTGCGACCTGGGGATCGCCCGTGCGGGCTTTCAGCGGAGGCAGCGCCGATGCCTTTGCGGCGAAATTGAGCAGCAGCGGCAGCCTCACCTGGAATACATTCCTCGGTGGTTCGGGCGGTACCGGCAATTACGGGTCTGGTGTTGCGGTCGACGGCAGTGGCAACGTCTATGTGTCAGGCTGGAGCACCGCGACGTGGGGATCGCCCGTGCGGGCTTACACGAGCGGCGAAGATGGCTTTGCGGCGAAATTGAGCAGCGCCGGCAGTTTGACCTGGAACACCTTCCTCGGCGGCAGCGGAAATGACCGGGGAAAGGGTATTGCGGTAGACAGCAGCGGCAACGTGTATGTGGCAGGGTATGGCAGTGCGACGTGGGGAACGCCGGTCAGGGCCTACAGCAGCGGAAACGATGGCTTTGCGGCGAGGCTGACCAGTGCCGGCGCTCTCACCTGGAACACCTTCCTCGGCGGCAGCGCATGGGATCAATGCAATGCCGTTGCCGTGGACGGCACGGGCAACGTGTATGTGGCGGGGTATAGCAGCGGAACGTGGGGATCGCCGATAACTGCTTTCAGCGGTGTTAGCGCCAATGCCTCAGCGGCGAAGCTGAACGGCAGCGGAAGCCTGACCTGGAACACATTTTACACAGGCAGCGGAAGTACCATTGCCAATGGCGTCGCGGTAGACGGCGTCGGCAACGTATATATGGCCGGGAATGTAGGCAGCGATGCCTTCGCGGTGAAACTCAACAGCAGCGGGAACCTCTCCTGGAACATCTCCCTCGGCGGCAGCGGAACTGACGTTGGAAATGGCATTGCGGTAGACAGCAGCCGCAACGTATATGTGTCAGGGACTTCGAATGCGACCTGGGGGTCGCCCGTGCGGACTTACGGGGCGGGCGACGACGCCTTCGCCGCCATGGTTGTTACTGACGTAGCAATCGATTGTGATTTCAGCGACTGGATCGACGGGAACCCCATCCAGAGAATTATCGACGACCAGGGCGGGCCGGACGACTTTGCCACGCAAAGGGAAGACATCACGCGGGTGGGGATTGCCAGCAACCTCACCGACACCTTTTATGTCCTCTTCGGTTTTGACGATTTATTGTTTATCAACTGGTCTTCGGCGGCGGTGCTCTTCGACACGGACCTTGACCTGAACATCAACTTTGCGCTGCTTGCGTCGGTTGACTTTTTCAATAATTGGACGGTCAGACTCTACTCCTGTGACGACAGCCTGCCCTACGGATGCGGCAACGCAACCCTCAGCAAGACCTACACCTCGCCGGCAAACTACTGCGTCGGCACAGCGGCTGGACCCTGGAACAACGACACCTTCGTTGAGGTTAAGCTGCCGTTCGCGGATTTGGGCGGTTTTATCAGCGGTAACAGCATCCTGGCCATGATGGCCTCTTATCGCAATAGCGATTTGACCAGACCAAGGGATTCCATTTTCGTGGACATCTATGACCGCCTCGATTACGACACGACTGACGGAACTAGCACTATCGTCGACAATGTCGGTACGTCCGTTATTTCCGGAACGGTCTATTCCGATGAAGGCGCCACGGCGATTGCTGCGGGCACGACCGTGCGGCTGCTGGTGAACGGCGCAACCGTGGCCACGGACGTCACCGATGTGAACGGTGGTTATTTTTTTCTTGCCCCGGTGAGTGCGGGCGACGCGATCCTGGTCTACATCGACAACGATCCCACCTACAAGGGGACCACCGTCACCGTATTCAACGGTCTGAATGTGACCAGCCTAGACATCTACGCCGGCCATGTCATCACCCGGCACGACAACGGCGGCGTCCTGACCATCGCCGATATGGCTGCGGCCAAAGGCAGCTACGCGGACAGCGACATCCTTTACTCGGTTTCGGGCGGCAACCTGACCGTCAGCGGCCCAGGCACCGAGCTTTACCTCCCGGCCGGTTACGCCTTTGCCCCCGGTGGAAACATCACCACCCCGAACATGGAGAGCCTCGGCACCTTCGCGCCTATCCTTCCGCAGCTTAAGTCATTTTCCTTTGCGGCTGCCACCGGCACTTCAATCAACGGCAATAAGCCCGCGGCTACCGTCGCGGGAGACCTGCTCATCGCCATCATGGCAACTGACGGGAATGGTCGGACGCTGGGCGCGCCAGCCGGTTGGACGCCGATCACGAACAACATCGGCGTCAACCACACGAGCCGATCCTGGTACAAGGTTGCCGGGGCTTCTGAGCCTGCCACCTACACGTTTACGGTGAATGTATCGGAAGAGGCCACCCTTGGGATTTTGCGTTTCTCCGGGCAAAGCTCCTCAACCCCCATCCACGTGTCCGGCACCAATACCGGAACCAGCATCTCTCCCACCGCCCCCGCAGTGACAACGACGGTCAATGACACGCTGATTCTGCGTTACTACGGCGCCGACGATAACGACTATACCGGCGATGACAGCGGCTATCCGCCCCTACATACGGGGATCTACCGGCGGCAGAGTGGGGGGCAGACGCATCAGGGTGCCGCCTACATGCGTCAGGGGTCACCCGGCTCGACCGGAACGGCGGCCTTCTCGCAGAACCTAGCCGAGGAGTGGTCTGCAGCGACGATTGCGATTGCCCCGGCCACGGCTGCCCCCGTAACCCTTGATATCAACGGGACACTCACCATAAGCGGCGGCAGCTTTACCGCCCCCGGGCCCATTTACATCGCCGGAGACTTCACTGTTTCCGGGGGAACCTTCAGCCATAATTCCGGCTCCATCACCTTTGATGGAGGGGATGCGACGGTGAGCACAGGAAGTGCGATCCTCAACACCGTAGACGTGGTTAAGGGATCCTACACTCTCACCATGAACAGTTCCTTAACTGTGAACGGCAGCCTCACCATCACCTCGGGGGTGCTCGATCAGGGAGTTGCGTCCAACCTTACCGCCGGATCTGTCAGTATTAGCGCCGGGGCTACCCTGGCGAACTGGGGGACCGGGAGCCTCACCTTAGGAGGCAACCTTTCCAACAGCGGGACAGTTGACTTCAATGGTGGAGGTGATTTGTGCGGGACTACGAGCAAAATCCAGATCCGTTCTACGGATAACTTAACCCAGCGCGCGTGGTCCGGGGCAGGAACTTTTAACCTCGTAGATGTGGACGTGAAAGATCAAGCGGGCACTGCCTCCATTACGGCGTATGGAGCGACGAATTCAGGGAACAACGGTCTCAACTGGACCATCAGAACGGATTGTGCGGGTGCCCCGACTGCTGTAGATCTCATGTCCTTTAGGGTTAAAGGTGACGGAAGTATAGTGGAGGTGAGTTGGGCTACGGCCCAGGAGGTGGACAATTTTGGTTTTCATGTGTACCGGTCTGAGAGTGTGGGAGGGCCGTACACGAGGATTACGGATAGGCTGATTCCCGGATTGACATTCTCAGTGAGGGGAAAGGACTACAGCTACGTGGACTCCAACGTGACCGTTGGGAGGCTCTATTACTATAAGTTGCAGGACATAGATACATCCAGTAAGAGGATGATGCACGGTCCGGTGTGTGTGGACTGGGACGGGGACGGAATCCCGGATGATTGGGAGCAGAGGTTTGGCTTGAATCCTGCTGTGGATGAGTCGGGATTGGATCCGGACGGGGACGGGTTGACGAGCCTTCAGGAGTTCTACCGTCAAACCGATCCAACCCGGGCGGACACGGACGGAGATGGGGTGAGGGACAGCCAAGAAGAGTATGTGGGGAGAGTGACTCACGGGCTGATGAGAGGAGTGGAGGTGATAGCCTCTGATGCGACCGGGATGACTCTTGAGCTTCGGACTGAGAGTTTTGAGAGTGTGGTGCTGGACGAGGGAGGAGTGAGTTACCGGCGCTTGAAGGTGCCGGAGTACGTGCATGGGTACACGGAGATGGTCGGGAAGCCTGAGCTGCCGGTGAAGGGGATACTTCTAGACTTGCCTAGTGGTAAAGGCGGAACTCTCAGTATAGAGTCGGTGGAGAGCAAGGAACTGAGCAATTACTGGATTTACCCTGTGCCTGAGAAGGTGGTGAGCGGGAAAGGGGAACTGGCCACTGTCAGTGAGGCATTCTTCATCGATGATGCGGCCTATCGGATGAACAGCTTCTACCCCGATGTGGTGGCGAGAGTTGGGGAGACCTATGACTATCGCGGGCAGAAGAAGCTTCAGGTGTTCTTCAACCCCTTCTCGTTCAACCCTGTGACCAGGGAGCTGATCCAGTGCACGAGGATCCGGGTGAGGGTAGCGTACGTGGCCCTTGCAGAAGAGCTGCCGGTGGTAAGATCCGGGGTGCCTCTGTCAGCGCCTGTATCCAGCTTGGCCAGATCTGTGGCGTGGGTGCCGCCGGCTCCTGCATCGGCCTACAAGATGCTGATTGCAGAGGAAGGGATCTACAGACTGACAAGCGCCTGGCTAAACTCTCAAGGGGTGAGTGTGAGCGACTGGAGCCAGGTGAGGGTGTACAATCTGGGTCAGGAGATCCCGATTTACCAGGGAGCGGATTACGTAGAGTTCTATGGTGTACCGCCTGCAGAGGGGTACAGCAAATACACGAAGCACAACGTGTACTGGCTGACCACGAGTGGAGGGAGCGGAACTCCATTGAGGATGGGAACGATTGACGGAACTCCTGGGCCGGCCAGTGTTTCCACTACTCATGTCTTCACGGTGCGCATGGAAGAGGACAGTGAGTACTTAGGGGAGGCTCCTGGAGCAGAGAGTCTGGACCGGTGGGTGAATGGGACCTTTGCGCTGGGGAGTGGAGCCGGGGGAGGCCCTGTGGATTACCCAGTCACGCTGCCTGGAGTGGGAGGGAGCCAGGCAGGGCAGGTGACGGTGCTCCTGTGTGGGCTCACCACCCTGGCTCATGATGTGGAGATAGCGTTCAATGGGGTGTCTTTAGGGACCTATCAGTGGAGCGGTTTTGAGTTTTACGAGGTCAGCATAGCGGATGTATCTGTGGTGGATGGGGTCAACACCCTGACACTGACCTGTTTAAGTGGGACAGACCCGGTGAATCCGGACGGGGTGGCATTGGACTGGGTGGAAGTGGCCTATCCGAGGAAGTACGAAGCGAGCGGGAACCTCCTGAAGCTCACCCACAACGCAGGGTACAATTACCAGATAACCAACTTCACTAGCGATAGCCTGCAGGCTTATGACATTACATCACCGACGGATGTCAAGAGGGTGACCAACCTCGAGGTGACAGGGAGCAACCCCTACACCCTGGCCATGCAGCCGGCGGGTGGCAGTGGAGAGAAGACCTACTTAACACTTTCCTCTGCTGCAACGAAGACACCTAACTCCATCACCAAGGACACGGCAGGGAATCTATCCGGTACCGGTAATGGGGCGGACTATATCCTGATTACTCACAGAGACCTGGGATGGGACGGAGGAGGCGCAGCCCAGCCGTGGCTTGCAAACCTCAAAGCTCACAGGGAGGCCCAGGGCCTGAGGGTGAAGGTGGTGGATGTGGAGGACATTTACGATGAGTTCTCCTATGGTATAGCCTCTCCTCAAGGAATCAAGGACTTCCTGAGCTACACGTACCAGAACTGGGTGTCTCCTGCGCCTCAATATGTGCTTATGGTGGGGGACAGCGCCTATGATCCCAAGGATAACTATGGGTTAGGGGCCATCAACTTTGTGCCCACCTACCTGGCCCGGACCCCGTTCATGGGAGAAAGCCTGACCGATGAGTGGTATGTGAGGATCAGCGGCAATGATGCCATAGCCGATATGGACATAGGCAGATTACCTGCTGCTACCACGGCTCAGGCGGAGATGATGGTCAACAAGATCCTCACCTATGAGACTACCCCTGTGTCCAAGACCTGGGAGAGGAACACGCTGCTGGTGGCTGACAACCAGGTGGAGGGGTATGAGGTGCTCTTTGAGCTCATGAATGAGGATGTGGCTGGAATCTTACCCAAAGGGATGAACGCTCCCTTCAGGGAGTATCTCAATGACTATGTGAACCCCAATGATCTGACCCAGTCCATGACAAGCCGGCTGAATGTGGATGGGGCATTGATCCTGAACTACAGTGGCCACGGATCGGTGCAGGTGTGGGCGACTGAGAGCATCTTCAGCACAGGGGATGTGGCGACGCTGAGCAACTCCGGGAATTTGCCATTTGTGGTGGCCATGGCGTGTTTGAACGGGTTTTTTGGGTATCCGGAGGCGGGGTGGGCGGCTTTGCCGTCTTTGGCAGAGGTTCTACTCAGAAACAACAATAATGGAGCGGTCGCTGCCTTTATGTCCACTGGGATGACGGATCCAGAAGGGCAGAGGGTGCTGGACCAGGCGTTGTTTGAGGGGATCTTCAAGAGGGATTACCGGACGCTGGGCCGTGCGATCTCTTATGCGAAGCAGGAGCTGGTGGCGAACAGTGTGGCGCTTGGGGAGACAGGAAAGACATTCCTGCTCTTTGGTGATCCTGCGACGAAATTGAAGGTGCCGCTTCCTACGGCTCCAACCGCTCCCGGGGGTCAGGTGTCGGGGCAGAGTGTGACGCTGACGTGGGGAGCTTCTGCGGATGCGAATGGAACTCCTGTAGCGGGGTACAGTGTGTACCGGTCTACGACTCCGAATGGCCCGTATACCAAGCTGAACGCTGCTCTAGTCACCGGCACCCAATACACGGACAGCACCGCGCAGAGTGGGACTTACTACTATGTGATCAGGTCCGTGGACAGTGATGGCGATGAGAGTCCGGGGACGCTGGAGATGACGGTGACTGTAGGGGCCCGCAGTGTGGGTGGCTCAGGTGGAGGCGGAGGTGGAGGAGGAGGGTGTTTCATCTCCTCCGTGGTGGATTAGATAAGAAAGCCGAAAGATGGGGTTTAAAAGGGGCATTGTAAGATGTGCGTGTTGGAGTGATGGAGTATTGGAGTACTGGAGTAATGGTTCCGAGCAACACCCCCCTTCTTTTGTTCAGTCATTCCAATTGTTTTAGGATTACTGCATTGAGGAATTGCATGGATTCATGAATTGGGGGATTGAGGAATTTAATTCCAGAATTCGCAATTCCAAATTTCGTAAATTTGGGAGCGGATTTGGGAGCTTTCGGTGGCCTGATTTGGGTTAGCAGATTTTGATTTAATCAATACTCCATCGTTCCAGTACTCCATTTCCGTTTCTCATTTGGAGGGCTCTGATGGGTCAAATTGGAAAAAAGTGTTATGAGAAACCAACGCTGAAGAAGGTGCAGCTGGACGCGAAGTGCGCAGTGCTGGCCTTCTGTAAGACCACCGGCAAGATCGGTCCAGGCAGATCCAACTGTGGCGTCCCAGTGCCCAGATGTTTTGCTGCAGGATCTTAGCGGAGCCAAAGTGAGGAATTCTGGAATTGCGAATTTTGGAATCAACTTCCTCAATTCCTTAATTCCTAATTCCGAATTCCTAAATCCCTAAATTCCAGAATTCCTCAATTCGCAATTCTTCAATGTAGCGCTGAAAGCGCGAAGATGGCCATGTTCCCTAGGCAGTGGATTGTGATCGGGACGAGCAGGTTTTTCTCCACTTCGTAGGCAGCAGCAAATAGAATGCCGCCGACCACCTGCGTCAGCGGGAACCCATGTCCAAGACCATGGGTGATTGCAAAAGCGGAGGTGCTAAGAACAAGGGCAACCGCAATCCCCCACCGTCTCAGAAAGCCATAAAGAATTCCCCGGAAGAAGACTTCCTCTGCCACAGGCGCCACGATTCCGCCCACGAGGAAAAAGAAGAGAAGATTTGCTGAGTTCTTGGGAAGGCGGCTCGAATCATGGACAGCGGATTGGTCCCAGCCATGAACACAAAAGCTAAAACAATTCCAGAAAGCGCTCCGAAGCCCGCTGACCAGAGAAGACCCTTTTTTAGACCGGTAATCCAGCGCGTTCGATGAAGGCCAATAGCAAAGACTCCGTTCAACAACATGGACTATCCAGACAATCAAGCCAAGCTCGAGAAGCCGGGCCACACCTAACCTGAGCATAGGGTTGAAATGTACCTTTGTAAAAAAATGCCCTGCCTCCACCAATACGACAACGGCAAAGGACAAGATCAATGTTTTCACTTTGATTTGCTTTGCTTCCACCCGAGATTCCTTAGAGCCCTGTAAGCGTACCACTGGTTGTACCAGTCACCTGATGTTTCAATGCGTTTCAATATCTCTGCAACAGCACGGGAGTCTTTTCGCTGACCAAGGGCGTAAAATGCCATGGAAACAACGCCAGGATTAGGATCATCAAGAAAGCTGAGAAGATCTCTGTAGGTGTTTGTTCGCCTGCTCGATCCCAGAGTGCGCACAAACCAGTACCGTTCAACGACATGATAGCTCTTCATCAACCTTGGATAGGCTTCAAAGTCCCCGACATCGAGTTTCTTTTGCTCTATGAGCTTGAGTGCCGCCACTCTTGTCTCCCATTGGCTCTGAGGCCAAAGCGTCGCGCCGGATCAATCGATTCCTCTTTCACGCCGCCCTGGACATAGAAAAAGAGCGCTGTTCCGAGAAAGAGGCAAAGAACGGACGCAACCCAAGCCGAGATTCTCGGTCTCAGCAAAAAGGAGCTGAGAAAGAAGAAGAGGCCGAAGCATACGGCATAGAGGGCAAGAGGCAAACTCACCAGGAGAGAAAACAAGGTGAAACTGCGGAAAGGGGAACAGGTGTCTGTCTTACGAGAAAATTCCTCGAGCAACTTGCCCGGGCTTGCCAGGAATTCCTGAAGGTTGGTCTGCAAGATCGTTTTCCCTCGTGCTGAAAGAAAAGAAGACCGTTGTCTTCACGCACGACAAGGTCCGCAGGATGGCGAGCTTCGTCCACAGGGAGGTAGTCGTAAGCAATCAAGGTTCTTTCAAGGGCCTGTTCAACAGGTTTTCTCTGAATGCTTCCGATGGAGCAGGATTTGAGGAGCTTCTGATCCAGCGATTTGAATGCCTCAGCAGGATAGTAGGCATACTCGTAGTAGAAATCACTGACCTTTGTGCCCACTGAATTAGACAAGAGAAGCTTGTCTCTTAGATTGAGAAAAAACCGGTTGTTCGCCTGAGTTGCCCACAAAAGGCCAGAAGAAGGAGCGGCACAAGGAGGAGTAATGATCTGTAGCCAGGAGGGCTGTTCCCTTGAGGGGAGAGCTTTGCCGCTGCCACAAAGACGGTCGTCGGTATGAAAAGGAAATAGAGGGTAATAAAGATACAAAAACCCTGGCCGTTAATAAGGACGAGGGATGTCAGCCACGCCAGGAGACAGAAAAAAAGAAACAATCGATTTCCGCGGAAAAGACGATTCCAGGCCCATGCCGCTGACCATGAGAGAGAGGCCAGAAAAACTCCGATGCTGAGAGTGAAAAAAAAGCCCTCCCCAAAAGGCAGGTTTAAGGGTTAGAAGGCGGGGGAGGATCTGCTGGTTCGGGACGATGAGATAACCGGCCTCTTTCAACACGAGGAGCGTGCGATGAAGGTCGGCGTTGGAGAAGTAAACCTGGAGCGTGGCAATGACCTGGGCCACGACGAGGCCAAGGAGAAGCACAGCAGCTGTCTTAAATGCTCTTTTCATTCAAACTCCTATCTCTCTCAGCCTCCTACGCTAACAAGCTACGGCGGGCCAAGGAGGCGCAGAGGATTTCAAGAGCTCAAGAAAAAAGCAACCCCATCATCACGAAAGCACGAAACTGGAAAACACGAAAAATGCCTTTTGTTTTCCCCCCTCACCCTTGCCCGCCATAAGTCAGGCGGGCTAGCCCTCTCCCGCGGGGGGAGAGGAAATTTTCTCTACGCTATTTGCCGAAGCGGTAAACAAGGCCCAGCATCAGTGCGTAGGAGTCCCAGTTGACTTCGTTGAGACGAGTCTCGGCAACCGACCCGTTGGCGTAATACAAACGGTCGAGACCGGGGTCGGTGGACCATTTCAGATAAGTGAAAGCCAAGTTGAGAGACCATGGCCCGGTCAGAAGATACTCAGCGCCGAGCATGATGAGGAATCCCTTGCCGTCCGCCTGATGATCGAAACTCGTTGGATGGGCGAGATCGTTTCTCAAATTCAGGTCACCCTCTCCCTCAAAAGTCGCCCAGTGATACTCAAAACTCCCGAGGAGAGTGAGGCTCTCCGAGATGTCAAAGGAGAGGTCGATTCCCAACCAAGGCCCCATCCAGGAAGCATCGTAGGTGCTGTCGAGACCCTGGATCGGGCCTGCCGGCGGCGTCTTTCCCGGGGTTGCGATGACCTGGACCCCGTCCCTCAGCGTGAGTTCCTGAGCGCTGTAACTGAAGCCGAAAAGAGGGGAGAGTCGAAACTCTGCCTGAGTGAAAGGAAAACTGATATCCAAGGCCTACCGTACCGTCAAGGACTCTGCCGCCATCCGCGCTGTTGCTGGATCGAGAGTACTCTTGAGTGCGGTCATTCCCTAGAAGTCGGAGTCCTGAGTTTACCGCCGGACAAGGTCCATCCGTAGCCCAGGGACCCCCGCAGATAGAGCCATTCATTGACCAAGGCCCTGCCGCGCACCGCGGCCTGAAGGGTTTCCAGGTCGGACCAGGTGAGTTCTGAAAGGACATTGGGATTGCTGCCGGAGATGTTGCCGGCAATATTCCAGTTGAGATCATCGACGCGAAAGCCGGTGCTCAGGCTGAGGTCTGGTTTTAATTTCAGCGGTTGAACCCGTTGGAATGCGACCAGAGGCAAGGTGAGGAACAAATATCATGAGAGAATCCGTTTTCTCAGTGATCGAGTTCTACTTGTGCCATCTTCCTCGGCCCTCCCCTCGGAATTCATAAGCTGGCAATTGGTACCTGGCTTGTCGGTAACTTCAACGATATAATATTATGAATCGGCGTGGATATCAAGTTCTTTTCCTTTGGAGTTGCCGGCGATGCAGGTTGACAAATTCCCGGCATGGATGATTAATAGACATCAACCCTTCCAGACCATGAAGAACCGAAAGACAAAACCCTTTCCCTTGCTGCAGCACTGGATCCTTCAACACCGGGAAAGAATTTGATTCCCTTTGACAGCCGTCTGATCGAGCAGGGCCGTGAGAGAAGGGGTGGCAGGGATCCTCTATAAGAGCCTTCTCGCCTCCGGCCGCTTTGAATCCCTGGACCATGTCTACAGGGAAACCTTACAAGCCTTTTACTATCAAACCCTTCGGGCGAATCTACGGCTCATGCATGCTCTCAAGCAAGTTCTCTTTCAAGCGGATCAAAAAGGATTTGGCCGGCTCGTTCTTCAGGGCATGGACCTTTTGAACGAGCCCTATGAGGATATCGGTCTGAGGCCTATGACCGACATTGACCTTTGGGTTTCAAAGAAAGACTATGAGAAGATCGTCCAAATTCTCGGAACGCTGGGTTATGAAAGAGACGCTGTTTATCCGAGCACCTTCAAACAAGGGGCAACCATCCTCGACATTCACACTCATATCCTCTGGGCGGATCGCATCAGCGCCAGGAAACTGCTTTTCGGCAAAAGCGAAGAGCATCTTATCAAGGGTGAGGGCGATTGAGATCGAGGGCGAAAAAGCGCTGTGTCTGAGCCCTTATGACCAGGTTTTGTATTTGAGCCTTCATGCGTTCAAACATCGTCAGACAGGCTCATCTGGCTGGTGGACATCAAACGGATCCTGGAGCGCTGGAAGGCCGCTGATTGGGAAAGGCTTGTGCGACCGGCTGAAGAACTGGGGCAGGAAAGCACCCTTGGTACATCTTCTATCTGCTTGAGCAGGTCTTTCATTTCAGGATGCCTCCGATTGTTCTCAAACTCCTTCAGAAGAAAAAGGCTCAGTTCCCTGGAGAGAAAGATCCTGAGGGAGAGAGTGACGAAAGGAGCGCTTCCTCTTTGGGGCGCTGTGCTTCTCTTCTCCTCACAGCTTGGGCCGGGGAAACGCCTTGTGTTTTTCTTTGAAACCTTGTTTCCAAGAACGGAAGTTCTGAGACAGGTGTTCCCATTTCCTTCCTCCCTCAAGCCCTGGCAGCTTTACGGCAAAAGGGCCCTGCAGCTCATCGACATGCTCCTGAGAGCCTTGAAAGGCTCTTAGCACAGAGCATGGAGCAAAGAGCAGAGAGTAAGAAGAAATTCACAAAAACCCAGTGGTCAGTTACCAGGGATCGGTGATCAGTAAGAACGGATAACAACGGGAGACAGAATCAATTGAATGGAGTGTTGGAGTGACGGGGTACAGGGTTTAGACAGTACTCCATTGCTCCAATAATCCATTACTCCAGTATTCCAATACTCCAGTCCTCCAGCACTCAAAGCTATAAAGCGCCTTTTAATTATAAATAGACATATTTTATAATAATTTCTATACATTATATTGACAAATGTAAAATTATATGCTTAAATTTCACTTAAATTATTTTGGATGCATCCAGCTATTAGATTCCTGGGCAGTACGAGCCTAGTTTGGGTTGAGCGACTCAGCAATTGACCGGTTATCCTCTCCGAAAGGGAAGGGAGAGGTGGCTATAGCTTTGCCGTCGCAGTCGCGACGGTTTCGAATGAAGTCAGCAGATCTCAGGAGTTCTTTTGACTCAATACGACGTCAATTTGAGGGAATATTGGCGGATCATAAGGAAAAGGAAATTTATTGTCCTTGTCATTGCCGTCATTCTCGGCATTTTCAGCACTACCTTTGCCATCCTGAGCGCCCCTGCACCGCTTTATTCAACCGAGTGCATGATCGAAATCAAGAGAGAGCGTCTCGTCGAAGGCATCTACTCCAAGACCCTTGCGTTTGATGATTCCGACGACATCGAAACCCAGATTGCGGTGATCAAAAGCTACACGGTTTTTGAAAAGGTGGCGGAGCACATAGGCCTCATTCCGCGAAGCCCCTCGCTGAGGGGTGAGAGCCAGCTGAAGAACCATGTCATTGCGACCATCGAGGGCCTGCAGTCCAAAGTGGAAGTGACCCGCCTCAAGTACAGCAGCGTCCTCAACATCAAGGTGACGGATCACGGCGCAGCCTTTGCCCAGAGGCTTGCCAACACCGTGGCTCTTGTTTACAGAGAACTCCATGGGGAGCAGCAGACCAAGCGCACCAAGGAAGCTCTCCGCTACATCGACGATCAAATGAAGGAGGTACGAGCAAGGCTCAGAGACGCGGAAGACCGTTTCAACCGGTTCAGCAAGGACAATGAACTGATCTCCATCGATCTGCAGAGCGAAACCCTTTTAAAGCAGACCAAGGACATACAGGGGGAGCTTGCAAAACTGGAAGAGGAGAAGGGAGAACTGGGCGGCCTTCTCAAGAGATTGAGGGAGTTCGTCAAGAACCCGGTCGGCGCCGGCCACAATTTCGATTCCATCAGGGCCAACAACCGCTACCAGACCGCGAATGACGCGCTCGTGGGACTTCTGCTGAAAAGAGAAACACTTCTCAAAGACTTCACCCCCAAGCATCCCGAGGTGGTGGCGATCAGCAACGAGATTTCAGAGACCGCGCGCAAAATGGAGTTCATGCTCGAGTTGCAGCTCAAGGGCCAGGAGAGAAAGCACGCGGATTCGTCGAAGGAACTTGAAAAGATCGACCAGAAAACCAAGGCGCTGCTCGACAAGAAACTGGAGTATGGCCGGCTGAAGAGGGAGGTGGAACTCTACACGGAAATGACGACCCTCCTGGAGAGAAAAAACCAGGAGGCCCTTATCCGGAGATCGGAAAAACCGGAAGAAGTGAACATCGTGAAACCGGCGCTTCTGCCCACCACTCCCATCAACCCGCCGAGGACCGCTGCAACAGGAGCCATGGGGGTCATCATCGGGATTGTTCTTGGCCTGATCATCGCCTTTGTCGTCGAGACCTTCGACACCTCCCTTGGGGCAATTGAAGACGTGGAACAGACTCTCGGAATCGCTGTGCTCGGCGTGATTCCTCACGTGGACTTGAGAGTCATGCAGGACAACATCAAGGAGCGGTATTCCGGACGAGTCCAGGATCATGCGCTAAAGCAGGGGGTCAATCTCATTTCCCACTTCGTGCCCAAGTCGATGATGGCTGAAAGCTTCAGGGCCCTGAGGACAAACATCCATTTCAAAGACACAGAGAAGAAGACAAGGTCTCTGGCCATCACGAGCACCTCCCCCCAGGAAGGGAAGACCCTGATTGCGCTCAATCTGGCCATCACCATGGCCCAGTCCGGATTGAAGACCCTTCTGGTGGGTTCTGACCTCAGGAAACCCATGCTCGCCAAGGTTTTCGGAGTAGCCTCCGCTCCGGGGCTTTCGGATATCCTTCTCGGGAATTACGAATGGCGGGAGACGGTCCGAGGGGTCACGGACATCCTCATGGGGGAAATCAGCGTTGATGAGATCATGATCACCCCTGGTTTCGACAACTTCTACTTCATTCCAGGAGGGACGGTGCCTCCGAACCCTGCTGACCTGATTGAATCGCAAAGAATCAGCCAGTTCATAGAAGAGGCAAAAGACGAATACGATATGGTCCTTTTCGACACGGCCCCCCTCCTCTCTGCGGTAGACCCTGCTATCCTAGCGACAAAGGTGGACGGCGTGCTCCTGGTGTATCGAATAGGCACAGTGCCGAAAGGGCTGCTGAAGAGAGCCATCACCCAGCTGACACAGGTCAAAGCCAATGTGATCGGCGTTATTCTGAACGGGATGAGGCCGGAGGTGAGCCCTGATTTCGAGGACTACAAGCATTACAAATACTACTACTCCTACGGGGAGGACGGCAAAAAAAGAAGAAACAAGAAAAATTTAACCCTCTTGGATACGAGAGACATCCATCTGCACACTTTGGGGCTGAGTCCTTCGGCTAAGGTGGCGGGATGGGCAAGGAAGGGTTGGCGTAATTGGAAAAAAACCTTGGGGCTTCCTCTCTTGATCCTGGCCGTCGTCCTTCTGGCTGCGGGTCTCCTGTGGCAGAACAACAGACTGGGCACTTTCACATCGAATCGTTCAGAAAGTTCCGGCGGCAAACAGGAACTGAAAATCCCGATCAAGGAACACCCTGCGCCTCCCGCACCTCCTGCAGCCGATGTCGCTAAGAATAAAGCTGCTGGCAGCGGGGAGCCGCAGGCTCTACCCCGCCTGCACGAAACAACACTCCAGCCGGTCTCTGAAGAGAGGAAACTCACCAATGTCGAGCCTCCCAAGGAAAAGGCTGCTTTCTCAGCGCCAAAGACACCTTCGAGCGAGATTGCGGGCGAACTGCCCTTCCCACGTATGGATAGCGAGACTGCAGGAATGCAAAAAGGCGAGAGGGTCCAAATCGCAAGCGACGACCCTGTTACGCGGCCATCCACCCGGAGCGTTCGAAAAGCGTTCTATCCTTATTCGCTCTTTCTGAGTTCCGTACCTGACATTGACCTTGCCAAAGAGACTGTTTCGCAGTGGAGCAAACGAGGCTTCGCTCCCTATTATGTAAAGCTGGTTTTCAGCCAAGGAGAGCAATACTGGATCTACCTGGGGTGTTTTGAAAGCCGGGCAAAGGCAGAAGCTTTCAAAAAGCAAAATGACTTGGCCAGTGCCACCATAAGAAGTACCCCATATGCTAACATGGTTGGGGTCTATGATTCATTAGAAGAGCTTCAACGACAGGAAAAGAGGTTGATGGGATTGGGCTATTCTTCTTACTCTGTGGCAGAGCCGCAGGGCAAGTACGCACTCTTTGTTGGAGCCTTTCTGCAAAAGGAAAGGGCTCAACAACAGCACGAGGAACTCAAAAGCAAAGGCATTGAGAATCAGATCGTGCAAAGGTGAGAAGAAGTGCCTAAAGTTGGAAAACCAAAGCTATAACCACGAAGCCACGAAATAACGGAAGCACGAAAAAGAATCACCTTCTTCTTTCGTGCTTTCATGCCTTCGTGTTTTCGTGATTCGCTTTTCCGTTCTTGGTTTTGAATAGTCTGTGTGCGTCTGTGGCTAGAGATTCCTCACGAAGTCGATCATTCCGGCGTCTGGCACAAAGGTAAGTTCATAGCAAGGGATTTTGCTGACCAGGCTTTGGCAAAATTCGATCGTGAAGGCCATCCCTTCTTTGTCCCAAAAAGGAGGGAAAGAACGGGTGAGGAGCATGGAGACCGCTTCTGCGCCGCTCTGGGCCTTGCAGGCATTCTTTTTCCCGTGCCGCAGGAAAAACACTTTGTGAACAGGGAGCCCATGGGATGAGTGCTCTTTGAAGTCCCCATGCCATGGCGTACCGTACATCCAGAACTTCCCTTCCTTTTCTCTCACAATGATTCGGTCGTCGTTGAGAATGGTTATGCCGTGATCAAACCAGAGCTTGGCCGTCGTGGATTTCCCATCTCCGGAATTCCCCAGAAAAAGATATCCTTTTCCATGGTCATCAATGCCGCAGGCATGGAAAAGCAGCCCTCTTCTTCGGGAAAGCAGGAGAATCCATAAAACCTGGTTCAAAGGGTACCCGAGAGGGTCGACGTCCTGTGGGGTGTCACCGGTGACGTAGAGGTCACCCGATTTCAGATCAGAGGCAAGAAAAAGAAACCGGCTGGGACTGATTTTGGAATGAAGGCTGGTATTCTGCAGGATGCATCTGCCCGCGCATTTGAAAAGAGCCCAGGTCTGTCCCGAATCAAAAGTCTTTTCTTTGACGGGGAACGGGGGAGGCGGTTCATTTCTGACGTGCAGGGTTATATCAGAGTGCGGGTCCATGCACCAAGAGACCCTGATCCCCGCGATTTCTAAAGTGCTTCCTTTTTGCGCTTCTCCTTCGGTCAAAGCAGTGAACCTTTCACCTCACTCCTCGGTAATTGCCTTGATGCCGGCCAATTCCTTGAGATGATGGACAAGATCTTTTTCCGCTTCTTCCGGGGTGACATCGAATTCCTCAACAATCTTGTTCTTGATCTCCGCCCCCTTCGCCGTGCCGTCCAGCAGGTCCCAGATGCGGGCCGCTGTTTCATTCAGCGTGTAGATGCTTTCCAGGTCGCCCACTCCCTGACGGATAGGAACAAGGATGCACTCCTCGCCGATCTTCCGGGAGACGATGCCATCGGTTTTTTTGAACACTTTTTCAAGAAAATGCATGAACCCGTCACCCCGTTCGCCCTGAGCTTCGTCCATCCATGTCCCTTATGACCCGCTAAACCCGCACGTTGCAGGAAGGTGTGGCGGGAGACTAATCGACATTATCGGAAAAAGCCCGTGAAGTGTCAATTGCTTCCTCCTAGATCTCGGCTGGTCCTCCTCTCGTGAGAAGCAGGTTGATTCCCGCTACCCAGTCTGCTAACACTAGCAACGAGTCATCCACTCGCCTTCGCCAGGGGGCCCCGTGCTCCTGCACGGGGAGGAATGACGAGAGGCGACCCCGGCGTAGCCCGCAGGGCGAAGCCGGGTGGCTTCGGCGGAGTTCCGCTTGGCGTTTTCCCTGATGCCCCGCGCTCCGGCACGGGGAGCTTCACTTCTTGGTCCATGGAGGAAAGTGAAGGATGGTTGATGAGGTCATTCAGTCTATTGAAAGACAGGTGCAAAAAGAAAAGTTTGCCAGAAAGCTCGGCCTGCGGCTGATCAAGGCTGAACCGGGCTATGCCGTGGTGGAGATGGAGCCGCAAGAGGAATTAATGAACATCTTCGGCATGACCCACGGTGGAGCCATCTTTTCTCTAATCGACGAGGCGTTCGAGGTGTCCTGCAACACCCACGGGACCGTTGCGGTCGCTCTCAGCGTGACCGTCACCTATCATCGGGCTCCTGACCAAAAGAGCAAGTTGCGTGCTGAGTCCGTGGAGATCCATCGTTCGGCCAAGACCGGCACCTATGAAATCAAAGTGACGGATGAACGCGACATCTTGATCGCTTCCTGCACGGCGCTTTGTTACAGAAAGAAGGAGAAGCTGCCTTTCCTCGAAAAACCTGCAACCGGTGGGTAGGAGGGATAAGAAAGGAGGGGAGTTATCCTGTTGACATCAGAGGATATATTAAATAAAGTTTGAACTCTAAGGACGGCTGGGGTTCTCAGGATTCGGGTCCATGGAAAAGAGAGTTCTCATACCCAGACACGAGATCAAGATAAAGGTGAAAGATCTTGCCCGGCAGATCTCGTCAGACTATGCAGGCAAGGAACCGATTTTGATCGGAATCCTGAACGGGGTCGTTTTCTTTTTCGCCGAGCTGGTCATGTCGCTGAACATTCCTTCGAAAATTGACTTCATCCGGGCCTCGAGCTACGGCTCGAGCAAAGCATCGAGCGGCGCGATTAAGCTGGTGAAGGACGTGGAGATCCCGGTGAGGGGTCAGGATTTGATTGTTGTGGAAGACATCGTGGACACGGGATTGACCTTGAGCTATCTTGTGAAGAACCTCAAGAGCCGTGAGCCGGCGAGTGTGAAAATCTGCGCTCTCATCGACAAAGCAGAGCGCCGGGAAAAAGAGGTCGCGATTGACTACTGCGGTTTCAGGGTCCAGGAGGGCTTTCTTGTGGGTTATGGCCTGGACTATGCGGAGAAGTACAGGTACTTGCCGGACATCTGTGTCATTGAAGAGTGAGGAATGGAGTACTGGAGTGTTGGAGTGCTGAAGGATGAGGTTGCGCGGGGGCATCTGATCTGAAACAGGAGGGCGGCGATGATCATTGAGTGCAAGCAGTGCGGATCTAAATTCAAGCTCGATGAGGGGCTTGTCAGAGAGGAAGGCTCCAAGGTCAGATGCTCCGTCTGCAAGAGCGTGTTCAAGAGCTACCCGAAGGGCTCCCCCAAAGGGGATGAAAAGCGAAAGGTCGCGGATCAAAGCCTGGGCGAGACGGTGACCTTGGACACCTATTCCACCCTGGAGGATCAACGACCCGAACGTCTCGTGGAGGACACTTTTGAAGCAGAGCTTGCCAAAGCGTTGCAGGAGGAGTCTGAGACCAAGAAAATAGAGACCCTATCCCCTGACCAGATTCCCGAAGAGGAGGAAGATCTCAGGTTTGATTTTGAGGAAGGCACCAAGCGGCAGCCACAGCTCGAACCGAGTCCGGCGTCCACTCTACAACGGGAGACGGCGAAACCAACCGAAGCGCCGCCGAAACCTGAAAAAGCAGTCCCGAAGAAGAGAAAGAAAGGCGGTGTGCCCAGATTCCTGATGATCGTTTTGATCGTCGTTTTGCTCCTCACAGGGGGAGCCGCGGCCCTTCTTTATTTTGCTCCCGAACGGGTTCCGGAATCCTTGACTCCCTACCTCGGTATGGCCGGAAAACCGGAAGTGAAAGACCCGGGTGTCCGAAGGCTTTCCTTCAAGAACGTGTCCGGGAAGTTCTATCAGTCCACCAAAGTCGGAAGCCTTTTCTGCATACAGGGTGTGGTCTTTAACAACTACCCGGGAAGCCGAAGTTTTATTCGCGTCAAGGGTTCTCTCCTCGACGAGAAAGGATCTGTGGTTAAGCAAAAGCTTGCATTTGCCGGGAACACCTTCTCGGAAAACGAGCTCAAAGAGATGTCCCTTGAGCAGATCAACCAGGGTTTGACCAACCGGACAGGCAAAGGGAATGTCAATGTGAGCGTCAAGCCGCAGGCTTCGGTGCCTTTTATGATCGTTTTTGAAGAGCTTCCTGAGAATCTCAGCGAGTTTACCGTGGAAGCGGTGAGTTCTGCACCAGGCCAATAGCAGGTTGCTGAAAACCGCCCATGTTTTATGAAAGTGACAAGTGACGAGTAACGAGTGACAAGTCCATGTCTTGATCTCGTTACATGCCCTCCGACGTTGCTCAGGGCCGTGAGTTCATCGAACGGTTACTTGTCACTCGTCACTCATATGCGCGCTCTGTATCTGAGCGCTTTTGAGCAACCTGCGGTAGGGTTTTTTCAGCATCCTGAGACAGCTGCCCATACCACACCCACTCTTCTCAGAGACCGTGGATGACACAGAGCGACATCACATCCTCCTCTTTTCCGATCCGCAAAATCGGAAAGGGCTTTGGTATCCTGCTGGTGGTTCTCTCGCTTGGCACAACAGGATACATGCTCATCGAGAAATGGAGCCTCCTGGACTCCCTGTACATGACCGTGATCACCATCACCACGGTCGGGTACAGGGAAATGGGGCCCATGTCCCCCGAAGGGATGGTGTTCACGATTTTTGTTGTTTTCTCAGGCATGGGCCTGATCATCTATATCCTGGGCGCCGTGGCTCAGGCCATGGTGGAGTTTCAGCTAGGGTCTGTCATAGGGAGGCGAAAATTGCTGTCGAAGATCCGATCCATGAAGAACCACTATATCATCTGCGGCTTTGGCCGGATAGGCAAGATCATCTGTCGGGAGCTCAAGGCAAACCAGATCCCCATGGTGGTGATCGACAACGGCCCCGGCGTGGAACCGGCCATGGAGCACGAAGAGATTGCTCTCATTCGCGGCGATGCGACGACCGAGGACATCCTCCTGGAAGCCGGGATCGAAAGAGCCAGAGGCCTGGTCTCCGTCGTTCGCTCAGACGCGGACAACGTCTTCATCACCATGAGTGCGAGAGGATTGAATCCGAATCTTTTCATCCTGTCCCGGGCAGAGGAAGAGCACTCAGAGAAAAAGCTGATGAGGGCTGGGGCCAATCGCGTGGTGATGCCCTATCACATCGGCGGACAGAAAATGGCCCATGCCATTATCAAACCGGTGGTTTCAGACTTTCTTGAATTCACGGTTCACAACCGGAAAATAGGGCTGGAAATGGGTGAGGTGGTGGTGAGCGGGAAATCCCAGTTGAGCGGCGTGAAGCTTGCCGATTCAGGGATCAGGCAGCAGATGGATGTGATCATCATCGCCGTTCAGAAAAAAGACGGGGAGATGAAATTCAATCCTTCGTCGCAGACCCAGATCGAAGCAGGAGACACCCTGATCGCCCTGGGAGAGAGTGAAGACATCTCGCGGCTGGCAAGCATCCTCTCAGGGGAGATGGGTGGCACGGAGAAGTGAAATAAAGAGACAAGGTACGGGTAGTGGCTTAACAACTTGGAACGAGCATGCTAGAATAGCACAGAGCAAAGAGCTTGGAGCGTAGAGCAGGGAGAAAAGAGTTGGTGGAAAAGAAATCAAAAAAGGAAAAGAAACCGGGGATTGAAGTGAACCGTGACTTTTGCAAGGGATGTGGCATCTGCGTCGCCTTCTGTCCAAAAGAGGTCCTGGAGTTGGACGATCACGAGAAGGCGGTGGTGAAGCGGCCGGAGAAGTGCAATGCCTGCATGCTTTGCGAGCTGAGGTGCCCGGACATTGCCATTGAAGTCCGGAGCGAAGAGCGGGAAGAAGTGCCCCTTCGACTACGCTCAGGGCCTTCGGCTAAAGTGTCTAAAGTTGAAAAGACGAAACCATAACCACGAAAACACGAAAATCGGAAGACAACCAAAAACAGAATCAAAGATTGGAGTGTTGGAGTGACTGAATGATGGAGTATCGGGTTTGAACCAGTACTCCAGTGCTCCTATTCTCCATTACTCCATGAAGTAATCCCCCCAAGGGGGGACTTGAAAGCAAAAAACGCAGAGTAGAGAAAAAACCATGGGCGATAAAGTTCTTTTTGTACAGGGCAATGAAGCCTGCGTTGAAGCGGCGCTTTACGCAGGTCTCGATTTTTTCGCGGGGTATCCCATCACTCCTTCCACGGAGATCGCGGAACTGCTCTCCATGCGTCTTCCCCAAAAGGGAGGAAAATTCATCCAGATGGAGGATGAAATCGCTTCCATGTGCGCGATCATCGGGGCCTCGCTGACGGGTCTCAAATCCATGACCGCCACGAGCGGCCCTGGCTTTTCGCTGAAGCAGGAAGCGATCGGTTACGCGATCATGGCGGAGGTTCCCTGCGTCGTCGTTAACGTCATGCGGGGGGGGCCGTCGACAGGCCTGCCCACGAAAGTGAGCCAGGGAGATGTGATGCAGGCGAGGTGGGGAACGCACGGAGACCACTCGATCATTACGCTCACCGCCTCCAACCTTCAGGATCTCTTTGCGATCACGGTGGAGGCGTTCAATCTGTCGGAGACTTACCGGACGCCGGTCATTCTCCTGCTCGACGAAGTGGTGGGCCACATGCGGGAGAAGCTGATCCTGCCTGAGCCGGGGGAGATTCCTTTGGTGCAACGGCTTAGGACCTCCGTGAAAGAGGGGACGGATTATCATCCCTACCTGCCCAGGGAAGACGGCCGCTTGCCCATGTCGGATTTCGGCGGGGTTCACCGGTACAACGTCACAGGGCTCATGCACGACATGTGGGGTTTTCCTACGGACAACCCGGCGGTGGCCTACGGCTTGATCCGACATCTGGTGGACAAGATCGAAGGCCATGTTCAGGAAGTCACGAGAATCAAGGAGTACTTTCTCGATGATGCGGAAACCGTCTTGGTCTCCTACGGGTCTTCGGCCAGATCCGCTCTCCACGTGGTCGAGAACCGGCGGGCCAGGGGCGAACGGATGGGGTTGCTGGAACTCCAGACCCTGTGGCCTTTTCCTGCCGACACTGTTCGAGAACGGTGCACTCAAGCAAAATCCGTGGTGGTTGTGGAAATGAACATGGGGCAGATCCTGCAGGAAGTCCGAAAAGCGCTGGACGACCCTGAGAAGGTGTTCCTGGCCAACCGAATCGACGGCACCTTCATCAGCCCCACGGACATTCGCAACATTCTGCGCGTCATCCAGGGCAAAGGAGTCTGATCCATGTCTGCCAAAGAATACCTGCGCGAAAGATTCATGCCTCACATCTGGTGCCCCGGGTGCGGGCACGGCATCATCATGAACAACCTGGTGCGGGCCATTGATTCCCAGGGGCTCAAGAAAAGCGACATCGTCATGGTCACGGGGATCGGGTGTTCCTCGCGAATCTCAGGATACCTCGATTTTCACACCCTCCACACCCTCCACGGCCGGGCGCTGGCTTTTGCGACAGGCGTGAAACTCTCGCGGCCGGACCTGACGCTCATCGTTCCCATGGGCGACGGAGACGCCCTGGCGATAGGCGGCAACCACTTCATCCACGCTGCCAGGCGCAACATTGATATCACGGCGATCATCATGAACAACAACATCTATGGGATGACGGGAGGGCAGTTCTCGCCCCTGTCCGGTTACGGAAAGATGGCGACCACAGCTCCCTACGGGAACATCTATGAAGCCTTTGACATTGTGGAACTGGCCAAGGGCGCCGGCGCCTCCTTTGTGGCAAGGGCCACGGCTTATCACGTGACCTCCATGAAGGAAATCCTGGAGAAGGCGATCCGGCACAAGGGGTTTTCAGTGGTTGAGATTCTTTCTCAGTGCCCCACCTACTACGGCAGAAAGAACAAGGTGGGCGATGCCGTGGACATGCTCAATTATTACAAGGATCAAACCGTTCCCATAGGGTCCGAGAAAAAGAAAGAAAACCCGGCACTGATCGAAAGAGGGATTTTTGTCGAAGAGGAAAGAGCAGAGTACTGTTCGGAATACAAAAAGATCGTCGAAAGGGCGAAGCGAGGGCAGTCAATCTGATGGAAAGATACCGAATCGTTTTTTCCGGTTCCGGCGGACAGGGCGTCATCACCGCGTCAATCATCCTTGCCGAGGCGGCGGTGATTCACGAGGGACTCAACGCCGTCCAGTCCCAGAGTTACGGGCCTGAAGCCAGAGGGGGGGCCACCCGGGCAGATGTCATCATCTCGGACCGGAGCATCCGCTTCCCCAAGGTGAATCAACCGAACGTGCTGGTCTGCCTGACCCAGGAGGCCTACAACAAGTTCTCCAACAGCATTCGACCCGGGGGTCTTCTGCTGACCGACAGCCACTATGTGAAGGTGGAGCGCAGGGTCGATGCCCGCCAGATAGGCCTTGAGATGTACAAGTCCGTAATGGATCGCATCGGCAAACCCGTGGTCCTCAACATTTGCATGCTGGGTGCGGTCATCGGGCTGACCCATATCGTCAAGACCGAGTCTATCATGAAAGTCCTGGAGACCAAGATTCCCCGGGGTTTCCTCGATATGAACAAACAAGCCCTGGACCTGGGATTCCAGTTGGCCGAGGCATCCGCCACGAAACAGGGATAACCCCTCGGTCTCACCGCAGAGCACGCGGAGAGCGCGGAAAAACAAACAGCCCCAATCACGAAAGCACGAAAGGAAGAAAGCACGAAAAAGGAAAGAGAAGGGTTTTTTCGTGTTTTCCAAATTTCGTGCTTTCGGTGCGCCAGGACAAGCCTGGCTGATCTTGTAACCTGAAAGGAGGTTACCCTGCAAATTGCTCGTTCAGCAGGTAGCGGAGCGGGCGGCCCGCGGAATAATCCAAAGGGTCGAAGCCTCGCCGAGCGAACGCGCGAGCCGTAACGCAAGTGAACCCGATCCGGCCTCGTTACACCGATGGAGGGTGGCCAGCCCGCCGAAAAGTGGTGAAGCCCGCCGCCGATGGTGAAGCAACGAGCAAGAGCAACCATTGGGCCTCCCGGGGTGAGAGGGGACAGCGCGTGCGGAAAGATGAGCCGAGGAACCTGGGAGACCCGATGCAGTGGCGGAAGTGTGGCTAACCTGTGGTGGGAAAACATAACTGCCATGGGGCTGCATTGGGAGTCGGAGGGGTTCATAGTAGCGAAGAAGCGGTTAATCCCCGTGGAGCGAAGGGACCCTGCTGAAGACGTGTTTTGGTAGGAAGGGAGGAATGCCGATTGGGGAAACCTACTACGGAAGAGGCGGCAAAGCCTGAGAAAGGCATGACGCCGAGTCTTTCTTCCCTGAGACAGAAACTGGGCCAAAAGGCCAAGCGGGAACCGAAGTTTCGGTTCTACACGTTGTACGGCCATATAAGCCGGGATGACGTGTTGGCGGCGGCATGGACCCTGGTGCGTGCCAACAAGGGCGCAGCAGGCATAGACGGCGTAACGATTGAGCGGGTTGAGGAACAAGAGGGTGGTGTGGCGGTGTTTCTGGAGAGCATCCAGAAGGAACTGCGCACGAAGACCTATAAACCGCAACCCGTGCGCCGGGTGTTTATCCCAAAAGCCAATGGAAAGAGGAGGCCGTTGGGTATCCCGACGGTGCGGGACCGAATGGTCCAGACGGCAACGCTTCTTATCTTGGAGCCGATTTTCGAAGAAGACTTTGAAGAATGCTCCTACGGGTTCCGTCCTGGGCGCTCGGCCCATGATGCACTGGAGGAAATCCGGGGCCATATCAAGGCTGGCTTTTGCGCGGTGTATGATGCTGATCTGAAAGGATACTTTGATTCGATCCCGCACGAGAAGCTGATGGCGTGTTTGCGCATGAGGATCACGGACCGCTATGTGCTGAAGCTGATTCGTATGTGGCTGGAGGCGCCGGTGGTTGGAGAGTCTGGTTCTGGAGGGGGCGGAGCATCGTCCCGCACAAAGAAAGGGACTCCCCAAGGAGGAGTGATTTCTCCTCTGCTTGCCAATGTGTATTTGCATTGGTTTGATAAAGTGTTCCATCGAGCTGGTGGGCCTGCGGTGTGGGCTAAAGCCAAGTTGGTGCGCTACGCTGACGACTTTGTGATCTTGGCGCGATATATTGACGGTCAGATCACGGGTTGGGTGGAGTCGAAGATCGAAGGGTGGTTGGGCTTGGAGATCAACCGGGAAAAGACGAGGGTGCTGGATTTGCAAAAGGAAGGGGAAAGCTTGGACTTTCTGGGATATACGTTTCGGTACGACTGGGACCGTAAAGGCGGCGAGTTTCGGTACCTGAACCTGTTTCCCTCGAAGAAAGCTTTGGCCCGAGAGCGCGAGCACCTTCGTGAGCGGACGAGTGCACGAATGTGCTTCAAGCCGATTCCGGTAATGATCGACGAACTCAACGAGCATCTGCGCGGATGGGCTAATTATTTTGGGCGTGGGTATCCACGCAAGGCCTTCCGGGAGATAAACGCCTATGTGCGGCAGCGGCTTCAGTGTCATTTGTCCCGCCGCAGTCAGCGTCCATGGCGACCGCCCAAAGGGATGACCTTCTATGCGCGATTTGCGCAAATGGGGTTGATCTATTTGTGAAGAGGCTCGGTTCATCACTGCGCATGCCTCAGGCAAGAGTCTTCAAGAAAGCCGGATGCGGGAAATCCGCACGTCCGGTTTGACGAGGGGGAGGGGGAGTTCCTCCCTCCCTACTCTACTGATCGTCTTTTTGTCTTGTTCCGTTTTCTCTTTGCACGTCTGACGGATGCAGAAAAGGATGAAAGTCATTTTTCACGAGGACTTTTACGAGGTCTACACCACGGACCCGGCCGCTGAACCCGGGCGTATGGAGGCGGTGATCGACGTCATCCGAGGCCATGTGGAAATCGTCAACGCCGAACCCGCATCCGAAAAGGATCTGCTCGCTGTTCACACCAAGGCGCAAGTGGAACATGTGAAGAGCATGGGTCTTTACCCCATTGCCTCACTCGCGGCAGGAGGGGCGATTCAAACGGCGACTCAGGGTTTAGCAGAACCCGCTTTCGGTCTCATCAGGCCTCCGGGCCATCATGCTTCTTCGGGCTCGTGCTGGGGGTTCTGCTACTTCAACAACATGGCGGTTGCCCTGGAACACCTCAAGAGAGCAAAAAAAACAAAGACGGCTTATGTGCTGGATATCGATCTTCACTTCGGGGACGGCACAGCCAATATCTTGGGCGGCAAGGACTGGGTCAAGGTCTACAATGTGGAAGCCAATGACCGGGAAGCCTACCTGGAAGAAGTGAAGCTGGAAATGGATCGGTGCGAAGTGGATCTCATTGGGATCTCCGCCGGGTTTGACAATCACGAGCGAGACTGGGGCGGAACCTTGAGAACGGACGACTATCGCGAAATCGGCCGAATGGTGCTGGAGGCGGCTCGGAGAGCCGGCGGGGGGTGCTTCGGCATTCTGGAAGGCGGGTACAACCACGCCGTTCTGGGCCACAATGCGATGGCGTTGATTGATGGCCTCTCCGGGATGTGATTCCCCATGTCTTCACCACCCGCTCCCCTTCGACTCGCTCAGGGTCGCTAGAGACGCGGAGATCACTGAGAAAAGCATGGGATCGCTCAGGTCCCTCTTCGCGAGGGACCGCAACGAGTTTCGTTGCAATGGAATGGGTAGGCCAATTTTGAAGAAAGCCAGCTTGCTTTCAAAACTGGCCGACCCATTCAAGCAGAGCGATCCCCGTGTCTGTCATACGCTGAGGAATTTTCAGAACTCTGAGCACTCTGAGACTCTGTGGTGAGAGCTATCCGGTGAACGCATCCAGCCCATCCTGTGATCCTGTCAAGAGAATGGTTTTTATTGTCAACCCCCACGCGGCAAGAGGAACCGTCGGCAAGAATTGGCCGCAGATCAGGGAACTGGCGGAAAAGCACCTCGGAGGCTTCAAGTCCTTCATAACGACGGCTCCGGGAGAAGCTACGCAGTTCGCCAGGCTTGCCGTCTCTGAGGGAGCACAATGCGTGGTGTGCGTGGGTGGGGACGGCACGCTCAACGAGGTTATCAACGGCCTCATGAGCAAAGAGGGTCCCACGAATCCCGAGGTCCAAGTCGGGTTCATACCCAACGGAACCGGGTGCGACTTCAGGAGGACTTTTCGAATCCCGACAAATCCTGAAGACGCTATGAAGGTCATCCAAGGAGGCCGGACACGGCCTATTGATCTGGGGCGGCTCCAGTACACGACTCACGACGGGGAGTCCAGAACCAGATACTTTCACAATCTGACAAGCTTCGGTTTGGGTGGAGAAGTCGATGAACGGGTCAACAAGTCCGGCAAAAGGCTCGGCGGCTTTCTCTCCTTCATCATCGCGACACTCGTCTCCCTCGTTCTATATGAAAAGAAGAGCATACGCCTCAGGGTGGACGATCATTTCGATGAGGAGGTCGTGGTCTTGAATGTGGCTGTGGCGAACGGCCAGTACCACGGGGGCGGCATGTGGGTCGCTCCCGGCGCCGACCTTTTTGATGGCCTATTCCATGTGACCGTGATCGGAGCACTGAGCCTTCCCGAAGTGGTCTACTATCTCCCGAAGCTTTACAATGGGAAGATCATGAAGGTGAAGGGAGTGCAATCCCTTACCGGGAAAAAAGTGAAAGCCTTTTCCGACGGACGAGTGCTGCTCGATGTGGATGGCGAGCAGCCCGGCTGTCTGCCTGCGGCGATAGAGGTTGTGCCATCGGTATTGAAAATGTTCAGCCTGGAGGCGTGAGGGTCCGAAGTCGGGAAATCCAGTGCAAGTCCTCCCCTTTATAAAGCGGCTCGACCTGAGCCCTTCGGTCGTGAGCTCAGGGTCGAACGACTTGCCGAAGGTGGGAGACAGAGGGGATTTTACATGGCACGTATGCCAAGTTTATTAGGAGTGAACAAGGAAGGGGTATGAAATCAATCATCATTGCTGCGTTTCTGGTGTCCCTGCTCTGCACGGAGGCTCATGCAGAGTCGAGTTTCAGGTGCGGCAATGAAGTGGTGGCTGTCGGGGATACGACCTACGCGGTGCTTCAGGAGTGCGGGGCTCCGGACTTTCGCGAGATCAGAGTCACGGAGAAAATCTATGCGCGGAGAGGAAGAGACTTCTACGACACCAAGATCGTGAGGGTTCCGGCCGGCTCCAAGTATGAAGGGGCCTCATCAGGAGATGAGACCTGGTACTATGATCCGGGACCTGCGGGATTCGTGTATGTCCTGGAGTTCGCCAAATCCCGCCTGAGCAGCATCAAGAAAGAGGGATACGGCAGTGCCGCGGGCATCCAGAGCTGGGAGGAGCGAAAGAGGCTGGCCCGATAAAAGGCGGAGGAACCGGGTGTTGATCTTATTAAGGTTTGGAGGTGCGTGTTTCTGGATTTCAATCTGTTTGTAAAAGGACTTGTCATCGGTTTTTCCATCGCAGCCCCTGTAGGGCCGATCGGCGTGCTCTGCATCAGGCGCACCCTGGCGGAAGGCAGGATCTCAGGTTTTGTGTCGGGCATGGGAGCGGCTACGGCTGACGCCTTATATGGATGCGTCGCCGGTTTCGGGGTTACCTATATTTCAAACTTTCTCATGGGCCAGCAATTCTGGTTCCGTCTCATTGGCGCTTTGTTTCTAGGCTACCTCGGCGCGAGAATCTTTTTTTCAAAACCTGCGGAGGCACCGTCAAGAGCTGAGGGAAAAGGCCTTGCCGGGGCCTATGCTTCCACGCTTTTCCTCACTCTGACCAATCCGGTGACCATTTTGGCTTTTGCCGCTATTTTCGCGGGACTGGGGCTTGGTAACTCGGGTGGAGATTACACTGCCGGGATGCTCCTGGTATTGGGGGTGTTTCTGGGCAGCGCCGCGTGGTGGCTGTTTCTGAGCACGGGCGTGGGCCTCTTCAGAACGTGGTTCAACGGACCCAGACTGAGATGGGTCAACAGGCTCTCGGGCGTGATCATCGGCGGATTCGGCTTCCTCGCATTGCTCAGTCTGCTCCAACCATAACAAACCCCTAATGCAGGCCTATGGCCGCAACCAAAATCTGGCCTGCTGTTTGAGGCTGAGGATCGCTTCGCTTGAGGTTTGAGGCAAAACCGTTCTTGCCTCTAACCCTGGTCGCCTCTGGCGCCGCCGAAGGCGGGTAAACCTCTGACCTCCAACCTCCAACTTCTCCGCAAGTCGCAGAGAAGTTACGCTCTAAGATTCTGATGGTCCAAGGTGGCGTTTCCTATTTCACAAATGCCATCATCTGTAGTACGTTAACAAACGTACACTTCTGTTAAGGTGTCTTTATGGAATTATCTCTGCTCAAAGGCCTGCTCCTGGTATTTGCTCTGGCCATTGCCGTTCTTCTGATCTGCCACCAGCTCCGCGTGGCGGCGACGGTGGGCTTCTTGGTTACGGGTGTTCTGGTAGGGCCCCAGGGGTTGGGGCTGATCGGCAGCGGCAAGGAAGTCGAGCTTCTCACGGAAATCGGCGTGGTCCTTTTGCTTTTCACCATCGGCCTCGAATTTTCTCTTGGAGGCCTGCTGAGAATCAAGCGATACGTCCTGCTGGGAGGAGCCCTCCAAGTGACGCTTACCATCGTGGCGTCCTTTCTCATTCTTCGATCCTTGGGCCTTCCAGCGAACCAGGCGGTGTTCATGGGGTTTCTCCTCTCCCTGAGCAGCACGGCCATTGTCCTCAGAATTCTTCAGGAACGGGCCGAGGTCGACAGCCCCCACGGTCAGATCAGCCTGGCTGTTCTCATTTTTCAGGACATTGTCGTGATCCCGATGATGATTGTGACTCCCTACCTGGCGGGGGTGGGGGAAGAAACACAGGGGTCTTTTGTAGGATTGATTCTGAAAGGAGTCGGCCTCGTCGGGTTCGCCTTTGTGGCGGCCAAGTGGCTGGTTCCGGCGGTGCTCTACCAGATAGCGCGGACACGCAGCCGCGAACTCTTTTCTCTCGCCGTTCTGGTGATCTGTTTTGCAGTGGCTTTCCTGACCCACAGCCTTGGATTGTCTCTGGCCCTGGGCGCCTTTCTGGCGGGTCTCATCATTTCAGAAACCGAGTTCACCTCGGAGACCCTCGGCAACATCATCCCTTTCAGACATGTGTTCACAAGCCTGTTCTTTGTTTCCATCGGGATGCTTCTCGACGTGGAGTTCTTGATGGAGAGACCCGGTACGGTCGCGCTGGTCGCGCTTTGTGTGATGCTCCTCAAGCTTATACTCACCGCTTTTACGGTCAGTCTTCTCGGATTCCCCCTGAGAACGAGTGTCATCTGCGGCCTGTCCCTGTGCCAGGTGGGCGAATTCAGTTTTGTCCTCTTTCTCACCGGTGCGGACATGGACTTGCTTGAAAAGGAATTGTACCAGCTTTTTTTGGATGTTTCCGTCCTGACCATGGCAGCAACGCCTTTTGCCATAGCCCTGGCGCCTAAATTTGCCGATGGGGTGGCGAAGCTGCCTTTCCCCTCAAAGCTGAAACGGGGTTTCGCAAAAGCGATCTCTGCGGGCAAGAAAAAGCGACACCGAACCCTCCGGGACCATTTGATCGTTGTCGGCTTTGGGCTCAACGGGAGAAATGTGGCGCGTGCTGCAAAAGTCGCAGGCATTCCCTACGTGGTCATCGAAATGAATCCTCAGACCGTGCGAGCGGAGTCGGCGAAAGGAGAACCGATCACCTATGGAGACGCTTCGCAGGAGGCAGTCCTTGAGGAAGTGGGAGTAAAAAGGGCCAGGGTCGTCGTGGTGGTCATCTCCGATCCCCTGGCCACCCGAAAGATCGCTGCGGCCGTGAGGAAGGAAAATCCCAATGCGTTTCTCATTGTCCGCACGCGCTTTGTGACGGAGATGGAGTCCCTCTATACCATCGGCGTCAACCAGGTGATCCCCGAGGAGTTTGAAACGTCCATAGAGATTTTCAGCCGGGTTCTGGACAGATACCTAGTCCCCAGAAACGAGATCGAGAGGCTTATTGCCGAAGCCCGCGCAGGCGGTTATGACATGTTTCGAAGCCTGTCCAGGGAATCGCTTTCTTTTTCGGATTTGAAGTGCCAGATTCCGGATGTGGATATCACGACCTTTAGAGTGACAGAAGGTTCCCCGATTGCCGAGAAATCCCTTGCCCAGATGGAACTCAGGAAGAAACATGGCGTTACGCTGCTCGCTGTCCGGCGAGGGGATCAGATGGTGTCGAACCCTGACGGCAATACGGTGATTCATTCCGGGGATCTGTTGATTGTTCTTTCTCAGCCGAGCAAACTCGCCCACTTCGCCCAGCATTTTCTGGATGGGCAGACAGGAGGAGCCGATGAGTGTTATCTTTCACACGGTGCTGACGATGCTCCTGCACCTGAAAAGGAAGTGCCCTGATTGCAAGAGAGATCAGGTCGTGCCTTCCAGTCAACGTAGGGAAACGGTCCTCTGCAAATTCTGCGGAGCCAAGATCCCCCCAACAGGTAGACATTGAGCAAACCCAAGTAGCCCTGCAGGTTGACTTTCTTATCTTTCTCCAGTAAAAAGTTAAGATTGAATTCTGACCGAGTTGTTTTCGGGCTGCGCCATCACGTCAAGCCAAACAGGGGGATCTTCATTTGAAGATCATCATTGTCGGAGCGGGCGAAGTCGGCTATCACATATCCCAAAAGCTCTCCGAAGAGAACCAGGAAGTTTTCCTCATCGACAAAGATCCGGAAAAGATCAGAAGGATCACGGAAAACCTGGATGTTCAAGCTATCCTCGGGTCAGGAACGAGCCCGCAAACCCTGAGGGCCTCAGGCATCAAAGAGGCCGACATGCTGGTGGCTGCGACGGACAGTGATGAGGTCAACCTCTTTGCCTGTTTGCTCGCAAAAAACCTCAACCCTTACATCCTCAAGGTAGCCCGGGTGCGAAGTCCGGAGTACCTGGAAGAAAAAGAACTCTTCAGCCAGGATTTTCTGGGAGTGGACCGAATCATCAATCCCGTGTCGGCCATGGTCGAGCAGATTCGCAGTCTGATGATGGTGCCGGGGGCCTCGGACGTGGTGGATTTCGAAGAGGGACGGGTCAAGCTGATCGGTGTTACCGTCAAACCGGATTCTCCTTTTGTGGATCGCCCGCTGCTTTCTTTCAGGGGAGTGGAAGGGAAAGTCCTTGTAGGAGCTATCGTGCGCGGTGAGCAGGTTTCCATTCCCAGGGGGGAAGACACCATTCGAGCCAACGACCTCGTCTACCTCGTGGTGAAGGGCAATGACGTGCCCTACGAATTCGGGTTCTTTCGAGAGGGAGAGAAAGAAGGGGGCAGGGTCATCATTGTGGGCGGTGGAGTGACGGGGTCCGCCCTGGCCAGCGCGCTTGAGCAAACGAAGATGAACGTCAAGGTGATTGAAAAAGACGCGCAGAAGTGCACGGCCCTGTCAGAAAAGCTGAAGAAAGCCATTGTCCTGCATGGGGACGGCACGGACAAGGATCTCCTTCAGGAAGAGAACATCAGGGACGTCGATTTTATGGTCGCGGTCACTGGAGACGAGGAGAACAATGTGCTCATTTCACTCCTGGCCAAAGGACTGGGAGCAAAGAAAACGATCACAAGGATCAACAAGTTGAGCTACATCCCCCTTGTGTCCGCGATCGGGATAGACACGGTGGTCAGCACAAGGCTGTCCGCGGTCAGGGCTATTCTCCGCTTCATCCGAAAGGGAAGGATCATTTCGGCGGTGCCCTTGAAGGGTGAGCATGCGGAGGCGATCGAGGCCGAGGCTCTCGAGACATCGGACATTGTGAATGTGCCTCTTTCCCAGGTGAAATTCCCGAAAGGGGCTCTGGTGGGGGCCATTGTGCGGGGCGAGGAAATCATTATCCCTCGCGGGGACAGCATCATCAGGCCCAAGGATCGCCTGATCATTCTTGCGCTTCAGAAAGTGGTTCCGAAACTGGAAAAGCTGCTCACGGTAAAGCTGGATTTCTTCTGATGCACCTTCGACGCGTCTTACGCCTCATCGGAGTTCTTGTTTTTTTCGTGGGCCTGTCCATGGCCCTCGCTCTTCTTGTCTCTATCCTCTACAACGAGCCGAGCGCTTGGGATTTAGCCGTCTCTGTGGGGATCACCTGCGGTGCAGGGTTGATCCTGTTTCTGGCCACAAAAGGAGAAGAAGTTTCTCACCTCAGCCACCGGGACGGTGTGGCCATCGTGACGTTAGGATGGTTTCTCGCCGGAGCGGTCGGAGCCCTTCCCTTTCTCGTTTCCGGGTCCATCGACAATTTTACGGATGCTTACTTCGAGTCCGTCTCCGGTTTCACGACCACAGGGGCATCCATCCTGAGTGATATTGAGAAGCTTCCCAAGGGCATCCTCATGTGGAGGAGCATGATCCAGTGGCTGGGAGGAATGGGAATTATCGTCCTTTCCATAGCCATCCTTCCCTTTTTGGGCATCGGCGGGATGCAGCTTTACAAGGCGGAAGTACCGAGTCCTGTCGTCGACAAACTCAAGCCGAGGATTTCCGACACCGCCAAAGTGCTTTGGAAGGTTTACATCCTGCTCACGGTTATCCAGATTATTCTTCTCCTGGGAGGAGGCATGCCCCTTTTCGATTCGGTGTGCCACACCTTCTGCACCATGCCGACCGGCGGGTTTTCCCCGCTAAACAAGAGCATCGCTCACTATGACAGCCCTTATTTCGACGGGGTGATCATCGTGTTCATGGTCCTGGCAGCGATCAACTTCTCTCTCCATTTTCGCCTGCTGAAAGGAGAGGTGGGTGTCTTTGGCAGGGATCCGGAATGCCGCGTATTCCTGATCTTGGTTGGGATTCTCACTCTCCTGGTCACGCTGGACATTTATGGGAGCGTGTATCCTTCGCTGACCCAAGCTTTCCGCTATGCGGCATTCCAGGTCAGTTCCATGATCACGACCACGGGATTTGTCACAGCGGATTACGACACCTGGCCGTCCTTGTCCAAGTGCCTCCTGGTGCTCTCCATGTTTTTCGGGGGAATGGCCGGATCAACCGGCGGTGGGATCAAGACTGTGAGACTGATCGTGATGGCCAAGCACGCCTACGAAGAGGTGTTCAGGATCATTCACCCCCACGCGGTCCGGGCGGTCAAACTGGGAGGGAAACCGGTTCCCGCCGATGTCCTGAGCAGCATCTGGGGGTTTTTCTTCCTTTACCTGACCTACTACATGGTCTCTACTCTGATTCTTGCCGCTTTGGGCCTGGACCCGATTTCGGCGTTCTCGGCAGTGGCAGCCTGCATCTTCAATGTGGGCCCTGGCCTTGGGTCGGTAGGGCCCACTCAGAACTACCTCGCGGTGCCCTTCCTGGGCAAATGGGTGCTCATCATCGGCATGATCCTGGGACGCCTCGAGATCTACACCGTGATTGTGTTGTTCATGCCGGAGTACTGGCGCAAGTAAAGAACTCGCAGGTTGCTGAAAAACGCTCATCTACGGCGTTGCCCTCACCCCTCGTCGCTGCGACGTACTGGACTGTACGACTCACTCCTCGGGGTTTCGAGCGCCTTGTATCCGAACGGTTTTGAGCAACCTGCAGAAAGAGTCTTTTTCAGAATCCTGCCAGAATCCAAGTCTCCATTTACACTACTTCTTCTTGGCTTTTGCCATTTCCTCCTGCTTGAGCACGCGGCGGAGAATCTTGCCCACCAGGGTTACGGGCAATTCATCCCGGAATTCAATGACCGAGGGGATCTTGTAGTGGGTCATCTTGTCCTTGGCCCACTCCTGGATATCTTCCGGCTTGATCTGGCCCTTTTTCGCAGGATCCAGGACCACGAAGGCTTTGACCACTTCCCCCACCTTCTCGTGAGGCACGCCGATGACCGCAGCTCCGCGGACGTCGGGATGCTTGTGGAGCAGGTCCTCCACTTCAGCCGGGAAGATCGCATAGCCCTTGAACTTGATCATGTCCTTGGCCCGATCGCGAATAATCGTGTAGCCCTCTGCGTCAAGGCAGGCGATATCGCCCGTGTAAAGCCACCCGTCGCGAACGGTTGCCGCACTCTCGTCCGGCCGGTTGAGATACCCCTTCATGATCTGAGGGCCTTTAATCACCAGTTCGCCGGTGTAGGCCTCCGCCTGCTCAGACTGTTCCTTGGTGAGGCCGCCTGTCTCTGCAACGGCAAAGGGCAAGGGCGGCAACTCCCTGGTGCCCGTCTCCTTGTCCATGATCTTGATGTCCGTATCCGGATAAGGAAGGCCGATGGTTCCGAGTTTGCGGCGCCCAAAAACCGGGTTGGCATGGGTCACCGGAGTGGCTTCGCTCAGGCCGTATCCTTCCACGATAACGGCTTTGGTCAGTTCTTCGAATTTGTTTTGAACTTCGAGAGGCAAGGGGCCTGCACCGGAGACGGCCATCTTGAGACCTCTCAGGTCGTAGTTCTTGACCTTGGGGTGAGTGTTGATCTTGTTGAACAGGACCGCAACGCCGGGCATAATGAGTCCGCCCTTGGCGGAGTACTTCTGAATGGCTGCGAAGAGCTCGGCCATGTCCACCGGCGGCTTTGGGAAGAGAAGTTGAAAGCCTCCGATGCGGATGGCGGTGTTCATGACAGTGGTCATGGCAAAGGAATGAAAAAGCGGCAGAACACCGACAATCCCGGTGCTGGCCTCCTTTTTCCACAGCCATGCGTCGCACATCACGGCATTGGCCACCACATTGCGGTGGGTGAGCATGGCTCCTTTGGGAAGGCCGGTGGTGCCTCCCGTGTACTGGAGCACGGCAATGTCCTCGGGATCCACCTTCACCTTGGGCGGATGGGGCTTTGTTTTGAGGAGATCCGTGAGTTTGAGGGCATTGGGAGGCAACTGGCCCACAGGAATCTTTTTGAGAAATTTGCCAAGGAAAACCTTGAGGGCTGAGAACCCGCAGAGATCCACCACGTTCGTGCCGATCACTGTCTTGACCTGGGTTCCCTTGACTCCTTCCCTCGCTTCTTCAAAAACTGCGTCGAGGATGACGAGGGCCTTGGCTCGCGAGTCCTTGAGCTGATGCTGGATCTCGAGGGCTTTGTAAGTGGGGTTGATCGCTGTGACGGTCACGCCGGCGAGCTGGCAGGCATAGAAAGAGACCACGAACTGGATCGAGTTGGGAAGCATGAGCGCGCACACGTCGCCCTTTTTCAGACCGAGGTCTGCCAGAGCCGTGGCCAGGCGCTGCACCATCTCCCAGAGCTCACTGTAGGTCACCTGAGCGTCCAAAAAGAAAATCGCAGGCTTTGAGCCATACTTTTCTGCCGACTGTTTAAGGAATTCCGCCAGAGTGCAATCAGGGTAATCCAGGCACTTCGGCACCTGAGACGGCCAGTACTTGTACCAGATTCTGTCACCCAAAGATTCCTTGGCCATGCATACCTCCGTTCCGAATCCGCCCGGCGGCCAGGGATGGTCGGCGGGAAGTAAGAAAAAGTTAGATTGTCAGATCATCGTGATGCATTCAAAGAACAGGTACAAAAGTATAAAGAGAAGGGTGGTGGGCGTCAAGGAAAAACCGATGAATATTTAGGGTGTTAGACTTGAAAAGGTGAAAACCCGAAATCCGAAGCACGAAGTCCGAAACAAGCACGAAATTCAAATGACAAAAATACAAAACGACAGCCGAACGGAGAGTGTTTCGCATTTGTTTTTAGCATTCGAATTTTAGATTTGTTTCGGTTTTCGAATTTCGAGATTCGAATTTGGTTCCGCCCAAAGGCCTTCATTGGGGGGAGTAATCTTTCCTGAACCTTTTCTGGGCTCGCCGGAGGGCGGAGACATCGTCTACGCCCATCACCTCCTCTTCATCTTCGGCGACAATGCACCCGACGCTCTTCCCGTCGTGATCGAGAAATTCCACGAGGTCGGTAATGAAGTATTCCTCCAGCTTAATTTCTTTTCCGTCTCTTTCCTTAGAGACCACATGGGGTCTGCTCCTGAGCACCGAGAGATAGGGGAGTAGCTCCTTTCTGCGAGCCGCATAGATCCCTGAGTTGCAGATCTCCATCCGGTCCTGGGCCTCTTTTGGAAAAGCGCTCCAGTATTTCCATTCCACGATTCTCTTCACCCTAGCCCCATCCGCATCGAGCACTCCATACTGCCTCTTGTCCGAAGGCCGGAAGCCGAGCACTGTGAACGGTTGAGACTGCAGGCTTTCGACGAGGCGGAGGTAGGTCTTCTGCCTGACGAGGGGAACATCGCCCATGGTGATGATGAGGCTGTCACAATCGACGGTTTGAATGAATTCTGCGGCTGCGAGAAGGGCTCCGCCTGTCCCGTTCAGGAACGGCTGCTCACAATAGGTAACCCCGAGAGATCGTGTGGCTTCCATCACCTCTTCTTTCTTGTGATTCACGATCACCGCCTTGGGCCCGGGAGGCAGGCTTTCAATAATGTGAAGCAGGATGGGATGGCCGCCCTGGATGGGAGTGCCCGCAGGCACAAGAGGAAGGAGAGTTTTGTTGCCCTCAAAGTTCTTCATTCGGCTTCCGCGGCCTGCGGCCATGATGATCGAAGAGACTTCCTTTTCCCCCATGCGCCATGGTCTCCGTCGAATGATCTTATGCAAAGGCAATTTACAATTCTAACAAACGAATGTAAAAAGATTTATTCTTGATCGGGTCACAGTAGAGAAACCCAGGCTATTACGGGAAGACTTGAGTTTGGTTGACCAACGGCGATGCAGGCACAAAGGCACAAAGGGCCAAAGGGACAGAGCGGAAGGGGTTTTCTGCTTTGTGCCTCTGTGCCTCTGTCCCTTTGGCCCTCAAGAGGACGCCTGAAAACAACCGCAGTCCTACAAGTTCCAACGGTGATGCTATGTACTTTCATCCCATGAGCCATGAGGAACGCATCAGCCTGATGAACACGGCGCAGGGAAGAAGTCCCGCGGACGTCATCCTCACCGGAGGCCAGCTGGTCAACGTGTATTCCGCGGAGATCCTGCCCCATCTGTGGGTGGCGATCAAAGGGGCGAGAATCGCGTATGTCGGCGCGCCCGACCCCTCGATGGTGGGAAAAGAAACGGAAGTGCATGAACTCAACGGCCGCTTCATCCTGCCCGGGTTCATCGACGGCCACACCCATCTGGATGCCATCTTTCAGGTCGGCGCCTATGCAGAGTATGCCCTGGCTTTCGGCAACACCGCCGCGGTCAGCGAAGTGGCCATGACCGCCAATGCCATGGGCGTCAAGGGGGTAGAGTATTTTCTCCGTGAGATTGAAACGCTTCCCCTGAGAGTGTTTGTGCTGGCTCCGCCGGGGGTGCCGCCCTTCCCGGCCGTTGAAACAAGCCGGCCTTTTCCAGCCGAGTATTTCAAGAAACTGCTCGCCATGGATCGCTGTCTTGGGGTAGGCGAGAGCTACTGGCCGAGGGTGACGGACTGCGAGGAAAGAGCTCTGGCCCAGTATGAGTGGTCGGAGAGGGCCGGAAAAACCAGGGAAGGGCACGCGGCCGGAGCAAGGGGCAAGAAGCTTCAGGCGTATCGCGCGGCAGGCACGAGTTCCTGCCACGAGTCCGTGACGGCGGAGGAAGCCCTGGAAAAACTCAGGCTCGGCATGGCGGTCATGATCAGGGAAGGTTATGTTCGGCGGGAACTCGATGCCGTCTCCGGTATTGCCCGAAAGGGCGTGGATCTCACGAACGCGATGATCGTCACCGACATCGCCGACCCGCAGGAACTGGTGGAGCAGGGAGGGATGAATCTCCTTCTCAGAAAAGCGGTGAGCCTGGGCTTTGACCCTGTGAAAGCGATCCAGATGGTGACGGTCAATGTGGCGAGATATTTCGGGCTCAACGACCTTGGCGGGATTGCTCCCGGGAACATGGCTGACCTCGTGGTCGCGGAAGATCTCAAGAGTTTTCATTGTCACAAGGTTTGGGCCGGAGGCCGTTGGGTCGCCCAAGAAGAGAAACCGGTAAAGCCCTTCGAGCGGATAGCCTATCCAGAGGAGTCAAGACGTTCCATTGCCATTGAAGGTGTGAGCCCCGAAGTTTTCACAATCCCCTGTGCTCAGGCCAAGGTGAAAATAAGGGTTGTGGAGGTGGTCAACGAGACCATCACTCAGGAAACGCCTGTTGACATGGAACCCCACCATGGCCGCCTGGTCGCGGGTCCTGCGAGGGACCTCGTGAAAGCGGCAGTGTTCAACAAAAGCGATGCGGCAGCTGCGCCCGGGCTTGGTTTTGTAAAAGGCGTGGGGCTTCGTTCCGGAGCCCTTGCCATGAGCGTCCTCTGGGACACCAACAACATCCTCGTTCTCGGCACCAGCGACCGGGAAATGGCTGCTGCCATGAACGAGTTGATCCGCATGCAGGGAGGAATGGTGGTTATTCAGGGAGGGAAGGTCGTTGCGCAGTCCCCTATGCCCATTTGCGGAATCATCTCGCCTGAACCGCTGCCGCGGATTATGAGGGAGATAAAGGAGGTGGAGGCGGCTTGTCAGAGGCTGGGGACAAGCATGACCCGGCCTTTTCTCTCTCTGCAAACCTTCTCCTTCACAGGTCTTCCTTTCTTGCGACTCACGGATCAAGGTCTTGTGGACGTCCGAAAAATGAGCAAAGTATCCCTGTTCCTGTAGTCAGGTGGTGGTGGTTTCATGGAAAAAATTCCGATATTCCTCATGTTCTTTGGACACATCTGGGTTGACGCCTCACAGGGGATTCTGCCTGTCGTGCTACCCAAGCTCAAGGAAGTTCTGGATTTGAACTACTTTGAGATAGGCCTGGTGGTCACGGTTCTCAACCTGACTTCTTCCGTCATTCAGCCGATCTTCGGTTATATTTCCGACAAGATCCGCACCGGCTGGTTTGTCCCTGTGGGGATTCTCTGGACGGCCTGCATGATGGGGTTCCTGGGCTGGGCTCCCGGATATCTCAGTGTGTTGCTGCTGGTAGGTCTCGCGGGACTCGGCACCGCCGCCTTTCATCCGCGGGCGATGATGGTGGTCCATCTTGTAAGCGGTCAGAGAAAAGGCCTTGGCACGGCGATCTTCAGCACCGCCGGGAACATCGGATTTGCCCTGGGCCCCATGGTGGGGAGCCTTCTGGTCCTTGGATTCGGACTGCACGCAACGATCGGCTTGCTCGGCCCGGGCGTGCTCCTGGCGCTCACGATCTTTTTGTGGCCCGGCGACTTCCTGCAGCGAGAAGCGCCGGCGAAAATGGCGACCAAGACCGGCGATGAAGGTCTGCATTCAATCCTCTGGGGCTCTCTGGTTCTCACGTGTCTGATCGTGACTTTGCGTGCCTGGGTCTACATCAGCTTCATGACCTACCTTCCCATGTTTTTACAGGACCAGGGGCTGCCTCTCAAAACAGGGAGTCTGATGCTCACCGTGTTTCTTGCAGGGGGCGCCGCAGCGGGTCTTTACGGGGGCCATCTCTCCGATCGGGTTGGACGGCGCCGGATCATCGTCGTGAGCATGCTCCTTTACCCCGTCTTCATGTCTCTCATGATCCTCAGCAGCGGTCCCATTCTCTGGGTCCTGGCTGCTGCATCGGGCGCGGCGCTGCTGGCCTCGTTTTCTGTGACCATCGTGCTCGCACAGGAACTTCTTCCCAGAAACCTTGGCCTCGCTTCCGGACTCATCCTGGGGCTTAGGTTTCGGCATGGGGGGACTTGGGGCGGCCGTCTCGGGGTGGATAGCGGATATGGTTGGGCTTTACAAGACCTTGTGGGTCCTGGCTCTTGTGCCTGTTTTTGGGGCCGTAGCCGGCTCCTTCATCCGAGCCCCGAAAAAGGTGGCTTCGTAAGGAGTCTCAAAAGGTTTTTTCCCGTCATTCCGGCCCTTCGACTTCGCTCAGGATAAACTCCAGCCGGAATCCAGTCTATTCAGAGAGCTACGAAACCTCTGGACTCCGGTTTTCACCGGAGTGACGACTTTTTACGAACCCATCTCCTCTGAGTTTGTGAATTCCGTTGACCACGTGTTCAGGCGATTGCCCTGATGCGACTCTCAGAATATTTTCAATCGCGCCTGAGAGCATGCGGTGCATGGCTCCTCGGGTCATGCCGGCAATGTGCGGGGTGAGCAGGACCCTGTCGCGGGCTGAAGGAGACAGTTGGAGCAGGGGATCATCGGGTGGGAGCGGTTCAGGGTAGACGGTGTCCAGGGCCGCTCCTCCGAGATGCCCTGCTTCAAGGGCTTCAGCCAAAGCTTTCTGATCGACCACCTCCCCCCTGGAGGTGTTGATTAACAGCGAACCCGCGGGCATAAGGCGGAGCTCTCTTGAACCCACCATTCCCCTCGTCCGGTCTGTCAGGGGCACGTGCACGCTGATCACATCGCACGATCGAAGAAGCTCATCGAGAGGCTTGAAAGCGACTCCGAGTTCATTCTGAAGGGTTTCCGGTGTCTGCGCCACGTCGTAGCAGCTCACGGAAGCTCCGAGCGACAAGGCGAGTTGGGCCACCTTGCGGCCTATTTCGCCGAACCCGATGATCCCGATCCTGGCCTCGGAAACTTCACTGGACCCGGAGGTGAAAAAACGTTCCCTCGCCCGGCTGTACTGACCGGCCTTGATTTCCCTGTCAGAGACCACCAGGCGACGTTGAAGTGCGATGAGAAGAGCGAGGGTGAACTCCGCAACCGTGGTCACGTTTTGGCCCGGACTGTTGGCCACAGGAATTCCAAGGCGGGCTGCGCTCCGGATGTCTACCCTGTTGTAGCCGGTTCCGGTTGTCTGGATCATTCGGACGCTGGGGATGTTCTCTAGGATCCGTGAGGTGATGTCAGGGTATGCTGCAGGGACGAGAAAAAAATCTGCACCCTGACAAGCAGAAATGATCGCCTGATCGGTGAGGACCTCGTCGAACCGGAAGTCAAGCGCTTCCGGCAAAACCACTCCGGCTTCCTCAAAACGCTTCAAGGGGAGGATGCAGAAGACTTTGGGTTTCACAAGAGCTTATCCCAACGCAGATCCTTAGCTGCAAACAAATCCGAAGCACGAAATCCGAAATCCGAATATCAAACTCAAAATACCAATGCTCCAATGTCCAAAACGGAAACCCGAAGGCCATGTTTTTTGTCATTTGAATTTGGGTCATTGAATATTGTTTCGTGTTCGATATTCTCGGATCTACAAATGCTCCTTAGAGAGCAGAGACCTCAAAGCGCAAGACGCTGAGATCCTTTCCCTAGTTACCTTTTGAGTTCTTCCATACACCTTGCGATTCGCTTCATCCCTTCCTTGCAGTCTTCATAGGAAGCGGCAAAGGAGATGCGGAAGCACCCATCCCCGTTTTCTCCGAATGTAGTGCCGGGGACCACTGCCACGCCACCGTGATCCAGGAGGTAATCGGCAAGCGCTGAAGAATCCTTGCCCGGAGTGTCGTGCCTGACGAAAACATAGAAGGCGCCGCGCGGGTCAGTGATCGCCGAGAGCCCCGGGGCATGGGAGAGCCCATCCAGGATCACCCGGCGTCTCCGCTCGAATTCAGTCACCATCGTCTCCACGCACTCTTGAGGCCCCTGAAGGGCGGACACAGCCCCTGCCTGAGCAAAGGAGCAAACCGAGAGGAGCACGTTCTGCTGCATCTTGACGGCACCGGCGACCACATCTGCAGGAGCCGCGAGATAGCCGATCCTCCACCCGGTCATGGAATAGGTCTTGGAGAGGGACCCCCAGATTGCGGTCTTCTCCTTCATGCCCGCCAGGGAGGCAGGGCTCACGAATCGGTTGCCTTCAAACACCATGCGGTCGTAGGCCTCATCGGAGAAAAGGAGGAGATCATAGTTCTTCGCAAACCCGCAGACTCCATCCACCTGTTGCGGGGTCATGACTCCTCCGGTCGGGTTGTGAGGCGAATTCACGATGATCGCACGGGTGCGGTCGCTCAAAAGCATTTCAGCCGCTTCCAGGTCAGGAGCGGAGTTTTGCTCCAGGAGCAGGGGGTAGGGAACCGGTACTCCTTGCGCAAGCCGCACACAGGTGGTGAACTGACTGTAGCCCGGGTCGGGGATGAGCACCTCATCACCAGGTTCCAGGAGAGCCATGAGGCTGAGATACATAGCCTCCTGGCCTCCTGCGGTGACCATAATTTCCGTGAGGGGATCATAGGTCAGGTTCTTGTACGTCATCAGCGACTCGGAAAGGGCCTGACGAAGGTCGAGGGTCCCAAGGTTAGGTGTGTAGTGAACGAACCCTTTGTCCAGAGCCTTCTTTGCCGCCTCTTTGATGTGAGCGGGGGTGTCGAAGTCGGGTCTTCCGATCTCGAAATGAATGACTTTCTTGCCCTGGGCTTCCAGTCTGGCCGCCTTCTCAAACACTTTCCTGATGCCGGCAAAGGGAATGTCCGCCAGCCGGCTTGAAACAAGAGGTTCGCTCATAAGTTTCACCTGCTTTTGAACTAAGATGAATACAGAAGACAGGAGACAGTAGACAGAATACAGAATAAAGCACAAGAGCTCATCACGAAGAGCACGAAAGGACAAAACACGAAAGAAGGACAGGGTGATATAGAAAACCAGGTCCTTTCTCGTGATTTCCAAATTTCGTGCTTTCGGTGCCCGCCAGGATTAAGCCTGGCTGATTAGTTCTACTTTCTTGTTCTTAATTCCGTCTCCTGTGTTCTCTCCCGCATCTTCTGTCTCCTGTATTCTTGGTTTTCAACTGCTTACTGCTTACTGCCTACTGGCTCAGTACGGTACCACTCCTGCGCTCACCATCATGCGAAGAGGGAAACGAATCTCTATAGCCCCTTCGGGGCAATCCTGCCGGCAGGAACCGCAATGCCAGCACTCGTCAGGGTACTTCACGAACGATTTGTTCTCCTCTTCGTCCATGTAAATCACATCCAGAGGACAGGAGTCTTCGCAGTTCCCGCACCCGGTGCACAATTCCCTATTGATAACTGGAGGCATGAGAGACACTCCTTTCCATTCGATTTCTCATTCATACCTGATAGGCCAGAAGAGCGGCTTTGCCCTTCCATCAACATCCTTTATTACGGTGACTTGGCCGAGCCAGTTCCGGTCATCCGTCTCCGGAAAGTCGAGACGGTAATGGCACTGGCCGAAACGGCTTTCTGTTCTGTGCAGCGCAGCCGTAACCATGCATCGCGCTACAGTGACCATGTTGTACACTTCCTGAGAACGGCAAAGGTCATGGTAGGTCTTTGCGCCGACCTGATCCTTCCACTGATCGAGGAGGTCCAGATTCTGCCATGCTTTCTTCATGCCCCATTCCGAGCGCGCCGGGCCCATGCCCTCTGTCATGGCTCGCTGGAGCACGTCTTCGAATTCCTGCCATTCAAACGTCCTCGACTCCTGCATGGGAGCAAAGACGCGATCCTTGATTTCCTTCACCTGGGGTCCGGGAATCGGCGGCCTGCTTTTGTCTATTCGTGCCGCGTAAGCGGATAGGGCGCGACCTGCATGAATTCCGCTGGTGACGGCCATGTGCAAGCTTCGGCACTGGTCCGCAGAATTGCCGGCAGCAAAAAGGCCGGGCACATTCGTTGCACAGTCGCGGTCAATTTTGATCCCGCTGCCGCAGACTTCGTTGGGACCGCCCTGCATTCCCTCGGACGTGGCCACTTCCAGCAGATCTCTCGACAAGTCAATCCCTTTCTGTTGAAAATAGTCGGGGAGGGTATCCTTGTCATAGGAAAGGGTGGTGACCAGATGTCTCAGGGCATCGGGGGCAAGGTGCCGGCAGTCCACGCGGATAGGGCCTCGATGAGCCTTCAGTTCGGTTAATATGGCATGAGTCAACTTGTGGCGGGCTCCCTTGATCCCCATGGGGTCATAGCGGTCCATGAACTCTTCCCCCATGCCGTTGACCAGTTTGCCGCCCATTCCCACCAAAGCATTCAGCCCCGGGGCGCTGAAGCCTCTAGGCACCAAGGTCATTCGAAGGTACTCCACGTTGGCGAGCCTTGCGCCGGCGCGAAAGGCCATGGCTTCACCGTCCCCGGTGTTGGCGGGACACATCCAGCAGTTGAAGCTCAGGCCGGTGGGGTTCTGATAGATCCGGTTCGTTCCTCCGGTGGCCAAAAGGACGGCTTTGGCTTTCACGACAAAGAAGGTTCCCGCCCTGATGTGGAAACCCGCTGCCCCGCACACCTCCCCATCGTGCACCAGGAGATCCGCGGTGGTGGCACGGTCAAGGACTCGGCACCCTGCCTTTCGGGCTGCTTGGCCGAGAAGAGGTTTCATGCGCTTTCCATTGAAGTTGATCCACCAGGGGCCGGGCTGGCCGAAGGACTGGGTGCGAAAATAGGAACCATCCGGGCTGCGAAGACTGCAACCGATCTTCTCGTAGCGTTGAATAGCTGTTTGCAGTTCGTCGCAGTAGACTTTCTCCACAACGGAGAGATCCGTCGCGCCCCTCGCGCTGCGGCCGGTGAAGGCGAGGTAAGCGTCGCGGGTGTCCCAGTCCGGCCCGGTTTCGAGATAGGCGGCGAAGTGATCGATTCCGCCGGCGGCGTGGCCGCTTCGTTCGATCACCGCCTTGTCCATGATGAGGACGTCATGGCCTGCTTCTCGGCAGGTGAGTGCAGCGTTTAGGCCTGCGACACCGCCGCCGATAATCAGGATGTCGGTCTCAAGATGTTCTGATTCATTGTAAACCGCCCTCTTCAAATTGAAAACCCCCTCCGCCCCTTTTCTTTCATCCTCTTACAGACGTTCCCTTGGTTTCCTTGGGCACCGACCGATAACGCCTGAATGCCTTTATCCCCTCAATGGCCAGAAGGATAGCCCCGGCGACCATGAAGAGGGCAAGCAATCCCATTAGCAGCTTCCCTGCGTAGCCCCCCCCATCCACGGGCCCGCTGAAAACCGCTTTGAAACGTTTGTAGGAGGTCACGACCAAGGCCGCCGTGGTCGTGAGAAACATGAAAATCATCGGGTAAAAGGTCCATGCATAGGATTTCCCTTCCGACATCAGGAAAGCCGTTGCCAGCATCAGAGCCAGGGATGCCATTAGCTGATTTGATTCTCCAAAAAGGAGCCAGAGATACCGCCACCATCCTGTCAGAATAAGGATTAGCGTCAGAGCGATGGCAATCGTGGTTCCTACATGCGCGTTTCTGAAGAGCGGGCTAAGTTCACCCAACAATTCCGACATCGTCACTTTCATGAACCGGATCACCATGTGAAGAACCGTTATGGCCAGAATGATCAACATAACGCCGCCATAGGACTTTCCCAAAGGATACGGCATCCCCAAAGCTCCAAGGAACTTCGACACCCCGCCGGCAAAGACCCCAATCGGTCCCTTAGCCAGGCCCGCTTCATAGTCGGCGGACGAGGCGTAGATGGTTCCTGCAAGGATCAAGGCGAATAGGGCAAGCATCATTTCCACAAACATCGCGCCGCCGCAGACGGGTCGGACGTCCATTTCATTTTCGAGCTGCCGGCCGGTTCCATAATTGGATACAATGCCATGCCAGCCGGAGACCGCTCCGCAACCAATGGTCACAAACAAGATCGGCCATAGATGGCCAATCTCGATTTCGAACTCTGTGTAAGCAGGAAGAGTGAAATCGGGATGCAGGACAAGGACTCCAATCACCCCGAACAAGAGGCCCAAGAAAACGACGTAAGAAGCCACATAGTTGATCGGGAGCGCAAATCTCCAGATCGGCAGCACTGCCGCAACGTAGCAGAAGAGGAGCACTGCAATGGCCCAAAAGGGCCTGTAGCTCGAAAGAAACGTTCCAAGCATCTTGTCGGATGGAGCGACGGTTCCCAGCCATATGCCGAACAATGCGATCAGGACACAGACAACCGTGGAGTGGATCACTCCCTTCCTCCAGCGATAGATCATCTGCCAGGCGAGAAGGCCGCCGATGGTGAGAAAAAGCCATGCCATTGGGGAAGTCTTCTGAGCTATGGCTGCGTCAACGACGACGTTGCCGAAAGCTCCGGCAAGGAGGAGGAGAAAGAAATAGATGAAGCAAAGCAAGACCATTCTGGCTCTTGGAGAGATCAACTTGCCGCTCAACTCGCCCAGAGTGGCGCCTTCTTTTCGCACGGCCATCATGGCGCTGGAATAGTCCTGCACCCAGCCGATGAAAAGGGCGCTGACCAGGATCCATAGCAAGGCCGGCAACCATCCCCACTGAAGGGCGACAATGGGGCCAAGTATGGGACCTACCCCTGCGATAGACGTGAACTGATAGCCGAAAAGAAGGCTCTTGCCGGTGGGCATGAACTCCGCTCCGTCCATGCGCTGTTTGGCTGGAGTGGCCCTCATTGGATCGGCTTGAATGACCTTGGCGTCGATGTGCTTCGCATAGACCCGATAACCTATGAAGAAGACGACGAGGCCCAACATCAGGACAAGGATGGAGTTCATGCGTTTTCACTCCGGTCTTTTCTTCTCGATAGGAAGGGAACAAACAGATTCAAGCCGCACCCTTATATGACTTCCCAGTAATCAGAGGGCAGCGTAAGCATAAAGAATGGTTTTCAAGGTTGTCAAGAAACATTCCCATGTTGAAAAAGGTCAGGATTTCAATTAAGTTCAAGACACTAAATAGACTGGTGTCACTCCCTCCCTAACCCCTTTGGGGACTTTGTTACAATGTCATTTCGAGTCCCGCTCAAGAAGCGGGGCGAGAAATCTTGATTCTGCAGGTAGCGCGAGCATAAGATTTCTCCCTTCGGTCGAAATGACAGAAAACACGCCCCCTCGATTAAGACACAGACTTTTGAGGGGGAGGGTGGGGGGGTAAAAGGAGAACCTATGGAGCCCGGAAATTACTTCAAATCCATTGATCAAGTCGCCCAGGAACTGGCCTCAGCGCAGTACATCGCAGACAGGGCCCTGGCCACGGTGGTCTTTCTCGCCCATCGCCTTCAGAAGCCGCTCTTTCTGGAAGGGGAACCGGGTGTCGGCAAAACAGAAGTGGGCATAGTCATGGCCAAGTTGTTTCAAACCTCGCTTATTCGGCTCCAGTGCTACGAGGGTCTTGATGCCTCTTCGGCTCTGTACGAATGGAATTATCCGAAGCAACTTCTCTACATCCGGCTTGCGGAGCAGGAGAAAAAAAGAAAAGAAGAAATCGAGCGGGTCATCTATGGGGAGGACTTTCTCATCAAACGGCCGCTGCTGCAAGCCATCCAGAGTTCCCTCGATAAGCCACAGGTCTTGCTGATCGACGAGGTGGACCGTTCGGACGAGGAGTTCGAGGCGTTTCTCCTGGAAGTCCTCTCTGATTTTCAAATCACCATCCCGGAGGTGGGAACGGTGAAGGCCAAAGTGAGGCCCATGGTCGTTGTCACCTCCAACAGGACTCGAGACGTTCATGATGCTTTGAAAAGAAGATGCCTGTACCACTGGATCGATTACCCTTCCTTTGAAAAGGAGCACCGGATCGTGATGACCCGTGTGCCTCAGATCGAGGAGAACCTGGCAAAGCAGGTTGCGCACTTCATGAAAAAGATCAGAACCCTTGATTTTCTCAAGAAGCCCGGAATCTCCGAAACGCTGGATTGGGCAAGTGCATTGATCGCTATGGAGCGGAAAAACCTGGACGAGAATGTGGTGCGAGAGACGGTGGGCTGCATCCTCAAATACCAGGATGACATCAAACGGTTCAGCGAGGAGATCTGGGCTGACCAGGCAAAGCGATCAGAGTATCTGGAAGGGGCATGATTAGATGATGGACAAAACATTGCAGAGCGAGTAATCCTTTTTGCGCGGTTCTTGAGGAGCCACGGGTTCAAGGTTTTCTCAACGGGCACCGTTGATGCATTGAGAGGGTTGGAGGAGAAGGGCCTCCAAGACAGGGAGGATTTCTTCAATATCCTGCGGGCCAACCTGGTTGCGGGCGACATGGAGTGGAAGCTCTTCAGAGATCTGTTTGAGGAATTTTGGCGCGCTGAGGAAGACCCTCAGGAAAAGGGTCGTGAAGATCAGGAGGAGGAGTCGGTTCCCAACCCGGAGGACCTGGTCATGGTGGCGCCGCCTCAGCGCAGCACAGAAGACAGAGTGGATCAGCTGGCACCGGGCAAAAAGGAGTCTCTGGAGGGGACCCTTTACAGTCCTGTTGCGCTTTTCGAGAGGAAAGACCTTTCCCAGTTCGAGAGGGGGGACATCGCAGTCGCTCACCTGATTCTGAAGAACATGATGGCCTCCTTCAGAGTGGCGGAGTCAAGGCGCTTCAAGCGATCCAAAAAAGACAGGGACATGGATTTCCGGCTGATCCTGAAGCGCAGCCTGAAGGTCGAAGGGCTTCCGGTCCAACTCTTCTACAGGAGGCGGAAAAAGAGGCTCAAGAAGCTCGTGATTCTTGCTGACGTGAGCGGTTCCATGGACCGCTACGTTCGTTTCCTGATGCCTTTTCTCCTGGGTCTCCGGGGCATTGGTTCCCAATCGGAAGTGTACGTGTTTTCCACCTCCCTCTCGCGCATTACCTTTTTTGTCCGTAAGCTCCCTGTGGAGAAAGCGCTCAGCAGGATCGCCGGCGAGGTGCCGGACTGGTCCGGCGGGACGCGCATCGGAGAATCCCTGCAGCAGTTCCATGAGCGTTACGGGCAGAGGCATCTCAACAAAAGGACGGTCGTGGTCATCATGAGCGACGGATGGGATCTTGGGGCCCGAAGCCTGCTCCAGAAGGAGATGCAAACGCTCTCCGGCAAGGTGCACTCCGTGATCTGGCTGAACCCTCTTGCCGGAGACCCTGAGTACAGGCCTCTTTGCAAGGGAATGCAAGCGGTGCTGCCCTATGTGGATCATCTGCTGGCTGCGGACAGCCTGCAGAGCCTGCGAAGGGTAGGGCGCGTCCTCTCCAAAGTCATGACCTAGCAGGTTGCTGAAAAACGCTCATCTACTGCGTTGCCCTCGTCCCTCGTCGTTGCGACGTACTGGACTGTACGTCTCACTCCTCGGAATTTCGGGCGCCTTGTATCTGGGCGTTTTTGAGCAACCTGCGACCGTGCTCTTATTTGACGCCCCGCTCGGGGTGAGGTCGCTGGAGAGTCGGAACAGGCAAGGAAGGAGTAGGTAGCAATTCTTATCTGCATACTCCCTGCTGCATACGGCCTACTCCTCTATGACGCGGGCGCCGGAGGGCGGGGCGAATTTGAAGAAGTCGTCCTTGAACCTTTCCTCCTTGACGGTGTCACCGAGCTTGAACCGGGTCAAGCCTCCGAGAAGGTTGTAGATCTCAACCTTCTGGATGTGAAAGGAGCCGGGAGTGATCGTCAGATCAATGTGGTCGATGTCCCCCCACGACGGGCTTGGTGTGACTTCCAGAATCAGGGCTCCCTTTTCATCCTCCCCCTTCTGCAGGATCACAAAGCTTTGCTCCACCCCTCTCAGCCCCTGGAAAATATCGCCGAGGAGTTTCACTTCCTGACTCAGCTGGTGAGAAGAGTAGCGGTGAGCCTGGTTCTTGGCCTGGATGTACCACCACAGCACATTGCCGTCCGTGACCAGAATTTCCTTGGAAGGGGTTTCCTGCTGGAACTTGAGAAAATGGGGAGACTTGTAGTGAATCATGCCTGATGCGACTTCCGGCTTCACCTGAGGGCCCAGCATGGCCATGGATTTGGTGATGACCTCTCTTTCGTAAGTGAGGGTCAGCCCTGGGACAAGACCATAGCGTTTCCGGATGCCGTCAAGAATCGTGGACAGTTTCTGATCTTGAGCCAAGGCACTCCAGGGAAACAAACACAAAAGCAGGAATCCTGCCATTAAATATCTCTTAATCATAGAACCACCTTTGCCTTTCTGATACCTACTAATCCGAAAACTGCCATCTTCCTATTCGGGCTGTCAGCTATCGGCTATCAGCAAAAGCCATTAAACTCCGCTTTGAGCTGACCGCTGAATGCTGATCGCTGAACGCGCTGTCCGGAAATTCTCACTCCTCTCTTCTTCCGAACACCTCTCTCGGCCTGATACCGTCCGAGGGGCCCACGATCCCTTGCTTCTCCATGGCTTCGATCATTCTGGCGGCTCGGTTGTAGCCCACCCTGAGCTTTCGCTGGATCATGGAGATGGAGGCCTGGCGAGTCTGGATCACGAACTCCACCGCTTTGTCGAACTTTTCGTCCAGCTCGATGTCTTCGTCGTCCCCGTTTTCTTCCTGCGTCACCTGGGTCATGATGTCCGTGTCATAGTCGGGTTTCATCTGGGTTTTGAGAAAATCCGTCACTTTCTTGATTTCCTCTTCTGAAATGTAGGCTCCATGGATCCTGACGATGCGGCCCACGCCCGGCGGGAGAAAGAGCATGTCTCCCTGTCCGAGAAGGTTTTCGGCGCCGATGGCGTCCAGAATGGTCCTGGAGTCCACTTTAGAGGAAACCTGGAAGGAGATGCGGGCTGGGAAATTGGCCTTGATGATCCCCGTCAGAACGTCCACGGAAGGCCTCTGTGTGGCAATGATCAGGTGAATCCCTGCTGCCCTTGCCATCTGGGCCAGCCGGGTAATCGCTTCTTCCACGTCTCTCGAAGAGGTCATCATCAGATCTGCCAGCTCGTCGATGATCACGATGATGTAAGGAAAGGGCTTGTCCGAACCTTCCTTCCTGTCCGCCGTGGCAGGCCTTTTTTCCTTCACGACCTTGCGATTGTACGCCTCGATGTTTCTCACCCCGCGATCGGAAAGGTGCCAGTACCGCCTCTCCATTTCCTCCACAGCCCATTTGAGAGCCCTGGTCGCTTCCTTGGGCTCCGTGACGACGGGGTGAAGCAGGTGCGGGATATCGTTGTACATGCTCAGTTCGATCCGCTTGGGGTCGATCATCAGGAACCTGAGCATGTCCGGAGAAGCTTTGAAGAGAAAGCTGTTGATGATCGCATTCAAACACACGCTCTTCCCGGAGCCGGTCGCACCGGCCACCAGGAGATGCGGCATCTTGGCCAGATCCGTGACAAAGGGTGCGCCCGTGATGTCCTTTCCCAGGGCCATAGTCAATTTGTGCTGCGAGTTCTTGAACGCCGGAGAGGAGAGGATCTCTTCGAGATACACAATGGTTCTCTGGTTATTCGGGATCTCGATGCCGATGGCGGCTTTTCCCGGGATAGGAGCGACGATGCGGACACTGGGGGCACGCAGAGCCAGGGCGAGATCATCGGAGAGGCCTGCCACCTTGCTGATCTTGACCCCCGGCGCGGGCTTGAGTTCGTACATCGTGATGACCGGGCCGGGCAGGATTTCGACGACCTCGCCCTCCACGTCAAAATCGGCCAGTTTCGCCTCAAGCCGGCGAGCATTCATCTCAAGGCTTTCCTTCTGGATTTCCACGGGCTTGTCGGTGGGTGCTTTGGTGAGAAGGTCCAGGGGCGGAAGGTTGAACTCTCCAGCAACATTCATGAAAGGAAAAGCTTCCTGCTCGGGTTTTTTGACAGGCTCGGGCTTGGGTTCGACGATCGTCACCTGGCGTTTGGGTTTGGTCTTTTCCTTTTCGATGTACTCCTCGCGGACTCTCCTTTTTCTTTTTTGTTCGGTTTTCTTCATGGAGAGCTCTTTGATCCGCCTCACGAGGCTGTTTCCCCAAAGATAAATGTTCGAGAAGATCCATCCAAAGGATGCGTCGGTAATGACCATGAAAGAAATGATAAAAACGGCTCCCAAAATGACGCAGGCGCCAAAGTCGTTCAGGAGATTCGTCATGAAACGGGCGAGAAAGTAGCCGATCAGGCCGCCGCTGATGACTTTACCACCCCGGTACATGATTTCCTGAGGGAAATACAAATTCAGAAGTCCGGCAAAGGAGAGAAGGAGGCAAAAAGTTGCAGTGACGCTCTTGGCAATGGAGGGAAAGGCGAGACCCCGGAAGGAAATAACGGACAAAGCGCCGAAGACCGCCACCAGCCATAAAGACGCAAAGCCGAGGGCGCGAAAAATCCAACCTGCGAGGTGGGCGCCCACAGGGCCAAAAAGATTGTACAATTTCTTCGCATGGTCGGTCTTGATTCCAAAGACCGGATCCGCGGGGTGAAAGGAGAGCAGGCTCACACCAAGCACGATGACCAGAAGCAAGAACACGATGCCCCGAATCTCTTTCCTCAATGATCTCTCCCCACCTTGAGGTTTACTGCCGGAGTTCTTCGACTTGTTGCTCAATGAAAGAATACCCTCTGATCAGAAAAATCGCAAATGAAGACAACCTGAATTCAATATGCCGGCCTTTTGCTGCAACCGAATTGGTTCATGGGTCATTGGTGTCTTTTCTTTCGTTCCAAGGCCGCTAGTAGCGGCCTAGTCTCCCGGCCTGCTCATTTCAAGAAGTTACGGACGGGTGATGCCCGCCCGCTTCGCCTCACGGCTCGCGATTCGGCGGGCAGTACCTCCCCCCTCGCTGTTCCCCTCGCTATCGCTCGGGGCCATCGGGTCCCCCATTCCGTAACTCCGTGAAATGAGGAAGGCCTCCCGCCAGTCACTACAGAAAACACCCCAATGCCCCATGAAAAACGATCAGCACGGTGCCGGTCTGTTGTATTCTACACCGGCATAATGATCGGGAGAATGAGGGGGCGCCGTTCGATCGTGTTGAAGAAGTATCGCTTGAGGCTTTTCTTGATGTCCGGCGCAACCTCTGCCCAGTCAATGTGAGAACGGTTTTCGATTTCGTTCACGACCTGGAGCACGAGGCTCTTTGCCTCCTCCAGCATGAATCCGCTGTGATCCTCGAACACGAACCCTCTTGAGACGATCTCAGGACCGTAGATGATGTCCCCGGTCTGCTCATCGACTCCGAGAAGAACCACGACCACCCCGTCTCCTGAAAGTCTTCTGCGATCCCTTAGAACCACATCTCCGATGTCCCCCACCCCTTTGCCGTCCACGAGGACTCTCCCCGTCTGGACGCGCTCCGCGACCGTCGCCTCGCCCCGGTCAAAACACACAGGCATGCCGTCTTCCACGAGGATGAGGCGGTCCGAGGGTATCCCTGTTTGCCCGGCCAGCTGGGCATGCTTGACCAGGTGCCTGTACTCTCCGTGGACCGGGATAAAATACTTCGGCTTAACGAGATGGAGCATGAGCTTCAACTCTTCCTGGTAGGCGTGGCCCGATGAGTGGATGTCGGAGACTCTTTCATAAACGACTTCAGCGCCCATGCGGTAGAGGTTGTTGATGATCGCGGTGATCGCTCGTTCGTTGCCGGGGATAAACCGTGAAGACAGAATGACCATGTCCCCCTTCCTGATCTTGACCCCCTTGTGTCGGTTCTCAGCCATTCGGGTGAGAGAGGACATGGGTTCTCCCTGGCTGCCTGTGGTGATCATCACAACCCTGTCATCGGCTATCCGGTCGATCTCGTGCTCCTCGATCTCCAGGTCAGGGGGGACGCGAAGCAGCCCCTCTTCCTTCGCAATCCTCACGTTGGTTCTCATGCTCTTTCCGCTGAAGTGGATCTTTCGATGGAACCTGGAGGCAAGATGCACCACCTGCTGAATGCGCGTGATATTGGATGCAAAGACGGCCACGATCACTCGTCCCCCGGAGGATTCCATCAGGCCCTCCAGGGTCCTGGACACCTCACGCTCGCTCAGGGTGAACCCCTCCTTCTCCACATTGGTGGAATCAGAAAGCAGCGCAAGGACTCCTCTCTCGCCATAGTGGGCGAATCGGAGAAGGTCCGTGGCCTGGCCGTCCACAGGAGTCTGGTCCATTCTGAAATCCCCCGAGTGGACCAGGATGCCTTCGGGTGTGTCAATCGCAAGGCCCACCCCGTCAGGGATGCTGTGGTTGACCCTGATGTACTCGATCTTGAAGGGGCCGAACTCTGAAATCTCTCCAGGTTTGACTTTTTGAAGCCGGGCTTCCTGGGGAAGATTGTGCTCCCTCAGTTTTTCTTTCAGCAACTCGATCGTAAAGCTTGTTCCGAACACGGGGAGATCGAATTCCCTGAGGAGGAAGGGCATGGCGCCGATGTGGTCTTCGTGGCCGTGAGTGAGCACGATCCACTTCACTCTCTCCCTGTTGTCCCTCAGATACTGAATGTCCGGAATGACCACATCCACACCGGGCATATACTCCTCCGGGAACATGAGACCCGAGTCGACGACAAGAATATGATCGCCGTACTCCAGAGCCGTCATGTTCAGGCCGATTTCACCCAGTCCGCCGAGAGGAACTAGTTTGAGCATTCAAAAACCTCGAAAGAAGACAGGAGACAGAAGAGAAAATGTCAAATGATAAACGATAAGAAGAAAGCAATCACGAAAGCATGAAGGTACGAAAACACGAAAGGGGAGGGGTTAATAGAACAATAGACTTTTTTCGTGCTTTCGGCATTTCGTGTTTTCGTGGTGGCCTCTTTGGTTTTTATTCTGTATGCTGTCTTCTGTCTATTGTATTCTAAAAATATTGATTTAACAACACCTTACCTTTTCGTGTGGCTAAGGTCAACACAGAAATCGCCAAAGGCCTTGATCTGGCGAGAGAGCCTGTGATACTTCTCTTCCCATCTCCCACCCTAACACAAAGAGGAGGTCATCCCATGGCAAGTGTCAACAAGGTAATCCTCGTCGGGAACCTGGGCGCCGATCCCGAGGTGCGGTATACACCGAGCGGCAAGGCAGTCGCCACCTTCAACATCGCCACCAAAGAGCAGTGGACCGGCAAAGACGGTGAGAAAACGGAGCGCACCGAGTGGCACAAGATCGTCGCGTGGGCCCGCCTGGGCGAGATCTGCGGGGAGTACCTCCGCAAAGGAAGCCAGGTCTATGTGGAGGGCAGGTTGCAGACCCGCTCGTGGGAGGACAAGGAAGGGAACAAGCGGTACACGACCGAAATCGTAGCGCAGAACATGCAGATGCTGGGATCTGCCGCAGGAAAGGGAGGCATGGCGAAGTCCACAGAAGAACGTTTCCCTACGGAAGAGCCTGTCTCGATCCCGGATGATGACATTCCGTTTTAGGGCCTAGGCCTCATCGTCGCGTTTGCTCTTTTTGTCTTCAGGAGGAGTGATCTCATCCGGCTTATCCTGGGTAGCTTTCTTGAAGTTCTTGATCCCTTTGCCGATGCCGCTACCTATTTCGGGCAGTTTTCCTGCCCCGAAAATAATCAGAATAATGATCAGGATGACGATCAACTCCGGCATTCCTAAACCGAACATGGTTGACCTCCGTTCTTAAGAATCGGAATCGAGCTCTTCCAGAAGCAGATGGTATTCTTTCGAAGCCACAAAGGCTGAAATCGCCTTTCGGTAATCCATCCACGCTCTCCACACCTCGATCCACTCCTGGTTGTGCCAGAAGACCTCAGGGGGCTTTTTCCCCTTGGTCACGGAAACGAACTCCTCAAACTCAGCCATGCAATCGCTGCAAAAACTCAACCCCAAAGGCGTACGCTCCGGCATGTCGCCCGAGGTCACCTGAGTGCCGCACATGGCGCATCGAAAACGGCAAGAGGAGCACTGAATGATCTTCTGAATGGAATCCAGCCTCCCCCTGTACTTCTCCAGGTGTTCCTTTTTCTTTTTCCTTTCAAGCTGGTCATGGATGTCGACAATCTTGGTCATTGGTCCACCTGAGGGAAACCCCTTCTTCCGGACGGTGTCCTGCTAAAGCGCGTTGGGCGATTGTGCAAACCGGACGGGATAATGGAATCCTATCACGCTTTCTGCATCACCGCAACTGCGGCTTCTCCGAATTTGCCAAGATTGCGGACAACAGTGATTCCTGCTGATTCGAGGGCTTTGATCTTGTCTTCGGCTTTTCCTTTTCCGCCGGAGATGATGGCCCCGGCATGGCCCATGCGTTTGTCTGGGGGAGCGGTCTGTCCGGCAATAAAGGCGAGCACAGGCTTGCGGAATTCCCGGCGAACATACTCTGCAGCTTCTTCCTCCGCAGATCCGCCGATTTCCCCGATGATCACGACCCCCTTGGTCTCGGGATCGTCTTTGAACTTCCTGAGATGATCGATGAAGGACGTGCCGATGATGGAATCCCCTCCAATCCCGATGCACGTGGACTGCCCAAGACCCGCCCTGGTGAGTTGATCCACCACTTCGTAGGTCAAAGTCCCGCTTCTCGAAATCACTCCGACGCTTCCCTGCCGATGAATGTGCCCCGGCATAATACCGACCTTTGTCTTGCCGGGAGAAATGATGCCCGGGCAGTTCGGGCCGATGAGGACGCACCGCTTGTCCTCCAAAAAGCTCATGACCTTGACCATATCGAGAGCAGGAATTCCTTCGGTAATGCACACGACCACCCCGAGTCCCGCAGAAGCGCACTCCACGATGGCGTCGGTGGCAGCCAGAGGCGGAACGAAGATGCAGGAGGCGTTGACGCCCTCCTGCTTGACGGCTTCCTGGATGGTGTTGAAAACAGGAACGCCTTCAACGGTCTGTCCCTTCTTGCCGGGAGTGACGCCGGCAGCCACGACAGAGCCGTAGCTCAGCATCTGCTTGGTGTGGAAGGAGCCTTCCTTGCCGGTAATCCCCATCACCACAATTCGCGTCTTTTCATCAACCAGAATGCTCATGTCAGCAAAATCTCCTTAATCGAAATGGCGTCAATTAAAACATTGGAGTGATGGAGTACTGGAGTATTGGAGGGACTGCAGTTCCGTCTCCTCTTGTTCATTACTCCATTACTCCACCACTCCATCACTCCATTCTTCAGGCCCTTCTTCTGACTTGCTCCGTCACCATGGCCGCCGCTTCGGCCATGTCTTTTGCCACCATAAATTTCAGATTGGAGTTCTGCAGAATCGCTCTTCCTTCCTGGACATTGGTTCCCTCCAGCCTGATGATAATGGGGACCTTGATGTCGATCTTCTGCGCAGCGGCAAGCACTCCTCGCGCCAGGACGTCGCATCTCAGAATACCGCCGAAGATGTTGATCAGGATGGCCTTCACATTCCTGTCTTCCAGGATGATCTCAAACCCTCTCTTGACCATCTCTTCGCTGGCCCCCCCTCCCACATCCAGGAAGTTCGCCGGTTCGGCGCCTGCCAGTTTGATGACGTCCATGGTGGCCATGGCAAGCCCGGCGCCGTTCACCATGGCGCCTATATTGCCGCTCAGCCGAATGTAGTTGATATTGTATTGCTCGGCCTTGGCATCCAGGGGGTCCTTCTCCCGGGGATCATCCAGGGCCTTCATCTCTTTTTGTCGGACCAGCCCGTTGTCATCGATGTTGATCTTGCCGTCTATGGCAAGGGCCTTTCCTTCTTTGGTGACGACCAGGGGGTTGATCTCCGCGAGGGAGCAGTCCTGAGCCATAAAGAGCCGGCACAATGCCCCCATGAGAGACAGGAGTTCTTTCACCGTGTCGGCACCGGGCAAGGGGTCGAGGGTGTAAACAAGGTTCTTGGCCTGGAAGGGCATCCAGCCGACCTTCGGATCAATGAATTCCTTGAGCACCAGTTCCGGCGATCTTGCAGCCACCTCTTCGATCTCCATGCCCCCCGCCTGGCTGAAGATTACCACAGGGCAGGCTTTTGATCGGTCGATCACCACGGCGAGGTAAAACTCGCGATCGATGTTCACGCCCTCCTCGATCAAAACCTGATGAACCTTCTTGCCCTCGGGCCCGGTCTGCTTCGTCACCAGGGGGCGGCCGAGAATATCCGAGGTCGCCTGCTTGAGCTCGTCCAAGCTCTTGACGACCCTTACGCCTCCGCCTTTTCCTCTGCCTCCTGCATGCACCTGGGCTTTGACGACCCATGGGGGTCCCGGGAGGTCCTGGCCGGCCTTCACAGCCTCGTCCACGGACGTTGCCACGCGGCCCCTGGGTACGGGAATGCCGAATTTTCTGAAGACATCTTTGGCCTGATACTCGTGCAGTTTCATAGACGATAACCCCTGTTCCAGTGTGATGTCAGGGGAGGTTATGGCTTTTTCAGTGTTCATTGTCAAGCCTCGAGAAGAATAGGAAGTGGGAGTTTAATACACCGGTCATTGACCTAGACTTGGAAAAAGATGAATGTCGAATGTCGAACAAGGAATTTCGAATGATGAAGTGAAAGGCAATTTGGGGCTTCCTTCGGCATTCATGATTCGTTATTCGATATTCCGCGGTTCGGAGTTGATCTTTTCGGCGGCTTGCAGAAGGCCAGTTGAAATGAAAAAGGCACCCTCCCTTTCGAGAAGGCGCCTTGCATGAAACCGCTTGGATAGCTTACTTTCTTACAACATTAACTGCCGCAAGACCTTTGGGACCTTTTTCAACTTCAAAGGTCACTTGCTCGCCCTCAGTGAGGGACTTAAAGCCGGTTCCGGTGATGGCGGAATGATGAACGAACACATCCGTCCCATCTTCTCTCTGGATGAAACCGAAACCTTTCCTGTCGTTGAACCACTTCACTGTTCCTTGTGCCATAGTGCCAACCTCCTTTCCTCAGATTTTATAGCGGTTACAAACCTGAGGCTGTCACTTTGGTTAAAGGAACATCCTAGGATGAAACCGGCCCGATTACTAGCACCGGGTACTCTATATTGAGCCTGAAACATACACTTTGACCTGGGAATGTCAAGAAAATAAATGATCGGAACGCAGGGGATGAAGGTAACAGTTTAGCTCTTTGAAATGGATGGCTCAGGCCATGGAAGTCTCTCTAAAAACAGAAAACGAAGAGTGTGCGGGAAAGACTCTGCAGATAAGGGGCAGCGAAGGCGGGCGGCGAGGTTTACCCGCCTTCGGCGGCGCCAGAGGCGACCCGGGTTTCACCGGCACCTGCCAGCTGGGCATTACGTGGCGAGTTCCGCGGTAGCCCTCCGTCCGCCTCACCCACGGCCTAGAGCTTGCTATTGAGGTGTGGCGTCTTCGTTGTTCTGTTTTTAGAGAGACCTCCATGGCCTTTTTCTGTTCTTATTTCAAAGAGCTAAACTGGTACGGATGAAGGGGTTAAGGGGTCGTCATCGTTCCAGGTATTTCTTCAGATATTTGACGGTGTGAGACCCGTTCGGGCGTGCGAGAAGTTCTGCCGGCGAGCCTGTGGCGACCACAGTTCCTCCGGCTTCTCCTCCCTCGGGACCGAGATCAATGATGTAATCCGCCTCCTTGATCATCTCCATGTTGTGCTCAATCAGGGCGACTGTGTTTCCCTGATCCACGAGAGCCTGCAGCACGTCCACCAGTTTTTTCACGTCGTTGAGATGAAGCCCTGTGGTCGGCTCATCGAGAATGTACAGGGTCCGTCCTCTGGAGGGTTTGGCCAGTTCCTCGGCCAGCTTGATGCGCTGGGCTTCTCCGCCGGACAGGGTGGGGCTTGACTGGCCGATTCGCAGATAACCCAATCCGATCCTGCACACCACGTCTGCGGCATGGCGAATTCGGGGAATCGCCACGAAAAAGTCCTTGGCTTCCTCAAAAGTCAAGTCGAGAATCTCAGCAATATTTTTCCCCCTGTAGGTGATGTCGAGAGTCTCCTGGTTGAACCGTTTTCCATGACACACTTCGCAGTTCACGTAAACGTCGGGGAGAAAACTCATCTCCACCTTCACGGCTCCGTGCCCCTTGCACGCCTCACACCTTCCTCCCGCGAGGTTGAAGGAGAAACGGCCGGGCCGGTATCCCCTGGCCCTAGCCTCAGGGGTCATGGAGAGGAGGTGACGGATTTCAGGAAGGAACCCCACGTAGGACGAGGGCACGGATCGAGGGGTGTATCCGATCGGGCTGTGGTCCACTTCCAGCACTCGTTCAAGGGCCTCCCACCCCTCCACTCGAACACAGGCTCCGGCCGGATCTTGGCGTTGCAGGAGAAGGTTCTGCAGGCCTTTGTAGAGCGTTTCCTTCAGAAGCGTGGACTTGCCCGAGCCCGAGACTCCGGTGACACAGAGGAGGGTCCCGAGAGGAAAGGCTGCCTCAACTCCCTTGAGATTGTGCTCGGTCGCTGAAATCACTTTCAGGGCCGGCCTTTCCCTGTAAGGTCTCAGCCGCGAGGTGAGCTCGTGAGGCTTTCCGTTAAAAGAGATCCCCGTGATGGAGGCGGGGTTCTTTTTCAGATCCGCGAGCTTGCCGCTGGCCACCACCTGCCCGCCCTCCCTGCCCGCACCCGGCCCAAGGTCAATGATGTGGTCCGCTTCACGGATGGTTTCTTCGTCATGCTCCACAACAAAAATGGAGTTTCCTCGATTCTTAAGCTCCTTCAGGGCGTCCAGCAGGATCCGGTTGTCCCTGGCATGGAGGCCGATGGTCGGCTCATCCAGGATGTAGGAGACTCCCGTGAGATTGGAGCCGAGTTGCGCGGCCAAACGAATGCGCTGGCCTTCGCCTCCTGAGAGCGTGTCGCCGCTCCGGTCCAGGGAGAGATAGGAGAGGCCGAGGCGGTTCACAAAAGCAAGGCGCATGAGGATTTCCGCCATGGCCGGACCCGCGATGGGTGCTTCGCGAGGGGAGAATGAAAACCCTTTCAGGGTTTCGTAAAGTCGACTGGCCGGCTGCCGCACCAGATCCCAGATGGAATGGCCCTGGATCTTGACGCTCAGGGCTTCGGGTTTGAGGCGGCTTCCCTTGCATTTGGGGCAAACCTTTTCGCCCGCCTCCCCGACCGTGCCCAGACCTTCACAGCGCCTGCACGCTCCCAGCTTGCTGTTGAAGGAGAAGAGGCGCGGATCAAGGCTTTGAAGTCCAATGCCGCAGGCAGGGCAGATCCCTTTCTGGCTGAAGATTTCTTCAGCGCCGCTTGCTTTAAGCATCATCAGGTTTCCTGCCCCCTCGTCCAGCGCGACACGCACCATCTCGTCCGTGTTTTTGGCCGGAAGCCTTCCGATGACAAGGTCAATAGTGTGCTCATAGTAGCGGCTGAGAGCCATGTCCTCTTCAAGCTTGATCAGACTGCCGTCAATGCGGGCCTGCTTGAATCCTTTTCGAAGCGCACGGGCCAGCACCTCTTTGTGAAAGCCCTTGCGGCCGGCCACCTTGGGCGCCAGAACCAGCGCCTTTCCTCTTCGGTAGCGATCCCTGATCTGTGCGACAATGCTTTCAAGATTCTGAGCGCTGAGTTCCCTGCCGCAGCCAGGACAGTGCTGGGACCCCAGCTTGCTGTAGAGGAGCCTGAGAAAATGGTAGATCTCCGTCAGAGTGGCCACGGTCGATCGGCTGCTGGCATGGCTGATGCGCTGCTGAATGGCGACGGTCGGCGAGAGCCCTGTCACGGAATCCACGTCAGGCCTTTCAAGAACTCTCACGTACTGCCGCACATAAGGAGCCAGGCTTTCCAGATAGCGGCGCTGGCCTTCGGCAAAGAGAATGTCAAAGAGGAGCGTGGATTTCCCTGATCCTGAAATCCCTGTCACCACCACGAGTTCCTGCCTTGGAATGGACACGGTCAGGTCTTTGAGGTTGTGCTCTCTGGCCCCTCGCACGAGGACGGACGGGACCTGTGGGGGTGCAGAAGGGACCCTGGCAGGCAGGAAAGCCTTCAACCGAGAGGCCTGGGACAGATAATTCTTGAGGAAGGAGGCCGTGTGAGACCGCTTGTGAGCCGCCACTTTTTCAGGCGGCCCTGCGACCAGAAGCGCACCCCCTTGTTCCCCGCCTTCCGGACCGAGGTCGATCACCCAGTCCGCTGTTTTCACCACATCCATGTTGTGCTCGATGACGAGCACCGTGTGCCCCTGATCGACCAGCCTCTGAAGTGCGGAGAGAAGTTTTTGGATGTCTTCAAAATGAAGGCCTGTGGTCGGTTCATCGAAAATAAACAGCCTCGGTTTCACCCACCTGGTTTTGAGAAAAGAACAAAGCTTCAGCCGCTGCGCTTCCCCGCCGGAAAGGGTGTTGATCGGCTGGCCCAGGCGCATGTATCCCAGACCGACATCCACCAGGGGCTGAAGCGCTTCAACCACACCCCCCTGTTTGTGAAAAAAGGCGATGGCCTGGGTCACGGTCATGGACAGGATGTCGTCGATGGTCTTGTCTCTGTACCGGACTTCGAGCACGTCTTTGCTGAAACGTTTGCCGCCGCAGTCAGGGCAGGTGATGAACACATCGGAGAGGAACTGCATCTCCACTTTTTCGAAGCCCGCCCCCTCACAGGTGGGGCAACGGCCGTCGGCGACATTGAAGGAGAAGAACCTCGGCCCCATACCCTTTTCCCTGGCAGCCTCTGTGTTTGCCAGCAGGTGGCGGATGGGGTCCATGGCCTTCAGATAGGTCAGAGGATTGGCCCTGGGTGAACGGCCGATGGGTTTTTGATCCACCAGAAGGACATCCTCAATCGCTTCCGTGCCAAGGATCGAAGAATGACGACCCGGCTCACCCTGGGGGTCTCCAATGATTCTCTTGATTCCCTTGTAAAGGATTTCCTCGGCAAGAGTGGATTTTCCCGATCCGGAAACTCCGGTGAGGCAAACGAACAGGCCGAGAGGAATCTTGACATCCAGGTTCTTGAGGTTGTTTTCAGAGGCTCCTTTCACGGTGATCCAGCGATTGGCTTGTCGGCGTTTCTCAGGCAGGGAAATGGATTTCTTGCCCCTCAGGTATTGGCCGGTCAGGGAGTCGGTCACGTGGGCTGTAGGACCGAAATACATGATCCCTCCGCCCGCTTCTCCGGCACCGGGCCCCAGGTCCAGCATAAAATCGCTCTGGCTGATGATCTCCGGATCGTGCTCGACCACAACGACCGTGTTCTCCAGATCCCTCAGGCCTTTGAGAATTCGAATCAGACGGTGATTGTCCCTGGGATGAAGGCCGATGCTCGGTTCGTCCAGGACATACAGGGTGTTCACCAAGGAGGACCCGAGCGCAGAGGTGAGGGCCACGCGCTGGACCTCCCCTCCGGACAGGGTGCGGGACTGGCGGTCGAGGGTCAGGTAGTCCAGCCCGACTTCCTGCAAGTAGCGCAACCGGCTGCGGATCTCATCCAGGATGAGAAGAGAGGCTTTGTCTTCTGAGGAAACGCGAAGAGAACTGAAAAATGCCGCGGCCCGGCCAACGCTCATGCTGTAGAGTTTCCCGATGGTGATACCGCCCACCCGATAAAGGAGCGTCTCCGGCTTGAACCGGGTGCCCTGACAATCAGGGCAGGTCACGGTGCTCCTGTAACGAGAGAGGTACACCCGCACGTGCATCTTGTAGGTTCTGCCTTCCAGCCACTTGAAGAACCCTTTGATGCCGTAATAACCACTGCTTCCCTCAAAGATGGCCTTTTTCTGTGATTCGGCCAGGTCCCTGTAAGGAACATCCATGGGGATTTTCCTGCTTCTGCAAAAGGCCTTGAGGTCTTTGAACTCGAAGCGACCTTCCTTGATTCCTCCGAAGGGCTTGATCGCTCCCTGTTCAAGCGAAAGGGAGGGGTTGGGGATGATCAGATTCAGATCGACCTGAATGGTTTTTCCGAATCCGCGGCACGTTTCGCAGGCGCCCACGGGGCTGTTGAAGGAAAAGAGGTTTGGGAATGGGCTTCTGTAGGTGATGTCGCAGGTCGGGCAGTCGAGCCGGCTGGTGAAGGCAAGGTGCTGGTCCGGCGGGATCCACAGATCGATCCGGCCGCTTCCGAATCGGAAGGCCTGCTCCAGAGAATCCACAATCCTTTTTCGATCCGACCGCTTGAAAACGATGCGGTCTGCGACCACATGAAGGAAGTTCTCCCCTGTCCATGAGTCCATGGGTTTGATCTCGCCGCGTTCGTAGAAGCGGGAGAAACCCATTTGGCCGAGATCCTTTCGCAGTTGGTCAGCGTCATTCCCCTTTGTGGAAGCAGGGAAGGTGATCACCAGTTCGGATCCCTGAGGAACTTCTTCAATGGCTTTCCAAACGTGCTCGGGGGTTTCAGGCACCACCGGTTTGCCGCACTTCCTGCAATGGAGTTGCCCGACACGGGCGTAGAGGAGCTTCACGTAATCGGTGAGCTCCGTCATGGTCCCCACGGTGGAACGGGACGTTCTCACCGGATCTTTGCGGTCAATGGCGATGGAAGGGGGAATGTTCTCGATCCGGTCCACCTGGGGCCGGTCCATGCGCTCCATGAATTGCCGGGCATAGGGCGAGAAGGTCTCTACGTACCGGCGCTGGCCTTCCGCGTACAGGGTGTCAAAGGCCAGAGAGGATTTTCCGGAACCGCTCAGGCCGGTAATGACCGTGATGCGGTTGAGCGGAATATCGAGATCGAGGTTCTTGAGATTATGCTGTCGGGCACCCCTGATTCGGATGACCGAGGAGGGGTCCTTTGGTCGAGCCATCTTTTGTTCCTAATCATTATGTGTTTCACTCGCGCCGTGAACTTAAAACACGCGGCTCAGGGGCCAAGGCACACGGTGCAAGGTTACAGAAACTTAAGGCGTAGGAATTGGAATACAAGACTCAAGGTTCACGGTCCTAAAACAAGAATGGACTCGGTACTGGAAAAGGATTTGCCGTCAACCTTTCTAGCGCTTCAGTGCCTGCTCGAAGTCGTCAATAATATCTTCCGGGGATTCAATGCCTACGGACATGCGGATGAGGGCCTCCGAAATCCCCAATCGGCGCCTTTCTTCCGGGGACAGCCCCGCGTGCGAAGTGGTCGCCGGCCTCGTGAGCAAAGTTTCGATGCCCCCAAGGCTCGGTGCGATAACCGGAAGGGTCGTCTTCTTCATAAAGCGTTCGGCCGCCTCCAACCCTCCTTTCACCTCGAAACTCAGCATGCCGCTGAATCCCTCGAACAAAGAGCGTGCTCTCTCGTGAGCCGGGTGGCTCGGAAGGCCCGGGTAGTTGACTTTCAGGATCGAGGGGTGATTTTCAAGAAACCTCGCGATCTTGAGGGTGCTCTCGTTCTGGTATCGAACCCTGACCCCGAGAGTCTTCATCCCTCGATGGAGAAGGAAGCAGGCGTGAGGATCCAGGGATCCGCCCAGATGGTTGAGCTTGTGAACGGTCTTTTGGACGAGGTCGGCTTTGCCGATCACCGCTCCTGCGACGATGTCAGAATGGCCGTTGAGGTACTTCGTGCAACTGTGGAGAGAGAGGTCAAAACCCCACTCCGGCGGCCGGAAGTTGATGGGACTCGCAAAGGTGTTGTCGATCATGGAAACAAGATGATGAGCTTTTGCAAAGTCCACGACGGCTTTGAGATCCGCCACCTGGATGAGCGGGTTGGTCATGGTCTCTACATAGATGGCCTTGGTCGAGGGTTTGAGTTTCTTTTCCCACGAGCCAGGATCATTCCCATCAATGAAATCAAAGGAAATACCAAGACCCGGCAGATCCTTGGTGATCAGATCGTGAGTCCCTCCGTAAAGGCAGTCCTGGGCCAGGAGATGATCTCCTTGAGAGAGGACCGCCAAGAGCGCGGTGGAGATCGCCGCCATGCCGCTCGCTGTGACCAGCGCGGCTTCCGCGTTTTCAAGGGCCGACAGCTTGGCGTGAAGGGCGGCATGATTGGGCGTGTTGTTCAACCGGATGTATTTGAGGTCATGGTAGCTCTTTTCGCCTCCGTACTCGAACATGGCGGACTGGAAAATGGGCATGCTCACCGATCCGAGAATGCGAGGGTCAGGCTCTCCGGCGTGGATGAGCTTTGTGTCAATATGCTGGTATTGTTTCCCCATGTCTTGTAGCTCCTTATTCAATTTGGTTCCTGCATACAGGCTGTAGGGACAAAGTTGCAAAGGCACAAAGGCACAAAGCAGAAAAATCTGTCCGCTCTGTCCCTTTGTCCCTCTGTGCCTGTCTTCATCGTTGCACCTAGCACCTTGCACCTTTCTATTTCAAGGTTGGCCTCTGGCTCCTGAGAGCAAATGAATATCCGTCGATCGCTCTTGATACGGCGAGGACCCCGTCCAAGTGGTCATATTCATGCTGAAGGAGTTCCGACAGGTCATCCTCCAGCTTCATCGTGTGCTCCTGGAAGCTCAGGTCCCTGAACCGGATGGTGCAGTTCTTGTGTCTCCTCACTTTGACGAGAAGATCAGGGAAGCACATGCAGTCATCCCAGACTTCGATCATCTCTTCACTTCTGTTTTCCAGTGAAGGGTTGACGAAAACAACGGGTCTGTCGATAAACATGTAGATCAGGCGTTTCGCGAAACCGATTTGGCAGGCTGCGACGGCCCTTCCGGCACCGTATTTCCTTCTGAACTCCAGAAGGGTGTCGTGGAGATCAGAAACCGCAGCAGGCAGATGTTTCAAATCCTCCTCTTGAACCGCTTCGGATACTTCGTAGAGCCGGGGGTTTCCGAGGAGCAGAATATCTCTAATGGCCATGAGAATACCTCAATACTGGAGGACAGCATACAGTCTAGCCGCTGGCCGCTTGGGCGGCCAGTTCTATCGAAAAGGAAACTTCACAATAAGGAATGTCGAATGTCGAATGTCGAAGGAAACGACACTTCGATATTCTGCGGTTCTCTGTTGTTCGGTCTTGCCTCTAGCCTCAACCCTCCCGCCTCTCTCGGTTCACGGCTTCCGGCACACAATCTCCGCGACAGCTCTCCGGGGGTCCTCCTGAATGCCTTCAAAGTGATGCAGGACATTCCAGTCCTTGAACCAGTCCATCAGTTCCCTGGGTTTGAGCAGGAAGTCAGGGTTGCGCGGTTTTCCAAACTGCGCCTGTTCCAAGGTGTAGGTGTGGTAGACAAGAAATCCTCCCGTCCTCAGGGCCTTTCTGATGCAGGGCATCAGGGGCCGGTGAAGGTACCGAAAGACAAGAATGGCGCTGTACTCCTCCTCTGTGAGAGGGTTCTCACCGGGTCTCTCCAAATCGACCTTCCAAATCGTGACTTTTGTCTGCATCCCGTCGGCCGTCTCTTTTGCCTCAAGGAGAGCTTCTTCGGAACGATCGGCGAGAATCACGGGGAGCCCTTTGGCTGCCAGGAAAAGGCCGTTGTGGCCGTTTCCCGCTGCCAGGTCAAGAACAGGGCCCTCGGGTCTCTCGGCAAGGATAAGGTCTGAAAAGGCTGACACAAGAGCGTCAGGAGTCAAGGCCAGGTTTTCCTCTTCGTGATCTGTGCTGCAACCCGTTGAATGATTTCGAGCCCTTCCTTCACCTGTTCCCGTGACACATCGAGATGGGTGACTGCTCTTCCCCTCGTTTTCCCAAGAACAGAGATGCGGAGACCTTTTTCTCTCAGAAGAGCGTTAAACGCTTCGGCAGTGACCCCCAGGTCTGAGACATCGAAAAAGATGAGGTTGGTCTCGACCGGTTCAACGACAATCCCCTCGATTTCCGCCAGACCCTGAGCCAGGATCCGGGCGTTCTCGTTGTCTTCTGAAAGTCGCTCCACGTGATGGTTCAGAGCGTAGACCGCGCCGGCGGCGATGATTCCCGCCTGCCTCATGGCGCCTCCGAATTGGTGCTTCCAGCGCCAGGCCTCGTGAATGAAGCCCTTTGAACCGGCCAGGGCAGCCCCCACAGGAGCGCCCAGGCCTTTGCTGAAATCAATCCAAACCGAATCGAAAGGCTCTGCATAGGCCCTGGCTTTGATTCCCATGGCTGCAACAGCGTTCAGGAGCCTGGCGCCGTCCATGTGGCAGAGCATCCCGTGCTTGTGAGCCGCAGCACACACGGATTGAATCCCGTCCAGAGGCCAGATCGATCCACCGCCCAGATTCGAGGTTTGTTCCACAAGAGCCACCCTGGAACGGGGCAAATGGTTGCTCGCAGGCCGCACGGCTGCTTCTAGCTGCTCCGCAGTGAAGACCCCCCGATTGCCGGCAACAGGATAGGTCATGGCCCCTGTGAGGGCTGCCGGACCGCCTGTTTCATAGTGGCGCGTGTGGGCCGTTTCATCCATGATGATCTCATCGCCCGGCCGACAATAGACGCGAAAGGCGATCTGATTGCACATGGTTCCCGAAGGCAGATAGACGGCATCCTCTTTGCCCAGAAGATCGCAGACCCTTTCCACCAGTTTGTTGACCGAAGGGTCTTCTTTTTGCTGCTCGTCTCCCACCTCGGCTTCGGCCATGCATTTCCGCATCCCTGGAGTGGGTTTTGTGATGGTATCGCTGAAGAGGTCGATTCGGATTGGTGTCTCCATGGTTCCTCCTGAGATTCATCATGCACGATATGGAGAGCATATTAGACTTGCTCCTTATGGCGTGCAAGAGGAATTAAAGGGATAAAAGGGAGTGCCGTCTTGAACCGCGTGCCGTTGGGAAAAACCTGGAGGGGCGGAGCAGGCAAAGGGAAAACGAAAGGCCGGGAGCCGTCGACGGGGGGTTTCTGTGGGGGCTAATAGTACGCTTTGATTTCTCTTTCAGTCGCTGTGACCGTGAAATGGAGCTTTTGGAGTTCCTTCCCGAAGACAGAGATCTTGTCGGAATAGCGCACCGTCACCGTCACGTTGTTCTTGGGGTCCTTCTCGACATAAATCTCATCTTCCCCGATGCGGTATCCTTCTTCTTTGAGTTTATTGAGAAGAAATGCCTTTGTGTTCTCCGAAGTGTTTTTGGTGCCGTACACGGCCGCTACTTCGATCTCCTTCTGGATCCAGTACTTGTTCCAATAAGGCCTCACGGCACCGCCGACGGCGATCACGATCGCGATGACCAAAGCGGTAAGAAAAAGATTTTTCATGGTTCACCCTTCGATCTTTAGGTTGTCTCATTCGAACCGCCCCGTCCGGTTCCAAACCGGGGGCAGAAAGGGAGCGAAAACAAAATAGAAGGAGTCTCCGGAAAATAAGGGCGGCACGACGACGTTTGGAGAAAAGCATAACACGAAAAAGAGGGGAAATCAATAGGTCCGCGAGGAGTCGGCGAGCCCTCCCTAGGCGGGCAAGCGTTTGGGAGCAATCCTCCTTTCGATCCCGCGTCCGAGCTTGCCCAAGGGGCCGGACAGCCGATTTCGGGTGCGCCTCTCTCCTAGGCTGATCCGTTCCCTGCGATCACGGCCGCTCCTCCGCTCAAGGCCTTGGCGTCTTTCGGGGATGTGGGCGCTGTAGGAGAATCTCCTGCGATCGATTCCCGAGCGCCTGCCTCCATTGTCAGGCAGAGACGACGAAACCTTCGAATCTGTCACGCTTCAAATCCTTTCCATGACCGCATGCCGATGCCCAAAGGACAAAGCGGGATTCGCCAGAACCGAAACATTCGGCGTTCTATACACCCTAAGGATAGCCGAGTCAAATACTTGATGGTACGGCTCGGGCCGAAGCGGAGGAAGGAAGAAGAATCCAGCGGTTTGCCGGTGGCTGAGAGGTCAAAAAAAAACCCCTGGATACCGTGATCCTCCGCAAGGAGGAGATATTCAGGGGCTAGTCAAAGGAGGTTGTTTGAATGATTGGCTAGAATATACCACTTGGTGGTATGAGTGTCAAGGCCTTTTCTGCGCCTGGACGTCCCCCGGTCCAGAGACCTTCGCACCCCTTGCCGGGCTATGCTTTGAATCCGTTGAACCGGTACCGAAAATGTGTTAGGGTTTTGCCGATCCTCTTTCAAACTGCAGGGAGCGTTGGAAACTTAAACGCCCGGGGCGAACGTCTCAACAGGAGTCTATCACGTGCGTAACAGCGAATTTTCCAGCATAAGAGCTTATCTGGGGAAGACACAAAAGGAATTGGCCCAACTCCTTGGGACCTCCCTCAAGGCGATCCAGAGCTTTGAACAGGGGTGGAGAAGAATCCCTGTCCATGTGGAACGGCAAACCCTCTTTCTTCTTGCCCATCACCTTCCCCTGTCCGGCAAAAGCAGGCAAAACTGCTGGACGGCAAAGAGCTGCCCCAAAGAGACCAGGGAGCAGTGCCCGGCGTGGGAATACCGTTTGGGGCATTTGTGCTGGTTCATCAACGGGACCATATGCCACGGCAAGATTCAAGGGTCCTGGCAGAAGAAAATGACGCTGTGCAGGAAGTGTGAGATCTTCCTGTCCCTTAGGCCCGGCGTCTGAGGAAATCGAGCACTGCGGTGTTGAAGGCATCCTGCTGCTCGATATTGGAAAGATGCGCAGCAGACTTGAGGATCACGAGCTCAGAGCCTTTGATCTTTTTGTGAATGGCTTGGGAGGCGGCGACCGGGGTTCCGGGATCTTCCTCCCCTACGATGATCAAGGTGGGCAGCGCGATCTCACTCAACCGTTCCGTCAGATTCAACTTCATAATCGCCCGCGAACACCCGACGTATCCTGCAACCGGCGTGGCCCGGATCATGGCTCGGACCTTGTCGAGTACCGAAAGCGGTTTGCCGCGAAAGGACGGGGTGAACCATCGTTCCATGGTGGATTCCACCAGCGAGACCATCCCCTGTTCTTGAGCGAGGCCGATTCGCTCTTCCCAGATGGGGATGGCTTCTTCTGGAATGCGGCTCGAGGTATCGCAGAGAATAAGGCTTCGAAGCATGCCGGGATCCTTGAGCCCCAGGATCTGCCCGATCATCCCGCCCATGGAAATCCCCATGAAATGCGTCTTGGGAATCCCGAGAGCCCGGAGGAGCGCTTTTGCATCTTCAGCCAACTGCTCCAGGGTATAGGGCCCCTCCGGCGCCTCCGTGCCTCCGTGTCCCCGGGTGTCATAACGAAGCACCCGGTACCCGGACTTCAGCACAGCCGCTTGAAGGTCCCACATGGAAAGATCTGTAGCCAGCGAGTGGCTGAGACTCACCACAGGCGCTGACTCAGGACCCTCCATCTCATAGTGCACCGTGATTCCGTTGGCATGGATCTTCATGCTTTGGAGCCTCTCAGGGTTTTTTCGTCATAGCCCCACCCTTTGCAGGACGGTACATCAATGAGCACAAAAGAAGAATCCATGTCGGCCCTCAGCTCAAGGTCTTTTTCGAGATCAATGCGGGCCTGATCCTCGGCTTCCAGTTTCTGGTCATTTAGCCCCAGGCTGCCGGAGGCCAGGTAGAGGAAGACGCGCCTGGACTCATTGACACTGAAATCGATTTTCTGCCTGGCGTCGAGATCGCACCGATAAATGGTCGCATAGGTGTGAAAGGTCACAGCGCCGTGAAGCCCCTGGCCAGAGGCCACAGGGAGCAGCCGGTTTTTCCAGGCCTCGGGCGAAAAGCTTTTCTGATCATAAGAGGGTTTGAGGCCGGCCAGGTCCGGGTAGATCCAGACCTGATAGAAGTGAACAGGCTCTTTGGCAAGGTTGAACTCCGAGTGGGTGAGCCCGGTCCCTGCAGACATGCGCTGCACATCCCCTGCCTTGATGACCGCCTGGTTCCCCATGCTGTCCTTGTGGGTCATTTCTCCGCTCAGGACAATGGTGACGATTTCCATTTCCTCATGAGGGTGGGTCGGGAAACCGGTTTTCGGCTCGACCACGTCGTCGTTGAAGACCCTGAGGGCCCCGAACTGGATATTGGTCGGATCATAGTAATTGGAAAAGGAAAAGAGCCAATAGGTTTTGAGCCACCCGAAATCGGAAAAATGCCGCTTGGCAGCAGGAATGATCTTAATCATGTTTAACTCCCCTGTAACCCAGTGATCAGTCAACAGTAACCAGTAATCAGTTAAAAGCTTTGGCGCAACGTTATCCGTCAACCACTCGTCACTTGTTACTCGTGACTCGTCACTTGCTCCTCTAACTGCTCACCGATTACTGATCACTGTTCACTTCTTCTAGGGCGTCGTGCTCGGTTTCTTCAAGAACAAAGAGGCCACCATCCCCGCGAAAGAGATCCCTGCTGCCACCAGGAAAGGAACGGTAAAGGAGCGGCTGATGTCCGCTAGGTATCCTCCGAGGGCCGGCCCCAGAGCTTGACCGATTCCAAAAAAGAGCGTGATGAAGCCGAGGCCGGCGGGTGCCAGCCGCGGCCCTACAAAATCGCCCGCAGCAGCGGCCATGATTGTCGGGATGCTCCAGGCGGTGAGGCCGAACATCACGGCCGAAAGATAGAACCCGAACTCCGACTTGATGAGTGCATAAACAATGTAGGACAACCCCAGGACGAGATAAGCCAGTGCAGCCCCGCGGCTCCGGCCGAGTCGATCTGAAATGTGTCCCCAGAGGATCCCGCAAAAAGTGCTGAGACCGCCCACCAAAGCCCAGAGGCCGCCTGCATAGGCCTGAGTGTGCCCCATTTCTTTCACAAGGTAGGCGGCAAAAAAGGTCATATAAATGATGTAGGAGAAACCGTAGAAGAAATAAACCAGACCCAGGTACCAGACAGAGGACATCCCATAAACCGCACTCCATTGAAGGGAGGTCACCTTGGGTCCTGCGGGAGAAGGAGGCGGGGCATCTTTTTCAGAGGCTCCCACAGGCAACAGGCCCTTCTCGTCGGGCCTGCTGCGGATGAAGGAGTAGACAATGACCGCGATCACGAGGGCAATTCCCCCCAGAATATACCAGGCGTAACGCCATCCCTCGCCTCCATAAGCAACCAGAATAGGAGGAACGAGGAGCCCGGAGACGAGAGTCCCCGCTCCAATCCCCCCCGATACTATTCCAGTGGCAAAGCCGCGCCTTTTCATGGCGAACCATACGGACCCGAGGGCCATGGCGGGGACATAGGCGGCGCCATTGCCCAGGCCGGTCAAGAAACGCATGGAGAGGGCATAGCCGAAGGATTGAGCCAAACCTGTTAGGATAAGGGTGATCCCCAGGAGAAAGAGGGCCAGGGTAATGACGATGCGGGTTCCGAAACGGGCGGCGAGAAAACCCCCGATGATGGCCATGGTCAGATATCCGATGAAGTTCCCGGTGCCGAGGAGACCGAGTTGCGTGTAGTCGAACTTCAGACCGTCTTTCATGGCCGGAAGAATGATCGTGTACGCCATGCGTCCAAAACCGTGCGCTGCGATTGTAGTGAGGAGCCCCATAAAGATGACGATCCAGCCGTAGTGAAGTTTGCCTTCCCTCATGACAGTGTCCTTTCTTCTTGAAGGGTTTTGGGCCTGTACTCACAACCGCTCATTGCTTAGGGGGATGATAGGAAAATGACTGGGGGCGTGTCAATTCAATACTGGAGGGGTAGTGGCACGGAAAGCAGATGACAGAGGGTGGCACGGACAAACTCTGTTTGTCCGTGGTACAGAAAGTAGGAATCGTGCTAAGCGACCCTGCAGACCAGTCCCTTGAGATACGCACCTTCCGGGAAGTTGAGGGATGTAGGGTGGTCCGGGCTTTGAGTGAGAGTCCGCAGGATCTGAGCGTCCCGGCCCGCATCGAGGGCGGCATCGGCCACGATCTTTTGGAAGAGGTCAGGAGGGACGAGTCCCGAACATGAAAAGGTGAAGAGAATTCCCCCCGGATTGAGAAGCTTGAAAGCAAGGAGATTGATGTCCTTGTAACCCCTCGTTCCCTTAGGCAACCGGCTTAGGGAGTCCACGAATTTCGGGGGATCCAGAACAATGAGGTCAAAGCACCGGTTGAAGTTTCGAAACTCGCGCAGAACCTGAAAGACATCCCCTTGCAGGTGATCCACCTTACTAGAGTTAAAGCCATTGATCTCCACATTGCGCGCGGCGAGCTCCAGGACCCCTGAGGAAGACTCCACTTCCGTCACATGGTCTGCCCCGCCTCTCAATGCCCAGATCCCGAATCCGCCGGTGTACGCAAAGCAGTTGAGGACCGAGCATCCGTGGGCATAGTCCGCAAGAGCCTGCCGATTGTCACGTTGGTCCAGGTAGAAACCTGTTTTGTGGCCTTTGCTAATATCCACAAGGAAGCGACAAGGCCCTTCCTGAATCGGCAGGAGCTCGGGCGGCAATGCTCCCCGGAGGGTGCCCGCGCGTGGTTCAAGGCCTTCCTTAAGGCGGACGTCCACGTCCGACCTCTCATAAATGCCCGCCGGTGAAAGGATCTGCTGGAGTTGATCGAGGATCTCGGCTCTCCAGTGCTCCGATCCTGCGCTCAAGAACTGGCAGACGAGGAACTCACCGTACTTGTCCACCACCAAACCCGGCAAGCCGTCTGATTCAGCGTTGATCAGACGACACGCGCCCTCCTTGCCCGTGAAGCGCGCGGCACGAGATCGGATCGCCGCATCCATGCGGGCACGAAAAAAGGAAGCATCTAGAGGCTGATCCCTTTGGAAGGTCCAGACCCTGACACGGATCTGTGAATGTGGAGAATAGGCTCCGGTACCGAGGAAGCCTCTTTCGCCCGAGAGGATTTCGACCGTTTCACCGGGGCGCGGATCGCCTTCAAGAGATCCAATCGCCCCTGAAAAAACCCAGGGGTGATGTCTGAGCAAAGACTTTTCACGTCCCGGTTTAAGAACGATGGAGATCATCTATAGGGGCTCCTGAAGGGTCGAAAAAATCGTGGTGGTGAAGGAATCCATGGCTGTGATAAACTAGCATAAATGCTTGTAGAGGTCGAGGGGCGAGGAGAGGAAGATGTTTATCAGGATCTGGGGGTCGAGGGGTTCCATCCCCGTCTCGGGGAAAGAGGTCGTGAAGTACGGGGGCGACACGACCTGCGTTGAAATCCGGACCAAGGACGATCGCGTCATTATCGTGGATGCGGGTACCGGAATACGGAGATTGGGCCGCCGCTTGATGGAAGAAGGCAGGTACTCTTATGACATGATCTTCACCCACGCCCACTGGGATCACCTGATGGGTTTCCCTTTTTTCGAGCCCCTGTACACCAGGAGAACCCGGCTGCGCATCCAGGGCTGTCCTTTTGCCCAGCAATTCATCCGAACCATGCTTTCCAAAATTGTTGACCCGCCTAACTTCCCTGTAGGCTATGACAACCTCAAGGCCCGGATCCATTATGAGCCCGAATGCATGGAACGTTTTCAAATCGGTTCTGTGACGGTGATCCCCATTCCCCTGTGCCATCCAAACGACGGCAACGGCTACAAGTTCATAGAGGGGGACAGGGCCTTTGTTTTTCTGACGGACAACGAGCTGGATTACTGCCATCCCGGCGGCCGCTCTTTCGAAGAGTACAGGAGCTTCTCAGAAGGGGCGGATCTATTGATTCACGACGGCGAATTCACCCCGGAGGAGTACAAGAAGACAAGGCGATGGGGGCATTCCACGTACACCAGAGCTCTGGACCTGGCCGTGCAGGCGGGGGTGAAGAAGCTCGGACTCTTTCACTTGAATCAGGCCAGGACAGACCGTCAGATGGATCGCCTTGTCGAAGATTGCCGGAAAAGGGCTGCCAAGAGAGGAGCCAAGATTCAATGCTTCGGCGTGGCTGCGGATATGACCTTTAAGTTATAAGACGTTCACCGTTATCCGCCGTCCGTCTTGCTCGTGACTTGCCCTTCGACGTTGCTCAGGGCCGTGAGCGCGTCGAACGGTCACTCGTGACTTGTTACTTGTTCTGTGCGGTCAGCGGTCGTCGGTCGGCCGTCGTTCTTTACCTTCCGTTGTGACTGCCTACATCCTTAAAGAAGTCCGCCCTCCTTCAATATCTTGTGAATCGAATCGCCGGCCTCCCGGCTCACTGGCCTGAGCGGCGGACGAGGTTCTCCTGCTGCATATCCGAGCATTTCTGCGGCGCATTTGATGCCTGGAACGCCAAAGCCGCCAACAATCTTCTGATTGACCGGCAGAAGCCGCAACTGCAGTTCTCTTGCCTTCCCATAATCTCCGGCCTGAAACAGTTTGTAGATTTCCACAGTTTCTCCGGGAGCCAAGTTGGACAGGGCAAGAATGCCGCCTTTGGCTCCAAGGAGCAAGGCGGAGAACACGAGGGATCCGTGGCCCTGGAACAGCGAGAACTCCTGAGGACAGGCCTTGAGAGTCTCACTGATGGCCGACATGTTTCCGGACGAGTCTTTGAGCCCCACCACATTCGGGTGAGCGGCCATGGCAGCAATGGTCTGCAGAGGAAGTTCGAGGCCGGTGAATTTGGGCACCGTGTACAGGATGATGGGGATCTTCGATTTGTCCGCAACCTCCCGGTAATAGGCTTCGAGAGCCGCAGCCGTCATCTGGGCTTTGTAATAGAAGGGGGTCACGACCAGTGAATAATCCGCGCCTGCCCGAGCGGCTTTGTTGGAGAAGTCAATGGTGCCGGAACTCGACTCAGAACCAGTGCCCGCGATCAGGATTTTACCAGGCGCAGCAGCAGCACGCACAGCCTCTATCGCGTGCAGCCCCTCTTGTTCGTCCATCAAGATCCCTTCCCCGGTCGATCCCAGGACCACGTAGCCTGTGAAGTCGAAGCGGTTAAGCTTCTTGATGTTGGATTTGAGCCCTGACAGGGATAGTTTCCCTTTCTGAAAGGGTGTCACGAGAGCCGGAAAAATACCCGAAAGCGTCTTTGTCATGTCCTCAGATCTCCTCACCAATCATTTCTTCCCGCCCACTCCGCATTGAGGAGGATGGGATTCCGATCATTCTCTATGAAAGCCGCTTGATAGGGAAGAAAAAACTTCGCGGTGGGCCCCGCTCGTGATTGGATTCAGAACTTGCCCTAAGATGCCCTGCCGGAGCGAAGCAGAGAACAAAGGCAAGAGCGCGGGATGCCAGTTCTGGGTCTGCTGTGCTTATCCCAAGTGCAAGGGAACTCGTCAGATTGACTGATCGGACGGATCCGTCCGATTAAAACCCCGATAACTCGCCATGAAGTCGATCAGGTCGGCCTTTTCAAAATGCTCCGGGTCCCAAGGCTCTGAAGAGAGCCGATCCCGGTACTGGGGCTTGATGAGATAGGTTTGCACCATAAGCGATTCCCCGTCGAGGGCATCTGCCGAGATCCCCGCACGCTCATAGAGCTCCTCTTCGAAGTCATCGAGCCGTTTCACTGAGAACGCATCCACGTCGAGGTAAAGAACCCCTTCTGTAACAGCACCCTCCAACGGCGTGAGACCGGGATAGGATTCCCCGGTCACTTTGAAACGAGCGTGGTTTTTCACGCGGGCGTTTCTAGAAGAGAACTCACGACCGGTGACGGCCGTCATCACAGAAGGAAACATCAATGATCCGTACGTGAAAATGTGCATGGCGAACAAACCTATTCAATTTGATATCTTCCTGTGTCATTATATAAAAGCAGAGCGGAATAAGAAAGAAGCGCTTATCCATGGGAATCGAGGACACCGGAAAGGGCATGAATCATGGGTGCATGCAGCACCAGCGCAGCAGAGTGGGACATCCCGAGCTTTGTGAGATCGGTCGCGAGGAGACTTCACCGCGCAGGGCATGAAGCCTATGTCGTCGGTGGCGCTGTTCGAGACCTGTGCATGGGCCGGCCTGCGACCGACTGGGATATCACGACCTCGGCGAGGCCTGAAGAGATCCCCTTTGTTTTCAAGGGTCTTCGAAGTTTCTCCCTGAAGCACGAAACGGTGACACTCGTGCACAAGGGCCGCCACTATGAGGTCACAGCCTTCAGAGGGCCGAAGCAAACTCTGGAAGATGATCTCGAGCGCCGTGATTTCACGATCAATGCCATGGCCTATGACACAGAAAGGTCTCTGGTCATTGATCCTTGGGGGGGAAGGAGAGACATCGAGAAAAAAGTGGTGAGGGGGGTGGTCAATCCGGAGGACAGATTTCGCGAAGATCCGCTTCGGCTTATAAGATCCGTTCGATTTGCCGCTGAACTTGGATTCCGAATCCACGGAAAGACGTTGAAGGCGATCTCATCGATGGCAGAAGCCATCACCTCTGCGGCCCCTGAGAGGGTCAGGGATGAGCTGATCAGGATTCTGGTCTGCGAAAAACCCTCGCAGGGCTTGCATCTCCTCGGAAAAACAGGTCTCCTCGGTTGGATCTTGCCCGAACTTGTGGAGGTTGGGAAAGCAAAGAGGGGGATTGTGGATCAAGCGTCTCCTGATGTCGTATCAAGGCTGTCTGCTCTTTTTTGCGCCTCTGCCCGATCCGCATCTCAGGATCACGGGACAAAGAGCGGCATGGCAGCGAAGTCCATCATGGTTCGTTTCTGTTTCAGCAAAAGCGTGATCCGGCAGGTGGTTAACCTTGTTGAAGAAGAGAGGGTTCTCGCCGGATATGATTCGTCCTGGAGGGATGGGGATCTGAGGAGATTCATCCGCAGGGTGGGCGCCGAGAACTTGGAGACCCTCCTGGCTCTGAGAAAAGCCAACCTGGCGAGTCTGGCCGAGGGCGAACAAGAGTCGCTTGGCCGGCTGAAGGAGGTCCAGTCAAGAATTAGAGGCTTGATCAAAACGCCCCTCGTCAGGGGGCTGCAGGATCTGGCGATCGACGGCTCCAAGGTCATGGAAATCACTGGGCTGTCTCAAGGGCCTGAAGTCGGCCGAATTCTAAAGCACCTTTCTGAAGAGCTCATGGATCACCCGGAGTGGAACACGAGGAGGAAGCTTGTGGCGATGCTGAGGAAGATCGCACCCCCGGCATCAACGCAGCATTCTGAATCTGTCCGTGAAATCCACGGAACAGCAGGTCGCTTGAAAACGAGGGCTTAGCCCGAGTCTTGAAGCTTCTTCGAGGACTTCTTCGGACCAGACGGCCATTCTGGTTATTCCGGCACGGAGAGCCAGCTTCTCAAGCTCCGTGCCCTGTTTGTTTCTGGGCCGCTCGCACCCGAGGGAAATCGGAACCCGGGGCATCAGGAGCCTTGCCCTTGCGATGAGCCGGGCAACTTCCAGAGGGGAGGGAGGTTCCATCCCTGCCATGGGGGTTCCTTTCAAACCCGTGAGCACCACGACGACGAGGACCGCGGGATTGTGCCGGCTCAGGATCAGGAGTGCATGGTCTTCGCCCTTCATCCTGCCGTAGTGCAGCCCGGCCACGATGTGGGGGGCGAGCTGGAGACCGCTCTGTGAGACGCTCTCCAGGGCATCCTTGACGGTTTGGAGTCCATTGAGATGATAGACCCGGGTGGCGGTTTCTTCATCGCCCATCACGTCCAGGAGAGCCTGGCGCAAGCCGCTTTTCTTCAATTGCCGGCATGTCTCAAGATCAGGGAATCCCACATGGGCTGAGAGATAGAGCCCGGTCGCCTCTGTTATCTCCCGGATCGCATCAACGTACTTTGCCCAAGGCAGCCTTCCCTGGCGGTCAGATCCTCCGCTCAGGAGAATTCCATGGACCCCTCGTTTCTGAAGATAAAGCGCCTTTTGCATGAGATCATTCGGCTCGGTGACCTGGATCATGGGGTCCAGGAGAAGGCCTTTGCAGTGTTCGCACTGGAGCTCACACCGGGTTCCCGTGACAGAGATGGCGGGGTAGCGGCCGCGCAGGTTTTCATAGCGGATCATGCCAGGGAGGTAGAAAGTGATCTCCGCCCCGTGGTTTGCCCGGGTCTCTCGAAATGCCTGTTCAAGGAGACGCTCATCTTCAGAACTCATTGGGTGTGCCCTCGAAAAGTTCAGTCCCTTGGCTTGACAGTTCCACTGCTAGGCAAGTATCCTGGCCTCCTCCAACGACAAAAGAGAGGAGATAAACGACTATGGCCCGAAAAGATAGATTAAGAGAAAGCTTAAATCAAGGGTGGATCTTGGGCATCCTTGCTGCGCTTCTTTTCATGCAGGCCTGCAGTTCCATTGCCTATGTTCAACTAAACGACCGCCTTCCTGCGAATGCCGTTGCCCTGCAGGGCAAAAAGGCTTTTCTGTCTGTGGAAGATGAGAGAAAAACCAAAGAGTTTGTGGGCAGGGGAGTGAAAAGAGAGTTCGATAATTTTTCCGACAACATCGCCTACTCTGTTCAAAAGGGGACAGAGCCGGTTCTGAAGCTGGGTCTTTACGATGCAGTGTCGCTGGTGAAGGAGGCTTTCCGCGTCAGAGTCGGGAGTGAGGGAGTCGAGATCGTGACTGAAAGAAAAGCGGGCCAGCTGGAATTGGTCTTCGCGCTCCAGGAGTTCTCCCTGGACCTGGTGGGCCGAAACTGGAAAGTCAAATTCGGGTATGAGGTCAGACTCACCAAGGATGGTGCACTCCTTGCCAAGCAATTTGCCAACGGGGAGGCTGAAAGGCTCAAAATCCTGGGAACCGAGCAGGCGGATGCCGTGGTAGGAGATCTGTTCGCGGATGTCATGAACCGGATCAATTTGGTGAAACTGTTTAGGGACGCAGGTCAATAGCATCCCTTCAGGTTTTTCCCTTCACCCTGGTTTTTTCGCTGTGACCCAGGCACAAAGGGACAAAGGGATATAGGCACAAAGCAGAAAGCGGATCCTGGTATATCCCTTTGTGCCTTTGTGCCTTTGTCCCTTTGCCCCTTTCCTTCCTTGGCATAACAGCCTATTTTCCTTGAAGTTTCCAGTCGCCCTGTGTTATAGTAGCAAACCGACCCTACAGAATGGCGTCTAAGAAAGGGAAAGTCCTTTGCGTGAAAAGGAAAAAATAGAACCCGAAGAGGGCAAGAAAAAACTGAGCCTCACCAGCTGGCTCAAAATGAAACTCCTCGGTAAAGATCACGAAGCCAGCCCTGTGGACACGCAGTTTCTTGCCGATCTTTCAGACATCAAGACGGTGGGCCGATATGAAATCATGGGAAAAATCGGCCAGGGAAGCATGGGCGTGGTATACCTGGGGCGAGATCCTTACATTAACCGGTATGTGGGGATCAAGATTTCGCGGCCTGCGGCGGATGTGAAGGGAGAAAAAGCGGACAAATACCGGGAGCAGTTCTTCCTGGAGGCTCAGTCCGCAGGCAGGCTCGTGCATCCAGGGATCGTGGCCATCTACGACGCCGGCATGTACAAGGACTTCTGCTACATCACCATGGAGTATGTGGACGGTCCTTCTCTTCAGAAGCATTGCACCAAAGAAAATCTGCTTCCCATCAGCAAAGTGGTAGAGGTGATTTTCAAGGCCTGTCACGCCCTGGACTTCGCCCACCGGCAGGGGGTGATCCACAGGGATATCAAGCCGTCCAACCTCATGCTGGATCGGTCCGGGGAAGTGAAGATCACTGATTTCGGCATCGCCCACGTCAAATCGAGTCAGACGATTTCCAAGGGGATCGTGGGATCTCCCAGCTACATGTCCCCGGAGCAGGTCAAAGAAGAACCGGTCGAAGACAAAAGCGACATTTTTTCACTGGGATGTGTCCTTTACGAGCTTCTGGCGGGGGAGAAGGCTTTTCCCGGCGAGAACTACTTCTCCATCATGTACAAGATCACCAATCTGGATCCAGTCCCCATTCGGGCGACCCGGCCGGAGATTCCGGAGGTGCTCTGGAAAATTTGCCGCAAAGCGTTGGCCAAGGACCCCGGCCAACGCTATCAGACCTGCATGGATTTAGCCTACGATTTGAGGGTGGCGCTGAGGGGACTGAAAGGAGGACCGAAAGCGGACAAGGTCGAGAACATCATCGACTATGTCCACGGCGTCCCCTTCTTCGAAAACTTCACAAAAGACCAGGTGCGCGAAATCCTGCAGGCGAGCAACATCATCAAGGTGCGCAAGAGCAGGGTGGTCGTGGCCGAGGGAGACATCGACGACACATTCTACATTATCCTCAGCGGCAAGGTTGCGGTGAGTAAGGGGAAAAAGATCATTGCTTCCCTGACAAGGGGCGAGTGCTTCGGAGAGATGTCCTACCTGAGCGGTCAGACCAGAGCGGCGACGGTAGTCGCGGAAACGGATTGCATCCTCATGAAGATCAGCGGCACGCTGCTCGACAAATCCGCGGAGACCATTCAGCTTCTGTTCATGCGGAATTTCGCTCTCACCCTCCTTCATCGACTATCCCATAAAATCCAAGAAGATATTTAGCTTTGAAACCGAAAGAGAAAGTGTGCGTCATCAGCCTCGGGTGTGCGAAGAACCTGGTGGACAGCGAGCACATCCTGGGGTGGCTCTCAGAGAAGAAATATCCTCTCGTGGGAGGACTGGAGGAAGCGGACATCGCGATCATCAACACTTGCGGGTTTCTCCAGTCTGCGGTTGAAGAAGCGGTCCGCACCATCCTCGAAGTGTCCGAAAGGAAGAGGAAAGGGCAACTGCGTAAGCTCTATGTCGTCGGCTGCTTTGTGCAGCGGTACGGGTACAAACTGAAGAAGGAAATGCCCGAGGTGGATGGGTGGGCCGGTCCCGGGGAGATCCATCGGATCACGGAGCTCCTTCAGGAGCGCAGTCGCAAGGGTCCGCCCTTCCTCATCAACAGACCCACATTTCTGCCTGACCACCGGACCCCTCGAGTGCAGTCGACGCCTCCTTTCAGCGCCTACCTCAAGATCGCGGAGGGGTGTTCCCACCGGTGCAGCTTCTGCATCATCCCTCAGCTGCGAGGCCCTTTCAGAAGCCGCAGCCTGGAATCCCTGGTTGAAGAGACGCTGCAGATGGTCGAGCGCGGGGTTCAGGAAGTGAACCTGATTGCCCAGGACACCACGATGTATGGAAGGGATCTCAGGGGAGGATATCGGTTGGAGGACCTTGTGGAAAGGCTGGTTCAGGTCCGGGGGATATCCTGGATCCGCATCCAGTACAGCCATCCCGAGAGGATCACCGACAGGCTCCTGGAACTCATGGAGTCTCCATCTCCACTGTGTGCCTATCTCGACATCCCTATTCAGCATGTTGATCCGGGTATTCTCAGGGCCATGGGACGTGGCATGAATGAGGTCAAGGTGAGGAAACTGATTGAGAGGATACGGTCCAGGAATGAGCGAATCAGCCTGAGAACAACGGTGATGGTGGGATTCCCGGGGGAAACAGAAGCGGCTTTCAAACGCCTGCTGGGATTTGTGAGAGACGCGGAGTTCGATCACCTGGGTGCGTTTGCCTTCAGCCGCGAAAAGGGGACGGCTGCCGGCCGCATGAAAAACCCTGTGGAGAAATCGCTAGCGGAGAGGAGACGGGGTCGAATCATGCGTGTTCAGGCGACGATCTCGAGAAGGAAGAATAAGGGCAGGATCGGTCAAGTGGTTCCTGTGCTCGTGGAGGGGGCCGGCGCAGAAGGGGGGGGATGGGTTGCAGGAAGGGCGGCCTCTATGGCACCCGAAGTGGATGGACAGGTTCTCATCCGCGGAGGTGATGCAGAGGTTGGCCGGATCGTGCCTGTGAGGATCACAAGAGCCGGAACGTATGATCTTGTCGGAGAAAGGGCCTGATCTTCCCTGATTCACCATCAAGGCATCATCTGCCATTCGACAGGCTCATGGCCCTGAGCAACGTCGAAGGGCGGCGTTGCCTTCCCTCCAAAGGCGGGCAAGCGCTCGCTCCTCCTTGCGGCGTATTGCTCCATACGCCTCAGTCGTTGCTCCTCGGCGCCTAGCATCTGACGCCTCGCTGGTGATCAGGAATCCTTCGAAATTCGAGTCCTGCTTTGCCTGCGAGAATTACGCGGTAGATTCGGGATCTTTTCTTGCTATGGTGGAGACAGCGTGCTAAATCAGGGTATCGGCAAAACCAAACCTTCTCTTGAGCCTGGAGAAAATTTCGGGTCTGCGGCGCAAGAGAAATCCTAGCGGCACGGAGTAGCGTTTTCCAGATCGCGATGAACGACTTTCTAGACCGCTTCGGCGCTCATCTCAAGGAAATCGACGACGCCCTGAACCAATCTCTAGGCGCCAGGGTCCCCGTTGTCAGTGACATCGTTCGCTACGCCCTGCTGGGGGCCGGGAAAAGGGTCCGTCCGCTGCTCTTTGTGCTTTCCTGTCACCTTTGCGGATACCAGGGGAAAGATGTTTACCGGCTTTCCACTCTGTTTGAGTATGTCCACGCGGCCTCTTTGCTTCACGATGACGTCCTCGACAACGCGGAACTCAGAAGGAGCAAGCCCTCTGTGCGGCAGGTGTGGGGAAACTCCGCAGCGGTGCTGGGAGGCGATTTCCTCTACGCTGCGGCTTCCGCGATTGCGGTAGAATGTAAAAACCTCGAACTCATCGGCCTGCTGAGTGATGTGCTGAAACGCATGGTGGAAGGACAGTTCCTGGAACTGGAGCACACTCACAACTGGAAAATCACCAAGGCGGAATACCTGGAAATCATCACGGCCAAAACAGCGGCTCTCATGGGCGCAGCGTGCACCTCCGGTGCCATGGTCGCCGGTGCGGATGAGAAAACCATGCGACATCTCGGGGAGTTCGGCTTGAACCTGGGCATCGCTTTCCAACTCATGGACGACCTTCTGGATTACACCTCTTCGGAGAAGGTGTTTGGCAAACCCGTGGGCAAGGATCTCAAAGAGGGTAAAATCACCCTGCCTCTTGTCTATTTCGTTTCAGAGCTTGAAAGCGGCGAGGTTGAGCGCCTTGCAGAGCTCTTCAAGACCCAGAAAGCCGGCGATCAGGATTACGAAGATCTCATCCGACGGGTGAGGGTCCACGGGGCGATCGAACAAGTGCGATCGGAAGCCTCGGATTACGTGGCAAAAGCCGGACAAGTGCTGGGACTCTTCCCGGACTCAGCGGTCAAACAGGGTCTTCTTGAGCTTGGGGCCTATATCCTGACGAGGCGCCGTTGAACCACGCCGCACTACTCTTTTTTTCTTGACACCCAGCGACAGTTAGAAATAGATTACCTCTTTGTTTTAGGCGCATGTTTGCTTCCCTATCTCAGCAGCTCCAAGAAAAGACAACAGCCGCCAAAGGGGATCCGTCGCTTCAGGACGGAACTGCGCCGGTGTTACGAACAGGTTACGGGAAGTCCAGGGCCTTGCAGGCCCGCGAAAACTTTCAGGATCTGATGCGAAGAAAAAGAAACCAAAAGGAGGATGATTTATGGCCGATCTGATTGCGCCCCATGGCAAACAAGAAAAACTTATGCCTCTCCTGCTCTCAGGGAAAGAGCTTGAGGCGGAAACCAAGAGAGCCAAGACTCTCAAACACATCACCGTTACGACCCGGGAAACCTCGGATGCCATCATGATGGGAATCGGCGCTTTTACGCCTCTCACCGGCTTCATGACCAAGGCGGACTGGAAGGGTGTTTGCGACAAGTACACCATGGCCGACGGCACGTTCTGGCCGATCCCGATCACGGTCTCCACCAATGACGAGAGCATCAAGGTGGGCGACAACATTGCTCTGGACGATGAAGAAACCGGCACGACCGTGGCCACGATGAACGTAACCGAGAAATACACGATCGACAAAGAGTACGAGTGCAAGGCCGTTTTCAAGACCGTGGACAAGGAACATCCGGGCGTCGAAAAGGTCATGGCCCAGGCCAAATACAACCTGGCCGGCCCGATCAAGGTCTTGAGCGAAATCTACTATCCCGAGCAGTTCAAGGGCCTTTATCAGAGGCCCGCGGAATCACGGAAGATCTTTTCAGACTTGGGGTGGAAAAGGATTGCAGCGCTCCAGCTTCGCAACCCCATGCACCGCTCCCATGAATTCCTTGCCAAGATCGCCGTGGAGGTCATGGACGGCGTTTACATCCATCAGCTCGTTGGAAAACTGAAAGCGGGGGATATTCCGGCGGATGTTCGCGTCAAAGCCATCGAGGTTCTCGTGGACAACTATTTTGTTAAGGGCACCGTGGTCCAGGGAGGATATCCCATGGAAATGCGCTATGCCGGGCCAAGGGAAGCTCTGCTCCATGCCGTGTTTCGCCAGAACTACGGCTGCAGCCACATGATCATCGGCCGCGACCACGCGGGCGTGGGCGATTACTACGGCCCCTTTGATGCGCAGAAGATTTTTGACGAGATTCCCAAGGGAGCCTTGAAGTGCCAGAACCTGAATATCGACTGGACCTTCTGGTGCAACAAGTGCGGAGGCATGGCTTCCATGAAGACTTGCCCCCACGGCAAGAACGACAGGCTCATGCTCTCTGGCACCGTGGTCCGGAAGACCCTGTCCGAGGGCGGCCAGTTGCCAGTGGAATTCTCGAGAGCCGAAGTGGCAAAGGTCCTTCAGGAGTACTACCAGAACCTGGACGAAAAGGTGGAGATCAAGTTGCACGGCGCTGCCACCGGCGACGTCAAGAAATCCTAACCAGAAAGGCTGTTTTTTCTCTTCCCCCTTTCCCCCTAACGGGGGAGAGGGAGGGATTGAAAGATGAACCTTGGCGGTCGTTTTTTCTTGACACCCCAAAAGGAATGGAAATAGATTTGTTGCTTCTTGAAGGTGAACTGCACCCTGCCAGTTTCATCCGTGAAAGCAATATGCAAAAAACGCTTGAGACGGGCCTCCAAGAAGGCTCGATCGAGAAGGAACGGAGACGGATGCTGCCATTGCCGGACGGATATGCCTCTGAGCGAAAAGACTTGATAGATAGCCGGTTCTGTATTCTCAATTCTGCTCAAGGCGAGGGCCCGTCTCCAATTCTGACCGCTCTTCTTACCTAGGAAGGCGGTTTTTTGTTAGTGCACTTAGCCGTTTTGACTAAGGAAATACCCTGCTGAAAGGAGGTGTGTGAGAGGAGAACGTTTTCTAGAAGCAAACCCAACGCAACTTACTAACGAGTCAATTTAGGAGGTGTTATAATGCCAAGTTATGTGATTACCGAAAAGTGTGACGGTTGTAAGGGGCAGGACAAAACAGCCTGCATGTACATCTGCCCCAACGACCTGATGGTCCTGGACAAAGAGAGGATGAAGGCGGAGAACCGCGATCCTCAAATGTGCTGGGAGTGAATGTGTTGTGTCAAGATCTGTCCCCAACAGGCGATGGACGTTCGCGGCTATGCGGATTTCATCCCCATGGGAGCCAGTGCGACACCCCTCAGAGGATCTGAGGACATCATGTGGACGGTAAAGTTTAGGGATGGTTCCATTAAACGGTTCAAGTTTCCCACCAGGACAACTCCTGAAGGGTCTGCCGATCCGCTCGGCGGTTATGGAACCCATGACGATTTGAACAGCCAGGCTCTGGCCACCGAGCCGGCGTCGCTGGGACTCAAAGAAGTCCCCACTAAAAAGTAAGGAGGTGACGATATGGCAAACTGGGAAACTGTTGTAGTCAATACCGACCTCCTGATCTGTGGTGGGGGGTTTTCAGCTTGCGGCGCCGCAACAGAGGCGGCTTATTGGGCCAAGAAAAAAGGCCTCAAGGTCACGTTGGTGGACAAGGCCGCTTTGGACAGAAGCGGGGCCGTGGCCATGGGTCTTTCGGCCATTAACCAGTACGTCGGCCTCAGAGACGGCGAGAACACGACAGACGATTACATCCGTTATGTCCGTGGCGATCTCATGGGCATTTCCAGGGAAGACCTGGTGTTCAACATTGCCCGTCACGTCGATTCCACAGTCCACCTCTTCGAGAAGTGGGGACTGAAGATTTGGAAAGACGAAGCCGGCAAGTACGTTCATGAAGGCCGTTGGCAGCTCATGATCAACGGCGAGTCCTACAAGGTGATCATTGCCGAGGCGGCGAAGAACGCGATCGCAGCCGCAGGCGGTGAGATCATTGAGAGGGTGTTCATCGTGGATCCTCTCATGGACGGGAACAAGTGTGTCGGCGCGGTCGGCTTCAGCACACGGGAGAACAAGTTCTACGTGTTCAAGGCCAAAGCGGTCATCGCCGGCATGGGCGGTGCGGTGCACGTGTTCCGGCCGCGGTCCGTAGGTGAAGGTTTCGGCCGATCCTGGTATCCGCCCTTCAACTCAGGCTCCAGCGCCTATTTCACAATCCAGGCCGGCGCGGAAATGACCTGCCAGGAAGTGCGGTTCATCCCGGTCCGGTTCAAGGACGCGTACGGCCCGGTCGGCGCCTGGTTCCTCCTCTTCAAGTCCCGCGCCGTGTCGGCCACCGGTGGCGACTACATGGTGGTGCGAAAAGCGGAACTGGAGAACTGGAAACCCTACGGCCTCGTGAAACCGATTCCGGCCAACCTGAGGAACTACCTCGGCATGCTCGATACCGAGCTGGGCCTTGGTCCTCTTTACATGGAAACGGCTGAGGCCATCCAGAACATTGCCAATCAGTTCAAGGATGACCCCAAGGCCTTCAAGAAGAAAATGAAGGAACTGGAAAGCGAAGCGTGGGAAGACTTTCTCGACATGACGATCTCCCAGGCTATCCTTTGGGCAGCACAGAACCTGAAACCTGAAGAGAAGCACTCTGAGATCGCCGCGTGCGAGCCCTACTTCATCGGCTCCCATTCAGGCGCCTCCGGGGCGTGGGTGAGCGGTCCTGAAGACCTGCCCACTCCGTACAAGTGGGGATACGCCAACATGACCACCGCCGAAGCGCTGTTTGCAATCGGCGACGGTTCCGGCGCTTCCAGCCACAAGTTCTCCTCCGGCTCCCATGCCGAGGGAAGGATCGCCGGCAAAGCCGCCATCAAGTACATCGTCGAAAAGGGCAAGGAGCCCAAGGTCGACATGGCCGAGGTAGAGAAGCTAAAGGCGAAGATCCTGCTTCCTCTGGATCTCTGGGACAAGCACAGCAAGGAGACGACCGATCCGGAAATCAACACGAACTACATCGTGCCCAGGCAGTTCCTCCACAGACTGCAGAAGATCATGGATGAGTATGCCGGCGGCGTGATCTCCGGTTTCAAGACCAGCAAGTCTCTGTGTGAGAGAGGCCTCGAGCTGATGGCCATGCTGAAAGAGGACTCGGCGAAAATGGGGGCCCGCAACCATCATGAGCTCATGAGGGCGTGGGAGAACAACCAGAGGGTGTACCAGGCTGAGGCTCACATCCGCAGCATCCTTTTCAGAGAGGAAACCCGTTGGCCCGGTTACTACTTCAGGGCTGACAAGCCGAAGATGGACGATGCGAACTGGAAGTGCTTTGTGAACTGCCAGTATGATCGCAAGACCGGTCAGTGGAAGATGATGAAGAAAGACATCTGGACCATGCCCGGTGTATAAGGATCCGCTTTAGTCCTTGTTTTACAGAAGCCCCGGTTGCCGAAAGGCGACCGGGGCTTTTTTTCACCGCAAAGGGACAAAGGAACAGAGGCACAGAGGGACAAAGCAGAGAAGTCATTTCCGTATTTCCCTTTGTGCCTTTGCCACTTTGTGCCTTTGTCCCTGGTCTTCGCTGTCTTACTTTTGGCTTGCACTTCTTTTTTTGGCTGTGTTATAGCTACATGCGAACGCTAATTTTCGGGCAACTCCCTCGATCGGATACCGGGCTGAGAGGGTCGCTGGACGAAAAACGGAGGGAACCATTATGGAAGAACGAGAAATCATGAATGTGGACGTCCTCTTCGTAGGAGGGGGTGTAGCCTCCCTGAGTGGGGCCCTGCATCTTTCCAATCTCATTCGACAGCACAACGAAAAGGTGGATGCAGAGGGTCAGGGCAAGAAAATGGAAGAAGTGATGATCGCCGTTGTGGAGAAGGGCGCTTTTGTCGGAGCCCACGGCATCTCCGGCGCGGTCATGAACCCTGTGGCCTTGAAGGAACTGGTTCCGGATTTCATTGAGAGAGGGGCTCCCTTGGAGGGAGAAGTCAAGAGCGAGCAGGTGTGCCTGCTGACCAAGGGTGGACGCATCAAAGCCCCCATCACGCCTCCGCCTCTGAACAACCACGGTCACTACGTGGTTTCCCTGGCCCGGATGACCGAGTGGCTCGGCAAACTGGTGGAAGAAGCCGGAGTCTACATGTTCCCGGGATTTGCCGGCACCGAGGTGCTCTATGAGAACGAGCGGGTGATCGGGGTCAGGACCGGGGACAAGGGAATTGACGCGGACGGAAGCAAAAAGTCCAATTTCGAGCCCGGCATCGACCTTCATGCCAAGGTAAGTGTTTTTGGCGAAGGATCCAGGGGGAGCCTGACCAAGACCTTGATCAAGAAGTTCAAACTGGATGAAGGAAAGAACCCCCAAGGGTATGTGGTGGGGGTCAAGGAAGTGTGGGAAGTCCCTGAAGGCCGGATCCAGCCGGGGGATGTCATCCACACCATGGGATACCCCCTCAAGAGCAACACCTATGGCGGCGGATTCATCTACGGCATGAAGGACAACAAGCTGTCCATCGGTCTCCTGACAGGGCTTGAATATGCGGATCCTTTTATGGATCCTCACCGGGAGTTCCAGAGGCTCAAACAGCATCCTTACATCGCAGGGCTCCTCAAGGACGGAAAAATGATCCAGTACGGCGCCAAGACCGCACCTGTGGGAGGGTATTTTTCCGTGCCCAAACTCACTTTCCCGGGCGGGCTTCTGATCGGAGATTCGGCCAGCCTCTTTATCAGCATGAAGCTCAAAGGCATTCACTCGGCCATGAAATCAGGCATGCTGGCGGCGGAGACGATCTTTGCCTCCATGGTGAAGGATGATTTTTCCGACAAGGCGCTTGAAACGTATCCCAGTGCCCTCCTCGAGAGTTCTGTAGGCCGGGAGCTTTACCTGTCCCGCAATTTCCACCAGGCTTTTCAGAAGGGGCTGTGGATCGCCCTCGCCAAAGCAGGACTCCAGTTTGTGCTGGGCGGGAGAATTTGGAAGGCCAAACTTGAAACCACGCCGGACCACACGCATTTGAAATCGGTCTCCGCGCTCTACGGCAAGGAGACGCTCACGGACGCGGAAAAGGGCGACATCAAGTACGACGGAAAGTGCACCTTTGACAAGGAGACGGACATCTACTATTCAGGAACAACGCACGAAGAGAAACAGCCGCCCCATTTGAAAATCCTTGATCTGGAAACGTGCTACAACCGGTGCACCAAGGAATTCCAGAATCCCTGTGTGCGATTTTGCCCGGCCCATGTGTATGAAATGGAAGTGGATGAAAAAACCGGGCAGCGCCGGATGAAGCTCAACTTTTCGAACTGTGTGCACTGCAAGACGTGCGACGTGAAGGATCCGTACGAGAACATTAACTGGGTTCCGCCAGAAGGAGGAGGAGGTCCGAAATACACGGTGCTGTAATTTTAATCTGGATTTTTTTCTCTTCCCCAAGTATATAAGGCCAACCCGACCGGGTCTCCCTGCCGGGAGTCCCATCCTGTCTCAATGACAATTCAAAGGGCAGATAGGAAGCTCCTTCGGAGTCTGAAGGGAAGGAGCTTCTTTGATTACATTATTTCTAGGAGGACAAGCATGGCAAGCACAGACACCCAAAGCATCCTGGTGGTCGGTGGCGGCATGAGCGGTATGACGGCCGCAATCGAAGCAGCGGAAGCGGGCTACGACACCTACGTGGTGGAGAGAAATCCCTATCTTGGAGGACGAGTGGCGCAGCTTCACAACTACTTCCCCAAACTGTGTCCGCCCCTCTGCGGGCTGGAAATCAACTTCAAGAGGGTCAAGAGCAATTCACGGATCCGTTTCTTCACCCTGGCGGAGGTGGAGTCCATCTCCGGATCCGAAGGGAATTTCGACGTGGCGATCCGGCTCAACCCCCGGTACGTGAACGAGAAATGCACGGGCTGCGGCAAATGCGCTGAAGCGTGCTCCATGGAAGTGGAGGACGCGTTCAATTACGGAATGAGCAAACGCAAGGCGGCCTACCTTCCTCATGACATGGCCTTCCCCATGCGCTATGTCCTGGACCCGGCGCTGGTGAAGAGCGGGGAAGCCCAGAAAGTGAAAGAGGCCTGTCCCTACGGCGCCATTGAACTGGACATGACCGCCAAGACCGTGAACCTCAAGGTGGGCTCCATCGTGTGGGCGAGCGGGTGGAAGCCTTACGACGCCAAAAAGCTCGAAACCTACGGTTTCGGCCAGTATCATGACGTGATCACCAATGTGATGATGGAGCGTCTGGCCGCATGGACCGGTCCCACGAAAGGAAAAATCGTGCGCCCCTCGGACGGCCAGCCTCCTCAGACCGTGGCCTTTGTGCAGTGCGCAGGGTCCAGAGACCAGAATCACCTGGCTTTCTGCTCAGGGATCTGCTGCCTGGCTTCCATGAAAGAGGCCACTTATGTGCGGGAACAGTATCCGGAGGCCAAGATTTACATTTTCTACATCGATATCCGGGCCACGGATCGTCTGGAAGATTTCTACGTGAAGGTCAAGAGCGACCCGAACATCCACTTCTTCAAGGGCAAGGTGGCGAAGATCACGCCGGACGGCGCAGGAAAGAAACTGGTCCTGAGGGTGGAAGACACGACGGCGGAATCCTTGCAGGAAGTGAGCGTGGACCTGGTGGTGCTCGCCACGGGCATGCAGCCGAACACCTCCGAGGTCAAGCTTCCTGTCCAGGTTCCCTATGATGACTACGGGTTCGTGGCCGGGCAGGCCGCCAAGCCCGGCATTTACGCGGCCGGGTGCACCCGGACGCCCACCGGCGTTGTCGAAGCGGTTCAGGACGGCACCGCCGCAGCCCTCAAAGCCATTCAATCCATCGCGAGGAGGTAATGCTCAATGGAAAAGAAAACTGCAGCGTATATTTGCTCAGGATGCGGCATCGGTGATGCCTTGAACATAGAGGAGTTGGTCTCTCTGACCACAGGCGATCTCAAAGTTCCGATCTGCCGGACTCACGCGAATCTGTGCAGCCAGGAAGGTGCAGCCCTGATTAAGGCGGACATGGAGAAAGAAGGGGCGAACGCACTCATCATTGCGGCCTGCTCCCCCAGGGTCATGTATGACGTTTTCAACTTCGAGAACTGCATCGTGGACCGGGTGAATCTCCGCGAGCAGGTGGCCTGGTCCCAGCCGGCCGGGGATGAGAACACACAGATGATGGCCGCGGATTATCTCCGCATGAGCGGAGCCAAAGTGGCTGCCATGGAATTGCCTGTCCCCTACAAGCCGGAAAAGGAACTTTCCAAGACCATTCTCGTGGTAGGAGGGGGCCTTGCAGGAATGACTTCTGCCGTGGAAGCTTCCAAGGCCGGATATCAGGTGGTGCTTGTCGAGAAGGAAGCGGAACTCGGCGGTTTTCAGAAAAAAGTGGGGAAGATCGCCACCTTCCCGTACAAGGGCATCGTGGACAACCCGCTGAGCGAGTTGGTCAAGGAAGTGACCTCCAGCCCCAAGATCAAGGTCTACACAGGGGCCAGGGTGGAGAAGACCGTGGGGGGCCCCGGAGTGTTCGAGGTCTCGATCAAACAGAACGGGACAACGGCGCAGGAACAAATTGGGGCCATTGTCCTCGCGGCAGGATGGCAGCCCTATGACCCGAACAAGCTCGACAAGAAACTCGGATTCGGAGCCTCCCCCAAAGTGATCACCAATGCGATGTTCGAAGAGAAATACCTAAAGGCTAAAGCGACCGTGTCGAAAGCGGCTTTCCTGCAGTGCGCAGGGAGCCGGGATCCGCAGCACCTGCCCTACTGCTCCACCGTGTGCTGCAACACGTCTCTGAAGCAGGCCCTGAAGATCAAGGCGGACAACCCCAAGGCCGACGTGTATGTCATTTTCAAGGAGATGCGCACGCCCGGCCAGGCAGAGGATCTTTACCGCAAAGCCCAGGAGGAGGGGGTCATCTTCATCCGTTGCCAGAATCCGGAAGTCAAAGTCGACGGAGGAAAGGTCACGGTGGAGGCCCTGGACGAGCTTCTGGGCGAAACCGTTGCACTGGACGGCCTGGATCTCGTGGTCCTGGCCACCGGCATGGTGCCTGTGACGGCTTTTGGGCCGGACATCAGCAAAGAGGCGAAGCCGCAGGAAGAAAAAAAGGAAGACAAGAAAGAAGAGGAGCTCCTGGTCCCGCCCGACATTATCCGGCGTTCGGAGATTCTGAATTTGGAATACCGCCAGGGACCTGAGATCCCGGCCCTGAAGTACGATTTCCCGGATTCCCATTTCATCTGCTTCCCCTATGAAACGAGGAGGACCGGGATCTACGCAGCCGGCTGCAGCCACAGGCCCATGGGCATCGGCTCGACCAAGGAAGACGGGGCTGGCGCCGCCATGAAAGCGATCCAGTGCATTGAACTCACCTCGCGGGGCGCTGCGGTCCATCCCCGGGCCGGAGACATGACGTTCCCCGAATTTGCCATGCAGCGCTGCACCCAGTGCAAGCGGTGCACCGTGGAGTGTCCCTTCGGCGCCATCAATGAAGACGAAAAAGCCAATCCCCTGCCGCAGCCGACCCGCTGCCGGCGCTGCGGGGTCTGCATGGGCGCCTGTCCGGAAAGAATCATTTCCTTCAAGAACTACTCGGTGCCCATGATCGGCAACATGATCAAGGCCATTGGGGTGCCGGCCGAAGAAGACGAGAAGCCGCGTATCGTGGTGCTGGCCTGCGAAAACGATGCTTATCCTGCCCTGGACATGGCAGGGCTTCGACGAATGAATTACGCGCCCTGGTACCGGGTGATTCCTTTGCGCTGCCTTGGGTCCATGAACCTGGTCTGGATTGCCGACTCTCTTTCCAAGGGTATTGACGGGGTCCTGCTCCTGGGGTGCAAGCACGGAGACGACTACCAGTGCCACTTCATTAAGGGAAGCGAGCTGTCCAGCATTAGACTGAGTAAGGTGTCGGAGACCTTGAACCGCTTGGCCCTGGAATCGGACCGGGTGCGTTTCGAGACGGTTTCCATCATTGATTATGAGAAACTCCCTGCGCTGCTCAATGAGTTTGCCGAGAAGCTGGTGGAGATCGGCCCCAATCCTTTCAAGGGATGGTAATCCCAGAGCCATGGAGGTGGAAAAAGATGAGCGTTAAGGTTGATCCGAGCCTGATGAAGGATCTGGAGCATTTTGGCCTGAAAGATGCCAAGAAGTGTTTTCACTGCGGGAATTGCACGGCTGTGTGCCCGCTCTCCACAGCGGACAATTCCTTTCCCAGGAGATTTCACAAGTACATTCAGATGGGGCTCACGGAAAAGGTCATGAAAAGCCCCGAGCCCTGGCTTTGCTATTACTGCGGGGACTGTTCCACCTCTTGCCCGAGGGGGGCGGAGCCCGGCGAGACCATGATGGTCATGCGGCGCTGGCTCACGTCCAAGTACGACTGGACCGGCTTTTCCAGGAAGTTCTACACGTCCGAGAGTTTCGAAATCATGGCCGTGGCGATCGTGGGTATCCTGGTGGGGCTTGCCCTGGTCCTGTTCCGTGCAAGCAACCCCAACATGGAGCACGCCTACTTGAACTCGGTCTGGCCTGCGCCGGCGATTGAGATTGCGGACCTCGTCATGGCCGCCATTTTGACCTTCTTCCTGCTGAGCAACACGGCCCGATGCGCCTGGTTCGTGATGGGGGACATGCTCTTCAAGATTCCCCCTGCCATCTACCTGGCCAAAGCCAAGGAGCTCGTGATCCACTTTCTCACCCAGAGGCGCTTCGGACAGTGCACGGACAGGATGCAGTGGATCATCCATCTGCTCATCATGACCGGTTACAGCACGGCCTTCCTGCTGGTGGCGGTTTTTCTGGCAGGAGGGCTTCACGTCATCGGCCTTTACTCCGACTACTTCGCGTTCCAGCGGGACGTGGAGTCTTCTGTTTGGCCTGGGGTCAGGTTACTGGGGTACTATGCCACGGCCGCTCTTCTTTATGGCACAACCTATGCCATCATCGGTCGGCTGAGAAAGAGCAAAGCGCCTTACAAGAACTCCCACGGCACGGACTGGATGTTCCTCATCCTGCTGGAGCTCACGGCGCTCACGGGCATCCTTATTCACTTCACGAGGCTTCTGGACTGGCCTATGCCGACCTATGTGCTCTACGTGATCCACCTCATGATTGCGGTGCCCATGCTGGTCCTCGAGGTGCCTTTTGCGAAGTGGGCGCACCTGGCTTTCCGGCCGGTCGTGATTTTTCTCACGGCAGTCAAGGAAGAATACATGAAGGAAAAGAAAATGTTCGCCTGAGAAACGGCGAGGAGTCCATGAACCAAGTCTTCCGGACGGGGCTGGAAGATTTGGTTCTTTTTTTTCTCCGGAGGATGGTTATAATCTGCGACAATAAAGGAGAAGACCATGGACAAAAAACCTGCCTGTCCTCACTGCGGGACGGAAATGAAAAAATGGAGGACCCCGGAGTATTCCACCTGGAACTCGGATTACCAGTGGGTATGTTTCAATGATGAATGCTCTTACTTCGTGCGAGGCTGGGACTGGATGTGGAAAGATCAAGGGGTTAAAGCCTCTTACAGGCATCGCCTGGACCCTGCGACCGGTACGACCGGCCCCTTGCCGGCCTGGTCCAACGATGCGCACAAGGATCAAATCATTGAAGAGTAAATAGTGACAAGTAACGAGTAACAAGTGACAAAATGCAGTGACGAGTGACAAGTGACAAGTAACAAGTCACAGGAAACCTTGAACTCGTTACTCGTCACTATTCACTTGTCACTGAGGTTGAAAAATGAAAGACATCGGACGGAATGAATTGTGCCCGTGCGGAAGCGGAAAAAAGTTCAAGAAGTGTCACATGGGCAGAGAAGACGAGCTTGTGTGGGAAGGGACAGGGGAGGCGACCATCGAGGAAATGGGCGTCCGCATCTCGAATCTGCCTGCCGTTGAGTACGGTCGCTCCAAGGAAATGCTGGCCGCTCTGGACCTCCAGCAGCTGACCGGCAGTTCTATGGGGATCAAGTTCGTGGACCTGGATCAGTACTCTCGTTTGAATGCTTCAGGGAGCACCCCCTCAGGAGAAAAGAGAGGGGGCGTTCTCATCAATGTGTACAAGACTCAGAAGGCTGATCCCGAGAACGTCTACATCGCTGTTTCCGAGGACGTTGATGACGGCACCCTGGTGCACCAGCTGGCCCATGCTCTGACCTACCTTGCCGGGTCAAAACTGCCTGCCGGCACACTGGATCCGCTTGCCTACGAAATCGGGATACCCACCGATCACCTCGAACATCCGGAGGAGTTCGGGTACTGGCTCGACACGCTGGCCAAGAAATTCGATGTCCGGCTCGATGCGGATGACACCATCATCCGCTACCTTTATGACCATCATGCCCTGATTCCTAGCCAAGACATCCACGAAAACAACGGAGTCATCCTGCGCTCAAAATCCGACCGCATGCTCAGGTTCCTGAGCGAGCACAGCGAAGAGATCGACGGAATGATCAAGAGCCTGGTCGGCTATATCGGTAAGAGAAAAGCCGAAAACTAGCACGGGGTCATTTGAGTTTCATGGTCTGCATGCCGTAGAGGCTGAATTTCAGCCAGTCCATGGCAAAGGCAAGAAGGGCCTCATCGTCGGAGGCGAGGCGATCACGGAGTTCAGGGCTCACGTCAAAGAGATCCAGGAACCTGCTTTTGAACACGAAGGATCTGAAGGGATCCAGATTGTAAGAGGCCATGCAGAACATCTGGATTTTTCGCGGGACGTCCTTTTCCGGTCCGAGACTCTGAGGGGATGTGACAATGTCGAGCCAGGCCGAGTTCATGCCGTCGTATTTCTTCAAGCCCTGATCCGCCACCCACTCTTCGATCGTCCAATCGTGAGGCTCTCGGAATCCAAGACAGTGCTCTTCGCGGACGACAAAATACTTTTCCTGGGTGCCCCCCGCGTTTCCCGGGTTCATGGCCGCCCGTCCAATCGGATAGATGCGGCACGCACCGGGCCGGTCCTCGTAGACCGCACACCCTTCAGCCCGGACAAAAGGACATCTCTTGCCTTCCTCATCCTTCATTTTGAGAACCACCATGGGAAACCGGGGGTGCCGGTCAAAACGCATTTCCGTGTAAGCGTTGAGGAACTCCTCGGAGGAGATGCCGAGTCGATGCTTCATGCGGAGGATATCGTAGGGCATCAGCACGAGATTGAGGCCGGCGCAGCAGCGGGTGAAGCACTCCATGTCCCTGTGACAGAGGAATCGGAACCGGTTCCCGTGCAGGGGTTCAAAAACATCCTTTTGCGGGGATGTATCTGTCATTAGGGGATTCCTTGTCGGCATTAGAAAACAGCCTCGCCTGTAGACGAGGGTTTCATTCTGGTTTTCAAACGATGAATTAGGCACAAGGGGACAAAGGCACATAGGCACAAAGAAAAAAGGGACAGAGATACAAAGGCACAAAGGGACAAAGCAGAAAACCTCTTTTTTGTCTTTACCCTTTGCTTCTTTGTCCCTTTGTCACTTTGTCCCTTTCTTCCCCTCTGTGCCTTTGTGCCTCTGTCCCTTTGCCCCTTCAGCTGTCGGCTTTTCCTTCACCGTGAAGAGCTTCTGGCCCAGGAGGCCGAACTTTGTCCAGTCAAAGCCGAATTTGAGAAGTTCCAAATCGCTTCGCTTGATCTTCTCAATCCGGGTCGGCTCCACTTCAAAGCGATTCAGGAAGGAACTCTTGAACACAAAGTCCCTGAATTTGTCGATGTTGTAGAGGGCCATGAAAACCATCTTGAGGATCTGCGGATTGTCAACGTCCAGGGTTTGAGCGCTGAGAGGGATCGTGACAGAGGAGAAAAGGGTGTTCATTTCATCGTAGGGCACAACGCCCTGATCCACGAGCCACTCGCTGATTTGCCAGGTTTCCTCTTCCTTGAGTCCCCTGCAAAGGGAGGGATCTGCAATGACACGAAAAGTCCCGTCGTCCTCCATGTTCAAGGGGTACATTCTGCAGGGCCAGGGGCGATCCTCGTACACGGTGCACCCTTTCTCGGTGACCAGGGGGCATCGTTTGTCCTGTTCGTTCATTTTGAGAAGGACCAGGGGGATGAGCCGGTTTTCCCTGGGGAGTATCATCGTGTATTTGTCCAGAAACTCTTCCGATGAAAGGCCGAGGGCATTCTTGAGGCGGATCACATCATAGGGAGTCAGGGCAATGGTCACATCGGCGCAACATCGGGTGAAGCAGGCCACGCCCGGGCTGCATTGAAAGCGAAAGACATGATCGGCGTCCATTGTTTCTGCGGGTTTTTTCTTGTCCGCTTCTTCACGATCAGACATGGTGGATTCCTTTCTATTTAAGGCCTGAGGCAGAAAGTTCTTGACGGCTTCAAGCGCTTTGTTTTTATAAGAGGGTTTTCTATACAATGGGAAAGCACACAGGGTCAACTCAATTATCCATACAGGAGGGAACGACGCGAATGTGGGAAAGAACGCTATCGATTATCAAACCGGATGGTGTTGCGAGAAACGTTGTGGGGGAGGTGATTAAGCGCCTTGAAGGGGCAGGGCTGAAAATCACGGCCATGAAGATGATCAGGATGAACAAGGATCAGGCAAAAGGCTTTTACAAGGTTCATGAAGGAAAGCCGTTTTATGAAAGTGTCACGGATTTCATGTCCTCGGGACCTTGTGTGGTCATGATCCTGGAAGGAGAAGAGGCGATTGCGACCTATCGGAAATTGATGGGAGCGACCAATTACAAGGTGGCTGAAGAGGGAACGATCCGGCGGGATTTTGCCACGGACATTGAGAAGAACGTGGTGCACGGCTCAGATTCCCCGGAGACGGCCGCTTTTGAGACCGGATATTTCTTCAGTGACTTAGAAGTGGTGAGAAAGTGAAAAAAAGGAAAATCCCTCTCACCCAGCGGCGACCGCCGAAAACGGAGGTCGCTCCACGGAGACCGCTGGGTGAGAGGGATTTTCCTTTCAAAAACAGCTTATGGCTGGGAAGGGGGCTTGTCTTTAAGCTCCTTCAATTCCTGTTTGAGGGTGTCGACTTCCCGCTTGAGGTCATCCTTATCCGTGTCAAAGCTCTCGGCCGCCTTCTTGTCCTTCATTTCTTCAAGACCGAGATAAGTGGCCAGCGCTCCTCCAAGAATGAGCATGACCGGGATCCCTGCCATAAGGGCCTTCAGGAAAAAACTCCACCAAACCACAATGCCGATGATCCCCAGAACAAGAGCAACCAATCCTCCAGCAAGTGCCATCATAGCGTGACCTCCTTCATGTGATTAAAATGATCATGAGCCCGTTTCTCGATGAACCGCGGACCCGGGCATATTCCGATCTGTGACGGGACCTGAATGTGAAAGCAATTCTTATATGTTATTTCAGAAAAGTCAAACAAATTGCTCTGGATTGTGAGGCACGCAGCACAGGGGCTTCTGTTTGTCGGTGGGTTGCTGCAAAAAGGGTTCGTTCTTCCGGCTGCACTCATTACCGCCCTTCGACGTCGCTCAGGATGAACTCCGGCGGAAAACCGGTTTTTCTGTGGTCTTCTGGATTCCGCCTTCGGTCCGTCTCCGTTCGCCCTGAGGTTTACCCGCCAGACTTGCGGCGGGTGAACCCACCTGCGGCGGCGCCAGCCAACCAGAGGCCGGTAAAAGGCGGCCAGGCTATCGAGAGGTGAATGCAGATCAGATCTGAATTGTCGGCCAGTCTCACACGGCGTTTCAATGGGTTTTTGCGAATCCATAACGAATTATTGAAATTGTAGAGATTTTGGTTGCAATTTTTTTTATTTGCCTTAATATTAACTGTTTTCGATCATGGCATTTAGAATCGTTTGAAAAGAGAAGAAATCAAAAGAAAAACGGCGATCGGAACAGTATGTTATTGCTCCTGGGTCCAAAGGGCAAGAAATTCTGAGTTTTTCAACATTGATATCTCAATGATGAAAAACTAAATTCAGCGTTTGCTTTTTGATTACATCGGCCAGCGTAGCTCAGTCGGTAGAGCAACTGACTTGTAATCAGTGGGTCGGGGGTTCAATTCCCTTCGCTGGCTCCAGGATGGGGACACTGGAGAGGTTCCCGAGCGGTCAAAGGGAGCAGACTGTAAATCTGCCGGCGCAGCCTTCGGAGGTTCGAATCCTCCCCTCTCCACCAGAATCCTTGAAAATCTTTAATTTTCAAGGATTACGTTTGGCCAATAGCCGGTAGCCACAACCCCGAAGCAAATGGGCAGAGAATAACCTTTGGGCTCTGGCTGATAGCCATAAGCCAAAGGTGAATTTAAGAAGTCTCTTTTTGAATTTCCGGGCGGGAATAGCTCAGTTGGCTAGAGCGTCAGCCTTCCAAGCTGAGGGTCGCGGGTTCGAATCCCGTTTCCCGCTCCAACTTCCGGACTCCCTGAAATGCCTGCACGGATCGTCCGATGGCAATAGGACCGACGGTGAATTGGCGACTGAAGAACCCTGGACCACCGGGTAACGATAGATTCAACCCCTTGACGGCGGCATTCCGTTAGAGAGTGCTAGGGAGGTGGAAACCCAGAGCCCACGTAGCTCAGTTGGTAGAGCACATCCTTGGTAAGGATGAGGTCACCGGTTCAATCCCGGTGGTGGGCTCCATATCCGATTTACCAATCGCGTGATTCTGTAAGGAGGTAGGAGCGATGGCGAAGAAGAAGTTTGAGAGGACGAAGCCGCATGTGAATGTGGGGACGATTGGGCATATTGATCATGGGAAGACGACGCTGACGGCGGCGATTACGAAGCATTTGGAGAAGAAGGGGTTGGCGAGTTATGTGCCGTTTGATCAGATTGACAAGGCGCCGGAGGAGAAGGCGCGGGGGATCACGATAGCGACGGCGCATGTGGAGTATGAGACGGTGAAGCGTCATTATGCGCATGTGGATTGTCCTGGGCATGCGGATTATATCAAGAATATGATTACGGGTGCGGCTCAGATGGATGGGGCGATCTTGGTGGTGGGGGCGGATGATGGTCCGATGCCGCAGACGCGGGAGCATATTTTGTTGGCGCGTCAGGTGGGGGTGCCCTCGATTGTGGTGTTTTTGAACAAGTGTGACATGGTGGATGATGCGGAGTTGATTGAGTTGGTGGAGTTGGAGTTGAGGGAGTTGCTGACGAAGTATGAGTTTCCCGGGGATGAGATACCGATTGTGCGGGGGAGTGCGCTGAAGGCGCTGGAGAGTGATGATCCGAACAGTGCGGAGGCGAAGTGTATTTTTGAGTTGATGGATGCGATTGACAGTTACATTCCGCAGCCGGTGCGGGATATGGAGAAGCCGTTTTTGATGCCGATTGAGGATGTGTTCAGCATCTCGGGGCGAGGGACGGTGGTGACGGGTCGAGTGGAGCGTGGGGTGATCAAGGTGGGGGAGGATGTGGAGATTGTGGGGATCAAGGACACGATGAAGACGGTGTGTACCGGGGTGGAGATGTTCCGGAAGATTCTGGACCAGGGACAGGCCGGGGACAATATTGGGGTGTTGTTGAGGGGGACGAAGCGGGAAGAGGTGGAGCGGGGGCAGGTGGTGGCGGATCCTGGGAGTATTACGCCGCATACGAAGTTTAAGGCGGAGGCGTATGTATTGACGAAGGAGGAGGGGGGTCGGCACACGCCGTTTTTTGGTGGGTATCGGCCGCAGTTTTATTTCAGGACGACGGATGTGACGGGGGTGGTGACGTTGCCTGAGGGGGTGGAGATGGTGATGCCTGGGGACAATGTGTCGATGGAAGTGCATTTGATCATGCCGATTGCGATGGAGAAGGAGTTGCGGTTTGCAATTCGGGAGGGGGGTCGCACGGTGGGAGCCGGGGTCATCAGCGACATCATTGAGTAGAAATCCGCTTTCTGTGACCCCGCGTCACAGGAGGACAAAAATCAAACCATTCAACTGGGCCGGTGGCGACGATGCGTGACATTATCACTTTAGCCTGTGAGCAGTGCAAGAACAGGAACTATTCGACGACAAAAAACAAAAGAAAGACGCCGGACAAGCTGTCTTTCAAGAAATACTGTCCTTTCTGTAAAACGCACACGCTCCACAAGGAGACGAAGTAGGTTTCGGGCGTGCAGGCCAGTAGCTCTAACGGCTAGAGCACCGGACTCCAAATCCGGGTGATGGGGGTTCGAATCCCTCCTGGCCTGCCAGATCCGGTGGCGTGAATCAAGGAAAGGGATTGTGCGGGGACGATGAAAAGACAAGAGAAAAAGAAAGGGATGGGAAGAGCGTTGCCCGATTCCTCGGGGACTTCAGCGGCATCCCCTTCGGAAGAAGAGGGCCGGCCCGAAAGGGAGATGAAGAAGAAAGCGTCTCTCGTGCCCTCCAAGAGGGAGGCGGAAAAGAAGGCGGACAGCGGGATGTCGGTTTCCAGAATGGTGCGAACCTCTCTCCAGTTCCTGAGGGAATCCCGTACGGAACTCAAGAAAGTGAAGTGGCCCACCCGCAAGGAACTTTTGGCTTCCACGGCCGTCGTCATAGGACTCGTGTTGGTGATCTCCTTTTTTCTCGGCCTCATTGATTTCGGTCTGATCAAGATCATCAAGAACATCGTGGGATAGCGCTCTGTGGAGAAGATCCTTCATCCCGCCAAACCGTGTGAGCTTTTTTGGGGAACGACGTGGAACTAAAATGGTACATCGTGCACACCTACTCGGGCTTCGAGAACAAGGTCAAAGCGAGCCTCGAGGAGAGGATCAAAACCTTGGGTCAGGAGAGTTCCTTCGGCAAGATCCTCGTCCCGACGGAGAAAGTCGTTGAACTCAAGAAAGGGCTGAAGAAAACGTCTTCCAGGAAATTCTATCCTGGCTACATCATGGTGCAGATGGTCCTGAACGAGGAAACCTGGCACACGGTGAGGAGTACGGCCAAAGTCACCGGATTTGTAGGAGGCGGCACCATGCCGTCGCCGGTCCCGGATGATGAGGCGGAACGGATCATTCGCCAGATGGAGGAAGGGATCAGCAAGCCCAAACCCAAATACCAGTTCGAAGAAGGCGACCAGGTGAGGGTGGTGGATGGTCCATTTAACAACTTTCAAGGCATTGTCGATGAGGTCAAGCCGGACAAGGAGAAGCTCAGGGTCCTGATCACCATTTTCGGGCGATCCACTCCTGTGGAACTGGATTTCATCCAGGTCAACAAGATCTAGGGAAACACCGAAAAAAGCGTGGATTCCCTCACGGAGAGGGGACAGGGTCTTTTTTTGACTTTTCATCGGGGTTTGAGCCGGAGGCGTGCTGCGAGTGGAAACGGGCCCTCGGGACGAGGGTGCTAAAGGAAGTCGACGAGGTATTCTATGGCTAAGAAAATGATTGCAACGGTTAAGCTTCAGGTGAAAGGGGGCCAGGCAAACCCCTCGCCACCCATCGGTCCGGCGTTGGGGCAGCACGGCGTGAACATCGCTGAATTCTGCAAGTCCTTCAATGCCAAGACCCAGGACCAGGTGGGCGTGGTGATCCCTGTGATCATTACGATTTATGCGGACAGATCCTTTTCTTTCATCACCAAGACGCCGCCCGCGTCCGTTCTCTTGAAGCAGGCGGCCAAGATCGCAAAGGGATCGGGCGTGCCCAATCAGGACATGGTGGGTCAGGTCACACAAAAACAGGTCTTGGAGATTGCAAAGCTCAAGTTCGACGACCTGAATGCCAATGACCTGGAAGCCGCCGTCCGCATCATTGCCGGGACGGCCCGAAGCATGGGAATCCAGGTAACTCCTTAAGGAATGGTGAGGACAGAGGACTATGGCAACACATGGTAAGAAATACCGGGCAGCCTTTGAAAAAGTGGATCGAGCCAAGCGTTATTCTTTTCAGGAGGCCGTGCAACTGGCTCTTGCGACTCATTATACCAAGAACGATCAGGGCTTGGATATCGCCGTGAGACTCGGAGTGGATCCCCGGCATGCGGATCAGATGGTGCGGGGTACGGTGGTTTTGCCTCACGGGGTCGGAAAGTCGGTGCGTGTCCTTGTTTTCGCGAAAGGGGAAAAGGAAAAGGAAGCGCTCGAAGCCGGCGCGGATTTCGCCGGCGCAGACGAATTCATCGACAAGGTTCAAAAGGGCTGGATGGACTTTGACAAGGCCATTGCCACACCCGACATGATGACGGCGGTGAGCAAACTGGGACGGATCCTGGGTCCGAGGGGAATGATGCCCAATGCGAAACTCGGAACCGTGACCTTTGACGTGGCCAAGGCCGTCAAAGAGATCAAGGCGGGCAAGATTGATTTCAAAGCCGAGAAGGCGGGGATCGTGCACGCGCCCATGGGCAAGGTGTCCTTCGGCGAGGAAAAACTGCTGGCCAACATTTCGGCCTTCATGGAGACGGTCATGCGGCTGAAGCCGCCTTCAAGCAAAGGGACCTATGTGAAAACCATTGCGATTTCCACCACCATGGGTCCGGGGATCAAGGTGGATCCCGGTTTGGTAAAGGACCTTTTCGGATAACAGGTTTTTCGTTCGGTTTTTCGGCACTCTGATCGTATTCCGATGGAGTGCGGCCAAAGTCAGGCTTTGTTGTTGCAGTAGACGTACAAAAAAAGGTCTTGCGGTCGAAGACAGTGGGTGCAGGGCCGCCACCAGGGCGGCAAGAGGCTTAATGGAACAGAGGTTCCGGCCTACCGAGACCGGGGAAAAGGGGTTGATCCTGAGCGTTCCCTGTTTTTGGTGTCCTTCCTGATTGTCCCGATCGTGAGCGGAAGAGGGGGTGAGAGGTCTTTGAACAAGCAGGAAAAAGAAGAAGTGATCAAGAGAATGGCCGACAAGCTCAAGAGAGCCAAAGGGGCTTTTGTCGTGACCTATCAGGGCCTCGACGTGGAGACCATGACGGCGCTCCGAAAGGAACTGAGAAAGCATCAGGTCGAATTCCAGGTCGTGAAGAACCGGCTCTTGAAGCGGGCCAGCCAGGACACGGGCTCTGCGGTGATCCAAGAGCACTTTGTCGGGCCTTGCGCTCTGGCCATCACGTACGACGACGTGGTGACGCCTGCCAAAGTTCTGATCGAGCAGGAAAAGAAGTCCGAGCACCTGAAGATCAAGATCGGCCAGATCGCAGGAAAGGTGGTTCAGCTGGAAGGCATCAAGAGACTGGCGGAATTGCCGAGCCGTGAGGTTTTGCTGGCGCAAGCCCTTTCGGCCATGCAGGCGGTACCGGCTTCTCTGGTCAGGACCCTCAACGGGATCGTGACGAAGCTGATGTTTGCTCTCAAAGCGATTGAGAGCAAGAAACAAGAACAGGGACAGTGATCAGGATTTCCTTTTCACCGTAAACAAGACTTAAGGAGGATAGAGAAGAAATGGCAGCGAATATCAGCAAAGACGATGTGATTGAGTTCATCTCCAACATGACGGTGCTGGAGCTCTCCGAGTTCGTGAAAGCCCTGGAGGAGAAGTTCGGCGTTAGCGCGGCGGCCCCTATGGCCATGATGGCGGCGCCGGCCGCGGCTGCGGCCAAGGAGGAAGCGGCGGAGAAGACCGAGTTTGACGTGATCCTGACCGCTTCCGGTGACAAGAAGATCCAGGTGATCAAAGAGGTGCGGGCCATCACGGGTCTGGGGCTCAAAGAGGCCAAGGCTTTGGTGGACGGCACGCCCGGCAAAGTCAAAGAGGGGATTTCCCGCGACGAGGCGGAGAAAACCAAGAAGCAGCTCGAAGAGGCCGGCGCCACCGTCGAAATCAAGTAGCACGGCCAGTTGTCGAGTTTCATGATCTGTAACCACATGAGGAGATCCGATGAAAGGGAACGGCGGCGTGAGCCAGCGGGTCAGAAGGAATTTCGGGAAGATCGAGAAGATCATCGATATCCCTAATCTGATCGAAATCCAAAAACAGTCCTATGAGCGCTTTCTTCAGAAGGATGTGCCGGCGGAGGCGCGAAAGGACACGGGCCTTCAGGGCGCCTTTCGAAGCGTGTTTCCCATCAGCGACTTCAGCGGCACGTCGTCGCTGGAGTTCGTGCGCTACACCTTTGAACCGTCCAAGTACGGGGAAGAGGAGTGCTTGAGCAAGGGACTCACCTACGAAGCGCCTTTGAAGCTGACGGTTCGATTGCTGGTCTTTGACACGGACCTCACGGACGGCACCAAGAGCATTCGGGACATCAAGGAGCAGGAGATCTATTTCGGCACCATTCCCATGATGACCGACCGGGGGACGTTCATTGTCAACGGAACCGAACGGGTGATCGTAAGCCAGCTCCACCGGTCGCCCGGAGTGTTCTTCGACCATGACAAGGGCAAGACCCATTCGAGCGGCAAACTGCTCTATTCGGCCAGGATCATCCCCCTGCGGGGATCCTGGCTCGATTTTGAGTTTGACCCCAAGGACCTGCTCTATGTCCGCATCGACCGGAGGCGGAAGTTCCCCGTCACCACCTTTCTTAAGGCCCTGGGCTATTCCTCTAAGAATATCCTCTCCATTTTTTATGATACGGAGAAATTCACCCTCAAAGACGGGGAATGGTTGCGCGCCGCCAAACTCGAGAACCTGTTCCGGCAGAAGGTGACCAAGGACATTGTCCACCCCAAGACCAAGAAGGTTCTGGCCAAAGAAGGGGAGAAGTACACCAAGAGACTGCACGCGGCTCTGGAGTCGGCCGGGATGACCCACATCCCCATCCGGCTGGAGAACCTTCTCGGCCGGATCCTGGCCAATGACCTGGTGGATGCGTCCACGGGCGAGGTCTTAGGCAACGGGAACCAGCCTCTGAGCGAAGAGATCCTGGTCAAGATGAAGCAGAAGGGCATGACCGAGGTGGAGTGTCTGGTGCTGGATGCGCCCGGAGTGAGCTCGACCATTCGGGACACCATGCTCCTGGACAAGATTGATGAGAGCGCGGAGGCGGTCCTGGAGCTTTACAGAAAAATGAGGCCCAGCAGCCCTCCCACTCAGGAAGTGGCCAACAACTTCTTCAACGGCCTTTTCTTCAATATCTCCACCTATGATCTCTCTCCGGTGGGAAGGCTGAAGCTCAATTACCGGCTCGCCCTGGACGTGCCGCTGGAGGTGAGGACTCTTCGAAAGGAAGACATCACCCATGCGGTGAAGGAGTTGATCCGCCTCAAGAACACGGAAGCCATCGTGGATGACATCGACAACCTGGGCAACCGGAGAGTGCGGGCCGTGGGAGAGCTCCTGGAAAATCAGTATCGCATCGGCCTGGTGAGGATGGAGCGGGCCATCAAAGAACGCATGAGCCTCCAAGAGGTGGAAACCCTCATGCCCCATGACCTGATCAACTCCAAACCTGTTTCCGCAGTGGTGAAGGAGTTTTTCGGCACGAGCCAACTGTCCCAGTTCATGGACCAGACCAACCCTCTGTCCGAAGTGACCCACAAGCGTCGCCTGAGCGCTCTCGGACCCGGAGGCCTCACCCGGGAGAGAGCCGGGTTCGAAGTGCGCGACGTGCATCCCACGCACTACGGCCGAATTTGCCCCATCGAGACGCCGGAAGGTCCCAACATCGGTCTGATCGTGTCCTTGAGCACCTACGCCAGGGTGAACGAATACGGATTCATCGAAACGCCTTACCGCGACGTGGAGAGCGGCAGGGTGAGCAAGACGATTCATTTCCTCTCCGCCCTGGATGAGAAAGAGTATCCCATTGCACAGGCCAACTCCCCCATCGACAAGAAGGGCAACTTCACCACAGAGGAAGTGGCGGTCCGGATTGCCGGGGAGGCCAGCCAGGTGGGGATTGCCAACGTGAAATACATGGACGTTTCGCCGGACCAGCTGGTGAGCGTCTCCGCTTCGCTGATCCCGTTTCTGGAGCACGACGACGCCAACCGCGCCCTCATGGGATCGAACATGCAGCGCCAGGCCGTACCGCTCCTGGCCGCCAAGGCCCCCCTCATCGGCACCGGCGTGGAGAGCGTGGTGGCCCGGGATGCGGGCGTCTCGGTCATCGCCCGAAGGGACGGGGTGGTCGAAGACGTCGATGCCTCGCGGATGGTCATTCAATCCACGGGGGTCGCGGGGGACGAGGGCGAGGTCGAGATCTACAAGCTCATCAAGTACCAGAAGTCCAACCAGAACACGTGCTACAACCAGAAACCGATCGTAGCCAAAGGCGACGTGGTCCGGAAAGGCCAGATCATTGCCGATGGGCCGGCCACGGAACTGGGCGAACTCGCGCTGGGGCAGAACGTGACGGTGGCGTTCATGTCCTGGGGGGGATACAACTTTGAGGATTCCATCATCATCAGTGAAAGGATCATCAAAGAAGACATTTACACCTCGATCCACATCGAGGAGTTCGAGGTGGTCTCCAGAGACACCAAGCTGGGCAAGGAAGAGATCACCCGCGACATTCCCAACGTGGGCGAAGAGGCGTTGAAGGACCTCGATGAGAGCGGGATCATCAAGATCGGAGCCGGGGTCAGCCCGGGCGACATCCTGGTGGGGAAGATCACTCCGAAAGGCGAAACCCAGCTCTCTCCGGAAGAAAAACTCCTGAGGGCCATTTTCGGCGACAAAGCCGGCGATGTGAAGGACACCTCGCTCCGGGTTCCTCCGGGCGTGGAAGGGATCGTGATCGACACCAAGATCTTCTCCCGCCGCGGTGTGGAGAAAGACCCCAGAAGCCTTTTCATTGAAAAAGAGGAACGGGCCAAGCTCGACAAAGACCGGCAGGACCAGATTCACATCATGGAGCGAAGCGCCAGGGTCAGGCTGAGGGACATCCTTCTGGACAAGAAACTCAAAACCAACCTCCGGGACAAGAAAAGCGGCAAGCTGCTCTGCAGCAACCGCAAGGAGATCGGGGACGAGGAGCTTCTCAAGGTCCCGGTGGAAGCCTGGACCGGCGCAGACGTCAAGGCGACCATGGACGAGATCGAGAAAATGGAGTCCGTCGTCGAGAAATTCCGCCACAGGATCTCCCAGATCAACGCCCATTTCGATGAACGGATCGAGCGGCTCAGTCAGGGCGATGAACTGGCGCCGGGCGTGATCAAGATGGTCAAGGTGTATGTCGCGGTCAAGCGCAAGCTGGCGGTGGGCGACAAGATGGCGGGCCGGCACGGCAACAAAGGCGTGCTCTCCAGGGTGCTCCCCGTGGAGGACATGCCGTATTTCGAAGACGGCACGCCCGTGGACGTCATCCTGAACCCGCTGGGCGTTCCTTCGCGGATGAACGTGGGCCAGGTCCTGGAAGCCCACCTGGGATGGGCCTCGCGCCAACTGGGCCGGCAGGTGGGAGAACTCGTGGAGAAGATGAAGGACGTGTCCTCCCTGAGGAAGAAACTCATGGAGACCTTCTCCGCCGAGGAGTACAAAGAGATCTTCAAGGACATGGACGACGAAGAGCTGGTCTCCAGGGCCATGATGATGCGAAACGGGGTTCACATGGCCTCTCCGGTTTTTGACGGAGCCAACGAAGAGGAGATCAAGAAGTGCCTCGTGAAGGCGGGGCTGCCCGTGAGCGGGCAGGCGACGCTTTACGACGGCCGGACCGGTGAGCCTTTTGACAAACAGGTCACGGTGGGGACGCTCTACGTGATCAAGCTCCATCACCTGGTGGACGACAAGCTCCACGCCCGGTCGATCGGGCCCTACTCGCTGGTCACCCAGCAGCCCCTGGGAGGCAAGGCCCAGTTTGGAGGCCAGAGGCTGGGCGAAATGGAAGTCTGGGCCATGGAGGCCTACGGGGCCGCTTACTCCCTCCAGGAGTTTCTGACCGTGAAATCCGACGATGTGGCGGGCAGGACCCGCATGTACGAGCGCATCGTCAAAGGGAACAATGTCCTTGAGCCGGGGCTTCCGGAGTCGTTCAAAGTGCTTCTGAAGGAATTGCTGGCCCTGGGTCTCGATGTTCAGCTTTTTGAGGACACCTCGATTTAACCCTTTTCCGAGAGGAGTCACCCTTGGAAGAACTCTATAATTTTTTTGCAAAGCCGAAGGATCCGTCCAGCTACAACGCGGTGAAAATTTCGCTGGCTTCGCCCGAGAAGATTCGGGAGCGGTCTCACGGAGAGGTCAAGAAGCCTGAGACCATCAACTACCGAACCTTCAAGCCGGAGCGGGACGGGCTTTTCTGTTCCAAGATTTTCGGTCCCATCAAGGACTACGAGTGCAACTGCGGCAAGTACAAGAGGATGAAACACCGCGGCATCGTTTGCGAGAAGTGCGGCGTGGAAGTCATCCAGTCCAAAGTGCGGCGGGAACGAATGGGTCACATCGAGCTGGCCTCTCCCGTCGCCCATATCTGGTTCCTCAAGTGCCTGCCCTCCAAGATCGGAAACCTTCTGGATTTGACGCTCAAGGACCTGGAGCGGGTCCTCTATTTCGAAAACTACATTGTCATTGATCCCAAGGACACGCCCCTGGCCAAAGGGAGCCTGCTGACCGACGAACAGCTCCGCCGCGCCCGGGAAGAATACGGGCACAAGTTTGCCGCAGGCATCGGGGCCGAAGCGATCCAGGCCATGCTCAAGGAACTGGACCTGGAGGTGCTCTCCGCCTCCCTGAGAGCGGAGATGCTGGACACCAAGTCGGATGCGAAACGCAAAAAGCTCGCCAAGCGGCTCAAGGTCATCGATGCGTTCCGGGACTCCAAGAACCGTCCGGAGTGGACGATCCTGGATGTGATTCCGGTGCTGCCCCCGGACCTGAGGCCTCTCGTTCCCCTGGACGGCGGCCGGTTTGCCACCTCGGACTTGAACGATCTGTACCGCCGGGTCATCAACCGCAACAACCGGCTGAAGCGGCTGCTCGAGCTCAACGCGCCGGAGATCATCGTGCGCAACGAGAAGCGCATGCTCCAGGAAGCGGTGGACGTGCTCTTCGACAACGGACGGCGGGGCAAGGTGGTGACGGGGGCCAACAAGCGACCCTTCAAGTCCCTGAGCGACATGCTCAAGGGCAAGCAGGGACGGTTCCGGCAGAACCTCCTGGGCAAGCGCGTGGACTACTCGGGCCGGTCCGTGATCGTGGTGGGGCCGGACCTTCGACTCCACCAGTGCGGCCTACCCAAGAAGATGGCGCTCGAGCTCTTCAAGCCCTTCATCTACAACAAGCTGGATGAAAAAGGCATTGCCACCACCATCAAGTCCGCGAAGAAAATGGTGGAGCGGGAGACCCCCGAAGTGTGGGATGCCCTGGACGAGGTGGTGAGGGAATACTGCATCCTGCTCAACCGCGCACCCACTCTCCATCGGCTGGGCATTCAGGCCTTTGAGCCGATCCTGATTGAGGGAAAAGCGATTCAGCTCCATCCTCTGGTGTGCACCGCCTTCAACGCGGACTTCGACGGGGACCAGATGGCGGTTCACGTGCCTCTGTCCATCGAGGCGCAGATCGAGGCGCGGGTTCTGATGATGTCCACCAACAACATCCTCTCTCCGGCCAACGGGGATCCCATCATCGTGCCCAGCCAGGACATCGTGCTCGGCATCTACTACCTGACCCGGGAGCGGCCCCTGTGCAAAGGGGAAGGAAAAGCGTTCTCCAACCCCCAGGAGGTGCGGATCGCTTATGACGCCGGAGAACTGGACCTTCATGCGGCGATCAAGGTGAGGATCAACGGCGTTCTGGAGGACACGACCACGGGCCGCGTGCTCCTCTACGAGATTTTTCCGGAAGAAATGCCCTTCTCCACGGTCAACAAGGTCATGAACAAGAAGGAGCTGCGTTCCCTGATCAACGAGTCCTACCGGAGGGAAGGCATCAAAGCGACCGTGATCCTCTCGGACCGGCTGAAGGATATCGGCTACCGGTATGCCACGCTCTCGGGCATCTCCATTTCCATGAAAGACATGACCATTCCTTCCCGCAAGGCGGAAATCATCGACAAAGCGGAACGGGAAGTGAAGAAGATCGATGACCAGTACAAGAGCGGTCTCATCACGGACGGCGAGAAGTACAACAAGGTCGTGGACATCTGGGCCCAATCCACCGAGACCATCGCCTCCGAAATGATGGCGGAAATGGCGGTGGAAGAGATTTCCGGGCGCAAGGGCCAGAAGGTGAGGGCGAACAGCTTCAATCCCATTTTCATGATGGCCGACTCAGGCGCCAGGGGCAGCAAGGACCAGATGCGCCAGTTGGCCGGAATGCGCGGACTGATGGCCAAGCCCTCGGGCGAAATCATCGAAACGCCCATCACCTCCAACTTCCGAGAGGGGCTGACCGTGCTGGAGTACTTCATCTCCACCCACGGGGCCCGGAAGGGACTGGCCGACACGGCGCTCAAGACCGCTAACTCCGGGTACCTGACCCGGCGGCTTGTGGACGTGGCTCAGGATGCGGTGATCACCGAAGAGGACTGCGGGACCGTGGACGGGGTCTCCGCCTCCTCCCTCATTGAAGGGGGCGAGATCATCCAGAGGGTCGGGGATCGCGTGCTGGGCAGGGTCGCCCTGGAAGACATCTACGACCCGGTCACCGGAGAACTCCTGGTGGAAGCCAATCAGGAAATCAACGAGGAAAGGGTGGAGAAAATTCAGGCCGCCGGTCTCGAAAAGGTGAGGATCCGCTCGGTCCTGACCTGCCAGACCCGGCGGGGGGTTTGCAAGAAATGCTATGGCCGGGATTTGGCCCACGGCCACGAAGTCAACATCGGAGAGGCCATCGGGATTATCGCCGCTCAGTCCATCGGTGAACCCGGCACGCAGCTCACCATGAGGACCTTCCACATCGGTGGAACCGCGAGCAAGCGGGTGGAGCAAACCACGATGGGATCGCGAAACGCGGGAACCGTCTCCTTCGAGGAACTCAAGACGGTTCAGAACGCAGAAGGCCACTCGGTGGTGATGAACCGCAACGGAGAGATCGCGATCCTGGGCAAGGGCGGACGAGAGGTGGAGCGATACCCCATCATCTACGGCGCCGTGCTCAAGGTCCGGGACGGGCAGGAAATCCCGGCCAACCAGGTGCTGGCCGAATGGGACCCCTTCAACATCCCCATCCTGACCGAAGTGCCGGGGGAAGTGAAGTTCGGGGACATCCTGGACGGGGTGACCATGCAGGAAAGACGGGACAAGGTGACGGGCAAGATCAGCCGCGTCATCGTGGAGTCCAGAGAGGTGGACGCCCGGCCCAGGATCTCCATCAAGGATGCGGAGGGCGGTACCGCCACGGTTCCGGGAACGACCAAGGGCCTGGCCCGCTACCACCTTCCTCTCGGCGCCATCATCATGGTGAACGAGGGAGAAGTGGTGAGCCCAGGAACAGTCCTGGCGAAGATCCCGAGAGAGACCACCAAGACCAAGGACATCACCGGCGGGTTGCCGAGGGTGGCCGAACTCTTTGAAGTGCGCAAACCCAAGGAGAACGCCATCCTCACGGAAATCGACGGCACCGTCTCCTTCGGCCAGTACCTCAAAGGCAGGCGGAGGGTGACCATCACTCCGGAGATCGGAGAGTCCATCGATTATCTTATCCCCAAGGGAAAGCACGTGAGTGTTCTCGAAGGCGACTATGTCCGAGCCGGAGAACCCCTGATGGACGGATCGGCCAATCCTCACGACATCCTCAGAATCCGGGGGATCAAGGAACTGGCCAAGTACCTGGTGGACGAGGTCCAGGAAGTGTACCGGCTCCAGGGGGTCAGCATCAACGACAAGCACATTGAAGTCATTGTGCGGCAGATGCTGAGGCAGGTGAGCGTGACTCAGGTGGGGGATTCCAATTTCCTGCTGGGAGAACACGTGGAGAAGTGGCGCTTTGAAGAGGAGAACCGCAAGATCATCGAAGAGGGCGGCAAGGCGGCGGTGGGTGAGCCTCTGCTGCTCGGGATCACCAAGGCCTCGCTGAGCACGGAGAGCTTCATCTCCGCCGCTTCTTTCCAGGAGACGACCAAGGTGCTCTCCGATGCAGCCGTGGCCGGCAAAATCGATTTTCTCAAGGGGCTGAAGGAAAACGTGATCATGGGCCGCTTGATCCCTGCGGGCACGGGTCTTCCGACGTATAGAAGCCTGAGCATCGAAAGAGCGGAATAAGGCTCCTCATTTTGTTGAGAAAATTGCTTGACAATAAAGGGGCTCAATCTTATAAAAATCTTTTGTGTGTTTTTCAGCCTTGGTGGAAGAAACAAAGGGTTGAACACACGGTTTAGAGGGAGATGGCATGCCGACAATCAATCAGCTCATCCGCAAGGAAAGAGAGAAAGCTAAGAAGAAAAACAAAACCCCGGCGCTTCAGAGTTCTCCGCAGAAACGCGGGGTCTGCGTGAGGGTTTACACCACCACGCCCAAGAAGCCCAACTCCGCCTTGAGAAAGGTGGCACGCGTCCGGCTGACCAATGGGATCGAGGTGACCTCTTACATTCCCGGCGTGGGCCACAACCTTCAGGAGCACTCGGTCGTGCTCATTCGCGGGGGCCGTGTGAAGGATCTGCCCGGGGTGCGCTACCACATCATCCGGGGAACCATGGACACCGCAGGCGTGGACGACCGTCGGCGCGGCCGTTCCAAGTACGGGGCCAAAAGGCCCAAGGGGATTTAGAGGAGTCGAGTATGCCGAGGAAAAGAGTCATTGTCCGAAGGGAGATTGCCACGGATCCGAGATACAACAACCTCCTGGTTGCCAAGTTCGTCAGTTCTCTTCTGAAGAAGGGCAAAAGAAGCCTGGCTCAGTCGATCCTCTACGGAGCGTTTGACATCATGCAGCAGAAGGCCAAGGAAGAACCCCTGCCCCTTTTCCAGAAGGCCTTGGGCAATGTGAAACCGGTGGTGGAAGTGCGGTCGAGGCGGGTGGGCGGCTCCACGTATCAGGTGCCCACGGAAGTGCGGTCGAGCCGGGGACAAGCCCTGGCGATTCGCTGGATCATCTCCTTTGCCAAAGCAAGGGGAGAGAAAAGCATGCCTGCCAAGCTGGCCGGTGAACTGATGGATGCGGCAGCCGGAAGAGGCGCCGCCGTGAAGAAACGGGAAGATACCCATCGGATGGCCGAGGCCAACAAGGCGTTTGCCCACTACCGTTGGTAGAGCGTTTTCTGTGGAAATTCACCTCATCGATTTCGGGACCCAAAGGAGGTAAGAGCGATGGCGAAGAAGAAGTTTGAGAGGACGAAGCCGCATGTGAATGTGGGGACGATTGGGCATATTGATCATGGGAAGACGACGCTGACGGCGGCGATTACGAAGCATTTGGAGAAGAAGGGGTTGGCGAGTTATGTGCCGTTTGATCAGATTGACAAGGCGCCGGAGGAGAAGGCGCGGGGGATCACGATAGCGACGGCGCATGTGGAGTATGAGACGGTGAAGCGTCATTATGCGCATGTGGATTGTCCTGGGCACGCGGATTATATCAAGAATATGATTACGGGTGCGGCTCAGATGGATGGGGCGATCTTGGTGGTGGGGGCGGATGATGGTCCGATGCCTCAGACGCGGGAGCATATTTTGTTGGCGCGTCAGGTGGGGGTGCCCTCGATTGTGGTGTTTTTGAACAAGTGTGACATGGTGGATGATGCGGAGTTGATTGAGTTGGTGGAGTTGGAGTTGAGGGAGTTGCTGACGAAGTATGAGTTTCCCGGGGATGAGATACCGATTGTGCGGGGGAGTGCGCTGAAGGCGCTGGAGAGTGATGATCCGAACAGTGCGGAGGCGAAGTGTATTTTTGAGTTGATGGATGCGATTGACGGTTACATTCCGCAGCCGGTGCGGGATACGGAGAAGCCGTTTCTGATGCCGATTGAGGATGTGTTCAGCATCTCGGGGCGAGGGACGGTGGTGACGGGTCGAGTGGAGCGTGGGGTGATCAAGGTGGGTCAGGATGTGGAGATTGTGGGGATCAAGGACACGATGAAGACGGTGTGTACCGGGGTGGAGATGTTCCGGAAGATTCTGGACCAGGGACAGGCCGGGGACAATATTGGGGTGTTGTTGAGGGGGACGAAGCGGGAAGAGGTGGAGCGGGGGCAGGTGGTGGCGGCTCCTGGGAGTATTACGCCGCATACGAAGTTTAAGGCGGAGGCGTATGTCTTGACGAAGGAGGAGGGGGGTCGGCACACGCCGTTTTTTGGTGGGTATCGGCCGCAGTTTTACTTCAGGACGACGGATGTGACGGGGGTGGTGACGTTGCCTGAGGGGGTGGAGATGGTGATGCCTGGGGACAATGTGTCGATGGAAGTGCATTTGATCATGCCGATTGCGATGGAGAAGGAGTTGCGGTTTGCAATTCGGGAGGGGGGTCGCACGGTGGGAGCCGGGGTCATCAGCGACATCATTGAGTAGAGGTTTCAAAGAACGGAGACGACGATGGTGATTGCGAATCAAAAAATCCGAATTCGGCTGAAGGCTTACGATTACAAGCTGCTGGACCAGTCCGCCAGGGAAATCGTGGAAACCGCGAGAGAGACGGGGGCCAAGGTGGCCGGGCCCATCCCCCTGCCCACGGAGATCAACAAGTATTGCGTGTTGAGGTCCCCTCACGTGGACAAGAAGTCCAGAGAGCAATTTGAGATCCGGACGCACAAGCGCCTTCTGGATATCCTCGAACCGACCCAGCAGACGGTGGACGCGCTCATGAAACTGGATCTGGCCGCCGGCGTGGATGTGGAAATCAAACTGTAAGGTTGGCTACGGAGCAGGTTCTTATGGTCAAGACGCTTTTTGGAAAGAAAATGGGCATGACCCGCTACTTCCTGGAAGAGGGAAAGAGCATTCCGGTCACCATCCTGAAGCTGGGGCCCTGTGTGGTGATTCAGAAGAAAACCTCGGAAAAGGACGGGTACAACGCGATTCAGGTCGGGTTTGAACCCCATGTGGAAAAGCGCGTCAACAAACCCATGAAGGGGCATTTCAAGGCGGCGGGAGACAAGGTGTTCCGGCACCTCAGGGAGATCCACGTGGAAAGCCCGGACCAGTTCGAACTGGGACAGGAACTGGGCGCGGATGTTTTTGCGATCGGTGAGAAAGTGTCGGTCAAAGGCAAGAGCAAGGGACGCGGGTTTGCAGGGGTGGTGAAGCGCTGGGGGTTTTCCGGCGGGAAAGACACCCATGGATGCCGGGCCCACCGAGTTCCGGGCTCCATCGGGACCAACACCACGCCCGGCAGGGTCGTCAAAGGACGGAAGCTCCCCGGCCGAATGGGATTCCGCCAGCTGACCGTTCGCAACCTGAAAGTCCTGGACGTGAGGCCCGAGATGAATGTCATCGCCCTCGTGGGAGCGGTGCCGGGAAGCCGAAACACCGTCGTTGAAGTGACGAAAATGGAAAGAGGATAGAGAGGCGAGGCCCATGGCCGTGATCAATGTCTACAACCTGCAAAAAGAGAAGACGGCTCAAATCGAGCTGAGGGATGATATTTTTCTGGTGCCGGTGGAGAAGCACATTCTTCATCAGGTGGTGGTCAGCCAGCTGCTTCGACGAAGGTCTGGGACAGCGTCCACCAAAGGACGCTCGGAAGTCCACCGCTCCGGGAAGAAACTCTGGCGGCAGAAAGGGACAGGCCGGGCGAGAGTCGGTGATGCGGCCTCCCCGACGCGGAAAGGGGGCGGTGTGGCCTTTGGCCCCAAACCGCGCCGGTATGACCAGAAAATCCCCAAGAAGTTAGGGAAGCTGGCCCTGCGCATGGCCCTGAGCGACAAGTTCCAGAATGAGCGGTTGCTCGTGGTGAACGAGTTCAATCTGCCGGAGACCAAGACCAAAAAGTTCGTTCAGGTGATGAAGGGTTTTGAAGTGAGGAAAGCCCTGATCGTCACTCCGGAGAAGAACGAGGGTCTGGAGCGGTCCTCCAGAAACGTGCCGGGGGTGAAAGTGATGCGTTTCGAGGGGCTCAATGTGTACGATGTGCTCAACCACGACCATCTCTTTCTGGTGCAATCGGCCATCCCTAAGATAGAGGAGGCTTTGATTTCCTGATGGACATCTATCAAGTGATCAAGAAACCGCTCATCACGGAAAAGGCCAATCTCCTGAAGGAGAGCGGCAATCAGTTCTGTCTCGAGGTGGACCGGAGAGCGAACAAGGTGGAAATTCGGCGTGCCGTGGAGACCCTTTTCAAAACGGAAGTGGTTGAAGTCAAGACCTTGAACGTGATGGGAAAAACGCGGCGAATGGGAAAAAGCGTCGGCCGCCGATCGGACTGGAAAAAGGCGATTGTTCGGCTGGCGCCCGGAAAACGGATTGAATTTTTCGAGGGCGCTTAGGCGTTGCTGTGAAACATCAGTCCCTGGGGGTGTTTAAGAAAAGACCATGACCATCAAAAGCTACAAACCGACCTCTCCCGGCAGACGACTCATGACCTACTCCACCATGGAAGAGGTCACCCGTAAGGAGCCGGAAAAGAGCCTTCTGGCTCCGCTCCGGAAAACGGGGGGAAGGAACGCGCTCGGCCGGGTGACTTGCCGATACCGCGGGGGAGGGCACAAGCGTCATTACAGGCTCCTGGATTTCAAGCGGGACAAGGACGGCATTCCGGCCAAAGTGGCCGGCATCGAGTACGACCCGAACCGCTCCGCCCACATCGCCCTGCTTCACTACGTGGACGGAGAAAAGCGCTACATCCTGGCGCCTCAGGGGCTCCAGGCCGGAGACCGCGTGATGTCGGGCTCCGGTGTGGAGATCCGGCCCGGCAATGCCTTGCCCCTGAAGGACATCCCTTTGGGAACTTTTGTCCACAACATCGAGTTGAGCAAAGGGCACGGGGGCCAGATGGCCCGGGGAGCCGGGTGCTACGCCCAGCTCATGGCCAAGGAAGGCAAACACGCCCAGCTCAAGTTGCCTTCGGGTGAAGTGCGCATGGTCTTCCTGGACTGCAAAGCGACGATCGGCCAGGTGGGGAACATCGAGCACGAGAACATCCGCATCGGCAAGGCCGGTCGCAAACGATGGATGGGTCGAAGACCCCACGTTCGAGGGGTGGCCATGAACCCCGTGGATCATCCCCATGGCGGAGGGGAAGGCAAGTCTTCAGGCGGCCGCCACCCGGTGACCCCCTGGGGAGTGCCCACCAAGGGATACAAAACCCGCGGCACCAAGAGCAGCGACAAACTGATCATTAAGAGAAGGAAGTAATTTCGCCAAAGAGGAGGGAGAGCGTTGCCTCGATCGCTTAAGAAAGGGCCTTTTGTTGATGCGCATCTCTTGAAGAAAGCAGAGACGGCGCTGGAGACGGAGAGCCGGAAAATCATCAAGACCTGGTCAAGACGGTCGACGATTCTTCCTCAGTTCGTCGGCATGACCTTTGCGGTTCACAACGGGAAGAAGTTTCTTCCCGTGTTCGTCACAGAGGACATGGTGGGACACAAGCTGGGAGAGTTTTCTCCCACGCGAACCTTCCACAGCCATGCCGGGGATAAAAAGACGAAACTGAAAGGTGCGAAGAAGTAATGGAAGCAATGGCGAAAGCAAGATTTGTGAGGATCTCCCCTCAGAGGGTCCGATGGCTCATGAACGAGGTGAGGGGGAAAAAGGCGGATGAGGCCATCCAGTTCCTGACCTTTTCCCCTCAGAAAGGCGCTCGGATTTTGAAGAAACTGATCCATTCGGCCGTGGCGAATGCGGAAGCCCATTCGGAGATCGACGTGGACACGCTGGTGGTCAAGCGGATCTTTGCGGACGAGGGCCCGATCCTCAAGCGGTTTCGACCCCGGGCCATGGGTCGTGCCTCCAGGATCCGGCGCAGGACAAGCCATTTGACGGTGATTCTGGACGGGAAGTAGCAATCGGTTTACCGGTTAACCCCATAGAGGGACGGAGGAGGTGGCTGTTGGGACAGAAGGTCAATCCAATCGGTTTTAGACTGGGCATTAACAGAACCTGGGACTCCAGGTGGTTTGCGGGGAAGGACTATGCCCGTTTTGTTTTCGAAGATCACGAGATCCGGAAATTCCTGCGAAAGAGACTTTCCCAGGCAGGAGTCGCCAAGATCGAGATCGAGCGAGCCGCCAGTAAAGCCAGGATCAAGATCCACACCGCAAGACCCGGTTTGGTCATCGGCAAGAAAGGCTCTGAGATCGAGAACCTGAAGCGGGATCTTGAGAAAAAGGTCAAGCGGGAGATGATCCTCGATATCCAGGAAGTGAGAAAGCCCGAGGTCGACGCCCAGCTCGTGGCGGAAAACGTGGCCCTGCAGCTGGTGCGCCGCGTGTCGTTCCGCCGGGCCATGAAAAAGAGCGTGAGTTCCGCCCTGCGCTTCGGGGCCCTGGGCATCAAAATCGCCTGCAGCGGCCGGCTGGGAGGGGCCGAGATGGCCCGACGGGAGTGGTACCGCAAAGGACGGGTTCCCTTCCAGACGATCCGGGCGGACATTGATTACGGATTTGCAGAAGCCTTTACCACCTACGGGGCGATCGGAGTCAAGGTGGCTATTTTCAAGGGCGAGATTCTACCGGAGAAAAAAGGTTAGGGATTGTCATGCTGAGCCCAAAGAAAGTCAAGTATCGGAAAAGGCAGAAAGGTCGCATGACCGGGAAGGCGATGTTCAAGGGAGGCACCCTGGAGTTCGGGGATTTCGGTCTCCAGGCCACGGAGTGCGGAAAGATGACCGCCCAGCAGATCGAGGCGGGGCGTATCGCGATCACCCGGCATGTCAAGAGGGGCGGAAAAATTTGGATTCGAGTGTTCCCGGACAAACCCTTCACGAAGAAGCCTGCTGAAACCAGGATGGGAAAGGGAAAAGGGACCCCCGAGGGCTGGGTGGCGGTGGTGAAGCCCGGCCGAGTCCTTTATGAACTGGAAGGGGTAGGAGAAAGTGTCGCAGCGGAAGCCTTTCGTCTGGCCGGTCACAAGCTCCCTTTCGGGACTCGATTCGTGAGCAGGAGAATGCATCTGTGAAAGCAAAGGAACTGCGAGACCAGACAACCGAGGAGTTGACCCTGAAGGAAAGGGAACTCCGGCAGGGAGTGTTCAATCTGAAGCTTCAGAAGGCCGCGGGTCAGCTGGCCAACACCGCTGGGATCGTCAAAGCCAAAAAGGACTTGGCTCGGGTCAAGACGATTCTGAGATCCCGTGAGATCGCAAGCGGGGCAAAGGGAACGAGGGCGCACGGATGAAGGAACGTGGATCAAGAAAGAAACTCGTCGGGGTGGTGATTGGGCACCGCATGGACAAGACGACGGTCGTCTCGGTGAGCCGGCTGAAACGGCACGGGACCTACCTGAAGTATCTGACCGTCCGCAAGACATACGTCGCTCATGATCCGAAAAACCTCTGCCAGGTAGGGGACAAGGTCAGGATTGTCGAGTCCAGGCCGATCAGCAAGACCAAGCGGTGGCAGGTCCAGGACATTCTGGAAAAGGGCCGGGCCGAGATGGTCGCGCCGGAGGCCTTGGAGGGGTTGGAGTCTCAGTCATGATACAGACGGAAAGCAAACTCAAAGTGGCGGACAACTCCGGAGCCAAGCTCTTGCTCTGTATTAAGGTGCTCGGAGGGTCGAAGCGAAGGTATGCGACGGTGGGAGATGTCATTGTGGTCTCGGTCAAGGAGGCCATGCCGAACTCCAAGGTGAAAAAAGGGGAGGTCATGAAGGCCGTCATCGTGAGGACCAAGAAGGAGGTTGCACGAGTGGACGGGTCCTACATCAAATTTGATGACAATTCGGCCGTGCTGATCACCCCGCAGAATGAACCGATCGGGACAAGGATTTTCGGACCTGTGGCAAGAGAACTGAGGGCCAAGAACTTCATGAAAATTGTTTCTCTGGCGCCGGAGGTCCTTTAGAAGGCGTGTGGACAGGAGTGTCGGACGTGCATAAGAAGCATCCTCTGATCAAGAAAAACGACAAGGTGATCGTTCAAACCGGTAAAGAAAAAGGGAAGATCGGGACGGTCTTGAAGGTGAACGCCGAGAAGGGCAACGTGATCGTTGAGAAACTCAACATGGTCAAACGGCACACTCGAGCCGGAAGGCAAACCTCCCAGGGCGGCATCGTGGAGAAGGAATCTCCGATCCGACTGTCCAACCTGATGCTCGTGTGCAACAAGTGTGCGGAACCGACGAGGATCGGGAGGCGGCTTCTGGAGGATGGGTCTAAGGTCCGGGTCTGCAAGAAATGCGGTGAGTTGATCGATTAGCGGATGGAGGCGCTGCCCGGCGTGCGGGGGCGGACCCCGGAATAGCGGTGCAGCGGTTTTTAGCATAAGGAGTCGAAGTTGCAACGGCTTAGAGAGAAATACGAAAAGGAAGTGGTGCCGGCCATGATCAAGGAGTTCGGCTTCAAGAGCATTATGGCCGTTCCGAAACTCAAGAAAGTGGTTCTGAACATGGGCGTGGGAGAGGCTATCTTCAACGTCAAAGCCCTGGACAAGAGCGCTGAAGAGCTGACACTCATTGCCGGGCAGAAGGCGGTGATCACGAAGGCCAAGAAGTCTATTGCAGGCTTCAAGCTTCGGGAAGGCATGCCCATCGGCTGCACCGTGACGCTGCGGCGCGAGAGGATGTATGATTTCCTCGACAAGTTTTTCAACATCGCTCTGCCGAGGCTCAGAGACTTCAGAGGAATTCCGGAGAAGATTTTCGACGGCCGCGGGAACTGCACCGTGGGCATCCGGGAGCAGATCATTTTCCCAGAGATCGAATACGACAAGATCGAAAAAATCAGAGGACTCAATGTGTCGATCGTGACGACGGGGAGAAACGACGAAGAATCGTTCGCGTTGCTCAAGATGTTGGGGATGCCTTTCAGGCGCTAGCAGGCAGTTTTCTAAGAACCCTCTTGAGGGTCTTGTAACAAGCCGCGTTCACCCTTCGATACCTCAGGGCGAACGCGTTGGGGTGAGCTAAAGGATCTGATGTCCCGTTCGCGGTGAGGTATCGAACCGCGAACGTAAACGATGCGTCCGTCTTTTGACGGGACCATCAAAGAGGAAAAGCAGGAGGATAAATTGGCGAAGACGTCGCTTATCGTCAAGGCTCAGAGGAAGAAGAAGTTTTCGAGTCGGGAATACAATCGGTGCCCCATCTGCGGCAGACCCAGGGCCTACTTGAGAAAGTTCGGTCTCTGCCGGATTTGCTTTCGGGGCATGGCCCTCCGGGGAGAGATCCCGGGCGTCGTCAAATCCAGCTGGTAAAAGGGCTTCAGGAATTTAAGGAGTTTTGCGCATGAGTATGACCGATCCCATAGCCGACATGCTGACTCGGATGAGAAACGGCATTATCGCCAATTTCGACACCGTCGATGTGCCGAGTTCTAAGCTGAAAATCAACATCGCCAAGATCTTGAAAAGCGAAGGCTTCATCAAGAATTACAAGGTGATTGCGGATAAGAAGCAGGGTCTCATTCGGATTTTCTTGAAATATGACGAGAACGGGGAACCGGTGATCGGCGGCTTGAAAAGGGTGAGCCGGTCCAGCTGCCGGGTCTTTGCCAAGAAGGACAAGGTGCCCATGGTTCTCAATGGATTTGGAATCAACGTCCTTTCCACGTCCAAAGGCGTGATGACCGACAAGCAGGCGAAGAAGCTGGGAGTCGGCGGGGAGATCCTTTGTGCCGTCTGGTAGGCGCAGGGCGAGTCCGTTGATGAGAATGCATTTTTTTGTTTCTGGAGGATGTCCATGTCACGCATAGGAAAAAAACCCATTCCTCTTCCGGCCAAGGTGCAGGTCGATGTCCAAGGGGATCTGCTGGTGGTCAAGGGGCCGAACGGCGAGCTTCGACGAACGATCCATTCTGCGGTCTCCGTGAGCAAGGCGGACAATCAGATCCTCGTCTCCGTTCAGGACTCGGACCAGAAAACCAGGGCGCTCCACGGGCTGTATCGCGCCCTGATCGCCAACATGGTCACAGGGGTCAGCCGGGGGTTTGAAAAGGTTCTGGACATCGTGGGCGTGGGGTACCGTGCGGAACTGGCCGGGAGAACGGCCACGTTTCACCTGGGATATTCTCACCCGGTCCTTTTTGAACTTCCTGCCGGGATCAACGCGAAGATCGAAAAAACGAGGATCACCCTCAAGGGCATTGACAAAGAACTCCTCGGCAGGACTGCGGCCACCATTCGCGGATTCAAAAAGCCGGAACCTTACAAGGGGAAGGGAATCAAATACGCGGACGAAGTGATTCGCAGGAAGGCCGGAAAAACCGGGGCCAAGTAAGATTGAGACAGCGTGAAGTAGAGATAGGGTGAGCCTTATGACAACTGATAGCAGAGCCGAGGCGCGATTGAAGAGAAAGAAAAGGGTCCGAACCAAGGTGAAGGGAACCTTGCAGAGACCCCGGCTGTCCGTGTTCAGGACGGCCAAGCACATCTATGCCCAGATCATCGACGACACGGCGGCGCAGACCCTCGTGGAGGCGTCTTCTGTTTCCAAAGAGTTTCGGCCCGCGATCAAGGGCAAGGGCGGCAACAAAGCAGGGGCTGCTCTGGTGGGAGAATTCATCGCCAAGCGTGCTGCAGGGAAAGGAATCAAGCAGGTGGTTTTCGACCGCAGCGGTTTCCTTTACCACGGCCGGGTCAAGACCCTTGCCGAGGCGGCGCGTCAACATGGTTTGGAGTTCTGATTCCATTGGCGTAGAGACCTGTTGTTTCATCCACATCGACACGTGAGGGAGATGTCCATTGTACAGCGAAGAAGATGAAGTCCAGCTGATCGAAAAGGTGGTGTACATCAACCGGGTCGCCAAAGTGGTCAAGGGCGGCCGGCGGTTCAGTTTCAGCGCTATTGTGGTCGTGGGAGACGGAAAAGGCATGGTGGGGTTTGGCCTGGGAAAGGCAAATGAAGTCCCCGAAGCGATCCGAAAAGGGGTCGAAAAAGCGAGAAAAACCATGAAGCCCGTCCCCGTGATTCAGGATACCATTCCCCATGAAATCATCGGCAAGTGGGGAGCGGGAAGCGTGCTGCTGAAGCCGGCCGGAGCCGGGACGGGGGTCATTGCCGGCGGCGCGGTCAGAGCGGTTCTGGAGGCCGTGGGGGTTCAGAACATCCTCACCAAGTGCCTGGGGTCTCACAATCCTCACAATCTGGTGCGGGCAACTTTGAAGGGATTGACGTCGCTGCGGAGCGCGGAAGGCATCGCGCGGCGCAGGGGCAAAACAGCGGAAGAACTGAAGCAATGAGAGGCAAAGGGTGATGATGGATACCGTGAGAGTCACCTTACTGAAGAGTGGCATAGGGCGAAACAAGAAGATCCGGGGGACGTTGAAGGGGCTCGGTCTGACCAGGCTCCACAAGACCGTGGTCTTGAATAATACTCCCGCCATCCGCGGGATGATCAACAAGGTTTCCTTCATGGTCAAAGTGGAGGCTTAACCGGCAAGAGGATATGGGCGATGAGAATTCATGATCTATCCCCCCGGGAGGGGTCCAGGAAGAACCGGAAAAGAGTGGGCAGAGGCGTCGGATCCGGCCACGGCAGAACCTCCTGCAGGGGGCACAAGGGGCAAAAAGCCCGGTCCGGGGGCACGATCGTTCCAGGCTTTGAGGGCGGTCAAATGCCTCTTCAAAGAAGGCTTCCGAAAAGAGGGTTCACCAACATCTTCAGAAAAGAGGTGGCCGTGGTCAACTTGAAGGACCTGAATCGATTCGAATCGAGCGCCGTGGTGGATCTGGAAGCACTCAAGAGCGCCGGGTTGGTCCGGAAAGCGGAAGGGGGAGTGAAAGTCCTCGGAAAAGGAGATCTCGATCGCCCTCTTACGGTGAAGGTGGACCAGGTCAGCAAGACGGCGAAGGAAAAAATCGAATCCGCAGGCGGAAAAGTGGAGCTTCTCTAGCCGTCTCGAGGGGTTCATCCCCGGGAGGCGGTTCAAGGGAGACAAGGAAGCAAGGCGATGATTGGCGGTCTACAAAACATCACAAAGATTCCCGAGCTCAAGAAGAGGATCCTGTTCACCCTTCTGATGCTGGCGGTTTACCGGGTGGTGAGCCACATCCCCACACCGGGCATTGATGCGGCGGCGCTCTCCGCCTTTTTCAAATCCAGGGGGGACACCCTTTTTGGTTTGATCGATATGTTCTCGGGCGGGGCCTTGGGGCAGATGTCCGTGGTGGCTCTGGGGATCATGCCCTATATCAGCGCCTCCATTATTCTGGAACTTCTGACCGTCGTGGTGCCCTACCTTGAAAAACTGAAGAAGGAGGGAGAGCAGGGCCGGAAGAAAATTATCCAGTACACGCGTTACGGCACGGTGATCCTCAGCATGATCCAGGGATTCGGCATTGCCATCGGGATCGAAAGCATGGTGGTGGGACAGAGCCCTGTGGTTCCCGTGGGCGGCTGGGGGTTCAGGATCCTGGCGGCAATTACGTTGACTGCCGGCACCGCGTTTCTCATGTGGCTGGGGGAGCAGATCACCGAGCGGGGCATCGGCAATGGCATTTCTCTCATTATTTTCGCCGGCATCGTGGCCCGGTTGCCCGAAGCCATTCTTGGGGTGATCCAGACCATGGGTGCGCCCGGACAGCTGGGCCCCTTTGGAATTCTGATCCTGCTGGCCTTCATGATCGCCGTGGTGGGCTTTATTGTGCTTGTGGAAAGGGGACAGCGGCGGATCCCTGTCCAGTACGCCAAGCGGGTGGTGGGCCGCAGGATGTATGGGGGTCAGACCACCCATCTTCCCCTCAAGATCAACACGGCCGGCGTCATTCCGCCCATTTTTGCCTCTTCCATCATCATGTTCCCGGCGACGATTGCGAACTTCCTGAACGTGAAGGAATTCCCGTGGCTCCAGACCGTGGTCAATGTCCTTTCCCCCGGGCACGTGGCCTATGAGCTCATCTTTGTCGCCTTTGTGATTTTTTTCTGCTACTTCTACACGGCTGTTCACTTCAACCCCGTGGATGTGGCGGACAACATGAAGAAGTATGGGGGCTTTATTCCGGGGATCCGGCCGGGGAAGAACACGGCGGACTATATCGACCGGGTGCTCACACGGGTCACCTTTTCAGGTGCGCTCTATGTCTCGGCGGTGTGCGTCCTGCCCCAGATCCTCATTTATCAGCTCAATGTTCCTTTTTATTTTGGTGGAACCGCGCTCCTGATTGTGGTGGGGGTTGCGATGGATACGTCGAATCAGATCGAAGCCCACATGCTGACCAGACACTACGAAGGATTCATGAAAAAGGGACTGGTGAAGGCAAGATAGGCTTTGCCGCCCGGAAAGGGATCTTCGAGGAAAGAGGAACTGTGGCCAAAGAAGAGGTGATTGCCGTTGAAGGAACGGTTGTGGAGACCTTGCCGAACGCCATGTTCAGGGTTGAATTGGACAATGGGCACCGGGTGCTGGCCCATATTTCCGGCAAAATGCGAATGCATTTCATCAAGATCCTGCCCGGGGACAAAGTTTCCGTAGAACTCTCCCCCTACGACCTGAGCCGGGGGAGGATCGTGTACCGAGGAAAGTAGAGCATGAAAGTCAGAGCATCTGTAAAAAGAATCTGCAACAAGTGCAAGATCATCAAACGCAAGGGAGTCGTTCGCGTCATCTGTGTCAATCCCAGACACAAACAGAGGCAGGGGTAAAGAAGTGCGTAAAGTGTCTACGCGCAGCGCAGGCGCTTGCGCCGCGTGGAGTGCCTAAAATGCCTAAAGTTGGAAAAACCGGTGACAAGTGAAAAGTGACGGGTGATAGGCATTGAGGGACGAGCCACGAGGGACGAGAGAAAAATAGGAAAAGGGAATCTCTGCAATAGGCCACGAGCAACATGCGATCTACAATGGGCAACTGGTGGCATAGACAAGCGCTGTTTGCTTGTCCGTGAGATAAAGGGCTGAGAGCGGGGACCACGGATAAACCGTGTTTATCCGTGCCACCATTTCGTGCGAAGGATATGGCACCACGGACCACTGACAAACAAGGAGTGAGAGATTGGCCAGAATAGCAGGCGTGGATTTACCGCGAAACAAGAGAATGGAAATCGCCTTGACCTACATCTATGGGCTCGGCAGAAGCAGCGCCCAGAAGATTCTCACAGAGGCCGGGGTGGACCGGAACATCAAGTCGGATGACCTGACCGAAGGTCAAGTCGCGGCTCTCCGGAAGATCATTGACGAGCACTACAAGGTGGAGGGAGACCTGCGGCGGGATCTTTCCATGAACATCAAGAGGCTCATGGATCTTGGGACCTACCGGGGTCTGAGACACAGGAAAGGGTTGCCCGTCAGGGGCCAAAGAACACACACCAATGCACGAACCCGAAAAGGCCCGCGCAGGGCGGTGATGGGGAAAAAGAAAAAATAAGGAAAAACCATGGTGAAGAAAGCAGCCAAGGGAAGCAGGGCCAAGAAAGAAAAGAGAAGCGTTCCGACAGGGATTATTCATATCCAGTCTACCTTCAATAATACCATCGTCACGGTGACCGATAACGACGGCAATGTCCTCGCCTCTTGCAGTTCAGGCCGGATGGGGTTCAAAGGATCCAGGAAGAGCACTCCCTTTGCCGCGCAGATGGCGGCTCAGGACGCGCTGCGGCAAGCGATGGACCAGGGGATGAGAACGGCCGAGGTGAGGATCAAAGGCCCGGGCGTAGGACGGGAAGCGGCGCTTCGAGCCCTCCAGGTCGAGGGGTTCAGCGTGAGCGTCATCCGAGATGTGACCCCCATTCCCCACAACGGCTGCCGTCCGCCGAAGAGACGAAGGGTGTGAACGCTCAACGGTCATTGTAAAGAGGAGGATCTGGATTGGCGAGAGATACTGGGGCTTCATGTCGGTTGTGTCGAAGAGAGAACCTTAAGCTGTTTCTGAAGGGAGACCGCTGCTACGGGGAGAAGTGCGCCTTTGAGCGTAGGCCTTATGCACCGGGCCAGCACGGACAGAGGCGGGGCGGCAAGCTCTCGGACTATCAGTTGCAGTTGAGAGAAAAACAAAAAGTGAAAAGGATCTACGGCCTGCTGGAAAAACAGTTCAGGAGATATTACTTTCTCGCGGAAAAGCAGAAGGGAATCACCGGCACCAATCTGCTGGTCCTGCTGGAGTGCCGGCTGGACAATGTGGTTTATCGCCTGGGGTTTGCCTCTTCGAGGACCCAGGCGCGCCAGTTGGTCCGACACAACACCGTTGTGGTGAACGGCAAGAAAGTGAATATCCCTTCCTATCAGGTGCGGGTGGGCGATGCGATCGAGGTCAGGGAAAACAAGAGAAAAATCCCGGTCGTTCTGGAAGCGATGGAGACGGTGGCTCGCCGGGGGATTCCCAACTGGATGGAGGTGGACAAGGAAAAATTCAGGGGAATCCTGAAAGCCGTTCCCAACCGCGCGGAATTGACCATGCCCATCCAGGAAAGCCTGATTGTGGAGCTCTATTCTAAGTAGGCGGGCCGCGGATGAGGAAGGGCGCTCCTGGAACGATGTCATTGAACCTGTTTCTGTCATAGGAAACCGACCGGACTGAGGGGTGTTGGCCCTGAGAGGCCTAGCAAAAAGTCAGATCAATCACTTAATGGGAGGCTTTTTTGACAGATCTAAAAGTAAGAAATTGGCGAGAACTGATCAAGCCGAAGAGCATCTCAATCGAGGAGGACAGTCGTACCCATTCCTACGGCAAGTTCGTGTGTGAACCCCTCGAGAGAGGTTTCGGCATTACCATCGGAAATGCCTTGAGGCGAATCCTTCTTTCTTCCCTGCAAGGGGCTGCGGTGGTGTCCGTGAAATTCGATGATGTGGTCCACGAGTTTTCCACCATCCCGGGGGTGAGAGAAGATGTGACGGACATCATTCTCAACCTGAAGCAGATCAAGCTGAGGTTGATCGAGTCTGAAGAAGCGGTGATCCGCTTGTCCAAAGAGGGAGAAGGAGCGGTCACAGCGGAGGACATCGAGACCGAAGGAGCGGTGGAGATCCTGAATCCCGAGCAGCACATTGCCACTCTCAACAAGGAAGCCCATCTGGGCATGGAGATGGTGGTGAAGATGGGAAAGGGGTATCTTTCCACGGAGACGGTCAAGAGTGGAGAGCAGGCCATCGGAGAGATTCCCGTGGATGCCATCTTTTCGCCCATTCAAAAGGTGAACTATGTGGTCACCAACGCACGGGTGGGCCAGATCACCGATTACGACAAGCTGACCCTGGAGGTCTGGACAGACGGAAGTGTCTCTCCGGAGGATGCGGTCGCCTATGCGGCGAAAATCCTGAAAGAGCAGACGCAGCCCTTTATCAACTTCCAGGAAGAGCCTGAGCCCTTGGAAAGCGAGCAGCAGGAGGACGAAGAGAAGCTCAATACGAACCTCTTCAGACCCGTCTCCGAGCTTGAGCTCTCGGTGCGTTCAGCTAACTGTCTGAAAAACGCAAGCATTACCTATATCGGAGAGCTTGTGCAGAAAACGGAAGCCGAAATGCTCAAGACCAAGAATTTCGGCAGAAAGTCCCTGAATGAGATCAAGGGCATTCTCGAGGAAATGGGGCTCTCCTTGGGGATGAAACTGGACAATTTCCCTTTACCGAAAAAAGCGGACTCGCCGGCCGAGCCCGCAAAGGAAGAAAAGGCCTAGATCCATGAGACATTTAAAAGCAGGTAGAAATCTGGGGCGTGCGCCCAGTCATCGTTCAGCGATGGTTCGGAACATGGTCACCTCTTTGTTCAAGCATGAGCAACTCGAGACGACGGACGCCCGGGCAAAGGAATTGAGGCAAGTGGCGGAGAAAATGATCACCCTGGCCAAACGAGGAGATCTTCACGCCCGGAGGCAGGCTTTGGCGACGATCCGGGAAAAGGCCGTGGTCCACAAGTTGTTCGACGAACTCAAGGATCGCTTCATGGACAGGCAGGGAGGGTATGTCCGGGTCGTTAAGAAGGAGAATCGGAAGGGCGACGGCGCCCTGATTTCGATTATCCAGTTGCTGCTTCAGGAAGAGGAGAAAAAGAAAGGGAAGAAAAAGGGAAAGACCGGCACTGCAGACAAGGCTGGTGCAAAGAAAAAGAAAGAGGCCAAGCCCAAGGAAAAAAAGAAACCGGCGAAGAAAACCGACGCGAAGAAGCCGGAAAGCGCGCAAAAGGAAGCGGCATGAGCGCATGGTGAGTGCTGCAAATCAATCCATTCAAGAACCTCCTTGGCGGGACTTCCCCAAGGAGGTTTTTTTGTTTACCACAGAGGCACTGAGGACACAGAGGGAGTTTTTCGCCTATCGGGAGGTGCCGATAGGCGAAGATTGCCCCTCTACATTTCCTAACAGCACGGGAATTCATTTCGGGAGCAAACATTTCTGTTTGTCGGTATCTCCCGACAAACAGAAAGTTTTCTCTGTGCCCTCCGTGTCTCCGTGGTGAGACCGGTTGGGCGCAGACTCCTTCGAGGGGCTGGGTTGTGGCGATTTTGATTCAAGGGGGAAAACTGGTTGATCCTGTCCTGAACCGAGTGGAGGAGCAGGATCTCCTGATTGAAAAAGAGAGGATCGTGAAGATCCTCCCTCCCGGTGTCTTTTCGGAAGAAGGCCCTCGGCTCAGGAAAATCGACGCACGAAACCGCATGGTGGTGCCGGGTCTGGTGGACATGCACGTTCACCTGAGGGAACCCGGCGATGAGCACAAAGAGACCATTGCCACGGGAAGCCTCTCGGGGATTGCCGGGGGCTTTACGGCTCTTGCGTGCATGCCGAACACCCGGCCGGTGAACGATCGGGGAACGATCACGACCTTTATTCTCGACCGCGCCAGAGAGGCGGACCTCTGCAGGGTCTATCCGATCGCGGCGATCACCCTGGGGCAGCAGGGAGAAACCCTGACCGATTTCCATGGCCTTCGAAAGGCCGGGGCAGTCGGCGTTTCGGACGATGGTCAGCCGGTGGAAAAGCGCGAACTCATGCGGCAAGCCATGGAACTGGGAAGATCCTTGGGCCTTGCGGTGATTTCCCATTGTGAGGACTTGAGCCTGTCCTCAGGCGGGGTCATGCATGAGGGCTCCGTGTGTTCACGCCTTGGACTGAAGGGCATCCCGGCGGCGAGTGAAGAGGGGATGGTCCGGAGGGAGATTTCCCTGGCCCGGGAAACGGGCTGTCCGGTGCACATTGCGCATGTCAGCACGGCCGGTTCCGTGGAATTGATCCGGAGGGCCAAGGAGGAAGGAGTCCCGGTGACCGCGGAAACCGCCCCCCATTATTTTTCCTTAGATCATCGGGCCGTGGAGGAGTATAATACGCACGCCAAGATGAATCCGCCCTTGAGAGAGCCTGGGGATGTGGAGGCGATCAAGAAAGGGCTTGCTGAAGGGGTCATTGACGCGATTGCAACGGATCACGCGCCGCACAGCCACGCGGAAAAGAACGTGCCCTTTGAAAAAGCGCCCTTCGGCATCGTCGGCCTGGAGACAGCGGTCCCTCTCACCCTTCGCCTCATCCGGGAGGGGATCCTGACATGGCCTGAGGCGGTGCGCAAGCTGTCCTATCTCCCAGCCACCCTTTTGGGGGTTGCAGGAGGAGTTCTGAGAGAAGGAGCCGTGGCAGACCTTGCCATGCTCGATCCGGAGCATTCCTACGTCCTGAAAGCCGAAGACATGAGATCCAAGAGCAAGAATTCACCTTTTATAGGCCGGAGTATGAAGGGAATCAATGTCATGACCATGATAGGAGGTCGAATTGTCTGGGAAAGAAACCTATAGCATTCTGGTCGTGGATGACGAGATGAGCATGAGGGAATTGCTACAACTTATGCTCGACAAGGAAGGATATCAGGTAACCTTGGCGGCAAGCGGGGAAGAGGCTTTGAAGGTTCTGGAGAACAACACCTTTGATCTTGTCATCACGGATATCCGGATGCAGGATATCGACGGGATCGATGTTCTCAAGAAGGCCAAAGCGCTGAGCCCTGAGAGCGTCGTCATCATGATTTCCGCCTTTGCCACTGCGGAGACGGCTGTGGAAGCCATGAAGGAAGGGGCCTACGACTATATTCCCAAGCCTTTCAAGAATCGAGATTTCAAGAAGATCGTCCGGGATGCTCTGGAATCCAAAGGGCCGGCGGCAGGAGCGGAAGGGGAGAGCGAATCCAGGAGCATCCAGCACTTCGGGTGCCTGGTGGGTGAAAGCCCTCAGATCAAGAGGATCTATGATCTCGTTGAACGGGTGGGTCCGACCAAGTCGAATGTCTTTATCTCCGGTGAGAGCGGGACAGGAAAAGAGCTGGTGGCCAAGGCCATCCATCGCCAGAGCCCCAGAAGGGACAAGAACTTCGTGGTGATCAACTGCGCAGGCATTCCCGACAACCTCATCGAGAGCGAGCTCTTCGGCTACAAGAAAGGCGCCTTTACAGGAGCCGCCGCGGACAAAGAAGGCCTCTTTGAAGTAGCGGACGGCGGGACCGTGTTCCTGGATGAAGTCGGGGAACTCACGCCAGCCATTCAGGTGAAGCTCCTGAGGGTCATTCAGGAACGCACCTTTACTGCAGTTGGCGGGACCGAAGAAAAAAGCGTGGATGTGCGTTTGATTTCCGCGACCAACAAGGACCTTGAAAATGAAGTGATCCATGGGCGGTTCAGGGAAGACCTTTTTTTCAGATTGAACGTGATCCACATCGCCATGCCGCCCTTGAGGGAAAGGGAAGGGGATCTGGCCCTTCTGTCCCAGCATTTCCTGGAGAAGTACTCTCGGGATCTTGGCAAGAATGTGAAGAAAATCTCTGCCTATGCCATGGACATCCTGAAACAGTATAATTTTCCGGGCAATGTGCGAGAACTCGAGAACATCATCGAACGGAGCGTGGCGCTTGAAACGTCCAACATCGTGCTTCCTGAGAGCCTGACCCTCTCGAATTTTCAAAGAGAGCGGAGCAGGGAAGGCCGCAGGCGCAGGGATCTCACGCTGGAAGGCATCAAACTGGATGACATCCTCGACGAGATTGAAAAAGACTATATCCTGAGGGGGCTGGAGATGGCCCATGGGTCCAAACAAAGGGCGGCCACTCTCTTGGGGATCACGATGCGGTCCTTTCGATACCGCCTGGACAAGCTGGGGCTGTCCACTTCCCCGGATTAGCAGGCCCCCCCCCTCTTCGGGATCTCGGCTGCCTTGCATCTGGGCGTTTTTGATCAGCCTGCTCGATCAAGTCTTCCCTTACCAAAACTCCTGACAAAAAGCGGCAAATCCCCTCCAAAATGTGTCATTTCGTACAACACTGAAAGGCCTAAGAGGCGGCGGTTTTCAAAATCATTTGAGAACGGCGCATTAACTTACTGGAAAGTTTGGATTTATTTTTTCGTGCCCCAAGCCCCTCCAAATGGCACGGGACTTGAATATTCCTCACAGCAAATAGCAAAACGCTCGCATGCCCTAGGATGAAACTGGTAGTGGGGGAGGAGGTGAACAAAGTAAAAGGTTCTTGAAGGAATTAAGGTCTCAGAAAAGATCAAGGTTTAGAGCCAAAAAAATATAGTCAAAGTCAAGGAGGACAAGAAAATGTTTACGAAAATGATGAGGAAGAATGAAGGTTTCACACTGATTGAATTGATGATTGTTATCGCGATCATCGGTATCCTGGCGGCCATCGCCATCCCGCAGTTCTCCGCTTACAGGACCAGGTCCTACAACGCCGCTGCGGAAGCTGACCTCAGGAATGCGGCGACTGCCCAGGAAGCTTACTATGTGGACACTCAGACGTATGTTCTGGATCCGCAGACAAACCTTATAGGATCCACCTATGGTTTCTATACTAGCCAGAATGTGAATGTGGACGGCGACGCTGCTACGCAGCAGTACACGATGACTGCATACCACAGCTCAGGAAGCAAGACCTTTACACTGATCGGTCCGGGTGGCAGCATCACCAGCAACTGATGAGTGTTGATCCAAACCAGAAAAATGAACTGGCCTTCGGGCCGGTTCATTTTTTTTTCTCCTCTGCTGCCCTGGCCTTTATTGTTCTTCTGGTTTACTCCAACTCTCTGGATTGCGGGTGGCACCTCGACGATTTCCACAGCATCACCCAAAATCCGCACATCCAGATGAAGGAGTTGACGTGGAAGGGTCTCCTGAAATCACTTCACTCTGATCTGAACTACCCTGAAAAGCTTTACCGACCCATTGCCGGCCTCACCTTTGCTCTGAACTTCTTCATCTCTGGGACGGACCCCTTCTCCTTTCACCTGGTCAACCTGCTCATCCATTGGCTTTCTTCGGTTTTCCTTTTCCTGTTCCTTTACCAGACCCTCCGTTTTCCCTCCTTCCAGGGGAAATACACGGGAAACGCCTATTCGATCGCCCTTCTCGCCACGGTCCTCTGGGCGATCAACCCTGTCCAGACACAATCCGTGACCTATGTGGTGCAGCGGATGACCTCTCTGGCCGGGTTGTTCTACATCATGAGCATGTTTTTCTATGCCAAGGGGAGGACTGCCCAGGATGGAAAGAGGCGGTTTCTTTATGGAGCCCTGTGCTTTACGGCCTTTGTCCTGGCCTTTGGATCAAAGGAGAACGCGGCCCTTCTCCCGTTCAGTATCCTCTTGTATGAAGGCATTGTTGTTCAAGCCGACATCGTTTCCTGGATCAAGAGAAACAAGACCCATGTTCTGACGGCGCTTGCACTGATCCTGGCTCTGAGCGTTCTGTATGCCTACTACAGGAGGGGGAGTTTTTTGTCCTTCCTGAATGATTATGAAGGACGACCTTTTACCCTGTCCCAAAGGCTTCTGACGCAGCCACGGGTCGTCCTGTTTTATCTGTCTCTGATTTTCTACCCTCTTCCGGGTCGGCTGAGCATCGCTCATTCCTATGACATCTCCACATCTCTTTTCAGCCCGGTGAGCACTCTTTTCGCGATCCTCTCCATTGTCGGGGCGGTTGTTTTTGCAGTCCTCTTCAGCAGAAGGCACCGAATCCTATCCTTTTGTATTCTCTTCTTCCTGGTGAATCACCTGCTGGAATCAAGCGTGTTTCCCCTGGAGTTGGTGTTCGAACACAGGAACTACATCCCCTCCATGGTCGTTTTCCTTCCCCTCGCCATGGGAATTTGTCTTCTCATCGGGAGATATGAGAACGCGCCAGGCATGAAAAGTATCCTGGCCGCTTTCATTATTTTGTCCCTTGTCGGATTGGGCCACGCGACGTACTTGAGGAATTTCGCCTGGAAATCCGAGCAGACTCTCTGGGCTGATGCCTCGATGAAAGCTCCGGATCAGTTCCGACCTCATCACAATCTCGGCGTTTATTACCAGCACCAGGGCAGGCTTCAGGAAGCGGTCGCCGAGTTTGAAAAAGCGCTGGAGAGCAAGGGAGTGAATCGAAGAACAGAAAAGGTGGTGACCTTTTATCACTTGGGGCGGGCACACCAGCAGCTTGGAGACCCCCAAAAAGCCAAGGCTTTCTACGAGCAGGCACTCCAGATGGACGCCAATCTGCCCCCAGCCTTGGCCGACCTTGCGGCGCTCTATGGTGCGGAAGGAGACGCAGGCACGGCATGGGGCTATTTGGCACGTGCGTACAGGGCGGATCCGGGGAGTCCCTATGTGAATTTGAACATGGGACTGCACCTCATGAAACAGCGAGAGATGGATCGGGCGGAACCGCACTTCGTGACAGCTTCAGAGTCTGAGGCCCTCAAAGGCTCCGCTCACCTTTATCTGGGGATGATTTACAAACAGAGAAAACAACTGGGTCGGGCCGAGATGGCCCTGAAGAGTTCTGCGGCTTCTAATCCCAGAGATGTCACACCCTGTCTTCACCTCCTTGAGGTTTATCACGAGGCGGGACACGAGGAGATGACTTTGAAGGAGGGAGAGATTCTCTCTGAGAGAATAGGTCGCGACGACAACTTGTTCCGTCAGACCATGGACCTCATCATGACAAAAGGGAGCGCCGGTGACGTCCTGTTGTCCGCTGACATCATCATCCCTGTCCTCTATCAGGTGATGGCGAAGAGAGAGGACGTCTTCGAAAAGCAGCTCATTTACCTGAAAAAAGTATTGGATAAAGATAGCAAGATTGAGTAAAATTAATCTGTGGAATGGAAAAATGATTTCCGTCATCTTGCCAACATACAATGAGGCTCGAAATATCAGGCGCATCATTCCCGCCATCTTCAAGGTCTTTCAAGATCGCTCGACGGAGGGTGAGGTGATCGTCGTTGACGATAACTCACCGGACGGAACGGCAAGCGAAGCTCTGGGTCTGGCGGACTCCTACCCGGTCAAGGTCCGGGTGCGGAAAAAGGATCGGGGCCTTTCGAGGGCCGTCATCGAGGGCTTTGGTTTGGCACGGGGCGAAGTCTGCGTGGTCATGGATGCGGATTTAAGCCACCCGGTCGAGAAAATACCGGACATGGTCCGGCCTATCCTCGAAGGGAAATGCGATGCCACGGTCGGGAGCCGGTATGTGGCAGGCGGAGGCGCTCAGAACTGGCCTCTGGTGCGAAGAATCGTCAGCAAAGGGGCCGGGCTTCTTGCCAAAGGGGTCACCACGCTCTCCGACCCCACAAGCGGGTTCATGGCGGTGCGCAGGGGGGTCCTGGAGGGGGCGTCGCTTGACCCCCTAGGGTGGAAGATCGTCCTCGAAGTGGTCGTGAAAACACGATCGAGGGTGATGGAGATTCCCATCGTGTTTGCAGACCGGGTGGAGGGGCGAAGCAAGCTGGGTCTCAAAGCCCAAATCGACTACCTTCGCCATTTGGGGCGGCTTTATGCTCATCGATATCCCCTCTTTCTCGAGTTCCTCAAATTCTGTCTCGTGGGTTTGACCGGCCTTGTCGTCGACACCGCCGTGCTCGTTTCCCTGGTGGATCATGCTGCCCTGGACCCTCGATTTGCAGCCGTCTTCGCTTTTGCGGCCGCCGTCTCATGGAATTATCTGTTCAACAGAATCTGGGCCTTTCGCTCTGGGCGGGCAACGCCCGTTCCCAGTAGTTATGTTTTTTTCGTTTCCATTTGTATCGGCGGTTTGGCCGTCCGCATCGGAGTCATGCATCTCTTGATCGCCTATGCCGGCATGGGGGTGAAACCATGGTATATCCTGGCCAGTTTCATGGGGATCGCGGCTGCAACCGTTTTTAACTTCCTGGGCAGCAAATATGTGGCCTTCAAAAGCAGAAACTGAGAAGAGGGGTTCGCCTTGAAGCTCGACATCGTCATCCCGATCTACAATGAAGAAGAGAACCTGGGGGAACTGCAGCGGCGCCTTCGCGACGTTTGCAGCGGAATCCAAGGATGTGACTGGCAGGTCCTCTATGTGAACGACGGGAGCGCAGACCGCTCTCTGTCCATCATGCTGGAGCAGCACCGGGCCGATCCACGGTTTACGGTTTTGGACCTGTCCCGGAACTTCGGTCATCAGGCGGCGATCACCGCAGGCTTGATGCAAACCTCGGGAGAGGTCGTGGTTTTTATGGATGGGGATCTTCAGGATCCCCCTGAAGTGATCCCTGATCTCCTTGAGGCCTGGCGACGGGGTGCTCAAATCGTAAGAGCCCAGCGACGGAGCAGGAAGGAAAGCGGCCTTCGGAGGCTGGGGTTTGATGCGTTTCACGCTCTCTTCAAGTGGGTCAGTGACTTTCCGATCCCGGCACAAACAGGGATCTTCGGTCTGGTCGGCAAGCAAGCCTTGAACGAGCTCAAGAAACTCACGGAAAAAAACCGATTTTTCCCGGGCCTCAGAAGCTGGGTCGGTTTCGAGCAGGGCATTGTCTATTATGATCGGCAGGAGAGGGCCGGGGGTGAACCGAAGCAGTCCTTCAAACGCCTGATCAAATACGCCTTGGATGCCATCTTCAGCTTCTCCTACAAACCTCTGAAAATGATGACCGCCACGGGCATCTTCATCAGTACCATCGGCTTTGCCCTGGCTTGTTTTTTCATCTTGCGAAGGCTTCTCGGCATTGAAATCGCTCAGACCGGGTTCACGACCCTTGTGACTCTGGTCCTCTTCCTGGGGGGCGTCCAACTGATCGCCATCGGGCTGCTGGGCGAGTATCTTGCGAGGATCTACGATGAAGTGAAACAACGCCCCCTCTTCATTGTGAGAAAGGGATATGGGATTGCCCAAGCACCAACAGGCGAGAACCCAGTGGAAAGAGCGGCCATCGAGGACTGAGCGCGGAGCGAAGAGCCCAGAGCAAGAAGCAGGGAGCCAGAAACCCCAAAGCCCACCTCTCCAAAGGATTGATGCAACTCTAAAACAATGAGCGTCGCCACCTCAAAGAATCCCGCAGCCTTTGTTCTCCTCATGACCACCCTGACCGTTTATCTCCTGACGATGTGTCCGACGGTGTATTTGGGGGACAGCGGGGAGTTGAGCGGGGCGGCGTTTTGTCTTGGGGTGCCGCACGGGAGCGGCTATCCGCTGTATGCGCTTTTGGGGAAGGTGTTTTGTCTGATTCCCTTTGGGAGTGTGGGATTCCGGATGAATCTGATGGCGGCGGTGTTTGGGGTGTTGGGGGTGTGGGCGGTTTACTCGCTGATTGAGCGGATGACGGGTTCGAAGCTGGGGGCGTGGGTTGGCGGGGGGGTGCTGGCGTTTATTCCGGTGTTTTGGTGGCAGACGGTGGCTGCGGAGGTGTACACGCTGCATGTTTTCTTTGTGGCGCTGATGATGCGGGTGTTGTGGGGATGGGAGGAGAGGCGGGAGTTTTTTCTTCTTGTGGTTTTTGCGTTGGTGACGGGGTTGAGTTTTGGGAATCACCTGCAGACGGTGATGTTGGCGCCTGGGGTGTTTTACTTGATTCTGTCTGGGGATCGGAAGGTGCTTTTGGATGGGAAGCGGTTTGTGGTGCTTTCGTTGTTTTTGGTGTTGCCTCTTTTGGTTTACCTGTATTTGCCGATTCGGACGTGGGCTGGGGCGGCGATCCACTGGGGGGATCCGGACAGTTGGGACCGGTTTTGGGCTCATGTGAGCGGGAGGTCTCACCGTGGGGGGTATGTGTTCAATTTGGGGGTGTGGGGGTATGCGGAGCGGCTGAAGGAGTCGCTGGGGTTTATCTGGGAACAATTTGGGGTGATGGGGCTGGTGGGGGTGTGGGGGTGGTGGCGGATTCGTTTGGTTCGGTGGAGGGCGTTTTTTGTTTGGGTGGTGGTGCTGGATTTATTTTACACGGTGTTTTTGAACACGATTTCTCTGGAGATTACGCCGTTTAATTTGTCGGTGTGTGTGGTGTTGGCGATTGGGATTGGGGTTGGGGTTGCGGATTTGGTGAAGAGGGCGGAGGGGGTTGCGAGTGCGGGGGTGATGAGGGGGGTGAAAGTGGGGTGTGGGGTGGTGCCTGGGATGTTTCTGGTTTTGAATTTTGGGGTATCGGATCAGAGCCGGAATTACACCGCCTACGAACATGCCCTCAACATCTTCAGAACCACAGCGCCCGGAGACACGCTGCTCGCAGACGGAGACAACCATTTTTTCCCTTTGGTATACACGCGCTTGGTGGAGCGGATGAGGGAGGACACGGCCGTCTATGACCGTCTCAACCTGCTCTTCAAGCTGATCCCTGCTCTGAGGGTGACCGATATCTCTCCCGGGGAATGGCTGGAGGCAAGAGCCGAAAAGGAAAAAGCGATCATAGAACAGGCGCGTCCGAGAGGTGTCTTCTTTGTTGTTTTCAACCCCGGCTCCATCTTGATGCCGCCTTCCTATAAGGTGACCGCCTACTGCCTTGTGCACCGGGTGATGAAGAAAGAGGAGGCGGAGAAACCTTACAGGGTGAACAACCTGTGGCGATACTACGCGACGGAGAGTTTCTACGAGCCGTTCACTCGTGATTTCATGAATCGGCAGATCCACGCCCACTTTAGGCTCAGGTATGGCGAGTTTCTTTTTGCCAGTGGAAACTCAAAGGCCGGTCTGCAATCGGTCCTGGAGGCGGAGGAAATAGGATTCGACGATTCGGGAGTTCACCTTGTTGCCGCATCCATTCTGATGGACGAAGACCTGCTGGACAAGGCTCGCGACGCGCTGGACAGAGCCTCTTCCCTGTTCCCAAAGGGTTCGGCTCTTCTTGATAACAACTGGGGATGCTACTTCTTCAGACGGAAGGATTATGATGCGGCGATCCGGTTTTTCAGGAGGGCGGCGGAGGCCAGCCCGGAGACGGCCATGTATCACCGCAATCTGGCCCTGGCATTGAAAAGTGCCGGCAGGGACAGTGAAGCTGCACAAGCGCTCGACGCTTTTTCAGGGATCCATCCCTATCGCGGGGGGGCTCAGGACCTAGTCACGGAACAGCCCCAAGGGACAGGGAAAGAGTGACGCTCAGCGCATACGGAGGATGAAGGAGTCCATTGGGTAGTGCCCTTGCCATGTTGAGTTTTCTTGCTTATCTCCTAACGATGTGTCCGACGGTGTATTTGGGGGACAGCGGGGAGTTGAGCGGGGCGGCGTTTTGTCTTGGGGTGCCGCACGGGAGCGGCTATCCGCTGTATGCGCTTTTGGGGAAGGTGTTTTGTCTGATTCCCTTTGGGAGTGTGGGATTCCGGATGAATCTGATGGCGGCGGTGTTTGGGGTGTTGGGGGTGTGGGCGGTTTACTCGCTGATTGAGCGGATGACGGGTTCGAAGCTGGGGGCGTGGGTTGGCGGGGGGGTGCTGGCGTTTATTCCGGTGTTTTGGTGGCAGACGGTGGCTGCGGAGGTGTACACGCTGCATGTTTTCTTTGTGGCGCTGATGATGCGGGTGTTGTGGGGATGGGAGGAGAGGCGGGAGTTTTTTCTTCTTGTGGTTTTTGCGTTGGTGACGGGGTTGAGTTTTGGGAATCACCTGCAGACGGTGATGTTGGCGCCTGGGGTGTTTTACTTGATTCTGTCTGGGGATCGGAAGGTGCTTTTGGATGGGAAGCGGTTTGTGGTGCTTTCGTTGTTTTTGGTGTTGCCTCTTTTGGTTTACCTGTATTTGCCGATTCGGACGTGGGCTGGGGCGGCGATCCACTGGGGGGATCCGGACAGTTGGGACCGGTTTTGGGCTCATGTGAGCGGGAGGTCTCACCGTGGGGGGTATGTGTTCAATTTGGGGGTGTGGGGGTATGCGGAGCGGCTGAAGGAGTCGCTGGGGTTTATCTGGGAACAATTTGGGGTGATGGGGCTGGTGGGGGTGTGGGGGTGGTGGCGGATTCGTTTGGTTCGGTGGAGGGCGTTTTTTGTTTGGGTGGTGGTGCTGGATTTATTTTACACGGTGTTTTTGAACACGATTTCTCTGGAGATTACGCCGTTTAATTTGTCGGTGTGTGTGGTGTTGGCGATTGGGATTGGGGTTGGGGTTGCGGATTTGGTGAAGAGGGCGGAGGGGGTTGCGAGTGCGGGGGTGATGAGGGGGGTGAAAGTGGGGTGTGGGGTGGTGCCTGGGATGTTTCTGGTTTTGAATTTTGGGGTATCGGATCAGAGCCGGAATTACACCGCCTACGAACATGCCCTCAACATCTTCAGAACCACGGAACGGGGTCCTGTTCTGTTCATCAACGGGGATAATCATCTCTTTCCCGTGATCTACACGCGTCTGGTGGAGCGAATGCGGGAAGATGCGGTTGTCTACGATCGACTCAACCTCATTTTCAAGATGCCTCAGGCTGGCAAGGGAGTCCCGCCGCGCACCATGACGTGGGAAGAGAAGAGGAACGCTCTTGAAAAAGGGATCATTGTGGAGAGCAGGGGGAGGCCTGTCTACTACGCGGTTTTCGGGCCTTATGCCGTGGACCTGCCGGACAGGCACCGACTCATTCAAAAGGGAATCCTATCCCGGGTGGTGAAAGAGGGCGAAAACGTGGAGGCGAGGGACCTCCACAAGGTGTGGGCGACCTATGCCATGGAAAGCGTTTATGAGCCCTTTGAAAAGGATTTCATGAATCGCGAGATTTGTGCCTACTATTTCTTCGACCGAGGCAAGACCCTGATCCTCTCCGGACAGACCCCCGCAGGGCTTACCCACATGAAACGCGCCAGGGAGGTGGGGTACAACGACAACGTGATTCATTCGGAGATGGCGGTTTTCCTGACCGATCATGGGTTCTTTGAAGAGGCGAAACTTTCCCTGGAGAGAGCGCTTCTTTACCACGAGGATTTGAGCGGAGTTCACAACAACTGGGGATACTACTACCACAAGATCGGGAAATATGAGGAGGCGGTGATGTCTTTACGCAAGGCCGTGGACCTCAAACCCGAGCGGTACGGGTTCTTGAACAATTTGGCTTTTGCCTTGTTCGAGGCGGGGCACAGGGAAGAAGCCTCCCGTGTTTTTCAAAGGTCCCTCTCCTTCAAGGAGAATCAACCGGAAATCAGGAGATTCATGAAGGACAAGGGTTTGCTCGGAGATACGCCGTCGTGAGGCGCGCGCAAGGCTGAGAACACGACATCCCGGACGGCGGGAAGGCAAAACAGAGGAGAACGGTGGAACTCAGTGAGTACGGAGTGATGTACCGCCTGGAGCAGTCCTACTGGTGGTTCGTGGGCAAGCAGTTCCTTGTGCGGGAGGAGGTGAAGCCCCTTCTCTTGCCTCGCAGCAGGGGAGCCCGCATCCTGGACATCGGGTCAGGCACAGGCATTATCCTCAAAACGCTGGATGAGTTCGGGCAAGCCTTTGCAATGGAAATGTCCCCGGAGGCGATTCAATTCCTGAAGAAAAGGAGCTTGAAGCGGGTGGTGTGCTCCGATGCGGAGCAGGTTCTTCCTTTCAAAGACGGCAGCTTTTCTCTGGTGACCTGCCTGGACGTTCTGGAGCACCTGGATCGTGACAAGGAGCTTCTCGCGGAAATGATCCGGGTCTGTGAAGAGGGCGGCCATGTCCTGGTGACCGTGCCTGCGTTCAATCGTCTGTGGAGCCCCCATGACTCGGTCCTTCACCACAGGCGCCGATACACTCGCACGCGCTTGCTCGGCCAGTTGAGAGGGTTGAATGCCCAGGTGATCAAGGCGTCCTACTACAATTTCATGCTCTCTCTGCCCATCCTTGCGGTGAGGAAACTTCGAGCTCTGTTTTCCGAGAAGGGGAAAGGCCAGTCCGATTTTTTCATCGATCTTCCTGAGGACCTGAACCGGTCCTTGTCGGCGCTGTATAGGCTCGAGCTACTCGGATTGAAGCTTTTTCGCTACCCCTACGGCGTATCCTTGCTGGTGCTGCTTCGAAAGCCTTGCAGAAAAAGGAAACACCCATGAGCCGCTGGAAGCAAACGATTCAAGAACATGTTCCGCTCGCCTTCGTTTTCCTTTGCACCCTGATTGTTTTTGGGCGAATGCTTCTCACGCGGGAAGCGCTTTATGGCGGCGATTTTGGCTCGTATTTCTATCCCCTTAAGGAGTTTATTCGAGAGCACCTGGTCGAGCAGGGTGCTGTCCCTTTCTGGAATCCCTACCAGTTTTCAGGAACGCCTTTGATCGGCAATATCCAGGCCTCCCTGTTCTATCCGCTGGGTCTTCTCTTTTACCTCATGCCCTCCGACCAGGCCTACGGCTACACCGCGGTGATCCACTGCCTCCTGGGCAGCGTCTTCATGTACTCCTTCATGCGGGCCACTTCGGTTTCCAAAGGTGGAAGCCTCCTGTCAGCCTTTGTCTTCACCTTCAGCGGTTTTTTCATGGGACACCTTTACGCAGGCCATTTGACGTTCATCCAGAACTACATCTGGATCCCCCTTGTTTTTCGCTGTCTCTACAGGTTTGTTCAGACCGGACGTCTGCACTTCGCCCTGGTGGCCGGGCTCATTCAAGGGATTCAGATCCTGGGCGGCTTTCCGCAGATTTCCTTCTACACCGTTTTGGGTTCCTCCTTGTTTGTGCTTTTTGTGGCGGCCTATCCCGTCAGCGAAGGGAGAAAGGTCGGGCCCCTCCGATTGGGGGGAGGATGGTTGCTCTTTGTTTTTTTGGGTTTCTCCGTTTCAGCCGTGCAGGTTTTTCCGACCCATGAATTTGCCGCGCTTTCTCCGCGAGGAGGAGGCGTCGGTTATGAGATGGCCACCTATGAATCGCTGCACCCCAAGGAGATCCTCGCTTTTCTCCTCCCTGACATTTTCGGAAATCCCGTGGACGGCACCTATTGGCGCAGCCGCGATTTCTGGCATTTCTGGGAGAGCTGCGGTTATGTGGGGATCCTCCCCCTGGGGCTTGCCTTTGTGCGGACCGGGGAGCCGTCTCTTCGGAGATTGCGCATTTTCTTTCTCCTCCTGATCGGCGTGGCCCTCGTTCTCGCTCTGGGCAAGTACAATCCTCTGTACCCTTGGATCTACCGTTTGCCCGGATTCAGCAGTTTCCGCATTCCCGCGCAGATCCTCTTTTTGTATGTCTTTGGCATTGCGGCCGTTTCGGGCATCGGACTCGATCAACTCCAAAAAGGCTCCCGGACGTGGAATCGGGGATTCATCCCTTTCACGGTTTTCGTGGGAGGCATCCTGGCGGTGTCCGTCATCGGTCTTCATGTCGATCCCTTCCGTTTCTTTTTCAACCTGTTCCGCGCTTTTTCGGAAGGCCCTGTCACCCATGCGAACCTCAGTGCGCTTTATGGGAGGGTCGGTCATTCCGTTCACGCGGCGGCGCTGCTCTTCTTTGCCGCTTTGGCCCTCCTGATCGCTTCACGAAGGATCCCTCCGGGATCGCGAGCGATCCCTCTGGCCGTTTTCGCCTTGGTCACGGTGGATCTCCTGTCTTTTGGGGTGCAGTTCGTCAAAACGCAGCCGCTGACCACCCATCCCGAAAAGGCGGCCCTCGTTTCCCGGTTGTCCGGAACGCCGGTCCAAGGAAGGGTTGTGACCATGGATCCTCGCTTCAGGACCAATGATGGATTGCAATACCGCTTTCCGTCGGTTCTCGGTTATGACCCCCTCATGCTGAAACGGTACGCCGACTATCTTTTGTCGAGCCAGGAATATCCGTTCAACCAGCACGTGGTGAACCTCTACGGCATCCACGATCCCGGGGCAAAACTGTTGAAGCTTCTCAATGTGAGACAGGTGGTTGCCGAGGGACGCCTCCTGTCCATCGATCCTGAAGTCCCTTACGCGAACTTTGTGCGCAGGGCTTTTGTAAAGCCTCAGGAGGAGGTCCTGGCCTTCCTGAAGAGCGATCTTTATGACCCGAAGGACAGCGTCGTGTTTGAAGAAACAGGCACGGCGCATGGGCCTTCCGGGCCTTTGGGTTCAGAAGGCCTCGTCGCTTCTTGCGCGGTTACAGGCTATGGGAGCGACAGAATCACTCTTAAGGCTCAATCTAATTCAGCCGGGTATCTTGTTCTGAGTGAGGTGTTCTATCCGGGCTGGACGGTAACGGTGGACGGACGGAAAGGGAAAATCATGCGCGGCAATTACCTGTTTCGTGTGATTCCTCTTGAAAGAGGAGAGCACGAGGTCACGCTCTGTTTCGTCTCCTGGCCTTTCCGGGTGGGAGGCATGATTTCCCTCGCCACACTGATCAGCGCCGCGTTTGTGCTTTTGTTGATCCGAAGACGCGGACGCAGCGCACAAAGCTGAAAGGGGTTCCCGCGTGCCAGAGCCGGAAAGCAAGCCTGCGGAGAAAAAGCCGGGTCGTTTCAAGGGAGGTTCCGGTTCTTTCCTCTTGGGGTTTTTCTTTTTCCTTTACACTTTCACGAATGCAGGCTGGTACAAAGCAGGGGATGAGTTCTTTATGATTCAGGTGGCCCGGCAGATGGTCACAAAGGGCCAGATCGGTTTTGACCTGAGAGAGATGCCTCAGGACCCGCACTCTGAAGACTACATCGCAAAAGGCTCCGATGGACGATACTACACCAAGTGGGGTCTGGGCCAGTCCTTGGTGGAAGTGCCATTCGTCTTCCTGCACTCTCTCACCACTTCCGTTCACTTGCCGACCCACATCGGCGGTACGCTTCCCGGTGCGCCCTACCACTCGGAATGGATGTTTCTCATCCTCTGCCCTTCCCTAATATCCGCCGTCGGATGCGTCCTCGTCTATCGTTCAGGCGCTCGACTCGGCTACTCCGAGCGGGTCTCTATGGTGTTGAGCCTTGTGTACGGATTGTGCACCATGGTGTGGCCCTACTCCAAATCCCTCATGTCAGAGGGAACGCTCAATGTGGCCATTCTGGGAGGGGTTTATGGGGCCGTGTCCTATGTTGCTGGCCATCGCAAGGGATGGCTCGCCGTGTCCGGAGCGTGCCTGGGCTTTGCAGTGATCACCAAGATCATCTCCCTTGTCGTCTTGCCGGTGGTCATGGTCTACCTTTTGGCATCCCGCGATTTCAGGAGCACCTTGCGGGACGTGTGCCTCTTTTTTCTTCCACCGCTCACCCTCTTTTTGGGCATCGAGGGGTGGCATAACGCAGTTCGATACGGGGCGATTTGGCCGTCCGGCTATGACAGAGGATGGGGGGCCCTGGGGTTCTCCACTCCTCTTTACGTTGGATTATGGGGGCTTCTTGCGAGTCCGGGGAAAAGCTTTTTTGTTTACGCTCCCGTGAGCCTTTTGGGTCTGATATCCGCCCGCGGTTTTTTCCAGAGGAACCGGAAAGAAGGGTTTCTCTTCCTCGGGGTCGCGGCGGCCTACACCCTTCCCCATGCGTTGTGGTGCTTGTGGGCCGGGGACTGGGCGTGGGGCCCCCGATTCCTCGTGGTGATCACGCCCTACCTGATCTTGCCGGCAGGCGTGTTCTTCGGATCATGGGCCACGAAATCTAGCCTCACAAAGGGGGTGACGGTCGGGCTGCTGGTCTTCTCGGTTTGGATTCAAATCCTTGGAGTCAGCGTTCACCCTTTTGCCTTTATACAGACGCGAGCCGCTGTGGTGAACAAGTTCATTGATCTGAGCTCCATGGCGTTCACCTATGCGGGCGCAACCTTGGAAGACACCTTCAACCAATTCAGCCCGCGCTTTTCCCACGTGGCCGGAAACTGGTGGTTGTTGAAACACATGATCTTCAGCTACGATCTGTGGTCTGATTCGCCGTGGAGCCAGTTGGGGGACTTCGGCTTGGATCCACCGATCTGGGTGACAGAGAACCGAACCATCCCCTTTTGGTGGCCCGTGGCATTGCCCCTGAAGGCTCCATCATCGAAAACGTGGGTCTACCCCTTGGTGATTCTCAATTTCCTGTTGCTTGTTCTAGCCGCGAGGAAGGTTGCATCGAGGCTCCTTCATAGCACGGGGAAAGAGGGAGGCCGGTGAGCGGGTGAAGCCCTGCTTTTACGTCTGTGGAAGATCGCCAAGGCCAAGATCAGGAGAACCGTCAACAGGGTGATTCCTTTCCCCGCTTTGATGGTCCATGGATCGAAGACGAGGTGGACCTCGTGTCTTCCTTCAGGCACTTCGAGAACCCTGAACAGGTAATTCCCTCGCAGGATTTCTGTCGGTTGTCCGTCGACGTACGCTTTCCAGCCCGGATAGAACACTTCGCTCAGGAAGAGCAGCGCGGCCGAGCGCGCGTGGACGGAGAGGGCGATGGAGTCGGGCTGGTAGGAGACAATGGTTACATTTCCCGGGTCGGCCGGCAAGTCCTTTCCCGGGGGCAGGAGGTTCAACTGGCGGGTTCCTTTCTCAAAGAGGACAACTTGAGCTGGGTCAAAGCCGGGCTTGATCATGGCGTCCAGGATTTCTTCTTTCTTGTCCACAATCTCTGCCCCTGGCACGAGAAAAGCTCGAGGCCGATAAGTCTCTCGGAGGCTGAAGTTTCGTGTTTTATGGGATATTTCGTATTTTACATTGAGAAGATCCATGAGAAGGCGGTTTTCATGTTCCTCATAAAACAAAATGCTCCAGCCTTCGGGAACAGGCCTGCCGTAAAACTGGTACTGGTTGAGATATTCGTAATAGCGTTGGAGGAGGAGAGGATTGTACCCGCCCAAGCTTTGAAAGCCCAGGTACATCTCGAAATTGGCTCCCCAGCCTGACCTGAAGCTCCCCACGCGGAAGACGGTCCTGTCCTCACCCAACGCCGCGCCAAGCTGCTCTTTCACGCGAGCCGCCTCAGCGTATATCCTATCCTCATGCCTCACCGCTCCCCGGTTCACATAAGCCAAATCCAAGAAAAGAAGACCGCACAGAAGGCTTGCAGCGAGCGGCTCCTTCAAGAGTCCCCGCACCCACGAGATGGTGATGAGAAAAAGGATGCTGCTCAAGAGCGTGAAACGGTACCATTCGCTTCGGATGAGGCCCTCCGCAAAACCCATTCTGTCTGGAATTGCATGATCGAGAAAAAAAGGAGAAAAGAGCTTTAAGGTGAGAGTCCTTTCCACATGAAGGGCGGCATCGAGGGCTAGGATTGCCAAAATGAACACAAAAGCAACTCCAAGACGGCGGCGCAACGAGGCATTCGAACGGCTAAAGAGCCCGTCCATCCCCTTTCCGGCGAGCAAGGCCATGGCCAGGACCCAGAGGATGATGATCTTTGCTGGAGCCCGGATCTTGTCGAATCCTGGGAGCATGACAATAAACTCATACAGGCGCGTGTTGGAGCCAAGAGCCATGAGAAAAGAAAGGAGCGCGAGCGTCAGGGCAAAGGCAAGGATGCGGCGGCTTGCAGATTCGCGATAGGGAATGAAGAGGAGAAGGAAAACGGGGAGGATGCCCACGTAAAGATTATAAAGGGGAACGGACCAGGGAACGTCTGCGACCCAGTAGTTCTCCGCTGCGAAACGGCCGTAGAAGTGGGGCAGGACCCATGTGATGATCCCTTCGGGAGGATAAGACCCCATGGTGACGAGAGAGTATTGATGGATGGCCCCTCGAACAGATTCCCTGACGAATTCATAAGAAGGAACGACTTGAACAGCCGCAATCCCTAACCCCACCACAAAGAGAATACCCAGGGTTTTGGCCGCCCTCAAACCGGAAGATGGGAGCCTGAAGCTCCAGTCCCCTATGAACAGGAGGAACACGACTGCGGCGATCAGGGTGTACAGGGCGTCCTGAGGCGCGCCGGACATGATCTGGATTCCCCAGAAGAATCCGGCCATAAGGCTGTGGAACAGATGTCGATCAGAGAACAAAGCACGATAAACGAAAAACAAGATCAGTGGAAGCCACGCGAACGCCTGAACCCTGAACATCTGGCCGTCGTAGACGGTGGCCATCATCAGTCCGCTGAACATGAAACAGAGGGCGCTCGCCAGCGCACCGGCCGCCCGGATGCCGAGGGTCCGGCAGAAAAGAAACATGAACGCACCGGCTAGATAAACATGCAAAAAAACCGTGTAACCAAAAGCACGTTCCGGCGGCATAAGCCAGAATAGGATATCCAAGGGGTAGAAGATGGTCGACTCTAAATGAGCCCAGAAAGGCATCCCCCCGAAAACGTAGGGGTTCCAATAGGGAATGGTGTGGTGTTGCTGGATCTGGTCATAGAGGAACTGCTTCATCCCCAGATGCAAGCTGAAGAAGTCTGCTCCAAAGAGAAAATGACCCTGGAAAAGGATCTCTCTGAACCCAAAGAGGCAGAAAATTCCCAGCACAGCAAAGGAGAAGGCATCTTTTTTCGTGAGGTGCATCTTCGAAGCCGTCATAACGTGTATTGAACCCTCCTCCTCAAGAAAAAGGAGACCAGTATCCCCAAGATCACCAGCGCCGTGACGACGGAAACGACGATGCCCAGCTTGATCGTCAAAGGATCGAAGAGGAACCGGACTTGGTGGCGGCCTGCAGGCAGAGGAATGACCCTGAACAGGTAATTCCCGCGCAGGATGGTTTCGGGCTGATCACCTACAAAGGCTTTCCAGCCGGGGTAGAAGATTTCGCTCAAGAAGAGGTAGGCCGGAGACGGCGACTCGGCATGGAGAAGGATCCGATCCGGGGCATAGTCGACCACGTGGACACGGGCTTTTGCGGAGAGGCCTTCGATGGAAGGGGCCGGAGCCTTGGCTTTTTCTTCGATGAGCACCGTTGCTTGAGGGTGAAAGCCGGGGCCTGTCAGGCGTCCCAGGATCTCCTCCTTCGCCACGACATCGGCCGAAGGCACGATGAAGGCTCTGGGCAGGCAGGTCTCACGGGAGCCGATGGACTTGTCGGTGTAAGAGATCTCGTATTTGACGTTGAGAAGATCCATCAAGACATGATCTTTTGCTATGCCATAAAAAAAAGAAACCCAGCCTCTAGGCAACCGGTACTCAGCGTATCGGTCGATGTAATCGTAATATCGGCTCGGAAAGAGCGCAGTGAATCCCCCGACGGTCTGATAGCCCAGAACCATTTCCAAGTTGGCTCCCAGGGAATGCTGAAAGGCGCCGACCCGGTAAATGCTCTTGTCTCCTGAAAAAGAGGCCTGAAGATCTTTCTCGATTCTTGCGATCTTGTCATACTTGGCATCGTCCTGTCGGACCGCCCCTTGATGCACGAAGGCCAGGTCAATGAGCAGAAGAGCACAGAACAGGGCTGCGGCGATGCGGGGAGGTAAGAAATTCCTACGCACGAGCAGAAGCAGCAGAACAATCAAAGCAAGCACCAGCGCGAGCCGTTGCATTTCTGCAGAAATTATTCTTGACGCCTCCGGCATCTTCGCAGGGATGGCCTCAACCAGCACAAAGGGAGAGAAGACCTTGAGGACAGCGGAAGGGGCATAGTGGAAGACAAGGACAAGACCAGCCAGGAGGAAGGCCGAGAATAGGATCGGGACCAGCCTTCGAAGGGACCCTTTTCTGAGGTAGGAAAAAAGCCCATCCATACCGATTCCCGCCAGGAGGGCCATGGAAAAAGCCCAGAGCACCATAATCTTGGATGGAGCCCTGAACCGGTCAAATCCGGGAAGCAGATAGACCAGTTTGTAGAAGGGAGTGTTGTGGCCGAAAGCGAGGATGAGAGACCCGACGGCCAGCAGCCCCCCGAAGACCCTCACCCTTCTTTCGACTTTCTCTTGAAGCGACACAAACCCCAGAAGCACCAGCGTCAAGATGCCTGTGTAGAGGTTCTGCTGAGGAAGACTCCAGGGAGTGTTGCTTACCCAGACGGAGCCGTCCGCGTAGTTTCCAAAGAAATGGGGCAACAGGACCGTGACAATGCCCTGAAGCGGGTAGGAGGCGAGCGTGGACCACTCATAGTCATCCAGGGCAGCGCGCACCGATTCACCGATAAGCTCCAGGGCGGGGAGAATCTGAACGCAAGAAAGGCCTGCTCCCGCAAAGAACACCAGCAGCGCGATGGAAAGGGTCCTCAGGGTATCCGGCCTCATCGCCCGACCGCCCCGGACCATGAACAGAAGGAAAAGCATTGAGGCGAGAAAGGTGTAAAAGGCATCCTGGGGCGCTCCGGCGAGGATCTGAATCCCCCAGAGCGCTCCCGCGATGATTGCATTCCGCCAACTTCTGTCCGCACGGACGGCCCGGTTGACGAAATAGATGACCAGGGGCAGCCAAATGTAGCTTTCCACAGGGCTCATGTGCCCCAGGTAGAGAATGGCCATCATGTACCCGTTGCATGCGAAGACAGCGGAAGCCACGAACCCTCCCACCGCACTAACCCCCAGGGATCGAACCAAAAGATACATGAACAAGCCGGCGAGGAAGACGTGCAGGAACATGGTATAGCCGTAGGCCTTTTCCGGGGAGACGAGGTAGAAAAGGAATCCGAGAGGGTAAAAGATCGTGGATTCGAAATGAGCCCAGAAGGGCATTCCCCCGAAGATGTAAGGATTCCAGTAGGGGATCTCATGATGAAGGCGCACTTGGTCGTAGAGGAACTTCTTCATCCCCAGGTAGAAGGTGAAGAAGTCGTCACCGATCAGGAGGTGCCCGGAGAGGACGATGTCCCTGAAGAGATAGAGGCAGAACAGCCCGATCACGCCGACGGCTATCCCATCTTTTTTGCTGAAGGGCAGTTGCACCGCCGATGAACTCCTTGAAATTCCCGATCGGATATCCCGAAGATTTGTCACGAGCCTGCTCGGAGGTGATTTTTTCTCACAACCAGGTCCCACCAAAGTCCCATGAGCTGTTTCGCCGTTTTGATGAGGCGTGGAAAATTGAAGAACTGGGACTTGCCGTGGGCGCGATGATAATGGTGAACAGGGACTTCCTTGAATCGAAATCCATGGTCCTGGAGCTTTTTCACCATCTCCAGACAGATGGTGCCGGAGGAGGAGGTGAGGGTGACCTTGTCGAAAACGGTCCGGCGCATGAGGCGGAAGTCGCAATCCACATCAAGCAGGCGGAATCCGAAAAGGAGCCGCACGATCGTGTGGTAGAGTCGTCCGATCAGGATGCGGTGCAAGGGGTCGGAGCGGGCGATCTTGAACCCGTTGACCACATCGGCGTCTTCTGTGACCGCCTCGGCCAGCCTCACCAGTTCGCGGGGATCGTACTGCGCGTCCCCGTCCGTGTAAAAGATCCACGTCTTAGTGGCTGAAGCAAAGCCGCTCCTCAGGGCCCCTCCGTACCCCTTGTTCTTCTCATGGGTGATGATCCGAACCTGGGGGTAGACCCTGGCCAGTTCTTTGAGCATTTCTCCCGTGTGATCTGGGCTGCCATCATTCACCACGATGACTTCGTAGTCATCGGTCACCTTCGGAAGGGTCAGCAGGGTAGCGATCACCATGCTCGAAATCGTGGCCGCATCATTGTAGGCGGGGAAAAAGGCCGAGATGCTCTCCAGTTTTTTCATGTGCATCTAGGAAGACCTCCGGGATGAGTTTTTCTTCGCCATGGCCACCACAGAAAGCCCGAAAGGGAAACGCCGGTGACGGATCCAGCGTGACTCGAGAACAAGGCAGCCCCTGAGAAAACCTGAAAAGGCCCCCACGTTCACTGCAATATCGGAGTCCTGCTGGGGGGTGGGCCGCCACCTTTCAGCGAACCGCTTGAGCAGGGCGAGGGGAAAGAGGAGCATGTTGGCATAGCTCAACCGCTCGATTTCGAATCCACTCTTCACCAATTTGTCCGCCAGTTCCTTGGAGGTGTAACGATGGGCGGTGGAGACCCTGGCATCGTGCGTTCCTCGCAACCAGTCAAATGCGGGAACCCTTAGGAGCAATCTCCCGCCCGGACGAAGAACCCTCGCGGTTTCGCGCAGGGCCGTTTCGTCATGAATGCCTTCAAAGTAAAGGATGTCGAAGGAGGTCACAAGATCAAAGGTTTCCGCCCGGAACGGCAGGGCCATGACAGAAGCCCCTGTGACCTGGGTGCATCCGCGGTCGGAGCAGAAACGAAGAGCATAAGGGGAGATGTCCAACCCCGTCACCGATCCATACTGAGAAAGGAAAAGAAGTCCAGCACCGGTGCCGCACCCTGCATCCAGGATAGCCAGACCCGAGCCGGGCGCGTAAAAAGCCTCCAGAATAGTCTTGGTGATGGCAGCCATGCCCTGGTACCACCAGTGGGATTGCTCAGCCCGGTACATGATGTCGTATTCCTTAGGATCCATGGCGGTCAGATGGCCTCTCCACCAGAGGCAGGCTCTTTGTCTTTCTTGCAGAGGTAAATCACGTCCGAGAGCGGCAATCCCTGGTCTGCAGGGACGACCTGGTGCACCCGAAAGCCGGACCGGCCCACCAGGAGCATCAGAAGATCCCGCGAGCGGTAATGGAGCGACCGGGTCAGGTTCAGCAGGCGGTCGATGAGGTAGGTGGTGTAAAATTTTCTCCGTGGAGATCGGTCCACATCCAGGACCACCAGGGTGCCGTGATCGCTCAAGCAGGAGCGCATGATTCGGAGCAGGACTCGGACGTCGTCCTCGGCAATGTGGTGAAGGACATCGGTCATGACCACTGCATCAAAGGGGATGCCTTGGAAGTCCCGGACGTCACCGAGCTGAAAGGAGACCTCGGGGTGACCTTTCGAAGACCGCTTCGCGACTTCGATCCTGGCTTCGTTCAGATCAATTCCGAGCACTTGGCGATCCGGGCTTTTTAGGGCAAGAAAATTGGAGAGCATGCCGTATCCGCACCCGAAGTCGAGGATTCTCCCTTTTCTGGGGACATGGGACTCGACCGTCTCGAAGGGGCAGAGACGCCACCGTGTCCTCAGATAGAAGGACTCCCAGGCCGAAAGAGGCTTGTAGCGTTCCAAGAGCTGAAGAGGTATCCTGGAGAGCACGGGTCACACGCTCCTGGAAAAGAAAGTCTCAATCGTCTTGGCTACCCGGCCGACCTCTTCATCCGTAAGTTCGGGAAACAGGGGGAGGGAGAGAATCCTCGGGCACACTTCCTCCGTGACCGGCAGGGAGCGGGATCCGGGAAGACGATTGGCATAGGCCGGCTGCAAGTGAACCGGAACAGGATAGTGAACGGCGGTTTGGATTCCCCGCTCCGAAAGATGCGCCATCAAGCGGTTTCGAACGGATGGGTCCGTGCAGCGGACGACATACTGGTGATACACGTGGGTGGTCCCGGGCGTTAGGAAGGGCAGAGCGAGTTCCGGAATTCCGCTGAGCGACTCATGGTAAGCCCGGGCGATCCGGATTCGCCTTTGGTTGTCCTCCTCAAGACGGGCAAGCTTCACGCGGAGCAGAGCCGCTTGCAACTCATCCAGCCGGGAGTTCCACCCTGCGCGCCGGCTGATGCGGTTTTCGTCCCATCCGTACTGGCGGAGGGCGCTTAGTTTTTCAAAAAGAGAAGGGTCACGGGTCGTAATGGCTCCTCCGTCTCCAACACATCCCAGGTTCTTGGTCGGGTAGAAGCTGAACGCTGCGGCATGCCCCCAGGAGCCGGTTCTTTGGCCCCGGTAAAGGGCGCCGTGGGACTGTGCACAATCCTCGATCACGAAGAGCCCGTGCCTTCGGGCAAATTGGGTGATGGCTTCCAGGTCACAGGGCTGACCGTAGAGATGAACAGGCACAATCGCTTTGCTGCGGTCTGATATCGCTTTTTCAAGCAACGAGACGTCTAAGGTGTAGGATCCGGGATGTATGTCCACAAGGACAGGTGTGGCTCCGCACATTTCCACGGCCGCCACGGTGGCCACCGCTGTGTGGGAAACGGTGATCACCTCATGTCCAGGACCAATCCCCAGGCCTCGCAGGGCGAGGTGCAGGGCCTCTGTTCCGTTTCCCACGCCCACCGCATAGGGAACGCCGATATAATCGGCGAAGTGCCTTTCAAAGGCGGCGGTCTCGTCGCCCAGGATGTAGCGGCCTGAACTGAGCACCCGATGAATGGCTTCATCAAGAGCGGATCGGCTGGACAAATAGTTTGCGAGAGGACTTGTCTGAGGGATCATAAGTATTCATGAATGAATTGGTAATAGTATTGAAGCGTTGTGGTGAGACCCTGTTCCAGGCCATGCCGAGGATTCCAATAGAGCGCGTCGCGTATCTTGCTGTAATCGGCGTAATAGTCCCCGATGTCAATGGGCTTGCGGTCTTCAGGAAAAGGAACAACCGCATACTCTCCTCTCCCATGCACTTTGATCATAAGCGCCGCCAGGTCCTTTAAGTTGACACGCTCCGGACTGCCGAGATTGTAAATCTGGCCGTTGCTCCGCTCGGACAGCGCGGCCATGAGCATGGCCTCGGTGACATCCTCCACGTAGTTGAAATCCCTCACCTGCAGACCATCCCCCCACACTTCAATCCGCTTGCCTTCCACAAGGTTCTTGATCCATATCCCGAGGAAGGTCTGGCGGGCATCTTTGACTCGCATTCGCGGCCCATAGGTGTTGGTGAGTCGCAGAGCACAGGTTCGGATGCCATAAACGTTGCTGTAAAGGATATGGTACCATTCCCCGGCCATTTTGTTGATCCCGTTCACATCCGTAGGATGGAGGAGATGGCCCTCGTGAACCGGGAGAAAATCCGGTCTGCCGTAGATCTGTCGGGTGCTGGCGTAAACGATCCTGATGGCGGGGTTGTGTTTCCGACACGCTTCAAGAATGAACAGTTGGGATCGGCAGTTAATGTCTAGATCCACAAAGGGATTTTTCATGGAGTCCAGATGGCTTGTCTGCCCGGCGAGGTTGAACAAATAGTCCTGACCCTGGACCAGGTAAGCCATGCTGAATTCGTCTCGAATGTCCGCGATATTGGTCCGGATACGGCCTTCATAGCCCTTCAGATTGAAGAGATTTCCCCCGTACTCAGGGATGAGGCTGTCTACGACCGTCACCCGAGCCCCTTGGTCAGCCAGGGTCCTGGCCAGATTGCTTCCGATGAACCCCAACCCTCCCGTGATCAGAATGCTCTTGCCGGCAAAATTCTGGAAATCCACCATACTTGATAGAACTTCTTTTTAGATTTTTATAGCAATTTATATAGAATTTTGCTAAAAATAGCAATAAATTTCTATAAGCTTCACGGTTTTCCGTTATGCAAAGCAACTCCACGCTGGGCAGGCGCCTGGTTTCAAGTGTGATTCTCAAGGCCGCGTCGGTCGCTGTTTTGCTCCTCTTTGTCCTATGGGGAAGGGTCTTCTATGGATCCATGCAGGACTACAAAACCGCAGAAACGCTTCTTAAGGAAAACCAGACCATCAGAGCCATTACTTATTTTGATCGTTCTCTCCACTGGTACGCCCCGCTCAACCCTTACGTGGAAAGGTCTGCGAAACGATTGTGGGAGATCGGTGAGCGTGCAGAACAGGAAAAGGATCCCCGGATGGCGCTGATCGCCTATGAATCCATCAGGAATGGATTCTACGGAGCGAGCCATGTTTTCAGGCCCGGCAAGGATTGGATCCAACGCGCTGAGAGCAAGATACGGTTCCTCTCTTCCCTCATGGGAACAGGAGAGAGCACTGCTGCAAAGAAGGATCCTCAGCCGGACGTGCTGTGGAGCGTGGTCGTGGTCATCGGCTTTCTCGGATGGGTCGGAAGTCTCCTCGGACTGATCCTGGTGCTCTTCAGACAGGGAGAGGTCCGCGGCAGCAAGGGTATTTTCTGGTTTGGGTTTTCCTTCCTCTGTTTCATTCTGTGGTTGGTCGGCATGACCAAAGCGTGATCGTCGCGCTAGGCTGTTTGCAGCACTTCGATTTCCCCGGCTTATTCAAATTTGAAGTCCTCCAGACAGGACGTTCCCTCCTTCCAGACCTTGATGAGGTACCCGACATAGGGACCGTTTTCAATCGTTTGAATCACTTTGTTCTCCCATTCCGGCAACCGCTCGGCTTCTTGGACAACGCGCAGCACATTTTTTCCGCCAAGGAACGGGGAAAAGTAGAACATGACAAAACAGGGAGGATACTCCTTTAGAGGGCCGCTGCGGTAAGGTTCTTCGACGTAGATATTGTGCCCGTTCTTCAAAGGCTGAGGCGTGTATCCCATTTCGGGATATTGAAAAACATAGTGGGTGTGATGCTCATAGAAGACGGGGACTTCGGAGCGGAGCTTTGTCAGCAAATCGATCCCCTTTTCCTGGACCGACAAGAGTTTTCGATAGGCGCCCGACCTTTCGGTGACCCCGAAGTTTGATCCCAAGCCTTCCCGATTCACTTCCTCCGGATACAGCACGCCGTCTTGATTGATAACGAAGCCTATCAGGGCCAGCGCTATGCAGACATGGAAAACCCTTTGGCCGATTTTCTTGATGAGGAAGAAGGACAGCACGAATCCCAAGAAAGGGATGATTTGCACATGATAGCGAATCATGGGGCAGCAGAAATCAATGGCTACGGGCAGGACCACATAGTGAAGGAAGTGGAAAAACACAACCAGCAAAATGGAGAGGTCCATCAACCGATTTTCGGTTGGGCCCTTTTCAATCTTCTCTGAGACCCTTTTCTCCGGAAAGAAAGACCTCCACAGAACCTCTCTCAGCCTCAGGATCCCGAGGCCGAATACCAATAGAATGGCAACCAGAATATCGGGGACCATCACGAGGAAGCGATCGGATGCCGAGGCCACGCAGCGGGAAACGGTTCCGGGTATGTCCAGGAGGGAGTCCGATGCACGGAGCGAGGTCCCTTCAAGAAACTCCGGCATCGCCCGGGGAGTGATATAGAGAAAATAAGCCGCCACAAGAAGGAGCACGGGAAACAGGACCGACACACTCCGCATGACCCGCTGCCACAAAGTCCCAGATTCAAAGAGCGTGTAGAAGGCGATACAGCCGCCTACGATAAAACCCGTTTCTTTTGTCAGGGAAGCAAGCAAAACAAAGACAAGGGCCTTTCCGTATTCCTGTCTGATCCAGTACCCGACGGCATTGACTGTAAACAGAAGAAGAGGGATTTCCAGGTACATGTAGCGCGTTTGAGTCAAAACCACAGGATGAATGAGAATCGCCAAACAGAGCAAAAAAGAATTCATCCTTCCCAGCACTTCTGACATGAGATTGAAAAAGCACACGAGGGCCAAGGCGGCCATGAAGAAATGGATTAAATGCAATAAAACGAGTGCCGCTGTTCCGCCGCCGGTGATCTTAATGACGATCGCCGTGACCAGGGTCACCACATTGAGACCGTGGACATTCGGCCCGCCGTCGGCGTATCCGGGCTCCTGGAGGAGTTGAACAAAATCGAAATTGTTTTTTGAGAGGTAGATTGCCGCCGGAAAGATACTGGCTGCGGTGTCCCACACCGGGGGTTCCGTGATTACAGAAGAATTCAAAGACAAAACAAGAAAAAAAGCAACAATCACACGGGCATAGCTGTGCCTTTCAAGCTGTTCCAGCATCGCTTTTTTCACTTGAGTTATGGACAAGAACCCCTAACCTCCATTTTCCGATCCAGGCTCTTTTCCGCGGACGATTTGCCCGATTTTGTTCAGCCGCAGAAGGGGCACTGAGTCAATTGAGATTTCCCACACAGGAGAGAGGGTTTTGCCTTCCTTGTTGAGAGTGGACTGGGTCAGCTTTTCCCAGTAGCTCACATTGGGCCGACCGAAAATGAGGAGGAATTCGGCTTCTCGAAGGTCTTCCGCGACGGAAAACGCCAGCTTTCTTTTCTCCGTGGCATGTTTGAAAAAAAGATCCGTCGGGAGGAGCGGAAAATAGACTCTTGAACCCGAAGTCAGAGAGTTCAGTTCCTGCAGAGCAGAGTCATTGAGGATCTCCCACCAGTAGGTTGTTTCGTATCCCCTTTGATGCGCCCCGGCCAAGCCTCCTACCGAGCTGTTGTAATAGGAGAGCTCAAAGGGAGGTTGTCTTGCAGGGTTGTGAACGTCCAGCGCAAGAAGAGTCAGAGAGCCGGCCGCAAGGCTCAGCCGAAGGGCAAGGATCGCCGGCGATTTCCCTGTCGAGCGCACGGCGAAATTCCACGCCCGCAGAAGCCCTGAGGTCATCCAACACACGGCAAAGGGGAAAGCCGGCAGCAGATAGCGGATCCCGTCGTTGGTCGGGCTCAGGGGGAGGGCGAGAAGGAGAAAAGGCGCGAAAAAGCCAACCAACCCCGTGATCTTCCGGCGATCGGTCCTGCCCGGTTTGTCATGGAAAAAGCATTCAAGGCCGACCACAAGAAGCAACAGGTGGAGCAGGGGTGTGGTGATGAAGAACATGACAAAAGGGTAAGTGAAGGGACCTCTGTAAAGATAGAAAGTCCCTCCGAAGAAGACGGTGAAGGGTGTCCAGTCCTTCCGGGTTGCGGTCTGGGTGATGAATTCCACGGCCCTGGAAAGAGGAGAAAACCACCAGTCCGGATTCAGCACATAAAAGGTGAGGCCAGCCGTCAATCCCAGCAGGGAAGCAGTCCGAAGCGCCTTTTTGGCCGGATTCCTGTGCAGGATGAGAAAAAGGGTGAGGAGCGGGAGAGCAAGAAGCACAGAGGTCACCTTGAGGCTGGCGAGAAACCCAAGAAGAATTCCTGCGACCCAGGGGTTCCCGTGATCCACGCTTTTGCTGGCGGCCAAGACGAAGAGCATCAAGAAAGCGGTCATCGGCATATCGGTCGCAGCAAAGTGGGCATGAGCGAAAAAGCGGGGAATGCTCAGGAGAAGCAACACGGTGAGGCCGCTTCTGGCGAGGGAAGGGCCGAAGTTCCACTGCAGGAACAGAGCCAGGCTGAAGGCAAAAACAAAAATGTAAAACAGCCGGTTCTGAAGGTAAGGGTCCTTTTCCCAAAACACGGTGCTTTGAGCGATGAGGTAAAGCCACTTGACACCGGAAGGATGAACATTCCGGGCAGGGTCTGTTTTCCAGTGCTCTTCGATCGAGTCCCGGCTGAACATGTTCCGCAGGTCAAGAGATAGCCATTCTCGGATACTCCTTGAGGCCTCCAGGTAGATGGGCTCATCGTGGGTGATTCCATAGTCAGGAAGCGTGTACAGGATGGGCGCCGCAAAGAGAAGGAAAAGGAGAAGGGTTTGAACCTTTCGAGCTTCAATCATCTTCTTTGAATAGGCGGCTAGAGCCATAGGAAGCCCAAAGAAAACTCAGGGGGCCGGCTAGCGGAAAAGGCCGTATTTCAAAATCACGGAAACCGCTTTGAAACCGTCCTTCCAGGTGATCTTCTTGCCTTCACTGTACGATCGGCCGTAATAGGATATCCCCACTTCGTACACCCGGCAGCTTTTCTTCCCCACCTTCACCGTGATTTCCGGTTCAATGCCGAAACCATTCTCTTCGATATTAAGGCTCCTGATGATTTCCGTTCTGAACACCTTGTAGCATGTTTCCATGTCCGTCAGATTCAGGTTGCTGAACATGTTCGAAAGAAGAGTGAGAAGGCGGTTGCCCACATAGTGCCAGAACAAGTGCACCCTGTGCGGGCCTTCTCCCGAGAATCGGGACCCATAGACCACATCGGCCTTTCCCTGGACAATGGGGGCGATGAGCCTGGGGTACTCATGGGGATCGTACTCCAGGTCCGCATCCTGAATGAGGACCATCTCGCCGGTAGCGTGCTCAAGTCCCGATCGAATCGCGGCCCCTTTGCCCTGATTAACCCGGTGGTAGACGACTTTGTCCACTTGCTTATCAAGACCGGCCTTGATCAGTTCCGTGGTTCCGTCACTCGAGCCGTCATCCACCAAAATAATCTCCTTATCTTCCACAGGAGCTCTCTTGACCAGCGCGATCAACTCGGGGAGAAGTTCTTTCTCGTTGTAGCAGGGGATGATCACAGAAAGCTTCATAGGACTCCTTTTGGTTAAGGGTGCATAGGGCGTCTTTTTGTCCAAGAGAGGGAAGAGAAAAAGACGATCCAAAGAAACGCCAGACTGACCAAAGAGACGGCCGCATAGCCGGAAAAACGCTGGGGGCGGAACTCGAAAACAATGTCGTTCTGCCCTGAGGGGAGTTCCACCCCCTGAAACAGCAGATTCAGCCACAGACAGGCTTTTTCTTTTTCGTTCACGAAAACACGCCAGCCGGGATAAGACGATTCTGAAAGCACCAGGATGCCTGGTCGGTCGCAGGTGACCCTGATTCGTATCCGGCCGTCCTTCTCATACCGCAACGAGTCGACCTCTTTGAAGAAGCCGGCTTGAGATATCTTCGGGATGCTTCCCCCGGCAATGACCTGGAAGGCCGGATCGAAAGAAGGCTCCAGCAACTCCTCGACCGATCCTCTCTTCATGGGAAGAACTTGACCTACCAACCAGGCCCTGGGCAATGAATTCTTGACCTTCAGAACCAGCGGGTTAATCCTTTCCAATTCATCGACGAGATCTTGGTGCTCTTCCAAGTTTTCACGGCTGATAATATATTTCACGTTGGCCAGCTTCAAGAAACGAATTCTTTGGGACCACGGCCGACTGAGCAACTCGGTGATGAGATACTGGTATCGGAGCTCCAATCCCGTGACTCCGTCCACATGGTGGAGGTGATGGAGGATACCGAGGTTCGGCATCAGGAGCGTCTGCCATTGCCTATGGTGTTCGAGAATCGTGGCCTTCGCGCCTCCGGAAGCGATTAGGTCAGGATCCGTATACACCCTGAAATGAGATGGATCATCGAACATCGTTTGGAGGCGAGGGTCGTAAGCCTGATAGAAGGCGGATTCGCGCACTGGATTGAGGTCGCGGTGCGCCCAGAACAGGTCCAAAACAAGAAAAACGAAAAGGCCGAGAAAAAGCAGATTCGCGATCCCTTTCCTTTTCTCAAGGCGAGAAAGAAGGCCTTCAAAACCATGAGCCGCCATGAGGAGAAGGCTGAACGCTGCGGGGAAGATGAACTTCTCGGGAAAACGGAACGCAGGGAAAACCTTGTAGAAAAATCGAAAGAGAGGAGCGTTTTCTCCAAGGGCCAGGGCTAGGCTGACGACGAAGACCATCAGCCAAAGAAGCACGCGCTTTCGGGACCCGGACAAAAGACTCAGGGCTGCCAGGGGGACAATGAGGGTTCCAGGGTAAAGGGTCAGCAGCCAGGGCGTGCCCGAAGAGGTGGGGTAAAAACGAGCAAAGAAATTCGGGTCCGTTTCAAAGTGCGGCGGAAAAACCAAAGGCAGGAGCAGGTGCTTCAGCATGGAAGGCTGAAGAGAGAACCTGGCGGCCTCCTGGAACGTGAATCCTTCCGTGCGTATGGAAAGCGTGTAGTCCGCAAAAGCAGGGCCCAGCTGCGCTGCGGCCACCAGGAGTGCGGCCAGGACAAACAAAACGATCATCCCCAGACTCTTGACGCCGAAGCTCAAATCGAGCCTCTGTTCACGGCGAGGAAGAAAAAAGGCAAAAAGCGCGAGCAGGGCGACGGTGAGCAAGAAGATCTGGGGTTCCCCGGCCAGAAGGCACAGGGTCAGGGAAAGGACGGTCCATCCATGGGCGGAGCGCTTTTTTTTCATTCTGGCCTCGTGGAAAGCCCACAAGGCAGCGGGGAGCCAGATCGCTGCGGATAAGTTGTTCAGCGTGTTGACCGATGCGATGACGAAACTCCCGTAACAAAAGGAGACACTGAGCAATAGCGCGGTTCTTGAAGACAGGCCGATGCTCTTCAGAAAACCGTAGAAGAATAGAAATCCCAGAAAGAAATGAAGGCAGACGTAAAGATTGAAGGACCAGGGAAAGGGCAAGAGGGCGAAGATCAGGCAAGGAGGGTAGAACACACCGGACTGAAGGTCGCTGAGGAACGGAGCGCCGCAAAAATAACTCGGGCACCAGTAAGGGATGAATCCGTTCTGCAGGAATTGGGCGAGGAAGTGTTTTGCAGGATAAAACCACCGATGAATGTCCCGAAGAAAAAAAGTGTTGTCGGAGAAAAGAACAGGGTGAAAAAAGAGGAGCACCAGGAGGGTCGATACAGCGAATCGGGCATGGTTGATTAGGTTGTCCAGTCTCATTATTCCCTTCTTGCCTCGCGCCTCCTGACAATAGGTGAACCCATCCGTAAAGCCAAGCTGCAGGCAGAACCTTACCGCCCCAGCAACGGAATAGTATGAAAACGCGATCAAGTCAATATCTTTGAAATTCTAATGTGTTACCATCCGGGGCCAGGAGTTTTCCATTAGAAAAGTTCGCCGCGCTAAAGAGGTGGTGCAAAAAGGCGGTGAGGCTGCTATAATGAACACCGGTTCAAGTCAGCTCTGGTCCCCTTTTCAAAGAATCTCGGGCAAAAGAAAGATGAATTCCGAAAACTCCCTCTCGCCCTCACAAGAGCGCCTGAAAAGCAGAAACATCGCCGTGCTCATCCCTTGCCTCAACGAAGAGCAGACCGTGGCAAAGGTCATTGAGGATTTCCGGAAAGAGCTGCCTGAAGCGGCCGTCTATGTTTACGATAACAACTCAGCGGACCGAACGGCCCTCATCGCGGGGGCGGCCGGGGCGAGAGTGGTTCGCGAGAAGCGTCAAGGGAAAGGCTTTGTGATCGCTTCCATGTTTGAGGAGGTGGAGGCGGATCTGTACGTTCTGGTGGATGGGGACGACACCTATCCGGCGGAGAAGGTTCACGAACTGCTGCGGCCCCTTATCGATGAGCGAGCGGACATGGTTGTGGGCAACCGGCTTGAGGAATTCGGGGAGCGATCCTTCAGACCCTTTCATGTGTTCGGGAACAAACTGGTCGTCAGGCTGGTGAACGTGATCTTTAAGTGCAAGCTGAAGGACATCATGTCCGGGTACCGCGCTTTCAACAGCGACTTTGTCAGGAAGGTGCCGATCGTGTCCAGGGGCTTTGAGGTGGAAACGGAAATGACACTCCAGGCTTTGCATTATGACTTCGTCATCGCTGAGGTCCCTGTCTCCTACAGAAATCGACCGGAAGGGTCGAGCTCGAAGCTGAAGACCTTCTCGGACGGAATGAAGACCCTTTTGACAATCTTCGACATTTTCAAGGCCTATCGACCCTTGCTCTTCTTCTTCATCCTCGGCGCGTTTCTGGGCTGCGTGGGGGTGCTCATCGGGAGCATCCCGGTGACAGAGTATTTGGAGACCGGAAGAATTGAACGCTTTCCCTCTGCAATCCTGGCTTCGGGGATCATGATTATTTCCGTCCTCTGCGTGGCCATGGGGATCATTCTCGATGCGATCAACCATCGCCTGAGGGAGGTGATCCGCATCAACGTCGCTCACATGCCGCGGCCTGACCGAAAGGAGTGAGTCCTCTCAAGGAGCGGTTTGAAACAAGGATGCCTGACAGCTTGAGCTCGAAAAAGAGAGGCATGGCCCTCTGCATCACGACAAGCCATATCCAAACGGGCTGGGCATGCCTTTCAGGGCTCTTGGCCTTCGCGATTTACTGGCTGACTCTGGCCCCCACCTTGCAGGTGGCTGACGCAGGCGAGCAAATCACAGCCGCGCACTTCATGGGCATTAGCCATCCCACAGGGACCCCGCTCTACCTCCTGTTGATGAAGTTCTGGGAATGCGTCTTTCCCTTTGGGACGATTGTGTGGAGAATGAACCTCCTGAACGCCATTCTCAGTGCCGTGGCCGTCGGCATCCTGGCAAAATGGTTTTTTCGCCTCTCTCTCACCTGGGGAGCATCGAGAGGGAGAGCCGGCCTCGTGGCCTTGTGCCTTTCCTTGACCCTGGCATATTCCCAGACCTTTTGGTTCGAGAGTGTGGCGGCTTCGTCCTGCGTGCCGCACTATTTCCTCGTGATCCTTTGGCTGACGCTGATGGGCAGGGTGGTCGTCGAAAGACAAACGCGGCTCCTGAAATACGTTTGCCTGGTGACGGGCCTTGCTCTGGCCAACCACATTTTGTCTTTGGTCCTCCTCGCATTGGTGGCCTGGACTTTTCTCTCGCTGCTGATCCGGAAGCAGATCTCCCTGAAACAGGTCCTGGCCTGCAGCCTTTACCTTTTGCCTGGACTTTGTCTTTACCTGTACATCCCGATTCGAGCGGCGGCCGATCCTGTCATCAACTGGGGAGATCCTGATTCGCTCGACAGGTTCCTCAGGTATATTTCCAGAAAGGACTACTTCATCAACACCTATGTCGCTGATGCAGGGGATTTCTTGGAGGTTCTTCTGTTTCACTCAAAAGCCTTTGTGGTGGAGGCCTCCCCCATGCTGCCGATCCTTGCCCTCGCCTTGACCGTGATGGCCCTCATGAGAAAAACGAGTTCGGAGACGGCATTCCGCCTGGCCCTGCTGGGAGTCGCCTTGTTCATCCTGAACGCGTTTCTTCTCAGCCTTCACGGCTCTCACCTGGACCTCTTTCTGTTGAAACGGTATTCGGCGCCCGGTTACATCGGTCTTTATTTCGCTTGTGCGGTGCTTATAGCTTGGACCCTGACCTCCTGCTCTCGCAAAGTCTTCACCTTCCTTGTGGTGGTGTTGGCGGTCATCCCCGCCCTGGCTCTCGTTTGGAACTTTGAAAAAAACGATCGTTCACACAACACGTTGCTGAAATCCTATGTGGAGCAGCTCTTGTCCCACTTGCCGGCCGGAGCCACCCTTTACGCCGAGGGAGACAATCACCTTTTCCCCATCCTCTATTATCACTTGGTGGAGGGTTACCGGCCGGATATCGTGCTTTTGAATCCCCGGATTGGGCTGGGTCATCAGGACAAGGTGGCCCTTTTGATCAAGGAGGGGAGGCTGTATACCACCCATTATGTTCAAACCCAGGAGCCTGTCCGCTGCCGGCCTGCGGGCCTCGTTTTCAAGATTTCTGCGGAAGACGGCGCGTTGAAAGAGATGGAATGGAGGGATTTCACAGCGGAGGAGACTCGAAGAGTTCGTGCCCCGTTGGAGAAGATCCTTGTCACAGAGTACTATCACCGCCGGGCCCTCTACCACAAGAGCCGGGGGGAGACCCAGGAGGGTCTCCTCTGGGTCAGGAAAATGGGCACAGTGGCCCAAGGGTATGATCAGACACTGATGCTGACCGGTTTCGCTTTTGCGAATTTTGAGATGGTTCCGGAATCGATCCAGTACTTTGAAGCGGCCTTGAAGATCAACCCAAAGAATCGGGCCTCCCAGTTCTATCTTCGGAAGTATGGAGGCAAAGGCTGACGGCCTCTCACAGGCTGGAGCAGAGGAGAGCTCCAGGGCTGTTCGGAAAGGGTGAGATGAAAGAAACCACTTTGAACCATAGCGCTCGGTATGTTTCGGTATTGCTTGCGGGGCTTCTCGTGCTGGTGGTTCTTTGCATTGCTTTTCTTTCTCTTGTCCCGCCGGTAAGCAAAGACGAGCTCGTTCATCACCTGGCTGTCCCCAAGCTTTATCTCAAACACGGAGGGATGATTGAGCTTCCGTTCATGCTTTTCTCCTATTATCCGATGAACCTGGATCTGCTCTACCTCATTCCCCTCTATTTCGGTAACGACATCATTCCGAAATTCATCCATTTCAGCTTTGCACTCCTCACCGCAGGACTCCTTTTCGGGTATTTGAAGAGAAGGACAGGATCTGGGTATGCGTTGTTCGGGGCTGTGTTTTTTCTTTCTGTCCCCATCATGGTTAAACTCTCTATCTCCGCCTATGTGGACCTGGGTGTTCTGTTCTTTTCCTTTGCCTCGCTTCTTCTTCTTTTGAAGTGGTCGGAAAGCGGATTCAAAGGGAAGTTTTTGATCTTTTCGGGAGTCATGGCAGGACTTGCGATGGGGACGAAGTACAACGCCCTGGTGACCACGGCATTGCTCACCCTCTTTGTCCCCATCCTGTCCGCACGCCGGGCGAAGGGGAATTTCTTTCGTTCGGCATCGCACGGCCTGCTGTTCCTTGTGGTGGCCCTCTTGGTTTTTTCGCCCTGGATGGCCAGGAACTATGCATGGAAGAAAAACCCGATCTTCCCGCTCTATGACCACAGGTTCAACCCTAGAAGCAGTTCGTCCTCAGGAGCGGACCAGAGTCAGGATCAGTCGATCAACGCGGGGTTGGGAGTCTTCGTCATTCGTGAGGGAATCTACCATGAGACCTGGTGGGAAATCGCCCTGGTGCCTATCAGGGTCTTTTTTCAGGGTCAGGATGGAAGCCCCAAGCACTTCGATGGAAAGCTGAATCCATTTCTCCTTCTTCTGCCCGCTTTCGCTTTCTGGCGAATCAGAGAGGACCAAGAGGAGGTACGAAAAGAAAAGAAAGTCATGCTCGCCTTCGTTGTCCTCTTCTTCGCCATCGCCTTTTTCACAAGCGATCTCCGTATCCGTTACATTGCGCCCATCATCCCCGTGCTGGTGGTCCTGTCCGTCATGGGGGCTGAAAAGCTTCACCGGGCGATGCGGAAGGGAAACCGTGGGAGAGGAAAAAACATGGTCTTCGCTCTGTTGATGGTCGCCCTGGCTTCAGCCCTGGCTTACAACGGACGGTATGTGGTCGCTCAGTTCAGAGAAGTTGAGCCTCTCGGTTACATTGCCGGTGCGGTCAACCGAGAGGAGTATCTGGAGAGCCATCGACCTGAGTATGCGGCCATGCGCTTCATCAACAGTCACCTGCCCCAGGATGCGAAGGTGATGTTGATCTTCTTGGGGAGCAGGGGATACTACTGTGATCGAGACTATGTGTACGGAGACGAGGCTCTGGGGTCTGTTTTCCAAGGTTCCAACAGCGCGGAAGAGATGCGCTCTAAACTAAAAGGCATGGGCATAACCCACCTGCTCATCTACGATCCTCTCTTCGGCCGGTGGGTCCATGGCAATTTGAAGGAGAGCCTGGAGAAAGGTCTGAAGCCGTTTTTCCTAAATTATGTTAAACTTATTTATTCCAAGAACGGATTTAGTGTTTTTGCCTTGGAAAACGTTTCTTCTTGAATCCTGAGCCGCAATAGTGTAAAATCACTTCCAAAAATGCCGCATAAGCCCATTCCCAGCCAGACAATGGCTAATGCCTAACTCATCTTCTTGAACACCGGTGAGCCTATGTACTTGGAAAAAAGCGTTGCCGTGGTCATACCGGCTTATAACGAAGAGAAACTGATCGGGCAGACCGTTTCAACCCTTCCGGATTTTGTGGACCGCATCATTGTGGTCAATGATGCGAGCAAAGACGATACATCGGTGATTGTTAAGGAGATTGCGAAAAAGGACGCGAGGGTCATCCTGATCGATCATGAGAGGAATGAGGGCGTTGGCGGGGCTATTGTCACGGGCTATAAGAAGGCCCGGGAAATGAAAAGCGATGTCACCGTGGTCATGGCAGGCGACGGGCAAATGGATCCCAATGATCTTCCGAAGATCATCGAGCCTGTTGCAAGAGGGGAGGTCGATTACACCAAGGGGAACAGGCTTTTCCAAGGGGATGCCTGGAAAATGATTCCTCACCACCGTTACCTCGGAAATTCCTTTCTCTCCCTGATGACCAAGTTCGCCTCAGGATACTGGCACATCGCGGATTCGCAGACAGGATACACGGGGATTTCCCTGAGGGCCCTCAAGAAGCTGGACCTGGATGGGATCTATAAGAGCTACGGGATGCCCAATGACATGCTCATCAAACTCAACCAGTTTGATTTTGGTGTCAGGGACGTCCACATCAGGCCCGTGTACAACATAGGGGAGAAGTCCAAAATGAAAGTGTTCAAAGTCATCCCCAGGATTTCCTGGCTTTTGTTCAAGGGGTTTTGGAGAAGACTCTTTTTCAAGTATGTGATCAAAGATTTTCACCCCCTCGTCTTTTTTTACGCCCTCTCGTTCTTGCTGCTCACGGTGAGCCTCCCTCTCACGATAAGGCTCTTCTATATGTGGGCCGTTTACGGCGCCATTCCACGGATCAATGCCATGGCCTTGGTCTTCACGATGGTGAGCGGGCTGCAGAGCCTTTTCTTCGGCATGTGGTTCGACATGGAGTACAACAAGGATCTCAAATAACCTTCGCTTTCTGTGGGCAGACATTGAGAGTTCTGGTTGTCACATCGTCCTTTCCCCGATTTCCGGGAGATCCCTCCGGAGTATTTATTCTCAGCCTCTGCAAAGAACTGCAAAAGCTCGGAATAGAAATCGAGGTCCTCGCGCCCCATGAGGGCGGCTGTAAGCGACATGAATTCTGGGAAGGGATAAAGGTTTTTCGGTTTCCTTATTTCTACCCCCACAGATTTCAAAGGCTCTGTTATGGCGCAGGGATATTGAAAAACATGAAGGGAAACCCCTTGGCTTTCATGCAGCTTCCCTTTTTCATTCTTGCCGAGCTCTTCTACGCCATTCGGATCGCCCAACAAAAGAATTTCGATCTGGTCCATGCCCATTGGTCTATCCCACAGGGGTTCACCGGGCTTCTGTTGAGAAAATTCCGCGGGATTCCATGGGTCACCTCGCTCCACGGTTCAGATGTGCACGGTCTGAATCTCCCTTTCCTCCGGGGGCTGAACAAGAAAGTGATCCTTGGTTCGGATGCGTGCACGGCGAACAGCAGGGCCACAGCAGAAAGGGCCAAGAGGATTTCGGGCAGAGACGACATCCGAGTCATCCCGATGGGTGTGGATATCGACTTTTTCTCAACATCGGCGGGCCGGGCAACAGGACAAAAACAGAACGGAAGACACGCTGAGACGATTCTGTATGCGGGCCGCCTCATTGACGTGAAAGGGGTGGAGTACCTGATCAGAGCTTTTCCATCCGTCCTGGAAAAACATGCGAATGCCAGACTCCTTGTCGTGGGATCCGGGCCCTGCAAGGGGGATCTCGTGAGCTTATCGGAGAGACTCCACCTTCAAAAGAAAGTGGTCTTCCAGGACACCGTTTCACAGGACGAACTGGTTTGCCACTATTCCATGGCCGATGTATTTGTTCTTCCCTCTGTGACGACTGACGAGGGTGAGACAGAGGGATTGGGCGTCGTGCTTCTTGAGGCCATGGCAAGCGGAGTTCCGGTAATTGGCTCCGCGGTTGGAGGAATCCCGGATATTATCAAGGATGGAGAGACAGGGCTGATCGCTTTTCAGAGGAATCCTCATGACTTGGCAGAGAAAATTCTTAGAATCTTGGATGATGAGGCCCTGAGAAAAAAAGTAACCGAGAAGGGCTTTGGCTTTGTGAAACAGGAGTTTTCATGGGCCGTGGTGGCTGAGAGGTTCAAGAAAATTTATGAGCAAGTGTCACAGAAAACTTAGCGGGCGAGAAGCGCCGCTTCAAAAACCAGTGAGGATTGTTCCCATGTGTTTTGCTCCCCATAGTCCCACCGGTTCATGTTCAGAATCGATTCAACCTTTCGGGCAAGATCCGCATCATCATCGGCTTCTGCTATAAGCGAGCCTCTATCTCCAAGAATCCACCGGACAGGCGGCGTGTTCGTGGCCACAACAGGGATATGGCACTTCATCGCTTCGTACAATTTCACGGGGTAGCTGAATCTCCCGAAATCAGAGAACCTATTCAGCACGAGGAGAACATCCAGGCTGTTGAGCAAGAGGGGCATGTCTTCATCCGGCAAATAACCGAGCCATCGGACTCCTGAAGGAATGGATAACCCCTTTTGGTTACGACCTGTGAGAACGAGCTCGAGCTGGGGATTGTCGCCCTTAAGTTTTTCATAGGCCTGAAAAAGCGTGTCAATACCTCTGCTGCGGTGGACGGCGCCGCTGTACCCGATGATTTTTCTGTCGACCGGAAGGCCAAGTCTCCGGCGGCATTCAGTTCTCTCCAGCGGTTGGAAATTGGGATCAGATGCCATGGGGATGGTGTAAGCCTTCTTGTCTGGTCTGAAGGAGGACAGGAATTCTGCCAAATGGGGGCCCGCTGCGGTTACCAGGGTGGCTCGGCCGAGGGCTTTTCTCCAGAGAAGGTGCAAAGGCTTCAGCCATGGGATGTAGCTTTCGTAGTTATCATAGGCGTCAATCACGGAACCGATCCGATACCTTTCCCCCAGCCATGCGGAGAGTATGCCGTAATAGGTATCGGAAAAACCGACGACCCAGTCTGGCTTGAATTCCTTTACGAGCCTTTCCGCGTGTTGAATGTAAGCGAGGGGCCCTGTGGGAAAAACGGATTCGGTGATCCAGGTCATGCCGTATTGCATCGTGCGCGATCGAGCCTCCTTCTGATAGCTGAGCAACAGCAAACAAACGTCATGTCCTCTTTCGGACAGGATTCGAGGGAGATGGAAGAAACGACCATAGGGGCGAGTAAGTAGATCTTTTCCCTGGGGTCGACGTTTACAAAGAAAGAAAAGCTTCATACCCAGCCGGCAATTTAGAAATACGCGATTCGCTTCTTCCGCATGGTTTTACATGAGACCGGAAGCCGAGAAATCGGTATTCAGATGATGCGACCATTCCTGACAAAAAGATAATTCCTGTTAAGCACCGATAGCAGAGCGCATGCTGCCTTATCTAACATGTTCCAGATACGAGGATTTGTTCCTGTAACCTTGGATTCCATTCGTTTGCCAGGAGGCAATGGGTCACTGGGGGTGAAGGGTAAGTAACGCGTTCTGAGCCTCCAAAGCGTATCAATATAAGGAGAAAAGATGTGTTGCCTTGTGGTCTTGCTGAGTTTTGCTCGAGAGCCGGCAAAGTTTGGGTCATAAAGCGAGGGAGCAACTTGTTGAAGCCCATGGAAGTGAAAAAAAACCAGGGGCTGCTCATCTACCCAGACTTTGGTATCACGGTAAGTAATTCGGTAATTCCCAATGTTCCAGGGTGCGAGGTTTGCGCCTTTGTGCTGAAGAACGACGAGTTTCTGAAAAAGGCCAGGCCAAGCATCAAGGTATTTTTGATCTGCGAAGCGGCCGTTCTCAAATCGATCATAACACCATTCAAGACACTTCTCACGCCACCAGTTAAGACAGGCCAACCCATTTTCATCCGCTCGAAAGGAAATCCATCCCACGTTGTAAGTGCCATATCTAAATCTGCGGCTGAGCCTACGTGCGTAACGATGGCCTATCACGGCGATAGAATTATCGGCAATCTCATCAAAGAGGGGAGCGGGGCTGTCAAAAAAGAATAGGTCTGCATCGAGATATGTAATCATCGCGATTTCAGCTTGGCGTCTGAAGATGTACAAAGGCAAAGAAGGTGTGCAGGTAAAATAGTATTCAATCCTGCTTCTATTCTTTTTGGCCTCAGCCAGCCCCCCGTCCTCCTTCTCAAAGTCAGCGTGCAGAATAGGATTCAAACCGGGCAAGCTCATCTGTGAAAGGACCTTGTAACAGTTGTGATCCATACAGAGGACCCATAACTGAAAGGATAAGCAGTGCTCCTTGAGGGAAAAGTAAAGGGCTAATCCGCGAGGTAAGTAATGGTGATCAAAATAGGTGCAGAAATGGTGCATCGCTAGACCTGTGTTTTTTGGATCCTAGTGGCATTCGGAACCTGGCGTGGGAATTCGGGATTCATCAACGGCGTAAGCGGTCGATCTTCGTTTCTTTGCCAGAACAATGTTGTCAAGATATAAATCAGGATTGCGAGGGGTCATTCGGCTCAGGATCATACCCACGATATTGCATGGCGCTACAACCAAAAAGGTCAGAAGAACATGAAGAAAAAGGCTTCTGATCATTATTGCCTTTTGAACATAGCAGTTGACCAATTGAAAAAGGATTCGAATATCACCAAGGGTTTTTCTCTGGAGAATGACATCGAATCCGTTGTTTTCAAGCAAACTTCTCAAGCCGAACGAAGAGTACCTGGCGTAATCTACCGGTTGCTCATGTTCATCCCACGTGAAGGGGACAGTGATCAATAAGGAGCCACCAGGTTTGAGTACTCGATAGATTTCACATAAAAACTCGTTCGGGTTAAAGACGTGCTCAAGAACCTGACTTGCCATTGCAGAGTCGAAGGTCTCAGCCTTGAAGGGAAATCGGTGGCCGTCATAGAAACAATCGGCTAACTTCTTCTTGCGGTTTTCTACGGTGTCAAGCTCCATGCCGACGTATTCTGAGGAGTTGCAAAGTCTCTGGTAGGGCTTCGAACCGCAGCCCACATCCAGGGTTTTCCCCTTTAAAGACTGACCTAGATCTCTGATTTGTGCAGCGAGGTCTTTCCGAGCAAAGTAGAAGGGGTTGATCAAGAGACCAACCAAGCCTGGGAGGAACATCTCTCTCTGAATAAAGCGATTTAACTGATTCACTCTTAATCCTGACGTCCGCTTTTCTTTATGGCAAAATAGAGATCTCTGAACGCCTTTTTGGCGATGTACTCAAACCGTTTGATCCTCTGAGGGATAGTCTTCTGATAAGATTTTGGGGCAACGAGTGAAGTATTAAAGTAATAGGCCAATCCCGATTTGATGCATGTTCCGCATACCTTGTGATGAAATCGGTTGCTCATGATTGATGCGAAATCATTCTGTAGCAGGTTCCCGCATGAGAAATTCTCGCCCTTAGGCACCTGGCAACAGAGGAGAACATTCGAGTTTTCATCGATCACCAGCATCCGGTATTGGGGGCAGAGGTAGCGAGACGGCGATTTCTTAAGTTTTTGCCAGATGTCAAAGTCGAGAAGATCATCGGAAATGGCTTGCTGGCGCTCGAAGGGCAAGGTGCCGGCGATCCACGCGTTGATATCCCACCAGTTGTTTAGAATGGCAGAATATGGGTTGAACAGAATACTCAGTCGATTGCAGAATTGCTCACACAAGCGAATCTCTTTAAGGTTGAAGCGATAGGCATGAAAGGAAACCGTAAAGCGCCCGGTGTAGTGATGGGATCGGCACTCAGCGACAATTCTTTCGATATTGCGTGTGATTGTCGCAAAGTTAAATCCGTGAATGCGGTCGTATGAGGTTTGCGAAAAACCGGGCATCGAAAAGGTGATCTGATCGAGATTTCTTGTAAAATGAGCATCGATGGTTGGCACATTTGAAGCATTTGTACTGAATGCATAGCGGCAGTCAAACTGATTAAGAATGTCGAGCAGCTCTGCCAGTTTCGGATGGAGGAAAGGCTCGCCCCAGTTGTAAAGACTGATCACGCCATTTTTTCGGAGAATGTGATTGTGGCGCAAGGTTTGGATCGTTTCTTGAAATTGCTCCGGAGAGACAGGGTTCCCTTGGGTCTGGCGGAATCGGCCACTGAGACAATAAGGGCATTTTGCATTGCAGAACACCCATGATGTCGTAGAAGATCGTTTTGAAACATTGAACCATTCTACTTTCTTAGCTCCATGACGAACCCTAAGTATTGCACATTCGGATAGAAGTCGAAACCTGATCCCGGGAAATGAGCTATAATCTCATAGTTCTTGAAATGCTGCATAAACTTTTCCCGAGCGAAAAACCAGCAAGGATAGCTTGCGGCAAAAATTTTAGGCGATACCTTCTGAACGCGGATTCTGTGTTTACCACCTTTAACAAATGGAGTTCGATCAATCAGGACGTAGGGGAACGAAAAGTTTTGAAGCGTGTCTATCAACTCAAAGGGTTTTTCAAGATACTGGAGCACGCCACTGAAGAGGATAACTTGTGGGGAGAGGGAACTCAAACAAGAGTCAATGTTGTCGTGAAATTTGAGCCGATCATCCTGAAAGTACTTCCTGCCTAGATCGACGAATTTTTTCTGCTCGACAATATTCCATGTGACCGAAAATAGGTCCCTCAAGAACTTCCTGTTTTGAAAATAGGTTGTCCCGAGTGAACCACCGAAGTCAAGAAGATGAAGTTCCCCCTTTGAACGTGCAGCGATCCACATCAACGCGGAGAGAAGTGGCCAGGAATAATGAATTTCATCAAAAAGAACGGAATCACGTTCATAGACGGCCTCCCCTTTTCTTACCTTATATGAGGAATCGAAGGTTTTCTTTATGATTGCTTCCGATTCGTATCCCGTAGCGTGTTTCAGGGCTTCCTCCCAGGTGGCAAAGGGACGAGAAAAAGAGGAAGACATCCTCCTGAGGAGACGTAGGATGACCGGGGGCATGAACTCGCGCAGGATGGTTTTTCGTGCACAGGTTATGGGGCTAGTCGAACGTGACATCTATGGTATCGCCCTTTCAGTTTCGTTATGAATCCAAGGACTCTCTGGGTTATAGGTCTTCTCAAGGAACGGAAATAGGCTTCAAAGGCGCTTCGAGCGTTTTCATTTTCGTTCAAAGGGATCTTCGTTACCTCAATGGTTTTGGCAGACAGTTTCACGTCGTACAGATTCGACCGACATGAATGCATCCCGGAGCGGTCATTGCCTATATTGTGAACCAAGGATGTCCCGGGGTATAGGGTCAAGTAGTTTCCTAGGAAGGCAGAAGCATACCATCGTATAGCCCATGACTCATTCTTCCCTGAGACGGCATCCTCCAGCATTTTCGAATAGGGGTAAGAGTTATTATAGTTGAATTGCCTTAATAGGTCACCTCTGGAAAGAGCATCGAGAAGTGCTCGGCCGTCCTCCTTGAACACACGCCATCCCCGTTTCCACGTTGCCCACCCCCAACAGCCCGGGTCGCGGAGAAGAAAAGTTTCTGGAAGAGGATATTTGACAGGATAGGTATAACCTGTGATGTTTACGACCTTCTCTTCTTTTTCATAAAGTTCAAGAGCTTCATTCATGAACTTCAAAAAAAATCTTGACGTCAAAAGGTCATCCTCCAGTATGATGGCTTTTCCATATGCATTAAGAACTTCCGTGACCCCTGTGATTATGGAGTGCGCTAAACCAAGGTTTCTGGGGCGCTCGATCACGGCCACAGACTTAAAGCCTCCTAGGGTTTTCACGTATTCTCTGATCTGATCGATAGAGAACTGGTCCTGAAGGGTCTTCGGGCCGTCCGAGTAAACAAGGAGCTCGCTGGCTTCGGCAAGTTCATTGGTCTTCAAGGCCTCCAGGGTTTCAACCGTGTGATGAAGACGATTGTATGTAAATAGGACTATGGGCGCCAATCTCATCTTATATCCTGTTGATGGGGATCCCCTAATCTTTGAGGCTTTCCAGCCTACTCATGACGATGGCACCTGATTCACACCAGAGCCTTCAAAGGGCGAATACCCGGCATCTTCTGCCCTGAAGATCAAGGTGCTGAGGGACTTTCCGAGCAAGGTATATCCCTCTGATTTCATAAACATGTATGTTTCGCTTTCCAGTATCTCTTCAAGAGTCATTTCGAGCGATTCAACTAGGACCACGGGAAAGCGATATTTCTTCCAGTCATTGGATTTCAAGACTTTCAGATCGTAGCCTTCAACGTCGACAGATAAGAAAGTGATGTTTTGCTCCTTTGGAACGTGGGTGTCGAGGATATTCTTTAGAGTCTCTGTAGTGAGTTGGTATTGGTGAATGATTCGATGGGTGCCTCCTGCTGTTCTCTTCTCGGCAAGAGTTGATGAAAACCCGCTGAGAGCCGGTTCATTGAAAACATAGAACGTGAGAGTCTCTTTTTTATCGGAAACGGCCATTTCTAAGTTAATGTCTCGATGTCTGATTTCTTGAAATAACCTCATGCTTCCAGGTAACGCGTCAATATTTATTCCTCGCCAACCTTGATCATAGAAATAGTATGTGTTTGAGAAGCGTTTGGGATGATGAGCCCCCACGTCAACGTAGAAGCCGGTCTTCTGGTTTTCAAATATCCGCCTCAAGATCATGTCCTCGCCTTCTTGAGAATAAGATTTGAATGCATAGTCGTCGAAGAAGACAAATTTCAGCCTCTTTAGCAACCGCGGGAGATTGTACTCCAGGAGCGCCCGGAAGGTTCTTGCGTGTGAACTACCCATGAAAAATCCTTTTGTTTGCGCCGATGGGATTAAGAGACTTGGTAACTAGCCAAAAAGTTCGCCTGCTGTGTTTAAAGAAAGCCATGCTGAGATAAGCGGCTATGCAATAGGAGGCGACCGTTGCGAGGGCTGCTCCGTTTATGCCCATTATGGGGATGAGAATGAGATTGAGCAGAACGTTAACCACTGCTCCGGCGAAGGTCCGATAAAACGAATAGGTTTGTAAGTTTTCAGCGACCAGCCATTTGCCGCTCGCAACCCCCGAAAAAACGAATACTCCCGCCCAGACGTGTATTCTCAACGCGCTGGCGGATGACGCGTACTGCGCTCCTAAAAGTAGGGTGATGAAATCTTCTGCGAAGAATGCGGTAGGAATCGCTATTGCAACTGCTAGCCAAACCATGAGGTCGTAAAGTTTCTGCAGGTTGCGGGTGTAAACTTCCAGGCCAATCTTCTTTGCATCGAGAATGGCAGGAAACAGGGAACCGCAAATGGCCATGGGGATGAAGTAAAATGCTTCTGAAAGGCGTACTGCAACGGCATAGTTTCCCGCCGCCTCATTGCTGATCATTTCTTTAATCATGACTTGGTCAATCCGCATGTAAATCATGATCGCCATCCCCGATAGCATGAGAGGCCAGGAATGATGAAGAAGCTTTGTAGCGAGCTCCTTGCTAAAGCGCCAGGAACGAATCTTGAGGGCCTGCTTGCGATAGAAGAGCAGAAGACCAATTCCGAGTAGGGCGTTTTCGAAAAAAATGGCCCATGCAAACCATACAAGCGAGGCCTTGAAAATAATGAGTAGGAGTCTCGCACCGGAGGAAAGAATCAGTGAAAAAAGTTGAGCCGAACTTGTAAACCGAGCGAGGACCTGAGATTGGAAGTAGAGATCGAAAACGTTGAGTGGCTGAAAAAGCGAACCCGCAGCGATGATTAGGATCAGGGAGTTGGTATTCTTCTCGCTGGAAGTCAAATTCATTGCACCGTAAACCACAAGGATGAGAGCTAAGGCTCCTACGCCCTTGAGCACGAATGAGGTCCCGAGAATCTGATCTTTCGGATCTCGGGCTTCAACAAGATTGCGGATCACGATTTCATCGAGACCGAGAGTCGCGATGGAAGAGAAGAGGGCTACAAAACTTAGGGCATAGCTAAGAATTCCAAAGTGCTCCGGCCCGAGGTATCTGGCAATAAGAATCCCCACAAAGAGAGAAACGAGTATGCGAATGACTCTCTCGGCTAACGTCCATGAGGTATTCGCAAGATATCGTTTCTGGTTCTCAGATCGAGTTCCAATCATGGCGTTCATCCGCACCGTAGCCCATGGCGCTACTCTTTTCTCCGCTCCCAGATAAGGATCTTGGGCTTTCTGCTTAGCTGAGGCAAAAGCCTCCCGAACTCCTTAGTCTTAAGGATCAAAACCCGGATTTTTCTGTTCATATATCGTTCAGTTTTATTGCTCAAATCAGTTAGTTGGTGTTGGTCGATATTACCCACAAGAAGGAGATCTATGATGCCCGTGTCCTTTCCCTCTGCGTAGTCGCCGATGAGATAGGCGCGCTCGAGGTCTCCGAGCCTGCTCACAATGCCGTCAATGACCTGGTCCATGCCCATCACCTTGCTCACCATGGACTTCAGTTCAGGGAAAAGCGGGTGATCGGGGTTCGCGGCATAGTACACGTTTCGACCGTTTTTTTGTGATTTCAATAAGTTGGTCTTGGTGAGCTGGTTGAGTTCTTCACGCACTGCATTCGTGGAAAGGTCGAATTCCTTGGCCAGTTCCCTGAGATAGGATTTGATTGCGGGATTGAAGAAAAAGCGAACCAGGAGCTTGATCCGGGTCTTGGAGGAGATGATCCCTGAGAAAAGATTGTCCGATCCCTGGTCTTTCATGAGTAGAAATACTACTCGAAATAGGCACATAAGTCAAGTCGATTTTGTGGGATGAAAAAAGGGAACCTATTCTTTGAGGAGGCGCAGGAGATAATCGCCGTAGGTGCTGTTTCGCATGGATTGGGCTACTTCTTCGAGTTTTTCCCTGGAGATGTACCCCATGCGAAAGGCGATCTCCTCGAGGCAGGCGATCTTGAGGCCCTGGCGTTGCTCGATGATCTGGATGAAGTTGGTGGCTTGAACGAAAGATTCATGGGTGCCCGTGTCGAGCCAGGCAATGCCGCGGCCCAGCTTTTCCACGTGAAGCTCGTTTTTTCCAAGGTAAACGCGGTTGAGATCCGTGATCTCCAGTTCCCCTCGAGGAGAAGGTTTGAGCATCGCCGCGTAGTCCGCTACATGTTCGTCGTAGAAATAGAGGCCAGTCACAGCCCAGTTGGAAAGCGGGGAGGCCGGCTTTTCGAAAAGATCCTTGGCCTTTCCGTCGCGATCAAAGACCACGACGCCGTAGCGCTCCGGATCTTTCACCCAGTAGGCGAAGATGGTCGCTCCTTTTTCCAGGTTCCTGAGCCTCCGGAAGCTTTCACCGAGACTGTCGCCGTAAAAGATGTTGTCGCCCAGGATGAGGCAGGAGGGATGGCCGGCGATGAAATCCTTGGCCAGGAGAAAGGCCTGGGCGAGGCCTTCCGGTTTGGCCTGCTCTCGGTAGTGAAAGCTCAGGCCCAGCTGGCGACCATCGCCCAAGAGCCGCTCATAGGCCGGCAAATCCGCCGGAGTGGAGATGATCATGATTTCCCGGATGCCGGCCAGCATGAGAACGGAAAGGGGGTAATAGATCATGGGCTTGTCGTAAATCGGGAGGAGTTGTTTGGAGATCACTTTGGTCGCAGGATAAAGACGGGTGGCCTGTCCGCCTGCCAGCACAATGCCTCGTATGTTCTGCTTAATGCCCATGCAGCCGTTCTCCATATTGCTTGTCGTAATAGTCCATGTACGACCCGTCCAGAATCCCTTTTACCCACTCGGTGTTGGCAAGGTACCATTCAATGGTCTGCCGAAGGCCCTCCTCAAAAGCGACCCAAGGCCGCCATCCCAGCTCCTTTGTGATCTTCGACGCATCCATGGCATAGCGCCTATCATGCCCAGGCCTGTCGGTCACAAAGCGGATGAGATGTCGTCTGGGTTGCCCGTGGAGCGGGCCCAAACGCTCATCGAGGAAATCACAGATGAAGTGGACGAGGTCGAGGTTCTTTTTCTCGCAGCGGCCTCCGATGTTGTAGCTTTCACCAGGGATCCCCTTGTCCAAAACCATCCGCAGCGCCGCGCAATGGTCTTCCACGTGGAGCCAGTCACGGACGTTTCCGCCGTCCCCGTAGACGGGAAGGTCACGCCCCTCCATGGCATTGTGGATCATCAAAGGGATGAGCTTCTCTGGAAATTGGTAGGGGCCGTAGTTGTTCGAGCAATTGGTGATAAGGGTCGGGAGCCCGTAAGTTCGGAAGTAGGCTCTGGCCAAGTGATCGGATGCGGCTTTGCTTGCGGAGTAGGGGCTGGAGGGGTCATAGGGAGTGCTTTCCGTGAAACAGCCTGTGCTCCCAAGGGAGCCATAAACTTCATCCGTGGAAATGTGGAGAAATCGCTTTCCCTGTGCGGCCGGCCGGGGGCTGGAAAGCCAGAATCGGCGACAGGTCTCCAGAAGGTTGAAGGTGCCGTAAACGTTGGTACGCACAAAGGCCTCGGGGCCGAGGATGCTCCGATCCACGTGGGATTCAGCGGCAAAGTGAACCACCGCGTCGACAGGAGACGTTTCGAAAATCCGCTGGACCAGCTCCTTGTCGCCCACATCGCCTTTGATAAAATGGTGCCTTTCGGGAAAACCCTTTTGCACATCGGCCAGATTGGCGAGATTGCCGGCATAGGTGAGCAGGTCGAGGTTGACCACCCGGACGTGGTCTGTTCTTTTGAGAACATGCCTCACAAAATTGCTGCCGATGAAACCGCAGCCACCGGTAACGAGTATTTTCATGCGGGTTCGCCTTTTCAAGGTTGATTATAATTATCCTACAGCTAGAATGTCAATGATCTTTGGGATCGATGATACTTAATGTTGACTAAATATCACAAAGAAGCTATATTAATGTTGCTGAAAAAAAATTGATCATCGTTGGGTTGAAATAAATATGCAGCTCTTCAAAGATCGGAGTCCGGATGTCGGGAAAGAATGACATATTGAAAGACCGGAAGGGCTTTGATACCACGGAAGAAATCCCGAGAGGGAAGTTCGCCGACATCATGCCTCTGTCTCAACGGGTCTACTTGGAGATTACGGGTTCGGAGGAGAAAGACGGGATATTCGAGCTGGGTGAAAAGGCGGTGGTTGTCGGCAGAAGCACGGAGTGCGACATTCAACTCGGAGTCCAGAATGTTTCACGCAAACATGCGCGCATTCTTTTTCAAAATGAAGAGTATCTCATCGAAGATCTGGAAAGCACAAACGGCGTCCTTGTCAATGGGATCAAGGTCGTGAGATGTGTTTTGCGCAACAATGATCAGATCGAGATCGGCGGCGTCAGGCTGGTCTTTAACGAAGAGAAGAGGCTGCACAAGAAATGAAATCCCCTGTGGAAGAGAAAATGCTGGTCACTTTCTGGGGCACCCGCGGTTCCATATCTACCCCAGGCAGGACCACAGAGAAATACGGCGGCAACACTCCCTGTGTGACCATTGAAAACCAGGGGACGAGGATTATCCTGGACGCAGGCACGGGCATCCGCAATCTCGGCATTGAATTGGTTCGTGAGGCGGAAGCCGGAAAACAGCCTCTTAAGGTTCATCTTTTTCTCAGCCACACCCACTGGGATCACATCCAGGGGTTGCCTTTCTTCCAACCTGCTTATCTGAAAGACACCAAGGTGACCATTTATGGAAGCCCAAAGAAAGAGCGGTTCCTGGCTTCCGTGCTGAAGCGCCAGATGGATTATGAGTATTTCCCGGTTTCCATGTCCGCTCTGACGGCGGAAATCCGTATCCAGGAGATGTCCGAGGAGAACCTCCACCTCGGTCCCATCAGGATTGAATGGGAGGAGCAGGGCTTCCACCCGGGAGGATCTGTGCGGTATCGCTTCAGTGCCCACGGCAAGGAGGTCGTTTACGCAACCGATGTGGAATTGGATCTGATTTTCGGCGGAGACCACCGAACCGAAGAGAAGGAGGCTGCGGCTCGAGACTACCTCCGGTTTGTGCAAGGAGCGGATCTGCTGATTGCCGACGGTATGTTTTCAGAGGAGGAGTATCCGGCCAGGGTCGGATGGGGTCACGCCTCCATTCCTGCCGTGATCGAAGCGGCAGCCAAAGCGGAGGTGAAGCAGTTGGCCGTTTTTCATCACGATCCGCAGCACTCGGACAAATACCTCGACGATCTCTGGGTAAAATACCGCAGCCGGTATCTGGCAGGGCCCCAAAAAATGGATCTCTTCTGGGCTAGGGAAGGCCTTACCCTAGCGGTTTGAGCCAAATCGGAAACCGGTCTTGATGTAAGACCAATTCCCGTCCCTATTCCTTTCCACAGCTTGCGATTTCCTCATCCTGAATTAAATTAGACAGTAAAGCTGAACGGCCCGGTCGATTCTGGGCCGCTCAATATAAACTTGGAATCAGAACATGAAAAGCGCGACAAAAGCCATTGAAGAGTATCGTATCGAGAAGGAACCTTACTATCTCTCCTCTTCCAACGAGACGGAAGTCTTCTCCCAAGCTTATTCCAAACAACTGCCCATGCTCCTCAAAGGGCCCACAGGGTGCGGCAAGACTCGGTTCGTGGAGTACATGGCGTGGAAACTGCGAAGGCCTCTGGTGATTGTGGCCTGTCACGACGATCTGACGGCCGGTGACCTTGTCGGCCGATATTTGATTCAGGGGAGCGACACCGTGTGGATGGACGGTCCGCTCACACGAGCGGTGAGAGCAGGAGCCCTCTGCTATCTGGACGAGATCGTGGAAGCCCGAAAGGACACCACGGTCGTGATTCACCCCCTTGTGGATGACCGGCGGATTTTGCCCATTGAGAAGAGAGGTGAAATTCTGACTGCCCCTCCGGAGTTTATGCTGATCATCTCCTACAATCCGGGGTATCAGAGCATCATGAAGGATCTCAAGCCCAGCACGAGGCAGCGCTTTGTGTCGCTGGAATTCAAGTATTTGGAGGAAGCAGCGGAGACGGCGATCGTGGCTCAAGAATCAGGCGTTGATCAGGAGCTGGCAAGGCGCCTCGTCAAGCTCGGCCACATGACCCGCAACCTCAAAGAAAGGGGCTTGGATGAAGGCGCAAGCACACGCCTCCTCATTCACGCGGGGAAGCTGATCCAATCAGGCATTGACTCCCGGGAGGCCTGTCGAGCGGCGATTACCAGCACCCTGACGGATGACGAGGAGATGCAGGTTGCCATGAGCGAAATGGTCTCATCGCTGTTTTAGTTATGGCCTACGTCACGAGCAGAAAGAATCCAAACAACGAAATCCTCGTCCTCTTCCCCATCCCTTTCTACACCAGTTCACGAATCTACTACGAAGAGGATCTGGAACAACTGGGCCTGGACCGGGTCTTGGACGGCGTCACGGAGGACCTGGGGCACAAAATTCTCAGTCATGCCAGGACTCTTGCCGGTGTTCAACCGGAACTGGCGTTCCACTTTCTCCTGAAGTTCCCGCAGCTCCTGAAGAGCATTCCTGTTGAAGATCTGGGGAAATGGGTCAGCATTGCGCTGGACATCTATGACTCGCATGGTCTGGAGCCGGCGAGGGACTTTGTGCTGGGGTTGGACAGTCACCCTGCTTTCCAGCGACACTGGGGAAGAGGTGTGGCCTTCCAGGACGTTTACGGCGTGCTGCTCCATTACCTCCACGCTCTGGGGAGGGACGATATCTCGCTTCAGGACGGGAGTGTCCACTACACGGATATTGAGACCATCTATGTGCCTGATCGCATTTTTCATTACGCCCACGAGCGGTTGAACTTCTCCCTCTACAAAATCATGGTGACCCACAAATTTGCTCAGATCAGGCTGGGGACTTATTTCCTCGACATGAACAAATTGAAAGGGCTGCCGCTCAGACTCAAAGAGCAATACCACCAGACCCTCCCTCCCAACTTGCCCTCGGACCTAGCCCATTTTCTTCATCTTTTCCCGAACCCGACATTAGCCGGAGACCTCTTCCTCCTTGGGGACACCTTGAGGATCGAGAGGTGGTTCCAGGACAACCTGCCGGGCCTCTATCGAGACCTCTGCAACATGAAAAAGGAATTGGGACGCCTGAGGGGGAGTTCGCAATCCCTGCCACCTCGAAGCCAGGTGATGGAGCACGTTGCCCGGGAACTATTCTCAGGCGCTCAAAGCACAGGGGCGGAGTCTCCGATTCAAGAAACAGCAAACAGGGTTCGCGGTCTCCTGTTGACCTGTCGCGAATCAGGAAACAGAGTGGAGAATGTGGCTGAGGTGGTGGCAAAAATCTATCCCCTTTTTCACAGGTTTCCAGAGCCGTATCAGAAGATTGAAAAGGTGCCCTACATCGGGGAACTTCGGCCCGACGAGGCTGAGCGGGGCAGAAGAAAAAGACGAACCTCCACGCGTCTCAAGTTCCGAAACGAGCTGGCCAAGCTGGTTTGCGATCTTCCGGAGCCTCAGGAGGTGCGGATCGAAGTCCCCGCCACCGAGCCCGAGACCCCGGGAAGCAAGACCCCGCAGCAGCAGGAGTTCCCTAACTTTATGCTCAATTATCTTCTGTTCGACGGGAATCCTGCGCCCATTCCTGAAGCCATGCGCAAAATCATCGAGGAGATCTATGAGGACCTGGGCTCGATCCCGAGTTCCTATCTGGCTACGAGCGACGACATGTCGGGGCACTATTTCCGGTCTCTGTGCAGGCCTGCCGACGACGTGCTTCCTGAGCACGCCCAGGGAACCGGGTATGTGCTTCCGGAGCAAGGGGAGAACATTCATGTCCTCGACGAATGGGATCACCGCAGGCAGGGATACCGAAAGCGTTGGGCCGTGCTGAGAGAGACGACGGCGCCCTCGGGAGGTCTTCAATTTGCCGAGGAGACCCTGGCTCAATACCGGGGAATGATCCGACAGATCAAGCGCCAATTTGAACGCATAAGGATGGGGCAAACTTTGCTCCGGCGGCAAAAGCACGGGGACAATGTGGATCTGGACGCTGCTGTGGAAGCCTTTAGCGACAGGACGGCAGGCCTTTATCCTTCGGAGAAACTTTTTGTTCGATTGAGCAGGAACAAACGGGACATCGCCGTGGCGTTCCTGATCGACCTCAGCGGCTCCACGAGCGGCTGGATCAACGATATGGAGCGCACGGCTCTCCTCATCCTGAGCGAAGCGATGCAGGTGCTTCAGGACCGTTTTGCGATCTACGGTTTTTCCGGAAGAACCCGGAGGCGGTGCGAGCTTTTCCACATCAAAGGCTTTGATGAACCTTACGGAGACACGGTCAAGCGCCGTGTGGCGAACCTCAGAGCCCTTGAGTATACGCGGTTGGGTCCTCCGATTCGGCACTTGACAAATCTTCTGAGCGGCGTGGAGTCCAGAACCCGTTTGCTGATTACTCTGAGCGACGGCAAACCGGACGATTACGACGGGTACAACGGAGACTATGGGATTGAAGACACCCGCCAGGCCCTGATCGAAGCAAAGAGAAAAGGCATCCATCCTTTCTGCATCACCATCGATAAGGCCGAGCACAGCTATCTTTCCCATATGTACGGGGCGGTCAACTATGTTTTTATTGACGACCTCGCCAAACTGCCGGTGAGGATTCCGGAGATCTATCGGAAGCTGACGACCTAAGAAGTGCCTAAAGTGCGCTAAAGTGTCTAGAGTGCCTAAAGTTGAAAAACGGACAATCGAGTGACGAGCAAGAAAAACGCCCTCATATTTAACTTGTCACTTGTCACTCGTTACTTGTCACTCTATATTTGTCACTTGTCACTGATTCCCAACATCAGATAATCCGCATCTTCCAGCGTGACCGTGCCCTTGTCGAGATGATCCGGTATTTCAGGAAGGAGGACGGCGTGAGTGAGCGAAGAGCGCTCCTTGATCCTCTCAGGGATTCCTTTTTTCCAGGCATGACCGGTCCCCGTCAGGAGAACTAGGGTCCTGTCGGGGTTTTTCTTCACATATCCGATAGAATGAAGGGCCATCGCCTTGTCCCACACCAGCTGGGCCTCGCAGAAGTTGGTGAAGTTCATCTGCCCATGGCCGTGAGCGCCGTAAGCCCGTTTGATGAAGTCCATGTATTCGGGCTCCACTCGGCATTCCACGAAAGGAAGATTGGCCCGCTGTTCTTCCGAGAGAGATTGGAACCCCCCCCGGGCGACCTGCTGGGTGACCGCTCTCGGAACATTGAGTGCCACAAGGGGAAGCCTCCCCTCCCTTGCGAACTCAAAAATCATACTGTAAAGAGCCCAGGGAAAGCCCCAGTTCTCATAGTAGATCTTCTGAAACTCTTTTTCGGAGATTCGCCCGTTGACCCACAGATCCAGAGCGTCCTGGCTATTGGTGCGAAACATCTCCAGGCCGACGGCCACGGGAGTACCGCTCCTGTGAAGGGCTTTAATGATCTCAAGCTGGGCTGCATGATGACCCTTCCGGTCGTGTTGCTCTCCCACAAGAACGATCTTCTTTCCTTGAAGACCCGGGAGGGCTTCAGAGAGCTTCAGCGGCTTCTGCTTTGCGATATCAAAGAGGCGCATTTCAGCTGCGTCCGAAACAGTGCCGCATCCGAACACAAAGACGATCCCACAGGACAAAAGGCACTTCGTAATCTTCCCTAAGGCATGCGACGCCTTGTTCCTACAGTTTTTTGAAGTTCCTACCATTACTCCAAACTCCATGTGTAGGTCAGGGGCGATTCCGTGACCGGCCACGTTCCTTTTGCTTCGTTCCTGCCTTCCCTGAACACGAGATAGCTGTATCTGCCATAGTGAGTGATTTTCCGGGCAACCTCATCTGCATGCTTTTCGGAGAGCGGCTGAAAAATGGCCACAACCCTCTCTTCATGAGCGGAACTTCGGAAAACGCCGAAGAACGAATCCGACGGCCTGTCGTAATCCTTTCCGTTCACCGTGAAACGTTGTTTTTGGAGCACCAGCCCCTTCGGCATTTTAAAAAAGAAAGAGCCCTGCTCGGTCAGGCCTACGAGAAGGAGTTCATTCTCTTTCAGGTCCCTCTCCTTCAATTCATCCTCAGAGAGGATTTTGAACTTCTTCAGGCTGAGGGATTCAGCGAGGAAGCCGGCCATCTCTTTGCTCCGGGAGAAGGAGGCTCTGGGCAGAACCAGGAGAATCGAAGAGGATCCTTTGAGGGAGTTGACGGAGGGAGGGATCTCGGAAGGGTAGAGAAGCCTCATCACATCGTATTCCGGGTCTGCGACCAGTCGGGAGGGCCGGTCCTGCAAGGAAACCTTGAACGCCGTTTCCGTTCCGCGCGCAAGAACTTTGTTGTCTTGCGTGCTTGAAGGAGCATGAAGGCGAATAGGGAGCTCAAGCTCATAGGAAGGCTCTGTCTGAACAATGGACCCGGTGACGGTCCACGACACCCCTTGTTTCTTTATTGCAGGGTTTTGGAAGGTGAAGTGGGGGGCTCCTTTGCGGGAAACCCACTGCTCAAAGAAATACTGAAGAGAGACGCCTGCGCGGCGTTCAAAAGCGATCTGGAAATCCTTCCAGGAGGCCTCTTTGAAAAGCTTGGCCCTGTAAACATCTCTCAATCCGTCCCAGAAGGCCCTTTCGCCAATGCTTCGCCTCAACATGTGGAAAACCATGGCCGCTTTGCCATACCCTATGGCCTGGGACGGAGGATCATATCGGCCCTTGAATTGAGAAAGGGGAAAGTCGTTCCCTGGGTTCACAAGGGTCGTAAAGTTCCTCAGAATCTGAAGCCTGTATTGACGGCCCTCTTCTTCAGAGATTCTCTCTTTATAAAGGTAGTCGGCCAGGTAGGTCGTGAGGCCTTCGCACCAGTTCCCCTGGCGGTAATCGACCAAAACGCCGTTGCCCCACCAGCAGTGAGCGATCTCATGCCCCAGACTGGTCTCTATGATGAAAGGAAGGCGGATGACCGTGCTCCCAAGCAAGGTGTAGGACGGGAACCCGTACCCGGTGGGAAAGAAATTCTCCACAATCGAAAACTGCTGAAAAGGATAAGGCCCGATCAGTTCTTCATAGAGGGCGATGTATCTGGCCGCTCCATCAAGGTAGTCCTTGGAAAGAGAGGAGCTTTCAGGGAAGAAGTAGGTCGCGACCGTGACGGCTCCTAAACTCTCTTCCTGAACCGTGTAGGGACCGGCGGACAGCGACAGACCTTCTGTGGGGAACCCGGTCTCCCATTCCGAAAATGTTCGGATCCTTTTCGTTTCATGACCAAGGCATTTCCCCGATGTGACGGCGAGCGTACCTGCAGGCGCCTCCACCAGCAGGTGGAAGGTGGGGCGGCTTCCGTGAATTTCCGGATACCAGCCTGCACCAGCTTGAAGGAAAGAGCCTCGGTCGGAGATGATTCCGGTCACTCCGTAGCCGGGGTTGTCCGTGTTGGCAAAGGTGTCGGGAACCGAATCATGGAAGGACGCGGAATAGTGGATGCCGACAGGCAAAAACCCTTTCCGATCGCTTCTTTCCAATGGAATCAGGAGTTGACCGTTCTTGAAAACGAAGGTGCGGTTTTTGCCGGAGATGCTCACACTGTGCACGGAGGCTTTTTGAGACAAGAGGAGAGTCAGACTGGTAGCATCACGCACATCAACGGTGACGATATCCACCCCTGAGAGTTTGTTTTCGGACGGATGGAGGACAATCTTCAGATCGTGATGTACGGACCGGGGCGACTCGGCGGGGACGCTTTGAGAAGGCCACAAAGCTGTGGCGGCAAACACAAAAAAGGATATCAAAGTTTCTCTGAACATGACCAATTCTAATCACTCCAAAATATTTTGCCAGATTTCCTGTCCTTAACAAAATCTGCTCACTGGTGCGGGGGGCCCCCCTGTCGTTCTGTGGCACGGACAAACATCCGCGGATTAGAGTTTGTCCGCGGCACCGAAGATCCTGTAACCTCTCCTCATATCGTATTCAGGTTCCTTCTCTTGGCGGCTGTAGGCTTGACATTGCAGCAGTTTCAGTGGGATAAGCCTCAGTAGGTACAGACAAGATGCTTAAAAAGGCCCTGCTCTCAGGTTGAGCAAAAACGCTCAGATACAAGGCGCCCGAAATTCCGAGGAGTGAGTCGTACAGTCCAGTACGTCGCAACGACGAGGGATGAGGGCAACGCCGTAGATGGGCGTTTTTCATCAACCTGCTATTGGTATGACCATGCTCGATGTCGTGAACACCATAGTCCCCGTGTTCCTGGTTATCCTGCTCGGCTATTTCCTTCACGCGAAAGAGCTGTTTCCTTCCCCTATCGTGGGTCCTCTGAATCGGCTGGTTTTTTATCTGGCCATTCCCGCCATGATTTTCCGGGAAATATCGCGAGTGTCCTTTGTCGCCTATTTTTCTCCCTTTGTGCTCGCCGCCACACTCGCACCGATTTTCACAGTCTTTCTCATCGGCCTGGGGGTGCAGCGGTTTCTCAAAATCCCCCCCGCTCTCTCCGGCACCTTTCTCCAGAGTTCCCAGCACGGAAACCTCGGGTACATCGGACTCGCGGTTGCCTATTACCTCCTCGGCGCGGAAGGACTCACCGCTGCCAGTATTCTGGCCGGATTCATGATGCTGCTGCAGAATTTCCTTTCCGTTCTTGGGCTTCAAATGTTCTATCAAGGCCCGGAAAGGAAACAGAAGACGTGGTTTCTCATAAAGAAGGTCGTCGGCAATCCCGTGGTTCTCGCGGCTCTTGCAGGGATCATTTTTTCCGTTCTCCAGATCCCGGTTCCCGTCATCGCGGACCGAGGATTGAAAATCATCAGTGACATGTCCCTTCCCCTGGCCCTACTCATCATCGGCGGTTCCCTATCTTTCGGCTTGATCCGATCAAATCTGAAGCTCGCCGTGGGATCTGGGATTCTGAAACTCCTGTTCCTGCCTGCGCTCGGTCTTCTTCTCTATGGGGTGCTCCGTGTGCCGGCCGCCCAGTTTCTTCCAGGCCTGATCCTTCTGGCCTCTCCCACAGCCACCGTCACGTACGTCATGGCGAGTGAGATGCAGGGTTCCACTGACCTTGCCAGTGCTGCGGTCACGATGAACACTCTTGCTTCCTGCCTGACCTTCATCTTCTGGCTCGGCTTTTTCGTCCCCTGATCGACTTGACTTAGCAGAGACCTGTCTGATAAAACTCACCCGTTCTACCGAGGTGAATCATTGCTGGAAAATCCACGTTCCGTGACTCTCGATCACGTCTTCAATCCCAAATCGATCGCCATGATCGGGGCCTCCGCTTCCTTTGGAAAGTGGGGTCAAATGATCTTCAGCAATATTGTGGCCGGTGGGTTTCCGGGAAAGATCTACCCCGTCAACCCGAGGGAAAAGAGCATTTTCGGTATCCCCGTGTATCAGCGCGTGCAAGATCTCCCGGAGCCTGCTGATCTCGCGATTATCACGACACCGGCGGAGACCCTCCTTTCGGTACTCGAAAATTGCGGCCAAAGGGGGATCAGAACGGCCGTGGTCGTGACCTCCGGATTCAGCGAAACAGGGGCTGAAGGAAGGGCTCTCGAAGACAAGCTGGTCGCTGTGTGCAGAGAAAAAGGCATTGTCCTTGTCGGACCCAATACCATGGGGATCCTTTCCACCCATTCAAACCTTTTTGCCACCGGAGCTCACACAAGACCGAGGCCGGGAAGCGTAGCGTTCATTTCCCAGTCCGGCAATCTCGGAATCCAGCTCATCCACTGGGCCGAGGAACAAGGGGTAGGCGTGTCCCTGTTCGCAGGCTCGGGCAACGAGGCCATGGTGACCTGTTCGGACTATCTTCAATACGTGGCTGATGATTTTCAGAGCCGGATCATTATTCTGTACCTTGAGAGCATGCGTGAGGGCAGGCGCTTTCTTGAAACGGCGAAACAAATCAACAGGACAAAACCCATCATTGTTTTGAAGGGGGGCAGAACCGAGGCGGGGAGGGCGGCTTCAGCGTCTCACACCGGTTCCATGAGCGGGGAGGTTGCGGTTTTCAGGGCGGCATGCCGCCAGGCGGGTCTTCTGGAAGCCAAGGTGCCGTCCGAGCTGCTGGATCTTTCCGCGGGTTTCTCATCGCTGCCTTTGCCCAGAGGAAATCGTGTAGGCATCGTGACCTTGGGAGGGGGATGGGGAGTGGTGACGTCCGATGAGTGTAATGAGAAAGGGCTCGCTGTTCCGGCTTTGTCTGCCGAGAGCATCAATGCCATTGACCGACATCTCCCGAGCTTCTGGAGCAGAGGAAATCCCGTGGATCTTGTGGGAACCCGAAATCCCGAGGCTCCGCTCGCGGCGGTGGAAGAGCTGCTGAAATCGGACGATATTGATTGCGTGATCAGCCTCGGCATCGTAGGGCGAATCGAGTTTTTGCGGCTCATGAACCGATCGACAAAGGAGGTTGATAAAACCATTCCACCGGGCTTCTTGGATCAGACGGAGACGATTCTCCGTGGATACGAGGAGAAATATATTGCAACAACGGCAGAGCTTATGGAGCGATACGAGAAGCCTGTGATCGGCGTTTCACTGGTCAAGACGAGCGGAGGAGCTGTGCGACCGGTTGCCGGGAGGCGTTACAGCCCTGTCCTTTATGAATCGCCTGAAAGCGCTGTTCATGTCCTGGCCAAGATGGTGGAGTATCAGAGAGTCACAAGTGACAGGCAACGAGTGACGAGAAAAGAGAAGATACAGGAGTGATGGAGTGATGGTGAGGTGCGACAAGCATTGTATGGCTGATTGCTATTATGGTTTTTCAACTCAACACACTTTGTTTCGTGTTTTCGGTGATTCGCGTCCCGGTTTTTACAACTCTAGGCACTTCTGGCATTTTAGCGCATTTCAGACATTTACTATCTCGTTACTCGTGGCACGTCGCTAGTTGCCGCTCTTTTCCGCTTACTGCTTACTGCCTACCGTTCTTTATCCCGCTGATCGTCGCTACTTTCTCGCGAGTGTCCTCTTTCAGTTTGCGCATGTCATGAAGAACGCCGTCGAGGCAATCGCTCCAGGCTCTTGAGAGAGCCTTGCTGAGCGCGGCCAGAGCTTCTTGAGAGGACCTGTTGAGGAGGACTCCGTAGCGGCGATAGAAACGAAACGCAAGGAAGAGGTTTAAAAGCACATAGCTGCCGAGCGCTGCAAGCCCCTTGCCGCTGAAAAGAGTGTCGATGATGGAGATCAAAAGCTGCAGACCGCTTGCAACTCCGAATGCCTCCAGAACATGGAGCCAGCCCTTTTCTCCGCCGATGGCGATGAGAAGCACGGCCAGGACCAACAGGTAGCAGACCCATTGGACCGCTCTGAAGAGCCGGAAGGCCGGCAGAGGCGGTTCGATGATGTGCAGCGTCACCGCATTCAGGAAGTTTTCACCCAGCGACTCGAATCTCCTCTCCACGTTGATCGTTCTCTTTGTCTTTTCCACAAAGGGGGAAGGAAGGCCTTGGCGCAATACAGAATGGCTAAGGTGCTCATCCGCCCATTCGAGTCTTTTTCGGAAGCAGGTTGCGGCTTCCTCCGGGGGCTGAAGTCGGGAAGGGTCCAGCAACCTGTCGGTATCCACCGCGGAGTTCCGCTGCAAGGAGCCCAAAAGAATCGCGAGACTGTAGCCCGGTCCGACAAGATGGGAAGGGTCTTTCTTGTAGGCCTGCACGACAGGTTTAATGCGCTTCGCAGTCCAGAGCCGGACCGCTTCATCCCCCGTTTGAACCCATGAGTTGCGCTGATCTTCCAGGTCCTTTTCACACTGAGCAAGTGCCTTGTGGAATAGAGTCAGGTGCAGCCCTTCAGCCTCCAGGGCGGAGAGCAGCCTCTGAACCTCCACGTCTATGTTGGCCGCCTTGATGGCCAGGATCTGTTTGGTGTCCCGACGATGAAAGACCTCTTGCTTGAAAGAGGGGAACTGATTCCACGGGGAGAGCGGCTCGAAAAGGATGGCCTCCCGAGCGGAAAGGACGTACACCCTTGGGTGGTCCAAGCTTTGCTTCTTGAGGTGCTCCTGGAAGGTCCTGGCCAGTCGTGTCAGTTGCTGGTAACCCTGTTCAAGCGATTCATTCTGAAAGAGAAGATCTGTCTTGTTCAGGACAAAAAGGAAATTCTGTTTTGCCTTTGGCACCTGGGCCAGAAACTCATAAAAACGTCCGTCCCCGTATTTTTCGGGGGACGTGACCCAGACCAGCAGATCAAGGTGCTCCAGAAATTGGATCACCCGTTCGCGGTGTTCTCCCAGGAGGCTGTCGAAATCCGGAAGGTCACAGAGGATCACGTGCCGTATGGCCTCGCTCCGATGACCCACCAGGGTCCAAGGCAGATTTTCTGCAGCTGGCGGCGAGGCCAGAGGGCTCGTCTCTTCGTGGGTGTAAATCAAGACCCGGTCCGTGTGAGGTCTTCTGTGGCTGGCGGAGGCGATTTCTGATCCAGCGAGGGCATTCATCACGGTGGACTTGCCCACGCCGGTGCCTCCGAGGAGGCCGATCGTCAGAAAGCTTTCCTGCATGGAGCGCAGTTTGAGTGAAAGGCTCTCAGCCTCCTCACGGAGGGAGCGTTGCTGTTCTGTGGTCAGCGACAGGAGAGCGTCTCCTCCAAGAAGCACTCGGAACTGATCGAGCTTCCGATGAATCGAGTCGGCGGAATTTTCAGTGTGTTTTTGTGAATTCATTGTCTTCGGATCACCTCGCAGCACTCAGTTGCTTCACAAGCTCTTCCGCAGGGAGCAGCGAGTCAAGGCACGCTTCGTACCGCCTCTCCTGCACCTTCATGACGGAGAGCAACCCGTCCTGGTACCGTTGCGCCAGTTCTTTGGCGACTTTTCGAATCTCATGGTAGGCGAAGAGTTCCACCGCGCCTTTGGTCACGAATGGAGCGATGGCCGAGTCCAGGGCTGCGTCCAGAATGGAGAAGCCCCCGCCTACGACGATCTCAAAAGCAATGATCAAGATGCCCCAGACAATCGAGGTGCTGTAAATGCCCCACTTCTTGGCCCATGGAATGCCCCGGGACAGAGTTTCGAACTGATTTTCCAGCCACTGTTCGAGCCGCTCCTGTTCCTGGAACACGAGAGCCCTGATCTCTTCCAGCGTGAGCGCAACACCCGGTCTTCTCATGGTTTCAAAGAGCGGGGTGCGATGATCCTTGGGCGAGAGTTCCTTGAGCACCACGGCGTTGAACCGTTCGACGGCGGTCTGAACAGGCATGAGGTCGATTCTCTGCCGGACCCTCAGAAGAGACCCCCTGTGGTCTTGCTCTCTGAGAACACCGATGAATCTGAGGGGCGTCAACAGGATTTCTCTGACGAGCTGTCTGGGTTTTGCGAGCACGTCGTATTTCGAGAAGAGCTTTCGGATTTCCCTCTGGATGAACTCTCGGCTTTGCTGAGAAAAACTCTCTTCCTGCTCCTTGATGAAACGCGTACAGATCCTGTCACAACGCTCTCTGAGTCCTGTTCTCCAAGCCGCTGCCTCACGCTTCTCTTCTTGAAGGAGGGCGTGAAGATGGGAGGCCCTCTCACGGATTTTTCGGGCTCTCTCCGAAAGAAGTTCCGCCCGGAGGTCTTCCGTGCGCGAGCTTGCAAGCTCTTGCTCGACATGCGATTTGAATTCCAGGAACGAAGGATCCTGCAAAATGACCTGAAGAGGGTTGGCCGTTACATAAGGGATGATCCAGAGTCGGTCCTTTGCCTGAGGAAGCTCCTCTCCCATTTTTTCTTCTGCCTTATTGAACAAAACAAAGAAAGGCCTTTCCCCCTGCAGGACTCTCAGAAGAAACCGGTGCGGCACCTCATCCGCGTATTTCTCCTGGCTGGTCACAAAGATCACGGCATCGGAGAGCAGAAAGAAATCCTCCGCTGTTTGGCGGTTTTCGATCTCGATACTGTCCAGGTCAGGGGTGTCGGCCAGAACCAGGTGCGAGAACTCGCTGCGGGCATGTTCCAGGATCACAACGCGGCCTGCAGAACCGGCTGCGGCCTTCGGACCACCGTCTTCGCAGGTTTCTTTGCACAATTCCGTGCCCGGGAGGGGAAAATGCTCTTCAACCGGACATCCCTTAGGAGCGTAGAGAATGGGGCCATAGGTTTTGGGCCTTTCCACTCCGGTCTCGCTAAGGGCCGCACCGCAAAGGGCATTGAAAAGAGTGGACTTGCCTGTGCCTGTACCCCCGAGAAAGACCACCCAGAGGCAGGGCATTCCCTGCTTGTATTTTAGAATATCGATCCTCTTTCTGAGATCCCTAGCGAGGGAAGGAATCTCAAGAGAGGACTTGGCCAGCCCTGGGACCTTGATGGCCTCCGGCTGAAATCCGTCAAGCGGGGATGCCTGGAAATCTCCATGTGTGTCGCCAGTGGTCATAATAGCAATCCCTGTTTCTGCGCATGGCGCGAAGAATTCCACAATTCGAAATCTGAAGCACGAAATCCGAAACAATGCCAAATCGCCAAAATTCAAATAATCAAAACGTAGACCCAAAGCTTATGTTTGGAACATTGATTTATTTGTGCTTTGAGTTTGTTTCGAGTTTCGAATTTCGATATTCGAATTTCCTGCCAAGGCATTGGTCGCAATGGTGCAATATATGACGCAGCAGGCAGGGTGTCAAAATGAAACAAAGGGAGCAGTCGGGAAAGGGGCTGGAATAAATTGACAAAAAAGGGCCGTCGGAATATGTTTGAGCCCACACTCGCTTCCCATCGTCAAGGAGGATCACCATGCCATCGCTCCGAGCCCCATGCTTTCTGCTCCTCAGGATTTGTGTTTTGGTCTTCTTGTTTCTGCTGGCAGGATGCGCCGGCTTGGGCAAGACCCTCGAGCCTCCCCGCATCAATCTTTCCAATGTGCAATTCCAGGAGTCAAAAGCCCTTGAAGCGGTCCTTCAAATCGAACTCCGCGTCTTCAACACCAACGATGTCCCGATCAAGGTGAAGGGGCTGGACTGCGACCTTGAACTCAATGGGAAAAGCTTTGCAAAAGGGGTTTCCAGCGTGGACAGGGAAATTCCGGCTTTCGGAACGACGATTGTTCCCGTAACCCTTTATTCCTCTATGGTGGATATCTTCCGGGGGATTATGGGCCTGCACAAAGCGGAGAAGCTCAAGTTCGGGGTGTCCGGCCGGCTGCACTTGGAAGGCGGGTTTCTGATGCCTTCGACATTTCCCTTCAAAGCCGAGGAAGAACTGGCCCTGGAAGGGCTTGACAAGCGCAAGTGAGAACAGACCAGGGATCTTGCATGAAGAAAAAGGTTGAGAAGAAGCAGCAGGCAAAGACCAAGACAGGCAAACCGGTGAGGCCCATGAAATCGGCAGCACCTGCAACCAGGGCTCAGGAAAAGTACCGCTTCCTTGTGGAGAACTCCCAGGATGGTTCCTTCATCCTGCAGGATGCGAATCTGATTCTGGCCAACAAGGCCTTGGCGAGCATGACCGGGTACTCGATCAGGAAGATGATCGGAATGGATTTCAACTCTCTGTTGCCTCCTGAGGAGTCAGGGTTCCTTGAGAAGCCCAAGAAAATGCGCAGCAGCGGGGATTTTGACCTTCACTTGCTTCATCGTGACGGTGCCACGAAACTCTTTGTCAGAATGAGCCTGCGGCGCGTTCGCTACCATCAAAAGCCGGCCTTCATGGGCGTTGTGAGAGACCTGGCCGAAGTTCGGAAGGCTTTGGAATCGTTGGAAAGGTCTGAAAGACAGTACCGCGAATTGTACGATAACCTGCGTGACGGCTTCGCCGTGGTGAACCTGAAAGGAAAAATCATAGAGTGGAACAAAGCGTTCCAAGAGATGTCGGGGTACTCGGAGAAAGAGATTCGAAAACTTTCCTACGGGGACATTACTCCGGAGCGATGGCACGACCTGGAAGCCAGGATCGTGGAAGAGCAGGTCGTGACAAGAGGATACTCGGATCTTTATGAAAAGGAATACAGGAGAAAGGATGGATCGGTTTTTCCTGTGACCTTGCGGACCTACCTGATGAGAAATGAGCAGGGAAAACCCACCGGGATGTGGGCGTTTGTCCGGGACATCTCGGAGCGAAAGAACGCGGTTGAAGCGTTGAGGCAGAGTGAAGAAAAGTATAGAACCCTTTTCGAAGAGAGCAGAGACGCCATTGCCATCACGGATCGGGATGGGACTTTTCAGGACGTCAACAAAGCCATGCTGGATCTTTTCGGATACAGGAAAGACCAGATGATGAGAATGAAATTCAGGGATCTCTATGTGGATACTGTAGACGTGGCAAGGTTCCAGCACGAAATAGAAAAAAAAGGTTCTCTTAGGGATTATGAAGTGAGACTGTTCAAGAAGGGCGGCAAGGTCATGAACTCCCTTTTCATTGTCACTCAAAGGCGCTCTGAAGACGGAACGATTATAGGGTACCAGGGAATTGTCCGCGACATTACCGCTCAGAAAGCGATGCAGGAGGCCTTAAGGGAGAGCGAAAAGAAGTACAAAGAGCTCAGCATCACGGATGACCTCACCGGGCTATTTAATCAGCGGCACCTCTACAATCAGCTTCGGGCGGAGATAGACCGCATCCAGAGGTACAAGCATCCCCTGGCCCTCCTGCTGCTGGATGTGGATAATTTCAAAATATACAATGACACCTACGGGCATCTGGCAGGGGACAAAGTGCTGGCCAAACTGGGGGAGGTGATCAGGAACTCGATCCGAAAGACAGATACAGGGTACCGGTATGGAGGTGAAGAGTTCACGGTTATTCTCACGGAGACCCGGGGTCCGGATGCGGTGATCGCGGCGGAGAGACTGCGAAAAAGATTTGCGGACGAAATCTTTTTCCCTGTTCCCCTTGAGCCGGTTCAAGTCACGGTGAGCGTGGGGATCGCCAACTACCGCGACGGAGAAGAAATCGCTTCCTTCGTGAAGCGGGCCGACCAGAACATGTACGAAGCCAAAGCCAAAGGCAAGAACTGTGTGTACTATTCAGATTAGGGGACGCCCATGATTTTATGCTTTTCTCTCATGTTCTGCCTTCTCTCAGAATTCTAGACGGTAGTTGTTTTCCGCTGCGGCTCTTTCCCCTCGAAGAGCGCATCTGCTGACAGCAGACTGGCAAATCCGTAATCGCTTAGAGATCTCAACGGTCGTCATCCCCAACTCACGGTTCGCCCAATAACAGAGAAGATTCCGAGCGTTCACGGTCCTAGGCTCCTTTCCGCGGTTCAATACGTGAGCAGGTTCCATATTCAGTAGATTGGCGACATGCCGGACGATTCCATCAAAATCAAGACCTTTTGCTCTCATCGCGTATCGGTGGTCGAGGCGGTCATCAGCCTGCTTTAAGACCTCTTCGACAAAGTCTCCATTTCCTAGAATCCGTTCGTCGCTTTTCATAAAGAGATTTGCTTTTCGAAACTCAGCTACGCGATCCCACCCGCCGGCACTACGAATGAGGCCACCTCCAACCAGATCGGGGCGCTTTCCCTCGGGAATGCCTTTCTCCAAGAAGGAAAGGTAAGCGGATCGTGCCTTGGAACGGGTATCACCGAAAGAGGCCAAGACGGATTCGGTGTCTTGCCAGCCCTGATTGATCTTAGCCATAAGAGCACTGTGGCCTGCCCAGGGATAGCGACCCAGGCTTTTCAAGTCGGCTACCAGGCCGGCGCGCAGCGGATTTAGATGGATGTATCGGACGAGTTCCTTCAAGTAAGCATCTTCTTGACACAGGATGGATTTGTAACGGTTCTGAAAGAGGTGCCCGTGGCGGTGGTGCTTGAGGTTAAACGAGACCGCGTATCCCGTGAGGAGGCGGCGCATCAAAGAGGCAATGGGGAGTAGGCCTGTTTGCAGAAGAAGATGAGCATGATTGGGTAGGAGCGCCCAGGCAAAGCATCTTGTTCGGCTCTTGAGAAGCAGATCGGCCAGCCGATCCAGGAAGTTATCACGGTCTATATCGTCCCGGAAGATCTTTGTGCCTTCAATTCCGCGAACGATAATGTGGTGGAGGGCACCGGCGGCGTCTATTCGGGCTTTTCTAGGCATGGAAATCATCGTAACAGATGAAAGGTGAAGAGAAAAGCATAAAATCATGGGCGTCCCCAAAGTGGAAAAGTTGACAAGGGAGGGGAATTAGAATAGAGAGGAACGGAAAAAGGGTACCGCGACAGGCTTTTGGTAGAAACCACTGAACTGGTGATGCTGGACGAGGGATGGCCATGGGTTTGAGCGGGATCATAAAGCTTCCATCTGGGGAAATGGATTTCTCCGAATGGGGGCTTTTTTTTCTGAGGCAATGAGGAGATTGGCGATGCCTGGAAAGGACAGAGACGCAAATCCGGAGAGAAGTGCCGACAAATCAAAGAGAGAGCTGGTCGAACGGCTCAAAGCGGAGCAGACGCTCCATGAGCCTTGGGCGCAGTTCATGTCGATCTTCGATTCGATCGATGAGAAGGTGTACGTCTCCGATCCGGTGACCCATGAAATCCTCTATGTTAATCCTGCGAAAAGGAGTGTCTTCGGGCAAAACATCGCCGGCCAGAAATGTCACAAAGCCGTTTCAAGGGCTGGATGCGCCGTGCGATTTTTGCAACAACCATATGATCTTCGGTGAGAACCTGGGCAAGACTCACATCTGGGAATTCCAGAACAGGAAAAACGGAAACTGGCTGCGCTGCATTGATCGCGCGATCCGGTGGACGGACGGCCGAATGGTGCGTTTTGAAATAGCCATCGACATCCACGACCGAAAAACAGTGGAAGAGGCATTACAGGCCAGCGAGAAAAGATACCGGCAACTGGTCGAGAATATCCATGAAGTGATCTACGCTACGGACAAAAACGGTGTGGTCACCTATGTGAGCCCTGCTATTGAGTCTCTCACAGGTTTTCCCGCATCCGAAATAGTGGGGCGGCATTTCTCCCAATTCATATTCAGTGAGGATTTTGATCGTATCGTCGATCGCTATGGGGAAGCCCTTTCAGGTCAGCATAGGCCCACCCAGTACCGGATTCTGACAAGATCAGGTGAATGCCGCTGGGTACAGACTTTCACCAAGCCGGTTCTGGAAGGGGATGTGATCGTTGGGCTGCAAGGAGTCCTCTCCGACATCACCGAGCAGAAAAAAACGGAGGCCGCCCTTCAGGAAAGCGAAGCACGTTACCGCGTTCTCCTCGAGACCATGAACGAGGGATTTGCCGTTGCTGATGAAAACGGGGTAAGGACGTACGCCAACCAGAGACTGTGCGATATGCTGGGATACAAGGCAGACGAAATCATTGGGCACCCGATGATCGAATTCCTCGATGAAGAAGGCAGGAAGGTCTGGGCAAGGGAGTTCAAGAAACGCAAGAAGGGCGATTCAAGTCCATACCAAATGAACTTACTTACAAAAGACGGAGAAGCGTTGCCGGTGATCATCAGTCCAAAACCGATCTTTGATGAGAAAGGCGTGTTCAAAGGCAGCTATTCCGCGATTACCAACATTCGGGATTTGAAGAGAACTGAAAAGTCGCTCACGGAAAGAGAAAAAGAACTGAAGGTTAAGACGACGAATCTCGAAGAGATGAATGCGGCCCTGCGGGTCCTCCTCAGGAGAATGGAGGAAGACAGAAGGGAACTCGAGGACAAAGTCAGGCTGAACATCCAGCAGATGATTCAGCCTTATCTGGGAAAGCTGAAGGCGGCGGGATTAAGTGATAGACAGAGAAAACATTTTGAAACGCTGCAAGCGAACCTTCAAGAAATCCTGTCGCCATTTACCCATAATCTACTCGTTGATTATCCCCGGCTTACGCCTTCCGAACTTCAGATTGCCAATCTGCATCAGGCAGGGAAAAAGCTCAAAGGAAATAGCTCGGACGAGCTGGGTCTTTCCGCGAGAACCGTGGAGACGCACAGGCGAAACATGAGAACCAAGCTTGGAATAAAGGACAAGAAAACCAATCTAAGGTCTTATCTCCTCTCCAACCAGCATACGTAGTCATCATACCCATTTTTTACACACTCAAGAAGGTTTACAACGTAGCCGTTCTCCTCTACCTTCGTTTCATAAGCTACTCTAAGTTTTTGCTCTAAGTTTCAAATAGGTAGCTAAGCAAGAGATAAAGATCCTATCATAGTCGCTTGCAGAGGAGCCTTTTGTGTGTGACGTCTAACTGGGTATATTCAATACTCATTTCTTGGCTTAATGTTCTTTGAGAAACAAAGCTTTCCGGTCATTGTATTCCTTTAATGGAATGTTTCCAATGCTTCAAAAGTTAGAGTTGAGTGAGAGTTGCTGATCCTGAACCTGTGAAATCGTTGCTTGCGGACCTGGAGTTAAGGAAACACAAATCAGCGAAACCATAAAGAACCGGCACCTTGTTTCTGTCTAACTGATCTACCTCACCCTTTTCCAAAATCGAAATAGTTTTTTTCGGATTTCCGGCAGTGCTTAGAACTGCGTGATTCCTTTTGAGTACTGTTCGATGTTGTCCCGAAGCCTGTGAGCGCTGTTGAATTTGCATAGGGAGCCCTGAACGTACGGACAGGGAACTCTTTCATTAAGGATAAGGGGATGAGGAAATCAGAAGAGGTGAACGGAGCTCTTGGAATGTGATGCTGTGGCTACTATCCGAGATTTATGGGGAAAACAGCAAAACGGATAAATCGGCGCGTAACCTCGCTGATGGTGAGAATGATCGGAGCATTGGCGGGAGCAATTCACGAATTCACGAACGTCCCCTATGTGGGCTGGCGCTTCTGGTGAAGTTCATCAGAGGCTGTCGGAGGGAGAAATTCACAATTTCAGGAGCGTCCCCTATTTGAGGGGCTTGTCGAAGAGGAGGTTCCGTCATGGATAGCAGAAAGATCCTGAAAGGCATTTGGATCATCTTTTTGGGCCTTGGTTTGGTGACTGCATCCGGCGCATTTGGTGCTGTGAAGCCGGGGCTTCCTCATGCTCCAAAAGGAGTTGACAAGAAAGCACTCATGCAAAAGGTGGTCAAGCTCCAGATCCCGTTCGTAGAAAACCAGGGCCAGATACCTGACGAGCAGATCCGCTTTTATGCCAAGACGTTTGGAGGTACCGCCTTTGTTACCGACAAAGGGGAGATGATTTACTCCTTTCCTGCGGGACGATCGCTTGGAGCGCTGGATGATTACTCCCTAAGACATCGACCGACAACAGACCTCACCATCAAGGAATCGCTTGTGGGGGCACCCCTTGCTGCTCCCAGGGGGATCGAAGCAGCACAAACCAAAATCAACTACTTCACCGGAAACGATCCGGCGAAGTGGCGAACGAATCTTATGACTTACAACAGCGTAAGTCTTGGCGAAGTCTACCCTGGAATCGAAGTTTCTCTTAAGGCCCAAGGAAAGAACCTTGAGAAAGTGTTTGTGGTAAAACCTGGTGCCGACCCCGATAACATAAAGTTGGAAATAGCAGGAGCGGACTCCCTCAGGATCACAGAAAGAGGAGAGTTAGAGGCAAACTCTTCCTATGGGTGTGCAAGTTTCGCCAAGCCTGTCGGCTATCAAGAGATCAGAGGCGAAAAGATCGGAGTCAGTGTGACCTACCGCCAGGCCGTGCCAGGACCCGGTTCTGAAAGTTCGAGGCTTGCCTACGGCTTTGATGTTGGCGAGTACGATAAGTCCCATCCTCTTGTAATCGACCCTGCACTGGTTTACTCCACCTACCTTGGCGGGAGCGGATCCGATAGCGGCATTGCGATTGCGGTCGATGCATCGGGAAATGCTTATGTTGCAGGAAAGACTTCATCGACAGACTTTCTCACGCAGAGCCCTCTGCAGGCGAGTTCAGCAGGTGGGACAGACGTCTTTGTGACGAAAATGAATGCTTCCGGCGCTTTGGTTTACTCCACCTATCTCGGCGGAAGTAACACTGATGGTTCAAGTTATGTTGGGATCGCAGTGGATGCCTACGGAAATGCGTATATCACCGGTGGAACTTACTCCGAAGACTTCCCTACCCAAAGCCCTTTGCAGGTGAATAGTGGAGGAAACTTGGACGCCTTTGTAACGAAATTAAACGCGTCGGGGAGTGAGCTCATTTACTCTACTTATCTTGGTGGAAGCGGCGACGATTCGGGCTATAAGATCGCAGTTGATGGCTCTGGGAACGCCTATGTTACAGGATATACTAGGTCGAGTAACTTCCCAACAGGGAGCCCCCTGCAGGCGGTTTTACTCGGTGAAAATGACGCCTTTGTGACGAAAATAAATGCTTCTGGGAGTGCCTTGGTTTACTCCACCTATCTTGGCGGAGGAAGCGGCGGCGAGATCGGTTATGGGATCGCAGTGGATGCCTCCGGGAATGCCTACATCACCGGCGTGACTTACTCCACCGACTTCCCGACACAGAGCGCTTTGCAGGGATCAACAGGAGGGGGTGAGAGTGACGCGTTTGTGACGAAAATAAATGCTTCTGGGAGTGCCCTGGTTTACTCCACCTATCTGGGCGGAAGCAACGCCGAGTACGGTCATGGGATCGCAGTCGACACCTCCGGGAATGCCTACATCGCCGGCGTGACTCACTCCACCGACTTCCCCACAGCGAGCGCGTTACAAGCTGCTAATATAGGCATGGAGGGCTCCGGGGATGCCTTTGTGACGAAAATAGATGCTTCTGGAAGCGCCCTGGTTTACTCCACCTATCTGGGCGGATCAGGTTATGATACTGGTAGTGGGATTGCGGTCGATACCTCCGGAAATGCGTATGTAGAAGGATCGACCGACTCCACCGACTTTCCCCCAAGAAGCCCTTTGCAGGCGGCTAATGCAGGCGGCGCATATGACGCCTTTGTGGCGAAGATAAATGCTTCGGGGAGTGCTCTGGTTTACTCCACCTATCTCGGCGGAAGCGGCTCCGACACTGGCCAAGGTATCGCAGTTGACGCATCCGGAAATGCCTATGTCACAGGGTGGACTAACCCAAGCAACTTCCCCACACAGAGCCCCTTGCAGGCAAGTTATGCAGGTGGGACAGACGCCTTTGTGACGAAGATTAGCGGAACGCTGCTTGCCTATTATCCGTTTAGCGGAAATTCCGATGACGAAAGTGGCTACGGCAATGACGGGGATCCCACGGGGGGGCCCTCACTTGCAGCAGACCAACTAGGTAACCTAAACGCCGCATATGATTTTCCCGGCGCTGGGGGTATTACGGTCCCAATAGCGCCCTCCATAAACGATTCCGCTTTCCAAAACGGTTACACGATAACAGCATGGATAAACCCGGCAACCTTGCCTACTGTAGAGTCTGATATCAGAAATGTGTTTTCTAAGGAGCAGTATAACATTCGGTTGCGGATAGTACGGTCGCCAGGCGGTTACTCATTCATGCAGGCATGCCATCGTGTGTCATCTAGTGGGGTGTGGTGCTTGGGACATCCTACCCCACTTGCAGAGGGGACTTGGTATCATGTTGCAGTAACCTGGGATAACACAACGGGCGCCTGGGTCATTTATGTTAATGGGAAGCCAAGGGAAGAGAATGTTCTGCCACTGTATACGGCAGGGGACGGTGGCTTTTGGATCGGGAGGGATAATGATGGACACTATTTCGATGGGGTCATTGATGAGGTGTATGTGTATGGCGTGTCTCTGTCTCCGGTAGAAATTAAGCAGAACTTGTGCGAGGGGCTTGGCCCTGGTGCCGATAATGACGCAGATGGTATTTGCGACATGGCAGATAACTGTCCAACAATTGCAAATCCTGATCAAATAGATACGGATGCTGACGGGGTGGGCGATGGATGCGACAACTGTCCATATGTTATAAACCCGGACCAGTTGGATTCGAATGGCGACGGCATTGGGGATGCATGCAGTTATCCCGGATTTGCATATTTTCAGGACAACTTCAATGGAACAAGCCCGGACCCAAACAAGTGGAACACTGCTGCCGTGGACTCAGGTCCAAGGTTTTGCACGGATAGCGACGACGGATCAAATCAGGGTGCCGGGCACTGGGTGAACATTGAGAACGACCAGTGCCACGGCCAGACCCTAGCGGCACCTTACGGGACTATCGACACCGCGGACGATGGTTTGCTAAGCTTCAGTGCCGGCCAGATCAAAGTGTTCCCCTACATGTACTCCGGGCCCCTGAGTAAACCTTCGCCTATTCCTGATACCGGCGATTTCAGCCTGGAAGTGAGGATGAGATATGATTCCTTTGCAGGGAATGGGACTCACTTTGTAGCTCTTTCCAGCAATAGCCTAGATCCGGTGGGAACAAACACTCCGTTCTACCAGATGGTTTTCGGCATAGAGGGAGGCCTTGGAGGGCTGGTGGTCAGATTGTTGCCCGACTTCGTGGCTCAAGGCGGAGGGTCAGCACAGGTTACCGATAACATATCCGATTTCCACACCTACAAACTGCAATACATCGCCGGCCAATACAAGCTGTTGGTGGACGGGGCGTTGAAAATAGGACCGGTCGCCAGCCCGCTGAGACCGAAAGTCCTATGGATGGGGAATCCCTTATTCATCCACTGGGCTTCGGGAACCTGGGACTGGTCAGACTTTACCATGGATTACGTTTCTGTCTATGCCCTGACAGGTTCAACTGTGGACTCCGACGGAGACGGGCTGACCGATTACGAAGAGCTGAACACTTACGGCTCCAATCCAAACGATCCTGACACGGATCATGATGGCCTAAACGATGGTCAGGAAGTGAATGTATACGGTACGAATCCATCCAATCGAGACAGCGATTCGGACACGATCAACGACGGCGTTGAGGTGGCTGCAGGAACCAATCCTCTAAATGCAGCGAGTGTGCCCGCATACATGACGGACGGTTTTGACCTGGAGTTCATTGATAGAACCAAGTGGGCAAATTATGAATTCGTGAGGCGGATCAACAACGGCGTGCTCGAATCAGACCTTGAGAGCCTACGGCGGGTATGTGAGCAACAATATGGCTTTTGGGAATCCCAGCAGCGTCAACTCCATTCAGGCGGACGTGACGGTAACAGAGGTTGTGAACGAGGGCGCCATGCTGCGCGCCAGGCTGTTCGGCTACTTCTTATAAAGATACGACAGGCCATGATATCGTCGCGCAAATAGGGGTCAAGCACACCAACGCACTCGGGTATCGCGGCTATTACGCGATCACAAGATGCTTCGACCAGGAGTGCGGACCGACCAGTTCTGAGCAGCTGCTTTGGGTGGAACTGGCTCCGGCAGTGTGGCCCGTGAATCTAAATCACACGAAAACCCTTTCGATTTTGTGGGATGGCGTTGCCGATTTACCTTTACCTTTCCGGGAATACGCCCCGGTTTTGGTTAATGCAGCCGCGCTTTCGAATCCAGCAGTTTATGCCGGGCCGCCGGATTTTCCTAATGAAAGGCTTCGGAACGCGGATCAGCAATCCGGAACCCTCCACGCCAGGTGGTGGGCTCATTAGCCGCCACATTCGATAATGTAAGGAGGTATGACCCAATTGAGTTCACGTGGGTTCATGTATGACAATTTCGACGGGGCATCCGGGTCTGATCGACAACACGAAGTGGAGCACCTGGGAGTTTGTCAGGAAAATGGAGGGGGGATCACTGGAGTCGGCAATCGCGCGATACTATTCGCACGACTCGAACACTCTGGGATTCATCAATTCTCAACGAATAAACGGCTTCCAGGCTGATGTTACGGTGACGGATGTGCTTAACAATAATGCCCTGCCTTATGCGAGAGTAGTTGGCTCGTTCTACAATGATGGTCGGCCAGGAGGCGGGCGAGCCGGTGATGTGAATGGGATGGTCGGGATCGGCCACAATGGAACTACACCTATTGCATGGTGTGAGGTGTCCAGATGCCTCAGCGGCAATTGCAATGCATCAGGAGAAGTCCAAAGCTATGCGGCCCCTCTTTTTACCGGGCCAATCGACCTGAATGCAACACACAGGCTCTCGATAACCTGGGATTCACTGAGCAATACGTTTGCCTGCGGATTTGACGGGCAGACCCGAAGCATTATCTCCCCTTACCCGATCGTGAAACCTCCGGTCGGAGGAAAGGGAATCGGCACGCGCGTGACACGGATTGATGATCTGGGTGACGGCAGTGCACCGGATGAAGGCGGGTACATTTCGGCGAGATTTGACAACGTTATTGTCCTGAGCCAGAGCATGGACACGGATGGGGATGGAAGCCTCAACCCCTTTGACGATGACGATGACAATGACGGTATGCCGGACGAATGGGAAATCGCACACGGCTTGAATCCAACCAATTCCTCGGATGCAGTCGTTGATTTGGACGGAGACGGGCTAACCAATTTCCAGGAGTACGAACTTGGGACGGATCCCCGAGTGGTCAACGATGTTGATAATGACGGAGAATCGGATGCGTTCGATGACTCGGACAGCGACGGAATACCTGACTACGGGGACAACTGCCCGTTTGTTGTCAACGCTCTCCAGGAGGATGCCGACGAAGACGGGGTTGGCGATGCCTGCGACAATTGCCCAACCTCCTACAACCCGGTGCAGACGGATACGGACTTGGACGGGATCGGCAACGAATGCGACAACTGCCCGGAAACCGCTAATGCTCCAGTGGCGACTTGGGTAGACATCAACGGTGAGGTGCATACGAATTCCCAGCAGGATTCCGATCTCGATGGCATTGGTGATGTCTGTGACCTGAACCTGATTCCAGCCGGAGAAGGAGCATCTCAGGGGACGACGATCCCCGATACGGACCAGGATGGAAAAATAGACACCCAGGACAACTGTCCTAGCGTCGCGAACGCCGATCAGGCGGATAGCGATGGCGATGGAATCGGCAATCTGTGTGATCGATGCCCATCGGATTCTCAAAACGACGTGGATGGGGACGGGATATGTGGAAATGTGGACAACTGCCCGACCGTATACAATCCGAACCAGGCGAATCTCGATGGGGACGCGCTCGGGGATGCATGCGATCCAGATGCCGATGGGGACCAACACCTCTCGATTGCCAAAGGGGGAGACGACTGCAATGATCGTGATGCCACTGTAAATCCTGGAGTTCAAGAAGTATACAATAACGGGAAAGATGACAATTGCGATGGGATATCCGAAGGGGATATCACTTTCACTTTTGCGGGAGGTGAACCCTATGAGAGCTGGCTACCGACTGACGGTGCCGACGTCACGGTGACTGTCAGTTTTCATCCCAATTCCGCCTCTCGTTTGTTCAGAGTGGAAAGCGTGACGAACTACGCCGGCAAGTTCACGAACGACAAAAACACAACCGACAATAGCCCCGATTTCAATTGCAACGGTGCCCCTTGTAGTGCCGGCATGGTGCTCAGCGGGAATCAAGTCACCCTCAAGTCTCTCGATTACGGAGGTTCGATCAGGCTCACTGCCCAGGCTTCGGTGGGAGGACAAACCATTACCACCTATTTCACCATCCCAAAAGACACAGACGGGGATGGGCTGCCGGATGCCTGGGAAAACCCATACGGGGACCTGGCCAGAGATGGGGACGTGGACAAGAGCATCGCGAATACCAACATCGGCGATGGATTGACGAACTTCGAAGAGTATCGAGGCTTCAAGTGGGTTAAACTTGTCCCCGTTGAGCCGGAAGACTCCGGAGGCCAGTACCAGACCGTGGCGTATGTTCCTCAGGGAAGCCCTGTGCACTTCAGAACCAAGCCATTCAGAAAAGACCTGTTCGTCAAATACAAGGGCTACACGGCAGAATACCCGTTCGCCATCGGCGCAGCCTTCTTCGATGCCGAGATCGATGTCTGGGCGGTTGATGATGCGGTGGTTACCAGCGGGAATCTCGGGGACACGAAAATCGATGTGCTTTCGGTGACTAACAATACGACCACCACCTACCAGAACGTGGACGGGCATATCAACAAGAAAGGTGTTCGCTACTGGACTTGGGACACGAAGGGAATGAGCGGGGTCGGGAATGCTACGGCCTACGGAGTGAACACAACCACTTACCAGAAACCGCTGGATTACTATTTCATTGACAAGCCTTACATGGAAGGGCAGACCTGGGTCAGCGGCAGCACGTGGTCCGCGGCAAACGGCGCGCTCGATGCGTTGCCTGTTGTCGAAGACAAGGACGACGATGGTGTTCTAGATGCAAACGAAGATATTTCGGGCGGCACGTCAGGTTCGCTTGACGGTGACAAGTACAAAACGCCGGTGAGCTATGCCCGAAACCTTTCACCTTTCGACATCAACCGGAACGGTCTGGTTGAGTTACCTGTTGCTTCTTCCTCCGGGTCCATTGTCCCCGGTTACGAGTACACGAAGGCCCAGGTCGTGAAGCACACCGTTACTCACGAAATGGGCCATGCCGTGGGGGTTCCAAGCACGCACACGGAAGATGCCAGCTGCTTGATGTACAAGTACTCGAACAACTGGAGCAGAGACGGCTACTTTGGGCCTGCCGCCAAGGGCTATTTCAAGATCCATAACGATTAAGGAGGTGATTGGGATGAAAAAGCGAATCTTCACAATAGCAGTTCTGCTTTTCGTGTTACTGATCAGCACACTCCAGGCAATGGCCCAGACACCTCCTCTGAAGGCTGTAATAGCCCTGGACAGGGATGTTTACGAACAAGGACAGCCTGTGCGCATCACGCTGACCCTGTTCAATGCCAGCGGTGCAGAAGTGATCACTCCTAAGGGCATCAGCGCCAGGCCGTTTGAAACCTATTTCACTTTTATCGACCCGGACGGGAAGCCGATCACTGCAAAGGACCTTGATACCGCCGTTGCCGCTGAAGACCCTCCGCCCCCTCCGGTCATTCCAGACGGAATGGATCTGATCCCGGCTGAGCCGGTTGAGACTCTGGCAGCCGCTTGGGCCTTGCCTGTCACCATCCCCAATGCCCGAACTCATTACACTCTGACCAAGTTGGGCGATTACTCTGTGACCGCCAAAATACCTTTTAGAGCTTATGCGCAGGTTGACTATACGAAAACCGATCCCGGCACAGGTTTGGTGACAGACTATTCGAAACTGGAGAGTGTGAACTGGGACAAGGCGCTTGAGTCAAACGCGGTCCACTTTGCCCTGAGGGGAGCGGGTTCGAGCGGAACAATCAAGGTGTCGGCGATCAAGCACATCATCGGGTTTGGAAACCGGCCGGTTTGCCGAAAGGAACCAATTCCGGGGATGGCTGTGAAGGTTTTTGAAAAGAAGGCCGGCACCTGCGCGGGGCAGTACGGGATCATTTCCTGGCCCCATTACGACGATATATGGTCCGGTTGCCAAGCGGCAGCCACTGGCGAGACCGATGTGAACGGTCAGGCGACCTTTGCGGTAGCGCCGGGGACCTATATTGTCATCGGCCGGTATGATCGTGAGCCGGGTCAAACGGGTGAAGAGCTCTTTGTAGCGGATAATATAGTAGGCCTCAAAGCAGGACAGACTAGGCAGGCCAAGTTCAACATCATAGAACGAGCTGACCGAAAACACCTGGCCTGCAAATACACGGTGGAGAAGGGTTCGAGCCTCGTGATCATCGAGCCTGAGTATGTCGAGTGGAGCGGAACCCAGGAGCAGTACCCGTTCGTCTTTGAAAGTGAGGGCGATTGGTCTGTCCAGACGAGCGTCAGCCCCCCTGAGGGTTTTGTCGTAGATACCAAGAGTCTCTCGACTGATGTGAATACCGATCTGAAATCGGTTCAGTTCACGATAACGGATGTGGGCACCAAGTGGAAAGATGCCAAAGTCACTCACAAAATCAAACACAAAGGAAAGAAACCGAAAGAGAAGACCCTGCAAACCAAAATAGGAGTGAAGCTTACCGAGAAGCTTGCCAACCAGAAAGGACTCACGGTTTTCGGGGAAGAGATCCAAAAGAAAAAATAGTTTGTGATCAGAGGGGAGGATATTCAAGGAAGAGAAGTCAGTAGTCTGCCGAGTCGGGAAATCAAATCTAATATAAGGAGTGAAACATGAAAGCGAAAAATTTGTTGAAGGCATTGATGGTTACAGCACTTGCACTGTGTTTTCTGGTTGTGGGGAAGACCTCTGGGGTTTATGCTGGTGGTCCTGAGCCACCAGAGGGATCGTGCAAAGGTGGCCCCAGAATACTAGGTGTGCTGATTTTGACCGACAATGGGGACTTTACTCTAGAAGGGACTTTTCGGGGGGGCTGTAAGGGCGAAAGCGTAAAGAAGAATATCTGCAATATGCCATACTTTGTTCAGGATTTCGGCAGTATAACAAGAAATGATCTCCTAGAATTTACGCTCTATGGGTTTGGCCCTGAAGATTGTCGATCCTTTTGCGGGGGCGAAGATCTGATCATCAACAAGGTGATATCTTTTAGAAACACTGGAACCAAGATCGTAGCAACGGTGGAACTGCTGTATGTGCTTTATGGGGATGACTGTCCAGCTACGCCAGTAGTGCCATAATCCAGGCGAAGACTTCTGCTAAGTGGTGGGGGATGTGGCGAGATATTCCCCCTAACCCTGCCCCCTCCCCTTACCACGAGGGAGAGGTTTATCAGCCTGAGGCTGGTTTACCCCGCCTCCGGCGGCGCCAAAGGCGACCAGGGGTTGGGTGGGGGGCATCCATTTAGGAAGGGTTATCCTTTTGCCTTAAGTGTATAATGTTCGTAGAATGCTTGACTAAAGTTCTAAGGCTCTGGGGTAGAAGTAGCTTGATTAAGATTGGGAAACAGCACGTTAAGCGGGCTGTGCAATGCCCCGCCCCACAGTCCTGATATGCTGAGAAAAGATCGTCTTAAGAAGACGTCAAGCAGGATCCTTGCGTTTCTGGGATCTTGTGTGACAGGGATTCTGCTCTTTCTTGGATTTCCGCATTATGACCTAAACGGGCTCGTCTGGGTTGGGCTTATTCCACTGCTTTTGGGGATCGCCAATAAGGGTAAAACCTATGGGTTTGTGTTATCACTGGTCAGCGGTATATGTTTTTTCCTTGGTATTTTTCAATGGATCCTTCAAGTCCCCGGTTACACCTACCTGCACCACGCCATTTTGGCCCTTTACCTTGGTTCTTACTTAGGTCTTTTTGGACTCGGGTTCTGCGTAGTCAAAAACGGCTGTGGAAGGGCATCGGCATTGCTCTTCGCGCCATTTTTGTGGGTTGCGCTGGAGTATTTTCGCTCGAACATGTCTTTCATGGCACTCCCCTGGGGTTTGCTCGGCCAATCCCAGCACGTGTATCCCCCTATAATCCAGGTCGCCTCGCTTACAGGAGTTTATGGAGTTAGCTTCCTGATTGTTTTGGTCAGCTCTGCGATTACGGCGATCCTCCTTCCTTGGACATCAAAATTTGTGGGAAAAGCAGAAGAGCCAGCCAGGAGCTCCTCAGAAGGGCTGAGGAAGGGAGTGGTTGGTGTAGCTCTGGCATCAATAATATTTGCCATAGCCTATGGTTATGCCAAGACTTCCGAATCAATTGCAAGCAGGGAAATAGATATATCAGTTGTTCAGGGAAACATTGAGCAGCAAAAAAAGTGGGATCCAAGACATGCTAAAACGATCATGGAGACTTATTCCAAGCTCACCCATGAGGTCTCAAAAGATCACCCTTTTCTGATAGTATGGCCTGAGACTGCAGTCCCCGGATCCATCAGCCAAAATGCAAAGCTCTCAATGGAAGTGATGCGAATAGTCGAGCGGACAGGATCCCCTCTGCTTCTGGGCAGTGCTCAGCACAGGAAATATGGGCAGAACGAATCAAACACTCTTGAATACTATAACTCTGCATTTCTGATTACTCCGGCTAGCCTTATGCTAAAAAATCAGCGTTACGACAAGATCAGGCTTTTTCCCTTCGGAGAATATTTGCCAATGAAGGATATCTTCCCCTGGTCCTATATAGCAGTTCCTGCCGTCCGTGGATACAGACCCGGAAAAAGCTTTACAGTTTTTCGCCTTGGTGGTGTTTGCTTTGCCACGACTATCTGTTGGGAAAACCTGTTCCCTGACATGACCAGAGAGTTCGTCAGAAATGGGGCTCAATTCATTGTGAATATGACCAATGAAGCGTGGTTCGGAAAAACAGCCGCGCCTTACCAGTTTCTGTCCATGAATGTTTTCCGGGCTGTTGAAAATAGAGTGCCTGTCATAAGATGTGCAAACACAGGAATATCCTGTTTCATAGATGCTTATGGCCGTGTCGTTGGGAGAGTGGAAAACAATGGTGAGGACATCTTTGTCCAGGGCCACCTGACGAAAAGGATTCACATTTCGCAAGAAAAAACGCTCTATACCCTTTACGGGGATTGGTTCGCGTACACCTGTATTATTGTCTCCTTCAGCTTTATCATCTTTTCCATAATCAGGGCGGTGAGAGTTAGAGCACGGCCATCCGGACTGTCGCGATAGAGTGTGTATATTTCCAGAAGACAAATGATTCAAAGTGCCAGCCTATGAATGACTTTTCGAAAAAAAGTGTGAGCAAGGCGTCAATTCAAAGGGAGATGCTCAGTAAATCGGCGTTCTGGGTAGCGCTCTTGTGTTCTTTGGTGATAACGGTCATATGCGTCGTTAATGCCCTGAAATGGATAAACAAGCCATTTTCCGGCTTTCTCCTCAATGAACGGATGGTGGTGGCTCCTGTGGGCCAATATCAGTGGACGGGTACGCAGGCTGGTCTCCGATATCCAGACAAAATCCTCACGGCCGACGGGAAACCCATACCTTCTATAAAGGAATTGGAGTCAGTCCTGGAGACCGTTCCCTATGGAGGAGTCATCAATTACAAAGTTGAAAGGGAGGGGCGTGTTTTTGAGATATGGATCGCTAAGATGCAATTCACGTTGGCAGACCTGTTCATGACGTTCGGGTCCCTGATGATCGCTGGTATCGCTTTCCTGCTAATCGGACTGATCGTTTTCATTATGAAGCCTGACGCCAAGGTGAGCTGGATTTTCTTGATCGCCTGTCTCTTTCTCAGCATGTGGTCCATTACGATTTTTGATATGCAATCGACCCATTACGGGTTCATCCGGTTTTACCTGCTCGCTTCAGTTTTTTTCCCCGCCGCGTTTATCCATTTCAGTTTCTATTTCCCGGAGCCGCGAAGGTTCGTGGTTAAGCATCCGCGAATTCAGTACTTGCCATATATAGTGGCCCTGATGATCACTGTCCCCATGGAGATCATTTATCCTGAAAGGGGCTTCGCTATCTTCTATTCCCTGACGCTCCTTTACATGATTCTAGCAGCCTTGATGCTGCTGGAGCCGGTGACCTTTGCTTATTTCCGCCCGAGTTCGGTCCTTGCCAGGCAGAGAGCAAAGGTTGTTCTTCTCGGGGCAGCCATTGCCTTTCCCCTTCCTGCAGTCGCCTATTTCTCCCAGCTTCTTTTCGGGTCTTTCCTAGGGTTAAGGATTCAGACGAATTTCCTGGCTCTGATTATCCTTTGTTTCCCCGCGTCAATTGCCTACGCTGTGGCCCGGCACAATCTCTTCGACGTGGATGTCTACATCAAACGGGCTGTCGGTTATGTCATTACGACAGGGATCATCGTGGGAGTCTACGCGATTGTGAGCGTGTCCTTCAATCTTCTGATGGGGCAGTACCAAGTCGCCCAGTCGAAAGCATTCCCTATACTGTTTACCTTGGGTGTCATCGTCGTATTCAATCCGCTAAGGAATAGGGTCCAGCTTTTCGTCGACACGATCTTCTTCAGGAAGGAATATGATTATGGGGCAATCATCGAGAAGATCGGTGCTGCAATAGCATCGCTCCTGGATTTGGGCCAGGTCTTGAAACGCCTGACCGGCGCTTTCGTCGAGGATATGTTTGTAAACACGGCCTGTGTCGTGCTTCTTAACCCGGCGGCAGCCGAATATCGTGTCCAACTTGCCGAAGGAGAGCGGAAAACAGATATCGAAGGCAAAGTTTTCAACCGTGATAAACCGTTGATGAAAATATTGGAAGAGCAAAAGCAGGTGATCACAAAGTATGACGTGCTTGAGGACCCAAGATACAGCGAAATCTCAAGGGAATGTGTGACGGATTTCGAGGCTCTCAACGCAAGCCTAGTGGTGCCGCTCGTATTCAAAGACAGGGTTATCGGGTTGCTGAGCATGGGGGAGAAAAAATCGGGAAAGTTCTTTAACCGGGAAGACATCGATCTCATGCACGTCCTTGCCAATCAGGGAGCCGTGGCGATCGAGAACGCAAGGCTCTTTGAGGAGAACCTGGAGAAACAGAGGATGGAAGAGGAACTGAACATCGCGAGGGATCTCCAGATGAGCATGCTGCCGTCCACCTGCCCACAGATCAGGGGTTTCGAGATTGCGGCCACCTGTGTACCGGCTAGGGAGGTGGGGGGCGACTTCTTTGACTTTGTGGCGATGGGTGAGGAGAAATTGTGCTTCCTAATAGGAGACGTCACCGGCAAGAGCGTCTCAGGGGCTTTGGTCATGTCTGCAGCACGCAGTGTTTTCCGCATGCTCTCAGAGGAGCAGCTGACGGTTGCCGAGATCATGATTCGCGCCAACCGGCGCGCAAAGATGGATATCAAGAGCGGGATGTTTGTAGCGCTGCTCTATGCCTTGCTGGATGAAAAAGACAGGATTCTGACTCTGTGCAGCGCCGGGCAAACTCAGCCGATTCATTTATCGGCGAAAACGGGGGAGAGTCGGTTGATCCAGACGGAAGGGGACACGTTGCCTCTTGGAATTCTCGATGAAGTGGAGTACAAAGAGACGCGGGTGCAGCTTGAACCCGACGACAAGCTGGTTTTTTACACGGACGGCATTGTGGAGGCCAAGAACAAGGAGGAAGAACTTTTTGGGTTCGAGCGATTGCAGAAAGTGGTCGAGGAGTCACGAACCATAAGCGCAGAGGCGCTCCTCAAGGAGATTATGGAAAGAGTTAACCAATTTGTTGGCGAGGCGCCGCAGCACGACGATTTGACTGCAATAGTGGTGACCGTGACAGGGTAGAGGCATCGACACCTTCCGGTTGCCGCTGTTCCGGTTCCCTTCAACTTATCAGCGTAATCCATAAACTGAAATCAGTAACCTCCATTCAATCCATTACCGAAACCTCCAATTTCTAGCAGCTTTCGTTTTGAACGATTCAGCATGTTGAACTGGACTGGAAAAATGAGGCGCGAAAAATGGAAGAGCATCGGAGACTGAACAAGAGTAAAAAGAGACTCGCAAGGCTTTTTTTCACCACTATGCTTATTTTCATGACACCAATGGTCACTGGAGAAAGGTGCTATGCTGACAATGCAGAAGTGCTTCCTAAGGGGAGGTCAGCGATCTTCATGGAGGGTAAATTCTACTTGCCAATAGACGAGCGCTATGGACCTGATGGGGATGAAGAAAAGCTAGCTGAGGATTTCAACTCCACCCTGAACAGTAATGTGTTTCCAAGTCTAAGCCTGCTGGAAGCAGCGTTCGGCTTGCCCTCAGGATCCGCAAACATCGGACGGAGCATTGTTTCCTATGAGTACAATGTCAACATTATCGAATTTAATTACGCTTACGGGATCACAGATGAACTGAGCATTGGAATCAAACTCCCCTACTGGGATTTCGAGAATAAGGTGAACGCATCCCTCGACACAACCAACGCGACATTCGGCAAGAACCCGCTCTTTGGAATCGCTGCTCCTCCTCTTGGCGCGGCGCCTTTGGCACCCTTGACGTTACCGCTTCCCCCCCCGCTCACGGTTCAGAGGCTCACCACGCAGGATGTGCAGAACCTGATCGGTCGGGGGTTGGACGTCAACGGTGACGGGTCCGTCGACATTCCCGGATACGGTTTTGACACCGTCAAGAGCTGGTCTAGAACAGGGATCTCGGACATTGAAGGCTTTCTGAGATATCAGTACTACAAATCGGAAAACTGGCGGCTTGCTATGACAGGGGGAATCCGATTCCCCACCGGAAGGGAAGATAACCCCGACAGCCTTGTGGATTATCCTTTTGGGACTGGTGCTTGGGCAGGCCTTTTTCGGCTTCACAGCGACTACATCGGAACGAAGCATCTCATGCTCAGCGCGACGTTGAAATATGATCTGTACTTGCCTGACCACAAGGTGATGAGAATTCCGGATGATGTCAATCAACCTCTAACAAGGAACAAGGAAGAAGTCGACCGGGACATAGGCGACTTTTTTGAGTTTGAGATGTCGGGGACCTATGAGTTCTATCAAGGCTTCAGTTTCTTCTTGTTGTACAAATTCGGTTACAAGTGGAGAGACGATATATCCGGGAGCATGGGGTTTTCCTATGACGTAGCCGAGGCTGAGACAAACGCCAAAGAACATGTCTATATCGTCGGCATAGAGTACTCTACAATTCCCTTGTATCTGGAAAAGAAATTTTCCATTCCCATCAGGGCCTTCGTAGGGTACAGGGACCGCTTTGCAGGGGAGAACCTTCTCAAGTCAGACTACTTGAATGTCCTGCTCACTGTTTACTTTTAAAGGCTTAATCGCGCGGTCGATGCCGAGTCTCTCTTGAAGGAGATCATGAGACAAGTCAACGACTTCGTCGGGGGCGCCCCGCAGAGTGACGACTTGACGGTTATCGTGATAAGCGTCAGTTAAGGGTGATCGGTACAAGATGGTTGAGGAAGATGAAGAATGGTGTTATTCGGTTCACTAGACCGGTATAGCACCGATGTCCCACCAAAATGCTTGAGGTAATAACCATGGATTCATCGTCCACGTATCTTTTCAGAGGGATGACTGGAGGCTAGATGAAAAAGATCCTGGCTGCCGGCAAAGAAGTCGCCGTAAAGAAGGGCCAGCAGATTGTGAAGGAGGGGCAAGCGGCAAACGGTGTCTATTGAAAGCAAATGGAGGGGACGGTCACACATCTGTGCTTTCCGCCGTGACATGGCGATTTGGAGGGTGGAGGAATTCTATTGACATGTAATGGTGCTTCGATTATTGAATGTCAATAATTGTACTTCAATGATGCTGGGTTATGGGAAATCCATTCTATCTGCAAGAAATCCCTGTCGACGCCCCATTTTGTGACAGGGAAAAGGAGCTCAAGGAACTCCGGTCTTACGCCGAGGCTAAGGCTAATGTCGTTCTCTTTTCTCCCAGGCGATTTGGAAAGACTTCTCTCGTAAAGCGGGTCCAGAGGCGACTGGCGGACAAAGGTGCGGTTGTCATCTTCGCGGATTTCTTTGGCGTAGGCTCTGTCGAAGATGTGGCTGCCAGACTGGCCAAAGCGGTTTATGGGTTCACCCACGGGAAGCCGTCCCTTTGGAAAACGGCCCTTCGCACGCTGCTGTCCTTCCGTCCTGTCCTAAAGCCGGATCCGAGTGGTGGAATCTCATTGAGCGTAGAACCAGCCGCCGCAGGAAGGAGCGGTCTCCATCTTCTGGAGGAAACGATTGATTCCCTTTCCCGGTTCATCGAGGAGTCCAAGCAACTTATCCAAATCGCTTTGGATGAATTCCAGGAGATCGTCACTCTCAAGGAGGCCCTCACGATCGAGGCCGCCCTCAGAACCCACATCCAGCGCCAGAAGGCCTCATACTTCTTCATAGGCAGTCGGAGGCGGGTCCTGCTGGGAATTTTCAATGAGCGGCAGCGCCCTTTTTTCCAAAGCGCAATCAATTACCCTTTGGGTCCTCTTCCGGTGATGGACTTGGGAAATTTCATTACCTGGCAGTTCAAAGAGCATGGCAAATCCTGTACCAAGGACATGGGTCTTAGACTGGCTTCAACAGTGGACTGTCATCCCTACTATTCCGAGAAACTGGGTTTTTTCGTGTATGAGATGGCAGAGGCGGTCACTGAAGAGACCATTCAGGCGGGTCTCCAGAAACTGATCGTTTCGGAGAAGCCGGTCTATGAGGCAATCCTCCAGGGTTTGTCGCCTCATCAGCGACTCTTGCTCAAAGCTCTCGCACTGGAGCCACCCAAGAAGATCCTGGCGGGTAGTTACGTTCAAAAGCATGGTCTTGGGTCCACGGGAGGCGTCCAGCATTCGACCAAGCATTTGGAAGACCTTGACCTCATCGAGAGAAAGGGCGATCCGGAGCAGTGGCAGTTGGTTGACCCGGTTCTGGCCATGTGGCTCAAGGCCACAGGGTAGTTGGCGAAGAGTTAGGGAGAAAAAATTCGATTAGCCAGGTGGGGATGGAGGAGGCGGCCATGGATTCAACTTCCACGTATCTCTTTAGAGGGATGGGCGAAGGCCAGATGAAGAAGATTCTGGCTGCCGGCAAAGAAGTCGCCGTAAAGAAGGGCCAGCAGATCATCAAGGAAGGCCAGGCGGCGAACGGCGTCTACATTCTGAGGTCAGGCGCTGTGGAGCTCTTGACCACGGTTGAAAAGGATTTCGATCTGCCCATTTCCATTCTGCGAGAGCCTGGAGACGTTTTCGGGACTTCGGCTCTGGTTCCGCCTTACCAGTACAGTCTGTCGGCACGCTGCCTGGAGGACTGTGTTCTCTTCTGCATGGAAACGGCAGCACTGCGAAAGCTGGCAGCCGAGGACCGGGACATTGGCTGCCAGATGATGACCAATCTGGCTGCTCATTTCCTCGACAGGCTGAAAGAGACCCGGCAAGAGGTGAAAATCCACTTCAAGACGCTTTTGAGCTGCTTGAGATCGTAACAAGAAAGCAATCAGCGATCAGCTGTCAGCCGTCAGCTAAGAGCGAAGAGGGAAGAGCACTTCGAAGGTCGTCCCACCTGATTCGTAGCAATCCTCAGCCTTTTTGCAGAATTCGCATTCGCTGATCCGCCCGGGGCAGGCATCTCTAGTTTGCGGAAGGTGTCTGCACCTCTTGGAAGTCATGGAAATCTTGAAATTGAAGCGCTCGGAAAAGATCTTCATGCGCAGCAGGTCTGCGCCTCTCCCACCTGCATTGAAGTTGAAAGGCTCTCCGGAGGAATAGAACATCGTGTCCTGCGTGGGATAGAACCCTTCGAAGATGTGCTTCTGATGCTCCGGGACGATTCCCACTCCCCAATCCTGAACGCTGAGCTCGACGGCCTTGCCTCTGCTTCTCACGCCAACCTCAATCCTTCCTCCGTCCGGTGTGTTTTCAATGGCGTTCTTGACAAGGCCTTTCACGATCTTTTCAAGAGGGTCTGCCGGCATCCACACGGGGCGAGCGGGTTCAATCCGGGTCATCAGGTTCAGCTTCCGGTGAGAAGAAAGGGCTCGAATTTCGTCCATCTTCTCAGTAACAAATTCTCCAAGGTTGATTTCTACAGGATCGTTCTCGTTGGTAGCGAATATCTCGTCAATTTGTTCTCTGACCTTGTTTACGACAGTGCCTTCGCCAAGTTGTTCTGCGAAGAGGACTTCAATCTCGGCGGCGCATTGGTTGACCATGTTCGTAAGAAGGTTCCGGAGTTTTTTGTCTCTCCCCTTCATGATGTCGTCCACCTCGTTCTGGATCTCATAGAGGCGATCGGCACTGCGCTTTGCCCTCGCCAACGTTGCTTTCCAGTCATAGTCCGGGAGAGGCGGCAATTTCTTGCTCAATAGGCTGATGGAGCCCTTGATAAGAGAGATAGGGGTCAGCAATTCATGGGTAAGATGACTGATGGCCTTGTCTTTCGCGCTATTCAGGACACTGATTTCCTCGAGCGCTTTTCGCAAGGCTTCTGAGTAGCGGGCATTCTTGACGGCAATAGCAAGATTGTTCACGAGCGTTCCAAGAAGCTCTTTGTCATCCCTGCTGTACTCGTCGCCCACAATTTTCGGCCCCAGGCCCATCACTCCGGAAGACTCTTCATCTATGTTGAAAGCAAGAACCGCGGGAAGGCCCGGGTTCAAAGTTTTCACTTCATCAGAGAAGTCTTCACGAGTCAGGAAACGGCCGAAAAGGTTCTTGGAGAGAGCTGCTTTGCTAAGGCTTTGGACAGTTGAGCGTTCCTCTTCCTCGAAGCCGAAGGATTCAAAGTGAGTGATTTCCCCTGCGGGGATATTTTCGGCTATGATGAAACCCTGGGCCGTGCCGAAGTTTCCCATGGTCATGAGGAGGAAATTCCTGAGGATCATGCTGACGTCGGTGAGTCCCAGCAGTTCGTGGCTAACGTCATAAAGGGTTTTGAGGTGGAAGAGTTGCTTGTCCAGCTCAGCCTGGACCTCATCAGCGGTGTGGGAAGAGTTTTCGGTCGTCACGGCTGTTCCTCCGGGTGGCAGGAAGGGTGATTTGCTCTGCGAGAGATCTTCTAAAGTTCGAAGATCTCCACTTCCTCTGACACATTCTTGAGTTTGTGCATCCCGCGAGACGAGGGTGAGAAAACGCTTCTCACCCTTTCCGCTGTGGATCTCGACAACAGCAGGGTTCCCTTGGATCCGAGAGCGCTTATCCTTGCCGCTACATTGGTCAGGGTACCTCTTGCGGTGTAGGTCCAGCGTGAGCCGATAAGGCTGTCAAATTTCGCAGCGCCTACCAGGGCTGTGCCGGAGTTGATGCCCATGTTCACATCCAGAGGTCTATAGAGTTGACTGAACTCCTTACTGATTTTTTCGGTTCGCTCCTTGATGGCGAGTGCTGCGCGGACCGCTTCCAATGCATTTGTTTCGGGATCATCGTGCATGAAAAGCACCATCAGTCCGTCGCCGGCAGTTTCATTGACATCGCCATTGTTCGCATAGATGGCGTCCATGAAGACGGAGAAGTGTTTCTCGATAATATCGTGAACCACAGCATGGCCGAGACGCTCGCAGAGGCCGGTGTATCCGCCTATGTCCAGGAAGAGAACCGAAAGATCGCGCTCCTGGAGCTCAGAGAAGGCTTCAGCTGGGGCTTTTTCAATGAGACGGGTCACGGCTGCAGGCACAAACTTGCTCAGGTTGGCTTTGATGCTTTCCAGGATCTCGATCTTTCTCAGGGACTCCTTCAGCTCATTCAAGGCGGTGCTGAGCTCCACGTTCTTCCCTTCAAGGTCCAGGTTCAGGCGCCGGATCTGTTCGAATGACCTCGCATTCTTTATGGCAACGGACAGGTTGTTGAGAAGGGTGTAGAGCAGTTCCCTGTCATCCTGAGTAAAAACGTCGCCTGCCAGCTTTGCCCCCAGGCCAAGAAGGGCCATGGTGTCGTCATCCATAATAAAGGGCAGAGTGAGCGTGATAGGGGAAAGAAAACATTCCGATTGGGACATATCTTTAATGGCCGTCATTGAATCGTACAGACCCCTTTGCTTCAGAATCTTCGGCAACTCTGCCCCGAATGAGAAGGAGTCGGTGTCCTGAATGCCGAGGGTAATGAATCGCTCCATTGTGGCGTGCACATCGGCTAAGAGAATAAAGCCGGTCACGACTCCAAAATTACCCATGGACATGAGGAGAAAGCTTCTCAGAATGGCGTCGACCTCAACACTGCCGTAGATGTCTTTGCTGACGTCGTAGAGTGTTTTGAGGTGGAAGACGCGGCGATCCAGCTCAGCGCGCATTTCTTCCGCCTGCTTCAGAGAAGCGGTGAGCTGTTCTAATTGGCTGTCGAGGTCTTCTTTGGGCAATTGAGTACCTAACTGTAGGCGCTGTTTAAAAGCAATGATCTGGGGGCCAGTAATCTCTGCCCTAAGGGCTGAGATGCCTTAAATCCGAAGCACGAAATCCGAAACTCGAAACAAATCTCAAAGATCAAAATTCAAATGACGCAAAAACCATGATGATGAGGAAATCTTTCAATGAGTTGAAGCATTACGGATTCTCGGGAGAGCTGAATGACCTTGTGAATAAGGGTTAAACTAGAGGGTATGAGAAAGCTCGCGCGTTATCACATAGCGGACATCGCACTCAAGGCGTCTTGCAGAGTCGGATAGATCGTTGCGAACTTTGTAATCCCAACCATGTTGAAAACTTTCTTGAAGTGATCAGACAAGCCGGTAATTCCGATTTTCTGATTGTTTCGTCTGGTTTGGGCGAGAACTTGAATGAGGACAGCGATACCGCCGCTGTTGATATAGGCGGCCTCTTCAAATCTGAGAATGATCTTCTTGGGGTTGGATGCTTTTGCACTGTTGTAAGCGCTGTTGAGAGAAGGTTCTGAGAAGGCGGTTACGTCACCGCGAATGTCCAGCACTAGGATGTCGCCATGGCTTTCGATCTTTACTTCATTCGGTCGCTGGTTCATAACGTTTCTTCCTTCTTGGACCTTAACGGAACTTGCCAGTCGGAAAAGGGATTCTTAGACTGGTCACCCTGTCAACTTCATCACCATTCTCACCTCGTGCCGATGATTGGACGTCCTGTTGAACTCGACTTTGTCCATCAGCCGCTTCATTAAGAAAACGCCAAAACCAACAGGGGCATCCAGGTTTTCAAGGATCCTTTCGATGTCCGGGTCCTTGAGTTCGGCCTTCATCCCATCTCCCTCGTCGAACACCGAGACGCGAAGCACATCGTCTTGAAACCTGATTGCCACAAGGACACGGGCATCCGGCCTTCCCTTGTTCCCGTGCTGCATCGCATTGATGCAGGCTTCCGCGACAGAAGTCTTCAAATCCTCAATCCGTGGTGAGGAAAAACCGACGCTCTTGGCAAAGGCGGCCAGACCGCCTATGGCAATGCGTTCATAGCCGAGTTTGCTCGGAAGATTCAGTTCTACCGTTTGATCATCCAGCACTGTCTTTTCTGCTCTCAATTTCTGTAATCTGAAATCGCTCAGGTATTCGTATGATGAAGGAGAATATGAAAAAAGAAATTGGATGTCAAGCCAATAATTTCAATGGGTTAGTTTATTGTCTCCCCACGGGATGTGATGAAAATGCTAGCCTTTTGGGGGAAGACTTCAGCTTGATACCTGCACCACAAGGGAGGCGCAAAGGTTCAAAGGCACATAGGCACAAAGCGGAAAGGCATCGACAGAGGAGGTGGACATCGAATATGATATGTCAGCTTTGAAAGGAGGTGTTGGGAGATATGCTCTATGGGGCCATGAATTCGCCGCTGCGTCCGATTCTCGATGAGGTGAAGGCCATCGCAGAACTCAAGTTCGGTTACCTGGAGTTGGCCATGGACCCTCCTCACGGTGACTACAAAAGCGTCAAGAGGCAGAAACGCGATATTCAGGAAACCCTGAAGCGATATGATCTGGAGCTTGTCTGCCACCTGCCGACCTTCCTCTCTACAGCGGATCTCACGGACAGATTGAGGCAAGCGTCCATAGATGAGGTATTTGCTTCTCTTGAGGTGGCAGCGGATATGGAGCCTCTCAAGGTGGTTCTTCATCCCAGCTACATAATGGGACTCGGCGCTTTTGTGCCTGAGTTGACCAGGGGGCATGCATTGGAGAGCCTTGAGGTTATTGTGGAGAAAGCGCACGCTTTGGGGTTGTGCCTCTGTCTCGAGAACATGTTCCCCAGAACACAGTGGCTCATCCATCCCCAAGAGTTCGTGGACATCCTGGCGAAGTTTCCCACGATCAATCTCCTGCTCGATATCGGGCATGCCCACATCGAGGATGCAGGAGGGAATAAGTGCCTCCGTTTTATTGAAATGTTCCCCGACCGGATCGGCCACCTTCACGTGAGCGACAATTACGGAAAGGAGGATCAGCACCTTCCCATAGGGGCAGGGATCATCGACTTCTCGAAGGTCGTGAAAGCGCTCAAGGGGATCGGCTACAATGACACGATGACCCTCGAGGTCTTTTCAAGGGACAGGGACTATCTTAAGATGAGCAAGAAGAAGATGGAGGAAATGTGGGGATTGGAGTAATGGAGTAATGGAGTATTGGAGTACTGGAGTAATGGGAGAATGACCAAAAGAAAAAGATAGAATGTAGCAGACAGAAGACAGAATGAAAAACAAAAAAATAGAACCAATCACGAAAGCACGAAATTTGGAAAGCACGAAAAAGGACCTGGTTTTCTATATAACCCCTTCTTCTTTCGTCCTTTCGTACCTTCGTGTTTTCGGTGCAACTTTTAGGTTTTATTCTGGCTACTGTCTCCTGTATTCTGCTTTCTATATGGCTACCTTCACAGGGATTGGATTGAGGACGCGCTTAAGCTCTAGCGGTGACATTTCTGCAAGCAGCCCTCTTTTACCGGCATTGATGTAAATCCTAGAAAGTTCAAGAACCGAAGCTTCAACATACACCTTCAGGGCTTTTCGTGTTCCGAAGGGAGAGATCCCTCCTACCACGTATCCTGTGTGCCTGTGGGCCGTTTCAGGATCGCAAGGCTCAACGCTTTTTACCCCTAGAACCCTGGCAAGATTCTTCGTGGAAACCTCGTTGTCTCCGTGCATCAGGATAAGTAGAGGGTTCTTGCGGTCATCCTCCATGACAAGAGTCTTGACCACCTGATGCTCGTCCACTCCCAGTTCGCGGGATGCCACGGGCGTGCCTCCCTTCTCCTCGTATTTGTAAGTGCGGAGGGTGAAGTCGGCTCCCTTCTCCTTTAGCATGCGAACAGCCTGGGTAATGGGAAGTTTGTCTTTGGCCATGAACAAATCCCTTTAAATTCACCACGGAGTCACAGAGAACACAGAGAAGAGTTTCCGTTTTTCGGGAGATACCGAAAAACGGAAATGTTCTGCTCCAAGAGAAGCTGGTAAACAAACCGTGACTTGTTGCGAGTCCGCCAGGGGTTATCTTCCCTCTGTGACCACTGTGCCTCTGTGGTGAAAAACGCTTTACATTGCTGCGGCTATCTCCCGGGCAAGGTCGAGCATCTCCTGCTGGGTGGGCCTCACTTCGTTGTCAGGAGACGGATCAGGGAATATGCGCACAAAATAATTCCCCTGTCTGAACAAAACAATGCCCTTGTCCGACCACGCGGCATCCCCGATTCCGGACAGACTGGAGCCTCCCTCACTGGAATACTTCTTCAGAATGGCACCGGCTCCTTCCGGGGTGCTCATGTCATAGAGTTCCATCACCATCCGGCTGTCCGTTTTTTCGGTTCTGTAAACGCTCGCGTAGAGAAGACGAAACCCGAAGGGAAGGTAGGCTTCAGCTTCCCCATTCATGTAATCGAAAAGATTGGCCCTGTTGTAAATCGTCAGAGGACCGGCCTGCTCAAAGCTCTTGAGCTTGGGGCCTTCTAGGAGAGGGTTTGGCCTGGGCAGGGAGCAGGAGAGAAGAAGTAAGCACAGGGCTATCGTGGGAAACCAGCGCAGCAGAATCCCCCTGTGTCCCCCTTTACGAAAGGGGGATGGATCTTTCGTGTTCCATGGTTGCGCTCCCCTTTGATAAAGGGGAGATGGAGGGGATTTCGTGTTTTGGACCATCAGATCGCCAGGATCTTTCCGCCGTTCGGCAGATCCGCTTCGGTGTAGCCGAACTCGGTCAGAAACTGGCTCAAAGCGTCCATATCCGGCGCCCAGCCCATCTTTTCTCCTCTGAAGCGCGTGGCGATCACGTAATCGAGTACGGGAGAGGTCACGCCCATCGCAAGGAAGTTGGGCTGATGCGTGGGAGTCCCGCCGGGACCGGGCTTGCTCGCCCAGAGAGCATCGATGAGGCAGAGCTGCTGGCGAGGGTAAAGGACTTTCCCGGTCTGTTTGTCCATGGGACCGAGGATTTCTTCGGTCTTATTGAGCGCAAGCAAATATTCCAGCGCCTGATCCGAATGTCCGGGCCACGGAGAAAAAGTGCCAAAGTGGTTCTTCATGGTCATGGTGAAGCCGCCGAAGGTTCTGCTGTGGCCTTTGCACATGGAAATGTTCACGAGGATATCGACCGATCCGTCCACGAGATGCTTGAGGCACTTGGCTTTGTCGTTTCCGCTCCTCCAGGGAGAGGGGACAAGGGTGTTGGTATTGCTTCCTCCCCATTTGTCCTCAATTCGCACGCCTTCGGGGAGCCCCCTGAAGGGTGTCTCCTGTGACAGGTCGCTACCGTGGCAAGCGTCATAGATGTGGACGTTGGAGCCTTTGACGCCGATGACATCCGTGAGCACATGACAGATCTTGGACATGACCGCGCTGCGGGTGTGCTGCACCATGATATGATTAGTCTTTATGGCGACTATCGCCTCAGACCAGGATTTGCGCGGAGGCTTGACAAAGATGCTTTGCCATGCCTGCTCAGGGCTCTTGAGATCCGTGAGGGCGCAGGCCAAGCGGTCCATGTTTTCCCAAACCGGCTTCTGAACGACCAGTTCTTCCTGCCGCACCCAGTCGATTCCAACCTCGACGGCTCTGGTCATGGAAGGGTCTGTGACTCCGACCACTCGCAGGTTGTTCACGTTCGGGTGAATCAGCGTTTTTTTTGCATAAGAAGCTCGGGCTTTCGGGACAAAGATCATGGGAGATGCGGCAAAAGCGGTTCCCGCGACAGCCGCGCTCTTGATGAAGGTTCTCCTGGAGATTTTTTTCATGGCCGATCCTTTCTTTTGTCCCCCTCCCCCATACCCCTCCCGCCAGGGGAGGGGGGAGAGAAGGAAGAATAACAACATCACAAAAATAAGGTCTGCAAGACACATTGTCAAAAATGAAAACACGGACAAGCGCAAACCGCTTGTCCGTGCCACCAGAATTATGGTTTCTTCGTGGAAAGACGCTTTCTGAACACGACACAAAGGACAAAACAGGCGGCCGCGATGACGAGGAGAACCAAAAAGGCGTTTCTGTAGCCCTCGGGCGCGTAGACCTCGCCCACCTTGCCTGCGCGGTTGACAATAGCGCCTGTCACTCCCTGCATGACAGCCATTCCCAGCAAGGGGAAAGGGTTCATGAGGCCGGACATGAGGCCCATAACGGTAGCGGGAGTTTTTGATTGAGCTATTGCCCAGAGAGTGGTGCTGACTCCGCCTGCAAGCCCGCCGACAATAGCGTAGAGGGCCGTCACGCCTCCCAGGCCAAGGAGTCGGGGTAGGAAGGTGAGAGCAAACCAGGTGCAGGTGAGCAGGGCACAAAGAAAGGTGAGCAGATGGACCCTGTCTCGAAACACACGGTCGCCGAGCCTGCCGAAGAAAGGTGCGCCAAGCATGTACCCAATCGGGAGAGCCACGTTGATCATGCTGGCGTAGTCACGGTCGAGATTGAACAGCGACATGAGAAACGGTGTTGCCCAGAGGCCCTGAAGGGAGACGGTCCCGCCAAACACTCCGAAAAAAAGACCTGCAACCACCCAGAACCAGGATGAGGTGACAATGTGAAGAGCCGAAGCCTTGAGGGGCTTCTCAGCCGAAGAAGCCTCAGAAGGCAGAGCTTCTCTGTCCACATGATCTTTTACGAGAAAGAGCCCGACAAGAGCCAGAACCACGGTCAGTCCACCGATCACAAAAAAACTGGATCTCCAGCCCCAGGTAGCAGCCATCCAGGCAAGGGGCGTGGTGGCGGCGATCGCGCCCAGGTTTCCTGATCCGATCAGCATCCCCGTCATGGTGCCGAGATCCTTTCGCGAGAACCACTGAGAGATCGCTTTGAGTCCCGGAACATAGACCCCGCCAACGCCAAACCCAATGAGCGCGCGGCCCACGGCAGCCCATCCAATGGAGGGGGCCAATCCAAAGACCACGCAGCCGAGGGCTGCAATGAGAGACCACAAAACTACAACTCGTCTCGGCCCCAAACGGTCGGAGAGGTAGCCGACCAAGGGCTGTTCAACAGCGTAAAGGTAGAAGTACATGGAGGACATGAATCCGAGGGCGGCTGCGTCAGTCTGAAAAGCGGCGAGCAAATCCGTGGCGATCACGGATGTGGTGACGCGGTGGAAATAGACGAGGATGTAGATCGAACAAATGACGCCGAAGACGATCCAGCGATGAGGATCAAGGGACTCTGTTTTCGCTTCAGTTTGCATCGAGAATATCCTAAAGTAAGACTCATCCGGAACTGCCGTTTCCGGATTCGCGCTATCAGCGATCAGCTCTCAGCTGTCAGCAAAAACCCATGAAATTGCCGGGTAACGAGCTGAGTCGTTACTGCTGAGTCGTGAACATAAGCATATTCTTCAAAATACAGTTGAAAAGCAATTTCAACAACCAATTTGTCAGAAGCGTTCAAAAGTGTTTGCATAGGGCCGCTACATGCGGAAAAGACTGGAGCCTTTTCTTGCGTTCCAAGGCCGCCAGTGGCGGCCAAGTCTCACGGGTTGGTTTTTTCTACGACTTATCTGCGAGGGAAAATTGCCCCCTCCACCGTTCTCCGCTTCCTGCGGAAGCGGAGCCGGGGCTTCCCCCACAGATAAGTCGTGAAAAGACGGCGCCCTTCCGCCAGTCACTCCAGAAAAGGTCCCAGCCCTTTCCGACTTGTGACTGGTTGCATGAGATCTTTCTGTAAGCCGATGCAAACGCTTTTGAACGATAACGATAGGTGAGGTTTTATCGGAAAATAACAAATCAACAATTTGCCAGAAAGGAGACAAGCCGTGGGAGATGCTATTCAGTGGGAGAACGATTTGAACAAGGCTCTGTCAAGAGCCAAGGCGGAAAAGAAACCGGTGCTCATGGATTTTTTTAACCCAGGCTGAATAGGGTGCCAGCAGATGGGAGCAGTTACGTTCCCCGACGCAAAAGTGATTGCCTTTATCAATCAAAACATGATTCCCATCAGGCTTGCCCATGATCACAAGCCTCTGGCCGAGCAGTTCCAGGTCAAATGGACTCCTGCCTTGGTGACCCTGGACACGGAAGGAAAGGAGCATCACAGAACCGTAGGCTTCCTGTCCCCGGAAGAACTCATTCCTTCTCTTTTGCTTGGGAGAGGGAAGGTTGATTTTGACCATGAAAATTTTGCGAAAGCCCTGGTGACGCTCGAAGACCTTCTGAAGGATTATCCGAAGAGCGCGGCAGCGCCTGAGGCCATCTTCCTCAGAGGGGTGTGCGGGTACAAGAGTGCGAACAATCCCAAATCTCTCAAGGAGGCCTATGAGAGACTGGCAAAGGATTATCCGGACAGCGAGTGGACAAAGAGAGCCTATCCGTATAGGCTGATTTGAGGGTGGCACGGACAAACACAGGCCGCTTGTCCGTGGCACCGGGGGAAAGAAAATATGAAAGTACTCGCTTTCAATTGCAGCCCAAAAGCTGAAAAAGCCAACACGTCCCTGATTCTCACTCCTTTCCTGAAAGGGCTGGAGAGCGGGGGCGCGGAGGTGGATCTCCACTACACCCGGAAGCTCAAGATCAGGCCTTGCTCCGGCGATCTTCACTGCTGGTTTCAAAAACCGGGCACCTGCATCCACAAGGACGACATGCAGAGCCTGTATCCGAAGCTCCGTGAAGCGGATGTCTGGGTTTTCGGGACGCCTGTTTATTTTGACGGAGTGAGCGGCACCATGAAAAACCTGATGGACCGACTGGTCCCTCTCATTCTTCCCTTTGTGGAGTTTCGCAACGGTCACTGCGCCCACGCGCGGCGGGAAGGAAGCAAGGCCGGCAAGGTCGTGCTCGTCTCGAACTGCGGGTTCTGGGAAACGGACAACTTCGATCCCCTTCTCGTGCACATGAAAGCCTTCTGCAGGACCATTGGAAGAGAATTCGCAGGCGCTCTTCTCAGGCCCTGCGGGGAAACGTTCAGGGGGTTGCTGGAACTGAAACGGCCTCTTCAGGACATCCTGGAGGCCGCGGAGGCGTCAGGCCGGCAGCTGGCTCAAGAGGGAAAGATGTCCCCGGAGATCCTTGATAAGGTGAGCCGCGAGATCACGCCTCTTGATCGTTTTGTGACCACGTCCAACAAAATATGCCAACAGTCCCTGGACGCTCTGGATAAGAAGTAGATTCACGGACAAGCGTGGATCGCTTGTCCGTGCCACCGGCTACGACAAATGCAATTCCTTCTTGATCTGTTCCGACAACCAATGGCGGACCAGCGTTTGATAGGGTATGGATTTGACGGTGGCAAGTTTGCGAATGGCTCTGAGGTGAAGAGGGTCGATTTTTATAGTCACATTTTGTAGTTTTCTTTTGCGGCCTTTGGAAAGGATCTCCTTCAAAAGCACCTCGTCCAGGCTGAAATCAACAGATCCTGCCACAAGCTCATCGAGAATGCTTTTTTCGTCATAGTACTCCGCCCAGTCCTTTTTGTGTTGCTTCTTTCCCATCGCCACTCACCTTGTGTGTCTCGTATAATATCGGATCTCGTTGCGCTTCATATCCCAGCCTGTAATCGGCCGAGCTATTCCGCCGGCTTTCATCTCAAAAATAATGGTCAGATACCTCCCAGCACCGGTTTGACCAAAGACTGCGTAATGTCCTTTTTTCGTCCGGCGGAAAATGGGATTGTAGACAAAAGTCTCCTCCGCTTCTTCCGGTTCAATGCCATGCCGAAGCTGCAAGTGAATTGCGTTCCCCTCATCCCACTCGAACTCTTTTATCCGCAAGGAGCCTCCCGTAGAAGTCATACATAGTATGACACCCGGATCACAGACTGTCAATCGGTTTTTAGAGAACAGGGTCGCCGGCCGCCATGTCGAAAGTGGTTTTTCATTGGAGGGATTTTCATTTGAGCTTAACTCGTGATAAGATCCTCACGCGCTACCGTCCGAGGCGCCGTCTCGCAAACCTGCCCTGAAAGGGGAGGGGCGATTGAAAAAAGTGAAAGGGGTGTTCGGAAATGCCTAGGGATATACCTGTAGGAAACGGGAAGCTGCTGGTCTGTTTTGACAGGAACTACCGCATCCGGGACCTCTATTACCCCCACGTGGGGCAGGAGAACCACGTGAGCGGCAATGTCTTCCGGTTCGGAGTCTCCGCAGCAGGCCGGTTTTCCTGGGTCGGAGAAGATTGGAAAAAGGAACTGGCCTATGAAGAAGACACCCTGGTGACGAGCGTGAACCTCTATCATCAGGAACTCGGCCTGCTGTTGACTTGCCGCGACGCCGTTGATTTTCATGAAAACGTCTTTCTCCGCGAAGTGGCGGTCGAGAATTTCCTTCCTGAGAAAAGAAAAGTGGAGCTGTTCTTCTGCCAGGATTTTGACATTTCCGGAAACAGCGTGGGAGATACCGCGGCCTATGATCCGGAGGCAAAAGCCCTTGTCCACTACAAAGGGTCCAGGTATTTCCTCGTCAGCGGCCTGACCGAACAATCCGAGGACCTCTCCCAGTTCGCGGTGGGGCTCAAGAAGGTGGGCGGTCGAGAAGGGACTTACAAGGATGCGGAGGATGGAACCCTCTCGGGAAACACGATTGCCCAAGGCTCCGTGGACTCGGTTCTCTCCCTTGCGCTTGATCTGGAAGGCCACGGCAACGGCAAAGCGTGCTACTGGATTTGCGCCGGGGAGAGCTGGACGGAAGTGCGCCGCATCAACGCTCTGGTGCGGCACAAACATCCTGCAGTGCTCATCAAGCGGACCGGAGACTACTGGAGACTCTGGGCGCGCAAGGAGTCTGCGCCTGATTCCCATGTTCCCCCTGAGATCCAGAAGCTCTACCGCCGAAGCCTCCTGGTTCTGAGCACTCAGCTCGACTGGCAGGGAGGGATCCTCGCGGCCAACGACTCGGACGTGATCCAGTTCAACCGGGACACGTACTCTTACGTGTGGCCGCGTGACGGGGCTTTGACGGCGTATGCGCTGGATCTGGCCGGTTACCCCATGCCGGCGCAGCGGTTCTACGACTTTGCCGCGAGGGTGATTGAAGGGCAGGGCTACCTGCTCCACAAATACAATCCCGACGGCACCCTGGCTTCTTCCTGGCATCCCTGGTATGACGGCAAGGCCGCGCAGCTGCCGATTCAGGAGGATGAGACAGCGCTCGTGATCTGGGCCTTGTGGCATCACTTTGTCCTGTACCGGGACGTCGAATTCGTGAAACCCTATTATAAATCCCTGGTCAAAAAGGCGGCGAGCTTCATGGTCCGGTACCGGGATCCTGGAACCGGTCTGCCCGGCCCTTCCTACGATCTGTGGGAAGAAAGGCGTGGGATCTCCAGCTTCACGGTTGCAGCCGTGTTCGGCGGCTTGGCTGCAGCCTCGGTGTTCTGCACCGTGTTCGGAGAGGAGGAGAGGGCCAGGGTCTACCGGCAAGCCGCTTCGGACATCCGAGACGCTGCATCCAGAACCCTCTGGAGACCGGAACTGGGCCGGTTTTGTCGAATGCTTTACCGAAATGACGACGGAGATCTCCACGTCGACGGGACTCGCGATTCAAGCCTCTGGGGGCTTTTTGCCTTTGGCTTGTACACCGTAGACGATCCGCGCATTGAATCCACGATGAAAGCCCTTGAGGCGAGCCTCTGGGTCTCGACGGAAACAGGCGGTATGGCGCGATACGAGAACGACTCTTACTATCGCTCAGGCGACCATGTGCCGGGAAATCCCTGGTTCCTTTCGACCCTCTGGCTGGCGGACTATTATATTGAAAAAGGCAAAATGGAAGAGGGGTTGAGGCTCCTGAGGTGGGTGGAGAAACACGCGCTGCCTTCGGGAGTCCTGGCCGAGCAGGTTCATCCGAATACCGGTGAGCCCCTCTCCGTGTCCCCTCTCACCTGGAGCCACGCAGCCTTCCTGACAACGGTGAAGCTCTTTCACCTGCGCATGGAGGAAATGGAGCGAGGCGTCCCCGGTGTGAAGATGAGGGACTGGATCGGGAAATTGTTTGCAGAGACGTGCGATCAGATTCACGGGGCGTGTGAAGTCAAATAACGGAGCACGGTGACAGGGTGCACGCTGAAGAAAGGCACAAAGATGCAAAGGCACAAAGGGACAAAGGAGAAGACAAACAGAACTTGACACTTAGCTTTCTGCCTTTGTGCCTCTGTCCCTCTGCGCCTTTGTCCCTTCATCCGTGAACGGTGAAGTTCATATGAAACTTTTTGAGCCTTTTACGATCAATGGAAAACTGCGTCTCAAGAACCGCATTGTCATGCCGGCGCTTGTCACACGCCTGGCTACCGAAGAAGGGGAGATCACGGAAGAGTTGATCGAACGGTACCTCCTTTATTCGAGAGGAGGCACGGGCTTGATCATCACGGAGGCCATATCCGTGAGGAAGCAGAAGAGTGGTCCGCTTCTTCGCCTCAGCGAAGACCGCTTTGTTCCGGCTCTCAGGGAGTTGACCGATCGCGTGCACAGCGGGTCGGATGCTAGAATTGCCCCGCAGATCATCCATTTTATGAAAATCAGCCGGAGCGGCTACAGGCAAAAGGTCGAGGATTTGTCGGTCGAGGAAATCAGGGAAATCCCGGAGCTTTTTGCAAGGGCGGCGGAAAGGGCGAGAACAGCCGGGTTTGACGCGGTGGAACTCCATTTCGCTCATGCCTACACCCTGTCCTCCTTTCTCTCCCGCCACAACCGGAGAAAGGACGAGTACGGGGGTTCTCTTAAAAACCGTCTGCATCTGGCTGAGGAGGTCGTGGAGGCTTCTCGAAAGGCTGTGGGAGAGGACTTCGTGCTCGGGGCCAGGATCAACGGGGACGAGTTCACGCTTGGCGGAAACACGCTCCAGCAGTCAAGATCCATCTCGCTGCGACTGGCCGAACTCGGGCTGGATTACATCAGCGTTTCGGCAGGCGGTAAGTTCGAGGATGCCGTGGAAAAGCAGGGAGAGGCTTTGGTCCCCTACACAGGATACAGCGGGCACAGGGCCATGCCCCCGCACTGGATGCCGGAAAAAGTCAACGTCTACCTGGCTGCGGACATCAGGAAAATGCTGAGAGAAAAAGGATACCTAACGCCTGTCGTGGCGGCGGGACGAATCCCTGATGCGCGTGTTGCTGAAAGCGTGCTGGAAAACCGGGAGGCGGATCTTGTGGCGATTGCCAGGCCTACCCTCTGCGATCCGCACTGGCCCATGAAGACCTTAGAAGGCCGGGAACAGGAAATCCTGAAGTGCGTCTATTGCAACAAGTGCAAAGAAGCTGACGAGGCCTTCCAAAAAGTGTATTGTGTGCAGTGGAAAAAAGAGGAGAAGACCATGAATGAAGACCTATTAATCACGAAAGCACGAAAGGGGGAAAGCACGAAAGAATAGAGGGTGGCGTTTTCGTGAAGAAGGGCTCGGTTATGCTAAATCACTACCTGGTGACAACTTGAAGTTCGTTCACACCGCAGACACTCATCTCGGGTTTGAAGTGCTCAAGGTCGCTGCGTCGGACAGCCGGGGGCGGCAGAGAAGGGCGGACTCCATTCTGGGGAATTTTCTTAAAGTCATAGACCATGCCCTTGAGACTGGTGCGGACCTCTTCATCCACAGCGGAGATCTTTTCAACAAGTTCTACATCCCGAGAGAGAGGCTGGATGACCTGGTTCAGCCTTTCAGAAGGCTTTCCAAAGCCGGCATTCCCGTGGTGATCATCCCCGGCAATCACGAGCGCTCCGAATTCCCTTTTGACCTCTTTCACGGCCTGCCGGGCATCTATGTTTTTGACCGGCCCAAGTCTTTGCATCTGCACGTGGACGGGTATTCGGTTGGGGTGGCCGGATTTCCTTTTATCCGGGAAGACTCCAAGCGAACTTTTCTCAAGGCCCTGGACGACACGGGGTATGATGAACTCCGATGTGACCTAAACATTCTGGTGGTTCACCAGACGTTCGATGAAGCGACGGTGGGGCCGGGAGACTACACCTTCAGGCTGGGGCGGCCGGACACGGTGGCCAGAGACACAGTGCCAACGGATTTCGCCTACATCGCGGCAGGTCACATCCACCGCTACCAGATCCTCCCGCATCCTCTGAAACCGCAGATTGGCTTTGTCTATCCCGGTTCCACGCAGCGTATGAGCTTTGCCGAGATGGACGAGGAAAAAGGGTTCGTGGAAGGGGAGGTCCTTCACGACAGGGTAGAGACGCGGTTTGTACCGCTGCCTGCCTGGGACATGGAAATCGTTGAGATCGAAGCCGCGGGCCTGAGCACATCCGAGATGGAGAAGGCCATCCAGAGCCAGTTCTGGCGTTTCAGCGAGGATCTGGTGATTCGCTTCAACCTGACAGGCGGGGCGACCAAGAAAGACTATCCGGAGATTGATTTTGACAAGCTCCGGGCACAGATGCCCCCGGTCCTGGAATGCCAGTTCGCCATCCGCGCCGGGAAGCGGTGGATCGCGAAATGAAGAAAGGGACAAAGGTGCAAAGGGACAAAGCAAAACAAGGGACATAGGCACACAGGCACAGAGGGACAAAAGGACAAAGAAAGAGGCAAAGGGACAAAGGTGCAAAGGCACAAAGCGGAAAACCCTTCCACTCTGTCCCTTTGTCCCTCGATCCGTAGAGATGGGATTATGAAGACGAAAGAAGCCGGTTCGTGGGAAGATCGGGTGGTCCCGCCGGAAGAAGTCCTGAGTAGGATCGAACCGGGAATGAGCATTTTCATCAGCACGGGTGTGGCCGAGCCGAGAACCATGGTCAAGCACCTGATGTCCTCCGACGCCCCAAACATCGCGGACCTCGAACTCATTCAGGTCGTGAGCCTGGGGGATGCCATCTCCCTTAAGGCGCTTCGTTCTCAGAGGTTCAGGTTGAAGACCTTTTTTTCCGGATGGGTGGCCGGCCAGGCGATCACCGAGGGGTTGGTGGATTTGATTCCAAGCCGATTTTCCCGGATTCCTCACCTCATCGAGTCCAGGCAGATCCCCATTGACGCCGCCATTGTCCAGATTACGCCTCCGAACGAAGCCGGTTACTGCAGCCTCGGGGTGGCTGTGGATGTGGCGCGACCGGCCATGGAGCAAGCATCCTTGAAAGTGGGTGAGATCAACACCCAGATCCCGGTCACCTTCGGCGACACTTTTGTTCCTGTTTCGGACTTTGACCTTCTTGTGCGCTCCATGGATCCGCCGTTTCATTTTCCCCGCTGGCCTGTGGATGACGTGTTCGATCAGCTGGCGGCCAATGTGGCGTCTCTGATCGAGGATGGGAGCTGCATTGGATTTTCATTAGGCCCCCTCTTCGAGGCGCTGAGTCCGCATCTGGCTCGCAAAAGACACCTGGGCGTTCACTCTCCCTTTTTTACGGATCCTCTCATGGACCTCGTGAAAAGCGGGGCCGTGACCAATCGCCGCAAAGCGATCTGGCGGGGCAAGTCTCTCGTTTCCTATGCGTTCGGCACGCCGGAACTCATGGCGTGGCTGAACCGCAATCCCCTGGTGGAGTTCCAGGCGACGGACAAGGTTTTTGATCCGCTTCAGATCGGCCGGAACCCCAAGTTTGCCGCCATTCTGCCGGCCCGCAAGGTAGATCTCTCAGGCAGCATCGCCCTTCACTTCGGGCGGGGGAATGTTGCCGCCGGACCCGGGGAGGCCATGGACTTCCTGAACGGCGCGGAGCTCTCGGAAGGAGGCCGGACGATCTTTGCCCTGCCCAGCCGGAACCGCAAGGGCTGGGCCAATGTCCGTTTGTCCATCAAAGAGTTCCCGAATCAGCTCACGCTGAGGGAATCCATCGACATGGTGGTGACCGAGTACGGTGTGGCCAACCTCAGAGGGAGGACACTCCGCGAGAGAGCCCAGGCCTTGATCGAAATCGCTCACCCCGACGACAGGGCCAAGCTGGTGGAGCAGGCCAAAGCGGAGAAGATCCTTTACCAGGATCAGATCTTTCTTGCGGAGTGCAGCCGACTCTACCCCGGGGACGTGACTGCAAAGCAGACCTTCAAGGGCGGAGTGAAGGTCTCTTTCAGGGCGATACGGCCCTCGGACGAAGAACACATGAGGCGCCTTTTCTATCGATTCTCGGATGAATCGGTGTATTACCGCTATTTCAGCCCGGTCAAAGTCATGCCCCATGCGCGAATGCAAGAGTATGTCAATGTGGATTGCAACAAGGTGTTGTCCATCGTCGGGCTTGCAGGGGAGCCGGGCGAGGAGCGCCTCATCGCAGAGGCAAGGTTCGCCAGAGATCAGCATAGACCCTATGCGGATGTCGCTTTTGTGGTGGATGAGCAGTACCAGGGCTTGGGCATTGCCGGGTTTCTTTACAAGATGCTCATCCGGCTCGCCAAGGAGCGCGGGATCAAAGGGTTCACGGCGGATGTGCTTGCTTCAAACAAGGCCATGATGAAGGTCTTCGAGAAAGGGGATCTGCCGATCAGAGCCAAGCTGGAACAAGGGGTGTTTGAACTCACTATAGACTTTGAACAGTAAGTGAATCGGGAGGTTGGATGGCGGCCCCCTTTTCTTACAGCCGGGGCTCCCGGCCTGCTCATGCCCCTCCCCCCTCGCTGTTCCCCTCGCGTACGCTCGGGGCCATCGGGTCCCCCATTCCGTAACTCCATGAAATGAGGAAGGCCTCCCGCCAGGCATTTCAGAAAAGGGAGCCGCCATCCGCCCTCGCATCCCACTTTAGCACTTAGGCAAGATCCCGTTTATTCTTCCTCCGGAACCAATGATTCCGCTACCTTCGAGATGTCGGAAACAAACCTTGCCTTCTCGATAGCCAGCGCGATTTGCTGGCCCAGTTCCATCAAGAGGGCAAGATCATCTTCCCTGAATCCGTAAGGTCTGCGCACCGAGTCCAGGTAAATGACTCCGGCCAGCCGGGAAGCGAAAATCATTGGAGAGCAAAGGGCACACTGCACTTTTAGAACCTTCAGCGTGTCCGCAATGTCGCCCTCTTCCGTTTTCGTGTTTGAAATCATGACGGGACGTTTCACGGCAATCACTCGTTCCACGACCTTCTGGGAATAAGGCGCTGTCTTCTGATGCCTTGGGACGCGCGGTCCCAGCACGGTCTCCTCGATTTCCCCTGTCAGAGGGTCTGTCAAGAGAATCGCAGCCCTGTCCACTCGATTCAATTCATCGGTGATGGACTGGAGTATCTTTTCGAGAGCATCACGAATAGAAATCCCTGTCATCAATAAGTCGGAGGCTTCTCTGAGCAGCTGCAATCTCTTCACTTCCGCTTCATCCCTGCGCTCCGCTAATTCACTGGCTTTCTCTATGTCGGCCCTGCTGAGTTTTACGGTTTCACTGAAGGAGGTCATTTGGCCGTCGTCGGTTTCGCTCAAAGATACGGTGACGATGGTCGTTCCCAAAGCGATGGGCACCCCTGCCTTTAATTCCACTTGCGACCCGGGCTCCAAGTAAGCGCTGTCAAAGAAAGTTTTGTTCTGGCTCTTCAGATCCGTTATAAAAAACCTGGTCCCCTTGAGAACAATTCTTGCGTGCTTGCGGGACAGGGTTTTGTCTTCTATGCGGATGTCATTGTCAATGGCGCGACCTATGTAATTTTCTCCCTCTCTCAGTCTGAAAGAACGACCCTTTCCAGGTCCACTCAGAACGTACAAATAGGCCATCACACTCTCCTCTATACAGCTTTCTCTATTTCTTTCCTTTAATGACCTCGTTTTCTTTGACCAGCTCATCCAGAAGGTCAGCCAGGAGCCAGTTCTCCGATACGGGAGTCAACGTCGCCCACAACTGGGCCGGAAGGCCGGCCTGCCGATAGGCGGACATGATCCTGTGGACTTCATTCTGTGTAAAACCGGACATGACGACGGCCCTCGGCAAGTCGGCAGGTTCCCCCGTTCCCGATCCTGTGGTCAAGCTGAACAACTCCTTTAGAGTTTTACCTGCGTCTTGGTTCGTGGGAAAAATGACCGGCCTGTCGCTGAACCCTGCCTTTTCCATGAACATGGCAAAGAACCGGTGTTCCGGGGGAGCATAGCCGCACACGAGAATTCCCTTTGGGCCGTACATCCTTTCGTCGGATCCCTCTATCTTCTCAAATTTCCCTTCGCTCATGGTTCCACCTCAATAGGCTCAAAGTGGGTAACACAGTTGAGCGGCAATTGCAAGGAGAGCGCAAAAAAGGGAGGGAGAGTTCGACGTTGTATCTCCGGCAAAAATGTTTATTTTTTCTCAAAATGCTGCATTATCAGGGGATGATCATGATGACTCTTGAAGATATCCGCAAGGATCGAACGCTCGTGAATTCCATTGACTGGGCCATGACGCCGGAGGAGGCGGTGACGCTTTACCTTGAGTGGGGGAACAACACGGCTCACGGAAGGAAAATGGTGAAGTCCAAGAAGGATGTGTCTCACTACTTTGTGGTGAACACGTGGAACGAGCCGCCGATGATTTACCTTGTGCGGCGCAACTCCGATGAGGCCGTGGACCTGGCGGCGATCGAACTGCCCCCTCATCTCAGAAAGCGCTTCGCTGAAACCGTGGCGCGCAGGAAGAGCGTTTACGGGCTCACTCCGGAAGTGAAAGAGTGGTTGCAGAAGGAAACCGAAACGCATGAATGAAGTGGAACGCGAAGGAGCGCACCGTACTGTGCCCATGGCGTAGGCCCGTTGGGCCTTGACCGAGCAGCGGGCATTTCGTATACTCCCCCGCACAAAAAAAAAGGAGAATGTGATGAAACCCGTTGTTTTGGTGACACGAAAACTGCCGGCTTCAGTGGAGGATCGTCTCCGCCGTAATTACCAGGCCCGGCTCAATCCCGATGACCATCTCTACTCCAGCGATGCGCTGATCGAGAGCGCCGCCGGTGCCGACGCGATCCTTCCGTGTCACACAGAGCGCTTCACGGCCCAGGTCATCGAGCGGCTCCCCAAGAGCGTCCGCATCATCGCCAACTACTCGGTGGGATTCGACCATGTGGACATCGCAGCGGCGAAGCGCCGCGGCCTGGTGGTGACGAACACCCCGGATGTCCTCTCCGATGCCACGGCCGAGGTGGCGATCATGCTCATGCTGGGCGCAGCCCGGCGTGCAGGCGAAGGGGAACGCCTGGTGCGGACCGCAACCTGGCGGGACTGGAGCCCCAGCTTCATGGTGGGCACCCAGGTGACCGGCAAGAGGCTCGGTATTGTGGGTTTCGGGCGAGTGGGCCGTGTCACGGCCCGGCGGGCCAGAGGGTTTGACATGACCATCCACTATCACGACCTGCACCGGCTGCCGCCGGAGCAGGAAGAAGGCGCCATTTTCCATCCCACACCCGAAGACCTCATGCCGCAATGCGACTTCCTGGCGTTCCACTGCGTGGCAACGCCGCAGACCCAGCGAATGCTCAATGCCGAAAGAATCGCCCTCCTTCCGGACGGGGCTGTTGTCATCAACGCGAGCCGTGGCGTTGTCATTGACGACGACGCCCTCATCGCCGCGCTGAAATCCGGCAAGGTGGCTGCCGCCGGCCTCGATGTGTTCAACAACGAGCCCAACATCGATCCGCGGTACAGGGATCTGCCGAACACCTTCCTGATGCCCCACATCGGGAGCGCCACCAAAGAGACCCGCGACGCCATGGGATTCCGGGCACTGGACAATCTGGACGCGTTTTTCGCAGGCCGAGAACCGCGGGACCGGGTGGCGTGAAGTACTGACCGTTAAACCCAATGCAGGCCTTTGGCCGCAACCAAAAAAACACCAAACCCGAATGTCGAATATCGAACAAGGAATTTCGAATGATGAAGTTAACCCCTCCTTCAGTTGCCTTCGGAGTTCGATATTCGTTATTCGATATTCTGCGGTTCGCTTTTGAACTTCTAGGCATCATGAACAAAAGTTATAGTCTAACACTCTAAGGAGGCGATATGGGCAAGAAAGAAGATCTGTTGAAAGGCAAGAAGATATTGATCGTCGACGATGAACCGGACGTTCTGGACACCCTCGAAGATATGCTCTCCGATTGCGATGTGGTGAAAGCGCAAAGCTTTGAGGAAGCCAAGAAACAGCTGGAGACCCAGCCCTTTGACATGACCGTCCTGGACATCATGGGGGTCAACGGCTACGGGCTTCTGGAAATAGCGGTCAAGAAGAAGATCACCGCCGTGATGCTGACCGCCCATGCCCTCAGTCCTGAGGACACGATGAAGTCCTTCAGGGGAGGGGCCGCTTTCTATGTTCCGAAGGACAAGATCGCTGAAATGCCGAAGATCATGGCGAACATCCTGGAACTCAAGAGTCAGGGAAAGAACACCTGGATGCCGTTCGTGGGCTGGGCCGAGGCTTATTACAGCGCCAAGTTCGGACCCAAGTGGGAAAAGAACAAGAAGGAGTTGCAGGAGAAGGTCAAATAGAAAAGCCATCAGCTGTCAGCGCTCAGCTCTCAGCTTAGGGCGATAGGTCCCAATGGTTTTTGCTGATGGCTGAAAGCCCTTCGAGGCGCCTCAGGGCCTTGAGTCCGTCGAAAGGCTGATTGCCGACCGCCGAGACCCCTTCAATTGCCGTACGCCAGAGAAGGCAGCCACAACCCGATCTGCGGGAACATGTAGAGCAGGACGATTGCGAACAATTGAATCGCCATGTAGGGCATCATCCCTAGGAAGATCTGGTTCAGCGTCACGTGCGGGGGCGACACACCTTTCAGGTAGAACGCGGCCATAGCCACAGGCGGTGACAGGAAGGCCGTCTGAAGGTTCAGCGCCACCAGCAGACCGAAGAAAAGAGGGTTGATGTCGAAGTGGGAGAGGAGTGGCAGGAAGATCGGCATGAAGATGATAATGATCTCCGTCCATTCCAAAGGCCAGCCCAGGAGGAAAATGATGACCTGCGCCAGGATCATGAACTGCAGCGGCGTCATGTCAAGAGACTTTACCCAGTTGTTTACGATCTCCTGGCCGCCGAGCAGCGCAAAAGCTGCTGCGAAAATTCCTGAGCCCACGAAGAGCCAGCAGACCATGGCGCTGGTTTTTGCACAGAGGAACACGGATTCCTTGAGCACACCCCAAGTGAGCCGTCTATAGGCTGCAGCCAAAATGAAACCTCCGAATGCGCCCATGGCCGCCGCTTCGGCAGGAGTTGCCAGCCCGACCACGATGGTGCCGAGCACCCCGAGAATGATGATTGCCAGCGGGAAAAAGGACCCCAGCAGCATTTTGAAGATTTCGAGACGGGTAAAAGTGAGAACCGCATAGACAATCACCAGGATGCCCGTGAAAATCGCTGCCGTAATCCACCACCAGGTGGGAACCGGACTTCGTTTAGCCGGCGCAGCTGCCGCCTGAGCCCCTTTCGCCGTTTGCTCTGCCTTGTCGGCTTCGGTCGCCTGGGTCTCTTGCTGTTCGGAACCTTCCGGTTCCTGCAGACCCCCAGCGTCAGCTTCTGTTTCCCCTGTCGCCGTTGCCGCAATGCCCATCGCCTGCACGCCCTCGGGCACTACTTCTTCGGGTGCGGTCGCTACGAGATAGAGCGAACCAAGGAGTGCGGCCACTGCCAGGGCCGGCAGAAGCGCAATAAAAAGGTGGCTCAGCAGGGTGTACATGGGCACATCGGCGTTGCGCTTGCCCTTCATGGCACGAGCGATCCCGAGCAGGACATTCTTGCTTTTAGTCTGACAAATGATTTCCGCGAATTCGGGCAGATAGACGCACGCGTCTTCCTCGGAGAGGGGAGGCGCAGAGCTGGGACTGATTTTCGCATAGAGGATAACGTAGATGACGTAGAGTCCGGCCAGCATAATGCCGGGGAAGAAAGCGCCGGCGTAAAGCTGCACCACGGACACGCCGGCCGTGGCGCCGTAAAGGATGAGCAGCACTGAGGGAGGGATCAAGATCCCCAGGGTGCCTCCTGCAGTCACAGCACCCGCCCCGAGCTTGATGCTGTACCCGGCCTTGAGCATGGACGGAAACGCGAGCAGGCCCATCACGGTCACCACTGCGCCGATGATGCCGGAAGCGGTGGCGAAGATCGCGCAGGTCACAATGGTTGCCACCGCCAGGGATCCGGGTATGCGCGAGGTCGCCAGGTGCAGGCTCGTGAACAGCATGGTGATCAGTTGCGAGCGTTCGACCAGATAGCCCATGAAGACAAACAGGGGGACAGAGATGAGCACGTCGTTGTTCATGACCCAATAGGCGCGCAACGCCATGAGGTCGAGAGTCTGAGTCAGCGCTGTGGCGGGGTTCTGGCTGTAATACGCAAAAAAAGCGAACATCGTGCCCAGGCCCATGAGCGTGAAGGCGGTGGGAAAGCCGAGCATGATGGCCACCACGATCATGGCCAGCATGAGCAGGCCCAGGTGGCCGTTGGTCATCTGCGAGGGCGCTGGCAATATGTAAAATACCAAACCTACCACGATGGCCAACATGGAGAGTCCGAACCATGCTTCTTTTTTCATCGGGCGCCCCCTTCTTTGGCCGTCAACACTTCATCGAGCTTCTCAATATCCTCATCCTTGACGTGCATCATTTCCTTTAACTTGTCCACATCGACCTCTTCCACGTCCTCAATGCGAGAGGGCCACTGACCGTCTTTCAGGCACCGAACACAGCGGATCATTTCGACAATGCCCTGCATGAGGATAAACACCCCGGCGACGGGAATGACGGTCTTGAAGGGGTAGATGGGCGGGCCTTCAGCTGTGATGCTCGAATGCTCCAGGATCGCCCAGGACTCCCCGGCATATTTATAGCCTGCCCAGCAGAGGGCGGTTACGCCGGGCAGGAAGAACACGATGTAGAGCGTGAGGTCAATGGTCGCCTGCAGCCTGGGCGGGAAAAACCCGTAAAGCACGTCGCCGCGCACATGGCCGTTCTTCGAAAGCGTATAAGCGCCCGACATCATGAAAAGGGCTCCGTACATCATGATCATGGCATCGAACGCCCAGGGATGCGGCTCATTGAGCGCATAGCGCGAGAAGACCTCCCAGGTGATGAGAGCCGTGAGAGTCACGATCAGCCAGGAGAAGGTCTTCCCCACGAAGGTGCTGATCTTGTCGATGGTGAGCAGCAATTTCTGCATACTCTATCCCTTTTGAAAATCAGCCATCCGGACATTCCCCTCACCCTTCCCCTCTCCCCCAGGATGGGGGAGAGGGCGGGATGAGAGGGACGGATGGCTGATAGGTGATACAGCTAAATCACTTAGCCTTTCTTTGCCGGTGCAGCCGGCGCCTTCTTCTGGCCGAAGTAATAGTTGTACGCCATGCGCCGGTTCACGTTGACGTCCATGTCCCAGTTCACAGCGCGCTTGGCAAACTCCCTCTGCGAATCAACAACTTCCTTAAAAAAGGGCTTGTCCGAATACTTCTTTACGACCTCGTCAAAGATCTCCAGTTGCTTCATCAGGATCGCGTCGGGGGTCTTGTACATCTTGACCTTGTCCTTGGTCTGCAGTTCGATGTAGTCCTTGGAGTAGCGGTCAATCGATTTCCACCACATGTCTGCAGAAGCCGCTTCCACGGCGTTGTCGATGATGGCTTTCATCTTGGCCGGAAGCGCATTGAACTTGTCCTTGTTGAAGAGGATCTCGAAGGACTCGGCGTTTTGATGGTAGCTCTGGAGCATGTACACCTTGGACACGTCGGGGAAGCCGAGGAGTCGGTCCGAGGTGGCGTTGTTATATTCCGCCCCGTCCAGCAGCCCGCGGTCCAGGGCCGGCACGATTTCGCCGCCGGGCAGCGCGTTCACCGCAGCTCCCAATCCAGTGAACAGGTCGATCGAAATTCCCACGGTGCGGAATTTCAGGCCCTTAAGGTCGTCGGCCTTGGTGACCGGTTTCTTGAACCAGCCCAGGGGCTGGGTCGCCATGGGGCCGTAGGAGTAGGAAACCACGTTGGCGCCGATGGAAGCGTAAATCTTGGCCATCAGCTCCTTGCCTCCGCCGTACTTGTGCCAGGAGAGCAGCATGTTGGCATCCATACCGAAAGCAGGGCTCGACCCCCACAGGGCCAGGGCCTGCGCCTTGCCGTAGTGATAGACCAGCACGCCGTGGCCGCCGTCGAGCGTCCCCTTGCTCACCGCATCCAGCAGATTGAAGGCCGGCACCACGGCGCCCGCTGGCAGCACCTCGATCTTGAGATCGCCGCCGCTCATGTCGTTGACCTTCTTGGCGAAGTCGAGGGCATATTCATGGAAAATGTCCTTGGTGGACCAGGTGCTCTGCCAGCGCATGTTGATCGGCCCCTGGGCCTTCACGACTGTTGGAAACCCGATGGTCGCCGCTGCACCGCCCGCTGCAATGGCTGCCGAGGCCAGAAACTTACGTCGGGACAGTCCTTTTTCCTGATTGGAGCTCTTCTGTTTGGTTGAATGACTCTTCCTCATGCCTACCTCCTTTAGAATGTGTGGGTTGTGGGATAAAAAGATGAGAAACAATGAACGAGGGACTGAAATTTGGTACTGAACTCTGAAACTTTAGGACAGATTTTTCTTTGTGTCAACAAGGAATTGACCCGGCCGAACGGTCCGGGAGGGGACCAGCCACGATTCTGGGATCGAAGACGAACAAACGCAGCGAACCACACATTAATCGTCTCACAATTGTCCGGACACTCTTGATAAATCCCTCCTGGCCTCCCTTTACCAAAGGGAGGGATTACCCCTCTTTGTTAAAGAGGGGGAGGGGGAGATTTTGCCGGTCTCAGGCGTGTACATGGCCGCTCAGAGCCTGGACAAATCGCTTCCCTGTCGCATAAGCCTCTTCAAGGTATTCCGGATGCTTCAGGACATCGCCCTCGAAATCCAGCTCGCGGTAGAGCAGAGAGTTCCAAAGCTCCGTGTCCAAGGCATCGAAGAAATAGCGAACCGTGAGCAGCACTCCATCAAAAAGCCTTTTGCCCCTGGTCGCTCCAGCGGAAATAAACAGACCCTTTCGCTTGAATTCCTTCTTCCCGAAAGGAGTCTTTTCGAGCCAGTAGCGCTTGACCCACAGGGACTGGCAGCGGTCCATCAGAATCTTGGTGTGGGCGCTCACGGTGTAGAAAAAGATGGGTGAAGCAAGCATCAACCCGTCACAGGCCAGGAGTTTGTCGTAAACCGCCTGGAAATCGTCCTTGATCGCGCACCGTCCCGTTTGTTTGCAGCCATAGATCTCAAGGCAGGGTGACATCTTGAGATCGCGGAGCACGATTTCCTCGACGATCGCTCCTGCTTCCCTTGCGCCCTCCACGGCTTTTTTCAACAGGAGGGCCGTGTTGCCATTTCTGCGGGGGCTTCCGTAGATTGCCAAAATGTTTGCCATGTCTTGCTCCGGAGTGTGTAGAAGTGAGGCTACTATACTCGAACGAGCCTCCTGGGGGCAAGGTTTCTAACTTTTCTTGAACAACAAGCCCGGAGCTGGTATAGAATTTGCTCCAAACTATAAATCAGTGTTACCTGGACTCGGGTGCATTTGAGGGCGATCTAAACCTTAAAGGATGGAGGGATGAGCTATGGCTAAGATGCTTTGGAAGCCTTCGGAGCAGAGGATCAAGAATTCTCACATGTACCGGTTCATGAATTTCGTCAACAAGAAGTGCGGCAAGAACTTTACGGAATATGCGCCCATGTACGAGTGGTCCGTTCAGAACATCTCCGATTTCTGGGCCGCCATGTGGGAGTTTGCGGAGATCAAGGCATCAAAGCCCTATGACCAGGTGGTGGACAATCCCAACAAGATGCCCGGAACAAAATGGTTTTCAGGGGCACGCCTCAACTTTGCGGAAAACCTGCTTCGCTTCAGAGACAATCACACGGCCCTCATATTCGCCGGAGAGGACAAGGTCACGAGAAAGATCACCTATGCGGAGCTCTATGACGAGGTGGCCCGTCTGGCAAAGCCGCTCAAAGAGATGGGGATCAAGCCGGGAGACCGGGTGGTCGGTTTCATGCCCAACATGCCCGAGACCATCTTTGCCATGCTCGCAGCCACGAGCCTGGGGGCAACCTGGTCCTCCTGCTCTCCGGATTTCGGGATCAAGGGGGTCCTGGACCGATTCGGCCAGATCAAGCCCAGGGTGCTTTTCACGGCCAACGGGTACTGGTTCAAGGGAAAGAGTTTGGATTCTCTCCAACGCATCGCCGACATCCTGAAAGAACTCCCGAGCATTGAAAAGGTCGTGGTGGTGCCTTACACGGAAAAGGAACCGAAGATCAGCGGAGTGGCCAAAGCCGTTGCCTACAAGGATTTTCGTTCGTCCCAGGCGAATCTGACCATGGAATTCGTCCAGCTTCCTTTTGATCACCCCCACTACATCATGTACTCCTCAGGGACCACAGGTCTTCCCAAGTGCATGGTCCAGAGCGCGGGCGGCGTGCTCATCAACCAGCTCAAAGAACTGCTCCTTCACACGGATCTCAAGCGAGAGGACACGATCTTCTACTTCACCACCTGCGGCTGGATGATGTGGAACTGGCTCACCTGCTCTCTGGCCGTGGGAGCGACCCTGATGCTGTACGACGGGTTTCCGTTTCATCCCCAGGCGGGCGGGCTCTGGAAGATGGCCCAGGACCACAAAATCACGATTTTCGGCACGAGTGCAGGTTACATAGCGGCCCTCATGGCTGCAGGCGTCAAACCGGGCAAAGAATATGATTTGACGCCTCTTAAGGCCGTGCTGTCCACGGGATCGCCGCTTTCCATAGAAGGGTTTGAGTTCATATACAACGAGGTGAAGAAAGACATTCAGCTTGCCTCTATCTCCGGCGGCTCCGACATCAACGGGTGTTTTGCGGGCGGCAACCCCATGGGGCCTGTCTATGCCGGAGAACTGCAGTGCCGGAACCTCGGGATGAAGGTGGAGTCCTGGGACGAAAACGGAAAACCCGTGCGAAACAAGCAGGGAGAGCTGGTCTGCCTGGCTCCGGCTCCACCCATGCCTATTTACTTTTGGGAAGACCCCAAGGGAGATAAATACAACAGCGCCTATTTTGACGTGTACCCTGGGATCTGGCGGCATGGGGACTTCATAGAAATCAATGACCACGGCGGGGTCACCATTTATGGGAGATCCGATGCCACTCTCAATCCCGGTGGGGTTCGGATCGGGACCGCCGAGATCTACCGCCAGGTGGAAACCATTCCGGAGATCGCGGACAGTCTTGTGGTCGGCCAGGACTGGAAGGGAGACGTTCGCGTCATTCTCTTTGTGAAGCTGGCTGAGGGCCAGAAACTCAGCGAAGAACTGAAAAACAAAGTCAGGACAACCCTTCGGACCAATGCCTCGCCAAGGCACGTTCCGGCCAAGATCGTGGCGGTTCCGGACATACCCTACACCCTCAACATGAAGAAGGTTGAGCTGGCCGTGAAAAAGGTGATTGAGGGGAAGGCGGTGCTGAACAAGGACGCGCTCAGGAACCCGGAGGTTCTGGATTTCTTTGCCGGCATCAAGGAGATTCACGAAGATTAACGAAGAAGGGACAAAGGGACAGAGGCACAAAGCAGAAAAACCATTATCTCCCTTTGTGCCTATGTGCCTTTGTCCCTGCGCACGCTATTCCTGCATATCTTCGTAGGTGGGCCGTGTAATGCCGTACTTCTTGATCTTCTTGTACAGATGGGTGCGATGAATGCCCAGCATGGCCGCGGCCTTGGACTTGTTGTACCGGGCCAGCCTTAAGGAGTGAAGGATCGCCTCCTTCTCGGCCCGGGATTGAACTTCCCTGATGGATACGGCGGACAGCTTGGAAGCGATCTTTCGGCTCCGATAGAGATAGAAAGGCAAGTCGGACAGGCGGATCCTGCTGCCTTCCAAGGAGGAGAGGACCCTTTCAAGAACGTTCGACAGTTCGCGGATGTTCCCCGGCCAGTGGTAGCTCCGGAGGACTTCTTCCGCTTCATTATCTAAAGTGATTTCCGGCAGGAAGGCTTCCTGGGCGGTCTGATCCAGGAAGTGTCTCACCAGCGGAAGGATATCCTCCCGTCTTTCCCGGAGCGGTGGGACGTGGAGGGGAATCACGTTGAGCCGGTAGAAAAGGTCTTTACGGAAGCGGCGCTCGGCCAGCATTTCTTCCAGATTCTGGTTGGTTGCGGCAATGAGACGAAAGTCGGAGCGGAGCACCGAAGTCCCGCCGATCCTTTCGAATTCCTTGTCTTCGATGACCCGAAGCAGTTTGGGTTGCATCTGGAGAGGGAGATCCCCGATCTCATCCAGGAACACAGTGCCGTGCTTTGCCAGTTCCAGTTTGCCCGGCTTGCCTCCGGACCGGGCTCCTGTGAACGCTCCTTTCTCGTAGCCGAAGAGTTCTGACTCTAGAAGATCTTTTGGGATCGCGGAACAGTTGATGCGGACAAAGGGGTAGAGCCGCCTGGCGCTCGCGTGATGGATGCCCTGCGCAAAGAGCTCCTTGCCTGTGCCGCTCTCGCCGGTGATCAATACGGGGAACTGGGTGGCTGCGGCTTTCAGGGCTTCTTTCCTGAGGGTCTGCATGGTGTCGCTCTCCCCGACGATGCCCTCCAGGGTGTGACGGGTGGAGCGTATCGATATAAGCTCCTGTTCGTAGAGTTCCACTTTGGATTCGAGGAGGGAGAGCTTTTTCGCGAGCTTGGTGACGTCCCGCACATCTTTGAACATGACCTGGCCGAATACGGCGATGATTTTGCCGTCCTTCTTCATGGGAATGCGCTGGACCACCATTCTCTGGCCCTTGATGAGATGGGTCTGATTGATCTCAGGGACGCCGGTCTGTGCTACAATGTGCATCCGCGAGTTCTCGATCACCTCGGTGCAATGCTTTCCGATTTGCGCGGCAGGATCAAGCCCCAGAAAATCGCCGTAGGGTTTGTTGAAATGCGTCACATAGCCCTCGGCATCGGTGACCATGCTCCCATTGTGGATGCTGTCGTAGATGAGCTCGTACATCTCAAGTTGGGTTTCCAGATCCTGAGATGGCACGGTCGGGTCTGGGTTTTCGGATTCTTGGCGGTGGTCGTTGTGTTCCGTGTCTTGCTCCACAGAATCTCTCCGGGTCTGAACGGGACAATGTAGATATTTTGATACAATCCTACTTTTCGCCGGTCCGGAACGCAAGGGAAATATTGGTCCGTGAACCCACTTGAAACTTGCTCAAGAAATAGGATAGGGTAGGTCTCAGTATCGCGGGTGGGGTGGAGGAGAGGCCTGCCTCTGAAACAGCAAGGAAAAGAGAGGAGAAATTATGGAGGACAAGTTAAAAGGCAAGAAGATCCTTATCGTCGACGATGAGCCCGATGTCCTGGAGACATTGGAAGATCTTTTGGAAAGCTGCAAGGTCGTCAAGGCCGCAACGTTTGAAGAGGCGAAAAAGCAGCTCGAAGCCCAGGCATTCGACATGGCCATTCTGGATATCATGGGCGTTGACGGGTACAGGCTCTTGGAGATCGCGGCCAAGAAAAAAGTGACGCCCGTCATGCTCACTGCACACGCTCTCAGCCCCGAAGACACGGTGAGGTCTTTTAGAGCAGGGGCGGCCCACTTCATTCCCAAGGACAAGATCACGGAGATCGCCACTTTCCTCAACGATATTATCGGCGAGAAGACCGGCAGCAAGACCCTCTTGTCCAAGTGGCTTGAAAGGATGGATTCCTATTACTCTGAGAAATTCGGCAGGAACTGGAAAGAGGATGACAGGGAGTTCTGGTCGAAGTTTGACTTCCACACTTAAAGAGGAATCTGACCGTTGACCGTCTGGAGTTGTGTAATCAGCCAAGACAACAAATAGAAACGTCCGGTCTGTAGCCTTGATACGACATGTAGGCGACGAGATACGCTCCCCAGGGGTTTTGAGGCGCGAAAACGCTTTCAGTGATCCAGGCTTTCCACATCGGGAACCGGGGTTGCAGGCGGTTGTGATTCTTTTCAACAAACGACGCCAGTCGGATCCATGGTCTGGCCCGAGAATTGCTTGGATTAAAAACCAGGGGGAAACCAACCTTGGACATCAGAGAGCCTGAAATACGAAAAGACGAGATCCTTCTTTTGCAGGACTCTAATTTCAGTCCCGATAACATCTGCATGGTCACCGGCTGTGGGACAGGAATTGGAAGAGCCGTGGCCATTGCAGCGTCGGCGAACAAGTTGATGACCGTGGGTTTGGACATCAACGAGAAGGAGGGCAAGAAGACCCAGAAGATCGCTCGTGACATGGGCGGCCAGATGATTTTTCTACAGGCGGATCTTTGCAAGGACGACGATATCCAGAAAGCGGCGGCAGATGCGGCCAAACTCGGGACCATCAAGTACGTTGCCAATATCGCAGGGATCCAGCATATCGACTCTGTCGAGAATTTCCCAATGGAAAAATACGATCTCATGCAGCGCCTCATGCTTCGAGCCCCCTTCTATCTCTCCAAACTGTGTATTCCTCACATGAAAAAAAGCAAGGATGGCACAGGCGTGATCGGCAACATGTCTTCCATCCATGCCCATATCAGCACCGTAAATAAACCTGTCTATAACATCACCAAGTTCGGCCTGAGAGCCCTGGCCCAGTCCATATCCGCCGAAGGGGAGGGCAAGATCCGTTCTTTTACCGTGAGCACGGGTTTCGTCAAGACCCCTTTAGCCCTCAACCAGATTCCCGCCCAAGCCGCTCAGCGAAGCATCTCTCAAGAGCAGGTCGTGGCGGATGTGATGATGGGGAAGTCCAGGATCAAGGAAATGATGGCCCCGGTCGAGGTGGCCAATCTTTTCATTTTTGGGTTTTCTCGATACGCACGATATCTCATCGGCGAAGATCTCCTCTTCGATGGTGGCATAGTTCTGACGTACTGATCACGAGGAAGAAATCCGAACTCGGGATTAGCGAGCAGAGATGCTTGAGTGACTGATCGATAGGGTGGATGTCTCACCATATTTACTCTAGACATAGAACAGTATGCAGTAGGCAGTATGCAGTAAGCAGAAAGCCCATAGTTGAAAAGCTTTTGCTGCTTAGTGCTTACTTCTTACTGCCTACTGACTGCGTAAAAGGGAAAGGAGGTGAAAGACACTGAACTCCTTTTGAGTTGGATTGGGGACCGGTTTCGCGTATCTAGCCCACCTTTCACCAAGAGTTTTATTAACAGAAAGGAGAAAGACATGAAGAAGTCAGCGTTGCTCACAGCCCTCTTTTTTGCACTCACCCTGGTCATGGCATCCTCAGCCTTCTCGCAAGACGCCATCAAGATCGGCGTGATCTATGATTTCGCCGGCGGGTGCCACATGTACTCTGAAGCCGGGGTCAAGGGCATCAAGATGGCCCTGGAGGAGATCAACGGTAAGGGCGGAATTCTGGGAAAGAAGGTAGAATACATCGTCCGCGACACGGAAGGGAAGACGGATGTGGCGGTGCGAGAGGTGAAAGATCTGATCCTCAGAGAAAAAGTCAACTTCCTCATCGGACCTTGCAGCAGCGGGGTCGGTCTTGCCATGCAGGTGGTCCATTCCGAATACAAGATCCTGAGGCTTTCCGCCATTGCCAACACAGAGGCCCAAACCGTGGACAAGTTCTCGCCTTACTTCGTGCAGGTCGTCCCCAACACCTACATGGAAGCAGTGGCTGCCACGCGGTATTTCCAGAAAAAGGTTCCGAAAGCCAAGAAGTTTGCCACCATCGGTCCTGATTACGATTTCGGCCGGCGTGAAGAGGCGGCTTTCACAGAAGAGATCAAGAAACTGGTTCCGGATGCCGAGATCGTCTATGAGGCATGGCCCAAACTGGGCGAGAAGGATTTTACCGCTTTTATCACGGCCATTATGGCTAAGAAACCGGACGCGGTGCACGGCTCCCTCTTCGGTGGAGATCTCGTGTCCTTCACGAAGCAGGCCGCCCCTTACGGCTTCTTCGAAAAGACCCCGTTCATCGCCCTCTATGACTTCCCTGTCTTGCTTGCCCTTGGTGCGGATGCGCCGGAAGGGGTCTATGGGTTCGGACGAGGGTGTTTCTTCATGGATCCCAACCCCAAGATGATGGAGTTCGTAGAGAAATTCAAGAAGGCCACCGGAGAGTATCCTGACGGCTGGGCTGTCCAGAACTACGATGCGGTCTACCTCCTCAAAGCGGCCATTGAAAAGGCCAAAACCATCGAAACGGAAGCCGTGATCAAAGCGATCGAGGGGATTCCCTTTGAGGGTTTGAGACAGAAGTTTTCCGTCCGGGCGCTGGATCACATGGCAACGGTCCCGTGCTACCAGGGGACGGTTGCAAAAGACCCCAAGTACCCGTTCAAGGTGTGGAAAGATATCTCGCGAGTGCCTGGAGAAGAGGTCATTCGTCCTGAAGCGAGCGTCAGAGAAGTCTGGAAGAAAACCGGTGTCGTAAGATAAGAACGGTTAGACAAAACGGAATAGGCCGGTAGTCGAGGTCCGAGGCGATGGAACGGCGAAGGAATCCGGGAATTCTCGGACTTCGACTACCCAACAAAAATGGCAGATTGAATTCTGTTTTCTCAGAAGTCTAGGAACTGAATCGACATTCTCCGTAAAATCTCCCCTCGCCCCTCTATACCAAAGAGGGGTAATTCCTCCCTTTGGTAAAGGGAGGTCAGGAGGGATTTATGGGTGCTGTCCTAACAATTATGGGAGCATTAATAATAGGGAAATGCTATGTCCTTTGACGTCCTGTTCAATCAATTTATGAGTGGGATTGCTCGGAGCGCCCTCCTTTTCCTGGTTGCCTCAGGCTTGTCCCTGACCTTCGGTGTTCTGAGGGTTCTCAATTTTGCCCATGGATCTCTTTACATGCTCGGGGCCTTTCTGTCCTTCAGTATTTGGAAGTTCCTGCTCATGCCAGTCTTGGGGTTCTACCTGGCCGCCCTCATTGCCGCCCTGATCATGGGAGGGATAGGAGTTCTCATCGAATTCGGCTTGCTCAGACGGCTTTATAGCCGGGGCTGGCCCGAGCAACTCCTGGCCACGTATGCGATCGTTCTGATCATCACCGATTTGGTGAAATGGGCGTGGGGCGGACAGTTCCTCTCTATCCCCAGACCCAAGCCCTTCACAGGCGCCGTGCTTATCTTTGGGTTTCCATTTCCGTCGTACAACTTCTTTGTCATCCTGTCGGGCCTGGCCGTTGTGGTGTTTCTCTGGTGGCTCGTCTACCGGACCCGCCTGGGGGACATTATCCGGGCCGCAGCCCATGACCGGGAGATGGTCTCTGCCCTGGGAATACCGATCCCCTGGCTTTTTACATGGATCTTTGTGCTCGGGGCCATGATCGCCGGCTTCAGCGGAGCGGTGACCGCTCCCTTTGGTTCGGTCGCTTTGGGGATGGATGTTGAGATCATTATCGAGTGTTTTGCCGTCGTGGTCATCGGAGGAATGGGCAGCCTACCGGGAACCCTGTTGGGCGCGTTCATCGTCGGGCAGGTGTATTCTTTCGGGATCATGTTCAAACCGGAACTGGCCCTGGCCTTGATCTTTATGGTGATGGCCGTGGTGCTCATTATTCGACCATGGGGAATCTTCGGAAGACCGGAAAGATAAACATCCCATGAGAATGGAGTCGTGATGGAACAGATTCAGACTGAGAAGAGGGGATCCTGGATCACGCAGAAATGGTGGTTGGTTCTCCTGGTCATCGTTTTGGGTGTGGCTCCGGTTGGCCTTTCGGAGTTTTACCTCACCGTGCTTTGCGAAGCTCTGGTGATGAGCATGCTGGCCCTGAGTTTCAATCTTCTCTTCGGTTACATGGGTCAGCTCTCCTTTGGCCAGGCTGCTTTCTATGGGCTGGGGGGGTATGCGGTGGCCCTCTTGATGACCAAGGCTCAGTTCAACTTCTGGCTGAGTTTGGTGGCTGGCGTTCTACTTGCCGCTTTGGTGGGCGCCATCGTAGGGTACTTCTGTGTCCGCCTCAGAGGGATCTACTTTTCGGTCTTGACCCTGGCGTTCGGGCAGCTCATCTTTTTCATCGTGTTCAAATGGCACAACTTCACGGGCGGGGACGACGGAATCCAGGGTGTCTTCCCTCCCGAGTACCTGAAGTCGCCGGTCACCTACTACTACTTCCTTTTGGCTGTTTTTCTCGTTTCGACCTATGGCCTTTGGCGGCTCGTGAACTCCCCCTTCGGGCAGATCGTGAAAGGCATGCGTGAGAACGACACCCGAACGGAGTTCCTCGGGATCAACCTCGCGAGGTATCAGCTCATCGCCTTTGTCTTTGCAGCGGCTCTTGCGGGGCTGGCCGGGGCAATCTGGGTGCCCTTCTATCGATCGGTTGCGCCTTCCTACCTCACATGGATCAAATCCGGCGAGCCGGTCATGGCCGCTATTCTCGGGGGTCCTTCCCTGTTTTTCGGGCCGGTGCTGGGCATGTTCATCATGACTTTCTTTCATGCCTGGGTTCTCGGGTTTACGGTTTACTGGCCTGTGGTCATGGGGGGACTGATTCTCCTGATCATCTTTTTCCTGCCCGGCGGGATTCTCGGCTACATTCAGGAGAAGGTGAAAGCAAGAAAAGAAAACGCACAACGACCGCGAGGATAAACGATATGGCATTTCTGGAGACACAAGACATATCACGGGCTTTCGGGAAACTCTGGGCTGTCAACCGCGTGAGTCTGGATCTTCGCCAGGGCGATATCCACGCCATCATCGGTCCCAACGGGGCAGGGAAGAGCACCTATTTCAATCTCATCACAGGCTATCACCGGGCCACGACAGGGAGAGTCTTTTACAAGGGAAGGGACATCACCCGTCTTCCTGCCTATGAGAGGTGCAATCAGGGGATCACCCGTTCCTTTCAAATCACGAGCATCTTCCCTAAACTCACGGTTTACGAGAGCGTGCTCATGGCTCTGCTTTCCCACCGCAAGGTCTCGTTAAACTTCTTCACCCCTGCGACGAAATTTTTTAAGGAGGAAGTCCAGCGAATACTGGAGGACGTGGGCCTGGCGGACCAGGCCTGCCGGCAGGGAGACTCCATCTCCCACGGGGACAAGAAAAGGCTGGAACTCGCCGTCACCGTAGGAACGGAGCCGGAGATCCTGCTGCTCGATGAGCCCACCTGCGGCATGTCTCCTGAAGAGACGGATACCACCATGTCGCTTATCCGAAAACTGTGCGAGGAGAGGGGAATCACCATTCTTTTCACCGAGCACGACATGGCGGTGGTATTCGGAATTGCAAAAAGAATATCGGTCCTTCACCAAGGAAGGCTCATCGCCGACGGAACCCCGAAAGAGGTTCGGGAAAGCGAGGATGTTCAGAAAGTGTACTTAGGGGGTACCGCATGATACTCGAAGCAGAACAGATTCACACCTACTACGGGACAAGCCATATTCTTTTCGGGATCTCCTTCGAGGTCAGAGAGCGAGAATCCATCTGCCTTCTGGGAAGAAACGGGGCGGGCAAAACCACGACGCTCAAGAGCATTATCGGGCTGACCCCGCCCAAGGCCGGAAAGATCCGATTCAAAGGCCAGGACATTGTCGGGAAACCTCCTTACCGCATTGCTCAACTCGGCATCGGCTTTGTCCCTGATGACCGGCGGATCTTCCCCGACCTCACGGTCAGGCAAAACATCCTCGTGGCCAGGAGAGAGAGGGCAGGGTCCAACTGGAACCTGGACTCGGTCTACAACCTCTTCCCAAAACTGCAGCAGCTTGACACCCACATGGGAACTCAGTTGAGCGGAGGGGAGCAGCAGATGCTCACCATCGCAAGAACGCTCATGACCAACCCGGACCTTTTGCTGCTGGATGAGCCGGGGGAAGGGTTGGCTCCTCTGGTCATCAAGACCATGGAAGTGCAGTTGGGCGAGATCAAGAAAACGGGTCTGAACATGCTCATCTGCGAGCACAATGTCGGTCTGGCCCTGGCCCTGAGCGACAGGGGTTACGTGATGGACAAGGGGGCTATCCATTACCACGGGACCATCGAGGAATTGAGAGGGAATGAGGAGGTGAGGAAGAAGTACCTGATGGTATAGGCCAAGGCCCGATCCTTCCGTCATTGTTCAGGGCAGATTTCGTCAGCCTTGAACCACTCCGGCGAATGCTTCATCCTGTACCCTTTTATCATTTCCGCGATCTCAGGATGCTCCCTGTCTGAAGGAGACAGAGGGGTAGCCGCCTTAAGGCTTGAGTCAGGGGGGGAAGCCCTGTCAGGCGCAACTTGAAGATGGAGCTCCCCCGCGTGCAGCCCCTTGGACCCCAACTGGACAATGACCGTGTTCCCGATCCTTATCGGATAAGAGAGGGGATGGCCGGAGTGGCCGCCGATAATCACATCAATGCCCTCCACGGTCTCCGCCAGTTCGATGTCCGGCGCATACCCAAGATGGCTCAGGAGAACCACCAGGTCCGTTTCCGGCCTGATCTTTCTCAGAATGCTTTTGGCTTCTTCAACAGGCTCTCTGACTGCGAGTCCTCTGATTCTTGAATCCGAATCGTTTGCGAAGAGATAGACGGAGAGAAGGCTAAAGATCCCGACTCTCAACCCTGCGGTCTCCTTGATGACATAGGTCCGGAAAATGGCTTGCCCGGTCTCTTTGTCCACGAGATTCGATGAAACAAAGGGAAAGCTTGCGGTCCCGGAAAGATGAACGAGGAAATCCTTTCCAAGAGTGAGGTCATCATCGCCGATGCCCATCGCGTCATAGCCGAGCAGATCGTAGCATCGGAGGATCATCTCTGCCTTCTCAGCCAGTGCCGTCACGTCCTCAGAAGGAATCGCTTTTCGGTACCTGTCAAAGAAGAGATCGCCGGAGTCCAGGAGGAGAGAGCCTTTCCATGTCTCACGAGCCGTTTGTATCCATGCTCCTCTTCTGGCCAGGCCTCCGAGTCGGCTCCCTCCTTCGCAACCGGGGCAGGGCTCGATAGAGCCGTTCACGCTGTCTCCGAATAAAAGGGTGAGGCTCTTGGGGTGAGCCTGTTCGGGAAAACAAGGATCCGGGAAGACAAGAGAAATCGTCAGAAGGAAAGCGAAAAGAGGAATGGCGTTGCTCCGCATGGTGGAACCCTTTATTTATCGCCATTATACCACTCGCGCCCTGCAAAAGCTTGCCTATCTTCAGCCCCTCTGCTAAAAAGACGGGGGCCGGAAAATGGGTCCGAGTCCTCTTGCAAGAGAAAAAAGGGTGAGGCAAAAGCAATGGCCGATGCGATGCAGATAACGGTAGGAATTCTTATTTTGATCCTGGTTTTTATTCTCACACGATACGGGATTACCTGGCGGATCAAGAGAGCAGGCAGACGAATCATCACTGACCTCGAGCGAGTGGGAGCCCTGACTCCGGAGTCCGCTGTTGAACTTCCTTACATGAAGCAGCAGTTGTTCCGCATCGGAATGAGAGACTTCAGGCCCACGGCCATACAGTCTCTGGTTGAGGCCGGTATTGTTGGCATGACGGGGAGCGGGAAGTACTATCTGAAAATGAAACCACTTTTTGTTTAGGAGATGAGACGATGAGCAAGCGCTTGCCTCTTAAGAAAGTGTCTATAGTTGGAACAGGCGTTCTGGGCGCCCAGATAGCCATGGTCGCCGCACACGCGGGATACAAAGTCAAGGTCTTCGATCCCAGGGAAGGAGCCTTTCAACAGACCTATGAAAAAATCCGCTCCGACCTGAAGGCGAAGAAAGTGAAACCCATCATTCCTTGGTCTGAATGGGCCGCGTGTGCCCAGGCGATCAAACAGGTGACCGATCTCGGTGAAGCGGTGAAAGATGCGGATCTTGTCATCGAATCCGTCCCGGAGAACCGCGAACTGAAGACAGCGGTGTTCAAAGAACTGGGCGAGAAAGCCGCACCCGGAGCCATTCTCGCCACCAACAGTTCCTCCATGCCGGTTTCACGGTTCGAGGAAGCGAGCGGAAGACCGGAACGCTGTCTCAACATCCACTTCTACTTTCCTCTCCAGGGCATCAATATGGTAGACCTCATGGGAGGAACGCGCACTCTGCCGGAGGTCCTCAAGAAAGGCGCGGACTGGATTCGATCCATCGGGTTCATCCCGCTCACCGTGAACAAGGAACTTCTGGGCTTTTGTTTCAATCGCGTGTGGAGAGCGATCAAGCGTGAAGTGCTCTACATGTGGGGAAACGGATTTGTGGATTTTCAGGACGTGGAGCGAGCCTGGATGGTTTTCACGGACATGAAGGAGGGCCCTTTTGCGCTCATGGACAAAGTGGGTCTGGACGTGATCTGGGATATCGAGATGGTCTATTACAACGACTCCAAGGATCCGAAAGATCATCCGCCTCAGGCTCTCAGGGACAAGATCGAGCGAGGAGAACTGGGAGTCAAGAGCGGAAAAGGATTCTACACTTACCCGAATCCTGCTTTCTTGGAACCAGATTTCTTGAAACCTTCCAAGTAGTCATGATAAAAGGGAAGCCGGACAAAAGAGCGCGTGCTCACCGTGCTTCCCGTTTTGTTTTTGAAAATCTCCCCTTGCCCCTCTTTACGAAAGAGGGGGACCCCTCCCTTCGTAAAGGGAGGTAGGGAGGGGGAAACCCTGAGGCAATGACGGTTATGGTTGCACAAGAAACCAACACTGCAAACATGACAAGGCAACGGCTCCCAGCTGTCTGCCTGCTCATCTTCCTTTTGGGTTTGTTCTCCACCCCTGCTCACGCCTCCTGGTGGATCAACGCCAAGAAATTCCATGCTTCCGTTCATGGACAGACCCCCTGCCAGAATTGCCATGAAGACCTTGGGAAACAGGGGCTTCATCCCAATCCGGAAGAAATAGTGAAAGGAGCCCAGGATCGTTTTCAACCGGACCACTGCCTGGTCTGCCATGAAGAGGTCATGAGCGATCTGGAGAAAGGAAAACACGGGTCCCAGAAAGTCCAGGATCTCGAAAAACATAAAGCATGTCTTGGCTGCCATGACCCTCATGAGCAGGCTCCGATCAAGGAAAAGGTGAAGTTTGACCCCGGCAAGCCGCGACATGAACAGTGCGGCGCCTGCCATGAGGAAAAGAAAGAGCTTCCTCCTTTCTCAGCGGAGGATGAGGCGTGCATGGCCTGTCACAGATTGATCATGCCTGAAGAGAGCGATGCGGTTGAAAAGATCAAAACGACCTGCTTCTACTGCCATGCCCAGCTCGGGACGCCCACGCAGACCCTGACCGGCAAAAAGATCTCTCTGGTCAACCCCGCGGAGTACGGGAAGACCCCTCACGCGAAGGTCGCCTGCGTGATCTGTCATCCGCAGGCAACGGAGGCTGGTCACGGCGAGAACATTCACGGCGACTGCCGCCAGTGCCATCTCCCTTACCATGACGAAAAGGTTGCTCATGACCTGCACGGGCTGGTGGCCTGCGGGAGCTGTCATCTCCAGGGAACCCAACCGGAAAGAGATCCCAGGTCAAAGCATGTAGTGTGGAAGCGAACTTTCAAGCCCGGCCAAACCTCCCGGGTGCATGAAATGGTCGTCAGAAATGACGAGGCCTCCTGCCGTCACTGTCACAGCGCGGGCAACAAGGTGGGGGCCGCTGCAATGGTTCTGCCTGCCAAGAGCGTCATCTGTATGCCTTGTCATGCGGGGACCTTCTCGGTCGGTGACACCACGACGATCCTCACCCTCATCCTTTTCCTTGCCGGGATGGTTTTGGTTTTTTCTTATGTGCTGACCGGTGCATCGCCCAATTTCTTCGGTTTGGTGGGCGGCGCCGCAGGAGCGCTCTTCTCAAAGCAAATCGGTCCGATTCTCAAAACCCTGGTACTCGACGTCCTGCTCCAAAGGAGGCTGTACCGGCAATCGCCGAAGAGGTGGTTGATTCACGGACTCATCTTTTATGCCTTTGCTTTCCGGTTCGTATGGGGAATCGTCGGGCTCATAGGATCGTTGTGGACTCCTGAACAGGCCTGGGTCTGGCCCATGCTGGACAAGAATAGCCCGCTCACGGCCTTTCTGTTTGATATCACCGGGGTCATGATTATTTTAGGAGTGCTGTTTGCGTACTTGCGAGGCAGAACACAGCGATCCAATCAAGTCCCTGATCTTCCTCGCCAGGACGTTCTGGCCCTTGGTCTCATAGCGGCGATTGTGATGGTGGGCTTTATTATGGAAGGTATGCGGATTGCCATGACGGGGTTCCCGGAAGGTTCGGGTTATGCTTTCCTGGGATATGCGATTGGTCGGTTGTTTTTCGGCGCGTCTTCCATTGTCGATGTGTATGGTTTCATTTGGTACCTTCACGCCATATTAACAGGTGCTTTCATTGCCTATTTGCCTTTCAGCAAGCTGCTGCACATCATTATCAGTCCCTTTGTATTGTTAGGAAACGCGACGAGGCGGCACGAGAGAAGATAAGGGACAAAGATGCAAAGGCACAAAGGGACAAAGGGAAATACAGAAAAGCTTTTTTTGCTTTGTGCCTCTGTGCCTTTGTCCCTCTGTCCCTGTGCATCTCCGTTTGGAGTGAATTATGGATGAACGAGTTAAGCAAGAATTAATCAAAATCGTTGGCGAAGATAACTACACCGAACGGCTGATCGACATGGTCTCCTACTCCTACGATGCGTCGGAGCATTCTCACCGGCCGTCTTGCGGGGTCTGGCCCGGGAGCGCAGAACAGGTGTCGGAGATCCTGAAGCTGGCCAATCGGGAACAGATTCCGGTCATCCCCCGGGGAGCAGGGACAGGTCTTTCAGGAATGTCTGTTCCTGCGAAGGGTGGAATCGTTCTCGATCTCAACCGCATGAACAAGATCCTCGGCATCAGTATCGAAGACCGCCTTGCCGTCGTGCAGCCGGGTGTCGTTTATGCGGCTCTGGAAAGCGCGCTGGCGCCAAACGGTTTCTTCTTTCCCCCCGATCCTGCGAGCGGGAAGGTCTCCACCCTGGGGGGGAATGTGGCCACAAATGCAGGCGGCGTCAAAGGAGCGAAATACGGCACAACCCGCGACTACGTGTTGGGCTTACAAGTCGTTCTACCGGACGGCCGCATCATGCGAACAGGCTCCAAGGCGATCAAGAGCGTTTCCGGGTACGATCTGACAAGGCTCTTTGTGGGGTCCGAAGGGACCCTGGGCGTGGTGACGGAGATCATCCTGAAGATCAATCCGAAACCAAGGGCGACCAGCACAGCCCTTGCGACCTTTGACAATCTGGAGGATGCGGGGCATGCGGTGACCGAGATCATGCACAGTGGTATCCTGCCCAGCGTTCTGGAGATCCTGGGCCGGGAGACGATTGTAGCGATTAACCAGAATACGGATCTGAATCTCCCGGAAGTGGACGCCATGCTTCTGGTTGAAACGGATGGGTACACGCCCGGAGAAACGGAATACCAGATGAAGAAAATCCTGGATATCTTCAGGAAGAACCATGCGCAAGAGGTCAAGGAGGCGAAATCAGAGGCCGAAGTGACCGAACTGTGGAAGGCGAGAAAATCGGCCTACGCCGTGCTCGCAAGGATCAAAACGCATTTTGTTCTTGAAGACGTGACCGTTCCCATCGGCAAAGTGGCGAAAATGCTGAGAGGGGTGAATGAAATCGCCAAAAAATACAACCTCCAGATTGCCACCTTCGGTCATGCTGGGGACGGGAATCTCCATCCCCAGATCCTCTATGATGGTTATGACCCTGATCAGGTGAAGCGGATGCAGGCTGCGAGCGGGGAGCTCTTCAAGCTGGCCATCAGCCTGGAAGGAACACTCACGGGAGAACACGGCATCGGTCTTTCCAAGGCGCGTTATATGACGCTGGAACACGATCCGGCGGCCATGGAGATGATGCGGTCCCTGAAAAAGATGTTTGATCCGAATAATATTCTCAACCCGGGCAAGATGGCGCTTGATGAAGAAGTGCCTAAAGTGAACTAAAGTGCCCCTTCGACTGGGCTCAGGGCCTTCGGCTAAAATGTCTAAAGTTGGAAGAACAAAGAAGACAGCAGACAGTGGACAGAATACAGGAAGGAAAAATTCCTGACAACGGACTACTGACGACAGGCTACATGCAACCTGCGACTTGCTACGTGCGACATGCAACAGGCCACCTGCAACGAGCTTCATGCTGTCTGAACAATAACCTGAGGTAACTGCAATGGAATCCAAATACGATTTTGTGAAAAAATACCGGGAGCAGGTTCTTCAGTGCTCGCGCTGCGGGTTCTGCCAGGCCGTCTGTCCTGTATACGGGGCCACCCTGAGACCTTCCTACAATGCCAGGGGCAAGATGCTCATCCTGAAGGAAGTGATGGACGGCAAGATCCCCCTCAATGAGGAACTGATTGATACCCTTTTTCAGTGCACCACTTGTGCGAGCTGCCACAAGAACTGCCCCTCCGGCGTTAACGTACCCGAGATCATCAAACAGGTGAGAAAGGACATGGTCCACATTGGGTCATGCCATCCCGCATTCAAAGGCATGAACGAAGTGCTCGAAAAAAACACCAACATTTACGCGGAAGACAAAGCGCCTGATTTCGGAAGACAGAAAAACAAGAAAGCGGAATACGTTTTCTTCGTCGGATGCGTAGGGACCTACCGCGAAGATGAATCGACGGAGGCTACCCTTGACCTCCTGGATCGAATCGGCGTGAGCTACACCCTCATTGACGAGGTTTGCTGCACCGGAGTTCTCGAAGATGTGGGATACCAGATCAACGAGGGCCTGGCGAAAAAGAACATCGAGCTGATTCTTGCCACAGGGGCGAAGACTGTGGTGACCGGCTGCCCCTACTGCTCACGCACCTTCAACAACAAGCCCCAGTATGGAGAACTCAAGGAGAAGGGCGTGAAGGTCATTCACGTGTCACAGCTTCTGAAGGATTTTGACCTGGGAGTACAGACCAGCAAAAAGGTAACCTACCATGATCCCTGTGATCTTGGAAGACACTGCAACATCTATGACGAGCCCAGAGAGACGATCCGAAAAATCGCTCCGGGTTTTGTGGAGCTTCCGCACAACAGGGTCGACGCCCTATGTTGCGGCGCAGGCGGCGGCGTCCGAGGCGCGTTTGCGAAGAATTCCCTTGCCATGGCACGGCGCAGGCTTCAGGAGGCGGAGGATGCGGGAGCCGAAGTCCTGCTCACGGAGTGCAATTCGTGTGTCCACAACCTGACCAACGCGAAATTGAGAAAACAGAAGTTCAGAGTCTGCAGCACCACCCAGTTCATCAACGAACTGATGGAGGCGCAAAAATCCGAAATCCGAATATCGAAATCCGAAACAAACCCAAAATAAAAAGGGTCATAATGACAAAAACAAAAAGAAATCGGTCCGCTTATTGTTTGGGGCATTTGAATTTTTGTCGTTGCGTATTGTTTAGTGTTTCGGATTTCGTGCTTCGAATTTAGTACAGCCTTCGGGTGGGCTAGGCCTACCGGAGCCATATCAATTTTGCACATTGAGCAATTTATTAAGGAGGCACCATGGACATTCAAGGGTACAACATGCCGGAGGAGCTTTACTACGAGGAGAATCATTTCTGGATCAGGGAGGAAGGGGACTTCCTCGTGATGGGCATGGACGATTTTGCCCAGAAGATGGCAGGAGAGATTGTCTACGTGCAGTTGCCCGAGGAAGGCAAAGAGCTCTCCGTGGGCAAGAAGTTCGCCAAGATCGAATCAGGCAAATGGCTGGGCAAAGCCTTTGCGCCCGTGAACGGAGAGTTGGCAGCCGTGAATGAAGAGCTTGAGACCAACCCGGGGCTGATCAATCAGGACTGTTACGGAAAGGGATGGATGTACAAGATCAAGCCGCAGGATAAGGCTGAGATCAGCAAAATGATCCACGGTCCTGACGCTTTGACCAAATGGGTCCTGGCGGACATTGAGAAGTATAAAAAATAGTAAGCAGTAAACAGTAAGCAGTAAAAGAGACGGAAGAAACAGGGAGTAGGGGCAAACGCTTGGAAGCGAAACGAGTGGCCGCATTCCTGCTCTTGGGGTTGGCTGCCTACTCCTTACTGCCTGCTGCTTACTTGTTCATCGAATCCTCTGGAGCGAGCAAACATCAATGGCTAACCAGGATTACAGCGTCAGGCAGCTTTTGGAGCTGGAGGCTTGCACCAATTGCCGGTACTGTGCGGAAGTCTGCCCGGCGGTCAATGCCTCCCAGGAGGGTAAACTCTCCGCCCTCCACCGCATGAAGGGATTGAAGCAGATCCTGAAGGGAAGAACCTCCCTCCTTCACAAGCTTCTGGGCAAAAAAGAGCTCTCCCCTGAGGAGTGGAAAGCCTACAGCGAGACCGTGTACCGCTGCACCCTGTGCGGCAATTGTCAGGAAGTGTGCCCCGTGGGGATTCACCTCAAGGAACTCTGGCTTTCCCTCCGGCAGGACCTTTTCCATTCCAAATTCCACGCCGAAAAGGTGGAGAAGATCCGAGACAACCTGGAAGAGAGTCACAATGTTTTTGCAGAGGACAACGAGGAGCGGGCCGACTGGGTCGAGGACGTGAGCGACGCCCCGGATCACGGGTTTCTCAAGGAAAAGGCCGAGGTGGTCTACTTCACGGGCTGTGTGGCCGCCTATTTCCCCCTGGCTCAAAAGATCCCTGTGGCCCTGGCCGAGATCCTGGAGGCGAGCGGCGTGGACTTCACTCTCCTGGGGGAAGAGGAATGGTGCTGCGGGTTCCCGCTTCTGGGAGCCGGCTTGAAGGACATGCTGGATCCCTTTGTGAAGCACAATCTTGAAGCGGTCCGCAACAAAGGGGCAAAGAAGGCGGTCTTCGCCTGTCCCTCCTGCTACCAGATGTGGAAGGAACATTATCCCCATGACATTGAAATCGCCCATGCCTCCGAGTTCCTGATGGATCTGGTGAAAAAGGGGCAGGTGCCCCTCAAGCCCCTGGACCTGACCGTGACCTACCATGACCCCTGCGATCTCGGGAGAGGGGCTCGAGTGTTTGACGCTCCAAGGGAAGTGATCCGTTCCATTCCCGGGGTCCGCCTGGCGGAGCTTCCCCGGAACCGCGAGAACTGCCAGTGCTGCGGCGGCGGCGGAAATCTCGAAATGATGGATCCCAAGCTTTCCTCGGAGATTGCGAAAAGGAAAATCGAGGAAGCCCTCGGAACCGGCGCCAAGGCGATTGTCACGTCGTGCCAGCAGTGTGTCAGGACCATGACGACCTACGCGAAAAGAAACAAGGTCCCCATCGACGTGATGGACATTACGCAGTTGGTCCGCAAATCGATCGGAAAATAACAGATTGATGAAAAACGCTTATCTGCGGCGTTGCCCAGCCAGAGGCTGGCAAGCCTCACCCCTCGTCGTTGCGACGTACTGGAAGGTACGTCTCACTCCTCGGCCCGCCGGAGGCGGATAAAGATTGTCAGGCGCCTTGTATCTGAGCGTTTTTGAGCAACCTGCGCGTGGGGGCTTTCTCACGCTGGGGGAATAAATGGATTTTTGGCTTGACACTTTAACCCCCCGCTTGGTAAGAAGCTGTTCAGCCAATCAAAAGCTCGTTCCGGAATACGGAACACTCCTTCTTCTTCGTGAACAACTTGTGGACTTGATTCTGAACCCTTTACTGTTCCCGTTCCATCAAAACGAGAGAGAGGGAGAAGATGTTCACCATACCGTACAATACCACGCTCTTCATCGTGGGCGCCATTGTCGTGGCGATCATCGGATTTATCATCTACGGCTGCATCAAGGGATTCGACAACATCTTCAAAGATCAATGAACGCTATGATGCGAATGGGACAGCAGGCGTTCGTTGGCTTGGGGATGAAGGCTCATGTGCCTCGGGTGAGGTTTGCCGCGAGGTCGAGGGGATAGGGGCTTTGCACCGGCCTTGAAGGCGGTGCAACCAAGGGGAGCACCCGGTCCTTCGCGGACCGGAGATGCACCTAAACCTAAAAGACCATGGAGGAGGGCAGCAATGAGTCAGGAGAAGAAGAAGGGATCGGAGAGCAAGTTGTCCCGCCGGAATTTTCTTAAAGGAGGAGCCGTGGCGGCGGGAGCGGCGGGGTTGGTCGGGTTTCCGGGAGTGATGAGGGTCTCGGCCCAGCAGCCCATCAAGATCAAATTGCAGACCGCCTGGGATGCGGGCACCGTAGGCTTTGTGGAGGTCCAGAAGTTCGGCAAATACGTCGGAGAAATCACCGAGGGAAAACTCATTGTCGAAACGTTCCCTGCAGGCGCCATTGTCGGGACCTTCGAGATGTTCGACGCGGTGAAGGCAGGGGTCTTTGACGCCATGCACTGCTTCGACGTGTACTGGCCCGGGAAAGTGCCTGCGTGCACCTTCCTGAGTTCCTATCCGTTCGGCCTGGACCGTGCCGGAGCAGTTCGAGACGTGGTACGAAAGCCTTGGCGGCAAAGAGATTGCCCGGGAGGCCTACGGCACCCACAACATGTATTACATCGGCCCCATCCAGCACGACGACAACCTGATCCATTCCAAGGTCCCCATCCGCTCCTTTGAGGAGTTCAAAGGGAAAAAGATCCGCTACCCCGGCGGCATTATCGCCGACATTTACAAAGCAGCGGGGGTCTCCACCGTCCTCCTGCCGGGCGGCGAGGTTTACCCTGCTCTGGAAAAGGGCGTCATCGACGCCTCCGACTTTGTGGGCGCAGCGGTCAACTTCAACCTCGGGTTCGGCGAGATCGCCAAATACATCATCATGGGCCCGCCTTCCACGCCCTGCCTGCATCAGCCCGTTGACCTCATGAGCATCGAGATGAACATGAACACGTGGAAGAAGATCCCCAAGCACCTGCAGCAGGTCTTCGAGGCAGCGGTCAAGGTCCATTCCTGGGAGCATTACTCCCAGATCCAGAAGGCGGACCTCGAAGCCTTTGACAAGTTCCAGAAAGTTCAGAAGGTCGAGGTGATCCGGCTCAAAGATTCGGACATCGACAAGTTCAGGAAATTCGCTCCTGCCCTCTGGATCTCCTGGGCCAAGAAGAGTCCTCTGGCCATGAAGGCCTTCAAATCCCAGTGGGAATACATGAAGTCCGTGAAGATCGGAAACTACACGGACAAGGACCTGGTGGATCAGGACGGCAAGAAACTGGAGATCTAACCCTTGCGCTCCTTCACTCTTACCCTCTCCCCCGCCGGGGGAGAGGGGGAGTGCAGGAATTCAACAGGGCCAAGAGACGGCAAGGGTGCGGGAGAAGCGAGAATGAAAGCACTGCGAACCTTCATGTTGGCCGTGGACAAGACCAACATTTTCATGGGAAAGCTGATGGTGGGTATCACGCTTCTGGCGTGCGCAGTCATCACCTTCGAGGTGGTGATGCGTTATGCCTTCAACAAGCCCACCAACTGGGGCCACGAGACCATGATCCTCCTGTTCGCCGTCTTTTACGTGGCGGCCGGCGGCTACGCCCATTACTACCGCGCCCATGTGCGGGTGGACGTGATCTATGCCTCGCTCTCACCGAGAGGCCGCGCGATTCTGGACATCATCACGTCGGCCTTCTTTTTCACCTTCATGCTGGTCTTCGTCTACACGAGCTGGAACTTCTACTGGAGTTCCCAGACCATGGAGGCAGGGGCGGAGATTCTGGGGATGCCGGTTCCGGGGGAGCGCTCCTTCACGGACTGGGGGCCGGCCTATTACCCGATCAAATTCATCATGCCCTTTGGCGGGCTCCTGCTCACCCTCCAGGGGGTGGTCTGGCTGATTCGTGACATCTACTTTGTGGCCACAGGGAGAAAACTGACATGACGCTCGGCATCGAGTGGATCACGATTCTGATGTTTGGGTCCATGCTTCTCATCATGATGATGGGCCTGCCCGTGGCCTTTGCCTGCGGCACGGTAGGAGTCATTTTCACGGCCCTGCTGCAGGGGCCGGCGGCGGTGAACATTGTTCCCACGCGGATCTTCGGCCTCATGACCAATTACCTCCTGGCCGCGATCCCCTTGTTCATCCTGATGGCGTGCATTGCGGAGAGGGGAGGTCTCATCAAGGACATCTACGAGGCCGTGTACCAGTGGTCGGGCCCGCTTCGGGGCGGCGTGGCCCATGCCTCCATCATTGCCTGCACCCTGATGGCGGCCATGGTGGGCGTGATCGGCGCGAGCGAAGTGACCATGGGCCTCATCGCGCTGCCGGAGATGCTCAGGCGTCGCTATGACAAGCATTTAGCCATTGGGAGCATTCTGGCCGGAGGCACGCTCGGCATTCTCATACCCCCGTCCGCCATGCTCATCGTCTACGGCATGGTGGACAACAGCTCCATCGGCCAGCTTTATGCCGGCGCCTTTTTGCCCGGATTCCTGCTGGCAGGGCTCTACATCGCCTATGTGGCCTTGCGCTGCGCCCTGAACCCGACCATGGGCCCGCCCATTCCTCCGGAGGAGCGAATCCCTTTGGAAGAGCGGGTGAAAAAACTCTTCCCCCTCATCCCCATGAGCGTTCTCATTTTTCTCGTTCTCGGGACCATCGTCATCGGCGTTGCCGCACCCACGGAGGCGGCCGGCGTGGGCGCTGCCGGTGCTTTCGTGATGATGGCTGCCCAGAAGCGCCTCACCTGGAAAGGGATCATCCAGGCCTGCGAGAACACGCTCAAGTCCAGCGCCATGGTGCTTTGGACCATGTTCGGAGCCAATGTGTTCGTGGCTCTCTACGTGATGGTGGGAGGCGGTGCTTTCGTGACAGACCTCATCATGGGCGTGGGAAACAAGTGGGTTATCCTCTACGTCATGCAGTTCATTCTCATATTCCTGGGCGCCTTCATCGACTGGGTGGGGATCATCATGCTGACCGTGCCCCTTTTCGGGCCCATTATCCGCAAGCTGGGTTTTGATCCCATATGGTTCGGAGTGCTCTTTACCGTCAACATGCAGATGTCCTTCCTTTCGCCCCCCTTCGGCTATGCGCTCTTCTACCTCAAAGGCGTGGCACCGAAGGAGATCACCACCAGGGACATTTGGAAGGGAGCTGCGGTTTTTCTCCTGCTTCAGTTCATCGGACTCAACCTGTGCATGCTCTTCCCTGAGATTATTCTCGCGGTGCCCAAGTTCTTCTTCCGCCAGTAAGGGGGGGTCCCAGGGTTCGAGGGTCAGGGCTGATGGGCGTTCGATGAACAAGGCTTTTGATTTCAGGTCTTTTTGTTGAGGAGATCAGGATGATCCTGAGTAGAAAAGCAATCATGGAACTGATGGACAAGCTCAAGAAGGATAAGAGCCTGGAGTTTTCGATACCTGAAACCTTCGGCGGCGGCATGGCCATGATTCAGCTCAACCCGAATGAGGGAAAGCGATACGTCCTGAAGGTGGCCAACGACCAGCCCACGGCCCAGGCGTCGCAGCCGTACTGGTCCCACGACAAGGCCAAGCCCATTGCCAAGTGGGTGGCCGACCGCCTGGGGGACCTCATGTCGTGACTCCCAGGGACTACCAGGCTCCTTCCGCGGTCGTGGCGGCATTCTACTTCTTTCTCATGGCATGGACCTGCGTCTCCGTCCTTTTCCTGATCGCAAGAATCAGCCGTTCGGAGATCAGCGACGTCCTCCAGGTGGTCATGATCACGGGCGTCTTGTGCTTTACGTGGTACTTTTCCCTTGGCCTCTTTTATCGAATCCGGATGGAGGGCGACGGGACCCTTCTCCTGGCAGGCGTGCGGAAAACCGCCAAGGTTCATCCCCGTGAGATCGAGGCGGTGGAAGGCCCGTTTCTTCCATTGGGCTTTGTCCGGCTCAAGTCAAAGGGCGAGAAACACTACCTCCTGTGCTGGGTAAAGGACGAAGACCTGCTGGCCATTCTCAAGCGCATCGGTGAGATCAACCCGGGTATTCATTTTAAGACAAGATAACAATTCGCGTAACAGTTTAGCTCTTTGAAATAAACACAGAAAAAGGCCACGGGGGTCCCTCCAAAAACAGAACAACGAAGACGCCACACCTCAGTGGCAAGCTCCAGGTCGTGGGTGGGGCGGGCGGAGGGCTACCGGGGAACTCGTCATGTAATACCCAGATGACAGGTGCCGGTGAAACCCTGGTCGCCTTCGGCGCCGCCAGAGGCGGGTAAACCTCGCCGCCCGCCTTCGCTGCCCCTTATCTGCAGAGTCTTTCCCGCACACTCTTCGTTTTCTGTTTTTGGAGGGACCCCCGTGGCCTCAGCCATCCATTTCAAAGAGCTCAACTGTTACCAATTCTCTAAGATCGATGGTGTTCAGAAGGCAGGTGAAAAACCCTGCGGTTCATGATATACAGGAAGAAAATTTCGAAACGAACTATTGACAATCAAGAAAGGGGTGCGGCTATGGCGTTTGAAAAAGAAATGCAGATTCTGGTGGACGCAGAGAAAAGCAGGAAGGCCATCGGGCCTGTTTCGGACATGGTGGCGGGAGGCTTGTCCCTCGACGACGCCTATCGGATCATGGAACGGAACATCGAAAAGCGGCTCACGGCCGGAGAAAAGAATGCCGGCTACAAGATCGGCTTCACCAATCTCGCGGTTCGGGAAAAGATGGGGCTGCCGGATTCCACCTACGGATATCTCCTCGATTCCATGGTGCTCAAGAACGGGGTGAAGGTGAACATGAGCGACCTCATCGCTCCGAAGATCGAGTGCGAGATTTGCATGAAGCTCAAAAGCGGGCTCAAAGGAAAAGGGCTGGGCCCTGAAGACGTGATCAAGGCTACGGAAGCGGTGAGCGCCTCCTTTGAGATTTGCGACGCCCGGATCAAGGACTGGAAATGCCCCTATCCTGATTTCTTTGCGGACAACGGCTTTTCCGCCCGGATTGTTCTCTCGGGCCGGTGGCGTCCAGTTGCGGGATTTGACTTCCTTAATGAAAAGGTGGTGCTCACCCAGGCCGGAAAAGAACTGGCCCAGGGCACGGGCGCTCTGGCCATGGGGCATCCTGCCAAGGCCGTGGCATGGCTCGTGGGCAAGCTGGCTGACCGCAACAAAGGGCTCGAAGCCGGTCAGGTCGTGATGACCGGAACCCTCACTCCCATTCTGCCCATCGAAAAAGGCTCGACCTACACGGCCAAATTCTCGACCCTGGGAGAAGTGACAGCGACGTTTGTATGACAGCCGCCTGTTGCGAGTTGCTTGTTGCAGGTTGGTTAAGATAGGAAAGAAAAAAGGGCGGAGATAAACTCCGCCCTTACATTTAGATCGCTCTGCGCGCTCTTCTTCTCTGCGACGAGGCTTTACCCTTTCAAATATTCCTCAATCGCCTTGAGCTGGCCTTCGCCGTCCAGCTCAGCTTCGGCCATAACCATGTTGGCCTGGCCGCTGCCCAGGAAATGCCCCTTTTTGAAGGGATGGAGGGACATCCTTCGACCCCGCTCCGAACAGACCCAGCGATACAGAGTGGGCAGGGTGAATCCCGTCATGCCCAGGGCCTCGGCGGCAAGGCGGGCAGGGAAGATGCGCTCCTGTTCGCTCTCGGGCAGCAGGTCAAAGAGCTCGGCGCTCGCCACATAGTAGACATTGAGATCAATGCCCTTCTGTTTCAGAAGCGGCAGGGTTTCTTCAACAAAGGCGTAGGCCACTTCGCTGCCCTGAAGCACGAGCGTGCCGTCGCCCTTGCCTTCGGCCGCTTTCAGGAGATAGACGCCGGTGGATGCGGCTGTGGCAGGGGCAAGCCCCAGGGCGTTACGGTCGATCACCTTTTCGTTCGGCCTGGTCACAAAGGGAGCGATGACCGCCGGCCTCTTGGCCAAGGCGGCGGACAGGGCAACCCACATCTCCTGGGGATCCCAGGGAGTCAGGGTGATCGCGGTTCCCCTTGGGAAATTCTCCTGAAGCAACTGGAGCGGCTGGGGGTCGGCGTGGGTGGGGCCGTCTTCGCCTGTCTTGATTCCCGCATGGGCGCAGACCAGAATGATGGGCCGATAGGGCCCTTTGGCTATGGCCTGCCTGGCCTGGTTGCCGATGGCGTGCAGGCGCGCCGGGATGTGGCTGAGAGGAGCGATGAAGGCGGCATAAGACGAACCGGCGCCGATGTGGCTGCCGAAGCTCGCCAGGCCGGAGAGGATGCCGACCATGGCGTCTTCACAGATCCCGCCCACGGAGAGGGCGCGCGAGAAGGGGTTGGTCGCCTTGTTGAAATACCCTTCAGGGAAGCCTTTGGCTCCGGTGCTCACGCTGGTCGATCCGATCAAGTCCGCGGAGGAAACGAAAATGGCGCCCTGGCTCGCTTTGTTGTAGTACTCAAGGACCCGGCCCAGCTCGCCCCTGAGGGTGGTGGTTTTTCCGGGCTGCAGCTTCAGGGCTTCAGGGATCCCGGCTCCCTCCTTCTCAGCCGTCCTGTAGATCGCGTCCACCTGGGGAGCGTTCTTCCGGGGCTGCCGTTTCCTGCGGTTCAGCCGGTCACGGGCCTGGACCGTCCGCTTGGCCATGGCCTTGACCAGATCCGGGCTTTTCTCGATGGCGGCCCGGATGCCTGACAAGGCTTCCCATAGGCACTCTTCGAGAAGGTCGCTTTTCTGGCCTGCCTTGCAGCGCTGCTCTCCCTCGCACCGGGGGAGGGCCAAGCCCACACTCTCCATCAAGGGCTGGAGGGCGGTGAAAAACCCGCCGCTGCAAAGGCCGTGTCCTGCGCCGTGGGAGCCCTTGCCCTCGATCCCGTATTGCCACCCCTTGGTGGTCCGGTAAACGACCGCTGTGGGCTGGCTGTTCTTGATCCGGACCGCCAGGCGTTGAGCGGCCAGGATCTGCTGGAAATCCATGCCCCGGGGAACGTAGATCACGTTCCAGTCGTGGAGGTAGGCCAGTTCCATGGGGGTCCACTGCACGTAATCGCCGGGCTTCTCTCCTTCCCGGCAGACCTGGTTCGAATCAATGGAGGCCTGGTTCCAGTCCACGTGGAGAACCGCGTTCTTCAAGGAGGCGGTGCCGGCCGCTGCCAGGGCCTCGCTCACCCGGCCCGGGGTCAGGCCTCCTTCTCCGTCTACAAAGTGGATGTAGGGGCATTTTGCTCCGTAGAGATCCGCGGCCCCGAACGCGAGCCCCAGAGAACTGGCGATTCCCACCCCGGAGGCACCCGTGGAAAGACGCACAAAAGGGGTTGCCGGCGTGGGGTGCCCGTCGAGCGCTTTGACGCGGAATTTGGTGAACAGGGGCGTCTTGGTCACAGGGTTGCGCCTGAATCCGAGGAGATCTTCCAGCCGGAGCTGCAAGGCTTCGTTGTTCGGCAGAAGGTCCGGGGCTCCCACGCGCACGATTTCGTTTCTGAGCGCCCAGAGGCCGTAAAGGCCCATGGTCTTGTGGCCTGCTGCAAAGGAGATCACGTCCGCATCCTGACGCTGCGGGTCCGACATGTCGTAATCCATAGCGTCAAAGAGAATGCTCTGGATGATGCGGCCCGATGAGATCGATCCTCCCGGGTGCCCTGAGAGCGGCACGTAATTGAACAGCAATGCGCACACGGACCGGTACAGCAGGTCCATGGTTTCGAATCGGTGCAGGTCAGGGTCCGAAAGCGGGTTCTTGGCGCCTTTCATCTCCTTGCTGATGTCGATGTAAACGCCTCTTCTGGGTCCAAATTTCAGTGTCATATTCTGCTCCTCTCTTTTCTGGTTATTCTCTGGGATTAGGAAATCCAGGTTGGTTCTTGCACACAGAGTTCAGGCGCAAAGGGACAGAGGCACAAAGGGACAAAGCAGAAGAATTCTTTCTTTGTCTTTACCCTTTGCATCTTTGTCCCTTTGTCCCTCTGTCCCTTTGCCCCTCAGGGGGTAGGCTTCAGCCGATAGCAGCTTATTCCATGGCTTCAAAAATCAGTTCCGTCAGATCTTTCACCACCAGATCCACCTTGTCCCTGCGGGCTCGGGTGGCAATGGTTCTGAGGCACTGCTGGCAGGAGGACACCACCATGTCGGCTCCCGTGTCTTTGATGTCCTGGATCTTTCGTTGAGCCACTTTGGCGGAGAGCTCGGGACTCACCATCTCCACGTTGCCTCCGCCTCCGCAACACATGGAAAGCTGGCGATTGTAAGGCATCTCCACGAGCTTGAGGCCGGGGATTGCTTTGAGCACCTGGCGCGGCTCTTCAAAAACCCCGCTGTTTCTGCCCAGGTCGCAGGGGTCGTGATAGGTGACCGTGACCTTCCTCTCCTTGAGCGGGATCTTCTTGTCCACGATCATCTGGTTGAGCATCTGGCTCGAATGAAAGAGCTCGACACCGGGCAGCCGGTAGACGTGCTTCCACGTGTGGTAGCAGGAAGGGCAGGTGAAGACCACTTTCTTGGCGCCCACCTCTTCCACCTTCTGCATGTTGTGCTCCATCAGGGTCTTGATCTTGTCGGGCATGCCGGTTCCGATGAGGGGAAAGCCGCAGCACCACTCCTCGCCGCCCAGGATGGTGAAATCCACCTTGGCCCGGTCCATGATGCGCGCCATGTTGACCGGGATCTTCTGGGCCATGGGGAAGAAGGACGCCACGCATCCCACAAAAAAGATCACTTCGGCCCGCTCCTTTTCAAAGGCGCCCTGGGGCAGGTTCTTGATCAGCTCCTTCCACTCGGCGCGCTCCTCATTGTCGTCATCCGAGATGTTGTGTTTTTCCTCCAGGAACCGGACCACCGAGTCGGCGATCTTCGGGTACAACCCCTCGCCCACCAGGCATTCCCTGTCCCGGAACACGAGATCCTTGGTCTGGACCTTGGGGAAGCAGGCGGCCGTGCAGGCCCCGCAGCCCAGACAGGAGAAAATGGATTTCTCTATTTCCGGGCTCCACTCCAGCCGGCCCTCGATGACGGCCCTGGTAATGGCGTTTCTGCCTCTGGGAGCGGAAGATTCCTTGCCTTCGGCAAGGTAGATCGGGCAATTGGGCAAACAGAAGCCGCACTTGTTGCACTTGGCGACTTCGTCATAGGACAGCTGGCGAAGTTGAGTGATGTTCATGGGCGAAACCTCTTTTCCGAGTGAAGTGTTTTGCTCACAGAGCCACGGCAAAACGGCCGGGATTCATGATTCCCAAGGGGTCCAGTTCAACACGGATCCGTTTCATGAGGGGCAGATCCGATCCGGGTTCCCCCCACACGGGCAAAGCCTTCTTGAGATCCGCAGGGGCGCTTTGCACAACCAGATTCCCTCCTGCCTTGCGGCATTCCGCAAGGAGCGCCCGAACCGCACCGGACAGGGACTTATCGTCCGCGCCTTTCGAGTCCGGCAGAAGGTTGATCAGGGTCAAACCGTTTCCGGCATGACAGAGCAGGGTGTAATCCAGATGCGCCTGGGACAGGGCCTTGTCCGCAAACTCGACCATGGCCTTCCACGCCGACAGAGGATAGTTGAGTTGAAGCCCCACAAGGCGCGGAAAACGCTGAAGGGCGGTTCCCTGCAACTCGCCCACGGTGAGCCAGAAAAGCCGGTGCTTTTCCTCCTTCACCAGAGCGTGGCCCTTGGCCTTGAAGTGGGGCGCCATGGCCAGCAGCTCCTTTTGCATTCGGCCTACCGCTTCCTCAAAAGCCTCCAGAGCGACCATCACCTCGTAAGCGCCCGGTGCAAAATCCAGAGATCCCCTGAAATCCATTTTTTCGAGAGCGCCCTTGTTGGCCACTTCCACGGCGGCAGGCAGAAGCTTGGTTGCCAGGATGGCGCCGGCAAAAGCGGCGGCATCTGAAAAGGAATCAAAGGAGAAGAGGAGGGTCGCCATCTTCTCGGGAAGAGGAAGAAGCCTCAGGGTCATTTCACAAAGAATGCCGAGAGACCCCATGGAACCGATCATGAGCTTCGACACATCGTAACCGGAGACATTCTTCACGGTCTTGCCTCCGGCGCCGATGATATCGCCCTTGGGGGTCACAAACCGGACCCCGAGCACGAGATCCCTGGGCAGCCCATAGAGCAGGCGGCGGGGGCCGGTCGTGTTGGCAGCCACGATGCCTCCGATGGTCGCCTTTTCGCTGAAGGGAGGGTCCATGGGGAGAAAACCGCCGCTGTGAGATCGGTCCGAGCACACAAACTCGCCGGCTTCGGTCTTGAGGTCTTCGAGAGGCAGATAGCACCGGTCTTCCTCTGTGGCCAGCCTGGCCTGAACATCCCGGAATTTCACGCCCGCCTCCACCGTGATGGTCAGGTTGGCCGTGTCCACGTCGAGCATGTGATTCATGCGGGCCATGCACATCACCAGGTCCAGCCGTTGGGGGGGATTTCCCATGGCCATCTTGGTTCCGCTTCCCCAGGGGACCAGCCCCAGGTTCCCGCGGCCGGCGCACTGGACAAGGGCCGCCACCATTCTCGTGTCTTTGGGAAAGGCCACGGCCTTGGGGACCGCACCGTCCACGGCATATTGGGCGGTCACTGCGGGATCGGTTTTGAGGCGATCCGGGCCGGCAATCCTGGCAAGTTCTTCAAGAATCTGTTTCAGTTCAGCCATGTCGCAACTCCTTCTTTTTCGCACGTTGCATGTTGCGGGTTACCTGTGGCAGGGAGTATGCACTGAGGTCACTGCCTACTGCATCCTGCCTACCCTTCGACTCCGCTCAGGGCCTTCGGCTGCTTGCAGGTTTCTACGCCTGGGCCGGCGGGATCACCTTGCCGGGGTTCCACATGTCCTGCGGGTCAAAGGCCTTCTTGAGCGACCGCATGAACTCGATGTCGTTCTTGGAAAAGACGAAAGACATCTCCTTGAGTTTCTCCGTCCCGATGCCGTGCTCCCCGCTGATGGTTCCGCCCACGTCGGCGCAGATCTTCAGAATCTCCGTAGCGGCTTTGTGCACGCGGCCGAGCATCTCTTTGTCTCTTTCGTCGAAGAGGATAAGCGGATGAAGGTTGCCGTCACCGGCGTGGAACACGTTGCCGATGGGCAAATCGTACTTTTTGCCCACCTCCAGGACCTTGGTGAGGACCTCGGGCAGCTTGGTCCGCGGAACGGTTCCGTCGCAGACGAGGTAACTGGGCCGCAGGCGGGCCACGGCACCGAAAGCCCCTTTCCGGCCGGCCCAGAGAGCCGCACGCTCCGCCTCGCTCTTGGCCAGGCGGATGTCCCGCACCTTGTGGCGCTTGCAGATCTCCATGATTTTTTCAGCCTGCCGGTCCATGCCGTCGATCATGCCGTCCAGCTCGATGATCAGGACCGCGGCGGCATCCATGGGGTACCCGGCGTGGACCGATTCTTCCACGGCCTTGAGGACCAGGTTGTCCATCATCTCCAGAGTGGCGGGGACGATGCCCTCGCTGATGATGGCGGAGACCGTGTTGCTGGCGTCCTCGATGGCGTTGTAGATGCAGAGCATGGTTTTCACCGCTTCCGGGGCCGGGATCAGCTTGAGCATGATCTTGGTGGCTATCCCGAGGGTCCCTTCGCTCCCCACCAGAAGGCCCGTGAGGTCATATCCCGGGTTGTCCTGGGACTTGCCGCCGGTCCAGACGACCGTGCCGTCATCCAGCACGAGCTCGGCGCCCAGAACGTGGTTGGTGGTCACGCCGTACTTGAGGCAATGGGGACCTCCGGAGTTCTCGCCGAAATTGCCGCCCAGGGTGGAGACCTTCTGGCTGGCCGGGTCAGGCGCATAGACCAGGCCCTTTTTCAGGATCATGGTCTGAAGGTCGAGGGTGATGACCCCCGGCTCCACCGTGACGGTGCGGTTGGGGATGTCCACTTCCAGGACGCGGTTCATGCGGGAGAAATGAACCACAATGCCCCCTTTCACAGGCACGGTTCCGCCGCTCAGATTGGTCCCTGAGCCTCGGCCGATGATGGGGACCTTCTCTTCGTGAGCCAGGCGCACCACCTTTGAGACTTCTTCGGTCGAATTGGGAAGCACCACCACATCGGGCTTGCTTTTTTCAAGGGAGGCGTCATAACCGTACAGGGTGAGGTCCATGTCTGAATGGAGAACATGGTCGTCGCCGACGACATCTTTCAGTTTCTTGATGAGCAGTTGCTTTTCCATGGGAACTCCTTTGCTTATTGAATAGGTGCCAATCAGGATTCAATCGATGGCCCCGGTCCGGAGAAAACCGGGTCCCTATCAAGTCACAGTTGAAGCCAAAAATCAAGAGCCTGATTCTCAACCGCCATAAAGCGGAATGACATAGGGCCCTTCGGGAACCACGGCAATCTCCGTATCCCCTTGAGCCCTCACGCCGGCGGCCACAGCCTCTTCCACGGAAGGGACCATCTCCACGAACGCATGGGCTCTCTCGGCTTCCGAGAGCCCTGTGGAATAAAGCTGAATATGGCCCACGCGCAGCGGCTTGAGCAGCATCTCCGTCTCCCACTCATCGATGAGAGCTTTGTCCCGGGTCTGCAGAAGGCTCATGAAACGCTCCGGCCCGACCCGGCACAGGAGGCGCTGGGATTCGAAGAACTCCGGGCTGCCCATGCCCTCCGAACACTCGCTTGCGATGATGATGGTCCCTCCGGGCTCCAGGATGTCCATGACCCCCACCATGCCCTTCACGGTCTGGTAGTAGGTCTTGTCCAGCGGATACCCGGCCGAGGTGGTCACCACGGTCTTGAAACGCCGCGGGATTCTGATCTCCGCGTATTTTCTCATGAACGCAACGGCCTGGGCGTGGGAGGCCTCGACCTCTCCGAAGTTCACGAATCCCAGCCGTCTTTCCTCGTTGATGACCACGTTCACCGCCACAACGCCGCCAATGGCACGAACGATTTCCGTCTGCTCGTCGTGAAGGGGATTGCCTTCGATGATGCAGTTCGCCGCGTTGCAGTGTTCGAGGATCTTCGCCGTGTGAAACATAAGGATCGTGTCCTGATAGGCCACTCCGGGCGACACGACTTTGCGGCCGCCGGAATATCCTGCCATGAAGTGGGGCTCCACCAGTCCGGTGACGATCTTGAGATCCGCCTCGACAAAGCGGCGGTCGATGATGATCGGAATTCCGCCGGAGGTCACGCCGAGGTCCGCGTGGTCTTCCCGGTTGCGGGCAAAATGATTTTCAACGCGCAGCGTGTTGAAAATCTCGTCTGACCCCACCACTTCCCTCAACTCCGCTCCCTCGTTAGGCCGGTGGAGGCCCGTGGCGACGAGGATGAGGATGTTTTTCCTGGCGATGCCGGCTCGCGTGAGACTTTCGACGAGGGGCGGGAGGATCAGCCCATTGGGAACCGGCCGGGTGATGTCGCAGATGAGAATGCAGGCACTTTTCTTCCCTTTAGCCAGTTCCTGAAGGGAAGGGCATCCCACGGGTTTTTCCAGCGCCTGGCGAACGGCTCCGCTGGGGTCCGGAAGCAAAGGCATGGGATGCTTACGGATCACGTGGGCACGAACAGCGTCAGGCAGATCAAGAGTCAGTCCCTTTCGGCCGTACAAGAGTTCAATCTTCATCGCAGTGCCTCTTACCCTTTCCCTCTGTGCCTTTGTCCCTGTTTTCTTATTCAAACTCTCGGATCGCGTCAATGGCCACGCCCATGGGACAGTCCGTCTCCCTTTCCATGATGATGTCGACCACGTAGGGAAGTCCTGATTCCACAGCCCGCTTCAGGGCGGCCTTGATCTCCTTGGGATCCGTGACCCGTTCGCCGGTGGCGCCGCAGGCTTCTGCGAACTTGACGAAGTCGAATCCGCGGCCTTCGTTCTCTGCGACCTGTGTCACCCGCTCCACGTTGACGGCGCCCCGGCCGCCTCCGGCAACGGCCCTGGGGACCTGCTCGGCCTGAATGGCCCTCAAGCTGTCATACCAGATCTGAACTTCGAAATTCATGTCATACATGTATTTTTCCGCCTGGCGGATGAGACCGAGGTACCCGTTGTTCAGGACAACGATCACAAAAGGGACCTTGTACATCACGGCCACGGGCAGAGCATCCATGCAGAACTGAAACCCGAAGTCGCCCACCACGTCCACAACCACCTTGTCCGGCCTTGCCACTTTCGCGCCGATGGAGGCCGGCATATCCCAGCCCAAGGGGCCGGCGCCTCCGCAATCCAGGTAGTGCCTGGGCTTGGTGATCTTCTGGAGTTGGCCCGACCAGATCTGGTTCAAGCCGATGCAGGTGACGAACATGGTTTCCTCGTCGAAGAACTCGTTGATCTCCTTAAACACCCGCTGGGGTTTGATGGGAATGTCGCCGTAGTCGGTCTTCCGCTCCATCTTGGACCGGATTTGAGGAATGTCCAGTTTCGCAGCCGGCCGCTTGACACTGCGGCGCTTCACTTCGTCGAGAAGGGCTTGAAGCGTCAGTTTCGCATCGGCGCAGATCCCGAGATCCGGCATGATGTTCTTCCCGATCTGTCCGGGGTCCACGTCCACGTGGATGAACTTGCGGCTCCCCTTGTAGACCTTGAGGTCTCCGGTGTGGCGGTCGTTGAAGCGGGCGCCCACAGCGAGGACGAGCGAGGAATCGAGAAAGACCTGGTTGCCGGAGCGGGTGTTGCACTGAATACCCACGTGGCCGGCCATGAGCGGGTGGTTCCAGGGGATTCCGCTCTTGCCCATGTAGCTGGTCACCACCGGGATCTGGAGCGCCTCGGCCAGGGCCACGAACTCCTTGCAGGCCTCGGCGATGATCACGCCGCCGCCGAGGAGCATCACGGGCTTTTCAGCGGCAAGGATCATGTCCAAGGCCTTCTGGATCTGCCTGGCGTTCGGAGCCATGCGCAAAATGGGCAGAGGCACGTCCACTTCCGGATCGTATTCGATCTCTTCCTTCTGGACGTCGAGAGGCAGGTCGATCAGCACAGGGCCCTGGCGGCCTTCCCTCATGATCTTGAAGGCCTCGCGGAAAACCCACGGCACCATGGCCGGATCCTTGATGCAGTAGGACTTCTTGGTGACGGGCTTGACCACTTCCGCGATGTTCACCGCCTGGAAGGCTTCCCGGTCAAGCTGGGCCCGCACGTTCTGGCCGGTGAGGGCCAGAAGGGGAATCGAATCCACCTGAGCCGTGTAGAGCCCTGTGACGAAGTTGCTGGCTCCGGGGCCTGACGTGGCCGCGCACACTCCCACGGTCCCCAGGGCCCGGGCATAACCGTCCGCCATGTGAATCGCGCTTTCCTCGTGGCGGGTCACCATGTGCTTGATGGTGCCGAGGTCCTTGAGGGCCCGGTAAAAGGGCAGGATTCCGGCCCCGGGAATTCCGAAAATGTGTTTGACCCCCTCGCTCTGGAGGATACGGACTGCTGCTGCCATTGTCGTCATTTTAGCCATAGGTGAAACTCCTTTCTCTGCTACAGAACGTTTGAAGATCTCTTAGACGGCGGCTTCGTGAGAGGCCTGCCGAATTCAAGCGAACCCTTTGAACCCCATTTCCTTGGAGATGGCCTGAGAACAGGCCTGGAGGGACCTGGTGAAGATCTGGATCTTCCTTGATTCGATTCGCATGGCTGCGCCGGATATGGACACAGCGCCAGCGGGTTTTCCCTGGTGGTCCAGGACCAGGGCAGCCACGCACCGGACCCCTTTTTCCATTTCTTCGTTGTCCACGGAATACCCCTGCTTTCGAATGCGCTCCAGTTCCTGCAGGAGTTTCTGTCGATCCACGAGGGTGTGCGGGGTGTGAGGGATCAGGGAGGTCCGGTCCATGTACTTTTCCACCTCAGAGGGACTCCATTGGCTCAGGAACATCTTGCCCACCCCCGTGCAGTACAGAGGGACCCTCGCTCCGGGCTTGGTAAAGAGCTGGAGCATGGAGTGATCGCTCCGGACCTGATCCATGTAGGCTACGTAATCCCCGTCCTGCACAGTCAGGTTGACGCTCTCCCTTGTCTCGGCCATGAGCTTTTCGAGGTAAGGCCTGGCAATGGCCATCAGGTTGAGCTGCTGCTGAACCCTGGTGCCCAGTTCGAGAAACTGAACGGAAAGGGAGAGCTTCTTGGTCGCCGGATCCTGCCTGAAATAGCGTCGTTCAAGGAGAGTCGAGGTGATACGGTGAACCGTGGGAGGGGGAAAGCCCGTCAAAGAAGAAAGCTCCCGGATGCCCAGGCTCCCTGACTTGGCCACGGCTTCGATAATGTCCAAAACCTTGTGCAGGGATTTCATGGTTGTTCCACAATGTGAAATACGATTCTGAAATATGACACGTTTTTATACTGCCGGCCGGGAGATGTCAAGAAATTAAGATTTCTTTGGAGGGACCCCCGTGGCCTTTTTCTGTGTTTATTTCAAAGAGCTAAACTGTTACAAAATCCTTATCCCAGACTTGAGTGGTGCGGAGGATTCGGTTCCCCATGAAACTGTACAATCTCGGCAAAGTGCCCTGGCAGGAGTCCCAGCTCATCTATCACGCTCTGGCAGAGATGGGCTGGGAGGCCCTTTCCCTGGTTTCTCCGGCAACCCCCTACGTGTGCATCGGCTTCCACCAGGACGTGGAACAGGAGGTTGACCTCGCCTATTGCAGGGCCAAGAACATCCCTGTGTTCCGGCGTGACGTGGGAGGAGGAGCCGTATACCTGGATGGAGATCAGCTTTTCTTCCACCTCATCCTGCACAAGGATCATCCCGAAGTGCCGAAGAACAAAGAGGCCTTCTATCGGAAGTTTCTCCAGCCCGTCATCAACGTATACCGCCGCATCGGCATTCCTGCCGTGTACAAGCCCGTCAATGACGTGCTTGCAGGGACCAGGAAGATTTCAGGGACCGGGGTGGGGGAAATTGGGGACTGCATTGTATTTGTGGGCAACCTGATTGTGGACTTCAACTATGGAGAGATGTCGAAGGTTCTGAAAGTCCCGGACGAGAAATTTCGGGACAAGGTCCACAAGACGCTTCAGGAGAATCTGACGACCATTCGCAGGGAGCTCGGGGAGAAGGAAGCGGGCCGCTGGGACGAGGGGACGCTGAACGCTTTCATGGCCGAGGAGTTTCAGAAAATCCTTGGGCCCATGAGCCTGTGTGAAAAAGATCCGGTGCTTCAAGCGAAAATGGATGAACTCGGCAGCCACCTCATGTCCGAGGAATGGCTCTTCCAGAGGGGGAAACCCGTTCCGGGGAGAGAGGTCAAGATTCGGGCGGGCCTGAACGTGATTCGGAAAGCTTATAAGGCGCCGGGGGGATTGATTCGCGCGGACTATGAAGTGAGGGAAGGCAGGATCAACGGAGTCTCCGTGAGCGGAGACTTCTTCTGTTTTCCGAGGACCGGAATCAGGAAACTGGAAAAAAGACTCGAGGACCAACCGGTCGAGCACCTCGGGGTTCTTCTCTATGCGTTCTACTCGGAAGACCAGGTAGAAACCCCGGGTATCACGGCCCAGGATTGGCTGCAGGTCTTCAAGCCGTGACCCTGGGTCTGAACCTTCCACACTCCCTTTCCTTGACAGTCAGAGAGTGCTCTTCTATACTCGCCCGTGTTCTATTGATCGCATCGAAATAGTAATGACGATAGATTCCCCCTCACCCCGCCCTCTCCCCCAGCCTGGGGGAGAGGGGAAGGGTGGAGGGGCCCTCAATAAAACGAAGAAAGTGCTCCACACTACGCGCGATAAGGAGGAATTCGTAATGAGTTTGAACATTAAGGAGATCAGAGACCTTGATCCCGGTGAAAGGATTCTCATGGGACCGGGGCCAAGCGGTGTTCCCCCCAGGGTTCTTCAGGCTATGTCCGCACCTTGTATCGGTTACCTTGACCCTTACTTCTTCACGGTGATGGACGAAACGCAGGCCCTCCTCAGGGCGGTGTTTCAGACTGAAAATGCGCTCACCCTTCCTGTTTCGGCAACCGGCACAGCAGGCATGGAGGCGTCCTTTGTGAACGTGGTGGAACCCGGAGATGAGGTGGTGGTCTGCGTTAACGGGTTCTTCGGAGCGCGAATGTGCGAGATGGTGGAACGCATGGGAGGAAAACTCATTCGTGTGGACGGCGAATGGGGAAGGACGATCGATCCGGACCTGGCCAGGAAGGCCGTCCAGGGACGAAGCCCGAAAGTGCTTGCCGTGGTCCATGCTGAAACCTCCACAGGCGTGCGCCAGCCGCTGCAAGATCTTGCCGGGATCGCTCACCAGGCAGGCGCTCTTTTTCTCGTGGACATGGTGACCTCTCTGGGTGGCGTGGACGTGGGGCTCGACAAAATAGGCATCGACATCTCTTACAGCGGAAGCCAGAAGTGTCTTTCCTGCCCGCCGGGCCTGTCTCCGATCTCCTTTAACGGGAAGGCGATGAAGGCCATCGAAACCAGGAAAAAGCCCGTGCCCAACTGGTACCTGGACATGAGTCTGCTCAAGAATTATTGGGGAACAGATAGAAAGTACCATCACACGGTTCCGATCAACATGATTTACGCCTTCCGGGAAGCGCTTCGAATCGTGATGGAGGAAGGGCTGGAAGCCCGATTTGCCAGGCACCTCCTCAACCACCGAGCCCTGGTCGCGGGGATTGAAGCCATGGGACTTTCCATGATTGTGCCTGAGCCGGAACGGCTGCCCTCTTTGAACACCATCCGGATTCCTGAAGGAGTCGATGATCTTCGTGTCCGAAAGACTCTCTTGAACGATTTTCGTCTGGAGATCGGAGGAGGTCTTGGGAAGTTTGCGGGAAAGGCATGGCGGGTCGGTCTCATGGGCCATTCTTCCTCAAGGAAAAACGTGATCCTTTTCCTTTCCGCGTTGTTCTCGATTCTTCATGCCCAAGGGGTGAAAGTGAAGCCGGGCGCGTTGGAAGCGGCATCGGCCGTCTACGCTAAAGGGTAAGGACTGAGAAAATGAGAATTGGATGGATCGGGACAGGTGTGATGGGCAGGTCCATGGCAGGACATGTTCAAGCCGCAGGGCACGAGCTCTACGTGCACAACAGGACTAAGGCCAAGGCGGAGGATCTTCTCAGAAAAGGCGCGACGTGGTGCGATTCCCCTGCGGAGGCGGCGGCCAAATCCGAAATGCTTTTCTCCATCGTGGGGCTTCCGAGCGATGTGGAGGAAACCTACCTGGGAAAGAACGGGGTGCTGTCCGGGAAAGGATCCTGTCGAATCCTTGTGGACATGACCACAAGCCGTCCGAGCCTGGCTCAAATCATAGAGCAGGAGGCGGCCAAGAGGGGTGTGGAAAGCCTCGATGCCCCTGTCTCAGGCGGCGACATCGGAGCACGAGATGCGACCTTGGCGATTATGGTGGGAGGCAAGAAAGAGATTTTTGACAAAGTCCTCCCTGTTTTCCAGTTGATGGGGAAGAACATCGCCTACATGGGGGGGGCGGGAGCAGGACAGCACACCAAAATGAGCAACCAGATCCTGGTGGCAGGAACGATGATCGGGGTGTGTGAGTCTCTCCTCTATGCAGTCAAACTGGGACTGGACCAGCAGGCCGTGATCGACATCATCAGCAAGGGGGCGGCAGGATCCTGGTCGATCAGTAACTTGGGTCCGAGGCTGGTTCGAGGGGACTTCAAAACAGGATTCCTGGTGAATCATTTCATCAAAGACATGGGCATTGCGCTCCAAGAGGCCGCCGCAGCCGGGCTTTCCCTGCCGGGGCTTGCCCTGGTTCACCAGCTCTATGTGGCGGTCATGGCCCAAGGGCGCCGCGATTGCACGACCCAGGCACTCTACCTGGCTCTGAAATCCTTGAACGGGATGAAGTGAGCCAACGAACCTTAGAGCCTTAGAGTGAGACTTCTCTGCAATTTGCGGAGAAGTTGGAGGTTGGAGGTTAGAGGTTGGAGGCAGAAACGGTTTTGCCTCAAACCTCAAGCGAAGCGCTCCTCCAGCCTCAATCAGCTGGCCAGATTTTGGTTGCGGCCAAATGCCTGCATTAGGCGATTCTCAGAACTCCTGCCCCGTGTATCCTGCCTTGCTTGAGCAGCAGCAAAGCATCATTCGCCCGCTCCAGAGGGAACTCCTGCACTTCGGGCTGGATTCCGATCTGAGCCGCCAGGGGGAGAAACTCCAGGGCGTCCTGCCGGGTCACGTTCGCCACGCTCTTGATTTCTCTTTCATGCCAGAGCAATTGAGCATAATCAAGCTCCGGGATGGGGTTGACCTTGCGGATGGCATTGATCACCACGCGGCCTCCTTTTTCCAGCGCCCGCAGCGCTTCTCTGACCGGTTCTCCAACCGGGGTGAAATCAATGGCGCAGCGCAGTTTCTGGGGCGGCCTCTCCCCGGTCACTCCCACCCAGTCCGCCCCCAGTTTCAAAGCAAGATTCTGATGGTCCTTCTGGCCCTCTCGGGTGAACACGAAGACCTTGCAGCCCCGATGCTTTGCCACCTGAATGGCAATGTGCGCCGAGGCGCCGAAACCGTAAAGCCCAAGCACCTCCCCGCTCTTTATGCCGGAGAGTCTGAGCGCTCTATACCCGATCACCCCTGCGCACAAAAGAGGAGCGGCTTGGGAGTCCGTGAACCTCTGCGGAATGGGATAAGCGAAATCCTGGGGCACAACCGTGTACTCTGCATAGCCGCCGTGGGCGTGAAGTCCGGTGGCACGGAAGTCATCGCAAAGGTTTTCATCTCCCCGGGCGCAGAAGGAGCATCGCCCGCAACTGGAATGGATCCAGGCAACGCCCACACGGTCGCCGGGTTTGTACTTCCGGACTTGGGACCCGACCGCATGAACTCTACCCACAATTTCGTGGCCCGGCACAATGGGGTACTTGGGGGGCACAAGCCGGCCCTCGATTTCATCGATTTCCGTGTGGCAAATGCCGCAAACAGAGACCTTGATCAGAAGGTGATCAGGGGCCGGGGCGGGAATGGGCATAAGGGCAGACTCAAGAGGTTTTTTCCCTCCCGCTTCAATCGGAGAGGGTTCTTTGATCACCATCGTCCTCACTGCGGGACCTCTTTCTCCGGGTGACGCATGAGGGCAAGAAGCATCTTTCCGGTCTTCGAACTTATGGGAAAGAACCGGACTTGGAGTTGGCCGCTCGAGGATCGGTCTTTCTTGAAATGGACAAAGGTTTGCTCGAACACGCCCAAACGGGTGTTTTGAATGTCCTGCACGATGGAGGCTTTGGCTTCGTCGCTGAAAAGCTCGGCAATGTTCTTTCCAAAGAGGTCGAATCGATTTCGCCCAAAGGTTTCCAAAGCCTTTTCGGTCATCGCCAGGATCAGCCCTTTTTCATCGGTTAAAACCGCGATTTCATCTTCATAGAGCTGAGAACTGAGACGATCTTTTGCTTCCCGCATGTGGGTGTAGGCGAGCTCCAGGTTCTTGTTGGCTACCTTGAGCTGCTCGTGCAGGGTCCTGAGGTTCTCTTCGGCCTGTGCGCGAATGGCGATTTCCTGCTTCAGAAGGGCGTTGGCCTGAGAAAGCTCTTCTGTGCGCTCCCTGACTCCTATCTCCAGTTCATCTCGAACCTTTTGAAGGGCTTGTTCGGCTCTTTTGTGCGTGGCGTAAAGCAACGCATTTTCAATGGCCAGGGCCGCAGGGCTGCTCAGAGCACTCAGCAGCTGAAGGTCGCTTTTGGAAAAACCATGAGGAACACTGGTGGAATGGACGTAGATGACCCCGTGGACGTCCGTCTTGCTGATCAGGGGGACGCACATCACCGACTTGATCCTCATCAAGATCATACTCTCCGAGAGATCCGTCTCATCGGCAAGGTTGGTGTCGGACATCGTGATGGCTTTGCCTTCCAGAATGACCCGGTTCGAGATGGTCCGGCTGTAAGTCATCTCGAACTCCTTGCCATGTTCCCTCGAACGGGCCGTAACCTGACGGAGTTCGCCTGTGTCCTGATCCACCAGGAGGAGAGCGGCGCTGTCTATGCTCTTGATGCAGGAGAAGACCGAATCGAGAATCTTCTCTCCGATTTCATCAATGTCCAGGGACTGCATGAGCAGGGTCGACACTTCATAAATGGTCTCGAGCTTTTCTCGATCCGTGATGCGCCGATCTTTGTGGAGAAGATGTTTTGCCGGCTCTTCAGGCCTCTCCTTGAGGCTGATGGAATACTGGGTCACCATTCCGTCCTCGGCGTAAGGCTTTCCGAGACTCATCAGGACACCGCCCATAGAGATGAAATCGCCTTCTTTCACTTCAACCTGGTAATCAGAGCTGATCGGATGGCCGTTGAGCAGAGTGCCGTTCTGGCTTCCCAAATCCTCAATAAAGAGACAATCCCCCGAGACGAGGAGTCTGGCGTGTTTTCGAGAAATGGATTGTTCGATGATCTGAAGATCGTTGTCAGGACCTCTCCCGACCAGGGTGGTCCCGTCTTTCACCTCGTAGGTATCACCCGCACTTGGACCGCTGAGCACGTAGAGAAGGGGCATCAGAACCTCCGGCGAGAATCACGATATGCGGAAACAGGATAGAGAAGGACGGCTTGTCTGTCAAGGAAGCGATTCAGAGGGAAGCGATTCAGATGTCCCGACACTAACTTCCAGAGTCAGGACTTTTCGCGAGGGTGATCCCTTGTTCCTTCATTTTCTTAACGTACAGGTCAGGGTTCTTCTTGAACTCCTTAGGCAGGGGGGGCAGCAGAAATAGACTCGATTCCCCTGATAGTCGGCATAAAGGTTTTTATTGATCAGACCCCCCATCACAGGGCACTTGGTTTGGTCTTTTGCCACGGAAGCGCCGGGAAGGGCCAAAAGGGACAAACAAACAACAAGAACTGAAATCAGAAAGAACTTCTTGAGATGAGCCATGCGATACTTCCTCCTTAAAATGCAGTGTTCGAGGCCGTGAAAGGGTTGCATAGAACCATCGCATCCAGTATGATCAAGCCGACGCGGTGAATTGCGTCCGAATCCTTTCAGTGCAGCGGATAAAGCGCAAAGACGTTATTTTGTACAGGAACAACAGCCGCAACGGAGTCCAACATGACGGAAACAAAACCCATGCCCATCACCGATGACCAGTTCGAGCCGCAGGTCCTGAATCATCAGGGAATCAGTGTAGTCGATTTCTGGGCCCCCTGGTGCGGTCCCTGCATCCAAATGGCCCCCGCGTTGGAATCCTTTGCAGCCTCAAACGCAGGGAAAGTCACCGTCTATAAACTCGACGTCGATGAGAATCCTAAAACTGCAGAACGGTTTGAAATCCGAAGCGTCCCCACGATCATCTTTTTCAAAGACGGGCGACCTCAACACATCTCCAGGGGGACCATGTCGGCCACCAGTCTGCAGAACAAACTCAACGAACTTCTTTCCTGATGGCTAGCCCGATGACGAGGCCATCACGCTTGAGCCGCCTTGGCGTAAAAGAGGGGAAATCTCCCTCAGGGTCTTGACGGCATCCTTCAACGCCTTGAGAAATCGAGTCACGTCCTCCTCCGAGTTGTCCAACCCGAAGGTGATCACCAGCGTTCCCTGTGCGTCGGCAAAGTCGCGGCCGATGGACAGAAGAACATGAGAGGCCTGAAGCGCCCCGGCAGCACAGGCAGACCGCGTGGAAACGGCGATGTTTTCATCGTCGAGCAGAAGCACCAGGCTTTCCCCCTCGATGTACTTAATCGACACGGACACGAGATTCGGAAGGCTGAGCGCAGGGTGGCCGTTCACAATGTATTCGCTTATGGTGCTGGGGAGTTCCCTCAAGAGCCGGTCCTTCAGCTTCTTCATGCCGGCGATTCTGGAAGTCATGTCCCTGTTCGCAAGCTCGGCAGCCACGCCCATGCCGATAATACCGATGAGATTTTCCGTGCCTGCTCTGCGGTTGTTCTCCTGCACTCCGCCGTCAAGAAGCGGCCAGAGATGAGTCCCTCGCCGGACATACAACCCTCCGACTCCTGTGGGGCCGTAAAAAGAATTGGAAGCAAAGCTCAGAAGATCGACTCCAAGCTTCTCCACGTCGACAGGAACCACGCCTACGGAATCCACTGCATCCACATGAAAGACGACATTTTTCTCTCGAGTGATCCTGGCAATCTCCTCGATGGGCTGAAGGGTGCCGATCTCGTTGTTGCTGTGCATGATGGTAACGAGGACCGTATCGCTTTTAATCGCTTTTGCGACATCCGAGGGATCCACTCGACCATGGGAATCAACAGGCACAGAGGACACCTTGTAATCCATCATCTTGAGCCGTCTGAGACTCTGAGGACGGCGTTGTGCTCGATGTTCGAGGTGACAATGTGCTTCCCTTTTTCCGCTTTGGCCCAAGCGACGCCTTTCACACCGAGATTCACGGATTCCGTGCCCCCTGAAGTAAACACGACCTCTTTAGGGCTGCCCGATTTGATCAGCCGCGCCACAGAGTCTCTCGCTTTTTCAAGGGCCTCAGAGGCTTTGTCCCCCAACTTGTGCTGGCTGGAAGGGTTGCCGAAATCCGCCCGGATGGCGTGGATCATGGCCTCTTGAACTTCCGGCAGGAGAGGATTGGCAGACAGATGATCGAGATTGATAATGTTCATGGGGATAGTCCTCCCTTCCGAGGGTCATCAGTGCTTCTGAATCACGTTGAGCTGGCATTTGGGGCACGTGTTGTCGCCCTCCACGAGCTGCGTTTCACAATAGGGGCAGTAGCAGGCTTCCCCGTGCTTGTGCATGTGCAGCTCTTTTCTCACGGGCTCTTCCACGGGCTTCCCTGATTTCCTCGCCTCGTAGTCTTTTATGGCCAGATGCAGGGCATCCGCACCCAGGTTGGAGCAGTGAAGCTTGTTTTTGGGAAGTCCTTCCAGGGCTTCGGCCACGTCTTTGTTGGTGATCTTCTTTGCGTCATCCAGGCTCTTTCCCCTGGCCATCTCGGTGAGCATGCTCGACACGGCAATGGCCGCTCCGCACCCGAAGGTCTGAAACTTGATATCGTCTATGCGATCCTCATTGATCTTGAGATAGATCGTCATCATATCGCCGCACAGAGGGTTGCCCACCTCCCCTTTGCCGTCAGCGTTCTCAATGACACCCACGTTTCTCGGGCTTCTGAAATGGTCCATAACGGTCTTGGAATACATTGCAAACACCTCCTTCTCAAATTGGTTAGAACCTAATCACGAATCGCTCCTAGTAAAGAGATAGGAATAAGAAAAATGACCCACTTGACAATCGGCCAGATACCTTTAAATTATAGCCATTTAATAGGGAATTGAAAACCCCTGGCGTAACCCCCTGGTCTGGAAGGTTGATCCCCATGAAGCTTTCTACAAGAGTCGTTACGGAACTAGATTGATGCTTGACCTGGCGGAGCATGCCGAGAACCAGTTCGTCCAGCTGAAAGACGTATCCAAGCGGCAAGAGATCTCTTTGAAATATCTGGAGCAAATCGTGATTCCCCTCAAAAGAGCCAAATACCTGGTCAGCGCACGAGGGGCTGGAGGCGAACGGCTCGCCAGAGCTCCGGAAGAGATAACAGTCGGTGAAATCGTGGCTCTTGAAGGCGGAAAGAGCATCGCTCGGTGTGATACAAAGCCTGAAGTCTGTGACCGCGCACCGTCTTGCTTGACACGAAACCTGTGGGTCCAAACAGGGGAGGCCCTGTTTGAGAAGTTGAACAGCGTAACTCTCTCCGATTTGATCAAGCGTAAAGAATAGACCCGGTCAATGATCCCAAGGGTCAATGAAAGCACGTGCGGGGAAGTGATGAGAATTGTTTCCATTGCCGTAAGCAACAAAAGGGGACCCGGAAAACCCAGGTCGAATCAGCGGAATTGTACGTCAATCACGGAGTCATCGGTGATGCCCATGCGGGCACCTGGGAAAGGCAGGTGAGTTTTCTAGCCGCAGAAAGAATAAAAGAGTGTAAGGCACGGGGTTTGAATGTCACTTTTGGAGATTTTGCCGAAAACATAGCCACCGAAGGCATTGACTGGAAAAGCACTCCACTGGGCAGTCGGTTTAGGCTTGGCCACGATGCAGTCGTTGAAATCACGAAGATCGGGAAAGAGTGTCACAAGAAATGCGCCATTTATTATCAGGCAGGAGATTGCATTATGCCACGCGAGGGCGTTTTTGCCCGCGTGCTTGAAGCAGGGACAATCCGCTGCGGAGACCCGATCACTCCCTTATCCCCTTCTTCCACCTGACTTTTCTCAAAAAGCCGGCTACGGGGACGATGAGTTGTTCGTTGCGCCCTTCCGCGATTTTTTCAAAGTCGTCGTAGGCGGTCACGTCGAAAAGAAGTCTTCGGCCACTGATTTCTGTAAGGATGGACTCGGCTCTGGCTCTAGCTCCCAAGGGCACTGCCCCGAAATGGCGGATGTTGATCTGAGTGCCCACCGTCATCTTGCCCTCCGGCAGAAGGCCTTCGATGGCTGACGGGAAGCCAGTTCCATGAGAAGAACGACACAGTGGGTGGAAAGCACATCCGCGCCGATATTGCCGGTTACGCTGGCGAGATCCTTTTCGGTCACCACGATTTCCTTGGAACCCCTCAACCCTATTCGGATCTCATCCATTTGCTCTTTCCTCCTCAGGAGAATACAAACGTGAAACTCCTTCTAGACTGAACGGAGCCTGAACCCTAGTTATCGAACAGGTTCCTAGGGCCAACTTGAGATGCTCCTTTTTAGGTGCCCAAAGTCATGAGGTCAAGACAAACTTGAGGTCTCCAAGCCGGATTGACGGATGAGGGGGGTTTGTGTAGGTCAGAATTCTCTTAGATGCATTAAAAGACAGCTCCTCGATACGATAATCGAGGTCTGGGTAAAGCCAAGGGGTCGAAAACGCTCTCAAGAGCAGAGTATCATGAAAGAAAAAGTTTTATTTACGGGGACTTGCGTTCTTGGAATTCTGGGAGTGTGCTACGGGATGGTGAACAAGGACCACCCGGTTTTCATCGCAGGCTTGGTCTTTGTGGTTGCCGGATACCTCATGATTCGAAAGAAATTGAAAGCCCATATCAGGGAGAAATATCTGTCCGAAAATGATCGGCGAAAGACCCGTGGGTCCTGATGCAGGTCAAAAGATCCAGGCGTTCGCCCGAATCCTTAAAGAGCCTCTGTGGCCGGGCATTTGCCGAGCCGGTTATCAGCAGGTATCATTCTTGCATTACCTCACTTAACTGAATTCCCACCACATATTGAAGTTCTATCTTGACAATGCGCAACATATTGTGATATTTTTATGCAACTTCAAGCGGGCAAAGGTCTTCCGGTTGTCAGGCTTTTCAAATAAGGGCGCATTGTGTGCCCTTTCGTTTGACACAAACTTCGCAGACTCCACTAAGGGTGAATCCATGTTCGAGAACATCAAGAAGCGGGACGGAAGGGTCGTGCCATTTGATTCTTCGAAAATCACCTCAGCGATCGCCAAAGCAGGAAAAGCTACAGGCGAATTCAGCGAGAGGGAGGGCAAGAAACTAACCCTTCGTGTCCTGACTCTAGCCCATCAGATGCGCCTCGGACCCAACCCAGGAGTGGAGGAGATCCAGGATATCGTAGAAAGAGTTCTCCTGGACTCCCCCTATTACAAGACCGCAAAAGCCTACATCCTTTACCGGGACAGCATGCCCAAATCAGGGCGATTCTGGCCAAAGCCAGCGTGGATATGGTGGAAAACTACATCCAGAAAAGCGACTGGAAGATCAAGGAAAACAGCAACATGTCCTATTCGCTCCAGGGGCTGAACAACTACATTTCCTCGGATGTCACCTCCGAGTACTGGCTTAACCAGATTACCCCCCCCCGATCAGGGATGCGCACAAACGGGGGGATTTCCATATTCACGACCTGAGCATGCTTTCCGTCTACTGTGTGGGATGGGATCTCAAGGATTTGCTGAGGCGAGGGTTCAGGGGCGTGGAGGGGAAAGTGGAGAGCTCTCCTCCGAAACACCTGCGTTCAGCTCTCGGCCAGATCGTCAACTTCTTCTACACGCTGCAGGGAGAGGCGGCAGGCGCCCAAGCCCTTTCGAGCTTTGACACGCTTCTGGCGCCCTTTGTTCGCTATGACGGCCTGGAGTACAGGGAAGTCAAGCAAGCGCTCCAGGAGTTTGTCTTCAATATCAACATCCCTACGCGCGTGGGTTTTCAGACCCCTTTCACCAATATCACCATGGATCTGCAGGCGCCCTCTTCGCTCAGGAGCCAGTATGTGCTTGTAGGCGGCAGGGAGAGGAAAGAAACTTACGGCGAGTTCCAGGCTGAGATGGATCAGATCAACAAGGCCTTTGCAGAGGTGATGACCGATGGAGATGCCGGAGGCCGGGTGTTCACCTTTCCCATCCCGACCTACAATCTCTCTCGCGACTTTGACTGGGACAGCCCGAATCTTGAAATGCTTTGGAGAATGACCGGGAAATACGGCATTCCCTATTTTTCCAACTTCGTCAACTCCGACATGTCGCCTGAAGACGCCAGGTCCATGTGCTGCCGCCTCAGGCTGGACACAAGGGAACTCATGAAAAGGGAGGGGGCCTTTTCGGGGCTAATCCTCTCACGGGTTCAATCGGCGTGGTGACCATCAATCTCCCCAGAATCGGATACCTGGCGCCCGATGAGAAGCATTTTTTCGACAGGCTGAAAGAGATGATCCGTTCTGCGGCAGAGAGCCTGGGGATCAAACGCAAGGTCATCGAGCGGTTCACGGAGAACAACCTCTACCCTTACTCAAAGTACTATCTGAAAGACGTGAGAGAGAACACCGGGTCCTACTGGAAAAATCATTTCGACCATAGGCATCATTGGAATGAACGAAGCGTGTACGAATTTCCTGGGCACAGGGATCGCAAGCGAAAGGGGCATGGCCTTTGCGCTCCAGGTCATGGATTTCATCCGCCACGTCCTTTCAGAGATCCAGGAAGACACCGGGGATCTCTACAACCTGGAGGCGACGCCCGCTGAGGGCACTTCCTACCGGCTGGCCATGATCGACAAAAAAGAGTTCCCCGAGATTTTGTGCGCCAACGAGCGTGAATACCAGCAGGGGCGGCTCCCTTCTACACCAACTCCACCCAACTTCCGGTGAACCACACGCACGATATCTACGAGGCGCTCCTTCTCCAGGACGAGCTCCAAACCAAGTACACAGGGGGCACGGTTTTTCACGCCTACCTCGGCGAGCAGATCAGTGACGTGCAGGCGGTCAAAAGCCTGGTCAAGAAAATGGTCAACCGTTTCCGCATTCCTTACTTCACCCTGTCCCCTGTGTTCAGCGTCTGCCCTTCCCATGGCTACCTGAACGGGAACCAGGAAAGATGCGGTGTGTGCAACAGCGAAACAGAGGTCTATGCCCGAATCGTGGGGTACTTGCGGCCCGTCAAGCAGTGGAATGAAGGCAAGCGCGCGGAGTTCGATTTGAAAACCCTTTGCTTTAACCGGGGACTCGGCCTATGTGCTGGAACAAGAGCAGTTCCTTGATTCACGAACCAGAGGTGCCCTATCTCCAGCGCAAGGTAGGCTGAGCGCAGTGAGCCATGATTATCGGTGGCCTTCAGAAGACCTCTCTCATCGATTTTCCCGGCAAAGTGAGCTGCGTGTGTTTTGTCTCGGGATGTCATTCCGTTGCCCCTACTGCCACAATCCGGACCTCGTCCATCACCCCGGAAGGTCCTTCCTGGACGAAACACCTTCCTTGCTTTTATCAGGGAGCGCCGGGGATTCCTTGACGGAGTGGTCATCTCCGGGGGCGAGCCCACTCTGCAAAACGACCTGCCTGCCTTTTTGAGCCTCATCAAAAGAGAAGGCTATGCGGTAAAGCTGGACACCAACGGCAGCCAGCCCCGGATGATCGGGGAACT
>CAVPDE010000009.1:0-18572 GCA_963702565.1 uncultured delta proteobacterium | reverse complement strand
GGCAAAGTGCCCTGGCAGGAGTCCCAGCTCATCTATCACGCTCTGGCAGAGATGGGCTGGGAGGCCCTTTCCCTGGTTTCTCCGGCAACCCCCTACGTGTGCATCGGCTTCCACCAGGACGTGGAACAGGAGGTTGACCTCGCCTATTGCAGGGCCAAGAACATCCCTGTGTTCCGGCGTGACGTGGGAGGAGGAGCCGTATACCTGGATGGAGATCAGCTTTTCTTCCACCTCATCCTGCACAAGGATCATCCCGAAGTGCCGAAGAACAAAGAGGCCTTCTATCGGAAGTTTCTCCAGCCCGTCATCAACGTATACCGCCGCATCGGCATTCCTGCCGTGTACAAGCCCGTCAATGACGTGCTTGCAGGGACCAGGAAGATTTCAGGGACCGGGGTGGGGGAAATTGGGGACTGCATTGTATTTGTGGGCAACCTGATTGTGGACTTCAACTATGGAGAGATGTCGAAGGTTCTGAAAGTCCCGGACGAGAAATTTCGGGACAAGGTCCACAAGACGCTTCAGGAGAATCTGACGACCATTCGCAGGGAGCTCGGGGAGAAGGAAGCGGGCCGCTGGGACGAGGGGACGCTGAACGCTTTCATGGCCGAGGAGTTTCAGAAAATCCTTGGGCCCATGAGCCTGTGTGAAAAAGATCCGGTGCTTCAAGCGAAAATGGATGAACTCGGCAGCCACCTCATGTCCGAGGAATGGCTCTTCCAGAGGGGGAAACCCGTTCCGGGGAGAGAGGTCAAGATTCGGGCGGGCCTGAACGTGATTCGGAAAGCTTATAAGGCGCCGGGGGGATTGATTCGCGCGGACTATGAAGTGAGGGAAGGCAGGATCAACGGAGTCTCCGTGAGCGGAGACTTCTTCTGTTTTCCGAGGACCGGAATCAGGAAACTGGAAAAAAGACTCGAGGACCAACCGGTCGAGCACCTCGGGGTTCTTCTCTATGCGTTCTACTCGGAAGACCAGGTAATAAAACCCCGGGTATCACGGCCCAGGATTGGCTGCAGGTCTTCAAGCCGTGACCCTGGGTCTGAACCTTCCACACTCCCTTTCCTTGACAGTCAGAGAGTGCTCTTCTATACTCGCCCGTGTTCTATTGATCGCATCGAAATAGTAATGACGATAGATTCCCCCTCACCCCCGCCCTCTCCCCAGCCTGGGCAGAGAGGGTGGAGGGGCCCTCAATAAAACGAAGAAAGTGCTCCACACTACGCGCGATAAGGAGGAATTCGTAATGAGTTTGAACATTAAGGAGATCAGAGACCTTGATCCCGGTGAAAGGATTCTCATGGGACCGGGGCCAAGCGGTGTTCCCCCCAGGGTTCTTCAGGCTATGTCCGCACCTTGTATCGGTTACCTTGACCCTTACTTCTTCACGGTGATGGATGAAACGCAGGCCCTCCTCAGGGCGGTGTTTCAGACTGAAAATGCGCTCACCCTTCCTGTTTCGGAACCGGCACAGCAAGCATGCAGGCGTCCTTTGTGAACGTGGTGGAACCCGGAGATGAGGTGGTGGTCTGCGTTAACGGGTTCTTCGGAGCGCGAATGTGCGAGATGGTGGAACGCATGGGAGGAAAACTCATTCGTGGACGGCGAATGGGGAAGGACGATCGATCCGGACCTGGCCAGGAAGGCCGTCCAGGGACGAAGCCCGAAAGTGCTTGCCGTGGTCCATGCTGAAACCTCCACAGGCGTGCGCCAGCCGCTGCAAGATCTTGCCGGGATCGCTCACCAGGCAGGCGCTCTTTTTCTCGTGGACATGGTGACCTCTCTGGGTGGCGTGGACGTGGGGCTCGACAAAATAGGCATCGACATCTCTTACAGCGGAAGCCAGAAGTGTCTTTCCTGCCCGCCGGGCGTGTCTCCGATCTCCTTTAACGGGAAGGCGATGAAGGCCATCGAAACCAGGAAAAAGCCCGTGCCCAACTGGTACCTGGACATGAGTCTGCTCAAATTTATTGGGTAAGAAATAGAAAGTACCATCACACGGTTCCGATCAACATGATTTACGCCTTCCGGGAAGCGCTTCGAATCGTGATGGAGGAAGGGCTGGAAGCCCGATTTGCCAGGACATCTCAACCACCGAGCCCTGGTCGCGGGGATTGAAGCCATGGGACTTTCCATGATTGTGCCTGAGCCGGAACGGCTGCCCTCTTTGAACACCATCCGGATTCCTGAAGGAGTCGATGATCTTCGTGTCCGAAAGACTCTCTTGAACGATTTTCGTCTGGAGATCGGAGGAGGTCTTGGAAGTTTGCGGGAAAGGCATGGCGGGTCGGTCTCATGGGCCATTCTTCCTCAAGGAAAAACGTGATCCTTTTCCTTTCCGCGTTGTTCTCGATTCTTCATGCCCAAGGGGTGAAAGTGAAGCCGGGCGCGTTGGAAGCGGCATCGGCCGTCTACGCTAAAGGGTAAGGACTGAGAAAATGAGAATTGGATGGATCGGGACAGGTGTGATGGGCAGGTCCATGGCAGGACATGTTCAAGCCGCAGGGCACGAGCTCTACGTGCACAACAGGACTAAGGCCAAGGCGGAGGATCTTCTCAGAAAAGGCGGACGTGGTGCGATTCCCCTGCGGAGGCGGCGGCCAAATCCGAAATGCTTTTCTCCATCGTGGGGCTTCCGAGCGATGTGGAGGAAACCTACCTGGGAAAGAACGGGGTGCTGTCCGGGAAAGGATCCTGTCGAATCCTTGTGGACATGACCACAAGCCGTCCGAGCCTGGCTCAAATCATAGAGCAGGAGGCGGCCAAGAGGGGTGTGGGAAAGCCTCGATGCCCCTGTCTCAGGCGGCGACATCGGAGCACGAGATGCGACCTTGGCGATTATGGTGGGAGGCAAGAAAGAGATTTTTGACAAAGTCCTCCCTGTTTTCCAGTTGATGGGGAAGAACATCGCCTACATGGGGGGGGCGGGAGCAGGACAGCACACCAAAATGAGCAACCAGATCCTGGTGGCAGGAACGATGATCGGGGTGTGTGAGTCTCTCCTCTATGCAGTCAAACTGGGACTGGACCAGCAGGCCGTGATCGACATCATCAGCAAGGGGGCGGCAGGATCCTGGTCGATCAGTAACTTGGGTCCGAGGCTGGTTCGAGGGGACTTCAAAACAGGATTCCTGGTGAATCATTTCATCAAAGACATGGGCATTGCGCTCCAAGAGGCCGCCGCAGCCGGGCTTTCCCTGCCGGGGCTTGCCCTGGTTCACCAGCTCTATGTGGCGGTCATGGCCCAAGGGCGCCGCGATTGCACGACCCAGGCACTCTACCTGGCTCTGAAATCCTTGAACGGGATGAAGTGAGCCAACGAACCTTAGAGCCTTAGAGTGAGACTTCTCTGCAATTTGCGGAGAAGTTGGAGGTTGGAGGTTAGAGGTTGGAGGCAGAAACGGTTTTGCCTCAAACCTCAAGCGAAGCGCTCCTCCAGCCTCAATCAGCTGGCCAGATTTTGGTTGCGGCCAAATGCCTGCATTAGGCGATTCTCAGAACTCCTGCCCCGTGTATCCTGCCTTGCTTGAGCAGCAGCAAAGCATCATTCGCCCGCTCCAGAGGGAACTCCTGCACTTCGGGCTGGATTCCGATCTGAGCCGCCAGGGGAGAAACTCCAGGGCGTCCTGCCGGGTCACGTTCGCCACGCTCTTGATTTCTCTTTCATGCCAGAGCAATTGAGCATAATCAAGCTCCGGGATGGGGTTGACCTTGCGGATGGCATTGATCACCACGCGGCCTCCTTTTTCCAGCGCCCGCAGCGCTTCTCTGACCGGTTCTCCAACCGGGGTGAAATCAATGGCGCAGCGCAGTTTCTGGGGCGGCCTCTCCCCGGTCACTCCCACCCAGTCCGCCCCCAGTTTCAAAGCAAGATTCTGATGGTCCTTCTGGCCCTCTCGGGTGAACACGAAGACCTTGCAGCCCCGATGCTTTGCCACCTGAATGGCAATGTGCGCCGAGGCGCCGAAACCGTAAAGCCCAAGCACCTCCCCGCTCTTTATGCCGGAGAGTCTGAGCGCTCTATACCCGATCACCCCTGCGCACAAAAGAGGAGCGGCTTGGGAGTCCGTGAACCTCTGCGGAATGGGATAAGCGAAATCCTGGGGCACAACCGTGTACTCTGCATAGCCGCCGTGGGCGTGAAGTCCGGTGGCACGGAAGTCATCGCAAAGGTTTTCATCTCCCCGGGCGCAGAAGGAGCATCGCCCGCAACTGGAATGGATCCAGGCAACGCCCACACGGTCGCCGGGTTTGTACTTCCGGACTTGGGACCCGACCGCATGAACTCTACCCACAATTTCGTGGCCCGGCACAATGGGGTACTTGGGGGGCACAAGCCGGCCCTCGATTTCATCGATTTCCGTGTGGCAAATGCCGCAAACAGAGACCTTGATCAGAAGGTGATCAGGGGCCGGGGCGGGAATGGGCATAAGGGCAGACTCAAGAGGTTTTTTCCCTCCCGCTTCAATCGGAGAGGGTTCTTTGATCACCATCGTCCTCACTGCGGGACCTCTTTCTCCGGGTGACGCATGAGGGCAAGAAGCATCTTTCCGGTCTTCGAACTTATGGAAAGAACCGGACTTGGAGTTGGCCGCTCGAGGATCGGTCTTTCTTGAAATGGACAAAGGTTTGCTCGAACACGCCCAAACGGGTGTTTTGAATGTCCTGCACGATGGAGGCTTTGGCTTCGTCGCTGAAAAGCTCGGCAATGTTCTTTCCAAAGAGGTCGAATCGATTTCGCCCAAAGGTTTCCAAAGCCTTTTCGGTCATCGCCAGGATCAGCCCTTTTTCATCGGTTAAAACCGCGATTTCATCTTCATAGAGCTGAGAACTGAGACGATCTTTTGCTTCCCGCATGTGGGTGTAGGCGAGCTCCAGGTTCTTGTTGGCTACCTTGAGCTGCTCGTGCAGGGTCCTGAGGTTCTCTTCGGCCTGTGCGCGAATGGCGATTTCCTGCTTCAGAAGGGCGTTGGCCTGAGAAAGCTCTTCTGTGCGCTCCCTGACTCCTATCTCCAGTTCATCTCGAACCTTTTGAAGGGCTTGTTCGGCTCTTTTGTGCGTGGCGTAAAGCAACGCATTTTCAATGGCCAGGGCCGCAGGGCTGCTCAGAGCACTCAGCAGCTGAAGGTCGCTTTTGGAAAAACCATGAGGAACACTGGTGGAATGGACGTAGATGACCCCGTGGACGTCCGTCTTGCTGATCAGGGGGACGCACATCACCGACTTGATCCTCATCAAGATCATACTCTCCGAGAGATCCGTCTCATCGGCAAGGTTGGTGTCGGACATCGTGATGGCTTTGCCTTCCAGAATGACCCGGTTCGAGATGGTCCGGCTGTAAGTCATCTCGAACTCCTTGCCATGTTCCCTCGAACGGGCCGTAACCTGACGGAGTTCGCCTGTGTCCTGATCCACCAGGAGGAGAGCGGCGCTGTCTATGCTCTTGATGCAGGAGAAGACCGAATCGAGAATCTTCTCTCCGATTTCATCAATGTCCAGGGACTGCATGAGCAGGGTCGACACTTCATAAATGGTCTCGAGCTTTTCTCGATCCGTGATGCGCCGATCTTTGTGGAGAAGATGTTTTGCCGGCTCTTCAGGCCTCTCCTTGAGGCTGATGGAATACTGGGTCACCATTCCGTCCTCGGCGTAAGGCTTTCCGAGACTCATCAGGACACCGCCCATAGAGATGAAATCGCCTTCTTTCACTTCAACCTGGTAATCAGAGCTGATCGGATGGCCGTTGAGCAGAGTGCCGTTCTGGCTTCCCAAATCCTCAATAAAGAGACAATCCCCCGAGACGAGGAGTCTGGCGTGTTTTCGAGAAATGGATTGTTCGATGATCTGAAGATCGTTGTCAGGACCTCTCCCGACCAGGGTGGTCCCGTCTTTCACCTCGTAGGTATCACCCGCACTTGGACCGCTGAGCACGTAGAGAAGGGGCATCAGAACCTCCGGCGAGAATCACGATATGCGGAAACAGGATAGAGAAGGACGGCTTGTCTGTCAAGGAAGCGATTCAGAGGGAAGCGATTCAGATGTCCGACACTAACTTCCAGAGTCAGGACTTTTCGCGAGGGTGATCCCTTGTTCCTTCATTTTCTTAACGTACAGGTCAGGGTTCTTCTTGAACTCCTTGAGGCAGGGGGGGGCAGCAGAAATAGACTCGATTCCCCTGATAGTCGGCATAAAGGTTTTTATTGATCAGACCCCCCATCACAGGGCACGTGGTTTGGTCTTTTGCCACGGAAGCGCCGGGAAGGGCCAAAAGGGACAAACAAACAACAAGAACTGAAATCAGAAAGAACTTCTTGAGATGAGCCATGCGATACTTCCTCCTTAAAATGCAGTGTTCGAGGCCGTGAAAGGGTTGCATAGAACCATCGCATCCAGTATGATCAAGCCGACGCGGTGAATTTCGTCCGAATCCTTTCAGTGCAGCGGATAAAGCGCAAAGACGTTATTTTGTACAGGAACAACAGCCGCAACGGAGTCCAACATGACGGAAACAAAACCCATGCCCATCACCGATGACCAGTTCGAGCCGCAGGTCCTGAATCATCAGGGAATCAGTGTAGTCGATTTCTGGGCCCCCTGGTGCGGTCCCTGCATCCAAATGGCCCCCGCGTTGGAATCCTTTGCAGCCTCAAACGCAGGGAAAGTCACCGTCTATAAACTCGACGTCGATGAGAATCCTAAAACTGCAGAACGGTTTGAAATCCGAAGCGTCCCCACGATCATCTTTTTCAAAGACGGGCGACCTCAACACATCTCCAGGGGGACCATGTCGGCCACCAGTCTGCAGAACAAACTCAACGAACTTCTTTCCTGATGGCTAGCCCGATGACGAGGCCATCACGCTTGAGCCGCCTTGGCGTAAAGAGGGGAAATCTCCCTCAGGGTCTTGACGGCATCCTTCAACGCCTTGAGAAATCGAGTCACGTCCTCCTCCGAGTTGTCCAACCCGAAGGTGATCACCAGCGTTCCCTGTGCGTCGGCAAAGTCGCGGCCGATGGACAGAAGAACATGAGAGGCCTGAAGCGCCCCGGCAGCACAGGCAGACCGCGTGGAAACGGCGATGTTTTCATCGTCGAGCAGAAGCACCAGGCTTTCCCCCTCGATGTACTTAATCGACACGGACACGAGATTCGGAAGGCTGAGCGCAGGGTGGCCGTTCACAATGTATTCGCTTATGGTGCTGGGGAGTTCCCTCAAGAGCCGGTCCTTCAGCTTCTTCATGCCGGCGATTCTGGAAGTCATGTCCCTGTTCGCAAGCTCGGCAGCCACGCCCATGCCGATAATACCGATGAGATTTTCCGTGCCTGCTCTGCGGTTGTTCTCCTGCACTCCGCCGTCAAGAAGCGGCCAGAGATGAGTCCCTCGCCGGACATACAACCCTCCGACTCCTGTGGGGCCGTAAAAAGAATTGGAAGCAAAGCTCAGAAGATCGACTCCAAGCTTCTCCACGTCGACAGGAACCACGCCTACGGAATCCACTGCATCCACATGAAAGACGACATTTTTCTCTCGAGTGATCCTGGCAATCTCCTCGATGGGCTGAAGGGTGCCGATCTCGTTGTTGCTGTGCATGATGGTAACGAGGACCGTATCGCTTTTAATCGCTTTTGCGACATCCGAGGGATCCACTCGACCATGGGAATCAACAGGCACAGAGGACACCTTGTAATCCATCATCTTGAGCCGTCTGAGACTTCTGAGGACGGCGTTGTGCTCGATGTTCGAGGTGACAATGTGCTTCCCTTTTTCCGCTTTGGCCCAAGCGACGCCTTTCACACCGAGATTCACGGATTCCGTGCCCCCTGAAGTAAACACGACCTCTTTAGGGCTGCCCGATTTGATCAGCCGCGCCACAGAGTCTCTCGCTTTTTCAAGGGCCTCAGAGGCTTTGTCCCCCAACTTGTGCTGGCTGGAAGGGTTGCCGAAATCCGCCCGGATGGCGTGGATCATGGCCTCTTGAACTTCCGGCAGGAGAGGATTGGCAGACAGATGATCGAGATTGATAATGTTCATGGGGATAGTCCTCCCTTCCGAGGGTCATCAGTGCTTCTGAATCACGTTGAGCTGGCATTTGGGGCACGTGTTGTCGCCCTCCACGAGCTGCGTTTCACAATAGGGGCAGTAGCAGGCTTCCCCGTGCTTGTGCATGTGCAGCTCTTTTCTCACGGGCTCTTCCACGGGCTTCCCTGATTTCCTCGCCTCGTAGTCTTTTATGGCCAGATGCAGGGCATCCGCACCCAGGTTGGAGCAGTGAAGCTTGTTTTTGGGAAGTCCTTCCAGGGCTTCGGCCACGTCTTTGTTGGTGATCTTCTTTGCGTCATCCAGGCTCTTTCCCCTGGCCATCTCGGTGAGCATGCTCGACACGGCAATGGCCGCTCCGCACCCGAAGGTCTGAAACTTGATATCGTCTATGCGATCCTCATTGATCTTGAGATAGATCGTCATCATATCGCCGCACAGAGGGTTGCCCACCTCCCCTTTGCCGTCAGCGTTCTCAATGACACCCACGTTTCTCGGGCTTCTGAAATGGTCCATAACGGTCTTGGAATACATTGCAAACACCTCCTTCTCAAATTGGTTAGAACCTAATCACGAATCGCTCCTAGTAAAGAGATAGGAATAAGAAAAATGACCCACTTGACAATCGGCCAGATACCTTTAAATTATAGCCATTTAATAGGGAATTGAGAACCCCTGGCGTAACCCCCTGGGCTGGAAGGTTGATCCCCATGAAGCTTTCTACAAGAAGTCGTTACGGAACTAGATTGATGCTTGACCTGGCGGAGCATGCCGAGAACCAGTTCGTCCAGCTGAAAGACGTATCCAAGCGGCAAGAGATCTCTTTGAAATATCTGGAGCAAATCGTGATTCCCCTCAAAAGAGCCAAATACCTGGTCAGCGCACGAGGGGCTGGAGGCGGATACAGGCTCGCCAGAGCTCCGGAAGAGATAACAGTCGGTGAAATCGTGGCTCTTCTTGAAGGCGGAAAGAGCATCGCTCGGTGTGATACAAAGCCTGAAGTCTGTGACCGCGCACCGTCTTGCTTGACACGAAACCTGTGGGTCCAAACAGGGGAGGCCCTGTTTGAGAAGTTGAACAGCGTAACTCTCTCCGATTTGATCAAGCGTAAAGAATAGACCCGGTCAATGATCCCAAGGGTCAATGAAAGCACGTGCGGGGAAGTGATGAGAATTGTTTCCATTGCCGTAAGCAACAAAAAGGGGACCCGGAAAACCCAGGTCGAATCAGCGGAATTGTACGTCAATCACGGAGTCATCGGTGATGCCCATGCGGGCACCTGGGAAAGGCAGGTGAGTTTTCTAGCCGCAGAAAGAATAAAAGAGTGTAAGGCACGGGGTTTGAATGTCACTTTTGGAGATTTTGCCGAAAACATAGCCACCGAAGGCATTGACTGGAAAAGCACTCCACTGGGCAGTCGGTTTAGGCTTGGCCACGATGCAGTCGTTGAAATCACGAAGATCGGGAAAGAGTGTCACAAGAAATGCGCCATTTATTATCAGGCAGGAGATTGCATTATGCCACGCGAGGGCGTTTTTGCCCGCGTGCTTGAAGCAGGGACAATCCGCTGCGGAGACCCGATCACTCCCTTATCCCCTTCTTCCACCTGACTTTTCTCAAAAAGCCGGCTACGGGGACGATGAGTTGTTCGTTGCGCCCTTCCGCGATTTTTTCAAAGTCGTCGTAGGCGGTCACGTCGAAAAGAAGTCTTCGGCCACTGATTTCTGTAAGGATGGACTCGGCTCTGGCTCTAGCTCCCAAGGGCACTGCCCCGAAATGGCGGATGTTGATCTGAGTGCCCACCGTCATCTTGCCCTCCGGCAGAAGGCCTTCGATGGCTGAACGGGAAGCCAGTTCCATGAGAAGAACGACACAGTGGGTGGAAAGCACATCCGCGCCGATATTGCCGGTTACGCTGGCGAGATCCTTTTCGGTCACCACGATTTCCTTGGAACCCCTCAACCCTATTCGGATCTCATCCATTTGCTCTTTCCTCCTCAGGAGAATACAAACGTGAAACTCCTTCTAGACTGAACGGAGCCTGAACCCTAGTTATCGAACAGGTTCCTAGGGCCAACTTGAGATGCTCCTTTTTAGGTGCCCAAAGTCATGAGGTCAAGACAAACTTGAGGTCTCCAAGCCGGATTGACGGATGAGGGGGGTTTGTGTAAGGTCAGAATTCTCTTAGATGCATTAAAAGACAGCTCCTCGATACGATAATCGAGGTCTGGGTAAAGCCAAGGGGTCGAAAACGCTCTCAAGAGCAGAGTATCATGAAAGAAAAAGTTTTATTTACGGGGACTTGCGTTCTTGGAATTCTGGGAGTGTGCTACGGGATGGTGAACAAGGACCACCCGGTTTTCATCGCAGGCTTGGTCTTTGTGGTTGCCGGATACCTCATGATTCGAAAGAAATTGAAAGCCCATATCAGGGAGAAATATCTGTCCGAAAATGATCGGCGAAAGACCCGTGGGTCCTGATGCAGGTCAAAAGATCCAGGCGTTCGCCCGAATCCTTAAAGAGCCTCTGTGGCCGGGCATTTGCCGAGCCGGTTATCAGCAGGTATCATTCTTGCATTACCTCACTTAACTGAATTCCCACCACATATTGAAGTTCTATCTTGACAATGCGCAACATATTGTGATATTTTTATGCAACTTCAAGCGGGCAAAGGTCTTCCGGTTGTCAGGCTTTTCAAATAAGGGCGCATTGTGTGCCCTTTCGTTTGACACAAACTTCGCAGACTCCACTAAGGGTGAATCCATGTTCGAGAACATCAAGAAGCGGGACGGAAGGGTCGTGCCATTTGATTCTTCGAAAATCACCTCAGCGATCGCCAAAGCAGGAAAAGCTACAGGCGAATTCAGCGAGAGGGAGGGCAAGAAACTAACCCTTCGTGTCCTGACTCTAGCCCATCAGATGCGCCTCGGACCCAACCCAGGAGTGGAGGAGATCCAGGATATCGTAGAAAGAGTTCTCCTGGACTCCCCCTATTACAAGACCGCAAAAGCCTACATCCTTTACCGGGAACAGCATGCCCAAATCAGGGCGATTCTGGCCAAAGCCAGCGTGGATATGGTGGAGAACTACATCCAGAAAAGCGACTGGAAGATCAAGGAAAACAGCAACATGTCCTATTCGCTCCAGGGGCTGAACAACTACATTTCCTCGGATGTCACCTCCGAGTACTGGCTTAACCGGATTTACCCCCCCCCGATCAGGGATGCGCACAAACGGGGGGATTTCCATATTCACGACCTGAGCATGCTTTCCGTCTACTGTGTGGGATGGGATCTCAAGGATTTGCTGAGGCGAGGGTTCAGGGGCGTGGAGGGGAAAGTGGAGAGCTCTCCTCCGAAACACCTGCGTTCAGCTCTCGGCCAGATCGTCAACTTCTTCTACACGCTGCAGGGAGAGGCGGCAGGCGCCCAAGCCCTTTCGAGCTTTGACACGCTTCTGGCGCCCTTTGTTCGCTATGACGGCCTGGAGTACAGGGAAGTCAAGCAAGCGCTCCAGGAGTTTGTCTTCAATATCAACATCCCTACGCGCGTGGGTTTTCAGACCCCTTTCACCAATATCACCATGGATCTCCAGGCGCCCTCTTCGCTCAGGAGCCAGTATGTGCTTGTAGGCGGCAGGGAGAGGAAAGAAACTTACGGCGAGTTCCAGGCTGAGATGATCAGATCAACAGGGCCTTTGCAGAGGTGATGACCGATGGAGATGCCGGAGGCCGGGTGTTCACCTTTCCCATCCCGACCTACAATCTCTCTCGCGACTTTGACTGGGACAGCCCGAATCTTGAAATGCTTTGGAGAATGACCGGGAAATACGGCATTCCCTATTTTTCCAACTTCGTCAACTCCGACATGTCGCCTGAAGACGCCAGGTCCATGTGCTGCCGCCTCAGGCTGGACACAAGGGAACTCATGAAAAGGGGAGGGGGCCTTTTCGGGGCTAATCCTCTCACGGGTTCAATCGGCGTGGTGACCATCAACTTCCCCAGAATCGGATACCTGGCGCCCGATGAGAAGCATTTTTTCGACAGGCTGAAAGAGATGATCCGTTCTGCGGCAGAGAGCCTGGGGATCAAACGCAAGGTCATCGAGCGGTTCACGGAGAACAACCTCTACCCCTACTCAAAGTACTATCTGAAAGACGTGAGAGAGAACACCGGGTCCTACTGGAAAAATCATTTCTCGACCATAGGCATCATTGGAATGAACGAAGCGTGTACGAATTTCCTGGGCGCAGGGATCGCAAGCGAAAGGGGCATGGCCTTTGCGCTCCAGGTCATGGATTTCATCCGCCACGTCCTTTCAGGGATCCAGGAAGACACCGGGGATCTCTACAACCTGGAGGCGACGCCCGCTGAGGGCACATCCTACCGGCTGGCCATGATCGACAAAAAAGAGTTCCCGAGATTTTGTGCGCCAACGAGCGTGAATACCAGCAGGGGGCGGCTCCCTTCTACACCAACTCCACCCAACTTCCGGTGAACCACACGCACGATATCTACGAGGCGCTCCTTCTCCAGGACGAGCTCCAAACCAAGTACACAGGGGGCACGGTTTTTCACGCCTACCTCGGCGAGCAGATCAGTGACGTGCAGGCGGTCAAAAGCCTGGTCAAGAAAATGGTCAACCGTTTCCGCATTCCTTACTTCACCCTGTCCCCTGTGTTCAGCGTCTGCCCTTCCCATGGCTACCTGAACGGGAACCAGGAAAGATGCGGTGTGTGCAACAGCGAAACAGAGGTCTATGCCCGAATCGTGGGTACTTGCGGCCCGTCAAGCAGTGGAATGAAGGCAAGCGCGCGGAGTTCGATTTGAGGAAACCCTTTGCTTTAACCGGGGACTCGGCCTATGTGCTGGAACAAGAGCAGTTCCCTTCGATTCACGAACCAGAGGTGCACTATCTCCAGCGCAAGGTAGGCTGAGCGCAGTGAGCCATGATTATCGGTGGCCTTCAGAAGACCTCTCTCATCGATTTTCCCGGCAAAGTGAGCTGCGTGTGTTTTGTCTCGGGATGTAATTTCCGTTGCCCCTACTGCCACAATCCGGACCTCGTCCATCACCCTGGAAGGTCCTTCCTGGACGAAGACACCTTCCTTGCTTTTATCAGGGAGCGCCAGGGATTCCTTGACGGAGTGGTCATCTCCGGGGGCGAGCCCACTCTGCAAAACGACCTGCCTGCCTTTTTGAGCCTCATCAAAAGAGAAGGCTATGCGGTGAAGGTGGACACCAACGGCAGCCATCCCCAGATGATCCGGGAACTCATCGAAAGGCTTGTGGACTATATCGCGATGGATATCAAGACAGATCCTTCCCTTTACCCTCTGTTCATGCAAAGGGAAATCGACCCGGACATTATCCGTTCAAGCGTCAAGCTGATTATGGCATCAGGCATTGCCTATGAATTCCGGACCACCTGTGTTCGGCCCTTTGTGAACGCCGAAACGGTGGAAACGATCGGCCGCCTGATTCAGGGGTGCTTTCTTTACGTGCTTCAACACTTCAGTCGGGTGAGGGTCCTCCACCCTGAGTTCTTTGAAAACAGGAAAGCCGGGTATGACGAGGAGGAAATGATGCACCTGAAGACAGTCGCAGAACACTGGGTGGAAAAATGCATCGTGCGGTAATTGGTCCAATCTACTTCGGGGCATGCGATAAAAACCCTCGTCTTCAGCTTGGCTTATTGATCACGATGCAGGCACAAAGTTGCAAAGGCACATAGGCACAAAGCAGAAAAACCCTTCCCGCACTGTCCCTCTGTGCCTTTGTGCCTCTGTCCCTTTGTCCCTATCTTGACAACTCTTCTTATTTTCTCTATATTTCCCTTACCTTTTGGACTTGAGTATCCAGCTTGACCTATTTCTCAAATTATGGAACGTGGAGCAGAAGAACCCGCTGGCTCGTGGCCTCTGCCCTTCTTCTGCTTCCCCTGATCATCTACTCCAACACCCTCTTCGCCCGCTTTGGGTTTCGTGACGATTACGCCATCCTGAGAGAAGTTCATGAAGAACCGGGAAAGGTGATCCGGCATGTCGGGACTTTTGCCCGGCCTCTCTACGGCGTGATGCTTCAGGTCTTTTTTGAACGCGTGGACGGAATTGACGATCTGTGGAAAGGCCGCGTGGCCTCGGCGTTGTGCGTCGGAGCCGTTTCGGCCATGCTCTTCCTGGCCCTGCTTAAACTCAGCTGGCCGGCCTGGACCAGCGCGCTGCTGGGAGCGTTAATGTCTGTGCTGCCGGCTGCCCAGGTGATCGTCTCATCGGCCATCTGCTGGCCCCGTCTGGTTGGGGGGCTTTGCAGCTTTGCCGCCTTCCTCGTCGGTCAAAAGGGCGGGGTTCTTCACACCGCGGCAGCCGTCTCCCTTTTTGGTCACAGGCATCCTGATCTATCAGTCTCACGTGTTCTTCTATTTTGTCCTCGTGGCAGCCGGCCTCGCGACGTATCAGGACAAAAGCCTGGAATGGCGGATCCGCTGCCTTCATCAAACACTTTCTCACCATGGGCGCCAGCCCTTGCCGCTTCTTACGGGATCATGCAGGTGTTGTATGCCGCCGACGTTTTCAAGCAGTCGAGCCTGGTGGTGCTCGAGAACGAACCCCTGGCCAAGCTGCACTGGTTCATTGCAGGACCGCTGCGCAACGCTCTTGCCCTCATTGTCCTCAACAACACGGAAAAAGGCATGGCCATTGCCTTCATTGCGACGGCGGTGATCACTGGAGGGGTCATCCTGGTCAGCAGTCGGGCGGCTGGGAAGACCGGAGGGTGGCGAGAAGGGCTTTTCTGGGCCGTGACCTTGTCCGTCCTTCTCATGGGGGCGTTCACCGCAAATCTTCTGCTCCGTGCAGAGGTGGTGAACCTACAGGACCATCTATGCGCTGACCGGAGTCCGAGCTGCTGGTTTGCTTTCTCCTCGGGTTGCAGGCCCTGGCTTCGCGTCTTCCTAAACGCAGGGAGTGGTTAGCGCCGGCCGTGCTGGGGTTGATATTTCTCCGTGGGACTTCCTCTTTGCCCGGGTTCAGGCCTACACCCTCTGTTTGCTCTCCCCCAGCAGGAGGAATTGGCCCTGGTGGAGGAAGGGGCTAAAAAGCTTGCGCTCCTTGAGAGGGCAACGGTTTTCATCATCAGGCCCACGATGGATGACACCTGCGCACCGCAGCGATACTCGGACGAGTTCGGGACCCTACTACAAGCTCGGACTGGGCGCCCAAGGAAATGCTCAAAATCCTCTTGAACGGTCGCGTTCCCGACCTGTCCAAGCGCTTCACCGTCATTTGCGGCCGGTCCTTGCCTGCGGGCCGGACCTTCACCGTGGTGATCGATATGCGACGCTTGAAGCAATTGCGCCCTAAACTGGAAAACGCCTTCTAGCTTTTTCTATTCTTTGATCCGGCAAATCTCGAACACCACGGGGTTAGCGGCGTCAGGGCAGGCATGGCCGGCCACATCCTTGTTCCCCTTGAGCCAGGGAAAGGTGGCGCCGTACCTCATGGCATTGACCTTGGGAAGGAAGCTATCGAAGGCGCTCATCCAGATCCGTCCCTGAATGGTTTCTCCGTCGAAAACAACCTCGTCCCCGACCTTGTACCCAAAACCGCAGGTTCCTTTCTGGCTCACGACCCTCGCAATGATCTTGTAACCGTTTTCAGGCATTCCTTTGGGCTCCATCACCTGGTTCTCCTTTCATGTTATTGCTCGTAGGGTCAAAACTTCAGTTTGGTTTCTTTACCGCGATAGAGGCACAAAGGTGCAAAGGCACAAAGGGATATAATGGTTTTTCTGCTTTGTGCCTTTGTCACTCTGTCCCTTTGTCCCTCCTCGGCTGGCTTCAGCCGACAGATGAGATGACTCGGGTTTTGAGGAGACCGCTTGATACGCCTCTTGAGCGTGATAGGAGCTACGCACAAAAGGGCCGCTCGCCACTTCCCGAAAACCCATTTGCAGGGCTTTCTTGCGCCACTCCTCAAACTCTTCAGGCATAACAAAACGCTCCACAAGCAGATGTTTCAGAAGACGGCTGAAGGTACTGGCCGAGGGTGAGGATGCTGGGCGACCTGCATCAAGAGGATCCCTCAGAACCTGCACAACCTCTTCGGGCTGCTCCCCAAGTCCGAGCATGAGCCCTGACTTGGTGGGTATCGAAGGGTCCGACCGGTGCGCGTTCCTCAGAAGATCAATGGATCGCTGATAAACGGCTTGAGGCCGCACCGAAGCATAGAGGCGGGGAACTGTTTCCACGCGGTCGTTCAGAACATCCGGCCTGGCCTCCATGACTATTTTGAGAGACTGAAGATCCCCGCGGAAGTCCGGAATTAACACCTCCACCTTGGTCTCCGGGCGCTTCTCTCGGATTCTTCGTATGCGTTCAGCGAAAACAGAAGCGCCCCCATCCGGCAGATCATCCCGTGTCACAGAGGTCACCACCGCATAACAGGAGTTTCATGTGGTCAACGGCTTCCGCGACCCGGGGCGGCTCCCCTGGGTCAGGAGGTTGATTCTGGGACCATGCGCCACAGCGCAGAAACGGCAGTTGCGGGTGCAGCGGTCGCCCAGGATGAGGAACGTCGCTGTGCCCTGAGAAAGCATACGCCCCGGTTGGGACAGCACGCTTCCTGGCACACCGTGTGAAGGTGCCTTTCTTGGATGAGCCCGCGTATTTCCTGATAGGTGGCCCCGCTCGGTATTCGCCTCTTGAGCCAGGGAGGTTTGCGGAGCCTCTGCTTTTTCTCAGTCCTCTGATTCATGGTTCCGATACTGCTTACCGTTTGCTTTTTTACTCATCCGGCAAGCACAGGTTTTCTTGCTGCTGCCACTTCATCCAGCCGTCTCAGCTTCGGCTTGGTCGGCGCCTGATGGAGCTGCTCAGGGTTGTGGTTGGCTTCCTCCGCAATCGCTTGAAGGGCCTCAATGAGCCGATCCAGATCCTCTTTGCACTCGGTTTCCGTCGGCTCGATCATGATGGCGCCGTTCACCACCAGAGGGAAGTAAATGGTGGGCGGGTGAAAACCGTAGTCCATGAGACGCTTGGCAATGTCCAGGGTCATGACCTTGGCGCCTGACTGGTTCTTGTCCGTGAAAACGCACTCGTGCATGCAGGGCCTGTCATAAGGGAGGTGATAGGTCGCCTTGAGCCGTTCCTTGATGTAATTGGCATTCAGCACGGCAAGCTGGCTGGCTTTCTTGAGATTGGCGGCGCCCATGGTCCTGATGTAGCTGTAAGCCCGGATCAGGACCCCCACGTTCCCGTAAAAAGCGTGGAGCCTGCCGATGCTCTGGGGAAAGCCGCTCGAGAATGCATATTCCCCTTCTTTCTCCACTACCCGCGGCACAGGGAGAAAGGGCTCCAGGTGCTTTTTGACGCACACAGGACCGGCTCCCGGGCCGCCTCCTCCGTGAGGAGTGGAAAAGGTTTTGTGCAGATTCAGGTGAAGCACATCCAGCCCGGTGCAGCCTACATCCATGATGCCCAAAACAGCATTCATATTGGCGCCATCCCCGTACACGAGCCCGCCCTTCATGTGGACGAGGTCCACAATCTCTTTGAGATTCTCTTCAAAAAGGCCGAGGGTGTTGGGATTGGTGATCATGATCCCTGCTGTGTCCTCGTCCATCACCTTGGCGACGCTTTCAAGCGAGAGAATCCCCTTGTCGTTCGATGCCACCGGAATGGGGCGATAACCGCACAGAGCAGCGCTTGCCGGGTTTGTGCCGTGCGCTGTGTCGGGCACAAGGATTTTGGATGGCTTTCTTCCCCTGCTTTGGTGGTACGCGTGAATGAGAAGCATGCCGGTGAGTTCCCCTTGGGCGCCTGCCGAGGGCTGGAGCGACACGGCATCCATGCCGGTGATTTCGGCGAGCATCCGTTCGAGCTCGAACATAAGCCTTAGAAGCCCCTGGGAAAGTTCTTGGGGCAGAAGAGGGTGGGCGCCGCTAAATCCCGGCAAAGAGGCCTGCTTATCGTTGGTTTTCGGGTTGTATTTCATGGTGCAGGAGCCTAAGGGATAGGTACCGGTGTCGACGCCGAAGTTCCATGTAGAGAGCCTGGTGAAGTGGCGGACCACATCCACTTCGCTAAGGTCCGGAAAATCCGGGCCGGCGCATGTGAGGCTTTCATCGAGAGGAGAAGCCTCCACATCGCTCACGGGAAGTGAAAACCCTTTCCTCCCGGGCTTGCCTTTTTCCCAGAGAAGAGGCTCGTTGAGGATGAGCCCGGTTGTACCTAAAACATCCTTCATGAAGCTATCTCCTTCACCAGCAAGTCCATGTCCTCTTTTGACTTCGTTTCTGTGACGCAGAGGAGATAATGATTCTTGAGTTCGGGGTAGTAGGTCTCCAAAGCGACACCGGCTACGATTTTCTTTTCAAGAAGTCGGCTGTAAGTCCTCTCGAAACCCTGCGGCATCACCGCCACAAACTCGTTGAACGTGGCAGATGAAAAGGGGACCTTGGCCCCCGCGCCCCTCAATTGCTTTTTCAAGTATTCGGCCTTGTCATGGTTGAGCTGGCTGAGGTCGCGAATTCCTGAAGC
>CAVPDE010000008.1:0-124508 GCA_963702565.1 uncultured delta proteobacterium | reverse complement strand
ACGTATGGTGGCGTGGAGGCACAAGATAAGCCACGCCTGCTAATTTTGGTCTCCAGGTCTCTGTTAGCCGCGCCACATGAGTTCGAAGAGGTCCCGCAACGCTTTCCCTTTGCACTCGCAGGGGGTCGTGAACATGTTAGGATCCTTTTCGGCAATTCGGACCAAGGTTTCAATCTCCCGCATCATCCGGTCTTCTGTAATGCCGGCATCCCTCAAACTCAAAGGCTCTCCGATTTCTTTCTGAATGGACCTGATTCGGCCGACAAAGGCATCCACCGAATGCCTGGGCGATGGGTTGTTGATACCCACAAACCTGGCTAGTACGGCAAGGCGCGCGACCGGATCCGGGACCCCCTGGATGGCCGGATGGGAGGCGATGTAGGTCAGCGAATAGGGCAAGGCAATTCCGATGGCCCGTCCGTGTGACAGGTGGAAGACCGCGCCTGCTGAATGGCCCAGCGCATGAGACAGACCGGTATTGCTGTTCCCGAAACCCAGCCCGGCGATGGTGGCGGCATTCTGCATTTTCTCCCGCGCCACAAGGTTCGAGCCGTCACGGAAGGCCACGGGAAGCCAGTCCATGGCCATTTTCACGGCTTGCAGGCAAGGGCCGTCACTGAAATCGTTCTGCTGCCTCGAGATGTAGCCGTCCACGGCATGAGCGATAACGTCGAGGCCGGTGCTGGCCGTCAAGTCCTTCGGCAAGGCAAGGGTCAGACTGGTCTCAAGGACGGATAGATCCGGGACAATGTCATTGTGGGCGAAGACGATTTTCCGGTTCATGGCCCGGTCGGTAAGCACAGCCACCCAGGTCCCATCCGCCCCTGTGCCGCTTGTTGTCGGCACGGCGACAAACCTTGCTTTTTGGCGCAGATTCAGCTTGACCTTGGGCAGGATAGCCTTGGTCAGATCTCCGGCCGCCAGGTCCGGCCTCTCGTAGAGCACCCAAGCGGCCTTTGCCGTGTCTATGGCCGATCCTCCTCCGAACCCGATCACCCACTGAGGATTGGATTCAAGGAGAAACCGGCTTGCCGCAAGGGCGATATCCAGGGTGGGGTCGGCTTCCACCCCATCCCAAATGTTGACCTCATATCCCGCTGCCCTGACGCTTTCAACCAGTTCGGTGCATTTCTCCTTCAGGGTGCGATCCGTAATGATCACGGCGCGAACACCCTTGCCTACCAGCTCAGCAGAAAGCCTCTTGAGGGCACCTTTTCCGTATATCACTTTAGGACTGAGAAAATACGGCATCTTGTTTCTCCTTTACCTGTCGAATGGGCAGGCTTGTCTCACACTGGGATGGGGGCCACCACCTGGGAGGAGACAAACATCCAGGTCACAAGCAGGGCATTGAGGACTGCGCCCAGGTAGATTTTCCCCGTCAGTTGATAGAACCAGGTGGAGAGAGGGACGACAACGATCAGCACGCCGATGATGTGAAAGAGACCGTGGATAAAGGCAACGAACATGCCGCCCGGACCGACCAGGGGAATGAAGCCGGTCGTGAAAAGCGGCACATACTGGATCATGAGGAACAGAATGACCGGCGTGACCATGGCAACCAGATTCCAGGAGGACCAGGAGATCCATGTAGCCAAACGACCATCCTTCGCAGGTCTTCGAAGCTGGCCGTGGAGGAAGACCCCCATGAACACGAACCCGACCAGGAGGAATGGGAAGTAACGCAAGTACAACCACGCTCTTTCAAGAGTCAGATCGCTCGCAAAGGGAAAGAGAAACCTGAAATCCACAATGAAGATCCGCTCGAGCAGATGCTCGCTAAAGTAGGCAAAGCCGGAAAGGACCAAGGCAAGTAGGATGGTTTTGGCGACCTTCCCGCTGTCGAGCCCGAACCTGTCGTCTCGATAGGAAACGCCCACATCCGCCCACGTGAGCCCGGTCTTTTGCGATCGTTTTTTGTACCAGCGCCGGAAGAGAAAAAAGCCGATGACGTTGAGCCAGAAAAACCACCAGACAACGCCATTGACCATCATCATTGGGAAAAGGCTGTCAATGGGAACCAGATAGAAATGCAGACCGAACAAAACGAAGATGAACGGCAGATACAACCACATGAGCAGGCCGTTGATCGCGCTGAACTTGAGATAGGAATTCGCGGAACAGGAATAGTTTTTTGTGGGAGCCCCCTCAAGCATCTTGAAGAATTTCATCCCGAGAAAGATTCGTCCCAGAGGCAACAGTGAAGCAAAGCAGGCGAACATGGCAATGAAGGTAGCCCACTCTTTGATCGCCCATGTCTGGTTCTTGGAGTCGATCCACAACTGCACCGGAGGATGAAGGGCCTTTCTCATCCATTCGAGCATCTCACTGATGCTGCCTCGATGGTGGGACTCCATGAAGTGGATAGTCCTCGGCACAACCACCCGCCTTGCCGTCCCTTGCTCGAAATCGCCGTAGGTGACTCCGATCTGCGGATTAGCTACGGGGATCGCCTTCTTCGTTTGTGCGCTGGACATCCATTCCTTCTCGATGTCTCTCGTTCCGGTCATTCTCTGCCTATACTCATCCCACTTCCCGATAGTCATGAGCATGTTCTTGGGGCTGGTTGCAGAAGCGGCCAGGGTGTAAGCGAAGCCACTGATGACGAGACCTTTCACACCGGAATCTCCCAGCGCCACCTGATAGGCCATTTCGGCTCCCAGGCTATGGCCCAGCATGCCCACGGATTCAGGATCTACAAAGGGAAGAGATCGCAAGACCTTCAGGGAGGTTAACCCGCCATAGGTTTTGTCAAACCTGGGATCCTTCGGATCATTGGGCATGCCCGAGTTGCCCCGGCCGATGGCGTCGATGTTGAGGACCACGAAGCCCCTTCGGGCCAGTTCGATGCAGTAGGCATCCCCTGTCTCACGGTTGTTCTGGTAGCCGTGGATGTGGACAACCCCCGGCATGGGATTCTCTTCTGTGGCATCCACCGGTTTCAGCAGCTTGGCTCGGACAGGGATGCCGTTATCGTTCTCGTAGATTACGTTTGTGACCTCGACTCTCCCGAAATCCCTCTGAACCAGGGACGCAACCACGACCGCTCCAATAAGGATCGCGATGCAAACAAGGAAAAGGGCAAGGGACGAGTTTATGCTTCTTTTGTCATGATCTTCGCTTTTGTTCATGAGGTCATCCTCGAAATCCCTTTGCCCTTCGGCAGAACGAACAATAGGTCTTGACTCTGCGTGCTCTGTGAGAGATTAGATCCTGATCTTCAAATTGCCGACCGGATAGCTCACGCAGCTGTGGATGTACCCGGCGTTGCGATCCGACTCTCGAACGGTGGCCTGGCTCGGCACAAAAACCTTTCCTGCGAGAAGACGAACCCGGCAGGCGCTGCACTCTCCGGACCGGCACAGAGCCGGCACAACCAGGCCGCTTCGATCGAGAGCGTTCAGCAGCGGTTCCCCGGCCTTTGCGAGGATCATCTTCTTTCCGGCCACTTCCACTTCGAAAACCACGTCCTTGGACAAGCCCTCGGGCCACCCTGGCTCTTTGCTCACCTCCTCGGGCGCACCGTAGAGTTCATACCGGATTTTTCTCTGCGGCACCTTCATCTCTTTCAGGGCCACCCTGCACAAATCATGCATGGCCCTTGGCCCGCAAACATAGAAAGTCTTTCCTTTGATGTCGCCCACGAGCTGCGCAATGAGTTTTGAATCCAGAAATCCCTTCAACCCTCCATAGCCTTCCGGCGGCTCTGAGATGACGAGAGAGAAGGTGATGTTGGAATGGATCGCAGCAAGGTTTTCGAGCTCATTTCTGAAGATCACGTCCTCCGGAGTGCGGCTCCCATAGAGCAGTTTGATCCTGAGCGGACGCTGCCGGTGCACGGTGTCCCTGATCATGCTCATGAAAGGAGTGATGCCGCTCCCTCCCGCAAGGAAGACCAGGTCCTTCCCGTCGATAAGGGGCTCATGGTAGAAGTGGCCGGCAGGGCCCGTGGTTTCCAGAACATCTCCGACCTTGAGTTCGTTGAAAAGATAGGGGGCGACAAACCCTGCTGGTTTGTCTCGCACCGTGAGTTCCAGACGCTCAGCCATAGGAGCCGAGGAAATACTGTAAGGCCGGCTCGTCCGAACCCCTTCGACGTTCACCATCACGTTCACGTATTGCCCGGCGCGAAAAGGCGGCAGAGGACCGTCCGCTCGTTCGAAACAAAACGTCTTGGCCGTGGCCGTTTGCGGCAGGATCTCCACCACGCGCAGGTTCATGCGCCTGGGGTGAATCCTGGAGACAACGCGTCGGACCACCTCCCGAAATTTTTCATCGGTGTAGTCCGTCCCCTGTCCGGGTTCCCGAAGGGCCTTGCGATTCTTCGCCACTCGCCGATACTCGGCCACATCCTGCAACCAGCTTATTTTTTCCAGAGGCATTCTACTCACCCTCCTGACGTTTCTTTCTCTTGGCCAGAATGGCCCCGCCCACCATCTGGCCGGACATCATGCAAGGTTCGAAACCACCCCCGGGCTGGGTCCACGCGCCGACAAAATAGAGCCCTTCTAAAGGCCCTCGATGACCCATTCGCCAAACCATGTTGTCCCGAGGGGGTTGATTGAATCCATAAATGCTGCCGCCCATGGCGCCTGCATAGCGCATGTTGGTGAGCGGCGTGGACACCTCCACCACCTGCGTGTACTCCCGGAGGCCGGGAAACACTTTTTCGGCCATCGTGATCATGGCATCGCCGATCCGGTTTTTTGTGTCCACATAGTGCTCCGGCGCAATCCCGTACCACGGCTCCCCGTACTTGAGCGCCGTGAGAACGACAATGCATGTCCCTTCAGGCGACATGTCCGGGTACACGGCGTTGTAGCAGGTGACGCCGAGCGCTTCCGGAGCTTCGAGGTTCTTGGTTCCCTCGTAGTGCCGATCAAAGTCGTGATCTGTATTGATGAACACTTCGTGTTCCGTGAGCCCGAGTTCTTCCGGCGATTTGTCCACCCCCATGTACACGTTCACCGTAGAGGCAGCCACCTCACTCGATTGGAGTTTCATGAAGAACCGGGGCGGGACCTTGTCGAAACCGATCAGGTCCCGGCAGGTGGCGACAGGGTCTGCATTGGAAACGATCCAGTCGGCCCTGATCTCCTCCTCTTCATCGCTGATCACTCCGCAAACCCGCCCGTTTTCGGTGACGATCTTCTGAACTCCGCAGTTCATGCGCACTTCTCCGCCCAGTTCCTCAAAGGTGTTCAGGAAGGCGTTGGAAAGAGCTTGCGATCTTCCGACGGGAAAGGCCGGTCCTCTTCTGATGTACCCGGCGAGGGTCATTGCGAGAAAAAGAAAGGATATCTGGGATGGAGGCAAGCCCACATACCCCCAGTACTGGGAGAGCACGGCACGGGCCAGCGGGTCTTTCACGTCCCTGTTCAGCACCTGACCCCAGAGGGTCGGCAAATAGCGGAAGAAATCAGGAAAGCGGAAAGGCATGGACATGCGATTTCCCACGCCTCTTTCCTTGACGATTCTGGCGAAATCGCGGCCCATGCCGAAAACGCGATCCAGGAATCTGTGGATGCCCTTGCTCTCGTGCGGGAAGACCTCGCACAGCTTTGCTTCAAACGCCTCACGGCCCACGGGCAAGGTGATATCCAAACCCGGGAAAATGGAACGATAGAGATGGGGGGCAATGACGAATTCCACCTTGGCCGCGACACCCAGGTACTCCAGGTAGCGGTACAGCCCTCCCCGGAGATCCTTGGGCCCTATGTTCGACAGTTCATGGAGAGCCACTTCGAACTCGTAGCGGCCCCTCACAAAGCTCGTGGCATAGCCGCCGGGCACATTGTGCCGCTCCAGCAGGAGAACCTTGATGCCGTTCTTGGCCAGCATGGTGGCTCCGGACAGCCCGCCCAGTCCTGCACCGATGACAATGGCATCGTATTTTTTGGTCATGTAGGATTTCCCTAAAAGATCGAATACGGTGATTCTGTGATAAAGCCTCTTGCCTCAGACGATGAGCTGTCAGACCGTCTCTCCTATTCACCACTGAGGCACGGAGAGCACAGAGAACATTTTTTGTTTGTCGGGAGATTCCGACAAACAAAAATACTCCGCTCTAACCCCCCGTAATGATTCTCTTGTAACGTTGATCGAAAAGAGGCTATTTTCGCTTTTCGGTATCTCCCGAAAGGCGAAAAACTCCTCCGTGTCCTCTGTGCCTCAATGGTGAAATATCCCTCTCCCCCCTAGCCCGCTTTGCGGAGTTCTTCCTCTCTCAACACTCTTCGCAACACCTTTCCGATGAGGGACTTTGGCAAATCGGTCTTGAACTCCACGGTTCTCGGAGCCTTGTAGGCCGCCATCCGCTCGCGGCAGAAGGCGATGATATCTTCTGGCGCGGCGGTTTGCCCGTCCTTGAGCACGATGAACGCCTTGACCGTCTCTCCCCTTTTCTCGTCAGGCAATCCGATCACTGCCGCCTCTTTCACTTTCGGGTGCTCAAAGAGAACCGCCTCCACCTCCGTGGGATAGATGTTGTAGGCGCCGGCGATGATCATGTCCTTCTTCCGATCCACAATGTGCACGTACCCTTCCTCGTCCATGAAGCCGATGTCTGCCGAGTAGAACCAACCCGGCTGGCCGTCAGGACCCACGCGAAGGGCCTTGGACGTCTCTTCAGGCAGGTTCCAGTAGCCCTTCATGATCTGAGGTCCCTTAATGATGATTTCGCCCGTCTCCCCGGTGGGCATCTCCTTGGTGCCTGTCTCCACGTCCACGATCTTGACATCCGTGTCCGGCATGGGAACCCCCACGGAATTGTCCTTGATTCTGCCGAGAGGGGCCATGGTGGCCACGGGGCTGGTTTCCGTCAGACCGTAGGCTTCGAGAATCTTGCACCCTGTGATTTGCTCAAAGCGGACCTGCGTTTCCGGAGCCAGAGGAGCTGCGGCGCTGACGGCAAAGCGCAGGGAAGAGAGATCATATTTTTTGATTTCGGGGAAGTTGTTCATCCCCACCACCATGGTCGGCACGCCCGGATAAAAGGTGGCGCGGTGCTTTGCGATGGCCATGAGAACGTGCTGAAGGTCCCGTGGATTGGGAATCACGATCGCGGTCAGGCTGTTGGCAATGGGCGTGTTCATGCCCACGGTGAGGCCGTAGCTGTGGAAAAAGGGCATGACAGAGATCAGGACATCCTTCGTCTCCAGGCTCTTTGCCCACACGTTGTTTGCGGTTGCATTGGAAACCAGGTTGAAATGTGTGAGCTGAGCGCCTTTGGGTCCCCCGGTCGTACCGCCCGTGTAGATAAGCACTGCCACCTCCTGGGGTTTCATTTCCACGGGGCTTGGCTGAGCAGCGCCTTTGCTGAGTATCTCCTGGAACCAGAACGTGTCCATGTCGCCGGAAATGTCCACCTTGTGCCCTTCCTTTTTCTCCTTGGTCAGGCCGAACAGGAACTTGAGCAACCCCGGGAAATACTCCTTTATGTTGGTGACAATCACCCGCTTGAGTCCTGTCTTTGGACGGATGCTCTTGACCCGGCCGTAAAGGCTGCTCAAAACGACCATGGTCTCCGCGCCCGAGTCCTTCACAAGGTGCTCCACCTCGCGCTCCACATAGAGAGGATTGCAGCACACCACAATGGCGCCGATGCGCCACGCCGCATAGGCGGCGATGACGAATTGCGGGCAGCTCGGTGCCATGATCGCCACCCGATCCCCTTTTCTCACGCCCATGCGTTGAAGGGAAGAAGCAAAACGGTTCGCGGCATCGTTGATTTGGCGGTAGGTGAGCTTTGCGTCCATCAGGCGGGAACCTACCCGGGCCCCGAAGATGATCGCGGGGTGATCCGGGTGTTTGCTTGCCGCCTTGCTCAGGAGCCGGTCTACAGGGATGGCAGGGTAATCGATGGTTGCGGGCACGCCTTCGTCGTAGTACTTCAGCCAGGGCTTTACCATGGGGATCCTCCTTTCCCAACAAATCCATGCGTTGTCACGGGTCCGTTCTGTATGTTCCACGCGGCTGAGCGCGGGATGAGCGGAGGATTAAAGCACGACCAAAACCCAGCAACCCCGATTGATAAGCTTGTTGCGGCCGGAAGCTTTCCCGGCCGCAGGGTAATTTAGAAGAAAGCCCACTCTAAGTCAAAGGAAAACAGGCCAAGTTGACAAGAGTGAAAAAAAACCCTAAGTTGCCAGCTATAAAAGGAGTTCCGTGAGGCCCTGGTGGAAAAAATCATTGAAAAATCCCTTCGCGAAAGCATCAAGGTCAAAGAGGAGTTCATCAAAGAGAACGGCCGCAACCTGATGCTCTTTGCGGAAAAGATCTCCCAGGCGTTCACCGTTGACCGCAAGCTCATGATCTGCGGAAACGGGGGAAGCGCTGCGGATGCTCAGCACATTGCTGCGGAATTCGTGAACCGGTTCATGCTCGAACGCCCTCCCCTTCCGGCGATCGCCCTGACCACCGATTCTTCCGTGATCACGAGCATCGGGAACGATTACTCTTTTGAGGACATCTTTTCCAAGCAGATCAAAGCGATCGGTTTAGAAGGGGATGTGCTACTCGCGATCACCACAAGCGGAAACTCGGGAAACGTGATCTCCGCAGTGAAGGCGGCACGAGGGCTGGGGATATACACGGTTGCGTTCACAGGCGGAGACGGCGGCCGCGTGAGAAGCCTCGCGGACATGGCCCTCGTGGTGAAAAGCAATACCACCGCGAGAATCCAGGAAGCTCACAGTCTGGCAGGCCACATCATCTGCCAGCTCGTGGATTACCTGCTGTTCCAGGACGGGGTCAAAGAGGATTAGGCCGGGAAATGGAGTCTGTCGTGTCTGACTGGGAACCGATATCCATTGAAAAAATCCGATCCTATTCGGTGAAAGACAGGCCGAGCAAGGTCAGGCAGGACGACTTCGGCGCTCCCTGGAAACCCGGTGGAAGCATGGGGTCCTGGTTTACGTCCCTTCCCCGAATCCTCGCAGGGAATGACTTCAGGGCCGTGGCGGATCGCCTTGTCTGCGCCGCTCGGGACAAGAAGATGATCCTTCTCGCCATGGGCGCCCATCCCATCAAGGTGGGCTTGAGTCCCCACATCATTGACCTGATGGAAAGGGGGATTGTCCGGGGCCTGGCCATGAACGGCGCGTGCGTGATCCATGACACGGAAGTGGCCATGGTCGGCCACACCTCTGAAGACGTGGCCGCCCGGCTTGGGGAAGGGCAGTTCGGTATGGCGGATGAGCCGGCCCGCCTGATCAACGAAGCGATTCAGGAGGGAGCCCGCTCGGACACGGGACTCGGCGAGGCGGTGGGAGCAAGGCTGTCAAAAGAGAAATTGCCTCACCATGCCTTGAGCCTTCTTGCGAGAGCCCATGACCTGGGAGTTCCCGTGAGCGTGCACGTGGCCATTGGGACCGACACCATTCACTTTCATCCGAGCGCGGACGGAGCGTCTCTCGGGAAAGCCTCCCACCGCGACTTTCGCCTCTTTGCGACCCTGGTCTCGAAGCTCGAAGGGGGGGTGTTCATCAACCTGGGCTCGGCCGTGATCCTGCCCGAGGTCTTCCTGAAGGCTTTGTCCCTCGTCAGAAACCTCGGGCACGACGTGAAGCGGTTTACGACCCTGAACATGGATTTCATTCGACACTATCGCCCCATGACCAATGTGGTGTCCAGGCCCACTCTCGAAGGGGGAGAAGGGTTTTCTCTGGTCGGTCATCACGAGATCATGTTCCCTCTTCTCGCGGCTGCCGTGATCGAGCGCCTCGAGGGGAGTTGGTAATCAGGGAGGTTTTGTTTCATGCCGATTTATGAGTTCAGATGCAAGAAATGCAAGAAAGATTTTGAATGCCTTGTTTTTGGAAAGGGCGATGACGTGTGTTGCCCGACGTGCAAGGGAAAAAGGGTTGAGCGTCTCATGTCCGCGTCAAGCTTCAAGAGCAGCGGCAAATACGTCTCTTCCTCCTCATCGGGTTGTGCAACCTGTGGGGGTGGCTCCTGCAGCACCTGCCACTGATCAAACCGGTTTCTTCGGAAAACCCCGTCACTGAGTCCCCAGAGAAAATCTTAAAAGGCCAAAAGCCTTAGAGAGGTGTTCTCCTTGTTCCGGATAGGTTTTGGATATGATGCGCATCGGTTGGTCGAAGGGCGCCCCTTGATCCTCGGGGGCATTTCCATTCCCTTTGCCAAGGGCCTTCTCGGCCATTCGGATGCGGACGTGTTGACCCACGCCGTCGTCGATGCCATTCTGGGGGCACTGGCCATGGGCGACATCGGCCGGCACTTCCCGGACACGGATCCGGCCTTCAAAGACATGCAAAGCCTGCGCATGCTCGAACAGGTGGTTCGCTGGGTGCAGGAAGCCGGATACCAGGTCAACAACGTGGATTCAACGATCGTGGCACAGAAACCCAAACTGGCTCCTCATATTCCGGAGATCCAAGCCCGGCTCTCGGAGATTCTCCAGGTGCCGGTTCATCAAATCAGCGTCAAGGCCAAAACGTCCGAGGGGATGGGTTTTTGCGGCCGTGAAGAGGGAATGGAATCGTATGCGGTCGCATCTCTCATCAAGAAGGATTCCGCATGCTAGACGCCAGAGCGTTTCAGGCAGTAAGCAGTAGGCAGTGTGGAGTAAGCAGTGAACCCCAAGGATTTTCTTCTGGCTTTTCTGCTCCTTGCTGCTTACTGCATACTCCTTACTGCATACTCATGCATTGAGCCGGGCCTCAGCCTCCGGCACTTTGCATCAAACGAAGTTGAAGTTGGAGAGTTTTTATGACGCTCAAGTTCTTCAACACGGCCACGCGCACCAAAGAAGACTTCATCCCCCTGAGGGAAGGGGAAGTGGGCATGTATGTGTGCGGGGTGACGGTGTATGATCTCTGCCATATCGGCCATGCCCGGTCCGCTATTGTTTTCGACGTGCTGGTGAAATACCTGCGGGCAAGAGGATTCCACGTCACCTATGTCCGGAATTTCACCGATGTGGACGACAAGATCATCGATCGGGCCAAGCAGCTTGGAAAAGATCCCAAGGCGTTGGCCGAGGAGTTCATTCAGGCGTTTTACGACGACATGGGGAAGCTGGGGATCCTCAACGCGGACCAGGAACCCAGGGCGACCGAACACATTCAAGGCATGATCGATATGATCATCGATCTGATCGACAAGGGGTTTGCCTATGTGGAAGGCACGGATGTCTTCTACTCTGTAGAAAAATTTTCCGGGTACGGAGAGCTGTCGGGTAGGCGCCTGGAGGACATGAAGGCAGGCAGCAGGATTGCTGTGGATGAAAGAAAGCGTCACCCCATGGACTTCGTTCTCTGGAAAGGGGCAAAGCCCGGCGAACCTCAGTGGTCCAGCCCATGGGGACCGGGCAGGCCCGGGTGGCACATGGAGTGTTCCGTGATGAGCGGGCACTTCCTGGGTTATTCCTTTGACATTCACGGCGGCGGCGAGGATCTTCTTTTTCCTCACCATGAAAACGAGAGAGCTCAGTCCATTGCCGCCAACGGCGGCCGGTTTGCCAGGTACTGGGTCCACAACGGATTCGTCACCGTGGAATCCGAGAAGATGTCTAAGTCTCTGGGGAACTTTCTGACCATCCGTGATGCTCTTCAAATGTACCATCCCGAGGTTCTGCGGGTTTTCCTACTTTCAAAGCACTACCGAAGCCCCCTCGACTTCTCGAAGAGCGCTGTTCTGGGCCTCCAGACCGGCCTCGTGCGTATGTACAGGACCCTGCAGAGGCTGGACCAGCTGGTCGGTCCTGACAAGGACAAAGGGGCAGGCTCTCTCCCCTCCTCGCTCGCTGCTCCTGAAAAAGATTCCTTCCTGGACCAGTTCGTGCAGACCATGGACGACGATTTGAACACGGCCAACGCGATCGCCCTGCTCTTCGAAAAAGTGAAAGAAATGAACAAGATCATGGACTCTCCCCTTGATGACTCCAGCAAGGCCAGGCTGTCTCTGGAGCGACGGCCCCTCTATACCGCCGCTTCGGTTCTGGGCTTCCTGCATGAAGAACCGGAGGTTTTCTTTGAAGCCCTGGCAGCCTCGACTCAGGCCGCAGACTCCGGAGAGGTTGAAAAACTCATTGAAGAAAGAAAGTCGGCAAGGAAAAACAGGGACTGGGCCAGAGCGGATGCCATTCGCCGGCAGCTCAAGGACATGGGGATTGTTCTCGAGGACGGCCCAAAGGGAACGACCTGGCGATATGACGTTTAAGTAAGCAGCAAACAGCAGGCAGTAAGCAGTGGAAAACAAAAACGCAGGTAACGAACAAAGGGCCTCTTTACAAGAAGTTGTTGCTGCCTACTGCTTACTGCATACTGCTTACTCGCTCGCTTCCCATGAGTACAGCTGTTCTATCCCGTAAAGATATGACTAGCTTCAAACTGGTTTCCGACTTACAGCCTTGCGGCGATCAACCCGGCGCTGTCGAAGACCTGGTGGACGGTCTGCGCAAGGGGCTGAGGCACATGGTCCTCCTCGGCGTCACGGGCTCGGGCAAGACCTTCACCATGGCGCACACCATCGCACGCGCACAAAAGCCCACCTTGATCATGGCCCCCAACAAGACCCTGGCAGCCCAACTGTATGGTGAGTTGAAAAGACTCTTCCCCCATAACGCCGTGGAGTACTTTGTCAGCTACTATGACTACTATCAGCCGGAAGCCTACATCCCCCAGTCCGACACCTACATTGCCAAGGACTCCCACATCAATGAACAGATCGACAAGATGAGACACTCGGCCACCCGCTCTCTGCTGGACAGGGACGATGTGATCATCGTGGCGAGCGTCTCCTGCATTTACGGCCTCGGTTCACCTGAGGCCTATCACGGCATGCTTCTCACCGTCGAGAGAGGCGTTAGCCTGCCCAGGGAAGACGTTCTGAAAAAGCTGGTAGAGATCCAGTACGAGCGGGGGGATTACGATTTTGCCAGGGGACACTTCCGTGTTCGAGGCGATGTGGTGGACATTTATCCGGTGCACGAGGAGGAAAGAGCCGTTCGAATCCACTTCTTCGGCGACCTTGTGGAGTCCATTTTTGAGATCGATCCCCTCACGGGCAAAGCGGTCAACGAACTGAGTCGGGTGACCGTCTACCCCGCCACCCATTATGTGACGACCGTGGATATAAGGGAAAGGGCCATTCGCCAGATCAATGAGGAGCTCAAGGAGAGGATCGAGTTCTTTCGCTCCCAGGACAAGCTGCTCGAGGCCCAGCGCATTGAAGAACGAACTCACTTCGACCTTGAGATGATGATCGAGATGGGGTACTGCCACGGCATCGAAAACTACTCCAGGCACCTCACCGGAAGGGCTCCCGGAGAACCGCCCCCCACCCTGCTCGACTACTTCCCGAAAGATTTCCTGGTCCTTCTCGACGAAAGTCACATCACGGTCCCACAGCTCAACGGCATGTACAACGGGGATCGTTCCAGAAAGGAGACTCTTGTCCAGTACGGTTTTCGACTGCCCTCTGCACTGGACAACAGGCCTCTCAAATTCGAGGAATTCGACCAAAGGGTCAAGCAGGTGATCTATGTGTCGGCGACCCCCGGCCCCTACGAACTGGAGAAGGCCGAACTCGTCACAGAGCAGATCATAAGACCCACAGGGCTCATCGATCCTGAGATCATTGTGCGGCCTGCAGTCAACCAGGTGGACGACCTGCTGGGGTGGATCAAAGGAAGGGTGGCGGCGGGCGAAAGGGTCCTGATCACCACCCTGACCAAAAGCATGGCAGAGGATCTCACCGAATATTATGCCGATTTGGGCGTCAAGGTTCGCTATCTCCACTCCGACATCAAGACCATTGAGAGGATGGAGATCATCCGGGATTTGCGCCTAGGGGTGTTTGATGTCCTGGTGGGGATAAACCTCCTCCGAGAAGGCTTGGACTTGCCCGAAGTGTCCTTGGTGGCCATCCTCGATGCGGACAAGGAAGGTTTCCTCCGTTCGGAAAGGTCCCTCATTCAGACATGCGGCCGTGCAGCCAGAAACATTCGCGGCCAGGTCATTCTGTATGCCGATCAGGTCACGGGATCCATGGCCCGCGCCATTCAAGAGAGCCATCGACGCCGGCAGATACAGTTGGAATACAACGAAAGGCACCACATCACTCCGGCCTCTATTCAGAAAACCGTGGAGGATATTCTCGCTTCTCCCTATGAGGCGGACTATGTCACGGTTCCTGTGACTGCGGACGCAGAGAGCCCTTACCTGACAGCCGAAGCTTTCGATAAAGGAATCAAGAGACTTGAAAAAAAGATGAAAGAAGCGGCAAAGAAAATGGAATTCGAGGAGGCGGCGCGATTGAGGGACGAGATCAAGGGATTGCAGGTCAGGCAGTTGGAGATGATAGGCTAGTTTTTTCACTTCCCTCTTGGAGGCATTTCGGTTTAGAATAATGCTCAATGGATGGTTTCTTCTATGACACCTACAGAAAAGCAAATCAAAGAGAGCACGGATTCCCCTTCGATCAGCAAGGAGCAGAAAAGGATTGCCAAAGAAATCGAGGCGGTCTTTGAAAAGTTCTATGGGGGAAAGACGGCCTATTCCAGAGGGCAATTTTACAAAGACGATTTTTTTCTTCGAACAGACTATGCGCTGGTCCTGCTGAACAAGAACAACGAGATCCTGGTGAGTTTCGCCGATCACACCCGACCGAGTTACGCTGCTCTTTTTGCCTTTATGTTGGAGGGCATTGAGGGAGCCAATCTCTTTATCTGTGAAGATTACAGAACGGATGAGGATGGAAGCATGGTCTGTGATGAAGAGGATGGAAGCACGACCGCAGCCATCATCTGGGATCAGAAAGAACGCTATTACACCATGCTCAAGCGAAAAGTTGAACACATCGTGATTCGAAGAACCCGAAAACCCCCTTCAAAATAGTTCTCTTTCGATTTTCAGCCCTCCAAATTCCAACCTGCACCCTTCGTCTTTTGCCTCATTTTATAAACTCTTAGGAGTGGCGAGGGCTTTCTAAGAATACCGAAGCTGGGTCAGAATTGACAATTTTTGTCTTTTTGCTTCCTGAAGGTCTCCAATCTATAGGGCTTTCTTTTTGCCCTTCCACAATATCTTGTCATTTCATGAATGGAACAAGTTTTGCTTCCTTATTTCTTGAGTAATCGTGGCTAGTTAGATAAAACTAGCCGATTCGCTTTTCTGAAGGGCCAAATTCGATACGAGCGCGCTCTCTCGTGCGCAGGTGAAAGGCATCGGAGCTGCAGATCAATGGCTTCTTCCGTGCCCTACCTGGTTGCATGAAAGGGCTGGCCGCTGTCACAACCCTCACGACGGAATCTGGAATCGGAACTGAAGGGATCCAAGACAAAGCATGGCAAAGAACCTGAGCTCTTTCCTGCAGTGGCAACCGAACGTCTCTTTAATTCAGAAAATGGGATGGCCCATGGCGTTCAGGTACGTCTCCTTCCTGGGAAGCCTTTACTATTTCTTTCGTGCCAAAGAAAAACGAAAGATCATTGAGGCCATTCAGGAGGCCTTTGCAGAGACTAAACACTCGCAAGAAATCAGAACGATCACCAGAGACGTGTTCAGGGGCATCCTGCATCACTATTGTGAAAAGCTTTTCAACGCCTATGAATCGGTTCCAAACCTCAAAGCTTTTTTTGACCAAAGCATCGAGGCTCCTTCTCTCCACAAAATCGAGGATGCCTTGAAGCAGAAGAAAGGGATCTTGTTTGTCACCGGCCACTTCGGAGGAATCGAATACATTCCCATCTTTCTTTCCCTCCACGGATATCCCATAACGGTGATCATCAAGTGCGCTACGGATCAGTTAAAAGAGAGGCTTCATGCAAGAGCGAGAGAACTGGCGATTAGGGTGATCGATGCGGATCAGGAGAATGTGCTGGGCGCCGTCATCCGGGACCTCAGAGAGAACAGGGTGGTTTTCATCGAGTGTGATGAAATCGAAGAATGGAAGCCGTCCAAAACGGAAAAGATGTCCTTTCTCGGGAGAAGAATCGGTGTGGACAAAACGATCAATCTCCTCCAGCGCCGGTCCGGCGCCCAGGTCGTCTTCGGCCTTCTTCACAGAGTGTCCCTTGAAAAGTACTCTTTCATTATCCGGAACTCTCAGGATGTCATGGGAAAGGGGTCTGTTCCCGTATCTTCCATCGGCGCAGGCCTGCTGAAGGTGTTTGAACATTATGTTTCGCACTACCCTGACCGATGGTATCAGTGGAAAAAATTCTCGGAATTCGGTGTGTCTTTTGAAACATCTCTCCAACCGGCTCAATCCCCGAACCTGTCCCTGTTCCAGAACGCTCCCTCCTCTCGAGGGGTGTGAAGTTTTTTTCTCTTTAAGAGCAGAAGAATTCCCATTTTGAGATGATTTCTTCACATCCCTTTTTCATGGCCTTGTGGTCGAAGTCTTCTAACTGTCTAAAGACGTTGAGATTGTCACTTGGTTGGACTGCCTGGCAGGTATTTTGCACTCTTAAAAGAGTGGAGAACGGGAGGCTGTCCATGACCGACTTGACCCTCGGCCATCTTAAGTCGCTTTCGAAGCAGGAACTCAGCCGGATGCTCAAGCAGGAGGGGTTCGAAATGCTCGGAAGCCACACTGAGCCTTTGGCCGCTGCTCCAACCCGTTCCTTTGAGGGACGGCTGCGCCGCTTGATTTCCTCCGGTCTGAAAATCCCCTTGTCCTTGCAGAGAAGGTTTTTCCGCAACTTCGCCTGACCTCTTGCTACCCGCTGCATAGGGTTCCCCTTTAACTTTCCAACACCCCTCCCGCGAGGCCTCGCCTTGCCATGCCCACCCACCCATGCTATAGGGTCAAGAGAAAAACTGTGAAAGGGACAGGAATGACCGAAGAGATTCTCTGGAAGCGGACCCACTGCTCGCGAATGGATCACGGCGGATGCAGCCTCCTCGTCGGTGTGCGAGGAAACCGGATTGTTGAGATCAAAGGAGATCCTGAAGGGTTTCTGAACAAAGGCTATGCCTGTCCAAAAGGACTGGCCTCTGCGGAACGCTTGACCCACCCGGGCCGGCTTCTCCATCCCATGCAAAGAAAAGGCCCGCGAGGACAAGGGGCTTGGGAAATAATCTCCTGGCCCGAGGCCATACAAATTATGGCCAGCCGCTTGGATGACATCAGGAAGGCCTCGGGGGCGAAGGCGGTCGCTTTCTGCCAGGGAATGCCCAAAGGCCTCGAGCTCTTTGGGCTGGTGCGGTTGGCCAACCTCTTCGGATCACCCAACGTGGTCGGCGTTCAGGACGTCTGCCATGCGCCCCGCGAAGTGTCAGGGGTTCATACCTGCGGGTTTTACCCTGTCGCAGACCTTCACCATCCGAGCAAACTGGTGGTGTTGTGGGCAAGCAACCCGCTGAGCACCAATGAAGAAGGCCAGATTTGCAGCCTGCTTCTGAAGCGGATCAGGGAAGGAACCGAGCTGATCGTCATCGACCCGCGAAAAACAGATCTCGCTGAAAAAGCGAAAATCTGGATCCAGCCGAGGCCGGGCACGGATCACGTCCTGGCTCTCGCTTTTCTGAACGTCATTCTTGAAGAAGGGCTTTTTGACAGGGACTTCGTCGCCCAGTGGACGCACGGATTCGACAACCTCTCCGCTCATGTGAAATCCGCCTCACCCGAGAACACGGCTGACATCACCTGGGTGCCCCCGCTCACGGTTCGCGAAGCGGCACGGTGCTATGCCACGGCCCGCCCTGCAGCGATCCAGTGGGGAAACCCTCTGGAACAAACGATTTACGCCTTCGATGCGGCCAGAGCCCTTCTCTGCCTCATGGCTGTATGCGGCAACCTGGATGTCGCAGGCGGCAACATCCACCCTGAGGACCCGAACATCCTGGGGCTCGGAGCCTTTGTGAGATCTGATCTTCTCCCCTCCAAGCCGAAAGAGATGATCCATGCCTTTCACAGGACCATTCCCAAGCTCATGACCGTGCCCTCGGCTTACTTCAGGAAAGCCGTTCTCGAGGAGACGCCCTATCCGATCAAAGGAGTTTACATTCAAGGCACCAATCCTCTCCTGGCCTATGCGCAGAGCCGCATGACCTTCGAGGCTTTCATGAAGCTCGACTTCATTGCCGTGTCCGAGATTTTCATGACACCCACCGCGGCCATGGCCGACATCGTGCTTCCCGCTGCAACGACCTTCGAGTTCGACGACATCGGCCACTACGGCCTTGGCCACGGCTATGTGCTGGCCCGGCCAAAGGTGGTGGACCCGCCCGAGGAGTGCTGGCCGGATCTGAAAATCCTCAATGAGTTGGGCAAGGCCCTGACTCCGCGAGAGCACTGGCATGAGGACTGGAGAGCTCTGCTGGAGGCGGTGCTGAAGCCCAGCGGCCTTTCATACAGGCAGTTCGCGGAGCAAGGATATCTTCAGGGTCCGGCGCGTTCCCGGAAATACCTTTCCAAAGGATTCAACACTCCCACAAGGAAAGTGGAACTCTACTTGAGCCAGGCGGAAAAATTCGGGCTTTCCCCTTTACCCCAATTCACCGGTTTTCCCTGTGAAGAAGACCCGGATTACCCCCTGGTGCTCACGAGCTGCAAAAGCCGCTTCTACCTCCACTCCTCCTACCGGTGGCTCCAAAGCCTGCGGAAGCACAGGCCTCACCCCAAGACCGAAATCCATCCCGACACAGCAGCCGGGCAGGGGATCTCCGACGGCGACGAAATCGTGATCGAGACAAAAGCAGGCTCTATCACACAAGTGGCTCACGTCACGGACCGGATTCACCCGCAAGTCGTCAATGCAGCCTATGGGTGGTGGTTCCCGGAAGCCGGGGTAGGATCGCTTTACGACTGGCAGAAGTCCAATTTCAATATCCTGACCACCACGGAGAGGCTGGGGAAAGCGTTCGGAACCCCCAACCTCAAGGGGATAGGGTGCAGAATCAGAAAAAAACCAAATTGAGGAATTCTGGAATTGAGGAATTGAAAACGAAAGGATGGCGATTAGCTTGTGAGATAATGCACTTGGTCAAGACTGGCGCATGGAGGTGACGGTGATGGATGAACAACCCAAGGATGCCCAAGCCGAGAGAGCGGCCATGGAGCAACTTCAGGCTCAACTGAAGTCCATCTTCAAGAACCTGCCTCACGAGGTCCCGCTCCTTCTCTTCACTCAGCCCGGGAAAAACGATGTCTTCAGCTCAGCCTGCCGATTCCTGGTGAGGGCCGTGCGGGAAGTGACCCCCAAGGTGACGTTGCGCGAGTACGACCTCAAGCACCCCCTGTCCAAACAGATGGGGGTGAATCGCGCGCCCACGCTGGTTTTTGATCCGGACCGATACAAGATACGCTGGCTCGGCGCTCCCATTGGGGAGGAGGCGAGAACCTTTGTGGAAGCGGTTCTGATGATGGGGAATCGGTCGAGCGGCCTGAGCCAGGAGTCTCTGAAGGTGCTCAACAAGATGTCTTCGCCGAGAGAGGTCAAGGTCTTTGTGAGCCCCTCCTGCCCTTACTGCCCCCAGCAAGCGGTGAACGCCCTCAAGGCGGCCGTTGAAAGACCGGACCTGATTTCCCTGGAACTCATCGACATCCAGGCCAATCCGGATCTTGCAGAACAGTACGCGGCTCAGAGCGTGCCCCAGACCTATGCGAACGACGTCTTGGTCGCCCAGGGCGCCCAAGCAGAGGAGCTCTTTCTGCTTTCCCTCGACAAGATGGAACAGCAGACGGTTTTCATCCCCGACAGCGACGCCCAGCAAGTCGAGGCCGACCTCGTGATCATAGGCGCAGGGCCGGCCGGCCTCACCGCCGGCATTTACGCTGCCCGCAGCGGACTGCGATCCGTCATCATCGAACGGGGGGCCCTGGGAGGTCAAGTCGCCACAACCCCTGTGGTGGAGAATTACCCGGGCCTCACGCAGGTTGGAGGCAAGACCCTGGTGGACCTCATGACGACCCACGCGCTCCAATACGCCAACATCTTCCAGGGAGAAGAAGTGATGGACATCCGGCCCGGAGACCCGATCACCGTCCTGACCAGCAGAAGGCGATTTCTGGCTAAGGCTGTGCTGCTGGCCACCGGCGCCAGCTACAAGCACCTGGGAGCCCCTGGAGAATCAAGACTCTCAGGCCACGGGGTGAGCTACTGCAGCACCTGCGACGGCCCCCTGTTCAAGGGTAAAAAGGTGGTCATCGCGGGCGGAGGAAACAGCGCAGTCACTGAAGCGCTGCACCTTCACAACATCGGCGTCCAGGTGACCATCGTTCACCGCAGGGATGCCCTCCGAGCCCAGGAGCATTTGACCAAGAACATCTTTGCCAACAAGATCCCGGTCCTGTTCGACACGGAAATCAAAGAGATTCGGGGCAAAGATCGAGTCGAGGACGTGCTTCTTTACAACGTGAAGACAAAAGAGACAAAACCCATGAAGGTAGACGGGGTCTTCATCGCCATCGGGTACACCCCCACGGTGGAGCTCGCGAAGAAACTGGGCATAGAGCTCACGGCCGAAGGCTATATCAAGCGGGATTCACGTCACCGGACCAACCTTCCGGGCATTTACACGGCAGGAGACGTGGAAGGAGGGTACAAGCAGATCGTCACGGCCACCGGCCAGGGAGCGGAAGCGGCGCTCGCCATCTTCGAGGATCTCGTCAACCCTTACTGGAAATCGAAGAAGGCGGCTGCCTAGCAGGCTGCTGAAAAACACCAGCTACGCAGGCTGCGGGTTCTTTCTTCGCCTGGTGAAAATGATCTTGTACTGATCCTCAAAGCCTTCGAAGCAGACCCGGCACTCTCCCTTGTCCTTGTGCTCTTCCGTGCCCGAGCACGTGTCGCAATCCTGTCCTTTCCGGATAGGCTCGAGATGCACGTCAAAGCCCAGTTCGCCGTAAAGAGCCGCCGCTTCACTCAATCGCGGTTCGCTCGCAACGAACTGCCTGACCCACCCTTGTTTCTCGAGTTCTCCCAGATTCGACCGGCGGTCATTCCCCATGAAGGTCCTCTTCTCTGATAAAGCCTATGGTTTTCCCGGAAAGACGCCTCGCGATCCCGCTGGCGGAGCTTCGCTCCAGGAGAGGAAACCGCCTCAGGACGACTGCATCCCTTAGGGACGCCTCTTCTGCCGGCCCCTCCCCCCATTCCTCCCATGTGTCGTACAGGTGCTGGAAGACCCCAGGGTTGAGGGTGAGCAGGACCTCATCGCCTCTCCAGTGCTCTTCAAAAAGAGAAAACCAGGCCTCCAGCACCTGGCCCATGCCGGCTTCGGAAAGGATGAGAGCACTTTCCCTTCCAGGCAGATCGGACAAGGGCCCCGGAGTTTCTTCTTCGATTAGCCCCTTGAGGGGCGAACCCTTTTCTTGGAGTGTTTTCAGCAAATCCTCTGCCTCTCTTTCCTCCTTCTGGATTTCGTGGGCCAAGTGCAGAAAAAGGTTCCATTTCAAAGCGTTTCTTCTTCGGTCTTGATCCGGGCGGTCGTGGCTTCGGTGAAGATCCCGCCTTATTTCCCAGGTCGCCTCTTCTGCTCGAGCGTTCTGTTCTTTGAAGGCTAGAAAGGCATCGAATTCTTTGTGATGGCTTGTCCTGATCCATCCACGGTATTCTGCAAGGAGCTTCTGGAAATCGCCGGACGGTTTGAGCTCCTCGCGCGGATAAAGAATCTGGATCGCGCCGCTTTGCGAAAGAGGTACAGGCTCATCCATGTACCAGGGCCGGCAGATCGTGACCGACCCAAAATAAGACAGAAGGACCTTGGAGGTTTTCTCAGGCACGCTTGAATCAGGGCAAATGATGACACTTGGCTCAGTCATGAGGGATGGGAACCGCCTCCTTTCGGCTTAAAAAAGCCACGGGTCTTGTTTTTTGTGCGGCTTCGAAATTTATAACACCGGTTTAGCTGATAATCAAAAAAATCGTCTTCTCTCCCGCGCGAGCCCAGTCGTTCTTTTACCTTGACAGTTCAGCCTGAGTAGACTACAAGGGTACGTTCAACCTATGCAAATGACTGGATAATATCTTTCCCGGCAGGAGCGAAACGATCTTTCGAATCATGGAGAAAACAACAGGCGTCCTCGAAGACAGAAAGAAGAAGACCGAGTCCCTAAAGACAATGGGGATCAGGCTCTACCCGGCAGGTTTCCGATGCGATCTCACGATTTCCGAGGCCATTGACCGATTCGGAGGACTGGATCCCGAGACGCTGGAGAAGACAAAGGACTCTTTGAAGCTTGGAGGCCGAATCATGGGCCTCCGGGATTTCGGCAAAGCCTGCTTCATCCACATCAAAGACAGGACAGGTCGTATCCAGGCCTATGTCCGGAAGGACAAGGTTGGAGAGGATAAGTACAAGATCTTCAAGCTCATGGACCTTGGTGACTTTGTCGGCCTTCAGGGAACTTTTTTCCGCACAAAAACCGGCGAACTGACCCTTCTGGCAGATGACGTGAATCTTCTTTCAAAGTCCATGAGACCCCTTCCTGAAAAATGGCACGGTTTGAGTGACGTGGAAACAAGATACCGGCAGAGGTATCTTGACCTCATCGCCAATGAGGACGTGAAGACCGTCTTTGTCCTCAGAGGCCGAATTATCCACGCCATCCGCGAGTTTTTCATCCAAAGGGACTTTCTGGAAGTGGAAACCCCGATGATGCAACCCATTCCCGGCGGAGCCACGGCCAGGCCTTTCAAGACGTTTCACAATGCGCTGGGGATGCATCTCTACCTGAGGGTTGCCCCTGAACTCTATTTGAAAAGGCTCGTCATCGGCGGTCTGGAGAGGGTTTTCGAAATCAATCGCAACTTCAGAAACGAAGGCGTCTCGGTGAAACACAACCCTGAGTTCACCATGCTCGAGTTCTACATGGCCTACGCGACTTTCGAAGATCTCATGGAGTTGACGCAGGAACTCTTCAACCATGTGCTCGCGGACGTCCTCGGCAAGAACATCATCGAGTACCAGAACCAGACCATTGATTTCACTCCGCCCTGGCCGAGAATCGCCATGGTCGATGCTCTCACCGGAACAGCGGGCATGCCCCAAGAAGCCTGGAAGGACCTCCCCGCGGCAACGGCTTTTGCCAGATCCAAGGATATCGTTCTTACGAAAGACGACAACTTAGGCAAGATTCTCGCCAAGATTTTCGATCAGCTGGTTGAGCCTAAACTCCTACGGCCGACCTTCGTCTACGGTTACCCGATTGAAATATCCCCGCTTTCCCGGCGCAACGATCAGGACCCTGACCTTGCCGACCGCTTCGAGCTTTTTATCGGCGGCAAGGAAATCGCCAACGCCTTTAACGAATTGAACGACCCCGTCGACCAGCGCGAACGGTTCACGGCTCAGGCTTCGCTCAGAGAGGCGGGAGATGAAGAAGCGCAATATATGGACGAAGACTATCTGGACGCCATGGAATACGGCCTGCCTCCCACAGCCGGGGAGGGGATCGGTATTGACCGAGTGGTCATGTTGCTGACCGACTCGCCTTCCATCAGGGATGTCATCTTCTTCCCGCACATGAGAACGAAATGAGTCTCCGGTCCTTCTCACGCCATAGAATGAGTTTCTGCGCCTGGACCACCCCTGCCGTTCCGGGAATGAAAAGACGTTCCGGGGTCTCGAACGAACCCGAAAGGGTGATACCCTAGCCTATGCGATTTGAAGCCTTTCTTGCCATCCGGTACCTCAAGGCGAAACGGAAACAGGCCTTCATTTCCGTGATCACGGTGATCTCCGTTGTGGGAGTCATGATGGGAGTCATGGCCCTCATCGTGGTGCTCTCGGTCATGAACGGCTTCCGGGAAGATCTCATGGGCAAGATCCTGGGGGTCAATTCCCACCTGGTGGTTCTGAGCTATGACGGCGCCTTTCTCGACTACGACAGGGTCTCGAAGGACACAAGCACCGTGGAGGGGGTTATCGCCGCCACCCCTTTCATTTACAGCCAGGTCATGGTCAACAGCCAAGGGAGCGTTTCCGGATCGGTCTTGAGAGGAATCGACACGACCACGGCAGGCAAGGTGATCGCCATTGACCGCATGATCAAGCGAGGATCCCTCCAATCCCTCGACACCCTTCATGAAGGACTTCCTGCGATCATTATGGGCAAGGAATTGTCCCGGATGCTGGCTGTCCAGCCGGGAGACAGCGTCACCGTCGTCTCTCCCATGGGGAAACTCACCCCCGTGGGAAGAGTTCCTCAGAACCGGAAGTTCAAGGTCACGGCGATCTTTGATTCGGGCATGTATGAGTACGATGCGACCATGGTGTACGTCTCCCTGAAGGAGGCCCAGGACTTCCTCGGATTGGACAACAGGGCAACGGGCGTTGAAGTCAGGGTCACCGACGTCTACAAGGCGGATCAAGTGGGCAGTGCCGTGTCCAAAAAACTGGGCTACCCTTACTGGGCAAAGGACTGGAAACAGATGAACCGAAGCCTGGTCTCCGCCCTAAAGCTTGAAAAGATCGCCATGTTCGTTATTCTCATCATGATTGTCCTGGTGGGCGCTCTGAACATCATCAGCACCCTGGTCATGGTGGTGATGGAAAAAAACAAGGATGTGGCCATCCTGCGGGCCATGGGCGCAACACAGAAAAGCATCATGACTGTCTTCATGGTCCAGGGGGTGCTGGTCGGGGTGGTGGGCACCGTGGTGGGGCTGGCTTCCGGCCTCGGGCTGTGCCATCTTCTGGCCAAATACAAATTCATTGAACTTCCATCGGATGTTTATTACATTTCCACTCTGCCCGTTCGAGTGGAAATGCTGGATGTCGTGCTGGTGATTGCGGCGGCGCTGGTCATCTCTTTTCTGGCCACCCTTTACCCGTCCTGGCATGCTTCCCGGCTGAGTCCCGTGGAATCCTTGAGATATGAATGAGCGCTGGAGGACACGCCTTGCTCGAACTCCGTCAGGTCTGTAAATCCTTTGACCACAACGCCTTTTCCATCGAGGTTCTGAGAGGCATCGATCTCGTGCTGCAAAAAGGCGAAAGCCTGGCCGTTACAGGAGCCTCGGGCGCGGGGAAGTCCACTCTCCTCAACATCATGGGGACTCTAGAACCTCCTACGCAGGGCGTGGTCCGGTTTGAAGAGCACGACCTCCTGGACATGGAGGAGACGGAGCTGTGCCGGCTGAGAAACCGGGACTTGGGGTTTGTGTTCCAGTTTCACCATCTGCTTCCGGAATTCGACGCCTTAGAGAACACCCTGATGCCGGCTCTGATCGCGCGAATGAGCAGAAGAGAGGCACAGGACCGGGCGGAGGAAATCCTGACCCGGGTCGGACTGAGAAAAAGGCTCACGCACCGGGTCGGGGAGCTTTCCGGCGGTGAACAGCAGCGGGTGGCCATTGCTCGGGCTCTGGTCATGAGCCCAAAGCTCCTTCTGGCCGACGAACCGACTGGGAATCTGGATATGACCACGGGAGACGGGATTGTCGACCTTCTGGTGAACCTGAACCGATCGGAAGAACTCACCATGGTCATTGTGACCCACAATCAGAAGCTGGCCCAGAGAATGTCGCGACAAATTGAACTCGTCGACGGCAGGATTCATGTTGAAAAGCGGGGATGAAACCGTGCGTCAATGCTTCCTGAAAAGAGAATGGATCACGAAGCCCCTTCAGGTCGTCCTGGTGCTCGGATTCGTCCTTTGCCTTCCCTTTGCGTCCGGCGCCCAGCAGAAAAAGACCGCTGCAGTCCTGCCCTTCGCCCTCTATGGCCCCCAGCCCCTCGAAGCCATGAAAACGAGTCTTCAGAGCCTGTTGATCGATCGACTGGCCAAGCACGGCATCTCCGTGATCCCTCAGGACGACGTCAACCGGCACCCGGTGGCGTCCCTCCCCGCCCCGGACCCTGGAGAACTCATCAGCCTGGGTAAGAACCTAGGAGCGGACCTCGTCGTCACGGGCAGTCTGACCCAGATCGGCAAGAGGATCAGCTTAGACCTGAAAGCGCTGGACGTCGCCGGAGAGAAACCGCCCTTCTCTCTCTTCATGGTGGAAGACGACATCGATCGGCTCAATGAGGCGATGGAACGAGCGTCGAAGAGCCTTTACAACCAGATCGTAGGGATCGCTCAGATTGACTCCGTTCTCGTGAAGGGCAATCAGCGAGTGGAAAGAGATGCCATTCTCGCGGTCGTGGAAAGCCGCAAAGGCGAGAGCCTGGACTTCGACAAGCTCGATAAGGACCTGCGCGCCGTCTACGCCATGGGATATTTCAATGATGTTCGCATCGAGACCGAAGACGGCGCCAACGGGAAAATCGTGATCTTCACGGTGAGCGAAAAATCATCCATCGGAAGAATCACCTTCCAAGGAAACAAGAAAATCAAAGCGGAGGACCTGACCAAAGAATCCGGCATCAAGCTCTACTCCATCTACAATCCCAATGAAGTGAAACAGAGTGTCGGCAAGCTGAAGGACTATTACCGCCAGGAGGGCTACTACACCGTCGAGATCACGGACAAAGTCGAGGAGATCCCTCGGAACGAAGTGGCTTTGACTTACGAGATCGTTGAAGGGGAGAAAATCTACATTCAGAAGATCGAGTTCATCGGAAACACGAAATTCAAGGAGGGCAAACTCAAAGACGTGATGGACACCAGCGAAAAAGGATTTTTCAGCTGGTTTACGAAGTCCGGCTTGCTGGACAAGAAGAGGCTCGAAACCGACGCCCAGAAGATCACCGTTTTCTACCAGAACCAGGGATACCTCAAGGCCAAGGTGGGCGAACCCACGGTGCGGTATGAGCCGGGATACGGACTGGTCATTACGATCGAGATCGTCGAAGGGGATCAGTATTTCGTCAACAACGTCAGCATTGCAGGGGACCTTATCCGACCGGCTGAAGAGCTCCTCAAGCTAGTCGCCATGGTGAAGGGTGAGCCCTTCAGCCGGGAGATTGTTCGAAGAGATGTCATGACCTTGAGGGAGGCTTACGCGGATGAGGGCTATGCCTACGCGGAAGTGGTGCCGGCGACCCGGGAAGACGAGAAGGCGCACACCGTGGACATCGCCTACCGGGCTACCATGGGCAACAAGGTCCGGTTCGAGCGGATCACGATCACCGGAAACACCACCACGAGAGACAACGTCATCCGCCGGGATCTTTATGTCTACGAAGGCGAGTACTACAGCGGATACGGGATGAGGAGAAGCACTGCGAACCTGCACCGCCTCGGGTTTTTCGAAGACGTGGAAGTCCAGACCAAGAAAGGCAGCGCCGATGACCTGATGGATCTCAACATCAACGTGAAGGAAAAGCCCACGGGAAGTTTCACCATGGGGGCCGGCTACGGCGGTTATGAAGGCGCCACGGGGACCATACAGGTCGCCCAAAACAACCTCTTCGGAACCGGCCGCAGGCTGGTAGGCTCTTTGAGGATAAGCTCCATAGCCACGTACTACGATATCCGGTTCACGGAACCGAGGCTGAACGACACGCTGATCTCAGCCGGGATTGATGTCTTCAAGTGGGAATATGAATACGAAGACTACACCCGGGACAGCTTTGGAGGCTCTCTCAGGACTCGTTTCCCCATAGGTTTTGATACCGACTACACAAGAGGCTACGCAAGGTATCTTTATGACGACACCACCGTGAGCGACGTGGACCCCGGGGCCTCCTTTGAAATCAGGGACATGGAAGGCAGAAATCTTACCAGCAGCATAACCATCGGCATCGACAGGGACTCCAAGGACAGGCCCTGGAACACCAGGAGCGGATCCTTCAACAACCTCTCCTTCGAGTACGCCGGGGGCCCTCTGGGGGGGGATGTTTACTTCAACCGATACGAGTTCACCAGCCAGTGGTTCTTCCCGTGGCGCTGGGACTCCTCTTTCATGGTCGGGGGACGCTGGGGATGGGTTGAGCAGAGAGAGGGAGGGAAGCTTCCGGATTATCAAAAGTACCGCCTCGGTGGAATCAGCACGGTCCGGGGCTATGATAAGGACAGTATCGCACTGATAGACCCTGCCACAGGAGACGAACTCGGCGGCGAGAAGATGATGGTTTACAACTTGGAGTTTCGCATTCCTGTGCTCAAGGAGCAGGGCCTCCTGGGGGTCGTCTTCTTCGACGCAGGCAATGTGTTTGACGAGGACGATACTTGGACCTTCAGTGATATACCCATGTCCGTTGGCGTTGGAGTCCGCTGGTACTCCCCTCTGGGGCCTATCCGGCTGGAATACGGCTACATCCTCAATCGCCGGCCTCAGGATTCATCAGGCGGGGTTGAGTTTCAGATCGGCGCAGCATGGTAGGACTCACTTCTGGCGTTTGAGCCAGGATCATTTCAGAACACAAGGAGGACTTATGAAGGGTTTGAAAGGTTTGTTTTTGGGGATACTCACGGTGGTCTTCTTGTTTCCGGCTGCTCCTCTGGCAGCTCAAGCCGTGAAAATCGGTGTGGTGGATCTGCAGAAGCTTCAGAAGAATTCCAAGGCGTTTCAGAAAGCCAGTTTGTCCGTCAAAAAGAAGTTTGATGACATGCAGCAGAAACTGAACGACGAACGAACGGCCCTGGCAAAGCTTGAAGAGGACTTCAAAAAGCAGACCATGATGCTCAGCCTGGACGCTCAAGAAGACAAGAAAAGAGAACTGGAAAAAAAGCAGCGCCATTTCAAGTTCATGTATGATGACTTCACCCAGGAAATGAAAGAAACCGAGATGGATGCCATCAAAAAGGTCATGAAGGAACTTGAAAAGATCGTAGAAAAAATGGGTGAAAAGGAAGGCTACACGATCATCCTTGAAAGAAGGACTGTTGGCCTCCTCTACTTCAACAGCGCCATCGACTTGACCGATCGGGTCACAGACGCATACGACAAACAGAATCCCTAGGGAGGGATTGTTGGAATTCAGCGTCAGAGAGCTCGCGGATCGAACCGGGGGTAAGGTTTTAGGCGACGACCGGGTGATGCTCACGGGCATCGCCTCTCTGTCTGAGGCCTGCCCGGGGCAGATTTCCTTTTTTGCCGATCCCCGCTTCAAAGGGCTTTTGAAGACGACCAAAGCCTCCGCGCTCCTCACTGCCGAACCGTGCGCTGAGTTCGAAGGCTCGCAGATCATCGCTCGCAACCCGGCCCTGGCCTATGCCAGGGTAGCGGCCCTTTTTGCGCCTCCTCCAAGGGTCGTGGGCATCAGTGAAAGGGCCTTCATCTCGGAGAGTGCGGTCATCGGCGACAAGGCTTCCATTTATCCCTTGGCCTACATCGGGGACCATGCGGTCATCGGGGACCAGGTGATCGTCTTTCCCGGAGTCTTCATCGGAGACAGGGTCAAGATCGGAAACAACACCGTGCTCTATCCCAATGTCACGGTCATGAACGACTGTGTCATCGGAGCGGAGGTCATCATCCACGCAGGTACCGTGATTGGAAGCGACGGATTCGGATTTGTCCGCGACGGACCGGTCAACGTGAAGATCCCCCAGTTGGGAACCGTTCAGATCGACGATCACGTGGAAATAGGAGCCAACAACTGCATTGATCGGGCGGCTCTCGGAAAAACATGGATCAAGCGGGGAGTCAAAACCGACAACCTGGTGCAGATCGCTCACAACGTCGTGATCGGTGAAGACACGCTCCTTGTGGCCCAGGCAGCGATCGGCGGAAGCGTTTCCGTAGGAAACCAGGTCGTGATCGGCGGCCAGGCCGCCATCCGCGATCACCTCAGGGTGGAGGATGGGGCCATGATCGGCTCGCAGTCGGGCGTGGCCAAATCCCTCGGGCAAGGGGAAATCGTCTCCGGGTCGCCGGCCATTCCCCACCGGGTGTGGCTCAAGACATCCGCTCTGATTCCGCACCTGCCCGATTGGGTGGCCCGTATCCGCCGATTGGAAAAAAGGCTGGACGATCTGGAGTCCTAGGCGGTCATTTACCCGCACTGCTCGCAGGGGATTCGAGCCCGGGCCGGGCTCAATTAGCCTTTGGTTGCGACAAAAAGCTTGAACTGGAAAAGCGAGGAACACCATGAATCTTCCGCTCGGCTACGAAGAGATTGTCAAAATTCTCCCCCACCGCTACCCGTTCCTGCTCGTGGACAGGGTGACAGAGCTCGAACCGGGAAAACGGGTGAAGGGGATCAAGAACGTCACGATCAATGAACCCTTTTTTCAAGGCCACTTTCCCGGCAACCCGATCATGCCCGGGGTGCTCATCATCGAGGCCATGGCCCAGGTCGGGGGAGTCCTGGCCGGATTCTCCATGCCCGAAGACATGAAGAAAGAGGGTCCTCGGGACTTTTACTTCGTGGCCATGGACAAGGTGAAGTTTAGAAAGCCGGTGGTTCCGGGGGACCAGCTTGTTTTTGAACTCGTCACGCTCAGGACAGGCTCCCGGATTTGGAAAATGGCGGGAAAAGCCTTTGTGAACGAGGAGCTGGTTGCCGAGGCGGAACTCATCGCCACCATCGCTTGAGAGAAGTCGGTCAAAAACCCAGATGAAAATCCATCCTACAGCAGTGGTCAGTCCTCGCGCGGAGTTGGCGGAGGGGGTTCAAGTCGGCCCCTACTGTGTGGTTCACGATCACGTGAAAATCGGCCGCGACACGATCCTGGCTTCTCACGTGGTGATCGAAGGACGCACGGAGATCGGGGAAAGAAACCAGCTCTCTCCTTTTGTATCCATCGGGTCTCCGCCGCAGGATATCGGGTACCGCGGTGAAGACACGGCCGTGAAAATCGGCGACGGCAACATCCTACGGGAGTTCGTGACCGTGAACAGGGCGACCACCAAACAGGACCGGGTCACGATCATCGGCAGCGACAATTACCTCATGGCCTATGCCCACGTGGCCCACGACTGCGTCCTGGGAAACAGGATCATCATGTCGAATGTGGCCACCCTCGGCGGTCACGTCTCCGTGGGGGATTACGCGATTCTCGGCGGTCTGGCTGCGGTTCACCAATTTGTGAGAATAGGGGCTTACGCTTTCCTCGGGGGCAAGACGGGTGTCGATCGGGATGCGCCCCCTTTCATGATCGTGGCTGGGCCCAGGGCAAAGCTCTACGGGGTCAACCGGAAAGGGCTCCAGCGCCTCGGTTTTTCCAAGGAGAAGCTGGACGGCCTCAAGAAGGCTTACAGCCTCATCTGGAGGGAGAACACCCTGTTCAACGAAGGAGTGAAAAAAGCGAGACAGGAGTTGCAGCCTTTTCCCGAACTCGACATGCTCCTCGATTTCCTGGAGTCCTCAAAACGGGGAGTTCTGCGGTGAAGGCGGACACCCAAAAACTCCAGGAAAAGGAAGCCCTGGGATTGATTGCAGGAGGAGGCGTGTTTCCTCTCATGGTGGCGGACGCCGCCAGGGACAAAGGATTGCGTGTGGTCGCCGTGGCCCACGAGGGCGAAACCGATCCCCTTCTTGCTGAAAAAGTCGACGAGATCGCATGGATCAAACTGGGACAGCTCGGCCACCTCCTCAAGGTCCTCAAGAAAGCCGGCGTCACCAAGACCGTGATGGCGGGCACGATCAACAAGAAGAAGATGTTTGAGAACGTCCGGCCCGATCTGAGAGGCCTGACCCTCATGTCCAAGCTGGCCATCTTCCACGACGACGACATCCTGCGAGCGGTCGCCGGGGAACTTCAAAGGGAGGGAATTCACATTGTCAGTTCCGCTGAACATCTGCCGGAACTGCTGGCTCCCCGCGGGAACCTGACCCGCAGGAAGCCGAACCAGGAGGAGCGGGAGGATGTGGAGTTCGGATGGAAAATCGCCAAGGAGCTCGGCCGCCTGGACATCGGCCAGTGCGTCGTGGTGAGGAGAAAAACGGTTCTCGCCATGGAGGCCATCGAGGGCACGAATGAGACCATCCTTCGGGGAGGGAAGCTCGCAAAGGAAAAGGCGGTTGTGGTGAAAGTCAGCAAGCCGAACCAGGATATGCGGTTCGATGTGCCGGCCGTGGGCCCGGACACGATTGAGGTGATGGCCCAGGTGAAGGCCTCGGTCCTGGCGATCGAGGCGGGGAAAACTTTGATCTTTGACAAACCCGGCATGATTTCATATGCTGATCGATCGAGGATTGTCATTGTGTCGCTTTAGCTCTGTAAGAGACCGGGACCTTCAGGACCGAGGGGCCCTTCCTGTTTCACAAACGGTACTGTGGAGAGTGTCAGGGATTGAAGCAGAAGCGCATCAGAGTGGGTGTGATCGGAGTCGGCCATCTCGGAGAGTACCACGTCCAGAAGTATAAGGCCATCCCTGCAGCGGATCTCATCGGCATTGTGGATAGTGATTCCGCCCGCGCGGAGCTGATCGCCGACCGATACGGGACAACGGCTTACCCCGACCACCATGATCTCCTGTCGCAGGTGGAGGCGGTCAGCTTGGCCGTGCCCACGGAAAAGCACTACGAAGTGGCCAAGGACGTGCTCTCGGCAGGCGTTCATCTCCTCGTGGAAAAACCGATCACTTACCTCATCGAACCGGCGGACACCCTGATTCGTATGGCTCAGGCTAAAGGACTGGTGCTTCAAGTCGGCCTCGTGGAACGGTTCAATCCCGCGGTCGTCGAGATGGAAACCCTTCTGACCTGCCCTGTGTTCATTGAATCTCACCGGATGAATGTCTTCACTCCCAGGGGAACGGACGTGGACGTGGTTCTAGACCTCATGATCCACGACCTGGACATTATCCTTCACATCGTCCGCTCCGAGGTGAAGGAGCTTCACGCGGTCGGCATGTCCGTGCTCACCGGCAAGACGGATATCGCCAATGCGCGGTTGATTTTTGAAAACGGAACCGTGGGCAACCTGACCGCAAGCCGGGTGTCGGACAAGGCCCTGCGGAAAATTCGGATCTTTCAGCAGGACGCCTACATGTCCGTCAACTGCCTCAAAAGGGAGTTGACCGTTACAAAACTCGACGGCGTTCTGAGAGATGCCAACAACTTCGCCCAGGTCACTTCGAACAGGCTCCAGTTCCCTGGCCGCGATCCCCTGGCGGACCAGATCGCTTCCTTCATCGGTGCCGTTCTCGAAGGGTCTGAACCGGTTGTTTCCGGTCATGACGGACGTCGAGCGCTTCAATACGCCCTGGCAATCATCGATCAAATCGAGAAGGGTTCCAGAAAATTTCAGGCCGTTTGCTGATCCCGTGAATTCAAGACTTGTGCTCATTGTTGCAGGAGAAGCGTCCGCAGACCTCCACGGGTCCCACTTGGTCGCCGCTCTGAAACGGCTCGACCCGGGGTTGACCTTCTGGGGCATCGGCGGCTCGCGCCTGCAGGAGGCCGGCGTTCGGATTCTCTTCGATTCCTCCGACATGGCCGTCGTGGGCCTGACGGAGGTTGTCTCGCGACTGGCCACGCTCACGCGAGCCTACCTGACGCTCAAAACCATTCTCCGGAAAGACCGGCCGCTCCTGCTCATTCTCTTGGACTACCCGGACTTCAACCTGAGACTTGCCCGCGCGGCAAAGCGGTTCCAGGTCCCTGTGCTGTATTACATCAGCCCCCAGGTGTGGGCCTGGCGAAAAGGCCGGGTCGAGACCATCCGGCGCTGCGTGGACCGTATGGCCGTCATCCTGCCCTTTGAAAAAGACTTCTACGGGCAGCGGGGACTTCAGGTCGAGCACGTCGGCCACCCTCTCCTGGAAGAGATCCCCGCGGATTTGGACGGGAAGAAGGTGCGCATGGAACTCGGCCTCGACCAGGCCTCTCCCGTGCTCGCGCTTTTGCCGGGAAGCCGAAAAGAGGAAGTCGCCAACCTCCTCCCCGTGATGATCGAGGCAGCCGAGAAAATTCGTTCCACGCACGCCCGCCTGAAGTGTCTCCTGCCACGGGCATCGACCATTGCGTCCGAACTTCTTGACGGGCTCCTCCAGAAATCCTCCCTTGACGTTCAAGTGACCCAGGGGGATGTCTACCGCGTGCTGAAAGCCTGCGACCTGGCCCTGGTCGCTTCAGGCACAGCGACCCTGGAAGCCGCGATCCTGGAGACTCCCATGGTCATCGTCTACCGCGTCTCCTCTCTCAGTTACTGGATCGGACGGAGGGTGATTTCGGTCCCCTTCATCGGGCTGGTCAACCTGGTGGCCGGCGAAGAGGTGGTTCCCGAGTTGATTCAGGGCGACGTGACCCCGGAGCGGCTGGCTCGGGAGGCGATGGACATTCTTGATCATGACGACAGGCGCAGGAATATGGTAAGAAAACTCCGTGCACTCAGAGAAACGCTCGGCCGAGGCGGCGCCTCCGAGAGAACCGCCCGGATCGCCCTTGAGATGATCGAAGCCTCCCCAACCGGTGGAGAGACCAAAAAGAGGTGACCTTATGGCAAGGACTGTTTTGATCGTGGATGATGAGGTGAGCATCATCCAGTCCCTGCAGGGCATTCTGACCGACGAGGGATTTGAAGTGATCAGCACCGACAGCGGATCTTCGGCGCTGGAAAAGATCGACGAACTGATGCCCGACATCGTCCTGCTGGATATCTGGATGCCCGGCATGGACGGCATCGAGACCCTGATCAAGATCAAAGAGTCTCACTCCGAACTGCAGGTGGTGATGATGTCGGGTCACGGCACCATCGAGACCGCGGTCAGGGCCACCAAGCTCGGCGCCTACGACTTCATTGAAAAGCCCCTTTCCATTGAGAAACTTCTGTTGGTGATCAACAATGCCGTGGGGTACTCCAGGCTGGAGGAAGAGATTCACCTGCTCAGGGAGCAGACCAAAGACAAATACAACCTCACCGGTGACAGCGACCCCGTCCGGCAGCTCAAAGAGCAGATCAAAATCGTGGCCCCGACCAACGCCTGGGTTCTCATTTCAGGCGAGAACGGAACCGGCAAAGAACTGGTGGCCCGCGCCATTCACCGGCTCAGCAAACGCAGCCTCAAACCCATGGTCGAAGTGAACTGTGCGGCCATTCCCGAAGAACTGATCGAGAGCGAGCTCTTCGGGCATGAACGGGGCGCCTTCACCGGCGCCACCGCCATGAAAAAAGGCAAATTCGATCTTGCCCACGAAGGCACTCTGTTCCTAGACGAGATCGGGGACATGAGCCTCAAAGCACAATCCAAGACGCTCAGAATCCTTCAGGAGCAGAAATTCGAAAGGGTCGGCGGCTCAAGGACCATCCACGTGGATGTCCGGGTCATCGCCGCCACCAACAAGGATCTGGAGGCGGAGATCGAAAAAGGCCGGTTCAGGGACGATCTGTACTTCCGCCTGAATGTCATTCCCATCCGGGTTCCACCGCTCAGAGAGCGCACTGAAGACCTCCCTCCCCTGGTCAAAGAATTTCTGAAAGAGATGGCTCTCAACACCAAAACGGCACCCAAAGAGTTCTCTGAGGAGGCGCTTCAGGCGCTGAAGCGATATCACTGGCCCGGGAACATCCGGGAACTCAGAAATCTGGTGGAAAGGCTGGTGATCATGACCCAGGCAAAGGAAGTGCGAGCCGAGGACATCCCTGCCCCCTTCAACAAGCAAGCCGATGCGGAAACCACACTGACCTCTACCCTGAAAGCCGGCTCCTTCAAAGAGGCGAAAGAGAATTTTGAAAAAGCCTTCATCGCTTCCAAGCTTCAGGAGTTCAAGTGGAATGTGTCCCACACCGCGGATGCCATCGGCATTGAGAGAAGCAATCTGCACAAGAAGATCAAAGCCTATGGCCTGGAAAGCCTCAAGCCTTCAACAAGCTGAGGAACCGGTCCCAGACTTCCTTGCGGCCTTCTCCGGTCTTGGCGGAAAAGAGGATGGGCTTTTGAGAAACGATTCCGGAGAGGTCGTTCACCATCTTGCGAACCCTTGACTCTCTCTCCCTTCGGGTGAGCTTGTCGACCTTGGTCAGGACCGGAATGACGTTTTTCCCCTCCAGTTTCAGCCACTCCATCAGGCGCCTGTCGTCTTCCTCAAGATCCCTCCGGATGTCGACGATCACAACCACGGCTTCCAGGTTCGGCCGGCTCCGGAGATAGGTCTCCACCATCCCGCGCCACGTCTTTTTCACTTCAAGCGAGACCCGGGCATACCCGTAGCCGGGCAAGTCGACAAAGGTGAAGCGGTCATTGACGCGGAAGAAATTGAGGGCCTGGGTTCTGCCGGGGGTGGAACCTGCCCTGGCCAGGTTTTTCCTGCTCACGAGGGCATTCAGGAGGGAGCTCTTGCCCACATTGGATCGGCCTGCAAAGGCCAGTTCAGGTTTGTCTGCCGGAGGGTACTGGTCCTTTTGAAAAGCGCTCTTTATGAAGGCAGCGTCCATTACCGGCTCCTCAGGTACCCTTCGATGCGGTCCAGCCCTTCCATGATGTTTTCGAGGGAATTCGCATAGGAGATCCGGATATAGCCTTCTGAATTCTCTCCGAAATCAATCCCCGGTGAAACCCCCACGCCGGCCTTTTCAAGGATGTCGAAGGCCAGGTCATAGGAATTCTGAGACAGATGGCGGACGTTCAAGAAGAAGTAGAAGGCTCCCTCCGGCTCAACCTTCAAGGCAAAGCCAAGTTCCCTGAGCCGCTGGATCAGGAATTTCCGCCTTTCATCATACGTCCTTCGCATCCGCTCCACGTCGGAAGCCGCGTTTCTGAGCGCAGCCAGCCCGGCCCACTGGGAGACGCTTCCTGCGGAGATGAAGAAGTTCTGATGGATCTTCTGGAGGGGTCGAACAAAATCCGGCGGCGCAAGGATGTATCCGAGGCGCCAGCCCGTCATGGCAAAAGCCTTGGAGAATCCGTTCAGGACAAACGCCTTGTCGGTGAACTCGAGAATGGAATGCTCCTTTTTCCCGTACACCAGGCCGTGATAGATTTCATCGGAGATGACGTAGGGACCGATTTGCGCGATCTGGGACATCCGTTCGGGGGAGAGCAACATGCCCGTGGGATTGGAAGGCGAGTTGACCAGAATGGCCTTGGTTCTGGGCGTGATTTTTTCTCTGATCTCCTCGGCCTTGTACTGAAATCCCTCTTCCTCGAAAACGTTCACGCACACCGGTTTGGCTCCGAGAAAGGTGGCGAAGTTGGGATAGCAGGGATAGTGCGGATCGGAAATAATGATTTCCTCGTCCCGATCCAGAAGCGCTGCAAAAATCATGAACAGAGCCGGGGAAGTGCCTGAGGTGATAACGACCTGGTCCGGATGGACCTTCACCCCATACTTCTCGGCGTAATGCCCGCAGATGGCCTCCCGCAGCTCGATCAAGCCCAGGCTGTGGGTGTAGTGGGTCAACCCGTCGCAAATGGCTTTGCTCGCCATTTCACAGATGCACTCCGGCGTGGGGAAATCCGGTTCGCCCACTTCCAGATGAATGATTCTCCGGCCTTGCCTTTCAAGGGCCTGAGCCCTTTCAAGCACGTCCATGACAATGAAGGGCGGGATCTTCATTGCCCTTTCAGCAACATCATTCATCCATGCAATTCCTTTCTTCCAGTGTAGGCCTTTAGCCCTGAACAATTTTGAATTTTTGAAAAACGAATGTCGAATGTCGAAGAAAGAATTTCGAATGATGAAGTTAAATCTATTCTGGGGTTTCCTTCGGCGTTCGTTATTCGTTATTCGATATTCTACGGTTCGTTGCTAGAATCCTCTGAAGCTGGCGAAGCAGCGCGGGCAACGATTGTGAGCCAGCCTCGTCTGGCATTCTCAGCTCACTTGGGTTTTCTGGTCGTGGCGAGGAGGCTCCTTGCCGCCTTTCCGTACGGCCCGTTCGGATCGTTCTTGATGGCGATCAGGAGGTATTCCACGGCCGCCTCCTGATGATTGAGCCGCAGGTAGAGATCTCCCATCTGAAGGTAGGGCAGAGAGGAGTCCGGTTCAATTTCCGTGGCTTTCTTGTAAGCCGCGGCCGCGTTGTCCCATTCCTTCAGGGCCTCGTAGGAGATCCCCATGTTGATGTAAGCGGAAGCGTAGTCTTTAAAGAACTCCGTGGACTTCTTATAATTCTCAATCGCCCGCCTGTGGTCGCCCTTGTTGTGATAGGCGGAACCCAGGTTCTCATAAGCCACGTGGCGGGTCCGATAGAGATAGTTGTCCGCGGCCTTCTGAAACCACTGGATGGCCAAGTCCCATTGTCTCGCAGCCGCATAGGCCGTGCCCAGGTTGTTTTCATACTCCGGGAAATTCGGCTTGAGCTGGATCGCCTTCTGGTAGTGCGGAATCGCTCGTTCAGGAAGCCTCAACCCCTGATAAGCCAGACCGAGGCTGTTGTGGTAGCTGGGATTCTCCGGATCGAGTTCCACAGCATCCTTGAGTTCGGTCACCGCTCCCTGATAGTTCTGCTCGTAGAGCAGGGAATTGCCCAGCTGATACTTGGCCTCCGCCTTCTTCTTGCCGTTAAGCGGCTGTGTTGTCGCGCACCCGAGGAGCAACCCCACGCACAAGAAAACCATTAAGAAAAGCCCCAGATTCTTTCTCATCATATCACCTTGTTAAGAGGATATTCGATAATCCCCTCTGCTCCGGCTTTAATGAGCTGAGGGATCAAGTCTCTGACGACCTTGGATTCTACAACGGTTTCCACGGAAAACCATTGGGTGTGGTACAGGCCTGCCACGGTCGGCGCGTTCAGGCTGGGAAGAAGACGGATGACTCTCTCGAGTTTTTTTTCGGGCACGTTCATCTTGAGCCCCACCAGCTTCTCAGCGGTCAGCGCGCCTTTGAGAAGGAGAATGATCTGCTGGATCTTCTCCTTTTTCCACGAATCCCTGTAGGATTCCTTGTTGGCAATCAGCTGAGTGCAGGACGTCATCAACTCCTGGATGATCCGCAGCCCGTGGGCGCGGATCGTGCTGCCCGTCTCCGTCACCTCGACGATTGCATCCGCCAGTCCCGAGACCACCTTCGCTTCCGTAGCCCCCCAGGAGAACTCCACCACGACGTCAATGCCCTCTTTCTTGAAGAACTTCTTGGTGAAGTGGACGAGCTCTGTGGCAATTTTCTTGCCCCTGAGGTCCTGAATCTTCTTGATCCGGGAATCCGCAGGCACCGCGAGGACCCACCGGGCCGGATTCTGGCTCGCCTTGGAGTAGACAAGCTCATCTACGACCACCACGTCGGACTCGTTTTCCTGTATCCAGTCTTTGCCCGTCAACCCGGCGTCGATCGTGCCGTTCTCGACATACCGCGACATCTCCTGGGCCCTGCAAAGAGTGACCTCGATGTTTTCGTCGTTGATGTCCGGAAAATAGCTCCGGTCATTGACATTGATTTTCCAGCCTGACTTCTCGAAAAGGTTGATCGTCGCCTTTTCCAGGCTTCCTTTGGGAATGCCGAACTTCAGCTTCTTCATTTTCCGTACACACGCTCCGGATCGAAAATCCTTTCTCCCACGATGGTTATTCCACGGTCACGGCCGACCTGCTTGTGGAAACAGGTTTCGTACCCGGTGTGGCAGGCGGCACCGCCCACCTGCTCCACCTTGAAAAGCACCGTGTCGTTGTCACAGTCCACATAGATCTCTTTGATTTTCTGCACATTGCCGGATGTGCCTCCCTTGTGCCAGATCTCCTGACGCGACCGGCTCCAGTAGTGGGCTTCCCCTGTCTCAAGGGTTTTTTCCCACGAGGCGCGATTGATATAGGCCAGCATGAGAACCTTGCCGGTTCCGAACTCCTGGACAACGGCAGGGAGCAGGCCCTTTCCTTTTTCAAAATCCAGTTCGACCATGAACTCGCTATCCAATAGGAAATTTTGGATTGATTACAATAGCATATTGACAAAAGAGTGCAAGGGAAAAGATGAATCCTGTTGTCCGTTGTCCGTTGCCAGTTGTCCGTTGAAAGATGAGAGCGGCGAACTTTGATCGCCCGCGCCAGGATCTCTGGCCTCATCGCTCTTTGATTCGGCTCATCAGATTCCACTGACCACTGACGACGGACAACGGACATACGGACCACTCAATTGCCCGCAGGCCGCTGAGATGTCCTGGCCTTTGCTTTTCCGGATCATTGCTGTGAAGTGATGCTCTATCAGGATTTCCTGAAAGCGGAGAACCCGCTCCGGTGAAGGCGGTGCGAGCTCCAGATCAGGGTGAGGATTCAGGGCAATCAGGTTAATCTTGGCCCGCACTCCTTTCAGGAGTGCCGCCAGCCGCTGTGCGTCCTCCTCCCGGTCGTTGACTCCTCCCACAAGAACATATTCGAAAGTGATCATTCTTCGGTTGAGAGTGGGGAACTCCCTGAGTGCTCCGATCAGGCTTTTCAGAGGATACTTGCGGTTCACAGGCATCAGAAAACTTCTTGTGTCATCGTCCGACGCATTGAGGGAAACGGCCAGATTGACCCTGGCTTCCCTCCCGAGTCTCCGGATCTTAGGGACCAAGCCGCAGGTGGAGAGCGTGACCGTTCGATGAGAGAAGTTCATGCCCTCTTCGGAGATGAGGTTGCCCAAGGCCCTGACCACGGCATCATAATTCGCAAGGGGTTCGCCCATGCCCATGAACACGATGTTGGTCAAACGATCCGGTTCGCTCATGGAACGCTTGACATGGATAACCTGGTCAACGATTTCAGCGGCCGTGAGACTTCTCTTCAGCCCCTGCCTCGCCGTCAGGCAGAAACGACACCCCATGGCGCAGCCTGCCTGAGAAGAGATGCAGAGGGTGAAATGCCCTCTCTCCGGAATGAGCACGGTCTCAATGAAGTGGCCGTCGTCCAGTTTGAAAAGAAACTTGGTTGTCCTGTCCTTGGAAACCTGCGTCTTCTGCTGAACCAGGTGGGTGATGCGAGCTTTCTCCTCCAGTTGCGCCCGAAGGCCCTTGGAGATATTGGTCATCTCCTTGAAGGAGGTTACCAGCCCTTTGAACAGCCACTGGCGCAACTGCTTGGCCCGGTAAGCCGGAAGGCCTTGGGCTTCGACCCAGGCTTCGGTTTCCGCAAGGCTCATTCCTTTTAAGTCCGCTTTCATGAATGACTCACCGCAAAGACGCCCTTTCTCTGCGTTCTTTGCCTGCCCCGTGGAATGCTTTCGGGGTTCCTATTCCCCTGCGGCGGCTTTGCGGTGAACCTACTCCTTGCATTCGCCTTTGGAGAGCGCTGAAGGATTGGCGCACATGGTCCTCAGCTTGGCCAGCTCCCACACATAGTCATAAAGATGCAATCCCTTGCTCGCAGCGATGATTTCTCCGTCTTCAACCCCAATGCTCGACGCCATGTATTCTTTGAGCAGCTGAATGGCTCCCAGGTTCGCCGGAAACCCATTCCACAGATCCCATGATCTGAAATAGACCACGAAGTGGAGCTTGTTGTCCCTGACCCTGGTGTCTATGCCTCTCAGGCAGGGCGGATCTTTGAGGAACAGCGACTGAGGCTCGCCAACAGTCATGTAAGCCTGGTTGGTGCCGAACCCGTCCTCCTTGTACATCCGGATCACCTCTTCAATCTGTTTCTCAAGAAACTGCCCATAGGTGTAATCCTCTCCGGGCTGTTTCGCTGCGGTCATCAGGTACGGGAGATAGGATTCAAGATATCCCTCTGCGACGGGGTTTGGGATACCGAGGGACGGTGGAATGTCGGGCAAAAGCGGCCTTACCCCGGGATACTTGATGTGGAGGGTGACATAGTCGAACTCAAGCCTTTTCTGCCCCTGAAAGCTTCCGCGCTCTATGAGGTATTCGCTGCCTGCCTCCAGAAGCCTGTAGACACACTGAAACCAGGCATCCGGCAAATCCCGAGCCCCTATGAATTCCAGTTTCATCGATCTTTTTCTCCTTGCCCTCGTGATCGCTATTCTTTTTGCCATTTTTGCAGCGCCTGTCCTCTGATGTCAATTCAAAAGGCAGTGTAAAAGCTCTTGACCCAGATGACAAATTGTTGCATGCCTATCCTTGTCATCACCGTGATTCCAATGAACAAACGCAAGGACTGAGGCAAAGGGGGTGTGCTATGAAAACCGGTTTGTTGCTCGTCGACCTTCAAAACGACTACTTCCCCGGCGGCAAGATGGAGCTCACCGGCATTCTGCAGGCCTCTGAGAAAGCCCGGAGCCTCCTTGATCACTTCAGAAAAAGCAGTCTTCCCATCTCCCATGTCCAGCATGTCTCCATCCACTCCGGAGCCACGTTCTTCCTCCCCCGCACCGAGGGAGGAAAGATCTGCAGCGCCCTGGAGCCTTTGGCAGGCGAAAAGGTTTTTCAAAAGCATTTCCCCAACAGTTTTCGGGAAACCCTTCTTCTGGAGACGCTGCGGAAACAGGATGTGGATGATCTGGTGATCGCGGGAGCCATGAGCCATATGTGTGTGGACGCAACGGTTCGGGCTGCCTGCGATCTGGGGTTCTCCTGCACGGTGATCGAGGACGCCTGTGCGACAAAGGACCTTGAGTTCAGAGGCAGTCTTGTGCCGGCGCCCCATGTGCACAGGGCGTTCATGGCAGCGCTTCAAGCGGCCTACGCAAAGGTCATGACGGCCGAGGAGTTCTTATCCTAGATCAGGCTGCGAGAGAGCACGCATTCAGGAAGGTCTCTGAGAACTGCGGGGCACTTCCGAGTTCGACATATTTCACCCGGGAAGCCAGGGCCTGGGCCTTCTTACGCTGAGTCGAAGAGATCAGCGCCATTCTCGCTCCCATGCCCGCTGCATTTCCGACCTGTCTGAACCGCTCCCGGGGAAGGCCGGGCATCATGCCTATAGCCACGGCGCTTGCCACATCAATGTAGCTCCCGAAAGCTCCGGCAATGATGACGTGATCCACCTCCTGCTCTTTTCGGCCGTTCGTTGCCAGAAGGACCTGAATCCCGGTCCGGATCGCCGCTTTCGCCAGTTGAAGCTCCCGAATGTCATGCTGGGTGAGCACGATCGTCAAGGGCGCCCCGGAAACCCCTTCTTCGACCAGCACGAATTCCCTGTACGCCTGGCCGTCTCTGACCCGCGAATGGTCGTCCAGCATCCTTCCGCTCCCGTCCACGATTCCTGTGAGGTAGAGCTGGGCCATGGCATCGAGCACACCTGATCCGCAAATGCCTGAAGGAGGAGCATCGTCGATGGTCTGAATCCGGATAGCGTTCTTTTCAATGCGGACCTTTTCGATCGCACCTCTGGCAGCTCTCATGCCGTGTTTGATGTGATACCCTTCAAAAGCCGGGCCTGACGCGCACGAGACGGAAGAGATGTTCTCCCCGTCGATCAAAGAGACTTCCGTGTTGGTGCCGATATCCAGGGCAATGACGAGTCCGCTTGGTTTTGTCTGCATTGTCGCGAGCAGCATGGCCACATGGTCTGCGCCGACAAAACCGGCAATGTTGGGAAGAAAATGCACGTACGCTCCGGAAGCCGCCCGGAGCCCCATATCGCGAGCCTTGAAGTCCAGAGCCCTGCTCACGGCCGGCACAAAAGGAGCCAGCACCAGTTGTTTGACCGGAAGCCCCAAGAGGAGATGATGCATGGCTGTGTTGCACACAATCACGGCATCGGCAATGTCCGTTACCGCCGCCCCAGCCACCCGGCACAAGTCGGATGCCACTTGGTTGAGGGCTTCCACCGCAACCCTCCGCATGTCGGCACCTGCCGCTGGGGACGACAACGTTGCCTGAATCCGGCTGATGACATCTTCCCCGTAGCTGATCTGGGGGTTCATCACCCCTTTGGAAGCGAGCGTTCTGCCGTCTTTGAGATCGACCAGATATCCGGCGATCTTGGTTGTTCCAAGGTCTGCAGCGAAGCCCAGCACAGGGCTTGGCCACGGCGCTACGCCGATGATTTCATCCCCGCGAACCGATGCCTGGCATTCCCAGTCCCGCGATCTCACAAGGGGTGAAAACCCCCGGAGGACTTCGATGTCCGTTTTGGTGCAGGACAGCCCGTGTTCCCTGTTGAGCGTTTGAATGAGATTTTCGTCGTCCGCCTCAACCTTCGACAGGGTGGATTCCTGAAGCTTAACTCGGTAGGCCTGAACTAAGGGTTCAGAGGGAATCTGTATTTCCAGCCCCTCAACCTGAGTCCTCTGCGGAGTGGTCATGGATTCGGCCGGAACATGAACCTTGCAGTCAGATGCAGGAGTGGTCTGGCAGGCCAGTCTCCACCCCTCTTGGAGTTGTTCCGCCCTGAACGCTTCTCTTTCGCTTGGCGTGGGATCGGAGACCTTGCCGTCCAGGATTTGCACCTTGCAGGCCTGGCATTTCCCATGACCCCCGCAAACCCCTGACAGCCCCACGCCCATCCGACGCGCCGCATCCAGGAGCGTGCTTTGGCCGGACGACTCCCCTCTTCTCCCCACCGGCTGAAAATCGATTTTGTATGATTCCATGCTTATGTTTTTTCGCGGTCCTATTCGACCAAGTGTTTTGCCTCAGTCCTCAACCCTTTAACCTCAAACCTTTTTTATATACCCCATAGGATTTCGCAAAGTCCACCATGGCCTTGACATTTTCGCGCTTCGCCTCGTCAAACCAGACGCCGCAGTCCACCATTAGGCCTCCGCCTTCGCCCACCACGTCAATGAGCATCTTCACATAGTCCTTCACTTCCTGAGGGGTTCCCGCAAAAAGCAGGCTCACCGGCACGTTTCCTCTGAAGCAGGCTGTGTCGCCCAAAACTCGTTTGGCCTTGAGGATATCCACCTCTTCGAACCAGTAGATCGCTTTCCCCCTCGGGATGTCCTTGATGATCTCCAGCCGTGACGTGTAGTCTCCCTCGAAGAGCGGCATGGGAACCAGACCCTCCTCCATGAGCTTGACCATCACCTCTCTGAGCGTCGGCCAGTAAAAGGTCTTGTATTGATCGAGAGACATGAATCCTTCCGGACCTTTGTGCAGCATGAGCCCCACCATGGGGTTCCCGCTCTTCCTGGCTTGATCCGAAGCCATCCTCACCAGTATGGGCACCAGCTTTTCCATAGCAGCGATCAGTTTCTGCGGCACTCTGAACATGTCAAGCATGATGCCTCGGGTTCCTCTGAACCAGTCCCCGATGATGTCGAAGGGGGCGGCACACCCTCCGCCGCTCATGGAAGGGTAACCCATGGCCCGGATTTCCACGGCCTCCTCATTGAGTTTCCTGCCCCACTTGACCGCTTCGGCCCCTGCCCTCAGCAGGGCCTCCAAGGTTTCGGTCATTTCCGGGGTCCCGAAAAAGGCCGTGTTTGTGAGAATAGAGATGTAGTAGCCGAACCAGGTGGTCAGAGGCGGGACTGATTTGAGGGGCGCAAGGATGCCGCATACCCTGGGAAGATAGGTTCGAAGCATGAAATCCGAAGGATCCTCCAGAAAGGGATCGTAGAATTCCTCGGCTTTCACATACTCCCGTTCCTGGAACTGATAGATGTGATTGGAAGGGATACCCCGGCCCGGCACTTTGAGTTGTTTGTAATCCAGAGCCTCCAGCACAGGCCCTGAAAACGCATACCCCGAGCCTCTGAAGAGGTCGGGCTCAAACTCCTTGAGCGTCTTCATCCAGGCCTGGTGCGCCTTGTCGTAATCGAACATCACCTCTTCACAGGTGTACCCGTTGTCCAGGGCAGGAAACATGCCGAAGCTTGGAACAACCGGCACCCTGTCCGGCACCTTGAGTTGGATGACATCCGCAACACGTCGGGCTCTTCGCTTATAGGCCTCTTCAGCTTCCTTGCTGACAAACTCGATGCCCTTTGCCTCACACCAGGAATCCAAAATCTCTTTGGCCTTGTCCGCCTTCTCCAAATCCCGACTCCTTCTGCACGATCCTTCCGCTGACCCGCCGGAGACCCACTTCAGTTTCGCCAACAAAAATGAGATTGTGGTTTTACTTGAAGTGGACTTCGGCTTTCATTTCTGTACGGTGATACAGACGGTTGATGACCCGCCAGTCAGGAAGGTATTTTCCACTGCTCGCCGGAACAAACTCAAGCGGCTTTCAGCATGAAATTCACATGCACCGCATCAAAGGGAAAAACGATGCGGCCGTCATCCGTCTTTTGCAGGAGGCCCGCGTTGAGAAGCGCGTGCACATCGGTGTGCACCGCTTTAACATCTCTCTCTACACGGCGGGCCGCCTCACGAATCGTTATGGGCCCCGCACCTGTCATAACCTTGAGCAAGTCCCAGCGTTTGCCCGACAGCACCTTGAAGATAAGTGCCGCGGACTCGAAGCTGATAATTTCCCCTTGCGATTCTCCTTTAAAGGCTCGCAGAAATCGCTGTTCGCTTTTCTCTCGTGACGATACTCCCAATTTTACTGTACGCATCTCAGAACCTCCGGTGGCCTGTACCTGCGAAGAGGCTGGCTCGTCGGGGGATAATAACAACATAGCATTGGGTTATCAAGTTCAACAACATGCAGTCCACACTTGTGAAACCGAAACCTTCCGGCCAGATGCGGTCAGAAATTGTGACCGGATATCTTCGGAACTTGAACTGATCATAATCCGGCATTGATCCTTCTCTTTCTCGGCTTTAAGGTCGCATTTTGCGACCTTAAAGCCAACCCGATCTCGTACCTTCTAGGATAAGCTGAATCAGAAAATCGGGGAAATCCTCTTGGTCAAGGCCATCTTTTGAAATGTTGTGGCGCGTTTTGCGACAAGGCAGCATCCGATAAAGGACTTCTGCCTACCCCATCCCCAACAGCCTCGTTTCAGAAGGGCATCCGCATCAAATCTATTGGAATGTCAAAAAACAAGACCTAGCCCCAGATGGCTCTGATCCTTTCTGTTCTGAAAGTTTCATAGATTAAAGTTGAAGAGAAAGAGAGAGCGACTTCCTGTGCTCGCTCTGGGGTTATGGCCAGGGACGCTGACACCCATGGGTGCAATCGCAATGGCATCAGTTGTCATACCAATGCTTCGCTGCAAACGATACGGGGAATCGACTTGTCCTCGAATTCCAGACCTCGCCGGGCCGTTACGTCTTTCAGGTTGTGCTGGTCGTAGATTCGGATCAGATTCTTGTAGAGCTGCCTCGCCGGTGACGGCATTCCGCCGCAACTGGTTCAACTCGCGCTTGACCGCTCCGGTCAAAGCGCCTCTGAAAGCCTTTTCCAGAATGTTGACATTGCCCTTGATCTCTTCTTCTGTCGTGGCTTCAAATAGGATTCTGAGTTCCCGAAGGGCATAAAGCTGACCGTGCGTGAGATTGAAGCTATGCTTGCGCTCGGCTTCCCGGTGTTTGACTTCCTCGGCAAATGTCCGTTGAACGGCCATGACCGCCTTGTTGTACCCGTCCGGCAGGTCGGCGGCCTTTGCATCGGGAGCGCATTTGACTGTACCGACCACCCTCGGAACATCGCGGGAAACAACAGCGCCCTTATCGTCGAGCAGGAAGAGCTGTTGAAAGCGGCCGGCCTGGCAGAAAACGAACAAGCCCTTTTGCAGAGAAGGCCGCGCCGTTCGGATGCCGTCCCGCAGAGTGGCGATGCGCTCGAACTCCGCGGGGTCTTCTTTCCTCAACTGCCGCAGGATTTCCTCGGCTTCGTTCAGATCCAGAAACTCGTCTTCCGGTTTGCCCCAGAGGTCCAACTGCGCCGGCGCACGCCTTGTGTTTCGTAAATGGCATACATCGCCTCTGGGTTCAACCGTTCGGTCTCATCAAGAATGTTGGAGTCCTCGCCGATGGTGTCGTGAATCTCTTGAATCCGGTTGTGCAGCGTCTCGTTCAGGCCAAGGTTCTTCTCAATTCCCACCTCCGGCAGGAAGTTGTAGGCAAAGATGACCTCATGTTCCGATCCGATACGATCAATGCGCCCGAAACGTTGAATCAGCCGTACCGGGTTCCAGTGCAGATCGTAATTGATGATGTTGTCGCAGTCCTGGAGGTTAAGACCTTCGGCCAGAACGTCGGTTGCGACTACGGTCATGAGTTCCGCTTCGCCTTTGGCAAAGCGATACTCCGGGTTGGCTTTCGGCGCAAACCGTCCGACCACGCGCGCTTTGCTCTTGTCCCCGCTGTAGATGACCTCCACGTCGGGGAAACGGTCGCCGGGGTTCAGATTGGCGTAGAGATACTTTGCCGTGTCGGCGTACTGCGTGAAGATCAGCCGTTTCGCACCCTTTCAACGGCTTTTCGGCTAGACGTGCTTTGAGCGTTTGGAGTTTGGCGTCTTTCTCGGGCGTGATGGGTGCAACCAGTTTCTGGACGGTCTTCAATAGCTCGATGTCGTGCGCGATGTGTTTGCGCAGGGTGTCCGTGTCGAAGTCCTTTGCCTCGTAGCGTTGCGACACCGCGCGCAAGGCGTCCATGATGTCAGCCTCTTCGAGCGTGTCGCTTTCATAGAGGATGTACTGCGCTTCCTCGCCCGCGGGGACAAAGCCCTCGTCTATGGACTTGAGAAACGATTCGTGAATCTTGAGCAACCGGCGGATAGTCTCCTGAAAGGCGTAAACACTCGACTCAAACCGCTTGAACAAAAGAACGCGCATCAGGCCGCGCAGATTCGCCCCGGCCCGCTGCAGGCTGACGTAAGGCTCTTTCTTCTGTTTCTCGGCGCGGACGTAGTGCCATAGGCCATAACGCGCGTAGGTCAGTTTCCCCTGCCGTGGCCTTGGCCGGTTTTCCCTTTCGCGACTTTCCAAGATAGCCGCGCAACTGCTGGTATAGTCCCTGGTAGGTGTCTTCGATGCTGTACGTGATGGTTTGAAGCTGCCGCTTCGGGAAAAACTGGTGCTTCCCGCCAACGAGCACATAGGCCTTCCGCTTGCCGCCCAGATATTCCTGAAAGCGGCTGGGATCAACCGGCTCGTGCGTCTCCGCGTCGAAACCATACCAACGCAGGATATGGTTGCGCGTGCGCCGGACAAGGATGTTGGCCAGCAAGTCGGGCAATTTCTTTTCCCCTCGCTCAATCAGCTTGAAGTACTCTTTCAGGTTCGGCGGGTCAATGGGCATGTCCGTCCGGTCGTCCTGATGGAAAAGTTTGATCTGGTGGTAAACGTCCCACGCGCTTTTGTTCCGGGGCGTGGCGGTCAGGAAACAGCAACGGCGGCCAGTGGAAAGGAATGTCTGAACGACCTTATAGCGCTGGGTGTCGGGATGCCTGAGGTTGTGGCTTTCGTCCACGAGCACGAAGTCACGGTCCTTGTAGTGGAAATCCTTCAGGAGCTTGGTCACGCCGTCGTTGTCGTCTTCCCGCAGATACCCCATTGAAAGGACCCGGGCGTTGAGTTGGTAAACCTCGTTGTACCGTTCCCACATTTCCTTGAGCGGGGCGGGACAAATGATCAGCGGGCGCGCATGGTCCGTGCGCTCAAAATGCTTCACGATGGCCGCGCCGATGTAGCTCTTGCCCAGGCCGACCACGTCCGCCACAAACCCGCCGCCGAAATCCCGGATCATCTGGACGGACTGCCGGACGGCGACCTTCTGGAAACTCGCCAGTTTGCGGAATATGTCGTCGTCCCAAAGGAGTTCTTGCTCTTCCTCGCCCTCCAGCCGGTCTTTCACGAGGGCAAAGAGCGTCTTCATGTAGATGTCGTAGGGTCTGACCTGCGCCGCCGCCCAGGATTCCTTGAGTTCCATGCATCAGCGTTTCGTCGAATTCCTGCGCTTCCTTCCAAAGATCATCGAACCAGCGGACCAGTTCCTGATGGTTCTGGTTCCCCTGAACGATTACGTTCAACTCGGTGTTGTGGGTCAACCCGGCCAAGGTCAGGTTGGAGGACCCCACAACCGCGATGCCTTTTTCGTGCCGGGCGACCTCCTTGCCGGACCGGATCAAACACTTTGCCGTAGTCGCAAATGTACGCCTTCGCATGGAGTCGGCCTTTTGTGTAAACGCGGACCTTCAGGCGCTTCTCCTGGATCATCTGAATCAACCCGGCAATTAACTCCTGCGCCTCGTCCGTCTGGTCCATCAACTCCACGGAATTCCGGAGATTCCCGGCCGTCTCCTGGGCCATCTTCCCGGCTTCCGTGCGCTTGGGGTAAGCCTGTCGCTCGACTTCCTCCGCCGCGAGGTCAAGGCGGCGATAGCCTTCGGCCAGCATTTCGACCGTCTCGCGGTTGGTCGTGTTTCCGATGAGCAGCCGGAGTTCCTTCAGGTTCAAAAGATCGTTTGGCGACACTCGTTAACCCGGAAAGGAAAAGATAGCCGACGGCAAACCGTGCCCGTTCGCTGGAGCCGAGCATCTGATTGAGATGGTCAATAAGCTTCTCGTTCCGGTTGTCTATGATGTCATGTGCGGGCATTTCAACTCCCTGTTTTTGCTGCCGTCATGAACCTTTTTTTGATGCCTCTTTCCAGGGCGCGCGGCGGGAGCATGGATCTGTTCCTGGAGAAGAATGTTTCAGCCTCACGTGCCTATGTTTCAGTCTCAGACGAAAATGAGCGAGTTTGAGACTGAAACATTAGCCCTTTATTCGGCATAAGCTCCCTTTCGCCCTTGCTTTGGGCAAATCTTTACAGCTGCAACCGCTATACGAGCATCAATCGTTCGCGAGGGAACGACACCCCTGCGGCCGCTAACTGACGAGCCTGGCGCGAAGTCCTCTGTAACAAAACTCTGCCGCTCGAAATCCAGACATACCCGTCATTCCCTCTCGTCAGGCGACTCAAAGCAGGCGCACTGTTCTGAAGCCAGATCTTAAGCCACTTCGCTTTATTGATGACAGACCCCACATGTCCCGAACTTGCCGGATGCACTTCAATCCAGATAGCGCACTCGTTTTTCGATTCCATACGCCATCCGACGCCATAGTCCCATATGGGCTCGTTAGGGTAGTAATCCCTTAGGCTGGCCTCCAGATTCACGCTTCCCCTCAGTCGACGGGTCTGAAAGCACTCGATTCGGTTTCTGTCGGCCTCCTCGAGGGCGCCGATTCCTGAACGATAAGCTCCCGAGAGTTCCTGAGTTGCATCCACCGCTTTCCTGAAACCCATTTTGATTTCCCCTTATTGATCAACCGAACCATTGACCGCCCCCGCAACCACATCCGCCACGCGGCCGCTGAACTCGCTAAGGCCTCCCCATCCTGCTTCCTCCCATTCTGGCGAACCGGGATCGAGTCTGGAGATATCCTTCGTATATCCGTCTTGGGTGAAATAGTGAACTTTCGTTGTCTTTTGAAGCGCTTCCTTTGCAACTGCTTTCATGGGGTCGGTCTTCCGGACATCGAAAACATCAAGCAATCGGCCCGCATCTGCGCCATGTTCAGCTATGATTCGCAATGCCCATACCACGTCCAAAACATGCGGAGAATGAGACGAAAGACAAACACGGTACCCACGCCAGAGGAGCTCCAGACGAGAAGCAGGACAACACTGATCGCGTTGGGGTGCAGGCCCATCTCAGGCTCTTCGATGATAACCCACTTGATGTCAGCACGTCGCTTGACCCTGGTCGGCGGCAAAATCCAGTAAAGTCCCATGAGCAAAGGCACGAACTCCCTCTGTCCGGCAGACCACGCCATGTAAGGAATGGGCTTGCTGGTCTTTGATTGCTGCAAGACTAACCGTTTTTGCGCACCATGCCGGTCCACCTGAAGGCCAAATCCGCCGAAGACATGCTTAGCTAAAAGATCCCGGTATTCCTTTTTCAGACGGTTTGTCTTTGGGAACAGGGCATCGCTCCGCACAAATTCCTGATCCATTAGAAGACGGAAAGTCTCGCTGAAATCCCGTACCGCAAAAGGATCTTCGCTGCCGAATCCACTGAAAGGCCGGGGCCATCCATTGGCCAGGGAAAGAACGCGCTGGGCAGGGATGTAGAAAACCGACGTCCTCCTTGTGCGATTACGGGGCCGTGCTAAATCCTCTGCGTCGGTGAGAACCCCATCTACGGAGATCGCACTGGCCGATTCCCCATTGCTCCAGATCTCTCTCATGCCATCGCCGAGATAGACGTCAAGAAAATCTGGCATCGTTCGGTTCCAATCGATGCCATGTTTCTTCAACTGTTCGTGGATGTAGCCCGTGTCCGCCACGAGCCGCAGGAATTGGAGAAAAATGCTTTTTCCTGTGGCCTGCGGACCTACCAACACCGTCAGGTCACCGAACGTCACATCAGCACAGGCCATTTGTCCGACCCGTTCCAACTTAAGTGAATTGATCTTGCTCATGCGACCTCCTCTATAATTCGAAGGGACTCCATCAAACGAATCTCTTTCGTATCAGCCCGTACAGTTGCAACACAGTCCTCTCCCATCTAAACCCGCCGCTCTCCAAACCTGGGGAGTCTCTTTGCAAAGCGCAATTTGAACCTTCTTATTGCAACGGCGAATTCCATTCGCAATCGTACGAAACATCTCGATCCTGTATTCCCTCGGATATCGAAGTTTTCCTGCCTCGGCAATCAGCGAACCATTGACCTTCAGAAGCGACGATTCCGGGAAACGTGTCCTGATGTGGTTTGAAAGCCCTCGTGCGGGACGATACTCTCCAATCGTAATCCTAGAAGGTTCGACGTGATCGAAAATCATCTCTGTAAGCCTGCGATAGTCTTTTCCCCACGTTGAATATCGGACCACAGGATCTATTCGCAAACGCACTTCATACCCGGCATCCTTAACCTCGCGCGCTGCTTTCAACCGGTCCGTCGGTGATGGCGTCCGATGCTCCAGATGCTGCCACACTTTGTCTGTGTTGACGCTGAACGAAATGATCGCCCGTCCGCCATGCTTCAGCTCCAATAGATTTCCGACACGGTCGCTCTTGGTCAGGAACAGCAACCTCGTGTGAGGCGCATGCACCGGCATGAACGGAACAATTTGCTCCGAAAACCCTGTGACATCATCCACGGCCAACGGATCGCCAAGCTCACCAAGATTGAGAACCCGAAGGGCATCGGGAACGCTCTGTCTATCAAACTTCTCAATGTCCTCTAACATCCTGTCGTAGTTCACAAAGTGCGTTGACACCGGGCAAGTTCGAAAAGTCAGGTATAGATAACAGTATTCGCACCAGAAATTGCAGTTGTTATAAGCCGTCAGCTTATAGAACTTTGCGCAGCGCCCAAGCGTATGTTGAAATTGTTCGATGAACGGGCTCTTGCGGTCGCGAAGCAAAAGGACATTCCGCTCCTCCATGAGCTTTTCCATGCCTTGCTCTCCATTCCCCCTAGGCGTCGCGGAAAGCCATCTAACCGGGAGACCTGACCTCTGGGCTATTCGCTGGACATGGAACTGATTCGACCGTCCCTTGACCGCCCAAAGTTCCCGCACCAAAGCATATTCCTGCTTCGCGCCCACCGCTGCATATACCGCTTGCTGTTCTCGAACCGTGTTTCTTGAAATGCCCAAGTTCATGTCATTTTCCTGTACTTTTTGAAGATGTCCAATATGACCTTCTGAGCCACTGATTGATGCGAAGCAAAGCAGAGAAAGTACAGCTTGCCTCCTTTGCTGTTTCGCATCAGTATCGGTTCTGGAACAAACTTAAACCCCGCAACTGTCTCGATCCTTTTCTGAAACCACGTGGCAAGTGTTTGATTATTACCGATTTTGCGTAAATCGCCAAAAAGATCTGGCTCATACATGAGGTCTTTCCAGTCTTCGGTGCCGCAGAATTCATTGAATGCAGCAACATCTGCATCATCCGCGTTGGCCAAACTCCTCCGCAGAGTATTTCTATTGATGTCCATGAGCGGGAAATTGAGAAAAACGTCCACGGTTCTAAGATCAGCCAGTTGTTTGATGGTTTGCCAGCGAAGGGTCTTGCCATGAATACCGTACGGATCCAACACGCACAACCCTCGCCAGTAGGACGCATAGGGCAGTGAAGGCGCAACTATGTCCATAAGGACTTCATTGCAGTCGCCAGACCGGATTTCGACTCGCTTATCGTGCCCACAAAGAGTCTTCAACGATTCCACTTTCTCCGCGTCAAGGTCAATCAGAACAATGCGATCGAATCTCGGCTCGACGAAAAGGGCATTCAAAGGCGATCCCTGCACCATTTCCCCTGTCGTTCTTGAGAGATGCATACCGGCCCCGGCAAACGCATCAATATAACAACATCCCTTGCACCACGCTTTTGTTTTTAGAATCCTGGTGAACGCACAAGCATATTCCCGCAGAATTGCTATTTTTATTTCTGACCAAATCCCGATCTCGTCCAACTTCACATTGGCTATCGAAGGATATTGATTCTCTTTTTTCTTCATTTCTCCCCCTTGCCTGCAGCGCCCTCGACAATCGCAATCTCCTCATCCATCAGCCCATAAACCCTGTACACGATTCGGTCAACCTCCCGCTCCAGCTCCGAGGTGTCCGCCGCTGGGTCTGCTGCTTTTGGCGGCAAGGATGCCACAAAACAACCCCATTATCGCGTTGTACTGCGCCAGTTCGCCGGGGCCAAGTATTCGACCGAAGTGGCCAATCAGTTTCTCGGTCCGGTTGTTTATGATATCATGTGTTGGCATGATAAACTCTCATTTCTTTGCGGATGACAAGCTCTCGATCATGCGTTTGGCATCGCTTGAAACCTGTGCAAAAGCGCGGTGCGCAAGCTCAGATGGCAGAACCTTGAGACGGTCGTCAGCAACCACTCCAACCAGACGCAACGTCTCGATGTTGCGTGATTGGAGCGCGCCTTGAAGAGCGGCGAGCAGTCGAGCGGGGTCTTTCTCAATACGCTTTAACGCCGCAAGAGTTGGTTGGCCGAGTTTCGCACTGTTCGTCAAAGCCCAGATGTATTTCCGAAAACGGTTGGTCTCCTCTTCCGGTTCTTGGATCGTTGCAGAGAACATATGCCTCTTAACAATGCCCGGCGCTTTCAGAAAAAGAGAGAGAATCGCCTTTTTGACGGCTGGCGAAGTCTCTTTGAAGTAACGGCGACGGAGTTTCTTGAAGTCGCGGTCATCCAAGGGGAACAGAATGAGACTCAGGAACGCTTCGGCGCGCACAGCCCAATGATAAGCGCCTCCGCAGCCCAATCGCATGAGTGGACTCTTGTGCTTCAGATTCAGCACCGCGGAGCTTCGGAACATCGGCAAGAGGTAAAGATATTGCGCGTCGAAGAGTTCCTCTTCGCCAAGAAGAGCGCTTTCCACTCCGGCCCGTACTGACTTGCGGCCCATCCAAGTGGAGAGGTATCGGGACACCTTCTCGGTCAAGGCAGGTTGTTTCCAAATCCACTTGAGCGATTGCCTGACGGCCATAGGCGATTGGATTCGCGACAAGAGCGTAAGTGTCCTCTTGAACAGTCGAAGGTCTTCCTTCTCCATCTCCCGCTTGTAGGCCAAGTGATGCTTGAATATGGGACGGACCGCTGCCTCTGCGTCCTGCCGTTGTTTGCGCGTGATCTTCGATGCTTCTTCGGGAAGGCCATCAATTATATTTGTGACCTGCTCAACACGCGCGTCGTATAGCCGCTTGCGAACTTCATCACCTTCGAAGATTTGAGTTTTGCTGGACTGCATATTCAGGTGCAAACACCGCAATATCCGGTTGATCATGAAAATTACTGACCGCGCCGTCTTTCGGTCCTTCGTGAAGACCTTGATGTCGTCCACATAACGGACGTATCTAACCAACCCCTTCCTCTGAAGTTTCAGCAGTTCGATATCCATCTCAACAAGGTAGAGCGTCCCGATCCAACTTGAAACCTCGTTTCCCTGCGGAATTCCACGCTGCGGCCGGAATCCGGTCAAGGATGGTGTCGCCCAGACGGAAAGCATTTCCATCAGCAGATTGATTAAGTGCAGTTGATGCGGGGCGAACTGCCGCAGAATGTCGGCAAGGAGCGGTTGACTGATATTCTCGAAATAAGCGCTGATGTCGGATTCGACCATTATGGTGAATCCTTCCTTCTCATAGATGCTCTGCGCCTCGGCCACGAAGTCCGGCCATGCTTCGTACCAGTCCCCAAAAATCCGAATCTTCTTCCGATACACCTTGCGAATCAGGACGGGACCTTCGTTCTGGAAGAGCTTATCGGGATGAGACCGCTTGCCCTTTTTCTTGACGCGGAAATGAAAAACGCTTTCGGGCAAGACACGGTCCATGATGGGCGCAAGCAAGTAGGCGATCGCGAAAAAAACGGTATGGTCTTCGATGTCAAGCGAACTGCCAGGTCGAACCGCCAAGCCGCTCTTGGGAACATCAATCTCCTTCAAAGGCCGGGGGCGATACGTGCCGTTCTTCAGGGACTGAGCCAGCCGCTCCAAGTTCTCCTGAAGGTTGAAGATGTAATCCTGATTGCGGAAAACGTCGGGAATAAAGTCGTCCTTCTTGTCGTCGTAAACGTAATTCGCGGCGATCTTTAGGACTTCTGGTTTACATAGTGTTTTGTACAGGTCCCGACTCATTCTTCATAATCCATAGAGCGCCGCGACCAGCTCATTGTTCCGCAATTCCTATTTCGCGGAAAATACTCCATCCACAACCGCAATCTCCTCCCCCGTCAGCCTATAAAAATTGTAGACGATCTCGTCAATCTCCCGTCCCAGAGCGATCGTGTCCGAAGTAGGATTTTTCGCCTTAACGGCGAGCATGCGGTCTGCCCTAATTGCTACCCGCGACTGTATCTTCAAATCTGTGTTAGGCAAGGTTGACCGCATCCGTACTGACCAGCATCTGGTTGATGTGATCCATCAGCTTCCGGTTGCGATTGTCTATGATGTCGTGGGCTGGCATGCCTACCGACCTCCCTCCACAATCTTGATCTCATCCGGCGTCAGGCCGTACAGCTCGTATATCGCGGCGTTGAGTTGACATTCTTCCTGCAATGTATCCGCGTCTTCGCTCTTACGTTTAGCACTAAGAATCCTCCGAACAACCTTGGCAACAGACTCTTGTCTTCGCTTGTCCATGGTCTTGACTGGAATTTGCCCAACGTACTCCTTTGAAAGGTTGACGGTCAGCTTTGATGCGTTGGTAAATCGTCGTTTGTAGAGCCAATTCGCAAGTCTTGAGTTTAGCAATCCAAGGATATACTCATATGAGACAGCATCACTGCTGAGGATGAGATTGAGAATTGATTCTTTGTTGTAGAAATGGTCCTCGTCAAGGGTAGCTTTTAGCGGGGTGTCGCCTCCTGTGATCCTTTGGATCATTATCTTCTTTGTCTCAAAGATGTCGGGCGTTCTGCTTCGGTGGAGCAAATCTTTATCGTAGAGGAGAAACCTTCCCCTGTACCTAGTGCAGAATGGCCCAATTTCGTCTCCCTCCAGAAATGGCTTCCACTTTGAGTGCGGTTTCTTGTCGCTCACAACGTCTGCGAAGTTTCCAGAGATCACGACGCCGAACCTGATCCGAGAGCAAAGCTCACCCAGAGGCGTTGAGCCTTGGCTAAGCTTTTGCATGAGACCCCTGTCTCCACCGCTTGAGAAAATGTCGAAGACACAGCCTCTCCCCTTCCATTCTTTCTGTGGGATTCTGGACGGTACAGTATCCTCACACCCACGCTTCACTCTGACAACCGCTTGCGGCCCAGGAGGGACACTCTGCAGCGAGATCACCACTGTGGATGCGGTTACTCCGTCAAACACGCCGACATCTAGATCAACGATTTCGCGCACTTCCAGGTTCTCAAGGATGAATCGACGCGTATTGCTATAAGATGTGACGCGTAGCAGCGTATTGGGGAGTATGTAGGTCAACGTACCTTGTGATTGAAGCAGTTGGCTGCCTCGTTCGATAAATAGCGCGAACAGGTTGATCTTCTTTGATCCCGAATCGTAGAGTCGTTTGTAAACGTTCTTCTCTTCTCTCGAAATACCCTTATTGCCTCCGAAGACATAAGGGGGATTCCCCAGCACAATATTAAACCCTACCTGTATGCCGAACATCCACTCTGGATCGAAGAAAGGCGCGAAGGCGTTCTGGTCGTAGGGGTCCCAGGCGGCGAGTTGTTTGGCCGTGGTGTCGCCCCAGCCGTCGCTCCTGAGCAGTTCGGCGATTTCGCCGCGCAGTTTCTTGTCCTGCTCCCTGCACTTGGCCTTGGAAGATAGCGTCCGCGCCGTGAAATGCCGTTCACGAACACGGCGGAGTTCCGCCTCCTTGGCATCAATCTGCGGGTTGCGCAGAAGCATCTGCTTAGGCTTCTCGATCCCGATCAGGGTGTTCGCGGCGACGAACTTGGTCTCCAGATTCGGCAACGGTCGCACACCGAGATTCGACGCGGACGAATCCACCCGCTGATCCACGATCAGCGAGATGAAGAACCTCATCTTGGCGATCTGGACAGCGATGGACTGGATGTCCACGCCGTAGAGGCAGTTCTCGATCAGATAGAGCTTGCGCCCATAATCCAGCTCGTTGCGCTTGAACGATTCCTCGATGCCGATAATCTGCTGTTCCAGTTCCTTGACCGTGCGCTCGCGGATGGCGGCATCTTCGATCTTCTCCGCCGTGGCGATGGCGTCGCGCACCCGCTGGATTTGCCTTTGCTCCCATTGCTCGTTACGCGGGTCGAGCTTGCCGAGGATAAACACCAGCTTGTGTAAGATGCCCATCGGGAACGCGCCGGACCCCACCGCCGGGTCAAGCGCCTTTAGGTGATCAATGGCGTCAATGAGGACATCCACTCCCTTCGGCGCTAAACTGGTGCCGGTTCCTCGTTGTAAGCGAACAGGTGACGAAGGCGTTCTTCTACGTTATTAGCCGATGGTTGATTTGCCTCCAATTTCGTCTTTGAGATGGGCGATAAGGGCCTCGTCCACCATGTAATCAACGATCTCGCGCGGGGTGTAGAACGAGCCGGTCTGTTTGCGGGCGGTGGCGCCGGTTTCGGGATTATAGGCAGCGAGCAGGTTCTCAAACACCTTGCCGGACAGCTCCGGATCGAGCGCGACCTCCTGCTCGATGGGCGTGTTTTCCTCAATCGTGAAGTGATACTGCCGGAGCGTGTTGATCAGCCCTCCCACGCGCACCTTCCTGAACTTCCTGTCGCCATAGTCCGCGCTGAGATCTTCTTCGCGCTCAGGTCCAAAGAACAGGAAATCCGGCACAACCGGCTGGCTGTCCGGCCGTCGGGAAAATCCGTCAATCCGCACATAACGCGGCCTGAAGTTTTCGCCCAGATCCTTGTCCAGGCACTCGAACAGGCCGCCGTTGAGGAACGGGATGTTCTTGAACAACGTCAGCGCCTCGCCGGGCTTCTTAAACAAATCGCGATAGCGGTAAAGACTGTGCGCCATGAAGTTCTGCTCGTCCCGCGCCCAGCCGCGCTTGTCCATTTCCGTATTCAGCGTGGCGAAGAACAGATTCTGCAGGATCGCCTTGTAGAATACGGAATCCTTCCTCGCATCCCTGTCCGGCGCGAACCCGTCGAGGAGTTCATCCAGTCGGCGCTGATCGAACAGCACCTCGGGAATCAGGCCCTTTTCCTTCACGAACCAGCAGAAGATCAACCGCGTGATCATGCGAATCACGCCGATATGGTCGTGCCCGTCAGCCTCCTTGGGCGCGTCCTTGGGGAAACCGAACATGCTTCAGCGCCCAGAAATACCAGTTGGCGAGTTCCTTGTAGAAGGCCTTAGTGACCGACTCGACATCGAAGGCCTCGTCGTGACGTTTTCTGAATCTCTAGGGGCGACAGCGGTTCAGATTCGCTCCCCGTCATCGCGAGGTCCATCATCTGCAGCCGCTCGGCGGCCGTGCGCAAACCGCTGCCGGCTTGTACGGTAATCCTACGGAGAAGTCGCCGCTTCTCTGTCTTCTCGTAATACTTGATGTTCAGGAAATGCCATGCGGATTGCGATGAATTGGAGAAAACGAAAAGGCAATAAGGGTGTTCGCGGATCAACTGGTTGACGATTGGACGCTCAAGACCTCTCTGAAGGCTGTCGGAGGCCAGGCGGCAATACACCACGTGAAACGCATTATCTGTGCCGCCGCTCGCGAAAAGGATGGGATCATCGACCAGAGCGTTGCGGGTGGAATCCAGCCAGCCGCGCATGCTGAGCGGCTTGTTTTCACGCTCGTAGTTCAGTTCCTCCCAAAAGAGCTTCTTAAGACCGCCCAGATCCCGCAAGTTCTGGAGGATATGCAGAACCATCTGTTTTCTTTCGATCTGAGCCATTCACCCCTCCCGGGGCAGTGGAAATCCCCGGCTCTCTCGTTTCTGGAAGTATCCCAAGTATATAGAAATTGGCGAAAAAATGCACCCCATTTCCCGGGGTGGATAGAAAGTGCTTCAGACCGACGGATGATAAAGGAATCCCATCTGTGTATCAAGAAAATGGGTAGGCTGAGACTAGCTGAATAGGGATAAGGATACCCATTCTATCGCCAGCTTGACTTGAGAAAGAAGTCTCATTGAGAGAGCTTTGATTCTGTGATATAGACTGGCCATCCCCTGTAAATGAGGTGACTTTAATGAATCATATTGTTATTGTTGTCCGCGTTTGGCAAAATGCAACTCCCTTCATCTTCCCTTCTGAAGCAGTTCGATGAGCAGCATGTTTAAAGTCATGAGAAAGGCGATCCCACAGGGTTGAGTTTCGTTGTCACCTTCTTACCCTTTCCTGTGAAGGTCTAAGCACCCTCCATTTCAGCAGCCAAGACATCCACTGGTTTCTTAAAAAACACCGGTTGGGATTCTATATGAGTCTCATCTTTTATCAACGATCTTTTTCAGGGAGTCTCTTCTTTTCCAAGACAGTCCCACGGGATTTGCCCTTGCATGTCAAAACACGGCGGTGTAAATTCTGCGGTCAGAACGAGTCAGGAAGGGGGATGGCAGCCATGAAAAGCTTCTTTCGCCAGCTTTCTTTGGTCTTTGCTTCAGGCTGTTTTGGAGGGGTTTTGAATGCCGTCGTCGTGTGGTTGTTCGGAAGGGCGGAAATCACCGCAGAGCTGGGGGTGAAAATCGCCCCTGCCCTGACGCCGGCCTACCTTTACCAGCGAATGGTCTGGGGCGGTATCTGGGGTTTTCTGTTTCTTATACCCGCTTTCAAGAGTCGACCTCTCAGTCAAGGCCTTCTCTTCAGTCTGGGGCCCACGATTGTTCAACTCTTCGTCATTTTTCCGAGCTATCTGAACAAGGGCATGTTCGGGCTCGACTTGGGCACTTTCACTCCCGCCTTCGTTCTCTTCTTCAACGCCGTGTGGGGAGTGGCGGCAGCGTTGTGGCTGTGGGCATCCGAGAAGTAATGCCAAAGTGCCCCTCCGGGCCGGAGGCGAAATGCACTAAAATGTCTAAAGTTGAAAAGAAGAATACAGAAGACAGGAGAACAAAGAAAAAAGGGATACTGGTATTCGCGTGAACCCTGTACCTTGTACCGTGAGCCGTCTTTTCCAGTACTCCAATTCTCCATCACTCCAATACTCCAAAGGATACCCTCATGAAACTCACTCTTTACCAAATCGATGCTTTTGCAAGCAAAGTTTTTGCCGGGAATCCGGCTGCGGTCTGTCCTCTCGAAAAGTGGCTGGAAGACGACCTCATGCAGGCTATTGCCATGGAGAACAATCTCTCCGAAACCGCCTTCTTCGTACCCCTGGATAAGGGATACCACATCCGCTGGTTTACGCCGGCATCAGAAGTGGACCTGTGCGGCCATGCAACACTTGCGTCGGCCTATGTTCTTTTCACCCATATCGATCCCTCCGTGACCAAAGTCAGCTTTCAGTCCAGAAGCGGGCTGCTCACTGTCTCCAAGCAGGGAGATCTCCTGTCCATGGATTTTCCGTCGCAGCCGCCAGCGCCGTGCAAAGCTCCATCCGAACTGATCGAGGCTCTAGGCAAGAAGCCTTCGGAGGTGTTGAGGTCACAAGACTATTTTGTTCTCTTCCCCAGGGAGGAGGATGTTCGAACCCTTGATCCGGATATGCTTCTTCTCAAGAAGGTTGACCTGCGTGGGGTGACGGTCACGGCAAAAGGAAAAGACGTGGATTTCGTCTCCAGGTTTTTCGCGCCGAAATACGGCGTGAACGAAGATCCGGTGACCGGTTCCGCTCACTGCGCTCTCGTCCCTTACTGGGCCAGGAAACTGGGGAAAAAGGACCTCCTTGCCCACCAGGTCTCCAAGCGGGGCGGGGAATTGCTCTGCGAAGACCAGGGGGACCGCGTCATCATCTCGGGGCGGGCAGTCAGCTACTTGCAAGGGGTCATCACTATTTAGCAGGCCGCTGAAGAACGCCCATCTCCTGCGTTCCCCTCATCCTTCGTCGCTGCGACGTACTGGAATGTACGCCTCACTCCTCCGGATTTCGGGAGCCTTGGATCTGGACGTCTTTGAGCAGCCTGCAACAAGGGGCCATTCCAGCAACCTTCGGCACCTTTGCTCCAGCGAACTGAAAGGTGGACGGGACACTTTATCTTATGCTATGAAAAATCAGGTCCTGACGGGTCTTTCTCCCACCCTCGAAACAGAAACCCTAAAAAGAGGATGTGTCATGGCCATAAGAAGAATCGTTTGCTGCGTTGATTTTTCGGAGAATGCCGGGGCTGCCTTCGAAGCTTCTCTTGAACTTGCTGCAAAGTTCGAAGCGAAGCTTTATGTGATCCACGTGCTCGGTCCTGCAGTAAATCCCCTGCTGCCGGAAGCGGACTGGATCCTGCCTGAGGAACCCAAGAAGGCACTGGTCCTCCAAATTGAGGAAAAGATGCAGGAAGAATACGGTTCAAAGGTCGAAGAGAAGATTGAGTATGAGTTTCTTGTCCTTGACGGTCATGTGTCTTCGGAGATCATCCGTTTTATCGAAGAGAAAGATGTTGACCTCGCCGTGCTGGGATCCTATGGGGCCTCCGGAATGGGCCTTGTCCTCTTTGGAAGCGTGGCCAACAGAATCGCCCACAAGGCTCCCTGTTCCGTGATGATTGTTCGAACCAAAGGACAGGTTACCTAGGGAGTCTCTCCCAGAGAACGCGGAGCCACCCCATTGATGGATTTGAATAAAACTAGCCATTGAGGATAGCTGAAGGAGGTATCATCAGACATGGAGATTAAGACGTTGGGTGTTGTAGGAGCAGGACAGATGGGTTCGGGGATTGCTCAAGTCGCTTCAGCGAGCGGGCTTTCCGTCATCATGAGTGACGTCAAAGACGAATTTGTACAAAGAGGGGCTGACGCGATCAGAGACAGCCTGGGTCGTCTGGTCAAGAAGGAGAAATTGACGCCGGAAGACCGGCAGGCCATTCTGGGGAGGATCACGGGAACCACCTCCCTCGCGGACATGGCAAAAGCGGATTTCGTTGTTGAGGCGGCCACAGAAAACGAAGTTCTTAAGCTCAAGATCTTCACCGACCTTGACTCTATTTGCAGGCCCGGGGTCATCCTGTCCTCTAACACTTCCTCCATCTCGATTACCAAAATCGCCGGAGCCACAAAGCGACCCGAAAAAATCATCGGCATGCATTTCATGAACCCTGTTCCCATGATGAAGCTGGTGGAGATCATCAAGGGTTTGGCCACCTCCGAGGAGACCTTCGCTTTGACACGCGATCTCTCCGTGCGAATGGGAAAGACGCCGGTGCCGGCTAACGATTTCCCTGGTTTCATCAGCAACAGAGTCCTGATGCCCATGATCAATGAAGCCATCTACTGCCTCTTTGAGGGTGTCGGCACCCCTCAGGACATTGATGAAGTCATGAAGCTCGGGATGAATCATCCCATGGGGCCCCTCACTCTTGCGGATCTCATTGGACTGGACACGTGTCTGGCTATCATGAAAGTCCTTCACTCAGGTTTGGGGGATGCCAAGTATCGGCCGTGTCCTCTGCTGGTCAAGTACGTGGATGCAGGGTGGCTCGGCAGAAAGAGCGGAAGAGGGTTTTACAACTATCAGAAGTAGACAGGAGACAGGATACAAGAGAACAAGAAGTGTCTAAAGTGAGCTAAAATGCCTAAGGTGTCTAAAGTTGGAACACCAAGAGGAAATGCAAAAGGCAGCAGAAAAAGTTGAGGCATTTTTTTGCAGGCTGATCAAAAACGTCCAGATGCAAGGCGCCCGAATTCCGAGGAGTGAGGCGTACACAACGTACGCTGCAACGACGAGGAAAGAGGGCAACGCCGCAGATGGGCGTTTTTCAGCAGCCTGCTGGTCAAAATGATGATTGCGATTATTGATTACAAAGCCGGCAACCTGACGAGCGTCCAAAGGGCTCTTGCCTTTCTTGGCCGGGATTCGGTGATCACTTCCAGCGCTGCGGAGGTGCTGGCTGCGGAGCGGATCATTTTCCCGGGTGTCGGCGCTGCAGGAACCGCCATGTTCGATCTCATGCGCCTGAAGCTGGACACAGCCCTCGCGCAAGCCTATGGGAGCGGAAAGCCCATTCTTGGAATCTGTTTGGGCACACAGATTGTGATGGAACGGAGCGAAGAGAACCAGACCCGATGCCTGGGCCTCATCAAGGGAGAGGTCCTCCGGTTTCCTGAAAATATTTCAGAGCCGGGCGGGCGCAGACTCAAGGTTCCTCACATGGGGTGGAACAGGGTGAACGTGATGCGGGAGCACCCTGTTTTCAAGGGGATCGATCCGCAAAGTGAGTTCTATTTTGTCCATTCCTATTATCCGGGTCCAAGGGAGAGGCGAAACCTCCTTGGTGAGACCCTGTACGGGATTCCCTTTGCATCCGTGCTCACATCGGCAAATCTCCTGGCCGTCCAGTTTCATCCTGAAAAAAGCGGTCGCCCCGGCCTGAGACTCCTTTCCAATTTCTGCGTGTGGGACGGCAAAGACCATGCTTAGCAAGAGAATCATTCCGTGCCTTGATGTTCGTGACGGCAAGCTCACCAAAGGGATCAAGTTCAAAGGAAATGTGGATATCGGAGATCCCGTTGAAATGGCCGCCTTTTACTATAACGAAGGAGCGGATGAGCTGGTTTTCTATGACATCACCGCCTCCTACGAACGTCGCGATATCATGATCGAGACGGTCCGGAAAGTGGCTGAAAGAATTTTCATCCCATTTTCCGTGGGAGGAGGCATCCGAACCGTGGAAGATATGAGGTTGGTCCTTCTGGCGGGCGCGGAAAAGGTGAGCATCAATTCATCAGCCATCCGGGACCCGGGCCTGATTGGGAAAGGGGCAGCGGCTTTTGGGAGCCAGGCCATTGTGCTGGGCATGGATGTGAAAAGGGTCTCCCCCTCTGAAAAGATTCCGAGCGGATATGAAATGGTGATCGACGGAGGCAGGACTTTTACAGGACTGGACGCGCTTGCATGGGCCAGGCAGGGAGAGCGCCTGGGCGCCGGAGAGATCTGCCTCAATTCCATCGATGCGGACGGAACCCAGAAAGGCTACGAACTTCGCCTCACAGAGCTCATTGCCACAGACGTGAACATTCCTGTCATTGCATCAGGCGGGGCTGGAGCGATCGAGCACATTCACGAGGTCTTCACCGAAGGAAAGGCTGATGCGGCCTTGATCGCTTCCATCACCCACTACGGGAAGCACACCATCAAAGAGATCAAGTCCTATCTCCATGAAAAAGGGATCAAGGTCCGGATGACCTGGTAGGGAAGGTTCAGGGTACACGGTTCACGGTACACGGCAAAATCAAAACAAAAGTATTCTGCCCCTGCACCTTGCGCCGTGTACCTTGTATCTTTCTCTGTGCGCCAATATCCTATTTGCATGTTATTCAGAGATGTGCTACTTTCAGTTCGCACCTCAAAAGAGGAGAACGGCCATGGCTAAGATATTGATCGTCGATGATGAAGAGCACATCAGGTTTCTCTACTCGGAAGAACTGACCGAAGCCGGGTACGAGGTCATTACTGCTGACAGCGGCTACAAGCTGCTTGAGAGAATTGAGGAAGAAAAGCCTGACCTGGTGGTGCTGGACATCAAAATGGTCGATTACAACGGTCTTGATTTGCTTCAGGATATTCGAAACAAGTATTATGACCTTCCTGTTGTTCTGTGCACGGCCTATGACACGTTCAAAGAGGACATGAAATCCATTGCCGCCGACTACTACGTGATCAAGTCCTTTGATCTGACCGAGCTCAAGAACAAGATTGCCATGGCTCTGGAGGCCAGTTCGAGGTAAGCGCGTTCAGTTGGTGTTCTTTCTTCTCTTTGATCGACTTTCAAGCCCTGTCTCAGACGGGGCTTTTCATTTGTGGTATTTCTCGCCTTTCAGGATAGTAAAAGCTCTGTAGATTTGCTCCAGAAGAAGAACCCGGCTCATTTCATGGGTGAAGGTGAACCTTGAAAGGGACAGGATCTCATCAGACTCAGCCAGGACGTCGCCGGAAAGCCCCAAGGGGCCGCCGATCATGAAAGTGATCCCCCCGCTGGCGTTCATCGCCACTTTCTCAAGACGGCCGGCAAACTCCTCCGACCCGTACTGGCGTCCGGTTCGGTCCAGGGCAACGAGATAATCCTTCGGCCCCCGTTTGCGAATCAGGGCCTGGCCTTCGAGGTGCAGAATCTCCTCTTCGGGCTTGCCTTTGGTCATCCTTACAGGCTTCACTTCGATCCATTCCACCTGGGCATAGCTCTGCAACCGCTTCAAGTAAAAGGCCTCCCCTTCCGCCAGAAACGGGGACCGGGTTCGATCCGCAACAATGATTCTGATTTTGATCATGCGAAACTAGTGAAAGGTCTTTTTGGGGTTCCTGTTCTGAACCAGCCACTTGGCCAGGGATTTGACTGCAAGGGTGATTTGAGATTGCGCCAGACGGTAATGGTAGGGAGAGTTTCCGAAAGGATCCAGGATATCGTCCTCCCACCCTCCTGCCACATACTTGCCTAAGAGCTGCACTTTCAGTTTCGCTTCGGGCCACAATTTCTCAAGGTCGGCCTCATGCCTCCTTTCCATCACCAGGACGAGGTCGGCCCAGTCCAACTCCTGCTTGGACATCTGCCGCGCTTCGTGAGGTTCGAAGGAGACCCCCACGCTGGAAAGATACGCCGTCATTTGGGGATCCGGCGGACTTCCCGGAAAAGCGTAAAGCCCTGCGGACAAGACAGAGACCTCCTCAACCTTGAGCGCTTTGAGCTCGCTTCTGAGCAAGGCCTCCGCGAGGAAGCTCCTGCTCACATTTCCGCTGCATACAAAGAGGATATTCATCTATTTTTTCTTCAGTTCCAGAATCCTCGCAATCTCAGCCACCGTCTCATCGATAAAACGCTTCATGTCCTTCCCCTGAAGCGGCTTGCCCGGCTCGGGGAATTTCTGCAGCTTCTCCGGTTTGATCAGGGAGGGGGCGTTCTTGAGTTCCTCGCGCGGCGTCACACCGAATTCCGGCGGGAAGGTGTCCTGAAAATACATATCCTGAAAGGTGATGAATTTGAGCATGTGTGCCGTGGAGTCAAGGATGCCTGTCTCCTCGCGTCTGACAAACCCTTTCTCAATCGCTTTCTTGAAGCCGGCCATGGATTCCCCTCCCTGCGTGCAGGCTACATTTCCATTCCGGTTGGCAATCATCATGGAATCCATGATCTCCTGCTCCGTCACCTGAACCACGAAGATCCGTTTTTCTCCGGCTGCCTGGTTGTAGGCCCTGGCGATCTGAATAACCCTGGGCATAGACACAGGGTTTCCGATCATGGCCGCCTGGGCCACGCTCGGTTTCACGGTCACAGGGACAAAGCTTCTCTTGGCTTCCTCCTCTTCCAGGTAATACCTGTATACCGGATTCGCATGCTCGGATTGGACTCCCACAATTCTCGGGAGGCCTTTGATAATTCCAGCCCTGTAGAACTTGAGGAACCCGCTCATCACCGCAGTGATGTTCCCGGCATTTCCGATGGGCAAAACCACCGCCTTGTCCTTCACTTCATAGTCGAAGTCCTGCGCGATTTCGAAAGAAAAGGATTCCTGGCCCAGAATTCGCCAGCTGTTCTTGGAGTTCAAGAGAGCCACATGATAGTTCTCCGCCAGGTTTTCAACGACCTTCATGCAGTCGTCGAACACTCCGGGGATCTCGAACACCCTTGCTCCGCTCCCAAGGGGCTGAGCGAGCTGCTGGGGCGTGACCTTGCCATGGGGCAACAGGACCGCGGACCTGAGAAAACCTTCCAGGTACGATCCATAGAGAGCTGCTGAAGCCGAGGTATCTCCTGTCGATGCGCAGACCGCAAGAAGATTGCCGATCTTGTTTTTCGCGGCAAAAGTGTTGATGAAACTCAACGCACAGGCCATCCCTCGGTCTTTGAAGGAAGCGCTGGGATTGAGCCCATCGTTCTTGAAGTAGAAGTCCGCCCCCACCTGTTTTTTCAGTCTGGGATTCGCTTCCACAAGAGGAGTATGCCCTTCGCCCAGGTAGACGATCTGATCCAGGGGAATCACAGGGGCGATGAACTCGTAGTACCGAAAGATCCCTTTGAGCGCTTGCACATTCAACATTCTTCTGAAATCAAAGATCTTTCGCCATTGATCGCCTCCCACGGCCTGCAGGCGATCCTGCTTCTTGTCTTCCAACATCAGGACACTTCCGCACTCAGGGCAGGTGTAGAGAAGCTGGCCGATGTCCAGTTCTCCGTGGCACCCTAAACACCTGTAAACCATTTCCCCCTTGGGTTCCGGGAGGAGGAAAGGCCTTAGGTCTTCGGGAAATTGATCCAGTCTCATGACACGTTCCTTTGATCATCATTTGATGGCAAATTCAGGTACATGTATTACAATAGACGATAAATTGCAATCCAAACCTCTCAAGAAAATGCCTCGCAGGAATCCCTTGAGAAGACTCGTGAAGAGTGCTAGGATTCTGCCGTGGGGGATGAGGGCTTTTGATATGCGCCACGCAGTGATCGAGCAGGTCAAAGAGGTTCTGAAGATAGAGGCGGAGGCCATCCTGAACCTGATGGAGCGGGTCGGCCCGGAATTCGACCGCGCCGTCCACATGATCCTGAAAGCCAAAGGCAGGGTCATTCTCACCGGCATGGGCAAATCAGGGCTTGTCGCCAGGAAGATCTCGGCTACCCTCAACAGCACAGGCACCCCTTCGCTTTTCCTACACCCTGCCGAGGCGGTCCACGGAGATCTCGGCATGGTCACTTCCGACGATGTCGTGATCGCCATCAGCCACAGCGGGAGGACCGGGGAGATCAACAGTCTCTTGCCCATCATCAAGACCATGGGCGCAAAAATCATCGCCTACACCGGCTGCCTGGATTCCCCCATGGCCGAGCAAAGCGACCTGGTCATCGACGTGGGCGTCGAGCGGGAAGCGTGCCCCATGGGTTTGGCCCCCACGGCCAGCACCACCGCGGCCCTTGCCATGGGTGACGCTCTTGCCGTGGTGCTCATCAATGCCAGACGGTTCGATCCAAAGGACTTCAGGAAATTTCATCCCGGCGGCAGCCTGGGAGAGAGACTCGCCACCAGTGTCAGAGAGGTCATGTTCACGGACGACCACATCCCCATGGTTCTGGTCGGCTCCAAGGTCCCTCAGGCCCTGAAGGAAATGGATGCCAAAGGAATCGGGGCAACGCTCGTGGTAGACAGGGACAGGAAACTGCACGGGATCTTGACGGACGGCGATCTGAGAAGGGCTTTGCTCAAGCACAAGAGCGTTCGTTCACTGAGAGTCGAACAGATCATGACCCCATCTCCGAAAATCGTTGATGAGAATCAGACGGCCGCAGAGGCTCTTGGAATTATGGAGCTGTACGAAATTACCCATCTCTGTATTGTTGACGCCCATCATCGCGTCAAGGGGCTGGTCCATCTCCATGATCTTCTCGGCAGAGAGGAATTCAGACTCAATGGCGGCTTTAAGCTCACCGAGGGGTCTCATCGTAGACCTCCTCACCCCGCTTAAACAAAACGGCGACATCGACGGCCGCAGTTTGGGCAGGCAACTGGACAGGGTTCTACCCCATGTTCAGGCTGTTCTTATTGCAGGACCCTACCTGGGAGAAGGCGGAAACCTCTCCGCCGCGCAAAGAGCAGAGCTCCTGGAAAAGACCCTGGTCGTGATCAGGGGGCGGTTGCCTGTCCTCGTCTGGATCACCCAGGACACGGAACAGGAAACCAGAGAGACCTTGGGGCTCCTCTCCAAGACGCTTAAGACGAGAAAATACAAAGGTCAGGTCTGCTGGCTGGACACCCCGCTCTACTACCACAGCAACCGCGGGCTTGTTTCTTATTACCGCAATGTAACGACCTTGACCCGGGAATCATGGCTCCTTCACAATGATCCGGGACTCATCGACCAGCTGGCCCGGTCCTTCAAACGAAACAACATCCGTACAGCCATCTTAAAGGAAATCCTCGAAATCGAGGAGATTCGAGGACTCCTCTTTCTGGGCTCCTTGGACAGGGCCGGCAATTATCAGAAAGCGACGAGAGCAAGGCCTGATTTCAGGATCTATGATGGAGACGAGTTGCGTTTCCTGACCCACCCAAGCCTCAGCGGGGTCGTTTCGGCCGGTGCAAACCTTTCACCTAAGGCCTGGAGCAAAATTACAGAGGCTTCTCTCGGCCTCAGTGACGCCCGGGAGGATTACCCGGATCGCTTGCAGCAAATCTGGATTGCCGGCCAACATCTCCGGACGCTCCTTGATCTTTACAGCTCAAAAACTGTGCACGTCATCAAACAGGTGCTTTCAGAAGCAGGAATCCTTGAGAGCCCGACCTGCACAGTACAGGCTGAGGAGGTGGGAGAAGAGGTGAGGTCCATCATTGAGGAGATGAAGAAGTTCGGAGATTATACGCAGTAGACTGCTGTCGGCTGAAGCCGACAGCTTGAGGGACAAAGGGACAAAGATGCAAAGGCACATAGCAGAAGAACCATTCTGCTGATTCTCTTTATCCCTCTATTGCTTGATGCCCTTGTCTTTTCCTTCCTTTGTGCCTATGTGCCTTCGTCCCTTTGCTCCTTCTTCCCTAGTGCCCGCAGCAGTGGTCTCCGCAAGATCCCGCCTCTGCCATGGCTTTGATCACTTCTTTCGGCTCTGCTTCGCTGACCCTCACAATTTCCACCTTAAGATAGAAGGCGCCAACGCTTTCCAGTGCGGCCAAAGAGGAAACGAGCAGATGCTGGAAGAGGTCTGCGAGTTCCCCCCCTCTGACACGCAAACCGAGGACATCGCCCTCTTTCCTGTCGGCAAGCTGGAACTCTAAAGGACACAGCCCCTGGCTTCCCGCACCGAAGATGAACTCGAATGCGATCGGTCCCGCGGTCAAATCCGTCTTGTCAGGCCCGGTTCCTGCCTCCAAAAGCAAACCGATTTTCTTGAGAGGACCTATTGTCTGTCGTTCTTCATTCATGACCGATCTCCTTTTCCGGCTCAGAATGACGCAGTGGGATTACTATAAGAACGGATAGGGCCAATGACAACTCACAAGCAACGTCAAATCACCTTGACTCTCCTGGTCAATGGAATTAGAAGTTTTGCGACAGTGAGGAATCCGGAAAGGAGAGACAATTCATATGAAACTGGATGATCTGTGTGTCAATACGATCCGCGTGCTTTCTGCTGAATGTGTTGAAAGAGCCAACTCGGGCCATCCCGGAATGCCGATGGGTGCCGCCCCCATGGCCTATGTGCTGTGGACGAAATTCCTGAAGCACAATCCCCGTCATCCGGATTGGTTCAACAGGGACCGGTTCGTGCTTTCAGCAGGGCATGGATCCATGCTCTTGTACAGCCTTCTCCATCTCACGGGGTATGACCTCCCGCTTTCGGAACTCTTCAACTTTCGGCAGTGGGAGAGCAAAACCCCAGGCCATCCTGAATATGGGCTGACTCCGGGAGTGGAAACGACTACAGGCCCCCTGGGCCAGGGATTTGCCAACGGGGTGGGAATGGCCATTGCAGAGCGTTACCTTGCCGCCGCCTTCAACAGGCCCGGATACGAGATCATCGACCATTTTACCTACGCCATCGTGAGCGACGGAGACCTGATGGAAGGCATTTCCCACGAGGCCGCTTCTTTGGCCGGCCACCTCGGGCTGGGAAAACTCATTTACCTTTACGACGACAACCACATCTCCATTGAGGGAAGCACAGACCTGGCCTTTACGGAAACACGAACACTGCGGTTCGAAGCTTACGGGTGGCATGTGCAGCAGGTTGAAGACGGCAATGACCTCGACGCTATAGAAAAGGCCATTGTTTCAGCTCAAAAGGAAACCCGAAAACCCTCCTTCATCGCTGTCCGCACCCACATCGGATACGGGAGCCCCAACAAGCAGGACAAGGCATCGGCCCATGGCGAGCCACTGGGCAAAGAAGAGCTGAAACTCACCAAGCAGAAGCTCGGGTGGCCTCTGGAGCCTGAGTTTCATGTTCCGGATGAAGCGTTGAAGGTTTTCAGAGCGGCCCTTGAACAGGGAAAGGCCGAAGAAACTCGATGGACCTCCCTTTTCGACCGATACCGAAAGGCCTTTTCTGATCAGGCTAAGACGATGGATCAATGGATGAAAAGAGAGCTTCCTGAGGGTTGGGAAGCGGACCTTCCTGCCTTTCCGGCCGATCCAAAGGGCACAGCGACAAGAGCCGCTTCAGGCAATGTTCTCAATGTCTTGGCAAAGAGAATCAAAAACCTGGTGGGCGGGTCCGCCGATCTTGCCCCTTCCAACCAGACCCTGATCAAGGGCGAGGGGGACTTTCAGGCAGAGCAATTCGGCGGCCGCAACTTCCGTTTCGGTGTGCGGGAACACGGAATGGGCGCCATCCTCAACGGCATGGCGCTTCACGGAGGGCTGCTCCCTTACGGCGGGACCTTCCTCATCTTTTCCGATTACATGCGGCCGGCCATCCGCCTGGCCGCCCTCATGCAGCTTCAAGTCATTTATGTTTTCACCCACGACAGCATCGGCCTGGGCGAGGACGGCCCCACCCATCAACCTGTGGAACAGCTTGCGGCCCTGAGAGCCATCCCCAATTTGACCGTGCTCAGGCCTTGCGACGCCCCGGAGACCGCAGAAGCCTGGCGCTTTGCCCTGAACCACAGGAACGGGCCTGTGGCCCTGGTGCTCACGCGTCAGGGAGTTCCGGTCCTCGACCGATCTGTTTTCGCGCCTGCTGCCGGCCTTCAGCAGGGAGCCTACGTTCTTGCAGACCTCCTGAAAGGAAACCCGGATCTTCTGCTGATCGCCTCCGGTTCTGAAGTGCACCTTGCGATAGAAGCGGCTAAGACGCTCGGGCAAAAGGGCATTCCATGCCGCATCGTGAGTATGCCGTCCAGGGAGCTGTTTGACAAGCAGCCTGAGTCCTACCGCCGGCACGTCATCGCTCCGGAGATCAAGGCTCGTATTGCCATAGAGGCGGGGCGAACTCAGGGGTGGTGGCGCTATGTGGGCGAGAAAGGAGACGTAGTAGGCATCGAACATTTCGGCGCCTCGGCCCCTTACAAGGTTCTCTATGAAAAGTTCGGCGTCACCGCGGATCGGGTCGTGGAAAAAGCGCTGAAGCTCCTGGGAAAGTAGGGCTGGCCACTTCTCCGTATTGTTCGTGCGACTTGTCCCTCGTTACTCGTCACTTGTCACTGGTCACTTGATGTCCGCGTGATAGGCCTGCAGGGGCTTGGGGATGCCATGCCCTTTTCGCACTGCCCGGATGCCCTTGGCCGCTGCCAGAGCTGCAGCCAGCGTAGTGATGTAGGGAACCTTGTAACGGATCGCCGATTTGCGGATGTAGGAATCGTCGCTCTTGCTCAAGCGTCCGCTCGGTGTGTTGATCACGAGGTGAATTTCGGCGTTCTTGATGGCATCCACAATGTTGGGCCTGCCGTCATAGATCTTTCGAATCGACTCGGCTTCGATCCCATAGTCGGCTAAGAACTTGCGCGTCCCCTCCGTGGCCTTGATCCTGAATCCCAGTTCAACGAATTGCCTCGCCACTTCGAGAACCCCCGGTCGATCCCGCTCAGAGACTGTGAGCAACACCGTCCCCTCCGTAGGAAGGACCTGCTGGGCCGCCTCCTCAGCCTTGTAAAAAGCCAGGCCGAAGGAATCGGCCATGCCGAGCACTTCGCCGGTGGAGCGCATTTCAGGGCCGAGAACAGGGTCCACTTCAGGCAGCATGTTGAAGGGGAAAACCGCTTCCTTGACACCGAAATGAGGAATCGGCTTCTTCTGAATGCCGAGGGCTTTGAGTTTTTTGCCAAGCATGAGCTGAGTGGCGATCCGGGCCATGCTGATGCTGCACACCTTGGAAACCAGGGGCACGGTTCTTGACGCCCGGGGATTCGCTTCCAGAACGTAGACCACGTCATTGGCGATCGCGTACTGCATGTTCATCAGCCCGACCACGCCCAGCTCCACCGCAATCCTTTTCGTGTACTCGTAGATGGTATCCACGTGTTTGGGAGGGATGCTGATGGGCGGAATGACACACGCCGAGTCCCCCGAGTGAATGCCGGCCAGCTCGATGTGCTCCATGACCGACGGAACAAAAGCGTCCCCGCCGTCTGATATGGCGTCGGCCTCGGCCTCAATGGCGTTTTCAAGGAACTTGTCGATGAGAATCGGCCTCTCCGGGGTCACATCCACGGCCGCGGCCACATACCGCTTCAGCATCTCCTCGTCATGGACCACCTCCATGGCCCTTCCTCCCAACACATAGGAGGGTCTCACCATGAGGGGGTACCCGATGCTTTCTGCAATCTTGAGAGCCTCCTCCAGATTGCTCGCCATCCCTGATTCAGGTTGGGGGATCCCGAGTCTCCGCATGACGTGACGGAACCGATCCCGATCCTCGGCAAGGTCGATCGCATCAGGAGAAGTGCCGAGAATCTTCACTCCTGCAGCGGCCAGTTCCGCGGCCAGGTTGAGCGGGGTCTGCCCGCCGAATTGCACAATGACCCCCTCCGGCTTTTCCTTTTCATAAATGCTCAGCACATCTTCGACCGTGAGCGGCTCAAAGTAGAGCTTGTCTGAAGTGTCGAAATCCGTGGAAACCGTCTCCGGATTGCAGTTGATCATGATGGATTCATAGCCTTCGTCTCTCAACGTGAAGGCGGCGTGAACGCAGCAGTAGTCAAACTCGATTCCCTGTCCGATGCGGTTGGGGCCTCCTCCCAGCACCATGATTTTCTTTCGCGAACTGGTCTTCACCCGGTCCGGACCATTGTAGGTTGAATAGTAGTAGGCTGCATTCTCAACGCCGCTGACAGGCACGGCGTCCCACGCTTGGGCCATCTTCAGGGAGAGCCGTCGCTCTCGAACCTCCTTTTCCGGCAAGTTGAGGAGTTTTGACAGGTAGCGATCCGAGAAACCGTCCTTCTTGGCCTGACGGAACACATCATCCGGAAGACCCTTGCCTCTGAAGGTCAGGATTTTCTCCTCAAGCTCCACCATCTCTTTCATCTGCTCGATAAACCAGGGTTTGATGTGGGTCTTGGTGTAAAGGTCCTCGACCTTGGCCCCTTTGCGCAGAGCCTCGTACATGATGAACTGCCGCTCGCTGGTGGGCTCTGCGAGAAGGTCCATCAGTTCTCCCAGACTTTTCCTGTTAAAATCTTTAACAAACCCCAGACCGTACCGGCCTGTTTCCAGCGACCGAATGGCTTTCTGCAGCGCCTCCTTGTAGGTCTTGCCGATGCTCATCGCCTCGCCCACCGCCCTCATCTGGGTTCCGAGCTTGTCCTCAGACCCGGGGAACTTTTCAAAGGCCCAGCGCGCAAACTTGACGACGACGTAGTCGCCCCAGGGCGTGTATTTGTCCAACGTTCCCTCTCTCCAGTAGGGGATCTCGTCCAGTGTCAGGCCGCCTGCCAGCATGGAAGAGACAAGGGCAATCGGGAAACCCGTTGCCTTGGATGCAAGAGCCGAGGATCGGGAGGTCCTGGGATTGATCTCAATGACCACGACCCTGCCGGTTTGGGGATCGTGGGCGAACTGGATGTTGGTGCCCCCGATCACCTGGATAGCCTCTACAATGTCGTAGGAATATTTTTGAAGCCGCTTCTGAAGCTCCGGATCGATGGTGAGCATGGGAGCCACACAGAAAGAATCTCCTGTGTGCACGCCCATGGCATCCACGTTTTCAATGAAGCAGACCGTGATCATCTGGTTCTTGGCGTCCCGCACCACTTCCAGTTCGAGTTCCTCCCACCCCAGGACGGATTCCTCAATCAGGATTTGACCGACCAGGCTCGCCGAAAGTCCTCGACCGGCGACGGTTCGCAGTTCCTCCACATTGTAGACATGCCCGCCCCCGGTTCCGCCCATGGTGTAGGCAGGTCGGACCACCACGGGGTAGCCCAGTTCAGCGGCGACCTTTTCAGCTTCCTCCACGCTGAAGGCCGGCTTGCTCTTGGGCATGTCGATGCCGAGCCTGTTCATGGTCTCCTTGAAGGCGATGCGGTCTTCCCCGCGCTCGATGGCATCCACGTCCACCCCGATCACCTTGACCCCGTATTTCTTGAGAATGCCTTTCCGATGCAATTCTGAAGAAAGATTCAGGCCGGATTGCCCTCCCAGATTCGGCAGCAGAGCATCCGGTCTTTCCTTTGCAATGATTTCCTCCATGGACTTCACGTTCAGGGGTTCGATATAGGTCGCATCCGCCATGCCGGGGTCTGTCATTATGGTAGCGGGATTGGAGTTGGCCAGAACAATTTCGTAACCCAGTTTTCGAAGCGCCTTGCAGGCCTGAGTTCCAGAATAGTCGAATTCGCAGGCCTGACCGATGACGATGGGACCGGATCCGATAATCATGACCTTCCGAACATCATTCCTCTTGGGCATGGAGTGCTCCTTTCTGCAGGGTCCACTGATCCTTCGCGGTTCATCGCTAAGGAAGGTATAGATTTGGCATGGGACTATAGGGAAGCGGTCCATTTCTGTCAAGCTTATACAGGGATGGTGTATTTAAGGCAGACTTAAGGAAGCTATTCCTGGCCGTTTTCCGAGAAAACCCTGTTCCCGGAGCGAGTCAGGACGAAAACTGCTCGGGAAAGGTCCTTTTCCTTGATCAGAATCAGATCCGTGCTGTAGGTCGAAAGAGCGTAAATCGGGATGCCCTCTTCGGCCAGAGGAGCTGTCAATGAGGAGAGGATTCCTGTTTGGGAGAAACCCAACACACCCTCGATCCGCAAACAACGCCAGCTCTTGTTGCAGGTAATTCCGGCAGGAACGTTCTCTTCCTGGCAGACGACGGTCGTTTCAGACTGTGTGCGAGTTACAGAGAATAAAACAGCTGAACCGGCCCAGGGGGGCAACTTCTCCTCCGGACCAAGACGGCATATGGCCAGGCGCCCCGGAAGAACGTAGAGATCAAGACTGCTGTCCACAGCCGCCTCCTCTTTTCATCAGCTCGCCTAAATGCTGCCGTCTCCTGAATTTCCCGCATCGTTTTCAGGCTCTTCCTCTTCTGAGGGCGCCTGTTCGAGCATCCTGGAGAGATTTACGATCGATCTCTGAATGTCCCTGATCGATTGGGTCAGCTGCTCGATCGCTTTGACCTGTTTCTGGGCGCTCTCATAAGCCCGATGGCTTACGACAAGGCTCGCAAGGCTCGACACAAGGAGAAAAACAATCAGAACGACCAGCAGCCAGACGGTCCACCCCAATCCCTTTCGCTCAACTCTTCCCCCGCCGGCAGAGTGCTTTTCAGAAAGCTCAACTTCCGCGGGCTCGTCCCGGTGACTCTGCGCATCCGAACCATCGGGCTTCTGAATTGATTCCTCTTCCATGATCACGCTCTCCACTTTTGACCCCCTCACCCCGACCCTCTCCCACCAGGGGAGAGGGGGCAGCACTCTGGGACGACAAGAAACTCCCCTCCCCCTTTGATGGGGGAGGGCAAGGGTGGGGGTGATGGACAATGGGCTCTGCTAAAGCAGATACTCAGGCTTCACATTCTGCAACGCATGAAAGATGTTGCCCTTGATTTTTCTGTTCCCGCGGTAAAGCCGGTTCAACATCGTCTTGATCTCTTCTCTCTTTGAAGAACCGGCTGTGGGGCATCCGAGATCGATCGCCTGCCAACCCGTGGAGCGGAAGTACCGGCGGATCAGGTCCGAGTCGATCATGAAAAACGGCCTTATGACGAAGAGCTTGCCGCCGAAAAACTCCTGCACCGGGTTCATGGTGCTGACAGAGGCTCCATAGAAGATGTTCAGGAAGAACGTCTCGATCACGTCGTCTTTGTGATGTCCGAAAGCGATCTTGTTGCAACCGAGTTCTCTCGCTGTTTCGAAAAGCACTTTCCGCCTGATCCGGGAGCAGAGAAAACAAGGGTTCTCCCTGTTCTCAGGTCCATGGGCCAAAGGCCCGAAATCCCCCCTTACGACCCGGCTTTCAAAACCATGAGTTGAAAAGAACTCCTCCATCCGGTCGGCCGAATTGGCCCCGAAACCGGGATCAACGTGAACCGCAGTGATTCTGTATTGGATGGGAACCCGAGCAAGGCGCTCCCTCAAGAGCCACAAAAGCGAGAGGCTGTCCTTGCCTCCTGAAACAGCGACCATCACATGGTCGCGATCCTGAATCATGTCCCGGGAATGCAGTGCCTTTCCCATAAGCCGTTTCATTTCTTTGGTCACATCACTCATGTCCAGGGTAAATGTCCGTTGTCCGTGGTCCGTTGTCGGTCGCCAGTTGCAGGTCGCGCGTTGCTGGTTGCCTGTCGGTCGCCCTTTCAGTGACGGGTAACGAGTGACAAGTGACGAGTTGTCTTCTTTCTTGTCACTTGTTACTTGTCACTCTCTTCTCCCAAACAGCTTTGTTCCGATTCGAACCATATTGGCTCCTTCCTCAAGAGCCACCTTGTAGGAATTCGACATGCCCATCGAGAGGTACTTCATTTCCACGCCGGGAAGACCCATGGCCTTCAGGGCATCGAAGATTTTTTTCGTTTTCTGGAAATAGGGTCTTGAATCTTCAGGATCCCCGGCAAAGGGACCCATGGTCATCAATCCCACGATTCGGATGTTCTTCAGCGAGGACATCGCTCGAATCAAATCCACAGCCTCATCCGGGTTCACTCCTGACTTCTGAGCCTCTTCGCCGCTGTTGATCTCAATGAGGACGGGCATCTCCTTGCCCGCCTTTGCGCAGGCCTTGTCGATTTCCTCGGCCAGCCTCAAGGAACTCACGGTCTCGATCATGTCGAACACGGGCACCGCTTTTTTCACCTTGTTGGTTTGCAGATGTCCGATCATGTGCCACTTGGCCCTGTGCCCGACTTTCTCAAACGCTTTCTCCGCCTCCTGAACATAGTTCTCCCCCACGATCTCCAAGCCGGCCTCAATGGCCTCCAGGATCTCGTCAGGCGTGCGAGTCTTCGCAGCGCCCACCAGGAGAACCCCCTCAGGCAGTTCCGCCAACAGCTTTTTTACCTGCTCCCGGATCATGGATAGTCCCCGGGAATAGAGATATCCGAAATCCCTTTATCTGTAAAGATTGAAAGCCTGCTTTGTGGAATTGGACGGTGGGACGTCTCTGGGAAGGAGAAAACAGTAAGGCCGCCAACCTTAGCTTTTTCGCTTCTTAAGGCTGGCGGCCTGGAAAGTTAGCAGGAGCAGCTTCCGCTTCCACAGCCCTCAGCTTTCTTGAGGCTGGAGGAAATCGAAAACCCTGAACCCCATCCGGATTCAACGAAATCCACGGTAATGGGTTTAACCTGATCGAGCAACTGCTTGTTCACCAGATAGGTAACCCCATTGTTTTTCACGATCTCATCATCATCTTTCGGCTCATCCAGAGCCATACCCAGAGAGGGCCCTGATCACCCACCCTGCGAAAGGAAAACCCGGACAACAGGCTTTTCTTTCTTTTCCTGGAAGAACTGCTGGATCATTTCATCCGCTTTTTCAGTTACTTGAAAGATATTGGCATCCATGTTCGTTTTCAACCCCCTTGAGATTTGTGCTTAAACAATACTCACGAATGACGCGCTGTCAACAACCTGCCTGCTTTTTTAGATTTGAACAATCAGAAGGGTTCCTCGGCAATCCTCTGTTCGAGCCAAGCGAGCACTTTATCGAATTCAGCAAGGAGCTTTGCCATGGCTTTTCCCCTGTGGCTGACCCGGTTCTTCTCCTCCTGGCTCAGCACCGCAAAGGTTCTCCCCAAGGGCTGATAGAAAAAAACCGGGTCATAGCCGAAGCCGTTCTTTCCGCTCGGTTCTCTGGCTATCTCGCCTTCGCATCTTCCGCTGTAGACCAGAGCCGGCCCCCGGGGAACGGCGATGGCGATGACACACTCGAAAGCGGCTCTTCGGTCACTCACGCCCTCCATGGCTTTCAGAAGCTTGCGAATGTTTGCCTCGTCTCCTGCTCCCTCTCCGGCATAGCGGGCGGAGAAGACGCCGGGTTGCCCTCCGAGAGCCTCGACCACCAATCCGGAGTCGTCGGCCAGGGCTGGAAAGCCCAGCACCCGTGCAGTGAAATGCGCTTTCTTGTAGGCATTGTCTTCAAAGGTTTTCCCGTCTTCCACAGGCTCAGGAATGGGCCCGAAATCATTCAGGCTCTTGATGGCGATGGGAAAGCCCGAAAAAAGGGCTCTGAACTCCTCGATCTTCCCCTTGTTCCGAGTTGCTATGACCAGAGGGCGATCGATCATTTGAGTTTCAACCCTTTTTTGGCGAGTTTATCCATGAAGACGTTTTGGATTTCCTGCAGGGTTTTCTGATCCTCGGCTTCGAAGCGAAGGACCAGCACGGGTTGGGTGTTGGATGCACGGATCAGCCCCCATCCACCCTTGAAGACAACTCTCGCTCCGTCCACATCAATGACCTGGTACTGCCTCTTGAACTCCGAGGCAAGATCGGCCACGATTTGGAACTTCTGATCGTCCGGGCAGTCTATGCGAATCTCCGGCGTGCTCACCAGGGCGGGGACACCGGCAAGGAGTTCTTCGAGTTCCTTTTTTTCGGTGGTGAGAATTTCGAGCAGCCGGGCGCCTGCGTAAATCGCATCGTCATAGCCGAAATACCGTTCCGCAAAGAAAAGGTGACCGCTCATTTCTCCAGCGAGAAGGGCGCCTTCCTCCTTCATCTTCCCTTTGATCAGGGAATGGCCTGCCTTCCACATGATCGGCACCCCGCCGTTCTTGCGGATATCCTCGTAGAGCACCTGTGAGCACTTGACTTCGCCGATGATCTTGGCGCCCGGATGACGCTTCAGCAGGTCTCTGGAAAAGATGATCATGAGCTGATCACCCCATAGGATCTTGCCCTTGCGGTCCACCACGCCGATCCGATCCGCGTCGCCGTCAAAGGCAATCCCCAGATCCGCGGACGTGTCGCTCACCTTTTGAATGAGGTGCTTCAAATTCTCAGGAAGGGTCGGATCCGGATGGTGGTTCGGGAAACGGCCGTCCGGTTCACAGAAAAGCTTTTCGACTTCAATCCCCATTCGGCTGTAAAGCTCAGGCGCCACAAGACCTGCCACGCCGTTTCCTGCGTCCAGGACGACCTTCCTCGCCACTTGCCCGCTGCGGATCCTCTTCAGGATTTCCTCGCCATAGGGCTGGATCACTTCCTTAGCTTCAACGCTCCCCTTTCCTTTGGGAAACGATCCGCTTTCTCCTATTTTTCTGAGTTTCTGGATCTCCTCGCCGTAGATCGTCGTTTTTCCGAGGCAGATCTTGAATCCGTTGTACTCTGGAGGATTGTGACTTCCCGTGATCTGGATTCCGCCGTCCACGTCCAAATGATGGAGAGAGAAATAAAGGAGCGGTGTGGGAACCATCCCGACGTCTATCACATGAATCCCGGCGTCCATCATTCCTTCCGTGACTCCCTGCCTGAGCTCCGGCGAACTCAGGCGGCAATCCCGTCCCAGGCTGATCCGTTTTGCTCCGAAACTCTGGTAGTAGGCGCCGAAACACTGTCCCAGCCTGTAGGCCGTCTCCCGATTCAACTCCTCCGGAACCCTGCCCCGGATATCATACTCTCGAAAGATGTTCGGGTTCACAGCAGGTCATCCTTTCTGTTCCGCTTCAGCAAATCGATGATCTTTCGCACCTCCTGGGTTTTCTTGAGATCCGCCACCAGCAACGTGTCCGGGGTGTCGACCACCAGGCAGTTCTTCAAGCCGAGACAGGAGACGAGCCGCCCTCCCCGGCTGGAAACAAAACTCCCTTTGCAGTCCACCAAAAGGCATTCCCCTTCTTTGAGGTTGCGCTTGTCGTCATGATCTTCTTCCCTCAATTCATAGAGCGACTCCCAGGAGCCGACATCGCTCCACCCGCAATCACAGGGAACTACAAAGACGGGCGAACTGGTTCTCTCCATGATCCCGTAATCAAAGGATATGGATTCCAGCCTCTCATAGACCTCCCCCAGCACATTCTCGAAACTGTCGGTTCCCACTGCCGGCTTCAGCCTCATTAACCCTTCATGAAGCTGGGGGAGGTGAAGCTCGATCTCCTTCAGGACGCTTTGAGGGGTCGCTACGAAAATTCCCGCATTCCACAGGTAATCTCCCCTGACGAGATACTGTTTCGCCTTGTCGAGGCTCGGTTTTTCCACAAAAGCCTTCACCCGGTAGGCCTTCTGCTTCCAGAAGTCCGGCCGCTCCTCCGACCACTGAATGTAGCCGTAGCCGGTTTCAGGCCTCGTGGGAACAATGCCGAGAGTCACGATCGAGCCGGCCGCAGCGATCTCTGCGGCCCAGCGAATGCTTTCCAGCAGCGCGCCTGGGTTCGGCACAAAGTGGTCTGCAGGGAGAAACGCCACGGGATCATTGCTTTCGAGATGGGCTGCATAGATGGCCCCCAGTCCTATACAGGCGGCCGTATTTCTTCCCACAGGCTCGGCCAGGAGACGGACCCTTCTTTCCTTGAAAAGGGCCGTTGCCTCTTGCATGTGCTCCTGGCCCAGAATAACGATGATGTGCTCGTCTCTGAACGCAGGCGCCATCCTGTCGCAGGTCTCAACCACCATGGGCCCCTTGCCCGTGATATCGAGAAACTGCTTGGGCTTTGCTTTTCGGCTCACCGGCCAGAACCGCGTCCCCGCCCCCCCCGCCATGATGACAACATACATAATCGGTCACTCCGAATTCGTCCCAGAATTTGAAGCACGAAATTCCAAGCACGAAGCACGAAACAAATTCAAAATATCAATGCTCCAATGTTCAAAACAGAAACAGGTTGGGAGTCACAGTTTTGGCCATTTGAATTTGGAACATTGGATATTGTTTCGGATTTCGTGCTTCGAATTTCGAATTTGCACTATGTCCGGTAGTCTGCATTGATGGTTACATACTCATGCGTCAGATCGCAGGTGGTGATGTGATCTTCAAACTCCCCTTCGTGAAGCTCCACGGTCACAGAAAACTCCTTGCCCTTCATTCTCGCAGCCGCCTTGGCTTCAGGCTCAGCCCCTCTGCCCATGCCCTTTTCCACGATCTTCACGTCATCCACCCAAATCGTGACCCCTTCCTCCCTCATCCGGACCCCTGAACGGCCGAGAGCCGCCATGATTCGCCCCCAGTTGGGATCCGAGCCATAGAATGCGGTCTTGACCAGAGCGGAATTGGCGATGGTCCTGGCCGCCGTGAGCGCGTCCGCAGGGGTGGCCGCTCCTTTGATCACAAGCCGGATCAGCTTGGTCGCGCCTTCGCCGTCCCTCACGATCATGGTGGAGAGCTCGTCCATCACCTTGGCCAACCCTGTCTTGAACCCCTGAAACTCCTCAGGGCTTAGGCTTCCGTTCCCGGCCGCGCCGTTGGCGAGGACAAAGACCGTGTCGTTCGTGCTCATGTCCCCGTCCACGCTGATCCGGTTGAAGGTTCTTTCCACTCCCCACACCAGGGCATCGTTCAGTCGAATCGGATCAACAGCGATGTCGGTGATGATGAAGCAAAGCATAGTCGCCATGTCAGGCATGATCATGCCTGCCCCTTTTGCCATGCCGACCACCTTGTAGGATTTTCCGCCGGCTTTCCCCTCAAACAGGGAGAGCTTGGGAAAGGAATCCGTGGTCATGATCGCTTCCACAACGCGAGGGACAGCTTCGGCCGACAGCCCCTTTGCAAGCGCAGGGAGAGCCTTTCCGATCACATCCGTGTTCAGGGGCGCTCCAATCACTCCTGTGGAGGCGACAAGCACTTCCTCAGGGCTAATCCCCAATTCCTTGGCGACCGCTTCGACGGTGTACCGGGCGCTCTGAAGACCGGCGTCCCCGGTGCAGGCATTGGCATTTCCGGAATTCGCGATAATAGCCCTAGCCCTGCCCCTCTTGATGTTCTCCTGGCTGACGAGAACCGGAGCGGCTTTCACCTTGTTTCCCGTGAATACACCGGCCGCGCTCGCTTCCCTTTCAGAAAAAATGAGGGCCAGATCCAGCCCGCCCCTTTTCTTTATGCCGGCTTCCATAACGGAAGCTTTAAAACCGCGAACGTGATAATCCCCCATGTGGTGCTCCGCTACAGGCCTTTGGCCCGTTCTTGTTCACCGTTGTCCGTAATACTTTGGAGTAATGGAGTGTTGGAGTACTGGAGTACTGGTTTTGACCCAATACTCCATCACTCCGTTACTCCAACACTCCATTCTTTTTATTCTGTCTACTGTCTCCTGTATTCTGTCTTCTTCTTTTTCCAACTTTAGGCACTTTTGCCATTTTAGACATTTCTTCCGTGGCACTTCTTGTACTTCTTGCCGCTGCCGCACGGGCACGGATCATTGCGTCCGACCTTCTTGCCTTCTCTTCTGACGGTCTCGACTTTTTCCGGCCCGCCTCCATGGCTGAACTGCATGGCCCTCGCCCTCTTGCGAGGCAGTTCTTCCTCCTTCGGCTTCTCTTTCATGAGCCGGATGCGCGAGAGGGTGACCAGAGTCTCATCCTTGATCCGGTCCATCAGCCCTTCAAACAGAGCAAAACCCTCCTTCTTGTACTCTCTCAACGGATCCAGGTGGCCGTAGCCCCTCAGCCCGATGCCTTCCTTCATGCTCTCCATATCCTGGAGATGGTCCACCCACTGATGATCGATGATTTGGAGAAGGAAATACCTTTCGATGGACTTCAAATCCTCTTTACCGAATTCCATCTCCCTTTTCTCGTGAGCTTTCCACGCTTCTTCCTTGAGGGTCTCTCTCAGCTCATCCGGCTTGAGAGCGTTGAATTCATCCTCTCCCATATCCGGCGGCCCGAGCTTGAGGCGAACCCCGAAGAGGCGGGCCACCTGATCCTTCAATCCCTGGATCTCCCAATCTTCCGGGTGCGCCTTCGGATCCGTGTAGGTGTCGATCAGGGCGTCCACTTTCTCTTCCATCATGGTGCGAACGACATCGTCGATCCCCTCGCCCGAAAGAATCTCCCTTCTCATGGAATAGATGATGTCACGCTGGGTGTTCATCACATCGTCATATTCGAGAAGATGTTTCCTGATGTCGAAGTTGTGAGCTTCCACCTTCTTCTGGGCGTTCTCGATGGCTTTGGAGATCAAGCTGTGTTCAATGGGCTCGCCCTCTTCCATGCCCAGACGTCCCATGACCGAAGCAATCCGGTCAGAGCCGAAGATCCGGAGCAGGTCGTCTTCCAGGGAAAGATAGAAACGGGAGCTGCCCGGGTCTCCCTGCCGTCCCGAACGGCCCCTGAGCTGGTTGTCGATTCGCCGGCTCTCGTGTCGCTCCGTTCCCAGGATGTGAAGCCCGCCCAGGTCCACCACTCCCGAACCGAGCACGATGTCCGTGCCTCGGCCGGCCATGTTGGTGGAGATGGTCACGGTTTTCGCCTGACCGGCCTGGGCCACGATTTCCGCCTCCTTCTCGTGGTGCTTGGCATTGAGAACGGAGTGGGGAATTCCTGTCCGGGTCAGCATCTTGCTCAGCATCTCGGACTTCTCGATCGTGATCGTACCGACCAGGACCGGCTGCCCCCTGTCATAGAGGTCCTTGATCTCCTCCACCGCAGCTTTGAACTTCTCCCGCTCGGTCTTGTAGATCATATCGGGGTGGTCGGTTCGGATCATTTTTTTGTTGGTGGGCACCACGACCACATCGAGCTTGTAGGTGCTCATGAATTCCGCAGCCTCGGTGTCGGCCGTTCCGGTCATCCCTGCCAGCTTCTCGTACATGCGAAAGAAATTCTGGAACGTGACCGTCGCCAGGGTCTGGTTTTCTTCGGCGACGCTCACTCCCTCCTTGGCCTCCACAGCCTGGTGAAGACCGTCGCTCCAGCGTCGGCCCGGCATCATGCGTCCCGTGAACTCATCCACGATCATCACCTGGTCGTCCTTGATCACGTAGTGGACGTCTTTTTCAAAAAGCCAGTACGCTTTGATGAGCTGGTGCGTGGCATGGAGCAGCTCAGAAGTGCGCAGGTACCGGTCCTCAACTTCTTTGAGGCGTGCTGTTTTCTCATCCTCGCTGAGGCTTTGATCCTCACGGATGAGGTGGCTCTGTTCGTCGATGTCCGGAAGGGAGAAGTCCCCCGTGCCGCCCTCGCCCGCGGCCGCCGCCAGAAGCTTGATTCCCTTGTCCGTCAGCTCGACCGCGTTGCTTCTCTCGTCAATGATGCAGTAAAGCTCCTGGTCGATTTCCGGAAGCACTTTCTGGGCGCTCAGCACGGCCTCCAGCCGGTCGACCTCTTTTTTGAGATTCGGGTTCTTTGCGACGATGTCCAGGAAACCGGGATTCTTGGGGTCCCCTCGTTTCACCTTCAGAAGCAGCTCGATGCTCCGGTCTCCGTCCCCAGAGGATTCGAGAAGTTGTTTGGCTTCCTGGAGGATGGAGCGGACCACCGCGCTCTGCTTCCTCCTCAGGTTGATGACCAGGGGCTTGACCTCCATATACATCTTGTTCTCGCTGCGCTCCACAGGCCCGCTGATGATGAGAGGAGTCCTGGCCTCGTCAATCAGGATGCTGTCCACCTCGTCCACGATGGCGTAATGAAATCCCCGCTGGACAAAATCCCTGACGTCAAACTTCATGTTGTCCCGGAGATAGTCAAAGCCGAATTCGTTATTGGTACCGTAGGTGATATCGCAGCCGTAGGCGGCCTTTCGCGCGGTGTCATCCAGGCCGTGAACAATGACGCCCACGGACAATCCCAGGAACTTATAAATCCCTCCCATCCACTCCGCATCACGCCTGGCCAGGTAATCGTTCACCGTCACGAGATGCACCCCCCGGCCCGTGAGCGCGTTGAGATAAAGAGGAAGAGTGGCCGCCAGGGTTTTGCCCTCACCGGTTTTCATCTCTGCGATCTTTCCTTCGTGGAGCACAATCCCACCGATGAGCTGGACGTCGAAGTGCCGCATGCGGAGTACGCGCACGGAGGCCTCACGGACCGCAGCGAAAGCCTCGGGAATCAGTTCCTCCAGGGGCTCGCCCTTCGAAACCCTTTCCTTGAACTCAGCCGTCTTGGCCTGAAGCTCCGCATCCGACAGGGCCTGATACTGCGGCTCCAGGCTGTTGATCTGCACGACAAGGGGAGCCATTCTCTTGAGCTCTCTCTCGTTCTTGCTGCCGAAAATACCTTTGATTAGTGAACCAAGCATCTTGAATAACTCAGGCTTTATTTATTTGGCCTCAATGAACTGTTTAGAAAAAGATTTTAGATTATACACAAGGACGGATCAGATGGGAATCTAAAAGCTAATTGAGGATGTATCTGAGAGGATTGACAGGAACTCCGTTCAAGTGAACCTCATAATGAAGGTGGGCCCCCGTGGTTCTGCCTGAATCCCCCACTGTGGCGATTTCCTGATGTCGCCTCACGACCTGGCCTTTCTTCACATGGACCTTTTCCAGATGCGCATACACGGTGTTCAGGCCATAACCGTGGTTGATGATCACCGTTTTCCCATAACCCGGGTCCGTTTCGACGTACGCCACCACTCCGTCGGCGGGGGCAAGCACGGGAGCCCCTTTCCTGCTGCAAATGTCGAGACCCCGGTGCAATTCCTTTTCGTTGGTAAAGGGAGAAAGCCGATATCCGAATCCGGAACTCACCCACCCCTTGGCAGGCCACACAGACGGGGTGAATGCGAGAATGGATTTCTGTCGGTCCAGCAGCCTCATGAGTTCAGCCTTTTCATCCTTCTGCACGGAAATGTCGCTGTCGAGGTTGTCCAGAGCCCGGTACATCATGCGCACAAGCTTCTTGTGGCCTCTTTCAGAAGGGGAATTGCTGCCTCCCAAGCTGGAATCAGACCCGCCGACTCCAATGAACTGCTGCTGCTCTCCGGCGGACTCCATCCCGCTTCCTTTGGAAGGGTCATGGCTCACCATAACCCGCACCTTCCTGTCGAATTCCTTGAGTTCCGCCATCTTCTGGTTGATCGCATCCACCTTTCCTGCCAGGGAAGTGATTTGCTGCTTCTGCAATGAATTTTCTTCTTGGAGGCTTGAAAGGTGAGGAAGATTTCGCTTGATCGAAAGGTAATCTCTGACCACCCAGGCAAGAGAAAGGCTACCGGCAAGAAACAGAACGACGAGGGAGAGAATCCAGAACCTTGGTATCTTGATCTGCCTGATCTTCCTAGGTCCCTCCGGCACGACAACGATAGTGATCTTCTTGGATGCCATTGGCGCTTTCAGGTTTCAGCTAAATTGAAAATTAAGCGATTTCCAAAGGAGATCGCGGTTCTGGATCTGAGCTGAACAGCAGAAAACAAGACGTAAATAGGCTACCATGGCTGAAAACGCGATGTCAACCTATAGAATTCGGGTCTCCGGAAAAAAACCCTGCGATGTTTTCGGCCTGGGTACGGGTAATTCCCGGCACCTTCAGGAGCTCCTCGACCGCCGCCCCGGCAACGGCATCCAAGCTACCGAAATAATTTAGCAAAGATCGTTTTTTCTTCAGCCCTATCCCGGGTATTCTGTCGAGAATGGAGGCTGTCAAGTCCTTCCCTCTCAGCTTACGGTGATAGGAAATTGCCCTGCGATGAACTTCATCTCGGATGCGCATGAGAAGATGAAGGACGGGGTGATCCTGACGCAGAGGGATCGGGTTCTTTCTGCCCGGGACAAAAACCTTGTCCGCTTCCTCGTCCTGATTGGCCTTCGCAATGGCTACCAGGTCCGGTGGATCGCCAGCAGGGTGCGCATCGACGACTCTCTTGACCGCCATAAGATGGCCTTTCCCCCCGTCCACCACAAGGAGATCAGGCACAGGATCTTTGGACAGTCGCCGTGAAATGAGTTCAGCCATCATGCCGTAGTCATCGATTCCCTCAACGGTCTTGATCCTGAAATTACGGTATCCTGCCCTGTGGGGTTCGCCGTCCACGAAAGAAACCACGGCTCCGACGGCCATGTCTCCGGAAATATTAGATATATCGACCGCCTCCATGGTCCTGGGCGGTTTCTTCAGCTTCAGGACCTCCTGCGCCATTGAAACGAGATCAGGCTCCACGCGGCTCTTGAGGAGGTTCTCGGCATTGGCCACCGCCATTTTGGTGAGGCGGGCTTTTTCCCCTCTTGAAGGGCACTCGATAAAGATCCTTTTCCCTGCAAGCTCGGAAACCCACTCCTCAATACCGGCTTGGTCCTCGATCGGGGTTGAAAGAAGAATGACCTTGGGAACGAATGCCTCACGGGGGTAATACTGCTTCACAAAGGCTTCCATGACCTCGGACGGAGAGGCTTCCTCGTTTCTGAAGCCATAATCCCGGCTCCCGGTAAGATGGCCTTTCCGGATGGAGAGCACCACCATCTGGTACCTCGCTTCGCTCCTGGCCAGGCCGATCACGTCCTGATCCTCCATTTTCGCGGAAACCACGCTTTGGCGTTCCACCGTCTTCTCCACAGCCTTGATCTGATCGCGTATCTTTGCCGCTCTTTCAAAATCCAGGTCTTCGGAAGCCCTCCCCATGCTCTTCCGGAGGGTTTTGATCAATTCCTGGCTCCTGCCCTCGAGAAACAGAGTCACCTGGTCCACGATCTGTCTATAGGTTTCACTCGGGATTTCCATGGCGCACGGCCCGAGGCAGCGTTCGAGCTGATAATTCAGGCAAGGGCGCGATCTTTTGGGCAGAGATCGGTCCCTGCACTTTCTCAGGTGAAAGATTCGATCAATGAGCTTGACCGTGCTCCGGACAGACAGGGCCGATGAAAAAGGACCGAAATACCGGGCCCCGTCCTTCCTGGCTTTTCGAACGATGCAGAGGCTGGGATAGGGCTCGTTCGGGTCCAGCCGCAGCCACGGATACTGTTTGTCGTCTCTCAGGATGATGTTGTAGCGGGGCAGATGCTTCTTGATGAGGTTGCTTTCGAGGATGAAAGCTTCTTTGTCCGTGCGGGTCAGGATGAATTCCAGGGACTTGGCGCGGCTCATCATGACCTGTGTTTTCTGAGGGAGGTCGCCGGAAGCCCTGAAGTAGGACAGGACCCGCTTTTTCAGGTTCTTCGCCTTGCCCACATAGATGGGCCGGCCTAACCCGTCCTTGAAAATATAGATCCCAGGCCCTTCAGACGCATGCGCCCGCAGGAACTCAGGATCCAGCTCGTTTTGAATTGGCTTGGTCACGTTCATTCCCCAGCAGTCTCCTCCAGCCTAAACTCAGGCAGCAACCCGATTTGGCGACGAGCAAATTCGAATCTTGAAGTCCGAAATTCGAAACAAATCCCAATTCCAAATGCTCCAATGCTCAAAACATAAAACTAGCGCCCTAACGTTTTTGTCATTTGAATTTGGATTAAGTAACATTGTTTCGGATTTCGTGCTTCGGATTTCGAATTTTTCTTTGCCCTGCCCCTTGCCCCGCGCCCCTTGAACCTTCTTCGTTCACATTCACCTTGCCTGATTCTAGGGTATCTGCTAGGAATTGAACCCGTCAAGAGGATTGTCCTGTGTCTTTTGTTCAAACTACCATCATCGCTCTTATTGGCCTTTGCGTCATCGGCTGCACCGGTCTGCGCCATCCCCAATCTCCGTCAGCGACCATTGAGGGGCTGGCCGAGCGATTTCGTCCCGGCCAGATCGTGGACCTTGCTTCCGGCAAAATCATTTCCTTTGACGAGCTGATCGCCCGCCTCTCATCCAAGGACCTCATTTTCGTGGGTGAAGCCCATGACAACGCGGACCATCACCTGATCCAGATTCAGATTCTTCAGGCCGTCGCAAAGCATTCTGCTTCCCTGACGATTGGGATGGAGTTTTTCCAGCAGCATCAACAGCCCGTCATCGACCGCTACATTCAAGGCGAATCAACGGAAAAGGAATTCCTGGAGGCCGTGGACTGGAAAAAAAACTGGGGTTACGATTATCACCTCTACCGCCCTCTCATGCAGTTCGCCAGGGAGAGAAAACATCGGGTTCTTGCGATCAATGCGCCCAACACCCTGGTGCGGAAGGTGGCGAGAACCGGGCTTAAGTCTCTGGAGCCTTCTGAAAGAGATCAACTCCCGAAGGATATCGATCTCAACCAGGACCGGCATCGCGCCTTTCTCCAGGAGATATACAATGAGCATTCTCCTCGCGGCCTGAAGGAGTTTGAGTTCTTCTACGAAGCCCAATGCGTTTGGGAGGAAGCGATGGCCAGCAATCTGGCAGAGCACCTTGCCTCCGGCAAAGGCAGGCTCGTGGCTTTCACCGGCAACGGTCACATTGTGAACAAGCTCGGGGTTCCGGACCGAACCGTGAGGCGTGTTCCTGCTTCCATGGCGACCGTGATGCCTTATCCTTTGAACGGACAAGAGACGATCGACCGGACGGCTGCGGACTATGCGTGGTTCACTCTCCCCTCCCCTCAACGTTTTTCCATGGGCAAGGGAGGCTTCTGGTAGCCATGCACAATGACGTTGAATTTCAGTACTGCCCGGTTTGCGGCGGAAAGCTGAACTCGAAAAACCTGAAGACCGACGAACCCGACAGACTGGTCTGTACAAAGTGCAGCTTTGTCTTTTACCTCGATCCAAAAGTGGTGGCCTGCTCCATTGTCGAAATGGACGGTCGAATCGTTCTTCTCAAACGTGCCATCGATCCCCAAAAGGGCAAATGGGTGTTGCCCGGAGGCTATGTGGACCGGGGAGAGGAGGTCAAGGCGGCGGCTGTCAGGGAGACGGAGGAGGAGTGCGGCCTCAAGATCCGCACCAAGGAATTGCTCGGCCTCTATTCTTACCCCGGAAAACTTTCGGTCGTCGTCGTCTATGGGGCAGAACTCACGGGAGGAAAGCTCATTGTGGGCGATGAGACCGCTGAAGTGGGTCTCTATTCCCCGGAAAGCATCCCATGGGAAGAGCTCGCTTTTCAGAGCACGATCGACGCCCTGAAGGATTACTTAAGGAAAAGAGAGCACTCGAAATGACGATCAGACCCCGCAGAATGGAAGACCTCAAGGCAAGTGAGCTTCAGTCCATCCTGGAGCGATCCGCAGTGGACATCTCCGCCGTGTATGAGCATGTGCGGAAGATAGTCGAAGATGTGAAGGCAAGAGGGGATGAAAGTCTCCTTGAAGCCAACAGGGAATTCAAATCTGATGTTTCCGTGTCCGATCTTCAAGTGACCCCTCAGGAAGTGAAGACAGCCTATCGCCAGGTGGAACCCGCCGTTGTGGATGCCTTGAAGTCAGCGGCTCGTAACATCCTCCGGTTCCATGAAGCCCAGGTGGAAAACGAGAAATGGGTCATCGAAGTGGCGCCGGGCATTACAGCCGGTCGCGTCCGAAGACCCATGGAACGCGTGGGATGCTATGTGCCGGGCGGCAGGGCCGCCTACCCCAGCACCGTTCTGATGACCGTCATCCCGGCCAAGGCAGCCGGAGTCGAAGAAGTGGTCATTACCACACCGCCCGGAAAAGAGATGGTGGTGAACCCGGTCACCCTTGTGGCTGCGGATATCGCGGGTTGCCGCCGGGTCTTCAAAGTGGGCGGCCCGTGGGGGATTGCCGGCCTCGCCTTCGGCACCCAAACCCTTCCCAGAGTGGACAAGATCGTAGGGCCCGGAAACAAGTACGTGACCGCTGCCAAGATGATCGTCTTCGGCCAGGTGGACATTGACTCTCCGGCCGGGCCCAGCGAAGCCCTGATCCTGGCCGATGAAAAGGCCGACGCCTCGCTCATCGCCATCGATTTTCTTTCCCAGATCGAGCACGACCCGGATTCTGCTGCCGTCCTGGTCACGACGTCGCAGCAGCTGGCTGAGCAGGTTTGTGCGGCCATTGACAGGGAGTTTGATTCCCTTCCAAGGAAAGAGATCTTTGAGTCCTCCCTGAAAAAACATTCTCATGTGCTGGTCGTGGAGAACCTGGATAGGGCCATCGACTTCGCCAACCAGTACGCGCCTGAGCACCTTCAGATCATGACCGATGATCCTTACGCTGTTCTGGACAGGATAAAACACGCCGGATCTATCTTCCTGGGGCCCTATGCCCCTGTTCCGGTTGGAGACTATGCGTCGGGGACCAACCATGTGTTGCCCACGGGCCGGTGTGCCCGCATGTTTTCGGGGCTCTCCGTGGACGATTTCATCAAGAAACCCACGTTTCAGCACTTGACCAGGGAAGGACTTGCCGGGCTCAAAGACGTGGTGGTGACTCTGGCGGAAGCAGAAGGGCTTCCAAACCATGCTAGGGCGGTAAAAGCCCGCTTCGACCGGAAGCCCTAAGGGGTCCTCTCCCTTTTCCAAAGGGAGGCCGGGAGGGATTTTTCATCTATTGGGCTGTAGTTGAATTGTAGCTATTTTCTGTTGCCTTTTTGAAACCCTTCGTCTATAGATTGACCGGAGTCATCAGCACTCAGAACTATGCAGGGTGCGCGGTTTGTTCATGGTTCAGCTGAGAGCTGACTGCTGAACGCTGATAGCTGTTAACGCGAATCCGAGAATCTGATTTCCGGATCAGCACCGAATCATATTTCAAAACGGTAAGAGGAAAGGAGGGTTTAGGCCATGGCAGACGTCAAAGGATACAACATGCCGAATGATCTCTACTACCACAAGGATCACGCGTGGGCCCGCGTGGACGGCACCAAAGTGACCGTGGGCATGAATGATTTCTTCCAGAAAGAAGCGGGGGACATCGTCTTCATCGACCTCCCGGACACTGAAGATGAGGTGAGCCAGGGCGAAGTCTGCGGCAAGATCCAGTCCCGCAAATGGATCGGAAAGCTCGTGGCGCCCGTTTCAGGAGAGATCCTGGAGACCAATGAGGCTCTGGAAGACGACACGAGCCTGGTCAACTCAGACCCTTATGACAAGGGATGGATTCTGGTCATCGAAGCTTCAAACCTCGACGAGGAACTGAAAACTCTGATGAAAGGCTCTGCACTGGTCTCTTTCATCGAGGCTGAAGTGAAGCGGGCCGAAGAAGAAAAGGCAAAAGCGAAGTAAACACCGTACGAAGAAACACAGTGCACGGGCACGAGAAGGGTGCAAGGTTTCACGCGCAAGGTGCATGTTCAATGACTTTGGACGAACGCTCACCTGTCCGTGAGCCGCGTACCGTGCACCTTATCACGTGCACCGGGTGACCTTTGAGTCCTGCACCGTGCACCGTTTTCCATGACCAACCCATTGGCGTCTTTTCAAAAATACCTCCAGATCCGTTTCTACGGCAGAAGGGCTGGCGATAGATGACACTCTGCCCCAGTCCGTCGCCAATCACGGCTCCCCGCCTATTCTGCACCTCTACACCTTTGTCCCCTCAGTGATTGTGGGAAAATACCAGGACATTGAATCCGCGCTTAAGCTCGACCGGTGCAAAGCCAGGGGAATCGAGTACAACCGGAGAAGCACGGGCGGCGGCACCGTCATCATGGGGCCGGAAATTATCGCCCTGGGTCTCGGCATCAATGTGGACTGGCCCGGCCTGGAAAGAGGCGGGGTGGGCGGTGTTTTCGAGTCCCTGTCGCGTGTTTTCATCAGGGCTTTGGATGCGCTCGGCGTCCCCTCTCAATTTCAGCCCAAGAACGACATCCAGGTTTCCGGGAAAAAAATCGCAGGACTCTCTGCGGCGGCGGAGACGGGCAAAAGCCTTCTCTTCCACACCAGCTTTCTCGTGGATTTCAACGTGGAACTCATGACCGACATCATGAACACTCCACTGGTCAAGCTCAGCGACAAGGGCTACAACTGCTTCAGCCAGAGGATGACGACGGTACGCGAGGAGCTCGGTAAGAGCGTTCCCCTCCCAAACGTCATGGACGCCATCCAGAAAGGCTTTGAAGCCGAATTCGGAATCCGGTTCAACGAAGAGGAGCCGGACCCCTGGGAAAAGGAAACCATCCAAGCCTTCATCAGGGACAGGTACACCAAACCGGAGTGGATCTTTTCCCACAAGCATCCCAGGTCCAGAATGGGGGTCGGCAGGATCAAGACCAGGGGAGGCCTGCTCGAGATTTATCTTTCCCTATCCGGCGGCGCGATTGAGAACGTGGTCATTACGGGCGATTTCTTTTCCACGACCCAGGATATCAACCGCATCGAGAACGCTCTCAAATGGGCCTCCGCCAGGGAAGAGAGCATCGGTGAAAAGCTCTCTCAGGTGTGGCATGACGACATGATTTATGGAGTGGATGTCCCGACTCTCACCCGAGCCATTCTGCTGGCAAAGGAAAATCAGGTACGGCTGTAGGAGATGGAGGATTAAGGAGCGTCTCACCTTCGGTGAGACTTGAGGAGCGCTTCGCTTGAGGTAATAGATCAAAAACCAGGAATCATGAATGCAGAGGAACTTGCTGCAAGAAAAGACAGTTAAATGCGAAGGAGCAACCCTTCATCCGATCGGTATCTCCCGATCGGATGAAGAGTTTTCCTCTGTGTGCTCTGTGCCTCTGTGGTGAGACTGCGATGGAAGCTAAGATTCATAGTCCTGAATACGCCAAGATGAGCCACGCCACGGCCATTTCGCTGGGCCTTGTGAACAGAAGAATGTACCGGGGCGCAGTGAACCGGTGTGTCAACCTGCTGGTTCATTATGCAGAAGGATGCGCCGCTAACTGCGCTTACTGCGGCCTTGCCAAGAAACGTCCCGGCACGTACCAGGAAAAAAGCTTCATTCACGTGGATTGGCCCGTCTATTCCATGGACGAGATTATCCAGACGATCAACCGGGCTCCCGCTTACGTAAAGAGGACTTGCATTTCCATGATCACCAATGGGAAATGCCGTCAAGACACCCTCGATATGACCCGGCGTCTGAAAGCTGAGACGCGCATCCCCGTCTCTATCCTCATCAGCCCCACCCTCATGGACCGGCAGGATCTCATCGCCATGAAGGATGCAGGGGCCGAGAAGATAGGCATTGCCATAGACCTTGCCACGCCTGAGTTGTTCGACAAGTATCGGGGTAAAGGAGTCTCCGGCCCGCACAAATGGGAGAAATACTGGGAAATCATCCGAGCGGCCCTGGAAGTTTTCGGGCATCCTCACGTGGGCGCCCACCTCATGGTGGGAATGGGCGAGACGGAAGAGCAGATGGTTTCCCTCATGCAGAGGCTCTGGCGCATGGGCGTCATGAATCACCTGTTTGCTTTTTTTGCCGAAGAAGGCTCTCAGCTCGGGGACAGGCCTCAGCCCCCCTGGTCGACCTATCTCAGGATTCAGTTGGCGCGATACCTCATTGAGGAGGGTCTCAGTTCAGAAGAGAAGATGAGATTCGATGCGCAGGGCCACTTCGTGGATTTCGGCATGGACCGGGAGCGGATTATGGAGATTGTCAATCTCGGCACGCCCTTCATGACCACGGGCTGCCTGGGACCGGACGGCCGGGTGGCCTGCAACCGGCCATTCGGCAATTGCCTGCCTGACGACAAACAGTGGAACTACCCTTACCCGCCTAACGAGGAAGAACTTTCCCTCATCCGCGACCATATCTTCGAAGTGGAGTAATGCCCCTCTCCGCTGAGCTCCCCTGGTAAAGCCCTTAGGGTGAAGGCCACAACGCCTGTAATCTTCCATCCGCCGCCCTTGCTTGCTGTTATTGGCCTCTGCCTTTGTATATAGGGAGGGGGGAGGGTCTTTGATTCGAATAATTCCTTTTGACAAGGCCTTATTGAGGTGTTATTTAATATTGTTTCTGGCGGGCCGTTAGCTCAGTAGGTAGAGCAGCGGACTTTTAATCCGTTGGTCGTGGGTTCGACTCCCGCACGGCCCACCACAACTGAATATATTGGACCCTCTGGGGCACTGCCCCGACGGTGACCATTTAGCGCAGTTGTTTTGCGTCCCCATCGTCTAGCCCGGTCCAGGACACCGGCCTTTCACGTCGGCAACACGAGTTCAAATCTCGTTGGGGACGCCATTTTGTCTTTCATCACGGGAAGCGTCCATTTCGCTTCCCGTTCTTGTTTCGCTCCCAAGAGTTCGCGCAAAGCGCAACACCCCCTTCCTGATGGATATTGACACCTCTGCAAAATAGCATTACCATTATCTTACTTCTGTCTTACTAAGAAGGAGGAGCCATGCAAACAACACGTCTTTCGGAAAAAGGCCAGATCGTTATCCCCAAAAGGATTCGAGCCGACCACAAGTGGGAGCCCGGACTGGAGTTCTCTATCGAAGATCTGGGTGACAGCATCGCACTGAAGCCGATGAGGGCTTTTAAGCAAACTAAACTGCGGGATGTCCTGGGTTGTGCGCAATACAGAGGTGAAAGGAAATCGCTTAAGGAGATGGAAGACGCCATTGCAAAAGGAGCCAAGGAGAGGCCATGATCGCCGTCGACACTAACCTGCTGGTTCGGCTACTGACCAATGATGACCCGTTAGAGGCCAAGAGGGCCCTTCGCGTAATGGAGAGCGACGATATCCTTATCCCTAAAACCGTGCTGCTTGAAGCGGAGTGGGTACTGAGGCATGGCTATGTTATTGCCCGAGAAATCATAGGCCAATCTTTTCAGAAGTTGTTTGGCATTCCCAATGTAAAGGCAGAAGATCCACAAGCTGTTACTCAGGCTCTCGTGTGGTATCAGGAGGGGCTTGATTTCGCCGATGCCCTACACCTTGCTTCGAGCGCGAAAGCCGACCGCTTCGCTACTTTCGATAAAGACTTTGTCAAAAAGGCTTCGAAACTGGGATCAGTTGACGTCTTCAAGCCCTGACCTTCGCGTTCACATTCCTCAGTCTTTCTTTTTCGTGCGGATGCGGTCAAGCGACCTCTTCACGGCCAGGTGCGCCCGATCGAAGGGAGTGATCTTGACGCCCTCGATCTTAAGCCTGAATTCAAAATAGAACCGAGAAAGGGATTCGAGGATCAGTTTGAACAGGTCGTCCTTTCCCTTTGTCTCTCCGCGACAGACGTGGTGGTGACAGCCGATGGCTACGGCCTGAACGGGCACCAGCACCTGGATCTTCGAAAGAGTATCCATGTTCAGGGATCGCTCCTTTGATTCGAGCTCCATGGCGGCTGCGCGTACGTCATGCCTATCCCTTGCGTATTCCTCGTAGCGCATGTCGATGAGCTTTTTCCCAGTCTTGAAGATACTTGGCCTCAATACCCAGATCCTTGAGGTTCTGCACGTAGGCTCGGGGAATCTTCTTGGTCACCCCTGCGAGATAGCCGCGCTGCTCATCGGCAACCCGGAGATCAGGCGCCTCGAACATGAGCATGAAGAGAACGAGGTTCGCAACAACGAGTTCGTTGAAGATCCTGTCCTGCTCCGTCTGGCTCAGCCGATCGAAACCGGCCAACTTCTGAAACCGTTTGTCCTTGAAGAGGCGGAATGCAGGGCTTGCTGCGGCCTGGGACAAACCCGCAGCGGTCGTCATCCGCCATCTGATCGAGCGATTCAAATTGTGCAGTATCCATCTTATCGGATCTCCCAGAGGATGGTCTGTTACGCGAAACGTCCAGAGCAAACGGGAGCGATTTCTCGCTTCTGATATCGTCCGCCAGGAGCATCTATCCTCGATTTTCGGGCACAGTCAATTTCTTTTTTGTGTGCCTAAGGGGCCACCCTCTTCCGTATCAACGGGCTATTCTGAATCGTATTGATAAGTCTTGGCATTTTATGCCATCTCTCCCTGGACAGAAGAAAACAAACGATCCTTTCCTGGTTGACGCAGGCCTGGAAATCCTCTAACGTCCAGGCTTATTCATAACGTTCCAGAAAGAAGACTTCCTGCTCCTGTGAAAAAGCCCGCCCTATTCTACGGTTATATCGTTGCAGCCGCCTGCTTTGCCATCCAGGCGACGGGGATCGGCACCCATGTCACCTTCGGCATTTTTTTCAAGCCGCTCCTTGCCGATTATGGCTGGCCCAGAGCCTCCCTGGCAGGCGCTCATTCTCTGGCCTTTTTGCTCATGGGCTTCCTCGGCATTTTCGTGGGCAGGCTCAACGACCGGTTCGGGCCCCGTGTGTTGCTGACGGTGACCTCGCTTTTTTTCGGCATGGGACTGTTTCTCATGTCAACCGTGGACAGCCTGTGGCAGGTCTACCTGTTCTACGGCATTATGGTCGGCGTAGGGTTGAGTCCTGTGGATGTGATTGCGCTCAGCACCACGGCAAGATGGTTCGTGCGGCGAAGGGGCATGATCACCGGCATTGTGAAGGTGGGCACAGGAGCCGGACAATTCTTTATCCCCTTGGCATCCAGTCTTCTTATCCTGAGCTTTGGCTGGCGGACCTCCTACATCCTCCTTGCTGTCTTCGTCACCCTCATGATCGCCGGGATGGGACAACTGATGAGGCGTGACCCGTCCCAAATGGGACTTCTCCCTGATGGAGACACACAACTCGGGACCGCAGGGGCCGACTTCGCCGAAAAGGGCATTTCCCTCAAGGACGCGATCAGAACGCGCCAGTTCTGGACCATCTGTTTCACCAATCTCACGGTCGTGTTTTGTCTCATGATCATCATGCTCCACACGACCCCTCATGCCATGGACATCGGCATCCCTGCAACCACGGCGGCCGGCGTCCTCTCCACCATCGCCGGTGCGAGCATCATCGGGCGATTGTTCGTCGGCTTTGTCGCTGACCGGGCCGGGTACAGAAACTGCATGATCTGCTGCATCCTGGTTCTGATTTCGGCCTTCCTCTGGCTGCAGGTGGCGGACAGATTGTGGATGCTCTACTTGTTTGCAGTCTTCTACGGCATGGGGCATGGCGGGCATTTCACCCTCATCTCCCCCTTGGTAGCCGAGCACTTCGGCATCCGGTCCCACGGAGTCCTTTTCGGGATCGTGCTCTTTGCAGGCACCTTTGGGGGCGCAGTGGGCCCGATTCTGGCCGGCCACCTCTTCGACATCACCGGAAGCTACAGCAGCGCTTTCTGGATCTGCGCCGCCGTGGGCTCCGTCGGCCTCGGGCTCATCCTGTCGCTCAGGAAGAAGATCGACTTTTAGTAACAGTTCAGCTCTTTGAAATAAACACAGAAAAAGGCCATGGGGGTCCCTCCAAAAACAGAACAACGAAGACGCCACACCTCAGTGGCAAGCTCCAGGTCGTGGGTGAGGCGGGCGGAGGGCTACCGGGGTACTCGCCAGGTAATACCCAGCCGACAGGTGCCGGTGACACCTCGCCGCCCGCCTTCGCTGCCCCTTATCTGCAGAGTCTTTCCCGCACACTCTTCGTTTTCTGTTTTTGGAGGGACCCCCATGGCCTGAACCATCCATTTCAAAGAGCTGAACTGTTACGGATTCTTGAATAACGCTTTGATGCGAGGTTTCAGACAATGGCGAGCAACCCTGACAAAGGCAAGAAGCAAACCGTGACCGGCATATGCGGCATTTGCCCCGGCGGCTGCGGCGTCAACATTGAACTGGTCGACGGCAAGATCGAGGGTATTTCCCCTCTTAAGGACCATCCTATAGGCGTCGTCTGCGTTAGAGGACTTCATGCCAAGGAGATTGTCTATTCTGAAGACCGCCTGAAGTACCCCCTGCTTCGAACCGGCGAAAAGGGAGAGGGCAAGTTTGAGCGCATCCCCTGGGATGACGCCCTGGACCGGATTGCTCACACCTTTCAGAAGATCAAAAAGAACTTTGGGGCGCAAGCGGTCATGTCCTATTTCGGCCGGGGGAGCTTTGACAACAATTTGACCGACCTCTTTGGAGCCCGGGGCATGCCATGCCAGGGGGTTTCCGGGTTCCTTTTCCCCTTCGGCTCGCCCAACGGCACAGGATGCTCTTCGGTGTGCTACGTCTCCTACGGCGTCTTTGCCTCCCTGTCGACTATCGGCGCTCAAATGGATGCGACCTATGCGGATTTCGACAGCGCGGACCTCGTCGTGCTTTGGGGGGCGAATCCGCCGACCGACTCGCCGCCCAACAGGGTGAAAAAGATCCTCAATGCAAAGAAGCGGGGGGCCAGAGTGATCGCCATCGATCACATGCGGTCGGACATGGCCAAGATGGCCGATCAGTGGGTCGGCGTTCGTTCAGGCACTGACGGAGCCCTGGCCTTGAGCATGATGAATGTCATCGTCAACGAAGGGCTCTACGACAAGGATTTCGTGCAACAATGGACAAAGGGTTTTGAGGACCTCAGACAATACGTGCAGCAGTTCCCTCCTGAAAAGGTTGAGACCATCACCCGCGTGCCCAAAGAAACGATCGTTGCCTTGGCCCGGGAAATCGCCGGAGCCAAGGGAGCCTCGCTGGTCATGTACACGGGGCTGGAGTACACCAGCAGCGGGGTTCAGAACATCCGATCCGTGCTGAGCCTCTGGGCGATCACAGGGAACCTGGACGTCCCGGGAGGATTGGTGTTCAGACCGCGCAGCCCGGTCCGGTTCCCCCGCGTGGGCCTGGAGCCTCCGAAAGGCGTGAAACCCATTGGCGCAGACCGGTATCCCCTCTTCTGCGATGTGCTCAAGGCGTCGCAGTTCATGGAAGCACCCAGGGCCATCCTCAAGTCCGATCCCTATCCTGCCAGGGCCCTGATGGTCCTCGGCGCATCGATCCTCACCAGTTTGCCCAACCCCAACCTCTGGAAAGAATGCTTCCGAAAACTGGACTTCATGGTGGTCTTTGACCGGTTCATGACCGGAGACGCGATGTATGCCGACATCGTCCTTCCTGCCACGACCAACTTCGAAAACCTGGGCTATCAAAAGTACCCGGGCGGATACTGCCAGTTGAGGCCCAAGGTCATCGAGCCCATCGGCGAAGCCAGGTCGAGTTTTCAGTTTCTTACCCAGTTGGCCGGGAAGCTGGGCTACGGACACCTGTTTCCTGCCACTGAGGAGGAGCGGCTCGAATTCGCTTTCAAGGACACCCCTGTATCCCTGGAAGACCTCAAGGCCCATCCGGAAGGTGTGCGATATGATGGGGGCCGCATGGAGTACCGAAAGTATGAAAAGGGCCTTTTGCGTTCCGACGGCAAGCCCGGGTTCAACACGGCCTGCGGGAAAGTGGAGCTGGTGTCGAGCATGATGCGGAAATACGGGTATGACGGCCTGCCTGTTTACGAGGAGCCTACAGAGGGACCCCTGGGAAGCCCGGAGCTCTACAAAAACTACCCGCTCGTCCTCAACACAGGCGCCAGGCTGCAGTCGGCCTTTCGTTCCCAGCACTTGAACATCCCCGGCCTGCTCAAGCTTCAGCCTAAACCGCAAGTGCTCCTCCACCCTTCGGATGCAGAGGCAAGAGGGATCTCGGACGGAGACAAGGTGTGGGTCGAGTCTCCGCGCGGGAAAGTCGGGGTTCGTGCCAAGGTGACAGACGATGTGATGACAGGACAGGTGGAGTTGAACGTGGGCGGAGGCAGTCCGATCCATGCTGAAGAGTGGCGGGAGGCGAACGCCAACTATGTCACCGACTTCAAAAACCGGGACCCCATTTCAGGCTTTCCTGTTTACAAAGCCTTGTTGTGCGAGGTGAGAAGCAGGGAGTAAGAACCGGATCCGAAAAGGATTCAACTCACCACCAGGTCCACCCCCTTGCCTGTTTTTGAATCCACCAGCCCGTCCTCGCAAAGACGCAGGAAGGGGATAGCCGCCGTGGTGAGGACCGCCAGCGTGAGGGTCGCATCCGGAAAACGAAATCCCAGGGCCTTGGCTTTGGCCTGGATTTGATTCAGCCTTTCAACGATTTCCTCAATGCTCTGGTTCGACATGAGGCCGGCCACGGGCAGCGCGAGCTCAGCCTGTATCTTGCCCTCGCTGCACACGACAATGCCACCCCTCATCTCGAATATCCTGTTCACGGCCATGGCCATGTCCGCTTCACCGGCTCCCACCACAACAATGGCAAAGGTTTCCCACGCCCCGCTCGTGGCCATTGCTCCGGCTCGAAGGCCCTGCCCCCTGACCAGGCCCGTGAATATCTTCCCTTCGCAGGAGATGACCGAAGCTTTGAGAATGTCCTTGCCCGGGTCCGCTTTCAGTTGTCCATCCACGGCCGGCAGAGTCAGAATGACTTCCTTGGTCACCAGTTCCGTGACCTGGTCCATGACCCTGACCTTTAGCGCATCTTTCCTCGGCACCTTGATCGCGAAGTCATCGGGACTCACCCGGATTTTTTTCAGCTCGCTGCCTGCGAAAACGGCCGGCCTTGGCTCAACCAGCAGTTTCCCGTCCTGCGCAATGACCACGCCGTTGCTGATGACGACTTCCGCCTTGACGGTGCGAAGGTCCGGGACAAGCACCATGTCTGCGTATTTAGCCGGCGCGATTCCCCCCAGCACTCCATCCAGCCTGAAATGCTCGGCTACATTGAGCGTCGCCATCTGGACAGCAAGGACAGGATCAAAGCCTGCGTCAATGGCGCGCTGGACCACACGCTCCAGATAGCCCTTTTCCACGAGGTCCCTGGGGTCGGCGCCGTCCGTGACCAGGGCTGCCCGTCTGAGATCGAGGCCCATGTCCTTGATCTTCGCAATCGCCTCGAGCTCCTTTCGGATGCTGCCTTCTCGAATCATCGTGCAGATGCCGAACCTGAGCTTTTCAACCACTTCCTCGGCGCTGACCGATTCGTGGCAGGAGGAAACCCCGTAATCCAGATAAGCGGCGAGGCGCTGGCCGCGGCATCCTGCTGCATGGCCTTCCGAGGTTTTCCCACGCGCCCGTGCCTCTGCCGAAAGGGCCGGGAAGTTGCGTTCGCCTCGCAGGACCTCCTGCCAGAACCCCTCCCCCACACCGAGAATATCGTCTCTCTTGAGAAGTTCCAGCAGCTGGGTGAGTGTCGGCGCTTTTGCAGCCGCATCCTTGCTGAAGGTGACGGAAGGCGGAACCGTCGAGAAGATCTTGATGGGCTGGTTTTTCAGAGTGTCGAGGTACTCGATGAGCCCTTTGTAGCCCAGGGGGAAGGTGAGTTCCATGATCTCCGTGATGATCGTGGTGGTGCCCCCCCGCATGGCATAGCGGAGAAATTCCTGGGGAGACGCATAGTAGAGCATGTGCGTGTGGCCGTCCACAAAGCCGGGAATGAGCGCACGGCCCGCTCCATCGATCACTTTTGTTCCTGACCCGAGGGTGTGGCTCGCATCAGGCCCCACATAGGCGATCCATTTCCCCTTTACCGCTACGGAGGTTTTCTTGAGGACCTCGCGGGTGTACACGTTTACAAGGTCGACCCCTTTGACGACCAGATCCGCTTCCTTCTCGCCAAGTGCGACAGCCGCGAGATCCTTCATCCCCTCGACACTGAGTCTTTCGATCATTTTCTTTTCAGCCCAATCGGGGTCCTGCTTCCTGCACGCTCTTGGACGACTGATCCTTGAACTGCACGAAATTCTCCCTGAAGAGAACAGCCAGTTTCTTTGCCTGTGCATCGTAGTCCGCCGGCCTGGCCCAGGTGCCTCGCGGGTCGAGGATCTCTGCGGGCACTCCGGGGCATTGCGAAGGCACGAGGAACCCGAACACCGGTTCAGTCCTCATGGGTACCTTTTCGAGGGACCCGTTGAGTGCCGCCTTCAGCAGGGCCCGGGTAAATTCGATTTTCATTCGCGACCCCTTCCCGTAAGGGCCTCCTGTCCACCCGGTGTTGACCAACCAGCAGGCCGCCTTGTGCTCCTTGATTTTTTTCGCCAGCAGCTGGGCGTAGACAAAGGGATGGCGCACCATAAAGGGGGCGCCGAAACAGGCACTGAATGTAGCGCTCGGCTCCTTCACGCCCTTTTCAGTCCCCGCCACCTTGGCGGTGTATCCGCTGATGAAGTGATACATGGCCTGATCCTCTGTGAGCCTTGCAATCGGCGGCATAATCCCAAAGGCGTCCGCCGCCAGGAAGATCACGCTGCGCGGGTGCCCGGCCATGCCGGAGCGTACAATGTTGGGCACATGCGTGAGGGGGTAAGAAGCCCGGGTGTTTTCCGTCAGGCTCGCATCATCCAGGTCCAGACGCCGCACGGTCGTGTTCATCGCCACATTTTCCAAAATCGTTCCGAACCGGCGGGTGCACTCATAGATTTCAGGCTCCGAGGTTTTTGAAAGCTTGATCACCTTGGCATAGCAGCCGCCCTCGAAATTGAAGACCCCCTTGTCCGACCAGCCGTGCTCGTCGTCCCCTATGAGCATCCGGTCCGGATCCGCTGACAGCGTGGTCTTGCCGGTGCCGGACAGGCCGAAGAAGATGGCCACATCGTCCGGGTTGTCCTTGCTCACGTTGGCCGAGCAGTGCATGGAAAGCACGTCCTGAGCAGGAAGCAGGTAATTCAGGACCGTGAAGATGGACTTCTTGATCTCCCCGGCATAGGCCGTGCCTCCGATGAGCACGAGCTTCTTGCCGATGTTGAGAGCGACAAAGGTCCCGCTCCGGGTCAGGTCATCCTCCGGGTCCGCGTGGAAATTGGGGCAGTGAATCACGGTGAAATCCGGGACAAAGGCCTTGATCACGGCACGGTCCCTTGGCACCTGGATGAACATGTTCCGCGCAAAAAGGTTATGCCAGGCATATTCGGTGATCACCCGTATCGATTGCCGGTACTTTGCATCGGCTCCTGCGTAACTGTCCTGCACAAACACGGTTTTCCCGCGCAGGTAAGCGGTCATGCGCTGGTGAAGAGCATTGAACTTCTCCTCAGCGTACTTCACGTTCACCTTGCCCCACCAGATCTCTTTGGTGGTATTGGGCTCATCCACCACGTACTTGTCCTTTGCAGCCCGACCGGTGTGCTGCCCCATGGACACCACCAAAGGGCCCAGGTGGGCGATCTGCGCCTCGTAGCGGCGTATGGCATGCTCATAGAGTTCAGGCGTGGATCGATTCCAGTACACCTGTCCCAAGTGATGCAGACCTACCTGATCCAGTTGATGGTCAGGCACCAAATCACGAATTTCCATAATCTACCTCCTTCCTTATTTCAAAAGCACAGGCACCGGCTCCACATTCCAGATCTTTTTGCTGTACTCCAGGATCGAACGATCCGAAGAGAATTTGCCCATCCTCGCCACATTGAGAATGGACATGCGGGCCCAGCGCTCCGGATCCCTGTAGGCCCGGTTCACCTGTTCCTGGCTCTCTATGTAGGACCGGTAGTCGGCGAAGACCAGATACTCGTCGTGATAGAGAAGGGAATCCACAAAAGGTTTGAACAGGTTCGAATCGCCGGCCGAGAAAAACCCCGATCGGATCAGCTCCATCGCCTCTCGAAGTTCCTCATTGGATTCATAATACGACCACGGGTTGTAACCCCTGCCCTTCAACTCAAACACCTCTTCGGCGGTCAACCCGAAGAGAAAGAAATTTTCAGCGCCCACTTCTTCGCGGATCTCGATGTTGGCGCCGTCCAGGGTCCCGATGGTGAGCGCTCCGTTCATGGAGAATTTCATGTTTCCGGTTCCCGAGGCTTCCTTGCCTGCTGTGGAAATCTGCTCGGAGAGATCGGCAGCCGGATAAATGTGGTGGCCGTTCCTGACATTGAAATCAGGGAAAAACACCACTTTGAGGCGCCCCGCCACATCCGGGTCATGGTTGACAACGTCCGCCACCGAGTTGATCAGTTTGATGATCAGCTTGGCCATGAAATACCCGGGCGCCGCCTTCCCGCCGAAGATGACGGTGCGCGGAGGCACGTCAAGGTTCCGGTTCTTCTTGAGCCTGTTGTAGAGGGTGATCACGTGAAGCACGTTCAGGTGCTGGCGCTTGTACTCGTGAAGCCGTTTGACCTGAATGTCAAAAAGGCTGTCCGGATCAACGTCAACGCCGGTCCGTCTCCTTGAGGACGGCTGCGAAGTTCTGTTTGTTCTCCCGCTTGACCTCCTGCCACCTCAGGAGAAACTCCAGGTCCTCTGCAAAGCTTTCCAGTTCTCTCAGGTTCTCTTCTGTGTGGCTGATCCAGCGGTCTCCGATTTTGCTCGTGATGAGTTCCGTCAATCTGGGATTGCTGAGCACCATCCAGCGCCGCGGGGTGACCCCGTTGGTCACATTGTAAAACTTCTCAGGCTCTATCTCATGGAAGTCGCGGAGAATCGTTTTCTTCACCAGCTCGGAGTGAAGTTCCGCAACCCCGTTGACGGCGTGGCTCCCGACCGTTGCCAAGTGCGCCATGCGCACATATTTCTCCCCGTGTTCATCAATCAGGGAAAGACGGGACAGCCGCTCGTTGTCGCCGGGATACCGTTGCTTCACCTCTTCGAGGAAACGCTGATTGATCTCATAGATGATTTCCAGATGCCTCGGGAGCGCCTGCTTGAACATGGGCAGGGGCCACTTTTCCAGAGCCTCGGGCAGCAGGGTGTGATTCGTGTAGGCAAAGGTGTTCCTGGTGACGTTCCACGCTGTGTCCCAATCCAGCAGGTGCTCGTCCATCAGGAGCCTCATCAGTTCCGCCACGGCAATGGCAGGATGGGTGTCATTGAGCTGGATGGCGTTCCACTCGTGAAAGGTGTCCAGGGTGTTGCCGGAGAGGAGATGAAAGCGGATCAGGTCCTGAAGGGAGCAGGAGACAAAGAAGTACTGTTGCGCCAGCCGCAGCACCTTGCCCATGGCCGGCTCATCGTTGGGGTAAAGAACCTTCGAGATGGTTTCAGAAATGATTTTTTCGTCCACAGCGCCGTAGTAGTCTCCCACGTTGAAGGCTTCGAAATCGAAGGACTCTACCGCGTGCGCGCTCCACAGCCGGAGCAGGTTGACCGAATTCACCCTGTAGCCAAGGATGGGAGTGTCGTACGCCACCCCCTTGACGACTCGCTGAGGGACCCACTTCACGCGATACCTTCCCTCCCGATCGTAGAAGGTCTCCGTGTGTCCTCCCCAGTTGACAACAAAAGCGAGCTCCGGCCGCTCGATTTCCCAGGGGTTTCCGAGGCGCAACCACTTGTCCGTTTTTTCGACCTGCCAGCCGTCCCGGATTTCCTGGTCAAAGATCCCGAATTCGTAGCGCACCCCGTAGCCGACCGCTTTGATTTCCAGGGTGGCGAGGGAGTCCATGAAACAGGCTGCCAGCCTGCCCAGACCGCCGTTGCCGAGTCCCGGCTCTTCTTCCTGATCGATCAGCGCCTGCAAATCGAGGCCCAACTGAGCCGCCGCATCCTTCATCTCCTCATAAATGCCCAGATTGATCATGTTGTTGACCAGGTGGGGTCCCATCAGGAATTCCGCGGAAAGATAGCTGACCACCCGCACATCTTTCTTCATGATGGTGTCCACGGTCTTGATCCACCGGTTCATGATCCGGTCCCGCACCGTGTAGGCCACGGCCAAATACCAATCGTTCCTCGTGGCGATCGCAGGAGTCCTGGCCCCGCGATAGTAAAGGTTGTCCATAATGGCCTGTTTCAGGGCTTCCACGCTCTCGCCGATCTGATTGCCTTCGTACGGCATCCCCTGCACTCCGCCGATTTCCTTATCTTTGATCATCTTGCTCCCTCCTCCCCATTTCCATGATCTTTCCGGAGTAGCCGCTTTGAAGGGCCTTCAGATACAGTCCATCCACTTTGCCCTTCCACGTCGTCACCTCTGTGAACCGCTTCGGGATCTCTACAGCAGCAGGATTAAAGCCCGTGGCGACTCGGATCTTCCAGCGCAGCTCTTGAACCCGGCGCGACAAAGCTTCGAGGCCGCCTGCCAGGGTGCTGTATCCTAAAGAGCTAAGACATTCCGCCAGCACTTCCCGCTTGTACACTTCGCGGGCAAAGAGACAGGACACCATCGAAGTGAGGAGGACCCGTTCCCGTTCATCCTGAACGAGAAAGCTCACCGCCTTTTCCACATCCTTGTCCTGGTGCTTCTGGTCATAGGAGTATCCCCCGGCGTCCAAATGGGAGTGCCGAAACCCCAAGGCCTGGGAGGCAAAAAAGACCTCCCCCGTCGCATAGCCTCCCATCTCCTGTCCGAGAACGCAGGCAAAATCCTCTCCGCCGTATTGCTTCGCAGCTTTGAGAACGCCCTGACCCAGCAGACGGTAAAAATCGTTTTCTCCTTGCCCCAGGTGGCCAAGGGCTTGCTTGTACATTTCCGGTTCTCCGAATTTCAGGGGCACGAGGGTCTCCCTTTCCGAAATCAGACCCTTCTCCAGGGCCTCTGTGGCCCAGGCCAGGGCCACGCCGGCAGACATCACGTCAAGCCCCATTTTCTCCGTGACATCGATCAACGAGAGGACCTTGAAGGCATTCGTCACCCCCAGCATGGAGCCTGTTGCAAAGATGGGCTCATGGTCATAGGAAACCTGGCGAAAGAGATACTGGTTCGGCTCCATGAATTTCTCGCGCACAAAGCCCACGTGGATGCATCCGATCGGGCAGCCGGAGCAGGCCGTGTTCCTCATCAAGGTCTCTTCCGCGAATTTCTCGCCCGAGATACCCTCCATGGCCTCGTCATGGGTCTGCTGCAGATTCCTGCATGGCAGCGCCTTGATGCCGTTCAGCACGAGCACATTCACGGGTGTCCCCAGGTTGTGATACTTGTCCATCATGTCCGTGTCCGTGAGCTTCTTGTAAACGTCCTGGAACAGCTTGGCATAGGCTTTGCCTTCAGGAAGATCGAACGACCCGTCGCCCTGAACCACAATGCCTTTCAGGTTTTTGGCGCCCATGACAGCCCCAGCGCCAAGCCTGCCGAAATGGCGATAGGTGTCCGCATTGATGCACGCCATGGCCGAACCCCGCTCCCCCGCAGGCCCGATGCGGAGGATGCTGCGGTGCCCCGAGCCCGGGAACATGCGTCGAAGCATCTTGCCCGCGATCTGCAGGTCAAGCCCCTGCATGTAATGAACATCTTTCATCTCAAGGCGCCTTGAGCCCAGAGAAACGACGGAGAGTTTCCTGGCTTTGCCCGTGAACACCAGGGCGTCATAGTCGGCAAAGCGCAGGGAAAGAGCCGAGCGGCCTCCCGCATGGCTTTCTGCATACTGATCGTGATAGGGCGACTTGAAAGCGCAAACCGTCTTGCTCATCAAAGGGAAATACCCCGTGAGCGGTCCGATAGCGAAGATGAGGGGCTGTTCCGGATCACTCCACGGCTTGTCGGCATGCCCGTATTTTTCGAACAGGAGGGCCGCCAACCCGCTGCCGCCCGCCACCGTGTCGCGACCTTCCAGGGTGACCACTTCTCCGCGGCCGTCGGCAAGATCCACCTTGAGGATTCGGAAGTTGTCTCTGATCATGACCCTACCTCCTGCTCTTCCTCGACAGCGCCTGCAGTACTTCCCGCGCTCTTGAGTTCAAGGCAGTCATGCGGGCAGAAAGGCACGCACCGGCCGCAGTGGATGCACACGAAGGGTTCGCCTGTGGGATCCAGGTAGATGGCATCCACCGGACACGCTTTGTCACACTCCCCGCAGCGGATGCACAGTTTCTTTTTGACGATGACCCCGCCGCCCTTACGCTGAGAAAAGGCGCCGGTCGGGCATGCCTCAGCACAGGGGGCAGGATCGCAGGCCAGGCATATGTTGGCTTCAAAGCCCGTGGAAAGGCCGCCTGACGACTTGATACGGACGCCCGCCTTGTCCCACGAGAGATTCTTGTGCACAAGTCTCGCGCAGGCCAGCGAGCAGGAGTGGCAGCCGATGCATCGCTCCATTCGCGGAGCCGTAAGAGTCTTCATGAGGAAATCCTAAATGTTGGAGTACTGGAGTGTTGGAGTAATGGAGTAATGGTAAAAAAAGACAGGAGACAGAATCCGGAAGGATAGCTTAAGAGATCCTGGTCCCCAGTATCCGTTTTATCTTTCATCTTTCTTTGCCTCTCCTGGGTTACCATTACTCCAACACTCCATTTCTCCATTACTCCATTCTTTCATTTCATTTCCCTCGGCTGTCCCGTGCACGACAGCACCGTGCTCCAGAACCGGCCGTTGGGATCTATTTTCTTGCGGCTGGAAACAGCCATGCGAATGGGCACGTGCGTGAACTCCCCTCTCCAATTGGCGACGACCATGCCCGTCCGGCCGCTCATGCCTGCATGAACCGCGTGCCGGCCCAGAAGCAGACAAAAGGCCGAGTCGCGGGGATTGGCGGGCAGGCTCCGGATGGTGTAGCTGGGGTCGATGTACTTGAGATTGACCTCCATGCCCTCCTTCTTGAAATAGCTGTTGATCCGGTCCTTTAGAAAAAGGCCGATGTCATTGAACTTGACATTGCCCGAGGCATCTTTGGCTCCTGTCCCCTGCATCAGATCCTGGCCTGCGCCTTCCCCGACCACGATCACCGCATGCCCTCGCCCTGTCAGTCGATCTTTCAAGGCCTTGAGGAAACCCTCGAGCGTGAAAGGGGCTTCCGGTATCAAACAGAAGTTCACGTCGCTGTTGGCCATCGTAGCATAAGCCGCAATGAAACCGGATTCCCTTCCCATAAGCTTCACCAGCCCCACGCCGTTTCTGGCGCCAAGCGCCTCGGCATGGGCCGAGTCTATCGCGGTTCTGGACTCCGATACGGCCGTGTTGAAACCGAAAGAGGACTCCACAAAGGAGATGTCGTTGTCGATGGTCTTCGGGATGCCGATCACGGCAATCTTAAGCCCGCGCCGGAGAACTTCTTCGGAGAGGGCCTGGGCTCCGCGAAGAGTCCCGTCCCCCCCAATCGTAAAGAGGATCCCGATGTTCATCCGATCGAGGGTGTCCACCATCTCGGAAATATCCTGTGGCCCGCGCGAAGAAGCGAGAATCGAGCCTCCCATCTTGTGAATGTCCTTCACCGTCTCAGGGTTCAACTCCATGGGGACGTGCCCATAGCGATAGCTTAGGCCTTCGTAGCCGTATCGAAAGCCGAAGACGGTCTTTACGCCGTAGTGATAAAACAGCCCCAGAACAATAGCGCGGATCACGTCGTTCAGCCCGGGACATAAGCCGCCACAGGTGACAATGCCGCACTTGAGCTTCGAAGCATCGAAATAGATTTTTTCTCTAGGTCCGGCGATTTCGAATTGCGGCGGTTCCTTGCCTGAACCGAGGTATTTTTGCACCTCTTCCATTTGGCCGTGGTAGAGCACATGCTCGTCGTCTCCGACAAACTGATTCGCGTGCATCGGCGACGGAATGCGACACTCGCCAAGTCTGGAAATGGTGAAATCGAGATCAAGATTCGTCATGCCAAACCTCCAACAAGAGAATGGGAGTAGTGGAGTATTGGAGTGATGGAGTAATGGTTGTCAAGAACCGTAAGCAGCGTTGCTTTCCTTAATCATCAAATGATCCGTCCACTCTCCAAGCTCTCTCTTCTCCTCAAGAGTCTGCACAAGCTTCAGCAGGCCATTTTCAAGTTTGAATGCGAGGGCATCGAGTGTTTCAAAATCCTCAAGGGAGATCTGATTAGCCTCTTTGTAGGCATAGAGCCCTGAGACAGATTCACCCAACGAACCCAACGCAATATAAAGAAACTTCAGGTACTCATGAATTGAGCGTCTGCAATATCCTTCAGCAATATTCCGATGTACCGAATCGCTCGAAGCAATTTGCTGACTTGACACCCTTTTCAATTCATAAGGCAGTTTTCTGAAAACCTCCCACGTTTTCTTGTAATACTCTACCGCATCCAGTCCAGACCCGCAGTTTCTGATATCCCCTGTTTTTGTTTCTTCGCATTTACCATTACTCCAGCACTCCAGTACTCCATTACTCCATCTTTCTTCACCTCAACACTCCATTCCTCCAGCACTCCATCTTCCTATTTCTTGTACATCGTTTTCCCTACCCCCCTCAGATCCTGGACAGCCTGTTTGACTCGCGCGGCCATGGAGGCCTCTGCCAAGCCGAGATATTCACGGGGATCATAGGTCTTCTTGTTCCCCACCTCGCCGTCGACCTTCAGGACGCCATCGTAGTGCTTTAGCATGTGGTCCGCGATCGGGCGGGTGAAGGCGTACTGTGTGTCCGTATCGATATTCATCTTGACCACGCCGTAGTCGATTGCTTCATGGATGTCACGGAGTTCCGAACCCGATCCGCCGTGGAAAACAAGGAGAAAACGGGCCGCCTCACCGTACTGCTTCACCACGGCGTCCTGACAATCCTTGAGAATGGACGGCTTCAGCTTCACCTGCCCCGGCTTGTACACCCCGTGCACATTGCCGAAGGTCGCGGCGAGGAGGTACCGGCCACCCTTGATTGAATTGAGACGCCGAGCAACCTCGAGGGTGTCCTCGGGGGTGGTATAGAGCTTGGCCCCTGCCGCACCAGACACACCATCCTCCTCTCCGCCCACCACACCCGCTTCGATCTCGAGGATAAGCTCACTTTTCTGGAATCGCTCCAGGAGCTTGGCGGCGATGTCGAGGTTCTCTTTGAGCGGCAAAGCGCTTCCGTCGAACATGTGGCTGTTGAAGAGGTTAGGCTTCCCCGCAGCCCGCCGTCTTTCGGTCTCCTCCACAAGAGGAGTGACGAGTTTGTCGAGCTTGTCCGCCTGGCAGTGGTCCGTGTGCAGCGCGACATAGATCGGGTACCGTTCGGCTGCACGGTGGACATGTTCGGCAATGGAGATCGCGCCAAGGGCCATGTCCTTCACCGATGATCCCGAAGCAAAGGTTCCCCCGCCTGTCGAGACCTGGATAATCCCGTCACTCTTGCTCTCTGCCAGCCCCTTCAGCACTGCATTGGCAGTCGTGAGTGATGTGACGTTGATCGCGGGATAGGCATAGTGCCCTTCCCGCGCCCTTTCAAGCATCTTGCAGTAGATTTTGTAATCAGCTACCGGCATACGTCCTCCTTCTGCTACCCCTTGGCTGCCATGAGCTTGAGGAGATCTATAACCCTATGGGAGTAGCCCCACTCATTGTCGTACCATGAAACAACCTTGAAAAAGCGTTTTTCCCCCTTGAGGTTGTTCTGCACTGTTGCGAGGGAATCGTATATCGAGGAACTGGCGTTATGAATGAAATCCGTGGACACGAGTTCCTCCTTCGAATATTCGAGAATACCCTTCAGGTAGGACTCGGAGGCCTTCTTCAGCAGCGCGTCGATCTCTTCGATGGAGGTGTCTTTTTCGGCGAGAAAAGTCAAATCCACTACCGACACGTCCGGCGTAGGAACGCGAAAAGCCATTCCCGTCAGCTTTCCCTTGACCTTGGGGATCACTTCCCCCACAGCCTTGGCCGCGCCGGTACTGGACGGGATGACATTGATGGCCGCTGCCCTGCCTCCCCTCCAATCTTTTTTGGAGGGGCCGTCCACGGTCTTTTGTGTCGCCGTGTAAGAGTGAATCGTGGTCATGAGTCCTGACTGCACCCCGATCCCCTCCTTCAAGAGCACATGAACCAGCGGGGCAAGACAGTTGGTCGTGCACGACGCATTGGACACCACGTGATGGGCCTTGGGATCATATTCCTTCTCATTCACCCCAATGACCAGCGTCTTTACTCCTCCCTTGCCCGGAGCCGTGATGATGACTTTCTTTGCGCCGGCTTTCAAATGAAGCCCGGCCTTCTCCGCATCGGTGTACAAACCGGTGGACTCGATCACATACTCGACGCCCATTTCCTTCCAGGGAAGAAGGTCCGGGGACTTAGTGGCCGCCACGCACTTGATTTTGTGACCGTTGACCACGAGCATGTCATCCTCTTCCAGAGAGGGATTGCTCTTTGCGGTTTCAAGCTTTCCCGGGAACTTGCCGTGGACCGAATCATACTTCAACTGGTAGGCGAAATATTTTGCGTCCGTGGAAACATCCACCACGGCCACGACGTCGAAGTCCTTTAGGAGCCCCTGCTCCACCAATGCGGCAAATACGAGCCTGCCGATCCTCCCAAACCCATTAATAGCCACTTTTGTACCCATTGTTTCCTCCTCGTTAAGAGATTCTTGTTATTGTAAAGTCCTTTAAACTTTCGTGCCGAGACTTCTCTGCGACTGCATAGAAGTTGAAAATCCGAAATCCGAAGCACTAAGCCCGAAACAAATCTCAAATTCAAATGATCGAAACAACACTCTGAAAGTCAGGGGCCTCTCGTTTGGAACATTTGAATTTTCGTCGTTCACGATTGTTTCGAGTTTCGGATTTCGATTTCGAACTTTGCAGCCCCACTCCTACTGGCGAAAAGCCTTCCTGCCCAAGAACTTGGCCCCTTTTCCCAGTTCTTCCTCGATCCGCAGCAGCTGATTGTATTTTGCGATCCGATCTGTGCGGCTGGCCGATCCTGTCTTGATTTGTCCCGCCCCAGTGGCAACGACCAGATCGGCGATGAACGTGTCCTCTGTTTCACCTGAGCGGTGGGAAACCACGGAGGTGTATCCCGCTCTAGCGGCCATGTGCATCGCTTCAAGGGTCTCGCTCAGGCTGCCGATCTGATTCACTTTGATGAGAATCGAATTTGCAACCCCCTCCTGGATGCCCCGCCCGAGACGTTCGGTATTGGTCACGAACAGATCGTCTCCCACCAGCTGGATCTTTTTGCCGAGGGTGTCGGTGATCTGTTTCCATCCCTTCCAGTCATCTTCGGCCAGACCGTCTTCAATGGAGACGATAGGATATTGGCGCACCCACTCAGACCAGAAGGCGACCATCTGCTCCGGGCTTCGTTCGCTCTTGTCCGATTTCTTGAAGAAGTACTTGCGTTTCTTGGCGTCGTAAAACTCGCTCGCTGCCGGGTCGAGTGCGAGGCCGATATCCTTACCCGCTTTGTAACCGGCCTGGCTGATCGCCTCCAGTATGACTTCCAGAGCCTCCTCGTTTGATTTCAGATTGGGCGCGAACCCGCCCTCATCGCCTACGGCCGTGGAGTATTGCTTTTTCTTGAGAACGCCCTTCAAGGTGTGAAACACCTCTGCTCCCATCCGGAGGGCACCCGCGAAGTTCGGGGCGCCGAAGGGGACAATCATGAATTCCTGAAAGTCGACCGAGTTATCCGCATGGGCGCCGCCGTTCAGAATGTTCATCATAGGAACAGGCAGAACCGAAGCGGACACGCCTCCAAGATAACGATAGAGCGGAACGCCCAGAGACGCGGCAGCAGCCCGGGCAACCGCCATGGACACGGCCAATATCGCGTTGGCCCCCAACCGGCCCTTGTTTGGAGTTCCGTCCAGATCGATCATCTTTCGATCGATTTCCATCTGGCACGCGGCGTCCATACCCTGAATTGCCTCGGCGATTTCCCCGTTCACGTGCCCTGCCGCTTTGAGGGTCCCTTTACCGAGATAGCGTTTCTTTTCCCCGTCACGCAGCTCTACCGCCTCATGTTCACCTGTCGAAGCGCCGGACGGTACCGCCGCTCTCCCAACGCTCCCGTCTGCGAGACGGACATCGGCTTCCACGGTGGGATTTCCTCTCGAATCAAGAATTTCTCTCCCAATGGTCTTAACAATCTCTGCCATAGTAACTCCTCCCCTTTGGGTTATTTTTCGATCTTCAGCTCCTTCAACACATCCCTCAGCATTCCGGCGCTCTTTTGAATGGCCTCCATCTCCTCATCGGAAAGAACCGGTCGCAAGGTCATGACGGCGCCAGCATTCCCGACCACTCTGGGCAGGGAAAAGCTCGCTACGGCGCCTCCCTTCACATCGGTCGTGCGCATGGATACAGTGAACACCGCCCGCTCATCGTCCCGGACCGCACTCACGATCCGCGACAGCCCCGCTCCAATGCCATAATAGGTAGCGCCCTTTCCTTCAATGATCCGGTAGGCCGCGCGGCGGACTCCCTCGTCGATTCGTGATCGCACCTCCTGAGTCACCGGCTTGCCGATCTGCTCGGCAAAGTCCATCAGAGGAACCCCTCCCACCTGAACGCTCGACCAAATTAATACTTCCGAATCCCCATGCTCTCCAAGAACATAGGCATGAACGGACTGGGAAGCAACGCCCAGGTATTCTCCGAGCAGAGCACGGAAACGGGCCGTATCCAGAATGGTCCCGGAACCGATGACGCGGCCCAACGGCAACCCGGAGAGCTTCGTCACGATCTCCGTAATCACATCCACAGGGTTCGAAGCCACAAGGAGCACGGCATCCGGAGCATGTTTCAGCACTTTCGGCGTCACGGCTTGGAAAACCTTGACGTTTCGACTCAGAAGGTCCAAGCGCGTTTCCCCCGGACGCTGGCCGACCCCGCAGGCGAGCACAACCACCCTGGCATCTTCCAAGGCTTCATAGTCCCCTGCCGCGACGCGTACAGGGTTGGAAAAGGGAGTCGCATGGAGAATATCCTCGGCCTGGGCTTGAGCGAGTTTCGCGTTCAAGTCGACCAGAACAATCTCGCTGGCTGAACCCTCAAGGGTCATGGCGTAAGCCGCCGAGCTCCCCACAAATCCGCAACCGATAATGCCGACTTTCATGAAAGAACCTCTAAGGACTGGAGTAATGGAGTGTTGGAGTATTGGAGTACTGGAAAGAAGAAGGCAGAAGACAGGAGACAGAATCCAGTAGAAGAGCCCTGAAGCAAAAATTCGGAATCCAGCCGTTTGTCTGTCTCTGTCCTCGTCTTCCATTACTCCAGTACTCCATCACTCCATTACTCCAGTCTTATCTTCCATTACTCCAACACTCCAGTACTCCCATTCTTGCTCATCTTTTCAACTCCACCAGTTCCATCCGATGATTTGCTCCCGGGTGTTTGGTAGAAGGGCCTTCGGTTAGAATCACAAGATCCCCCTGCACCTCATGGTCCGTGAGCCATTTCCTGGTGTATGCTCTCCAGTCGTCGGGGTGCCCTTCTTCATGCACCGGATGCACGCCGTATGAGAATTGAAGCGCCTGGCAGGTTGCTTTTTGAGAGCTTACGGCGACGATCCACACAGGAGGCCGAAAGCGTGCGATGCTTCTGGCTGTCGCACCGCTCTTCGTGGGGACAAAAACCGCAGCAGGGGAGGAATACTCGAGACTCGCCTCGACGCCCACAGCAATGAGATGGGCCGGACGAAGTTTGCCCCGGATATCCATTCCTTGGAACATTTCCCTTACCGTTATTCGGTGCCGCTGAGGTTCGATGGCTGCCGCAATCTTGGCGAGCATCGCAACGGCATTTACCGGGTACTCCCCCATGGCGGATTCGCCCGAGAGCATCACCCCGTCGGTGCCGTCCAGAATCGCGTTGGCCACGTCCGTCGACTCAGCCCGGGTGGGGCGAGGGTTACTCGTCATGGATTCGAGCATCTGGGTCGCAGTGATGACCGGCTTTGCCCGCATGTTGGCCCGTCGCATCAGATCCTTTTGAACCACAGCGATCTGTTCGATAGGGACCTCTACGCCGAGGTCGCCACGAGCGATCATGATCCCGTCTGCTGAGTCGAGGATCTCGTCGAAACGTTGAAGGGCCCTGCTCCGCTCGATCTTGGCAATGATGAAAGGACTCTGCCCCAGCTCGTTCGCTGCCTTGCGCACCGCATCAATATCCTTTGCGGACTCCACAAAGGACTGGCTGACCGCATCCACACCTTGCTCCATGGCAAACCGCAGGCACTCCCTGTCCCGGTCCGTGAAGGCCGTGATCCCCAGATCGATGTCAGGGAGATTCAATCCCTTGCGGGAACGCAACGCCCCCCCGACCAGCACCTTGCAGCGGACATCATCCCCCTGAACCTCCGCGACCTCCAGTTGGATAAAGCCGTCATTCAAGTAAAGGGCGTCTCCGGGTTTGACCGCTTTCGGGAGACGGGAAAAACTGACAGAAGCTCTGGTGACGTCGCCGAGGATCTCCTTCGTGGTCAAGGTGAAAACCTCACCGGCCTTCAGTTCCACAGGTTCCTCTTTGAGCTTTCCGATGCGCATCTTTGGCCCGCTCAGATCCGCCATGATGGCCACCCGTCGCCCTGTGGCGCGGGAGGCAGCACGCAGGGTGTCGATCACCCTCTTGTGGCTATCAAACTCCCCATGGGAGAAGTTAAGCCGAGCCACATTCATCCCTGCGAGAAGCATCTGCTCCATCACTTCCTGCTTTTCAGATGCCGGCCCGATGGTGCACACGATTTTTGTCTTGTTCAGCGGTAAGAATGCCAAGTATGCCTCCACACGGCTATTTCGTTGCCGACGCTGCTGTGAGTTTGTCCGCTTCCACAACCCAGCCGCCGCCCATGGCTTTGTAGAGGTTCACGAGAGACTGGAAGAGCAGGTCCTGCGTTTGGGTGTATCGAAGCTCCACGTCAAAAAGACTCCGCTCCGCATCGAGCACCTCAACATAACTGGTGTACCCGTTGTCGTAGCGCAGGCGAGCCAGCCTGGCGTAGGCCCGGAGAGCGTCGATCTGACGAAGCTGGGCTTTGAGCTGCTCCCTGGTCCTGTTTTGATCGATGAGCGCATCATCCACTTCCCGGAAACCGTTCTGGATGGCCTTCTCGTAGCCGAAAAGCGCCTGCTGCTGAATCGCTTCCGCGGCTTTCACCTGCCCCTCGATGGCTCCCGCCGTGAAGATGGGCACGGAGATGGGCACGGCATAGCTCCAGATCTTGGACGGCCCTGAAAAGAGGTCCGAGAGGTCCGCGCTGGATGTGCCCAGGAAACCGGTCAAAGAAATGGTTGGAAAGTACAACGCCCTGGCAACGCCGATGCGCGCATTGGCTGCAATCAGATCCTGTTCCGCCTGCCGGATGTCCGGTCGCCTTTCCAGGAGGTCGGAAGGCAGTCCGGCCGGCACGGCGGGAAGGACAAGCTCGTCAATCGTTTTGCCCCTTGGGATGGCTCTAGGATTTCTTCCCAGGAGGATGCTGATCAGGTTCTCCTGCTGGCCAATCGCCTTCTCGATTTGCGGAATCGTGGCCAGGGCTGCTTCGTACTCGGACTTCACCTGGCTGAGTTCGAGTTCGGAGATGACGCCGCCGGTGAAGCGCAATTGAAACAGCTTGTAGGACTCCTCACGGGTTTTCGCTGTTTGCCTGGAGATCCCCAGCTGCTTGTCCAGATCGCGGAGGGTCACATAGGCGCCGGCCACCGAGGTCACCAGGGTGAGGACGACGGCCCGTCTGGCTTCCTCTGTGCTCAAAAGGTCTGCCCGCGCCGCCTCTGTGGCACGGCGCAATTTGCCCCAAATATCCAGCTCCCAGCTCGCGCTGAGAAGAACCTGGTACGCATCAAAGGTGGAATTAGCCCCCGGTGCCAGAGGCGCAGGTCCGTCCACTTCGGAAATGCGCTGTCTGCCGGCCGCGCCGCCTGCACCCAGCTGGGGAAAGAGAGCCGCACGTGTGAACCCGTATCTTCCCATGAACTCCTCGACCCTGGCCGAAGCGATCATCAGGTCCTTGTTCTCCCTGAGGGCAATCATGACCAATTCGTTCAGCACCGGATCCTTGAACTGCTCCCACCAGGCGGTATTGGCGAGGTCCATCGCCTCTTTTTCATCAAACCGCCAGGCCTGGGGCGTCTCCACTGTCGGCCGCTTGTAATCCGGCCCGATCATGCATCCGGTGAGGAAGAAAAAGAGGGTCGAGGTGAGCACAATGGAGATTGTTTGACTGGTTCTCTTATTCATGGCTCGCTCCCTCCTTTTCACTCTGTTTAACTTTCCCGATCTGTTCCTCCTTCTTCCCGCGGTGCACGAGCTTTTCCATCAGGTAGAATGTCGCCGGGATGATGAAAATGGCAATGCAGGTGGCGGTCAGCATCCCTCCGATCACGGCGGTTCCCATGACTTTGCGGGACACTGCACCCGATCCTGATGCTATCGCCAGGGGCACGCACCCCAGGATGAAGGCAAAAGAGGTCATGAGGATCGGCCTGAGGCGCAGCTTGGCGCCTTCGAGCGCCGCCTCCGCGAGATCCTTGCCTTTCTCATACTCCACCTTGGCAAACTCCACGATGAGAATGGCGTTCTTGGCCGCCAGCCCTATGAGCATGATCAAGCCGATCTGGGCATAGAGATTCAGTTCCATGCCCCGGATCATGATGAAGGCAAAGGCCCCGAACACGGCGATGGGCGTTCCCAGGAGCACGCTGAAGGGGAGGGACCAGCTCTCGTACTGGGCCGCGAGGATCAGGAACACGAAAAGCAGCGACATGCCGAAGATGATGGAGATGGGGACGCCTTCACTGGCTTTTTTCTCCTGATAGGACATGCCGATGTAGTCATAGCCCATTTCCTGCGGCATGACCTGGCTGAAGACTTCTTCGAGCGCTTTCATGGCCTGGAGCGAGCTGTAACCCGGGTTTGTGGAGGCGTTGATCTGAACCGAGCGGTAGAGGTTGTACCGCATGGTGAACTCGGGACCTGAACGCTCCTCGAACCTCGTGACGGCCGAGAGAGGCACCATGTCGCCCTTGCTGTTGCGCACGTAAAACTGTCCAAGCTGCTGGGCCTGAACCCGGTATTCGCCCTCCGCCTGCACATAAACCTGCCACTGCCGGCCGAACCGGTTAAAGTAGTTGACAAAGTAAGCGCCCATGAAGGTCTGCAGCGTTCGATACACGTCGGTCAGAAGCACCCCTTGTTTCAGCACCTTGTCCCGGTCCACATCCACAAAGACCTGGGGCACCGTGGGAATGAAGGTCGTGGTGACGCGCGCCAGTTCAGGCCGCTTGCGCGCTTCGGCCAGGAACTTCTGGGTGTTATCCCACAGAAAGGCGACGTCTTTGCCTGCCCGGTCCTCGAGCACCATGGTCACGCCGCCTGAAGTCCCGATGCCCGGAATGGCGGGCGGAGAAAAGGCGAAGGCCACGCCCTGCGGGAGTTTTGCAAACTCCCGGTTGATGTGGGCCATGATGGCTTCGTACTTCTCCTCCGGTTTTTTCCTTTCCTCCCATGGCTCGAGCGTGATGAAGAAGAACCCGCTGTAAGTGTTGGTAATCCCGCTCAGCATGCTGTACCCGGACACAGCGGTGCGGTACTTGACCCCTGGCGTATTCTTAAGGATCTCATCGAGTTGGCGCATGGTCGCCTCTGTCCGCTGAAGGGAAGCGGCGTCCGGCAGTTGCACTCCTGCGAACATGTATCCCTGGTCTTCCTCAGGAAGAAATCCGCCCGGCACCTTGCCTCCGATGAGACCGGTACCCAGAGCCATCACAAGGAGCAGGAGAAGGCTGATCGACAATTTACGGATTGCGGCGCCGCACACGCGCACATAACCGTTCGTCGCGGTTCCGAACATCCTGTTGAACCATCCGTAGAATTTGGTGAGGGGCCCCCCCCGCCCCGCTTTCTTGGGCTTGAGGATCATGGCAGCAAGCGCCGGGCTCAGGGTCAGCGCGTTAAAGGCGGAAATGAGAACCGAAATGGCGATGGTGACGGCGAACTGTGAAAAGAGCTGTCCTGTGATCCCGGGAATGAAAATGCTCGGCAGAAACACGGCCGAAAGCACCAGGGCAATGGCGATGACCGGCCCTGAAACCTCCTCCATCGCTTTTTGGGTGGCCTCCTTAGGGGACAAGCCCTTTTCAATGTGGTGTTCCACAGCCTCAACCACCACGATGGCATCATCCACGACCAGGCCTATGGCCAGCACCAGGCCCATGAGCGCAATCGTGTTGATGGAAAAACCGAGCAAGGGAAAGAACGCAAAGGTGGCGATGAGGGACACGGGCACGGCCAGAGCCGGGATGAGGGTGGCCCGGAACCCTTGGAGAAAGATGAAGACGACGATGATCACGAGGAACATGGCCTCGTAGAGAGTTTTGAGGACCTCTTTGATCCCCTCTCGCACGGCCTGGGTGGTGTCGAGCGAGACCTTGTACTCCAGGTCAGGCGGAAAGGATTTCGCCGCTTCTTTCATCAGCTTCTCGACGCCGTCAACGGCCTGGATTGCGTTCGTTCCCGGGAGCTGGTAGAGCGCCAGGACAGCCGACGGATTCCCGTTCAGGCGGCCCGCCATGGAGTAAAGCTGGGAACCGAGTTCAATCCTGGCCACATCCGAGAGCCGCACCAGCGACCCGTCAGGGTTGGCGCGGAGCACGATTTTTTCGAACTCCTGCTCCGACTCCAACCTCCCTTGGGCCCTGATCGCATAAGTGAACTCCTGGCCCGGAGGCGCAGGCTCGCCGCCGATCTGGCCTGCAGGGTTTACCGTGTTCTGCTGCCGGATCGCATCGATGATCTCCGGGATGGTGATGCCGAGCTTTGCAAGCTGGTCGGGTTTCACCCACGTGCGTATGGCGTACTGGCCTGCGCCGAAAACCGTGATGCTGGCGATGCCCGGCACACGGGTGATCTGGTCATTCAGGTTGATGTACGCGTAGTTCGCAAGAAAGGTGGCGTCATAGGTCCCGTTGGGGGAGACGAGGCTCACCAGCATCAAGGGGGAGGCTGTGGACTTTTTGACCGTGACCCCGTAGTCACGCACTTCCTGGGGCAGCTTGGAATCGGCCTGGCTCTTGCGTATCTGGGTCAGCACCTGGTCGATGTTCGCGTCGGTCTTCACGTCGAAGTTCACGTAGAGCTTCAGCTCGCCGTTGTTGGCATTGAGCGAGTACATGTAGTTCATGTTGTCGACGCCGCTCATCTCCTGCTCGATGGGCGTGGCGACCGACTGCTCCACGGTCTGCGCATCCGCGCCGACATACGTGGTGTTAATGACAATCTCGGGGGGGACGATGTTGGGGTACTGAGCAATGGGCAGTCCCAAGATAGCCACCACGCCGACAATGACCATGATGATGGCGATGACGATAGCGACAATGGGGCGATTGATGAAGAATTTAGCCATGGCAGGTTACTTGGCCTCCGCTTTCGATTGGGGTTTGGCTTCCGGTTTCTTGGCCCCTGCAGCCTCTGCCTGAGTCTGCGATCCAAACGGCTTCGGGCTCACCACCATGCCTTCCCTGACCTTCTGGGTTCCTTCCGCGACCACCTTTTCCCCCGCTTGCAACCCTTGGTCGATCACCCAGAGCTGTCCGAACCGCGCCCCGGCCTTTACCTGCTTGATCGACACCTTGTTCTCCGGGCCGACCACCGCCACCAGGTACTTTCCTTGAAGCTCGGTAATCGACCGCTGGGGAATGACCAGTGCGCCCTTTTTGATTTCAATCTCAGCGCGTATCCGGGCGAACTGCCCGGGCCGGAGCATATTGTTCGGGTTTGGGAAAATTGTGGCCACACGGATGGTACCGGTCCTCACATCCATCTGGCGGTCGGCAAAGGCGACTTCTCCCTTTCGAGGGTAAGTACTGCCGTCGGCAAGGACCAACTCCAGGGGCATCTTCTCCTTCTGAATACTTTGCTTCTCTGCGGCCTTCAGGTACTCCTGCTCGCTGATCGAAGCGTAAACCTTGATCGGGTCAACGGTAGAAACGGTCGTCAACTCGTCCACGGCTCCTGGGCCGACCAGATTTCCGATCTGGGCCTTGGCAATGCCCGCAATGCCGTCGATGGGGGATATGATCTTGGTGAACCCGAGGTCAAGTTGCGCCTTATCCACTGCAGCCTGAGCAGCCGCCACCGAGGCCTGGGCAGCGATGACCGAGGCCCGTGTCGATTGCTCCATACCGACCGCATCATCCAGGTCCTTCTGGCTTACTGCATTCTGTTCGGCCAGAGGTTTGATGCGGGCCAGATTCGCTTTTGCCGTAGCCCAGCGTGACTCCTGCACCTCCACCCCGGCTTTTGACTGGTCCAGAGTGCCCTTGGCTTGGCCTAAGGCAGCCTCAAAGGTTCTGGGGTCGATCTCGAAGAGAACCTGCCCTTTCTTGACCAGTTCGCCATCCCCGTAATTCTGTTTGATCAGGTAGCCGGTCACTTGGGCGCGGATCGTGGCGTTCACAAAGCCGTCCAATGTCCCGACCCATTCATAAAAGATAGGCACGTCCTTTTGGACGACGTCGACCACTTCGACTGCCGGCGGTCCGGGAGGGCCTGCTTTTTCTTCCTTCTGGCAGCCGGCAGCCAATGTAAAGACACAGAACGCGGCGACGAGCCCGAGGACAACCCGGGGCACGCGGATGGAAAGGTCTGATAGAGATGACGATAGGTGTTTCATTTCCTTTTCTCCCTTTCTGTTCAGGACTCGAT
>CAVPDE010000007.1:0-44369 GCA_963702565.1 uncultured delta proteobacterium | reverse complement strand
CTTGCGTTTGTGCACGATATTTACTGAATCTGTGCCAACGATCTCTATCCCGTCATCAGTCATTCCCGTTAGTGTGGCCTCAGTGTTGCTTGCGTCTAAATTCAATTCCTGTGTGTCAAAGTGCAGGAGCATATCCAGGTAACCATTGGAGTCCACGTCCTCGATGGTCCGCTTGATCGGTGATGCATCGGCGAATCTCACGGTGGTTGGATCAACCGTGCTCGCATCAAATTCAGGAGTTGTGAGAATGGCGACAGGGACAACACCATTGGACTTCAGGTTGATACTGTTGGGATCGCTTCCTGGCTTGATGTCGATGTTAATGGGAATAAGGACGGGAGGAATGTCATCTGAAGTCAAGCTGAAGTCATCAAAGTATCCGACTTCATTACCAGACCATAATCCTGACAGGCCAGTGCGATATGGAGTGCTTGTTTGATAGGCGAATATGAAAGTGTCGTTAACGTAAATGTCTAATAAACCACTTGTGCTGTCGGCATCGACCCTAACATCATACCATCTCGCGTCTATATAATAGTTACCATAAACGTACTGATAGTAGTTTCCATTAAAGAATTGAGTTACCGCTATTCCTGACTGACAGGCAAGATTAATGGCTACCCAGTGGTCATCTTGATGCCAAAAGACAACACCAGAATAACCGGCGCTGCTCAACCGGGTTTCAATTACTTGGTTTGAGATTAACAGATTGTCCACGAGTGCTCTATTCCCGTCACCGAAAGACCGCTGTACTAAAGTTCCGTTCTCAACACTCCACTCTCCACGGGGAAACACCCATCCATTGGCGTTACCGTCATTAAAATTGTCGGAAAAAGACCCTGCTTGGCCTTGTGTGATGGGAAAGCATAAAAATGCTATGAACGCAATTACCAAAACGCCTTTGAATCTCATGCCCCTTAACCTCCTTCAATCGATGTTAGAAGGGTTAATGATGTCGAACCTTCCTCCTCACCCCTGCAAGCCCCACCAATCCAGAAGAGAGAAGCAGCATCGTGGCGGGTTCAGGGACGGCAAAAAAGGGGAGCCAACTGTGACCCTGACTTCCTCTTTGAATATAAGGCCATGCTATTTAGCATCCCGCACCGGCCACACATAGTAATAACTTATGCCCTGATGGGAGCTATCTTTATAGCCTGCACCCATCACATGGCCGTGACAGAACTCCACAAACCACGCCGCCCAGGGGTAGGCATAGTAGGTTGTGCTTGTCCAATAGCGCCCATCTTCTTCGCCAGACTTAACCCCTGCAAATTGATGGCCATTAGGCAACGAGGGATTGCTTGCGCCATAATCGACTAGGCTGTGGAGTTCTCTAAGATTAGGTAGGCGCCAGTCGCCAGCCGAAGAACCGTCAATAAGTCCGCAACTCCCATTTGACAGACTGTTGCAGTTTGACAAGGCTTGGGGCCATGTTATTGCTCCGAAGCAGTTGGCGTTCTTCAGCCAAACGAGTCCTGTGAGATTATCAATCACTGTGCCATCGGAATTGTCCGTAAAACGCGGTACAGGCGGTTCTATTCCTTTTTCTAGATCACCGTCGTCATGTAGTCCATATGCGGTTGTTTGCCCCGTCTTCGGCACGCCAGCATCAGGACATGGAGGACATTCAGGACATTGGTTACATTGATCAAGTTTCGGAATGATCTGGCCATCTAATGTTTGCTGCATGTGGTTCAGCCTTTTGATAACCTCCGGAATCCCCTGAGCAAAGACGGTTAGAGAGTAAAGCGGTATGAGTGCAAGACACACCATTAGAGGAACAAGTATTGACGCCTTATGTCGAAACATTTCTGCACCTCCATCTGAAGTGATTGAACTTGACAATCGTTTCCTCGACTTCCTCCTAAACCCTGCAATCCCCACCAGACCGAAAGCCAGAAGGAGCATAGTAGCGGGTTCAGAGACCGATACGCCAGGGCCATTGTTGACCCTGCCTCTCACTATACGGTGACAAGCGAACCAAGCCTATTTGCGAATATCAAGCGTCTTGGGTGTCTCCGTGACTGTCAAAGTAGCTTCTTTTGACATAATTACATCGCCACCGCCATCGAGCACACCGAATAGCTCTATAGTGATTCTCGATTGCACGGTGCCGCCATTACTCACGCTCAACTCAGGGAGGTTAATCGTTCCAAGCATTTGAGTGGTAGTCCTATTACTCCGTTTGTTCTTAGTGGTCCTAAAGCTGGTCAAATCCAGATCTGCATTTGGGTTCGGCGCAGCAACAGCTAGGAGCATCGTGTCTGTGCCTGTAGCTCCATCATTATCGGTTACTGTCAAAGTCACGTCATAGAAGCCGGGATTTAGGGTCGAAACTGTTGGAGTGATTCCAGAAGCGGTTCGAATATCCTTTGTATTTTCTCGGTGCTGAAGCGTCCATGCGTATGAAACTACCTGTCCATCTGGGTCAGAGGAAGCACTGCCATCGAGTATGGCGGTATCAAAGACAATTTGGTCAGCTCCAGCATTCGTGTGGGGGTTCGTTGAGAGGGGCTGAATCGCCGTCACGCACAGCCCAGGCGTATGGGTTGAGGCTCTTTTCGTGGATGCGCTGGTTGCCGTTGAAGAAGTAGAAGCACCATGCGTAGTTCGGTTGATAAAGATGCGCCGTATCCGACCAGTAGATGTCGGGCTGCAAGTTTTGGAAGGAGACGGTGGGACGCACCTGGACCACCAGATTTAAAGCTGGTGTTTACAAGGCCCCATCCTGGTCGAGGGTTCGTTCCATCTAGGGCATAATAACCTTTGTTCCCCAGGGTCACGTAGTACATATACCCCATCTCACTGGACTTGACGTTGAAGCCTCCATTGGTTGTCCCGTCATAACCAGACTCAAACTCATTGGGGCCAGCTATGGTCGTAGGCAAACGCCAGTCATCATAGCCTTGATAGACCAAGTTCGAGGCCCAGGTCATAGCGTCATCCCAAATCATTCGTTCCCCAGCATAGTTTGCGTCCTGCATCCAGGTAATGTTCAACACATCATCATAGATGAGTCCCCCTCCACGATCCCAAAGAGTAGCTTGAGCCAATGGATTAAATCCTAATAAGGCCGCTAGCAAAAAACCGAAAAAGGTCTTCTTCATAATCTGTCTCCCTAAGCGCGTTGTTGAACAAGCTGGACAGCTCTTGTAATTGTGATACGAAATTGCTTATCTCAGGGCAGGTGCAGGCCAAATTTGAGGGGATACTCCATGAGAAGCCTTTTTCTTGGAGGTTAAAGGGTAGGAAGGAAAACAGCTAGACTATCTTGATGGTTAAAGGGTGGAAAAACGTAGACCTATCCGTGCCTTTCCAATGAGCGAAATCTCTGCCGAGATTTAGCCCGTGGCCGGAAGGAAAATGCCCTCCTCAGCCTCTTGGTTAAGGAGGCTTTAGGAGGAAAGAGAAAGATTTGTATATCCTTCCCTGACCTCATAGTAAGGAAAGGAATGTCAGGTGTAAATAGGGGAACCCCTCATTCTTCTAGGCTAAACTCCTGAGAAGCGGGCTAAAATCCTGTCTCAGGAAAATGAAGCTCATCGAACATAGTTGTTGACATACATGAAATACTGTCTATTATATAGATAGTGTAAACGGTATAGAGGAGGTCATCGGATGGAATCAGGCGCAGAATTGAGACCTTGGGCAGTGAGGCTTCCGGCTGAGGTTATAGATTGGTTGCGGGATCATGCGGCAGAGGAAACCCTCAGACGAAAAGATCGTATCCATGAACGCTCTAGCTATTGAGATTTTCCATGAAGCCATGAAGAAGGATCTTAAGAAGAAAGAGGGAAAGTAAGATGGATAATACTATAATCGAACAAATGGAGAGGGATAAGGCAGAGGTTAAGGAAAAACACAAACAAGCGGCACAAGATTGGGCGTCTAGGAAACAGGCAGATTTCCGTGCAGGGAAGGCGGCTGGCCTTGATTGGGCCAAGAATGCTCACGACACGGAGCTCACCCAGTATAGAAAGGGCTCACCGGAAGAGGAAAGTTTCCGTAACAGCGCCGTCTCTAGCGACATCATGAAAAGGAAGGAGAAATCTCTTCAATGGGCAACGGGCTGGGTGGAAGGCGTGAGGGAGTTCTGCCAAGAAATAGAGGGCAAGCTGTAACCCTCTGGGCTAGGCTTCTATATCCGAAAAAGGTTGACCGTAAGCACCATTTGGGATTCTTGTTTGCTAACCTCTCTCCAAAGGAGAAATCCCATGAAAAAAATGGCACTCCTTCTTTTATGCTTATGCATTTCAGCATGCGTCAGATACACATGGGAAGACCCAGGCAATAGCCGGCTGATTAGCAATAGCTGTTTTGATGCATCCATAGAGCCATCCCCTAAATACCATAAGGGTTTCACCTCGTTTCTGTTAAATGTGAAAAATAAAACTGACAAAGAGTTGACCATAGATTGGAATAGATCATTCTACATTCGTGGTGGGGCCACAAACGGAGGCATTGACTACATGGACCGCTGTCACGTTGGTAAAAAGGAGCCCGGCATTATCTTCCCCGGAGGCTCACTTACAACGTACATATTTCCAGAAGTTTTCTTGGTAGAAGAGTGGAGAGGGTGTGACCACGAATACCTTCCCGTGGGCGATCACGGTGTCATGCTATCTGTTACCTGTGAAGAGAAAGAATTCCGTGAAAAAATGAACGTGCGAATCCGTCCTGAGTAATGGTGAAGAGGTGTGACCCTGACACCCTGCCTGTGAAGAAAGTGATTTTCCCTCAAAATAATCCTTGACATCCTTTGCTTTAAAGTTTACTTAGTAATAAAGCTAATACATGAGGAGGTGTTAAGAAATGGTTGTAAATCTCAAGAATTTCTCAGATGAGCTTCATTATGAGGCAAAGGTGCAAGCGGCTATTGAGAAAATATCCTTGAAAGACCTGATTGAGAAAGCTGTGAGCGATATCTTGCAAGAGCAAAGAAGAAAGGGGGGAAATGATCATGGCAATCTTGGCGGAGTGTCCAGTGTGTCACAAGAAGCACAGTGTGAAGGCGAAAGCCTGTCCCTGTGGTGCTAACCTTGACAATGAGAAGAAGAATAAGAAAGTCCGATACCACATCGTCTACCGGCAAGAGGGAAAACAAGTGTGGCGGAGTCTTTCAACCTTCAAGGACTGTAACGCTTATTCCATCACAGATGCGAACAATGTCCAAGCCAAGTTCAACGTCTGCAAGCACGAAAACAGGCTTGAGGTGTTCGATGTAAAGCCAGGAACATCAATGACCTTCAGTGACCTAGCCAAGTGGTACTTAGCCCTTGATCCAGTGAAAGCAAAGAAATCCTATGACATCATAACCTTCAACCTAGCCTCTTTTAATGAGGAGTTTGGTCAACATCTTCTTTCAAGCGTCAAGCCTGATCAGCGACAATTAGAATTCCCGTCTGACGACAATTAAAATTCCCGGTTTCCATGGTTAAGTGTTAGGCTATCCAATCTCTTGGACAAGGAGGGTTGGATGGTCACTGACAGACAAGTGAGGAGACTTATGGAGCTGTTAGGGAAGGGAATGAGTTTGGGGTTAGCGGCGGCGAAGGCGGACATGGATGAGAAGACGGCGCGTAAGTACCGATCTCTCGGTAAATTGCCCCATGAGGTCAGAGTGGAGCATTTTTGGCGGACTCGGGAGGATCCCTTTGATGATGTTTGGGCTGGGGTGGAAGAGAAACTGAGGATCAATCCGGGACTGGAAGCCAAGACGCTCTTTGAAGATTTACAGCGCCGGTATCCGGGTCGATTCGGTGATGGGCAACTTCGGACCCTGCAGCGTCGGGTCAAGATCTGGCGTGCACTGCAGGGGCCCCCTCGGGAGGTATTCTTTCCTCAGGTGCACAAACCTGGGGAGTTGTGCCAGTCGGATTTTACCTCGATGAACTCTTTAGGGGTTACGATTCAGAGGCAGCCCTTTGAGCATTTGCTCTATCACTTTGTGCTGACCTATTCGAACTGGGAGACGGGGACGATCTGTTTTTCTGAGAGTTTTGAATCCTTGAGCGAGGGATTGCAGAATGCGCTTTGGGAGTTGGGGGGTGTGCCGGAGAGGCACCGGACGGATCGACTTTCCGCGGCGGTCCAGAAGCCGGATCAATCCGGAGGAGTTTACCCAACGCTACCGGGCATTGCTGGATCACTATGGTTTGCAGGGACACAAGACCCAGGCGGAGAGTCCCAACGAGAACGGCGACGTCGAGCAGCGTCACTACCGATTCGAAGAAAGCGGTGGAGCAATCGTTGATGCTTCGGGGGAGTTGTGATTTTGCAAGCCGTCAAGACTACGCGGTTTTCTTGGGCAAGCTTTTCGTCCAGCTCAATGCGGGGCGTCTGGATCGGTTCAAAGAGGAGGCCGAGGTGCTGAGACGTTTGCCTCCCAGGCGCCTGATAGCTGCAAGAGGCTTGGGGTCAGGGTGGGGCCGAGCAGCACCATCCGGGTCAACCACAACGTGTATTCGGTGGACAGCCGCCTGATCGGCGAGCAGATCCAGGTGCGGCTTTATGCAGAGCACCTGGAGGTATGGTATGGCCAGCGATGCCTTGAGACGATGCCGCGTTTGCGCGGGGAAGGCAAGCACCGCATCCAGTACCGGCACATCATTGACTGGCTGGTGCGAAAGCCCGGGGCTTTTGAGAACTATCGTTACCGGGAAGAGCTGTTTCCCACCCATCGATTCCGCATGGCCTATGACGGGCTGAGGAGACGGCATCCTTCTCGGGCGGCCAAGGAGTATCTGGAGATTTTGCATCTGGCTGCCCGGGAGAACGAGGCTGCGGTGGATGAGGCGCTGCGAACGCTCCTGGACAAGGAGCTGCCCATCAGTCTTGAGGCCGTAGAAAGGATCGTAGGCTGTGAAGGGCGGATCCCTTGGCCTGCCCAAATTGTCGTTGCAGAGGTTGATTTGGCCGCTTACGATGCGCTTCTGAGGAACAAGGAGGTGATGCCATGTTATCAAGCGAACTGAAACCCTCCTTGGTCCGGTGCCTCAAGGAGTTGCATCTGCCCACCGTGCGGGCCTGTTATGGGCAAGAGGCGGATCGGGCACGCCAGGAATCCTTAACCTACGAACACTACCTTGCCGAGGTGATGGAACGGGAGCGTGAGGTGCGCCGGCAGAATCGGATCCAGAGGCTGTTGAGAGAATCCAAATTGCCTTTGGAAAAGAGCCTGGAGGCCTTTGAAATGAGTCGACTCTCTTCCATGCTGGCAGCGCAGCTCAACGCCCTGCTGGAAGGGTCCTTTGTGGAGCGCTCAGAGAATGTCCTGGCCTTTGGCAATCCGGGAAGTGGAAAAACCCACCTGCTCTGCGCCATCGCTCAGGAACTGATCCACCGACAAGGTCGCCGATTGCTCTTCGCTCCCTGCAGCCTTCTGGTGCAGCAGTTGCTCGTTGCGAAGCGAGACCTGAAGCTGCCCCGGCTCCTGAAGGCCCTTTCAAAGTATGACGTGCTCATGATCGACGACATCGGTTACGTTGAGCAAAACAGAGAGGAGATGGAGGTCCTCTTTATCCTCTTGGCTGAACGCTACGAACGGGGAAGCCTGATGATCACCAGTAATCTGCCTTTTTCCAAATGGGAGCGTATCTTCAAGGACCCCATGACGACAGCGGCAGCCATTGACCGTCTTGTCCACCACAGCATCATTCTGGAATTGAATCTTCCCAGCTACCGGCTGGAGCATTCCACGGCGAATAAGGAAGTTCGGAAAGAGGGTTGAATCCCAAAATGTCTACGGAGGTAAGCAAATGGAAATGACAGTGTATAATCCACAAAAGGGTCGTCTGGAAACCATCGATACGGTTTTTACGGATGAAAACACGACGTGGTTCGACAATTGTACGAAAGTCATGAGATTTACATGATAACGGATTTTGAAGGGGATCTCTTGATTCGTGAGTTCGGGTATGCTTATCCGGTGAGGATTTACGATGTGCAGAGCGGATATTGGGTTTGACCAGAGAAAAGCAGGGGAACTCAAAAACCTATACGCATAGACCAGAGCGAAAAAGGGGAGGAGACACCGGGCTGGCAGGTCAACCTCCGGTCGCCCTACGGGCTCCCTCCGGTTCACCTGCTTCGGATAAGGAGCTGGCTTTGAAGGCAAGGGGGAACCGGGAATTATAATTGTCGCTGAGGGAAAAATAGTTGACGCCAGTCACAAGCCTACGGATCTTGAAGGCTATCAGGTGCGCAGGCGCAAGGAAGGGTATGCGGATTCGTACATTGATCAGCAGATAGGAAGGGCTAAGACGGCTGTCAAGAAAGCCTTCGGGGATAGACTGATTGACGGGGAGCCTGTTAGGACTTTCGATGCGGTCAAAAAGCTCGTCAAGCGGAACCAATTAACGAAGAAAGCCTCTAATGCCAGGGAACGGATACTGACTCAGGACGAGTACCAAACCCTGATGCTCTTCCTTCCTGAGCATATCAAGCTGGCATTTGCGATGGGCCTTTACACGGGAATGCGTAGGGGGGAAATCCTCAACCTTACATGGGATAAGGTAGACCTTGACGCTAGGCTAATCGAACTGAAGGCATCCGATACCAAGGACAATGAAGCTAGAACCATCCCCATAGGAGATGAGCTTTACGGGATGCTCCTAGAACACCAGAAGTCCGAAGGTTATGTGATCCAATTCAGGGGAAAGCCAATCAAGGATATTCGCACAGCTATCAGGAATGCTTGTGAAGATGCAAAAATCCCCTATGGACGGAATGTCAAGAACGGGATCACCTTTCACGATCTGAGGCATACCTTCAACACCATGATGAGGAAAGCAGGGGTGGACCGTAACGTGACTATGACGATCACAGGGCATTCCACCGAAGAGATGAACAGGCATTATGACACGGTGGATACTGAGGATATGAGGCTAGCTATCAAGCAGTATGAAAACATGCTCCAAAATAGGAGCATCCACTGAAGTGTTAGACAAAATGTTAGATAACAGGCTATGCAGACAAGAAATCTAAATACTTCAAACCACGGAAAGCCAGAAAAGAAAAGGTTCTCAAGCATACTGAATGCCGAGAACCCTTTAAATACTGCCTTCTTTAACCCTAATACCGCCGAAATCCTTGTAAATAGGTGGTGCGGAAGGGGGGACTTGAACCCCCACAGGCTTACGCCCACTACCCCCTCAAAGTAGCGTGTCTACCAAATTCCACCACTTCCGCGTTGAAACTGTGTCCCCCTCGCCTTCACCCCCACCTTAGTCTTCCCCCTCAAGGGGGAGGAAAGCATTGGCTTTTCTACTTACTCTCGCCGGCAGGGGCCGGAGTTCCCGCGGGAGCCGGACTTTCAGCCGGCTGAGTCGCTGCCGGGACATTCACTCCTTTCATCAGTGATGAAGTGGCCCCTCTTCCCATGAGGAGGGCCAGGCCGAGAGAAGTGAACATAAAGATTACGGCTGTTGCCACGGTGATCTTGCTCAGGAAAGGAGTTGCTCCGGTGCTCCCGAAAACCGTCTGGCTGGAGCCTCCAAAGGCAGCACCCATGCTGGCGCCTTTCCCTTTCTGCAACAGAACAATCATGACCAGCGCGATACAAACAACCACGTGGAGTAACGTTAGAACAAGAACCATTACAGTATCCCTTTCCACCTACCGCCCTTTTTCGGGCCAAAAATCGGACTTTTTATAGTAACAAAAAAAAATGGGAATGCAACAAAAATCATGGGGCGTCGCCAAACCGCACAATAGGCAAAAAAGAATCGGGCTTTAGACTGGCTCCACCGACAAGGGCTCCGTCAATGTCCGGTTTTGACATGAGATCCCGGACATTGTCCGGTTTGACGCTTCCTCCGTAAAGAATCCTTATAGCCTGGGCAGTCCGGTCTCCGAAATGCGCCTTCAGCCACTGCCGGATGAACTGGTGCACTTCCTGAGCCTGCTCCGGCGTTGCGGTTCGGCCGGTCCCTATGGCCCAAACCGGTTCATAAGCGAGAATGGTGGTAAGGGGAAGGGTCTTCCCTTCCCTGAAGCTCTTCAGGGAAAGGCCGAGCTGCCGCTCGATGATTTGGAACGTGAGCCCTTTTTCTCTTTCTTCGAGCGTCTCACCGATGCACACAACGGGAATGAGCCCCTGTTTCACCGCTGCTGCGGCCTTGCGGTCAATGACTTCGTCCGTTTCTCCGAAAAGAGTTCTTCTCTCAGAGTGACCGAGGATCACGTGGCTGCATCCCGCGTCCGCGAGCATCGCAGCGGAAACCTCTCCGGTGAATGCGCCATTCGCTCCCCAGTGCATGTTTTGCCCTGCGAGGAGGATGGGGGCTTTGCCGATCGCTTCCTTCACTCTCAGCAGGGTCGTAAAAGGAGGTGCGACAAGCACTTCGACCCCGCTCAGTCCCTTGATGCCATCGGCGAGGGCTTTGATCAGTTGAGCTGCTTCGGCGAGGGTTAAATTCATTTTCCAGTTGCCTGCGATCATCGGGAGCCGTGATTTCATACGCTTTCTCCTATGGTGTTGCCCGTGGGGGTATTTTTCTCGGCCTCTCTGGCCAGGGCCAGGGACATAACGATGGCGTCCTCCGTCGGGCCGGTATAGTAATTCCTCCTGCGGCCGCTCTCCACAAAACCGAATTTCTCATAGAGCCTCCTTGCCGCTCCACCGGAGACTCTCACTTCCAACCAGATCCGGGAGATCCCTCTCGACAAAGCAAGGTCGATCATTTTCATCAGGAGGTAACTCCCGTGTCCCCGGCTTCTGTAGGTCGGGTGAACCGCAAGATCGAGCAGTTGCATCTCTTCCCGGACAGCCCAGAAACAAAAGAAGCCCAGAAGAACCTTGTCAGACATCAGGGCCCAGAGCTGAGAAACAGGGTTTTCGAGCTCTTGAAGAAAGCCGTTCAGCGACCAGGGAGCGGAGAAAGAGAGGTGTTCAATCTCCAGAATCCTATCCAGGTAGAATTCATGATTTTCTACGGTGACCTGTACCAGGGAGGTCATGGGGATTCGAGCAGTTTGCTGGCCAGGGAAATTCCCATCTTTCCCGCTTCCTGCGCTTTTTCGGCAAGAACCGTCACCTTGAAGTTCAGTCGGTTCTGAACGATGGCGATAATCATCGGAAGGTTGACTCCGGTGAGAACCTCGATCTTTCCTTCCTTGAGAAAGGAGAGACTCAGATTGGAAGGGGTTCCTCCGAACATGTCCGTTAGGATGAGCACCCCGTCTCCCTTGTCCAGGGTGCCGACCTTCGCCTCGATTTTCTTTCTCAGGAGATCCGTGCCTGACGTTTCGGTGATGGCGATCGTGTCGGCTGCCTCTATTTTCCCAACGATGAACTCGGCGGCGTTCAGCAGCTCTTTGCCCAAATCGCAGTGGGTGACAATCAGCAAGCCTATCATAGGGTAAACTCGATCCTAGAAGTCCTCATCATTCTGAATAATCGTCCGATACAGTTCTTTTTTGCTCGGCGCCTCCATCAAAACCTTTCGGAAAGCGCCGTTCTTGAGGATTTTTGCTATCTTCGCAAGGGCTTTGAGATGTATGCTCGCGGAGTTCTCCGGGGCCACCAGGAGAAAAAAAAGGAAAACCGGCTCTCCATCCATCGACTCGAAGTCGAGCCCCTTGCGACTCCTTCCAAAGGAAATAATCGGGTGAGTGATTCCCTGGAATTTGCCGTGAGGGATGGCCACGCCGTCTCCGATCCCCGTGCTCCCCAGGCGCTCCCTCTCCAGCAACACCTTGACCAGGGCCTTCTTGTCAATGGAGGGTTCCCGCCGGACCAAAGCGTCGACGAGTTCTTCCAGAACCCCTTTCTTGTCTTTGGCCTTCAACTCGGGAAGGATATAGTCTTCGTCTGTCAATTCCGAGAGTTTCATCGCCTACGGTCCTGGAAAGAGGATCAACTGGCCGGCTCAATCAGGCCAATGTTGCCGTCTTTGCGTTTGTATATCACATTGATCTCTCGGGATCGAGAATTCCGGAAGACCAGGAAATCCTGTCGAGAGGCTGAAAGCTGCATGGCTGCTTCTTCGGGGTCCATGGGCTTGGCCACCAATTTTTCTACCGAAATGGTCGGCTCCTCTGCAACCCCTTCCGCCGCCGCCTCGCTCGCGAGAACCTGCTCTCCTTTGATGTTCTCGGCTCTTCTTTCTCTTAATCTGGAGCGGTGCTTCTTGACTTGGTTCTCTATCTTGTCCATGACCATGTCAATGGCGGAATACATGTCTTCCGTCTCTTCGTAAGCCTTGATCCTTGTCCCATCGACATTCACGGTCACATCCGCCATGTGTCTGAATTTCTCCACCTCGAGAACCACATGAGCCTCCATGGGAGAGTCCAGATACTTCTTGATTTTGGAAAGCTTCTCTTCTGCATAGGCCCGCAGACTCTCTGCGGGTTCCATGCGCCGAAAAGTCACAGTAATCATCATAAGCGCTACCTCCCGAAAAAACAAAATCTTATAGCAAAGAAGTTATTTGAAGTCAACGAGGGTCGTTTCAGTAGGGTTTTTTTCGTTTTCTAGAGGGCAGAATACCCAACGCTTCCCGGTACTTAGCGACCGTTCTCCGGGCTACGTCAATGTTGTGCTGTTTGAGCATATCCGCAATCTCCTGGTCGCTGTAAGGTTTTGCCCTGTTTTCTGATTTGATCATGTTCTTGAGGTGCTCTTTGACCGTCTCGGAAGAAACCGACTCTCCGTCGAGGCACTGGATGGCGCTGTTGAAAAAGTACTTGAGTTCGAAGACGCCTTGGGGCGTATGAACGTATTTGTTGGTGGTCACGCGGCTGATGGTGGATTCGTGCATCTCAATGTCTTCCGCCACATCCCGCAGCACCAGAGGCTTGAGGTGAGCAATCCCCTTGTCCAGGAACTCCTTTTGAAAGCGGACAATGCTGCTGGTCACCCGGTAAATGGTTCTCTGTCGCTGATGAATGCTCTTGATAAGCCAGGCCGCCGACTTGAGTTTGTCCTGGATGTACTGTTTGGTGCCGTCCTCCAGAGCTTCCTTGCTGGTGAGGATATCCCGGTAGTACGCGTTGATCTTCAGTTTAGGCAATCCGTCTTCATTGAGGACGATCTCGTAGTCATCTCCCATCTTGAAAACGTAGATATCGGGGCTGATGTAGATGGTCTCCTCGTCGGAGTATTGTCGGCCGGGCTTGGGCTCGAAAGTCGTGATAATAGAAATCGCGTCAAGAACGCCCTCCAGGGGCACGGAAAGACTCTTTGCAATGAGCTCGTATTTCTTGTTCTCGAGCTTGTCCATGTGATCGAGGATGATCTTCTCAATCAGAGTTCCGCCGAAATTCTGAAACCTTGCCTGGATGAGAAGGCATTCCCGGGTGTCTCTTGCCGCCACCCCCACAGGATCGAAGTTCTGAACAATGGAGAGGGTCTCCAACACCTCTTCCGGTGGTCGGAGCGTAGTCTGTGACAACTCCTCCACCGGGAGAGTCAGGTAACCGTCATCATCGAGGTTTCCGATGATGTGAATCGCGATTTCTTTCGCGGTGTCACTGACCCGGCTCATATTGAGCTGCCACATGAGGTGGGACTGGAGGCTGGGTTTGCTGGCGGTCACGTTTTCAAAGGAGGGCGCTTCCTTGGCTTCGTAAGGGGACTCCGCCCATCCCTTGTTGTAATCGGAAAGATAGGATTCCCAATCCATGTCTTCCCTTATTTTTTCCTGAGCATCCACTTCCGCAAGTTTGGGTTCCGACTCCGGATCTTTTCCAGACTCTTTTTCCTCATCGCCGCCTTCGGAAGGGTGTTCTTCCAATACAGGATTGGTCTCCAGCTCCGTGTGAACGGTCTCCAGGAGCTCGAGCCTGGAAAGTTGGAGCAGTTTGATCGCCTGCTGCAGCTGAGGGGTCATGATCAGCTGCTGTGCGAGAGCGAGAGATTGTTTAAGTTGTAAAGCCATAAGCCCCGCGGTTACATACAGAATTCTTCGCCAAGATAACAGCTTCGCGCGATCTTGCTCTGAAGGATTTTTTCCGGGTCACCGAACTCCACGATATGACCCTGGCTGATAATATAGGCGGAATCGCAAACTTTCAATGTTTCTCTCACGTTGTGGTCCGATATAATGATTCCCATGCCGCGGTCTCTCAGTTGTCTCACGATCTGGTGGATATCCTGGACCGCCAGGGGATCAATGCCGGCAAAGGGTTCATCGAGCAACATGAATCGGGGTTCGGTGATCAAGGCTCGAGTGATTTCCAGCCGGCGCCGTTCCCCACCGGAAAGGGAGGATGCTTTTTGCTTGGCCAAATGGCGGATGTTCAGCTCCGAGAGAAGCGTTTCCAGTCGACTGTTCATCTGCTCGGAAGTGAGCCCCAAACTCTCAAGAATGGCCAGGAGGTTTTCCTCCACCGTCAGCTTCCGAAACACAGAGGGTTCCTGGGCCAGGTACGTGATCCCTTTTCTCGCCCTGATGTACACGGGATCTTCTGTAATGTCCTGGCCGTCCATCAATACGTTTCCCTGGTCCGGCTGCGTGAGCCCGATCACCATGTAAAAGGTCGTCGTCTTTCCGGCACCGTTGGGCCCGAGCAATCCTACGATTTCCCGCCTCTTCAGGGTGAGGTCGATGCGATCGACCACTCTTTTCCCTCGGTAGGTTTTGACAAGGCCATGGGCCTCCAGTGTCTCAGCAGGTTCGGCCAACGTCAATCACCTCTTCTCGGAGCGCGGCGAGATCACCGCCCTTACCCTGGTGTCTCCCGACCCTTCCACAAGGCTCTTGTTTTCTTTCAAGAGAAGGGTCACCACGGTCCCCTCCACAAAGTCATCCCCTTGTTGAACCACCGGCTTTCCGGTGAGAACCACTCGCTCTTCGTCCCAGAAGTAGGTGGCCTCCTCGGCCGTTGCCAGACCTCCGCTCTGCCGGGTGATCTTGACATCCCCTTGAGCAACGATCTTCTCGATCTTCATGCTCTCTTTCTGAGGGGATTCTTTGCTTTTCTCAAGATAATAGACAACCATTTTCTGGCAGAGGATGGTCCAGTCCTCCCTCTTGGCATCCACATTCCCGCTGAAGGTGACCCTCTTGCGCTGATGATCAAACTCAAGGCTGTCGGACTTGATCACGATGGGTTGCCCTTGAGAATCCCCGAGGGCCTTCTTCAGAGTCTGGCCGTTTGCACCTGGCGCAGAGAACATAACGCAAAAGCTCAGTAAAAGCGAAAAGCGAAAAAGCATCATCATAAAGTGGGAGGCTCTCCGTAGATCAAGGTGGTGGCGTTCGAAAGGATCTGCAACTTCTCCTTGCCGAGATCAAGAAAAAGTCCCTTGCCGTCAATGGAGAAAAAGGCGCCTGAGATCTTAACCGCTTGATCTGTTTCCAGGGTGCCCTCCTTGTGATGGTATACCGCCTGCTCGGTTGTGAACCGGTAGCCGTCCTCCGTCTCCCCGACCAGGTCTCCCTGCAAAACGAGCCGGCCTGAGCGTTTGTCAAACTCGCCCTGCTTGCCCTGCACGGTGACGACCGGCTTGTTTTCGGGTTTCAGGGTGACGTGGAAGTTCACAAAGGTGACAAACTGCTGGTCCTTTGAGAGCTTTGCTTCGGAAGCATCCAGCGTCCACTTGACCTTGTGAGCGGGATCGTCTTGAACGTAGTGAATGTCCTTGAGCCGGATGCCTTCTTCGGATTCCTTGTCCTGAGCGGCTTTTTGTTCCACGGGTCCCCTGCGAGCCTGGAAGAGATAGACCGTCATGGCTGCAAGAAGAAGGCCCATACCTACTAAGGGCCAGTGTTTTCTAAGGAATTTGTTCATAGTGCAATAATTATACCAAAAGGTTCTTTGCGGTGTAAAGACTAATCTTCAGTAACAGTTCAGCTTTTTGAAATGGAGGGCTCAGGCCATGGGGGTCTCTCTCAAAACAGAACAACGAAGACGCCACAGGGCGGTGTCCAGCTTTAGGCCATGGGTGAGGCGGGCGGCGAGACCCTCATGGCCTCTTCCTGTGACTATTTCAAAAAGCCAAAGCGCTACGATTTTCTTTTGTTACCGATCGAATAGGGCCACAGGCCCTTGGCCTTAAGGATGGCTTCACAGAGTTCTCTCGCAGCACCCTTTCCGCCTCTCTTTTTTGTAGAGAACGCGGCAGCCGCCCGGATCTCCGGAACGGCATCCGCCACGGCAACGGCTGTGCCTGATTGCTCAAAAAGAGGGAGATCCGGAAGATCATCCCCCATGCAGCAGACTTCCGACTTCACAAGCCGTTTCCTTTGAATCAGGTCGGCACACACCCCGGCCTTGTCCTTGACGCCCAGATGGACCTCGGAGATCCCCAGGTCTTTGGCCCGGAACTCCGCCGCTGCGGACTTTCGGCCGGAAATCAAAGCAACCTCGATTCCCGCTTGCATCAGCATTCTTAGCCCGTGCCCATCCTGGGCATTGAAGTGCTTGGTCTCCTCACCCCGATCGTTCATGATGATGCGGCCGTCGGTGAGGACGCCGTCCACGTCGAGGATGAGAAGTTTCACCTTTGCGAGGGCTTTCCTGGTCATCTCTGTTCCTTTCGCAAATAGTCAGAGCCTGTGCGGGGACTTTTCCCGCAGAAGAGGGACCCCTTTGAAAAAACGGCGCGTCATGGTGTGAACAGACTACTTGCCGCTTTGAACCAGCCGATGGATCTCTTTGAGCAGGGTCAGGAGAGGTCTTACCTGATCGAGAGGAAGGGAGTTCGGTCCGTCGCACAGAGCAGATTTCGGATCAGGATGCACTTCCAGAAAAAGGCCGTCGGCTCCCGCAGCCACAGCCGCTCTGGAGAGGTGCTCCACGAACTCCCTCTGGCCGCCGGAGGAGGTGCCCAGACCGCCCGGAAGCTGAACACTGTGGGTCGCGTCAAAAACCACAGGGAAGCCGAAGGTCTTCATCACCGCAATGGAGCGAATGTCCACGATCAGGTTGTTGTAGCCGAAGGAAGTCCCTCGTTCCGTAAGGAGAACGCGGGGATTCCCTGTGGAGAGGACCTTGTCGGCTGCACCCTTGATATCCCAGGGCGCGAGAAACTGGCCTTTTTTGATATTCACGGCCAGTCCTGTCCTGCCCGCAGCAAGGAGCAGATCCGTTTGCCTGCAGAGAAAAGCGGGAATTTGAATCATGTCCAAGACGGAAGCAGCCTTTTCTATTTCTCCCACGCTGTGGACGTCGGAAAGGAGCGGCAGCCCGACTTTCTCCTTCACCTTGCGAAGAATTTCCAGTCCCCTGTCAATGCCCGGTCCGCGGTAAGACTCCAGCGAGGTTCGGTTCGCCTTGTCGTAAGAGGCCTTGAAGATGACGGGGATCCCAAGCAATCCCTCCGTCTCCCTGAGGAAATCCGCTACGGTCAAGGTCAGGTCTTCACTTTCAACCACGCAGGGCCCTGCGATGAGAAAAAAGGGACCTTTCTCGCCGATCGCCACATGACCTATGTTCAGAGGATCTCTCATAGACTGGACAAAGAAATCTGTCTGGAGTTGTAACCGAAAGCGTCCCGGAAAGTCAACCATTCAGGCAAGGGAAAAGAACTTTTGCTTGTCACACCAGAGCAAAGGGACTATAGATAATTTCTTAAATTTGTTGTCTTCGCATGAATGGAGCAATAGCCAGTGCTTCTTCTGTCATTTTAGGAGAAGATGAAAATCCGAAATCCGAAGCACGAAATCCGAAACAATATCCAATGATCCAAATTCAAATGACCAAAACTCCGTATCTGTGGATTTTTCCCTTGAGGCTTAGGTCATTTATATTTTGAATTTGTTTCGAATTTCGAATTTCGCGATTCGGATTTCTTGGGGCTGGAGGCCAGCAAGAGGGTGGAGGTCAAGCGGTGCCTGTGAGAAGAGCGAGCAGAACCATTCAGGAAATCAACCAGCGAATCAAAGAGGGAAAGGTCGTTGTCGTCACGGCTCAGGAAATGACGGAGATCGTGAAACGCAAGGGACCGGGAAAGGCGTTCAGAGAGGTGGACGTGGTGACGACCGGCACTTTTTCTCCTATGTGCTCTTCAGGGGCGTTCATCAATTTCGGTCACACCAAGCCGGCCACCAAGGCGGCCAAGGTGTGGCTGAACGACGTTCCGGCTTACGCCGGAGTGGCTGCGGTGGACATTTACATCGGTGCGACCGAACCCGCTGAAGATGACCCGCTCAACCGGGTTCACCCGGGGCAGTTCAAGTACGGGGGCGGGCACGTGCTTCACGACCTCGTGGCAGGTAAAAGCGTGCGCTTGAGGGTGACGGCTTACGGAACGGACTGCTATCCGAACCGGAGGGTGAACAAGAAGGTCAAGCTGTCCGACCTTCCCTATGCCGTGCTCCTGAACCCCAGGAATGCCTACCAGAACTACAATTGTGCGGTCAATTTGTCGAACAAGACCGTTTACACCTACATGGGTGTCCTGAAACCGAAGGCAGGCAACGCGAACTACGCGACAGCCGGGCAGTTGAGCCCGCTCCAGAATGATCCTTATTACTTAACCCTGGGCCTGGGGACGAGGATCTTCCTGGGAGGAGCGCAGGGATACATTATCGGCCCGGGAAGCCAGCACAAGCCGGGTGCCAAGAGAGGAGAAAACGGGGTTCCTCTTTCCCCTGCAGGCACCCTGATGGTGATGGGGAACCTGAAGGAGATGAACCCAAGGTGGCTGGCAGGCGTCAGCATGCTCGGATACGGGTGTTCGTTGGCGATGGGCATCGGTGTTCCCATTCCGGTTTTGAACGAAGAGATCGCGCGGTTCACCGGGGTGTCGGACGAGGAGATTTTCACCCAGATTATCGATTATGGAAACGACTATCCCAAGGGAGAGGGGGTGAGCCTGGGCCGGGTGAGCTATGCCGAGCTCAAGAGCGGGACCATCAAGTTCAGAGGGCGGGATGTCCAGGCTGTCCCTCTTTCTTCCCACACCAGAGCGCTTGAAATAGCCAACACTCTAAAAGAGTGGATCGAAAAGGGGGAATTCCTGCTCACTGAGCCGCAGGTCATGCTTCCCACGGTCGAGAGGTAAGAAATGGACAGAATCCCCATGACAAAGGACGGTCTCGAAAAGCTCAAGGAAGAACTTGTTCGTCTGGAAAGGGTGGATCGCCCCTCCAACATTCGGGCGATTGAAGAGGCCAGAGGCCACGGCGACCTGAGCGAAAACGCGGAATATCACGCAGCGAAAGAAAGGCAATCCTTCCTCGATGGACGGATCAATGAACTCCGGATGATCATCGGCAGTTCCGAGGTGATCGCCATGGATGCGTCCCCGTCCGACCGGGTGGTATTCGGCAGAACGGTCAAGCTCTGGGATATCAGTACGGAGCAGGAAATTCAGTATCAACTGCTCGGCCCCTATGAGTCGGATCCTGACAGGGGGAGAATCTCCGTGACGTCTCCTCTCGGCCAGGCCCTGATCGGCACGCGGGTAGGTGATGAAATCAGAGTGCGAACGCCGAGAGGGGTTCAGGAATTCGAAATTCTCGAAATCCTTTAAGAGGTCCGCATGGACTCTGTTCAAATAGAGAAGATGGTCACCGTGACGTACCACATGATGACCCATCTCACGGACGGGACCATCAAGGACCACCCGGAAGAAGCCATCACGTTTGTGTATGGGGTTGAGCGGCAGGTCCCCACCCTGGAAAGAGCCTTGGAAGGGTGCCATGTGGGCGATCGAAAAAGCATTACGATCCCTTCCGGTGAAATCTATGGGGAACACGATCCCCGCTTGATCGCTGAAATTCCCAGAAAAGGCCTTCTGAAGCAGAGGCTTGTGCAGGGGCAGTATTATCGGCAGATGAAGAAAGGGAAGCTGATTTCCTTCAAGGTGATGGACCTTCTCCCTCACACGGTACTGGCGGACTTCAATGATCCGTTGGCCGGCATTGAGGTTTCCATGGAACTTGAGGTGACGGCCATCAGGGAGGCTTCACGTGAAGAGGTAGAGGCGGCCGGGGAAGCGCAGGTCAAGAGAAGGATCGGTTGCGCTTGAAAGGGGGATAGGATGGCATTGAGAATGTTCATCCACGGCCTTGAAAGCAACAATCAGGGGACGAAGGCCGTCTACTTTAGGAAGAACTTTCCGGGCATGCTCACTCCCAATTTCCCCGGCTCCCTGGATGAACGAATGACGAAGCTCCGGGCCCTTCTTTCAGAGAAAAGCGATATCCTTTTGGTGGGATCGAGTTTCGGAGGTCTCATGGCTTCCATCTTTGCCGTGGAAAACGAGCCGAGGGTGAAGAGGCTCGTCCTGCTTGCCCCTGCCATCAACCTGATGGAGTTCACGCCTTATCGGGAAAGGAAACTGCAGAGACCGGTGCACCTCTATCACGGCCGGCAGGATGAAGTGATTCCTCTGGAGGGCGTTCAGAGTGTGGCACGCCAGGTCTTTTCCGATCTCTCCTTTCATACCGTAGACGACGACCACTACCTCCACAAGACCTTTGAAAAGATCGAATGGGATGCCTTGCTGAGTTGAGGAAAGCCCTTCACACCCCCGCCACATCGGAGATATTCAGTTCGAGCATCTTGATGCTGGCCAAAAGGCGGCTCACGTTCCGATAGAGGGCAGGGAAGTCTTCCCCCATCTGCTTGAGTTCCTCCGCCGTTTTCTTCATGGACTGAATCTTGCTGTCGAGCTCTTTCAGATCTATTTTTTTCGTCATAACGCCTCCTATTGGAGAAATCCGAAGCACTAAATCCGAAGCACGAAACAAATTCCAATTTTCAAATGCTCAAAAAATGGCCGGGTTAGTGAAAAAACCCTTGCTTGCAGGCTGCTCAAAAACGTCCAGATCCAAGACTCCCGAAATCCAGAGGAGCGAGGCGTACTTCCCGGTACGTCGCAGCGACGATGGATGAGGGGAACGCCGGAGATGGGCGGTTTTCGGCAGCCTGCTAGTGTTTCCCTCTCAGGTCCTTAAACCTCTTTGCCTTGACGTCATACCTCGGGAGCGTGCCGTAGTCATGAAACTCCAGGTTGTACCCGAGATTGGTTTTGAGCCTCAGTTGATCCTTGAGCTGGGCTTCAATCCGCTTGCGCTCGCCTTCACGGCCCTTGAGGATCTCTATTTTCAGGGTGATCCGGTCGATGTCTCCTTCCTTGTCCACGATGACCTCGAATTCATCGGCAAGGCCATCCAGGCCCCGCACCACTTCTTCGATGGCTGACGGTGCCAGGAGAACACCCTTGACCTTGGTGATGTCATCCGCCCTTCCGACCACGCCTCCCTTGATCAACCGGAAACTTCTTCCGCAGGGGCAAGGTTCGGGCGCCCACTCGATGATGTCCTTGGAGTCAAAGCGAACGCAGGGCTGGGCCTGCCGGTCAAGGGCCGTGATGATCATTTTGCCTCGGCGGCTCGGCTCCTCGATGTACTCGCCGGTCTCCGTGTCCTGAATCTCCACGAGGAAGAAGGCTTCATTGACATGAAGACCGCCGGACTGAGCCTCGCATTCGAAGCACCAGGCCCCGATCTCGGTGGCGCCGGCATGATCGTAAACCTTGGCGTCCCAGGCCTCTTCCATGCGTTTCTTCGTGGTGGGGATGCTGGCTCCCGGCTCCCCGGCACAAGTGATCTTGCGGATAGCGAGGGATCGCGGGTCAATGCCCATCTTGTTCTTAGCCGTGTCGGCCATGCCGAGCACGTAGGTGGGAGTGGCCATCATGGCGGTGCACTGGAGTTCCTGAATCTTGAGAATTCTAGCCTGGGTGTCCAGCACGCCGCCGGGAACGACTTCCGCTCCGATCTTCTCCGCCGCATAGTGGCCTGCCCAGAACGCGACAAACACGTTGTATCCAAAGGGAAGGAACACTCGGTCTTTGGGACGGTAGCCCTGGGCCCACAGGATGTAGGCCCAGCTCTCGGCCCACCACTCCCAGTCCTGCCAAGTGTCTGCCTGATATACAGGCTGACCCGTGGTGCCGCTGGTCTGACGAAATTCGGACACCTCTTCGAGGGGCACACAAAGCGCATCCCCGTAAGGGAAGGGATCCTTGCGCTGAATTCCGCGCATCATCGACTTCTCGACGGTGGGGATGCGCCGGATGTCATCGAAGGATCGAATGTCGCCCGGCTTGATTCCCGCTTTCTCATAGAGGCCCCTGTGGAACTTGGACCTCTCATAAGCCCAGCTGAAAATTCTTTTGAATTTTCCAAGCTGAAGTTTGCGGATCTTTTCGTGAGCAAGAGTTTCGAGAACAGGATTCCAATATTTTTGCTGTGATATCATGACGCCCCCCTTTCACGGAAAAAGGCTGAATTCATCACCCGAAAAATACATTCCTTCTTTTGCCGAAAGCGCAGCCGGGGTTCCCTCAACAGGAGGTTTCATACATCAAAGCGCTCGCAATGACAACTGGAAATCTGTGGACACGACGAGGCGGAAAAGGATAAACAGAAGAAAGGAAAGAGGAGAAAACGGGCGATCTCGAAAAAGGCTCTCCACCCAGCCACCCCGGCGAAGGCCGGGGTTCAGAACTGTTGGGTATCCCTGGATTCCGGCCTGCGCCGGAATGACGGAAAAGCATGTCTCTTGGCCTTTTGTGAGATCGTCAAAAGGGATGCATGGAATTCTGCGATCTCAACTGCCGGTATGCCAGGTGGCCGGAGGATAGGGCGGTAGACGGCGCGGGGAGCTGTCGCACCTTTCAGGCCGTCTTTTGCGAAAAGAGAAAACGCCTTGTCCACAAGAATGCTCCCTGTTCGGAAAAGAAGCAACGGCCAACGGAACCGGGTACAAGAAGATCCGGAACAAGCAGACTTGACCCTTGACAAGAAACCCCGGGTGGCCTAAGGTAAAATCAGAAAATCAAGGAGATTTCGAGCGATGACCCAATCCATTCTTGATGGCAAAAAAATTCTGGCCATCGATGATGAACCGGACGTGCTTGCCGTTCTGGAGGAGGAGATCACGTACAAGTGCCCGAACGCCAAGTTCGAGAAGGCCACAACGTACGAGGACGCGAAGAAACTCCTCGAATCGCAGAATTACGATATCGTTGTCCTGGACATTATGGGCGTCCGCGGTTTCGATCTTCTTGAAATCGCCGTGAAGCGGAACCTCAAGGTGGCGATGCTCACCGCCCATGCGCTGACCCCTGAAGCGCTCAAGCGGTCTTACGACATGAGGGCCAGGGCCTATCTCCCCAAGAACAAGCTGGGGGAAGTCGTTCCCTTTCTCGAGGATGTGCTGAAATACGACTACCAGTCAGGTTGGAAGCGCCTATTTGAAAAGCTCCATGGTTTTTTCAGCCAGGCCTTTGAATCGGACTGGGAGAAGAAAACAGGGCTGAACTGGAGAGAGTGGGGCAAGTAGTCTAAGCCGGCACGAAACGGAAGAGGCCTGCGCCCATGGGGCGCAGGCCTCTTTTTGTCTGATGGGCGACTACCTCATGAGCATATTGGGGAGGAACGTCGCGATCTGGGGGAACAGGAAGAGCAGAAACGCGCAAAACACGAGGCTGAGCAGGAATGGATAAACCCCGTTGTAAATCACGCTGAACGGTTGTTTCGTGATGGCTCTGACCACAAAGACGTTGATCGCCACAGGGGGAATCACCACACCCACCATGACGGTGATGGCGATGATCATACCGAACCAGAGGGGATCATAGCCCAATTTAATGATGACCGGATAAAAAATGGGCGTCGCCAGAACCATGAAGGCGAGGTCGTCGATGAAAGAGCCTCCCAGGAGGTAGATGACGCTGATGATGATCATGATCGCATCCGGGCTGAGAGGAAGGGTCACAATCCAATCTGCAGCGATCATGGGAATCTTTGTTCTCGCAAGAAAATGACCGAGGACCGTTGACCCTGCAATCAACATGAGGACCATGCAGGCCGTGCGAAGGGACTCTATGACTGACTTGATATATCCCTTGAACCCGATGTCCCTTTTGATCACCGATAAAACCAAGACCGCAAAGGTGCCGACACTTCCTGCCTCGGTGGGAGTGAAGAACCCGTACATCAATCCGCCGATGACAAGCAGAAACACACCGACGACCCAGAGCACCTCTGGAAGGCTTGCAAATCGCTGCTTCCAGGTGGACCTCTCGCCTTTCGGACCCAGCGCCGGGTTTATCTTGCACCAGATGTAGATGATGCAGATAAAGAAAAAGGCGATCATCAATCCCGGAACAAGCCCGGCGAGAAAGAGTTTTCCAATGGACTGCTCCGTGATAATGCCGAACACAATCAGGGTCACACTGGGTGGGATGAGAATGCCAAGGGTCCCCACTGTGGCCACGATCCCCGTGGATAATTTCTTGTCGTAGTTGTATCGATCCATTTCAGGCACAGCCACGCTGGCAAAGGTGGCGGCCGTTGCGGGTGAAGACCCGCAAATGGCCTTGAATACCGTTGCCCCGGCCACGGTGGCCATAGCCAAGCCCCCGGGGATGTGTCCGATGAATCGGTAGGAGGCATCGTAGAGCCTTTTCGCGATGCCGGCATTAAAAGCGATCTGGCCCATGAGGACAAAGAGAGGAATGACGGTGAAACCATAAGAGGCAAAAACGTCGAAGAAGTCCTTGGCCAGAAGATTCAAGCCGGCTTTGGCCGAAACCAGAAAGCTGAATCCGATAAATCCGACCAGCGCCATGGCAAAGCCCAGTTCAATACCGGTCAGGAACAGGATAAGAACAATTCCGAGCCCGAGGAGTCCGATCGTTACCTCACTCATAGGTGCCTCCTATCACTTGAAGGATGTGCGCGATGAGGACGAGGCACTGGACGAAGCAACAGATGCCAATTCCGTATGCCACCGGGTAAAAGGGCAACTGCAGCGTGAGAGAGACCTCTCCTGTCCGATAAAGATCCATCCCCAGTTTGATCAGGTTCCATCCGAGCAGGGAAAAAAGCCCGATCCCCATAAGTCGGGTGACCACGTGGACGATGTTCCGTATCCCTTTCGGAAACTTGAGAACGAAGAAATCCACGAGCACATGGCCTTTGAGAAACGTGGTGAGGGGGACGGCGAAACCAATTACGATGGCTCCTGAGAAGGCGACAAGTTCATAGGTGCCAACGATCGGTTTGCGAAAAGATCGCAGGATGACATCGGTTACCGTCAGGAACATCATGAAGGTAATGGCGATTCCTGCGATGACATTGAGAAGTTTGCTGAGTCCCTGCACCTTGTTGATGAGTGACTGCATGAAGCACTCCAGCTTTATGTTTACTAGTGCTTTAGACGAAAAGGGGAAGGGATGTCCCCATCCCTTCCCCTAAACTTTACTTCTGAAGTTTCGCCAATTCTTCCTGGCAGAATTTGAGGGCTTCTTCGCCCGGGAGATTCTTCTCCTTCATGGCTTTGACATAGTCATCCAGAACAGGTTGCACCAACTTATGCCATCTCTCGTCCTCTGCCTTTGGAAGCGCGATGGCCTTGATTCCCTTGGAGGCTGCGAGATCAATGCCTTCCTTGTCGATCTCATCCCATCCTTGTCCTGTCTTTATGATCCATTCCGCATTGATCTCTTCAATGATCTTTTGTACATCGGCAGGCAGGGAAGCCCATTTTTCCTTGTTCATAACAACAAAAAAGCCTGTGGTGTAAGCGGAGCCATAATTCAATGTTGTGGAATTGACCACTTCAGCCAGTTTCCACCCTTTCAGAGCTTCGAGGGGGAACACGCCACCCTCTGCAACGCCCTTTTGAATCGCGTCATATCGTTCGGGCATGGGCATGGCGACGGGTACCGCGCCAAGAGCACCTACGATTTTAGAGCTGAGACCGTGGCATGCAATCTTCACGCCTTTCAAGTCCTCTAACGTTGCCACAGGTTTCTTGGTATGCAGGATGCCCGGCCCATGGGCATGGAGGAACATGACTTTCACGTCGTCGAATTCTTTCGGTTGAAACTTCTTATAGTAAATGTTGATCAGTTTTGTGGCTTCCAGGCCGTTCCTGTAGCCGAGAGGCAGGTCGATGACTTCAGTCAGAGGGAATCTTCCGCGGGTGTACCCGAGAACGGACAGTCCCACATCAGAGAGACCCTTTACCACACCGTCATAGCATTGAGCCGCGGGGGTAAGAGTACCGCCCGGGAACACCGTGACTTTGACTTTACCATTGGTTCTCTTTTCGATTTCTTTGCCCCATTCTACGGAAAGGACAGCGTTCTTGTGTGGGGCGGGAAAGAAGTTGGAGTAGGTGAGTTCGATGGGTTTTGCCTGCCCGAAAACAGGCGACGTGGAAAGCATGAAGCCTACCAGCATGACACAGAAGACGCAAATTGCCCACTTTGACACTCTCATTCGTAAACCTCCTTCTGGTTAAGGGTTTGATGAAGTGAAACCTGGATCAATTTCATCTCAGTCAGCGGTGTTCGTGCAGTGCGACGGGCAAAACCCCTGCCCCGGCATGCGTCAAACACCGGCAGCATCGCCTTGTCGGGTCGATCACCTCCTCTGTTATGGTTTTTCGGACCAGCCTGAGTGTTGCCAGGCCTTTCCCTGGTTCAGGAAATCCGAGACCGAAGAAAGAGTCAAACAAAGGAAGTCGAAATCTAGCTACAATATAACTACAAATTCGACTTCCCGATGTCAAGTAAATACGACAAGGAAGACCGGAAAGCAAGGAAAACCGGAAGAGTGAGGCCTTCCTTGCCTTCCTCGCTAAAGCTCGATCTTTTCCAGGTATTTTGTGATCGCGCCGTCATAGAGATGGGTGAGGCGGAAGACCTTTTTGGCCAACCGGAACCTTGTCTTGAGGGATGTGGCGCCTCCTGTCTGTTCCATCTCTTTGAGAACGAGAGCATAGTCTGCGGGATCCACGATCACAGTCACATCTTTGTAGTTCTTGGCCGAGGACCGGAGCATGGTGGGCCCTCCAATGTCGATGTTCTCGATGGCTTCATCCAGGGTGACGCCCTCTTTAGTCACTGTTTTTTCGAATTGATAAAGGTTCACGACAATCATGTCGATGTTCTTGATGCCGTGTTCCTTCATGACCCGAACATGCTCCGGGTTGTCCCTCATGCCGAGAAGGCCGCCGTGCACCTTGGGGTGGAGCGTCTTCACCCGGCCGTCAAGCATTTCGGGAAACCCCGTGTAGTCCGAGATGTCCATCACCGAGACACCCCCCTGGCGAAGGGCCTTGGCCGTGCCTCCTGTGGAGAGGATTTCCACGCCGAATTTGGAGAGTGATTTCGCGAACTCCACAACGCCTGCTTTATCGGTAACGCTGATGATGGCTCTTTCGATCTTCCTCATGACCTTGATGTCCTCCGAATTTTGATTGGTTTCCGAGCAGGAGCAATCTATAATTAAATGCTGTTCAGGATCAAGAGGGAAAGGGTGAGACCCTCGCCACCCTCAGTTCATGGATTTTCTTGGGTGTCCTGCGCGGTGTGAAGGGGCCTCAGAGAGGCATGCCAGGGTCATTGCCCGTCTGATGCGGGATTCCGACCCTTCTTGAAGTATCCTTTGGGAACCACCACGATACCCCTCGGGGTCACCGTGAAGATTTTGCGGTCTTCGTTGGGATTGAACCCGATCTCCGTGCCGGGGGGAATATTGTTGTGCTTGTCGATAATGGCTTTCTTGATCTTGCAGTGCCGGCCGATCACCACGTCGTCCAGAATCACGGATTCGTCGACCATGGCCCAGCTCCTGACCACCACGTTGTAAGACAGGACAGAGTTTCGCACGATCCCGCTCACAATGCACCCCGGCGCGACCAGGGAGTCGAGGGCTTTGCCCACGCGCAATCCCTCCGGCCGTTCCACGCTGAAAATGAATTTCGCCGGCGGCGCCAGGACCTGGCTCGTGTGAATCGGCCATTTCACACCGTAAAGGTTGAAGTAAGGATCCACGCCGGTCAGATCCATGTTGGCGTTCCAGTAAGCATCCAGCGTGCCCACATCGCGCCAGTATGCAGAATCCCTGACCCTTGTTTCCAGCCGAGGTTCTCTTTCGCCGTCCTCAAGGGTCACGGTGATGTAGTCCTGTACGAGGTTCCGCTGGCCGTAGGGGTATGCATAAACCCTGTGGGAGTCGAGCATTTTGGGAATGATGTCGCGGCCGAAATCATCCTCGTCCCCGGACTTGAGGATTCTCAAGAGCGTTTCAGCCTTGAACGCGTAGATTCCCATGGAAGCGAGAACATGATTGGGGTCTCCGGGAATGGTCCTCACGCTGTCTTTGGGCTTTTCCCGGAACATCCGGATCCGGTAGTCGTCATCCACCTCCGCAACGCCGACTTGACCGGCAAGGTCCTTGTCCACTTCCAGGAGCGAGATGGTGAGGTCCGCATCCTTTTCCTGGTGATAGCGAACAAAGAGGCTGTAGTCCATTTTGTAGATGTGGTCGCCGGACAGGATGAGAATGTTTACAGGTTGGTGACGCTCGATAAGGTAGAGATTCTGACGAATGGAGTCGGCGGTTCCCCGGTACCAGTCCTGACCGACTCTCTGCTGGGGCGGCACCACCTTCATGAAATGCCCGAGTTTACTGCTGAAGATGTTCCAGCCTTCTTCGAGGTGGTCGGTGAGGGACTGGGATTTGTATTGAGGGAGGAGGATGATCTTGTAGATCCCCGAGTTCACGCAATTGCTGAGGGTGAAGTCCACAAGGCGGTAAATCCCGCCGAACGGGACGGCGGGCTTGGTGCGGTCCTCAGTGAGGGGCATGAGCCTCTCCCCCCGTCCTCCGGCCATGACAAATGCAAGGGTATCTTTCATGTCTTCGACCTGCCCTGAGAATGCCAGGATTATAGAAGCAGCGAGGACAAGCCGTCAAGCAAAGATAGCTCGTGGCGCGTAACAGTACAGCTTTTTGAAATAGTCACAGGAAAGGGCCATCCATTTCAAAGAGCAAAACTGTTAGGCGCGGCCTGCTAGAGCCACTTCTTCCTTCTGAAGAGCACCAGCATGGTTAGGGCTACACCGAGCATGATCAACCACAGAAGGGGATACCCGTAAGGCCACTCGAGTTCAGGCATGTTTTTGAAGTTCATCCCGTAGATGCCCACGATGTAGGTCAGGGGGATAAATATTGTTGCGATAATGGTCAGGACCTTCATGACCTCGTTCATCCTGTTGCTGATGCTGGAAAGGTAAACATCAATCATCTCAGAGACCATTTCTCGAAATGTTTCCGTCGTCTCAATGACGTGAATGGTATGGTCATAGACATCCCTGAGAAAGAACCTCGTGCGGTCCTGGATCAAGGGGGAGTCTTCTTTGACCAGGGCGTTCACAACCTCTCGCAAGGGCCAGATCGACTTCCGCAGCAGGATAAGATCTTTTTTTAGAAAGTGGATCTGACGCGAGGTTTTGGGTGAGGGGTTGTCCACGAGTTCTTCTTCCAGGGATTCAATTCTCTCTCCGGTTTTCTCAAGGATAGCAAAGTAGCTGTCCACCACACCGTCGATGAGGGAATACGCGAGGTGGTCGGGCCCCAGTTTTCTGATCCGCCCTTTGGCCTTGCGCAGCCTTTCTCGGACAGGCTCAAAAACAGGGTTGTCCCTCTCCTGAAACGTAAGGACAAAACGTGGGCCGAGAACCAGGCTGATTTGCTCCACTCTGAGGCGATGGTTCGAGTCGTCATAGGAAAGGACCTTCAGAAATAGACAAAGGTAATCCTCGTAGTCATCCAGTTTCGGCCTCTGGTCCGTGTTCATGATGTCTTCGAGCAGCAGGCCGTGGAGGTTGTAGTATTTCCCCAGAGCGCCGATGATGTCTACCTCATGCACACCGACGGTGTCCAGCCAGGTGACACTCTCTTTGTCCCTGTAAGAGAAGCTCTCGAAAATGGTGTGAAGCTCCTTCTCTTCAAAGTGGTCTTCGGTGTAGTCGATGAGCCTCAGCTTCACCTTTTCCTTCTGATCCTCGCCGATGTGAACGAGAGTGCCCGGCGGCAGGCCGGCTTTCTTTGAGATTTTCTTGACGAGCTTTGCCATAGGGGTCTTCCTCTCAGGCTAAGGGTTTAAGGACTCACACAGATGTCCGCAGCGCGGCACAGCCGCAACGAAATCCGAATTTCGAAACAAATCTAAATGACCAAAATTCGAATGATCCAAACAAGTTCAATGGAAAGACGGGAAATCCGCGTAACAAAATTTCAGGAAACTGAACGTTAGTATGACAGAACCGGTCTTTTTCTGAGTTTACCCCTTTTGTCTATGGGATTCAAAGAGTTTCCACTCAGAAAGGGCTCGTTGATTCAAATTGCCCGGTGTGATAGAAAGACTGAATGGACATCCTTTTTCTCTCATCTGAAGTCACTCCGTATGCAAAGACGGGCGGATTGGCCGACGTGGCCGGATCTCTTCCCGGAGCGCTCAGCAGGCTCGGAATCAACGTGTCCGTTGGTTTGCCCCTGTACAGGTCGGTCACGGAGGGCTCCTTCCAGAGGCAGCTCGTCTTGAAAGGCCTTAAAGTTCCCCTGGCAGGCCAAACGCTTGTTGCAAACGTTCACGCCACGGAAACGGAGGACGGCGTTCCGGTCTACTTCTTCGAGAGGGAAGATCTTTTCGATCGCCCCAACCTTTACCGCACCCCGGAAGGGGACTACTACGATAACCTCGAGCGGTTTGCTTTTTTCAGCCGCGCCGCGCTTCTGTTTGCAAGAGCCACAGGCATGGGTTTTGATGTAATTCACTGCCATGACTGGCAGACCGGCCTGATTCCCGCTTACCTGAGCACGCTGTTCCGGACGGATCCGTTTTTCTCTTTCACAGCCACCTTGTTCACCATCCACAATATCGGATATCAGGGGCTTTTTGCCCGCGAGAAGCTCTCGGTGTGCGGACTGCCGTCTGAGACGTATCACCCTGAAGGGGTCGAGTATTGGGGATCGATCAGCCTTCTCAAGGCCGGCATCGTCTATTCGGATGCCGTGACCACCGTGAGCCCAACGTACAGTCGGGAGATCCAGACCTCCGAGTTCGGACTAGGCATGGAGGGCATTCTCACAAACAAATCCGCCGTGCTCTATGGAATCCTGAACGGTGCGGATTATTCGGTGTGGGATCCGGCAATAGACCCTCATATCTCCTCCAATTACGATTCGGACCATTTGTCCGAAAAGGTTGTCAACAAAGCGGCTCTCCTGAAGGAGACAGGTCTTGAGTCCTCTCTTCTGGAAAGGCCGGTCCTCGGCATGACCTCTCGCCTCTCCCGCCAGAAGGGGTGTGATCTTCTTGTCCCAATGCTCGAGGAGCTTGCGAGAAGGAAGGTCGGATTGGTGATCCTGGGCGAGGGAGAGGAGCGCTATGAGAGGAGTCTGCGGGAAGCGGCGGAAGACTATCCTGGAAACTTCTCCGTGACGATCGGTTTTGACGAAACCCTGGCCCACCGAATCATGGCCGGAGTCGATATGTTCCTGGTCCCCTCCCTCTATGAGCCGTGCGGACTGACCCAGATGTATGCCTTGAAATACGGGACCGTGCCGGTGGTCCGCGCCACAGGAGGGTTGGAGGACACCATCGAAGACTTTGATGCTCAAACCAAAACCGGAAACGGGTTCAAGTTCGGGCCCTATGACTCGAAGGCGTTTCTTTCCGCCGTCCAACGGGCGATGGATCTCTGGAACGATCAAGAGACCTGGGAGATCTTGATGAGGAACGGGATGAGCGCAGATTTTTCATGGAGACGTTCAGGCGAAAGATATCTGGAGCTCTATCAGTCCCTTGTTGCATCCCGTCGCCGCTTGTGAGCTGCGGCATTTTAGTGACAGCCTTTTTGGTTTTCTTAATCTTGTTGTCCAAGGGGTTTATCCATGCCAACGCCATACAGCGTACTATACGATGTAACGCTTCTCACTGAGGACGACCTTTACCTCTTCAATGAAGGAAACCACTTCCATCTTTACGAGAAGCTGGGTGCGCACGTGGTCACCAGGGGAGGAACCAGGGGTACCTACTTTGCGGTCTGGGCGCCGGACGCTGAGATGGTTTACGTCATGGGCGACTTCAACGGATGGAACAAGACCAGTCATGCGCTCCGGTCAAGGGCCGTCTCCGGCATCTGGGAGGGGTTCATCCCCGGAGTCGAAAAGGGGGCGAAGTACAAGTTCCGGGTGTGCTCGCGGTACCAGGGTTACCACGTGGACAAAGGAGATCCTTTCGCCTTTCACGGGGAAACGCCGCCGCTCACAGCTTCCATCGTGTGGGATCTGGACTACCTCTGGAACGACGAAGCCTGGACGAGGGAGCGCAGCCGGCAGAACGATCTCCGAGCGCCCATGTCCATCTATGAAGTGCACATCGGTTCCTGGATGAGGGTCCCCGAGCAAGAGAGTCGGTCTCTTTCTTACAGGGAGATGGCCCCGAAATTAGCCGAATATGTGACTCGCCTGGGGTTCACTCACGTGGAGTTTCTTCCCGTGATGGAACATCCGTTCTACGGATCCTGGGGTTATGAATCCCTCGGGTACTTTGCGCCCACGAGCCGCTACGGCACGCCCCAGGATTTCATGTTCCTCATTGATACGCTCCACCAGCACGGTATCGGAGTCCTCCTGGACTGGGTCCCTTCTCACTTCCCCAGCGACGAGCACGGCCTCGGTTTCTTTGACGGAACCCACCTTTATGAGCACTTTGACGCCCGTCAGAGGATTCAGCCGGACTGGGGCAGCTTAACCTTCAATTGCGGACGAAATGAGGTGAGAGCCTTTCTGATCAGCAGTGCCATGTTCTGGCTCGGGATCTATCATGCGGACGGGCTGCGTGTAGATGCGGTGGCTTCCATGCTCTACCTCGATTATTCTAGAAAAGAAGGGGAGTGGATTCCGAACCTTTATGGGGGAAGGGAGAACATCGAGGCCATTGGTTTTCTCCGGCGTTTCAATGAGGAAGTCTACAAAAAGCATCCGGACGTCCAGACCATGGCCGAGGAGTCCACGGACTGGCCCATGGTTTCCAGGCCCAACTATGTGGGAGGATTGGGATTCGGAATGAAATGGGACATGGGATGGATGCACGACACACTGGATTACATGTCCAAAGACCCGGTGCACAGGACGTACCATCACAACCGCCTCACCTTTCGAATGCTCTACGCGTATCACGAGAATTTTATCCTTCCCCTCTCTCACGATGAGGTGGTTCATGGGAAAGGGTCTCTCATCAGGAAGATGCCCGGCGACGACTGGCAGAAGTTTGCAAATCTCAGACTGCTCCTTGGGTACATGTACGCCCAGCCCGGCAAGAAGCTCCTTTTCATGGGAGGGGAATTCGGACAGTGGAGCGAGTGGTACCATGATGCAGGCCTCGACTGGAATCTTCTGGACTATCCGCTTCATAGGAGTCTTCAGCACTGGGTAGCGGATCTCAACAGCCTGTACCGGAGGGAGGCGGCCCTTCACGTTCTGGACTTTGATCCCTCAGGGTTTGAGTGGATCGACTGCAATGACTCCCAGCACAGTGTGGTGAGCCTCCTTCGGAAGACCCCTTCAGGCGACGGCGAGGTTATGATCGTCTGCAACTTCACTCCTGTCCCGAGGTATGGGTACCGGACCGGAGCGCCCAGGGCCGGGTTCTGGAAAGAGGTCCTCAACAGTGACGCGGCGGAGTATGGCGGCAGCGACGTGGGCAATCTTGGAGGGAAAGAGACCGAGAAGATCCCTTGCCACGGCCGGCCGTGGTCTCTGGACCTCACCTTGCCGCCTCTGGCGGTGGTGTTCTTCAAAAAGGCGGAAAGGCCATAGAGAATCCTCAGGCAGAGGGGCTTTTTTTGCATTCACTTAGGTAATAGAGAACCGGCACGGTCATCCGCGAAAGGAAAAGAGATGCCACTTCCCCTGCCATGAGGGAAAGTGCGAGGCCCTGGAAGATCGGATCGAAGAGAATCACCCCTGCGCCGACCACGACGGCTGCTGCGGTGAGCATCATGGGGCGGAATCGAACGGCACCGGCATCCACCACCGCTTCCGCTAAAGGCATTCCTTGCTTGAGCCGGAGTTCGATGAAGTCCACGAGGATAATCGAGTTGCGCACCACAATCCCGGCTCCGGCAATGAATCCGATCATGGACGTGGCGGTGAAAAAGGCCCCCATCAGGGCATGGGCAGGAAGAATGCCCACGAGGGAAAAGGGAATGGCCGCCATGATGGTCACCGGTGTCTTGAAAGACTGAAACCAGCCCACCACCAGGATGTAGATCAAGACCAGGACTGCAGCGAATGCCAGGCCGAGATCCCGGAATACCTCGTAGGTGATGTGCCATTCTCCATTCCACTTCATGGAGAACTTGTCCAGAGACCGGGGCTGGGTCGCCACAAAGCGCTCCAGCGTGTAACCCTCGGGCAGGTTCATCCGGTCCAGGGCTTTGTTCATTTTCATGATCGCATAGACCGGGCTCTCCTCGCTGCCGGCCACATCGCCGGTCACATAAACCACGGGCATGAGGTTCTTGTGGGTGATGCTCTTGTCCGCGGTCTCCTCCCGGACGGACACCAGTTCTCCCAGGGGGACGAGATTTCCCTTGTTTCCCATGACCTTCAAGATTTTGAGATCCTGGACGCTGGAGCGTTCGCTCTTCGGAAGCCTCAGGAAAATGGGGACATCCTCTTTTTCCTTCGGCGCATGAAGCAGCCCCACCTTCATCCCCTCGACCGCGATTCGAAGGGTGAGCGCGATCTGTTCCACAGCAATGCCGTTCAAGGCCGCCTTTTCACGGTTCACTTCGAAAACGAACTTGGTCTGGTCGTCTTCCACGTACCAGTCCGCATCCACGACGCCTTCTGTTTTTTCGAAAAGGTCTCTGATCTCCCGGGCGATCTGGATCTGACGCCCGTAGTCCGGCCCGTATATTTCCGCGACAAGGGTTTGCAGAACAGGAGGCCCGGGCGGGACCTCGGAGACCTTCACCCGCGCCTGATGCCTGGCGGCAATCCGCGTCAGGTCAGGCCGAACTCTCTTGGCAATGTCATGGCTCTGAGCCTTGCGCTGACCCTTTGGAAGCAGGTTGACCTGAATGTCCGCAGAGTGGGGTTCCCGGCGAAGAAAGTAGTGGCGCACCAGTCCATTGAAATTATAGGGAGCCGCTGTGCCCACGTACAGGAGAACCTCCGTCACTTCAGGGACCGCGCGGAGGGCCGCGGCCATTTCAAAGGTGGCCGCGGCGGTCTGCTCCAGGGTCGTCCCCTCAGGCATGTCGATGATCACCTGGAACTCGCTCTTGTTGTCAAAGGGTAGCATCTTGACCCTCACCGCCTTGAAGGCGAAAAGGGAAAGAGAGGCCAGAAGCAGGACGACGACGGCGAGGAGAAAACCCTTTCGCTTCCGGGGATTGTTGATGAGCGCGAACATGACCCGTCTGTAGGCTTTAGTGCTCCGGCCCTCCTGACTGTGAGCGGCTTCGGTCTCGGGATTCAGAAGTCGCAATGTGGCCCAGGGGGTCACCAAGAAGGCCACCATCAGGGAAAAAACCATGGCGGCGGAGGCCCCGACCGGAATGGGCCTCATGTAAGGGCCCATCAACCCGCTCACAAAGGCCATGGGCAGGATCGCAGCGATGACGGCCACGGTTGCCAGGATGGTCGGATTTCCGACTTCGTCAACCGCCTCCACGGCAACCTCTGAAACCGGTCGGCCTTTGCTTTCCGGAAGCCGGTAATGACGGACGATGTTTTCCACCACGACGATGGCGTCATCCACGAGAATGCCGATGGAAAAAATGAGAGCAAACAGAGTGACCCGGTTGAGCGTGTACCCATAGAGGAAAAAAACGGAGAGGGTCAGGGCAAGGGTGACCGGGATGGCAATCGCAACGATCCCTGCCTCTCGCAGTCCCAGGGTCACCCAAATCAGGGCGGCAACCGAAAAGATGGCGATCATCATGTGTAAAAGAAGCTCATTGGACTTCTCGCTCGCCGTCTCCCCGTAGTTTCTGGTCACGGTCACGTGAACGTCTGCCGGCACCAGCCGGCCTTTGAGGCTGTTGACCTTGTGGATCACCTTGTTCGCCAGGACGATGGCATTGGTCCCCTTGCGTTTGGCCACGGATAGGGTGACCGCAGGGTCAAGACCCTGTCCCCCATGAGAAACGACCCCCTTGCCCGAGCCGATCAGCACGTAATCCGATGGTTCTTCCGGTCCGTCCGCCAGGGAGGCGACATCCCGAAGGTACACCGGTCGATCGTTGAACACCCCGACCACCACTCGGCCCAATTCCTCAGCCGATCCCACGAATCCCCCGGTTTCCACAAGAAACTCCCTGTTGCCGGAAGAAAAACGGCCTGATTGGAGTTGCTGGTTGGATTGCTGGAGAATGGGAACCAGAGCGGCCGGAGCAATGCCGAATGCGGCCATCCGGGCTTTGTCGAGAGCGACCCTGACCTGTCTTAGACGTCCGCCGATGATCTTCACTTCAGAGACGTCGGGAACTTGTTTGACCTCGTCGTGAACCTGGGCGGCGATCCGGCGCAGCATGAAGTGGTCGTAGCGCTCGCTCCACAGGGTGAGCGCCAGGATGGGGACATCGTCGATGGACCGCGGTTTGATGAGGGGCTGGCTTGCGCCGGGCGGGATGAGATCGAAGTTGGCGAACATTTTCTGGTTCAGCCGAACAATGCTCTTCTCTTCATCTTCACCCACGGTGAAGCGCACGATGGTCATGGAGGCACCGGGGGAGGATGTGGAATAAATGTACTCCACCCCCGGGATCTCCCACAGCAGCTTCTCCATGGGTTTGGTCACCCGCTCCTCCACCTCCTTGGCCGAGGCTCCGGGCATCTGGACGAAGATGTCGATCATGGGGACAATGATCTGAGGCTCTTCCTCCCTGGGAAGGAGAACAACCGCTCCCAAGCCGAGAAGGAAAGAAGCGATGATGAAAAGCGGAGTGAGCTTGGAATGAATGAAGGCGCGGGCGAGGTTCCCGGCGAATCCCAAGCGCTCGGTCATGACGGTTCTCCCGGTTCCACGGCTCCTCCATCCTTAACCGCAGACAGGGGTTCGAGGATCACCTGATCCCCTTCGCTGAGCCCGGACAGGACCTCGATGCGATCGCCATAGCGCTTCCCAGTCTGAATCAGTCGCATGCGCGCGATCTTGGCAGGGTCGGTGACATACACAAAGGTGAGTTGACCCCGCTCCAAGACGCTCCGAACCGGAACCGTCAGAAGCGGCTTGGTTCCTGCGATGAACCGGGCTTTGCCGAAAAGCCCGGATCGGAAAGCCGTCGGAGAATCAGAGGCTCGCAAGTCAATCTTGATGATGTAGGAACGGCTCGACGGGTCCAGTTCCGGTACGATCTCCGAGACCTGCCCGGCCATCGGCTTTTGCCCGAGAGCGTCGATGGAGACAGAAACCGGTGCCCCGAGATGGATTCGGCCGATGAGGGATTCCTCCACGAAGACTTCCAGCCGGTAGCGGCTCTCATCTTCCACGGTGAGGAGATGGCTTCCGGGTGCGGCCATCTGCCCAAGATCTGCGGGCTTGCTCGTCACGATTCCATCGATAGGGGAAAGGATTCTGGTGTGGCTCAAGAAAGCCTCGGCATTTCTCGTATCGGCCTTGGCTTGGTCAATCCTGGCGAGGGTCTGGCTTTTTTTGGCGATGAGGGCCTGAAGGCGTTCTGAAGCTTGATCCGCGTCAGCCTTGGCCGCGGTATTTTTTGTCTGGACTTCATCGAATTCCTGCGAACTCACCGAACGGCGCTCAAAAAGGCCTTTGAAGCGATCAAGCGTGGACGAAGCCAACGCAAGTCTGGCGTCGGCGGCCTTCTTTTCAGCCTCTCCCCCGCGAATCGCTTTTTCTATCTCATCGAGGGCGTATTGGGCCTCCTTCAAACCTGCCCGGGATTTCTCGAACTGAGCTCTCATCTCCCTGTCGTCGATCTCAACAAGCAGCCGGCCCTCTTTCACCCTGTCCCCTTCTCGAACATGAATGGAAACGATGCGGCCGAGGACTTTGGAAGACAGGACGCTGACCGTCTTTGAGCGGACCGTGCCCATGGCTTCGTAAGTGTTTTCCACAGGAGAAGCAAAAATTTTCTCAGTCTTGACTTTCTGGGGAGGGGAAGCAGTTTTTGATAAGTCTTCCTTAGACCCACAGGACAGAAACAGTGCAGCAGCACAGCCGATCAGGATGAGGGGGCTTGCTTTCATGAGGTCCTCCCTCTTTCCCCCTTCTACTTTCCGGGGTCGGAGGGCTTGGAGCCTGAAGGAGGGGGAGCCTGGAGATCTTTTTCAGTTGCAGGTTTTCGAGGCCTCCCCCTGATTTTGGCCAGAACAAATCCTGCCACGAATCCCACAAGGATGGCGAGCGGCACGAGAATGATTTTGGGCATGGACACCTGCCAGAAGTAGAGCCGCAACGCGACGTCATCCATGTTCTGGAACAGGAAAATCACAAAGAGAAGGCCAACGACCAAGCCGGCTATGACTTTAGGGTTTTTCACGATTTCTCCTCCCCCATGCAGCGTTAAGGATTGTCCGTAATACTACTTCTTTTTTAGGATTGAATGCAACCCAAAGGGGTGTATCTTTTTCAGGAGCTTTGGGCAGAGAGAGTTTCCCTGTCCAGGGGAAAAGGGCCGTGGTATAAGGGGCTCGAATAGGCGGTAGAAAGCCGGGAGGGGACGGAGGGAATAGCCCAATGGTCGAGGATGACATTTCGAAGCTTCACATTGACAAGAAAGGCATGGCAGTCAGGCGAGGACGGAAGAAACGCTTGCTTTTGCTGGTCCTCCTCCTTGTGGTCGTGGCAGGAGGCGGTGTCCTTTACAACAAGGGTCTCCTTACCCCAGCCCTCACGGTCCAGGTGGCCGGGCTTCAAAGCACCTACCCGTCCCAGACGTTCACGGTCCTCAACGCCAGCGGTTATGCGGTCGCGCAAAGAAAGGCTGCCGTGTCCTCCAAGATCACGGGCCGGCTGATTTCCTTGTCGGTAGAGGAAGGAAGCCGGGTCAAGAAAGGAGAAGTGATCGCCACGCTGGAGAACGAAGACAGCCAGGCAGCGCTCAACAGGGCCCAGGCGAATGTCAACCTTGCCCGATCCACTCTCGATCAGGCCAAGGCCGAACTGGAGGATGCGCAGATCAATCACCATCGAAATGAACAGTTGGTTGCCAAGGGCTTTGTCGCACAGTCCACCGTTGATGCTTCTGAAGCAAGATACAAGCGGGCAAAGGCGGCTGTCGCTGCCCAGGAGGCAGCGATCCGTGCCAGCGAGGCGGCTCGGGAGGAAGCAAAAGTCCTGGTGGAGTATTCCAATATTCGGGCGCCCTTTGATGCGGTTGTGCTTACCAAGAATGCGGACATCGGCGACATCGTGACCCCCCTGGGTGCCGCAGCCAATGCCAAAGCCGCAGTGGTCACCATCGCGGACATGGGCTCGCTCCAGGTGGAAGTGGATGTCTCTGAATCCAATATCAGCCAGGTCAGGGTTGGTCAGCCCTGCGAAATAAGGCTGGACGCTTTCCCGGATCTCCGTTTCAAGGGGGCGGTCCACATGATCGTTCCCACGGCAGATCGGAGCAAAGCGTCGGTTCTCGTCAAAGTCGCTTTTAAGGAGATGGACCCGCGAATCCTCCCGGAGATGAGCGCCAAGGTGGCTTTCCTGTCCAGAGAGATGGTGCCGGAGGAGGAGAAGCCTCTGAAGGCTGTTCCCGCCTCTGCGGTGGTTTCCCTGGGAGGGCAGAGCGTCGTTTTTCTCGTGAATGGAGACCGGGCGGTGGAGAAAAAAGTTCGCACGGGAAGGCGCATGGACACGATGGTTGAGATTTTGGAAGGGCTCGGGGCAGGAGACAAGGTCGTCCTCAATCCCGGAGGCGGCCTGAAGAGCGGTACGAGGGTTAAAATCCCGGAGAAGTAGATGGAAGAAAGACCGGCCATTGTTGAACTCAGGAACCTCTTCAAGTCCTATCGGCGCGGCGGCCAGACCCTCCCGGTGCTCAGAGACATCACCCTCGACATCCGTGAAGGAGATTTCATGGCGCTTATGGGACCGTCAGGGTCAGGAAAGAGCACGCTCCTGAATCTGATCGCAGGGCTCGATCAGGCGGATTCAGGAACGATCCATGTGGCCGGCGTCGATATCACCACGCTTTCTGAAAGCGAGCTTGCGGAGTGGCGGGCGGTGAACGTGGGTTTTATTTTCCAGTTTTACAACCTCATCCCGGTTCTCACGGCTTTCGAGAATGTGGAGCTGCCGCTGATTCTCAGCGATCTCACCAAAAAAGAACGCCGCGAACATGTGGCCACCGCGCTGAACCTAGTCAAGCTCGAGGACCGGATGGATCACTATCCAGGGCAGCTCTCAGGAGGGCAGCAGCAACGGGTGGCGATCGCGCGCGCCATGGCCACGGATCCGGCCATACTGGTGGCGGATGAGCCGACAGGCGACCTCGATCGAACATCCGCGGAAGAAGTGCTCAGCCTCATGGAGCGGTTGAGCCTGGAGGCGGGCAAAACGATTATTATGGTGACTCATGATCCGAGGGCGGCGCGAAAGGCCCGCTCCATGAGGTACCTGGAGAAGGGAGTTCTTGCCAGTGCTCCTGAGATTACTTTTTCGCAACCTGCTTAGGCACAAACTTCGAACGGGGCTCACGCTTTGCGGTATCTGCGTGGCCATTCTCTCCTTCGGTCTTCTTCGAACGGTCATCAGCGCCTGGTATGCCGGCGTGGAAGCCTCTTCAGCCAACCGCCTCATCACCCGCAATTCCATTTCTCTCATTTTTCCCCTTCCTCTCTCCTATCTGGAAAGGATTCGAGGGGTAGAGGGGGTCAAGAACGTTTCCTACGGCAACTGGTTTGGTGGAATCTACATTGAAGAAAAGAACTTCTTCGCAAACTTCGCGGTTGAGCCGAGAACCTACCTGGAACTCTATTCCGAGTACCTGCTTCCTGAAGATCAGAAACAGGTTTTCCTGAGAGACCGAAGAGCCTGTATTGTAGGCCGCAAGCTCGCGAAACGATTTGACTGGAAAGTCGGGGACCTCATTACCCTTCGCGGAACCATCTTTTCCGGCAACTGGGAATTTGTGCTGCGAGGGATCTATTCCGGCCGGGACAGCCGCGTGGATGAAAGCCAGTTCTTCTTTCACTGGGACTATCTCAATGAATCCCTAAAAAAAAGAGAATCTCTCATGGCAGACCAGGTGGGGATCTATATCCTGAGCGTCACCAACCCGGGACTTGCTGCGGAGACGGCGGCGAGGGTGGACAGGGTCTTCAAGAATTCCTATGCAGAGACCTTGACCGAAACGGAGAAGGCTTTTCAGCTGGGGTTTGTGCTCTCACAGAGGCGATTCTTCTGGTGATCCAGTTGGTCTCTTTCGTGGTGATCGTCATCATCATGGCGGTGGCGGCAAACAGCATGAGCATGTCCGTGCGGGAACGGCTGGGGGAATATGCGGTGTTCAAAACCCTTGGGTTTGGGGGCACCTATCTGGGCACGATCATCTTGGGTGAGTCCCTGCTCGTTGCAGTACTGGGCGGGACAGGCGGGTCCTGCTCACCTTCCCGGCGGCAAAGATCTTTTTAGACTACCTGGGAGACTACTTCCCTGTTTTCTTAGTGACGCAGCAGACGGTTATCTTTCAAGGCTTGGCAGCGCTGGCTGTCGGGATGGCGGCTGCGGTATTCCCGATCTGGCGGGCCGTCAGGGTCCCCATCGTCCAAGCGCTGGGGAGGGTGGGTTAAGGTGGGCCTGCTTTTCTTTTACAGCTTTCGCAACCTCTTGACCCGTCGCCTCACCACGTCTGACCGCTTCCGGCATGGCCCTGGTGGTCTTTGTTTTCGCATCCATCGTGATGCTGGCCGAAGGGCTTCAGAAGACCCTGGTGGATACGGGGACCTTCGACAACGTCATTGTCCTCCGCCGCTCTTCGGTGTCCGAGGTCCAGAGCGGGATTGAACGTATTCAGGCCTCCATTGTGGAGACTTTACAGCCGGAGTGGCTTCAGGAAAGAGTGGCACGCGGCTTATCGCCAAGGAGATGGTGGTTCTGATCACGCTTGAGAAACGGGAAACCGAAAGCCCGGCCAACGTGGTCATCAGGGGGATTTCGGAGGACTCTTTCGAGATGAGAACACAGGTCAAGTTGACTGTTGGCCGGACTTCCAAACCCGGCTCTTCAGAGATCATTACAGGGCGAAACATCGAGAACGATTCCAGGGCGCGGCATCGGGGAGACCCTTTTCTTCGGCATGCGGTCATGGGCCGTGGTCGGTGTATTCGACGCCGGGAACACGGGTTTCAGTTCGGAGCTCTGGGGAGACGCGGATCAACTGATGCAGGCCTTTCGAAGGCCGGTCTATTCGTCGGTGATTTTCAAGCTGAGTGTCCCCGCCGATTTCGAAACGGTCAAAAAACGATCGAAGGAGACCCCCGCCTGCCTCTCGAAGTGAAGCGAGAGACCACCTACTACAAAGAGCAGTCCGAGATGATGGCCAAATTTCTTCGCATCCTCGGGTTTTCCCTCACCCTCATCTTTTCCATCGGAGCCGTTATCGGCGCCATGATCACCATGTATGCGGCAGTGGCCAATCGCACAGGGGAAATCGGAACCCTTCGGGCACTTGGTTTCAGGCGCAGAACCATATTGACCGCCTTTCTCCTGGAATCCCTCCTTCTCGGTTTCATCGGCGGTTGCGGCGGACTGTTCTTTGCCTCCTTCTTGCAGTTCTTTACGGTGTCAACCACCAATTTTCAGACGTTTTCCGAACTGGCCTTCAGTTTTTCGCTCGATGTCTCCATTACCTTCAAAGCCATGTCCTTCGCTCTGGGCATGGGTTTTGTGGGAGGAATCCTCCCTGCCATCAGGGCGTCGGGCATGGAGATCGTGGACGCCCTGAGAGAAGCCTGAAACCCAGCAGGTTGCTGAAAAACGCTCATCTACTGCGTTGCCCAGCCAGAGGCTGGCGAGCCTCATCCCTCGTCGTTGCGACGTACCTATGAGAGTAGAGGACTAGAGTGATGAGTAATGAGGACTGAGTGGAATGCAACAGAAGCGCATTTTTCTGTTTTGCTCAGTCCTCAGTCCTCAGCACTCATTACTTTTCCTGGTGCCTTGTATCTGAACGTTTTTGAGCAACCTGCGAGCGATGGTCTTTTTCAGCGTCCCGCAAGTCGAAGCAGGGTATCCGGGAGGTGGTCTCTTTAGAGCCGCAACCAGTTTTCTCTGGGTCCAGTTTCCATCGACTCAGTCTGAAAGGTTCCAGTCCCGAAGGAGCCCCATAGGAGAACCTGTGCGACGAAGTGAAGAGTTCAATGTCTTTTCAAGAATCCCTGGCAAGACTTTTGGGGCGCTTTACGGAGCAAAGAAGGAAATGTTGCGGCTTGTAAGAGAGTACCCCCCGGTAGCCTACGGGAACCATGAACTCTGCTCCACATCAGGGCGTTCTTTCTTTGACGATGTATTCGATGGTGACCTTGTCCGGGGAGAGCTTCGGGGGAGAGGGGACCAGTCTGGCGCTAAGAGCCCCTGATCGGCTGATTTGATCCACGCTGACTTTCTCCGTGTAGACGGCGGAGATATTGGAAAGGGCCCGGGCTGAGCCGGAAACCTGCACTTTGGGAGGATCGGTTTTGACCTGCGCAATCAGTAAGGGGTCTTGAAGCTTTCCAACCCAGTCCACTTGGACGGAAAGCTCTCTCTTCACCGTCGTGTCCAAGGTGACTTCCACCACCGGGGGCTTCACATTTTTAAGAAGAACGCCGGGCGGAAGAGAAACGCTTTCAGGAGTGATGGTGAATGGGTTTGATCCGGGGACCCCTTGGCTTCAAGTCCAGCTTGACGCTCACCTGCTCCGGCTGGATTCTTCTCAGGAGGGCGCCTGAACCGCTGATCTCCAGACGAACCGTATTGACCGAGGTATCCAGAATTTCCATTTCAGGTGGACGTTTCATGTACTCCACGGGGATATCCATGGAGACCACCGTATCCACTGCCCGGGTAAAAGTGGACCACACCGCGATGATCAGGAATATGGAGAACACAGCAGCCAGGCCAGAGTTCAAGTTTATCCTTTCTTGTGCGGCCCCAGGCGATCGCGGCGCCGGCGTGTTTTTCTATGATTTCCAGTAGGTCTTCTCTCCTCTTGACCTCCTGTATCTGAGAGTTCTTGGCCGCAGAGACCGTTCCTCTTTCCTCAGAGACCGCGAGGACCAGGGCGTCGGATCTTTCCGCTAGGCCCAGGGCCGCCCGGTGCCGGGTTCCATAGAAGGAGGGCAGGTCGTCCCTGTGGGAAAGAGGTAGGATGACGCCTACTTCGTCGATCTGGCGACCGCGAACTACGGCAGCTCCGTCATGAACCGGGTTGTCGCGCCAGAAAATGGTCATGATCATTTCCTTGGAGACGAGTCCCTGCCAGGGGATGCCGCTGTGGACCGCTTCGGAGAGATCTTCTTTACCCGGGAGAATCAGGAGAGCGCCGGTTCTGCTGAGAGCCAGTTCGAAAAGGGCTTCGGCAACGGCTTCTGCGGGTGCTCCTTCTGCACTTCGCGGGAAGCCCCACAGGATGGATTTGAGGT
>CAVPDE010000006.1:0-26349 GCA_963702565.1 uncultured delta proteobacterium | reverse complement strand
CAGGTAGCAGTTGTCCTTGAAGGATTTCCAAGTGATCGTTCGGTAGCCAAGCCCCAGAGCAATGGCCCCGATGGAACCGACAGCCCCCGCCTCAGTGGGCGAGGCAACTCCGAAGAAGAGGGATCCCAGCACCAGGAACACCAGGCCCAGAGGAGGAGACAGGTATTTGACGCCCTGAACAAGGGAGTCACGGGAGAAAAACTTCATGCCCATCTCCTTGGGCAGGCTGGGGCCCATGGACGGTGTAATCATGGTACGGATAATGACATAAACGATATAGAGTATTCCCAGGAGTATGCCGGGGATGAACGCCCCTGCGTACATGTCCACCACAGAGACCCCGGCCATGGGCGCATAGAGGATGAGCATGACGCTCGGAGGGATCAGTATCCCCAGGGTGCCGCCGGCGCACACCACCCCGCTGGCCAGGCCATTGGAATAGCGGGCCTTTTGCATGGAAGGGATGGCCAGAAGTCCGATGGCTGTCTCCGAGGCCCCTACCACACCGACGCAGGCCGCAAACATCATGGCCAGGGTGATGGTGGCGACGGCCAATCCTCCCTTGAGCCCGCTCATCCACCGCTGAAGGATCGTAAAGGAGCGCTCGGCCACACCTGAGGAGCCCATCATAGCCCCCATGAATATGAACAGGGGCACTGCGGCCAGGATGTATTCCGATAGGGTGCCGTTGATCACCCGCTGCGGGATCATGTAAAGAAAGGCGTTTCCTCCGGTCAGGTAACCGAACAGGACCCCCATGGTGCCGATCCCGAAGGCCAGGGGAAATCCTGCCAGGAGAATGAAGAGGCTGAGAAGCATCAGGACAGTGGTCAGCTCAGGACTCATGGGCGCCTCCTTCAAGGGCCACGCGAAGGGCTCGCAGGAAGTTCACCAGGCCCTGAAAGATGAACAGGACGGATCCAAGGGTGATGGCCAGCTTGAACGGCCCCAAGAGCGGACGCCAGACGCTCCCTGATGACCGCTCCCCGGGATCGAAGGGACCACAGGGTGTGGTCTCCACACTTGTAGGTCAGGATGATGAGGAAGGGAAAGAAGAGCAGAAGATAGCAGATCACGTCCACCCAAGCCTTTTTCCGGGGCGACAGAAAAAGCATAGATCATGTCCATGCGAACATGGCCCTTCAGCTTTTCGCAGTAGGCCACGCCCAGCATGGAATAGGCACCATACACCATATAAGTGATATCAAAACCCCAGGCAGCCGGACTGTCGAAGACGTAACGCAGGGTCACGTCATAGCAGATGGCCGCCACCAGGCCTGCCATGAGGAAGTGTGGAGCTTTCCCGTCCACTCGCTGATCGCGTCGATGACACGGAAGACCTTTTCCATGAAGCCCCCCCTGTTCTATCTGAAGAAACCACGCGTGAGGGCTACATCCCTGCGGAGGCCGCAGGGACCATAGCCCTCACGAAAATATGGCCTTCTCTCCACCCGCTCAGTGGGGTAGCGAGAACATCCTGGCGTAAGGATACCACTTGTCGCCAAAGGCCTTCTGCGACTTCCACACCTTGCCATAGAACTCATCTTTGGCACCCATTTCGTCCAGGTAGGTATTGGCCCACTTCATGAAGGTCTTCACGGTCTCAGGGTCCACCTGTACGATCTCAATGCCTTTCTCTTCGTAGAAATCCATGGCCTCCATACTCTTGGACTCCATCCAGAGCCAGTTCTGGAGCCGGCTTTTCCAGATGGCCACGTCCACCAGCACCTTCAGATCGGCAGGGAGAGTCTCCCATGCCTTTTTGTTGACAATCACTTCCAACTGGGATGCAGGCTGGTGAACCCCCGGAAGATGAAGGTATTTGCAGACCTCCCCAGATGCCAAGGGTCCTGTCGAGGCCGGGAATGCTGTATTCTGCGGCATCGATGACTCCCCTCGACAGGTTGGGCATGATTTCGCCTGCAGGCATGAACACAACGGAAAGACCGTTTTGGTCAGCACGTCTCCCATGACGGGCATCATGCGGAACTTGATCCCCTTGAAATCTTCGAGCTTGCGAAGGGGCTTCTTGGACCACATGAAGATCTCCATGGCAATGGGCGACGTGATGAAGACCTTCACGTTGTAATTATACTTGTCATACATCTCCTGATAGAGCTCTTTTCCGCCCCCGTGTTCGAACCACATCTGCATGTCCAGGGCGTTCATGCCGCCCGGGGCAGCGGTGAAGAGCGGGGACACGGGGATCTTCCCCACCCACTGCCCCGTATAGCCGAAATTGGCTTCATACACACCGTCGCTCACGGCCTTGAGCCCTTCAAAGGGGGGACCAGGGCTCCGGCAGGGAACACCTCCCATATCAGCCTGCCTCCGGTCACTTCTTTCACGATGTCGGCCGTGCGCTGGAGGGTCTCATGGTAGAGCATCCCGGCAGGAACGAATCCCTGCACCTTCCACTTGATGACCTTGTCCTGGGCAAAAGCAGGTGTCATCAGGGCAACCACGATCACAAGTGCGAATAGGCCTACGAAAAACTTTCTTCTCATGGCAACTTCCTCCTTGTTTTGTGAGATGTTCTGTGGCGATGGTGCCGGCAAACCCTAACTCACATCCTCTATCCACTCCACAAAAGAAAAAGCCTCCGGAAAAGAGCTGTGCTCCCCTGGAGGCTTCGCTTTCAAAACCTTTTGATGGCTTGTTTCACGGCCATGTCCGCAAGGTTGAGGTTAGGTTGAAAGTTGACCCTAAGACTGATTTTTTCAAAAAACGGATTGAGGGTAAACCTTTTTGCGGGAGATGTCCAGATCTTTTATTTGCCTGATCTCACAAGCGATTTGTTAATGTTACCCTTAGTCAGCCTGCCAACAACGATCCATCCTGGCCGAAGACAAATTCAGCAACATCGCGGGCCGGCTTTGTCTTGACGCGCAGCGCCGAATCCCGCATAGTCCGAGTCACAAAGAAGAGATCTTGATATCAGAAACTGACATTTCTAACGCGAAACTCCTCATGCTCGACGAACCCTCTGCCGGCATGAACCCTCAGGAGACCGAGGAGATCACGGAATTCATCAAGCGTCTTCGCGACCAGTATGGGTACACGATCATCGTGATCGAGCACAAACTCAATGTGGTGAGGAACATCTCGGACAAGGTCATTGCCCTGGACTATGGCAGGAAGATCGCTGAAGGAACCTACGAGGAGGTGGCCAACGACAAGGAAGTGATCGAGGCTTACCTAGGCGGCACCGACTAGCGTCTTTTCGATTCGATCCATACACTGATCAATGTGATCCCCCGGGCACGCGAACATCATCCTCGCCCTGCCCTCCCCCTTTGACCCGAAGAAAACTCCCGGCACAACCGCCACTCCGGCATCCAGCAGCCGCTTGAAAAGCTTCTGCGAAGAGGGTTCAATAGCCGAGAAATCGGCGAACACGTAAAACCCGCCCTTGGGGGGCTCACAGCGAACTCCGGGAATGGCCTTGAGCCTCGCCACCATCCTTTCCATGTTGGTCCTGCAGAATTCCCTGGCCTTGTCCAGGTAGGCATCACTCTTGTTCAAGAACCCCGACATGGCCCACTGGCCGATAGAAAAAGAACACAGGGAAATGCTTTCCTTGAAAATGCCCATCTGGCGAATGATCCAAGGATCGGCAATGGCGTACCCCAGCCGCCACCCGGTGACGGCAAAGGTTTTGGAGAAACTGTTGATGAAGATGAGATTGTCCAGAGACCCGCAGCTCAGGGCGCTGGCGTGTTCCCCCTCGTACACGTAGTTGTGATAGACCTCATCGGAGAGAACGAAGATGTCCTTTTCCTGAGCTTTTTGCATCAACACTGAAAACCCCTTCTTGGAAAGCGTCGCTCCTGTCGGATTCGAGGGCGAATTCACCACCACCAGTTTTGTTTTCTCATCCATTCGATCGACAATAGCTTCGGCATCGATCACCCAGCCCCCCTTTTCCTCCAGGGCGTAAGGCTCGACCAGAGCCCCTTGCCTTTCCGCCACCGTGCGCATCACTCCCCATCCCGGATCGGGCAGCAGCACCTTGTCCCCCTTTTCCAGAAGAATTCTTGCCGCCAGGAAGATCGCCTCCATGCCGCCCACGGTCATGAGGATGTTGGTCCCAGGGTCTATCTTTCCTCCGAACTGCTTCCGGGCAAAAGCGGCGACCGCCTCCCTGATTTGCGGGATCCCGTTGGTGGAGGTGTAAAGGTTTTTCCCTTCCTGCATGGCTTTGACCGCAAGCTCGATGAGCTCCGGCGGCGCGTCGAATCTGGCTTCTCCTGCTGACAGGCTGAGAAGATCTTTTTTCTCCTCCATCATTCTCATCATCTCTCGCATGGGCGAGCTCTCGGATTTTTTGACCACCGGCTTCAGCCGCTTCAGAGCCTTGTTTTCTTTCATCGCGTTATCCCCTCTCTCTTGTGCTCAGCGTTTCTTGCTGTCTTCGTTTTTATCTCAGCGTCCCGGAAACATCAACATCAAACCTCCACCCCTCTCTCTTGACCCTTCTCCCGACTTAAGGGTTGCGCCTTTGCAAAACAAACCGACTCTGATATAAGCATCCCCTCGACCGAACAACACTGCAGGAGAATGAACTTATGCCGTCATCCAAACGTCCCTCTTCTTCAAAGAGTTCCATGGACAGAAAATCCTTCATGCTCGGAATGATCACCGCTTTCGCGGAATGCATTGCCGGAGAAGCCAAGAAGATGGCCTTCTCTCCTCCCTTTTATCGTGAAGACTACAAAAGCCTTTGCAGAGAAGCTGAGAAAATATGCCAGGAGCAGGGGATCTTTGTCTGGCATGAAGAGAACGAGGATCTCCCGGAAGGGAGCAGGCTTCAGTGGCTCGTGCTGTTCAAGTTCCCCGAGGTCCTGAAAGAGTACAAGAAACTGAGAAGAAAAGGGTTCAACCCTGCTCTGCATTTTGAGAAATTCCTGGTGCTGCTGAGCTACGGTTCGGCATGGGGTAGGAATCGGCAAGGTCGTGCCCCGGATGAGAGAAAAAAGGCCTGTTCTCGACACGGTAGCCAGGGTTCTCCTCAAGCCCGGCGATTGGCCGATAAAAAGCGGCGCAAATCCCGCCACCCCGCCACAAGAACGGCGGGCAAGAGGGACGGCGGGTAAACGCAAGGCTCACAGCGCACGGTGAAACCGTAAAGACCTTCACTGGCGACCGTGCTTTGTCCTTTACTTTTCAGAAACTTCTACTATGATACCTTCGCCGTCTGAAAGAGCCTTCCATTGCAGGTGGAGACAATCTGATGAGAACGATCCTGACCGGCGATGACATTGATCTCGCCTACCAATCGGGCAAGAAAGAAATCCATGTCCAGCCCGATGACATCATCACGAGCATTGCCAAGGAAAAAGCGGAGAAGCACGGGATCCGGTTCGTCAGCCACGAAGGCATCCATCCGGCCGAACCAAAGCCTCCCGAAGGCAAGCCGGGAACATTTGTCCCCCCCTACCTTTCACAAAAGAGAGAGGGGCTTGTCGCTCAGGGAACCCGGCCGGTCCCTCCCTATGATATGGACTACTGGCGAAAGCAATTTCCTCTGCTCAAAACTCACATCCACGTAGCCAACTGCTCTCAGGCGCCTCAGTCCACCTTCACCCGGCATGCGGCCATGGAGTACCTGGACAACTGGGACCGGATGGGCATGGACTGGGACCGGTGGATGGAGGAGATTCACTTTGCCAAAGAGGAATTTGCCAGGATCATCAACGCGGGTGCCGACGACATCGCGATCGGCACCTCGGTTTCTGAGATGACCAGCGCCGTGGCCAGCGCTCTTCCGCTGAACGCCGGAAGGAAGAAAGTTGTTGTCACGGATGCCGAGTTTCCCACCGTAGGCCTGATTTGGCAGGCTCATCAGAAATACGGGTTCAAGGTTCAGTTTCTCCCGCTCAAGAACGGCATCATTGACGTCAACGATTACGACCGGTACGTGGATGAGGACACGATCATTACCTCGGCGTGCGACACCTATTATTACAACGGCTTCAGGCAGGACCTGAAGACCGTGATCGCAAAAATCCACGCCAAGGGGTCCCTGGCGTTTGTGGACGCTTACCAGGCGGCAGGCACCCACCCCATTGATGTGAAGGACCTGGACGTGGATTTCCTCACTACAGGGAACCTCAAGTACCTGCTCGGGGTCCCGGGGATCGCCTTCATGTATGTGAAGCGGAACCTGGTGGAGTATCTCCACCCCTCTTTCACCGGATGGTTCGGCCAGGAAAAACCCTTTGCCTTCGACATTCACAACTTCGTTTACGCACCGGATGCCAGGCGCTTTGACAGCGGAACTCCGCCGGTTCCCACCGCTTACATCGCGAGGGCCGGCATGAAGATCATCAACACCGTAGGGGTTGAAAAAATCCACCAGTGGACCAACGTCCTCTCCGAGTATTGCATGAAGGGAGCTCTCGACAGGGGGCTGGACCTGGTCAGCCCGACCGATATCCGCATGAAAGCTCCCAACACGGCGATCCGGGTCCCAGGGGATTCCCACGACTTCGAACTCGCCCTGAGAAAAGACAACATCATCGCTTCGGCACGGGGAGACGTGGTGAGGATTGCGGCCCACTTTTTCACCACCCTGGAAGACATCGATTATATTTTGGATTGTTTTTTGAAACATCTCAACCCAAAGTGAGGAGTCCTTATGAAGCTCTGCAAGGTCATCGGTTTTGCAACAGCCTCCATCAAGCGTGAGGGCCTGAGCTCTTACAAACTTCTCATCTTGAAACCCATTGATGACAGCGGTCATCCCACAGGCGAATCCTTTCTGGCTGTGGACACGGTAGGGGCCGGGCTCTCAGACGTTGTTGTCGTCACCACAGGCGCACCTGCAATCCATGCCTTAGCGGACAAGAACTTGCCCGTGGATGCCGCAGTGATTGCGATCTGTGAACACGTCACGATCAACAAGAAAGACATCGACACCAAAACCAAGGAGGATTAGATGAAAGCACTAGGCATGATTGAAACCAAAGGGCTGGTAGGCGCGATCGAAGCCATGGACACCATGGTGAAATCGGCCAATATTGAAGTCCTGGGCATGAAGGAGATCGGCGCAGGACTCGTCTCCGTCTTTGTGGAGGGCGATGTGGGCGCGGTGAAGGCGGCTGTGGACGCCGGTGCAGCCTCGGTCAAGAAGGTGGGCGAAGTCTTTTCCGTTCACGTGATCGCCAGGCCGAGCGACGAGACTCTCAAAGCGCTCCCCATGCTCATCAAATCGGCCAAACCGAAAGCGTAGAGTAAGAACAGGCACAACCCATGGCTGAAGACCCTGTCCAGTTGAGGACCTATGCCTTTATCGACAGCATGCAACCTCAGTTCGCCGCCTTTCTCGGCTCCGAGCTGGACGGTGACGTGCCCCTTTCCGGCATGGCGGAGCTGTGGATGGAGCTGGCCCCGGGAAGCGAAGTTTACAACCTCCTTGATTCCGCCCTGAAAACCTGCGATGCCCGCCCCGGGCTTCAAATGGTGGAACGGGAATTCGGAGTCCTCGAGGTGCATTCTTTCAGTGTGGACTCCGTCAAAGACGCAGGGTCTACGATTCTCAACGCCTGCGGGTTGAATGTGTCCCGGAGGCTCAAGCCAAAAGTCGTCTCCTCGAAGATCATTCACAAGGTCAACCCTTACCAGGCCCAGCAAATCAACAAGAACCGGAAAGGCAACCTCCTCCTGCCCGGGCGATCCTTGCTCGTTTTCGAGGTGGAACCTGCAGCCTACATTGTCCTCGCCGCAAACGAGGCCGAAAAGGCTGCGGACATTCAGCTCATCCACTTTAACCCCTTCGGCCGCTTTGGAAGGTTGTTCCTCGCAGGCACGGAATCCGAGATCAAGTCTGCCCTGGAGTCAGCGGTCACCGTGGTCGAATCGATCTGAAGGTTCTGGACATGGGAGAAGAGAAGAAGACGCCCTTCATTCCGGACTTCTTCCGTCAGGATTCTTCGTCTTTTGTCCCAGAGTGGCTCAAGGCCGCAAACCCTGCATCGGCGGCGGGTAGCCGCCGGGCACAGGGCTCTGCCGGACCTTCTGCCGCTGCCTCCGGCGGCAAAGCGCTCCTCGTCAAAGGCGGGCACTGCGTTATCCCTTACAAAGGCATCTTCCCTTTCGACGTCCGGATCAAGGGCGCGAAAATCGACACCGTTGGAGAAAACCTTTCCGACCCTCAAGCCCTGACCGTCGATGCCCGGGGCAAATATGTTCTTCCCGGAGTTATCGACCCCCACGTCCACCTGGGAATCTTCACGGATTTTGACACGGAAATCGTGACGGAAACGAGATCGGCACTGCTCAACGGGGTGACCACTCTGGGGCTCTATCTCGGGGGGCAGGATTCCTACCTCGGGAAGCTGGACGACGTTATTGCCAAGATTGAAAGGAGCTCTTTCTGCGATGTCTTCATTCACCTCGTGATCCTCAACCGCAAGCAACTGGAGGAAGTTCCTGCCTGCTATTCCCGCTACGGGATCGCGTCCTTCAAGACCTACATGTGCGGCATACCGGGTCTCATCCCTGAAGTGGAAGATGATTTTCTGCTGGACCTCATGGAAAAGGTGTCTTCCCTGGGCCCCAACGCGATCCTGAACATTCATGCCGAAAATTACAGGATTGTTCAGAGGGCGACGGAAAGATTGAAAAAAGCATATCCTCTTTCTGAGTCCCTCATCGAGTGGGAAGGCAGCCACCCGGCCTTTGCTGAAGCCGAGGCGATCCAGCGAGCGGCTTTCCTCTCCAAGGAGACAGCAGCCAGGATCTACTTCGTTCATGTTTCATCCGAAAAAGGAATTCAGTCGGCAAGGGACCTCAAACCAAAGAACAGGAACCTCTATTTCGAGACCACGTCCCCTTACCTGACCCTGGACCTGGAACAGAACCTCGATCTTCTCTACAAGATGGTGCCTCCCATCCGAAGCAGGAAAAATCAAATGGCCTTGTGGCAAGGGCTTGCCGACGACACGGTGGACACGATCGGATCAGATCACACGCCCATGTCATCAGGCCAAAAAAAGACAAGCGTCAACCTCTGGGATGTCCCCCCCGGCTATCCCGCTGTGGGCACTCATCTCCCGTCTCTTCTGGACCGCGCAGCAGGGAACGGCTTGCCTCTGGTCAGGCTTATCGAGAAGATGAGCGAATCGCCGGCAAAGATCTTCGGCCTGTACCCGGGGAAAGGCACGCTCTTGCCGGGGAGCGATGCAGACCTCGTCATTGTGGATCCTAGCCTCAAGAAAGAAGCGACCCCGCAGGCCGCGGCCTCCCGCTCCGACTACTGCCTCCACGAGGGGAAGATATTGAAGGGATGGCCGGTTGCCGTGATCAAGTCTGGCCAATGGTTCACCCCGGACAATCTTGAGCGAGTCAAGGGGTCCTTTCAAGCTAAGTACTTGAGAAGAGTGTAAGGTTTTTCGCCGGAATTTTTCGGGCTATTTCCTCTTGACTCTTTCTTTCGTTGTGCTACGTTGCCGGCATTCGGTTTGGAATCCCACGGAATGGATTGAAGCCAGGATGGATATTCTCTCCCGCCCTTTTTCCCTCTTCGAGTCGATCCGAAAACCTTCCTACGATTCCGGCCAGGAAAAAAGGCAATTTCAGAGGACGGACTGCCTTATTGCGATTCGCTATGAGGTAAGGGGACATCACTATGGAGACGCCCTCCGGAACATCAGCGAGGCTGGGGGCTATCTGCAGAGCTTTCGCGCCTTCTCTGTTGGTGAAGAGATTTCTCTGGACCTGCCGCCGCGGAATCACGGGGAGAAAGTGGTGGGCAATGTGGTCTGGGTCGGACCGGAGGGAATTGGGTTGAAGTTCAGAGTCCCGGACCTGGCGCTGAAACAAAAGCTGGTTCCAGGTCAGGAGAATCAGAATAAAGAATTCAACATCACGAAAAAGGAGGCACGTCAAATGGGTAAAATCAAACAGAAGAAGCTTCGATGGGAGCCTGCGGCCGGTGAAGAGTCCGCGAAATACAGGCTTTACTGGTCGGAAAACGGAACGCTGGATTACGCTTCCAGTTTCGCGGATGTGGGAGCGGTCACGCAGGTCATCCTCCCGAATGACATCCCCTCCTTCCCCCATATTGCCGGGAACTTGGAAGTGGGCATCTCGGCCGTGAACCAGGCGGGAAACGAGTCCGACATCACCAAGATCAGCGCTTTCTTCGATTTTACCGTTCCTGAAGCTCCCAAGAGCCTTATGATCGAAGACCTGTAGGACCCCACCCATCAATGGTTTTGAAGTCGTGAATCACACTGATCGTGAAACTCAAGCACCGGGAGCAGACAGAAGGAGCTGTCCGAGAACGAGCTTTTCCGTCCCTGTGGATTATCTTGCCAGCGGTCGCGTCTACAGGGACTATGTCCGGAATGTCAGCCTTGCGGGCGCTTCCATCGGATGCCGTGATTTCTTCATTCCCGGAGAGCAGATTTCCATTGCCTTTCCTCTCGCTGACTCTCTAAGCCAGATCAATGGTGAAATCGTGTGGGTCGACACCAATACCTTTGGGATTGCCTTCAAGTCCGTCGGCCCAAAATGCAAGGAGCTGTCTCTCCCTCCCCCGGAACCTGTGGGGGATCGACCGGTTGGAATCCAGGTGGAAATCAAGAAGGCGGGGAAGATCAAGAGAAAGAGGATTCGCTGGTACCGCTCCCCCAGCGCTGAAGTGATCAAATACAGGCTCTACTGGTCTGTTGAAGGGGAAGTCGACCACGATTGCCAATACGTGGAACTCGGCAATGTGGCGGAGGCGATCCTTCCCGATGACATTCCCTCCTTTCCTCTGATCACCGGAACGCTTTATCTGGGGATCACAGCCCTGAGCAAAGCGGGAAACGAATCCGACATGACCAAGATCACCGCCACCCTGGACTTCACACTGCCTGAGGCTCCCAAACAGATCTGGCTCGAAGATTAATACAGCCGCAATAATAGAAATCCCCCCATTCCCCTTTGGTAAAGGGGGGCGAGGGGGGATTTCCCAGGTTTTCAACCTCTTCGACTACTTGTGGAACACGGCCTTCCCGTCCTTCACGATGTACATGATCATGTCGCGCACCATGTCGCCGTCGGCATCAAACTTGTTTTCTCCAAGGGCGCCCATTACCGCAGGTGAAGCGGTCCCAATACCGGTAAGCGCCTTGCACACCCCCTCGCGGTTGGCGCCGCCCAACTCTACCGCCGTTGCGATCAGCACGACGCAGTCATTGGCCAGACCTTCCACAAGCCCTGGTTCTGTCTGGAACTTGGCCTTGAACTCGGTCGCCCATTTCTGGATATAGGGCCTCTGGTCTTCCAGAGAAAAATACCCGGAATAGATGGTCCCCTCAGCCGCTTTGCCTGCCACCTTGATGTACTCAGGGTGGCCGATGCCGTCCGTGCCCAGGATCTGGGCATTGAGCGCGAGTTCCTGCGCCTGGCGGGCGATCAAGGCGCCTTCCTTGTAGTGCCCGGCGATAAAAAGGGCATCCGCCTTCAGGCCTTTGATCTTTGAAAGCTGCACCGTGAAATCCGTGTCGTTCGGCTGAAAGGCTTCGGAGGCCACGATAGCCCCTTCAGGCATTCCCAATTCCTTCATCGCCGTCTTGAACACATCATTCAACCCCCGGCCATAGTCGTCATTCACGTAGATAGTGGCATACTTGTTCCACTTCTTCTGGCCGGTTGCCCACTTGGCGATGAACCTTCCCTGGAAAGAATCGGTAGGAACGACTCTGAATGAATATGGGCCTGCCTGGGAGTAAGCCGGCGCCGTGGCCCCGATAGCGATCTGGACGAGCCCGGCCTTGTTCAGGATAGGAGCCCCGGCCAGGGCCACCGTGCTGGTCACCGGGCCGACCATGCCAAGGATCTGGGCATTGTCCACGAAGCGCTGCGCAATGGCTGCGCCTTCCCTGGGGTCGTTCTTGTCATCCGCCACTTCGATCAGCTTCAGCATACGCGCCTTGGTTTCGCCCTTTGCTTTGATGCCGCCTGCCGCGTTGATCCGCTCAATGGCAAAGACCGTTCCTGACTCGGCCTTCTTGCCCCAAGAGGCTGCGCCGCCGCTCATTGGAGCGCAAAGCCCTATGCCGATGGTGTCCTGCGCCATGACAGGAGTGAAGAAAGCCGCCCCAACCAACACTGCCAGTACTACGACCAGAATTCTCTTTTTCATGCTCTCCTCCTTTTAAGTGCTCTAAGATGTGCAGTTATCGCCACTTGTCACTCGTCACTCGTTACTTGCCCCTCGACTATGCTCAGGGCCGTGAGCCTGTCGAACGTCACTCCATTATTCCTCCCCGAGATAGGCTTTGATCACATTCTCATTCTTCAACAGGCTCTTCGCCGAATCCTGCAGCACGATCTGACCGCCGTTGAGGATGTATCCTCTGTCCGCAATGGAAAGAGCTTTTCTCAGGTTCTGCTCCACGAAGAAGATCGGAATCCCAATATGACTTACTCTGGAGATAATTTCAAACACTTCATTCACGAGTTTCGGAGACAAGCCCATGGAGGGTTCGTCCATGATGATCATCTTCGGTTTTGCCATCAGGGCCCGGCCTATGGCGAGCATTTGCTGCTCCCCCCCGCTCAGGGTGATGCCGTCCTGGTCCACTCTCTCCTTGAGGCGGGGGAAAAGCGCAAAAACCTCTTCCATTTCCGCCTCTGCATTGTAGCTCCTTTTCCTGCGATGCATAAAGGCGCCCATTTCCAGGTTCTCTCTTACCGAGAGGCGTCCGAAAATTCTCCGGGATTCAGGCACCGGCGAAATCCCTTTCCTCACCACGGCGTGGGTCGGAAGTCCATCGATTCTTTCACCCATGAATTCCACGGTTCCTGAGGTGGGTTTTACAATGCCCAGGATGGTCTTCATCGTGGTGGACTTACCTGAAGCATTCCCGCCCAGCAGACACACGATCTCCTTCTCTCCCACCTCGATGCTCACATCGTCGAGCGCCTTGATGGGACCGTAATGCGTTGTCACATGATCGATCTTAAGCATAAAAATGGAACCGCAATAGTCTCATGGTTCAGAGATGAAGTAGGCGTGCTCCAAATCCGAAACTCGAAATCCGAAATTCGAAACAAGCACAAAATTCCAATTTTCCAATTTTCAAAACGAGGAAACGCTCGGCGGATAAGGCAGTGCTTTTGGTCATTTGAATTTTTGTCATTCGATATTGTTTCGAGTTTCGTGCTTCGGATTTCGAGTTTTGTTCTTCGTGCTTACTCAGTCTTTCCCCAGATAGGCTTCGATTACCTTCGGATGATTTCTCACTTCCGAGAAACTCCCCTCCACGATTTTCTGGCCGTAGTCTAGGGCCACCACCCGGTGGCAGAGCTTCTTGATGAAGTTCATGTCATGCTCAATGACCAGCACCGCAACCCCCTTCCTGTTGATCTCCAGGATTTTGTCGACCATCTGCATGGACTCGGCCGGATTCATGCCTGCCGTGGGCTCATCGAGAAGGAGGAGTCTAGGCCCTGAGACAAGAGCCCGCGCGATCTCGAGGCGCCTTCGATTGGCATAGGAAAGAGTCCAGGCAGGCCTCTCTTTCATGCTGATCAGACGGTCTCCGAAAAGCCCCATGACCTCGAGAGCCTGATCCATGAGCCGCATCTTCTCAGCCCTTCCGCCGGGAAGGGCCAGCAGAGCAGAGAAAACCCCTGCTTTGGTTCTGCAGTGGCCCCCCACCATCACGTTTTCAAGGACAGAGAGATTGTTGAAGGGGCGCTGGTTCTGGAAAGTCCTCGAGATGCCGCAGGCGATAATCTCGTGAGTTTTCCTGGTCAAGAGATTGTCCTTCACCCCCTCCAGATAGACCTCGCCCCCGTTCGCCGCGTACATCCCTGTCACCACATTGAAGAAAGTGGTCTTTCCCGAGCCGTTGGGCCCGATGATTCCTACAATTTCACCTGCGCTCACGTTCAGATCGAACTGGTCGAGCGCCGTCAAACCGCCGAAAACCTTGGTCAGGCATTTTACTGAAAGGAGCGCCATGAAATCACACTTTGTACGTCGTCTGAAAGAGTTTCTTGCCGAACAACCCCTCGGGCTTGAAAATCATCATGAGAACCATGAACGCGCCCACAGCCACCATCCTGTATTCGCTCGCCGACCTGAAGACCTCGGGAAGCCCGATCATGAGGACGGCTCCGACAATGGTCCCTGGGATGCTTCCCAACCCCCCAAGGATGGGGATGGTCACAATCACGACGGATTCCAGAATCGTGAAGCTGTTGGGGCTCACAAAGGACTGGAACACGGAGAAGAAACTTCCTGCCAGTGCGCCCAGGGCCGCTGAAAAGGCAAAAGCCAGGGTCTTGTAGAACCCCAGATGGATTCCCATGACCGCGGCCACGTCTTCATCTTCCCGGATGGCCATCCAGGCAAGGCCGACCCTGGAGTCTCTCACCCGGACGCACGCATAGATCGTGAGCGCCACAAATAAAAGGATGAGATAGTAGTAACTCGTGTAGTTGTCGATCACGATCCTCCAGTTGAACATCTCTAGGCTGGGTGCAGGGATGCCCGGGATCCCTCTCGGACCCCGTGTCAGCGACATCCAGTTGTTCGCCACGATGTAGACGATCTGGCCGAACCCCAGAGTCACCATGGCCAGATAGTCGTCCCTGAGCCGGAGAGTGGGGAACCCGATGGCCAGACCCATGAGCACGCCGAGGCCCATGCCGATAGGCACCGTCCACCAGAAGGAGACGCCGTAGCCTGTCATCAGGATGGCGGTCGTGTAAGCTCCCATGGCGTAAAAGGCGGCGTGCCCGATGTTCAGGAGCCCGGTAAATCCCATGACCACGTTCAACCCAAGGGCAAGGACGATGTAAAGATAGATATAGATGATGACCCGCATGGCATAGTTGCTCTGGACCACCAGAGGAACCGACATGCAGGCAAGGAGGATCGCGGCTTTGATGTACCATCTGGAAAGGGCAAGCCTCTCGGCCATGGTCACCAAAGGGGCCTTGCCCTCTGCGGACTCCCTTGTCGTGGCCTGCGAGCCCCCTTTTAGATCATCGAGCCTTGAGCTTTTCACCGGACTTGAATTCTCCCAAGAGCCCTTCGGGCCTGAAAATGAGCGCGAGAATCAGGATGGCGAACGCAACGGCATCCCGGTACAGGGAGGAGACATAGGCGGCGCCCGCTCCTTCGAAAATACCCAGCAGAAGGCCGCCCAGCATGGCGCCGTAAATGTTGCCGATTCCTCCGAGCACGGCCGCAGCAAAGGCCTTCATCCCTGCATTGAATCCCATGTAGGGGTCAATGCTGTTGTAGTTAATGGCATAGAGAATCCCTGCCACAGCGCCGAGCGCTGAGCCGACCACAAAGGTGAGGACGATCACCGCGTTCGAGCTGATCCCCATCATCTCCGCCGCTTCCCGATCCGCGGCCGTGGCCCGCATGGCCTTGCCGAGGTAGGTTTTTGTCACGAAAAGGCTCAGAGCCACCATCAAAATCAGCGACGTGACGAGGATGAAGATCTTCTTGAAAGGAATGACCACAGAGCCGATCATGATAGGAGGGATGCCGAAGTCGATTTCAAACACCTGGAATTCGGCTCCCCAGACAATCCTGGCCATGTTCTGCAAGAAAATGGACATGCCCAGAACGCTGATGACCACGGCAAACCGCGGAGCATCCCTGAGAGGACGGTACGCAACCCGTTCAATCCCCACCCCCAGAAGCGTGGCGAGCATGATTCCCATCAAAGACGCCACAGGGAAAGGAATGGAGAAGGCGGTCATGAACCACCAGGTGAAAAAGGCGCCGGTCATGAAAATCTCGCCATGGGCAAAGTTGATCAGCTTGACGATGCCGTACACCATCGTGTATCCGATGGCGAGAAGGGCGTACATGGCGCCCAGATTGATCCAGTTGACGAGCTGCTGCCAAAACACGGCTCACTCCAATTGCCAATTCTGGAATTGCGAATTTAGGGATTCATTCCACAATCCCAAAACCCGATTCAATCACGAAACCACACCTCTCCCTTTTCGTGCTTTCCCTCTTTCGTGCTTTCGTGTTTAAGATTTAGACTTTTTCTTCCTTTTGTCGAAGGGCGGTGGTGGGTTTCCGCCATAAACCGGAGGGGGAGAGACGGGCTCCCCTGTTTCAGGATCAGGTGGCTGCATGGGTGTGTCCACAGGCCGCAAAGGATCCGCACTCCAGGATTTCATCAACTGCTTTTCTGTTCTGATCCCCATTTTCTCCCTTGTCCGCTTCCCCGCGTGATCCCGGCCCTCAACAGCCACGAGCGCTCCTGTGGGACACCTCTTCGAGCACTCCGGATCACCCCCGCACAAATCGCATAAGAGTGGAATCTCCTTCTCAGGGTGAAGCTGAATCACTCCTGAGACACAGGCTTCAACGCACAACCCGCACCCCACACATTTGTCGCCATCCACCCGAACCACCTTGGTGCCGGGGTCCTGAAGAATCGCCTCCTCCGGGCACGCAGACACACAAGGCGCTTTTGCGCATCGCAGGCAGACGATGGGCCTGTCCACACCCAGGTCTTCAAGCTTCACAACATGCAGCCGGGCAAGAGAAGGCGAATAAAGGGCCTCGTGGGAAAAGGAGCAACCCATCTCACATGCTCTGCAACCCGTGCAGAGCTCCGCATGGACCACCAGTCGCCTGTTTATCATTTTCCGAGCCCCCGCACCTTGTGTCCCGGTTTTGCCTTTTTTCCTGAGGCGCCTCATGTAAGCCGATGAATCCCCGATTTTCTCCGAGAGATATGGCCAACGAACCGAGGTGCCGGCGTTGCTGTCTTCCCCTGCAGCCCGGACGTTCTTTTTGAGCGCAACCCCCCTTTTCTTCAGATCCTCCACAACAAACCCGAGGTCCAGGTCTTTAAGTTTCTTTTCCGTGGGCCACCCGGTCTCAGGATCCCAACCGCGGAAGGAATAGTACTCGGCCAGGAGCGGCTCGTTTTCAAAAACCATTCCAGCTGCCAGATTGGAATCAGGCGGAAGAGGTTCTTCGGTGAACCTTTTGGGCAGGTAATCATCTTTGCGGCCTAGACCGTATCGGACAAGAATCGCTCTTTCGAGATTGTTGATCCTTTCCCCTATTCTGAGCACCTCTTCGATATCCACGTCGAATCCTGTGGCAAAGCGGAACAGATCCCGCGCCATAGGTTCCTGAACGACTTCCATGGAAATACCGATGATCTTGCAGAAGCTCAAAGAATCCGCCAGCGCACACATCTCCTCGAACCAGGGGACCATCTTGCCTTTGCCTTGCCAGGGCTGCATGAGGGCGCACGTTGAAGATCCGAATTTTTCCTTTGCCTCTTCAGTTCTACCGGACATCTCGAAAAAAGGATCGGCACGCTGGTGGTCTCCACCGCGGGATGCGACCGCATTACCAAGACCGTAGGCTTTGAGACCCCTCACGTCCGCCTGGAAGAGCTCCAGGTTCTTCACCTCCATACAGAGATCCCGCCCGATTCCAAGGGTCTCGGCTGCTTGGACCACGCCTTTGGAGAGAATTGCGCCGAAGCCCTCATTGCCGATGATCTTGAGCAGCAGATCGTAGACGGCCCGGCTATTGCCCCAGGATAGATCGAGCCCGTCGCAGTCCTTTTGGGTAAGAAGGCCTTTCTCATACATTTCCTGGGCCCAGGAGATCACTTCAGAGGCAGTGATGGAATCCACCCCTGCCCGGTTCACCACTTCAGCGCACTTGAGGGTGACCTTCAGATCGGCGTTCCCCACCCGCGAGCTGAAGCCGGCCAGGGTTTCGTATTCCGGCCCCTCGGCTCGCAGTTCCTCACCGTCGAATCCACCTGAGACGACATAGTAGCGGCTGCAGGGATTGACACACCCGAAACAGGCTTTGCGCTTCACGTTATAATTTGCAGCAACCGTCTCGCCTGAGACATCGAGCCACTCGTCGAAGACCCCGGTCTGAAAATGCCGCGTAGGCAGGATGCCCGCCTGGTGGCACAAGCGGATGAGGTTGGTCGTGCCCGTGATGCCTCTTTCCTGGAAATTGGAGTGATGGTAGATGGCCCTGTAGAAATAATCGACCAGGGACTGGAACTTCTGAGGCTCCGCCACCCTGACCGCGCCGCTTCCGCTGACCGCTACCGCTTTCAGGTTCTTGGAGGCCATGAGAGCGCCCATGCCTGTTCTTCCGAGGGCGCGGCTGTTGTTCGTCATGATGTTGCCGAAGGAAACTCCGTTCACCGACGCTGTTCCGCAGCAGGCGATCTGTACCGTGTGGTCGCGGCACTCCCGCCGGATCGCTGCCTGGGTCTCCCAGGTGTCCAGGTTCCAGAGATGAGACGCATCGCGAATCTCCACGTCGTGATCCACGATGCGGATGTAGACCGGTTTACTCGCTTTTCCTTCAAAAACGATCTGGTCAAAGCCTGCGAACTTCATTTCAGCGCTGAAGTGACCGCCTGCGTTGGAGTCGCCCAGATAGCCGGTGTGAGGGGATTTGCCGGAGATGTTGATGCGGGAGCCGGGAAAGCTTGTGCCTGTAATGGGGCCTACGCCGAAAAGAAGGACGTTTTCCGGCCCCCACGGGTCGGCATCAACCGGAATTTCCCTGAAGAAGACCTCCATGTTGAAGCCTCGTCCGCCCATCCATTTTCTCGCATAGGCTTCAGGGATTTCCTCAGTCTTCGCTCTTCTGTCCGTGAGATTGACGCGAAGTCTGAACCCGGTGTGGCCGAATCTTGACTGCATACTCAAGCTCCGTTGTGAGAGATGCGAATAGGGTGAAAAGCTACCACGCTTCTGTCAGGGATTTCAAAACAAATGTTGTGGGGATCTTCCAGCTTGTACTATACTTCCTCCCTGCAATGAAGGCCAACTCTTGATGGAATCTGCCCCTATGAAACTGACTTGTTCTGAATGCGGCAAAGAGTTCCCTTTCGGCACCCTGGGCCGGTGCCCCGTTTGTGAAGGCATTCTTCAACCCGCGTACCCGGAGCAATCCGTGCTCGGCCTTAAGGATATCCGGAACGGCGAAGGGATTGATCGGTACCGTTCTCTCATGCCCGTATCCACCCCCATCCCTTTCCTGGGAGAGGGGAACACGCCTTTGATCCCTTCGCGTCGCATCGGCCCGGCTCTCGGGCTTCACCATCTTTACTTCAAACACGAGGGGTGCAATCCCTCAGGAGCGTTCAAAGATCGGGGAGCCGCTCTTGTTGCAGCCCTCGCCCTCGAAGCAGGCGCTAAAGGGGTGGTTACCGCCTCATCCGGGAATGCTGGGGCTGCTATCGCAGCTTATTGTGCTGCCGCAGGTCTTTCTTGCCTGCTTCTCCTTGAGCCCGGGGCACCTCCTGCAAAGCTCCGCCAGGCCCTCGCTACCGGGGCAAAGGTCCTTTTGGTCGAGGGCGTTTTCTCTCACGGTCCCAAAGCTTCCGGAGACATGATTCTGGCGCTTGCCTCAGCTCTCAACTATTATCCGGGCTTTATCTGGGCGCCTGTAAACCCCTATCTTCTGGAATCCATGAAGACCGTCTCCTACGAGGTCGTAAACCAGCTTTCTGCATTCCCTGAAGTCGTGGTGTCCCCTGTGGGAGGAGGGGATCTTCTCACCGGCATGTGGCGCGGGTATCTTGAAGTGAAGCGGGCCGCCATGATCCCGCAGCGTCCCCGAATGGTCGGTGTTCAGTCCCTCAGTGCTTCTCCTCTGGTCCATGCGTTTCGGAAAGGTCTGAAGCGCATTGAAACCCTCCCCTTCGCCAATTCAAAGATCTCCGGAATCAACGTGGCCTTCAGCGGGGAACATGCCCTTCACGCTATAAGGGCCTCCGAAGGGACGGTCGTCGGAGTCCATGACAAAGATGCCTTTGAGATGCAGCGTAGACTGGCACTGGAAGAAGGAATTTGGGTGGAACCTGCTGCGGTCGTCTCTGTGACTGCGCTCCGCTCACTGGTAGAACAGGGTTGGCTCAAGCCTCATGAAAGGGTTGTCTGCCTTCTGACCGGGGCAGGCTTCAAAGACAGCAAACTCGCCGAGGCAGAAGCCGAAGCGATCAGCCGCCAGAATCCGGTGCCGTTTGATGTGAAGGCGATCGTGGCTGAGGTTAAGAGATAGTATCTCTTCCGTTTCCTTCTACCTTATTTCCCCTCCCCGACCAATGCTCTCCCTCTCCCCTGGCGGGAGAGGGTCGGGGTGAGGGGGAATCAAGGGGAATTCAAGGAGGTGTTTCCATGCAAATTCTCATCGTCAACCAGTCCGAAGTGCGGCAACTCCTTCCCATGGCCGAGTGTATCGAGGTCATGGGTGAAGCTCTCAAAACTCTTTCCCGTGGCCAGGCCATCCTGCCCCTTCGCCCTGTCCTGTGGCTTCCCGAGAAAGTCGGCGCCCTGGGCATGATGCCGGCCTACATGGAAGATCTTCAGATCATGGGATTGAAGATCGTGAGTGTGTTCCCCGGCAATCATGGCACAGAGTACGATTCCCACATGGGAGCGGTCATGATCTTCGAAACCAAGCACGGCCAGCCTCTCGCAATCATGGATGCCACGGAGATTACGGCAATCCGAACAGCTGCCGTGTCCGGAGTGGCGACCAAACTGCTTGCCCGCGCTGGTGCGGGGGATCTTGCCGTCCTTGGTTCAGGCACGCAGGCCAGAACCCACCTCCAGGCCATGCTCCTTAGCAGAAAGATCCGCCGCGTGCGCCTTTGGAGCCGCAATCCTGAAAACGGGCGCCGTTTTGCCGAGCGCGAGTCCCAGCGCCACAACATTCAGGTGGAGCTCATGCCCACGGTCCAGGCTGCAGTCCAGGGAGCGGACATCATCTGCACGACCACGTCCTCACCTGATCCTATACTCCTCGGCAAATATCTTTCTGCCGGTGCACACATAAATGCCGTCGGGTCGAGTGTTCCTTTTGCCCGCGAGCTGGATACGGAGGCCGTGGTCAAGTCGCGGCTCTTCGTGGACCGCCGAGAGTCCACGGTGAACGAAGGGGGCGACTTCCTGATTCCGAAAAAGGAAGGAGCCGTCGGAGACAGTCACATTCAGGGAGAGATCGGGGAAATCCTTCTGGGAAAAGTGAAAGGGAGAAAATCTCAGGAGGAAATTACTCTTTTCAAATCGCTCGGGCTCGCCGTCGAGGATCTCGCCTCAGCCAACCACATCTACAAGAAAGCCATGGCAGGAGGTATGGGGACAAAGGTGGAACTCGGCGGCAGCCGCCATTAGTTCCAAAGTCTCACCAAAAAGAAAAGCAGAGCGCTTATGCCTCTGCTTTGCTTTGGAGTTCCCCTGATACCGTTATTTTCCCCTGCGGTTCTCTTATTTTAAGGATAGAACCCGGTCCGAAAAGATGCACGCGCATCTGAGAACTCATTAATGTCCCCTAGAATAAGCAATACCGATGCCAAACGAGGATACAAAATTATTTTACAAATATTTCCAGCATGTTACACAACAAAAATCCCAATTTGCCCCAGAAGCCCGTATCTTTTATTGGATGAAAACGAACAAAAATCGTCCCATTTTGACCGTTTTTTGTAAAAAAGAATACGCTTATCTAATGAAGAGGTAGATCGCGCAGGGCGGGATAGTATCTTCAAGATAACAGGTAAAGGATCATACCGGAGATCAGTCTTTAGGCTAGTGATTTTGTCTCGCTGGCTCTTTTCAATGGCTAGCGGAGAGGAGGAATCTAACCTTCTCCTCGGATAAGGCGTGTAACATGTCTCTGTAATCTTCGTTCAACATCGTGCTTCTTGCTCAAGGATGCGATCTCCCGAGTCAGCGGCCAGGCGAGTCTAAGGAGTCGAATGATGCACGGTGTGTTGGGACTGCGCTTTCGGAATTGGGGGCAGGGGCCTGGGCGTGAGCTCCCATAGACCGAGGTGTTTGTTGCCGTGCAGCGTGTGCCTCATGCCTTCTTCAGTTCTTTCCCCACATGCCATGCCTTTGCAAATGGCTCCCCCAGCTTCCAGTAATTTGGGCCGTCCATCGAAAAATAGAGGGGATGGACCTTCCCGTAATCCACGACCCCATCCTTAACACAGTCTTCTTCTATGTACGTTTCCACGATCTCTCCAATGAATATGTCGTGCTTCGGAAAGTCCACGATTTGGATCAGCTTGCACTCCATGTTAATTGGGCACTGTTTGATCATGGGCGCTGTTTTCAGCTTGCCGTAGAAATTCTCAAAGAGCTTGGCTTTGTCTGTTTTCTTCCCAGACACAATGCCGCAGTAGTCCGTCTCCTTGACCATATCCACCGAGGGAATGTTGACGCTGAAGCATCCATTCTCCTTGATGCCCGCGTTCGTGTAATGAATCTTCCCCATGCCCAGGGAAATGGAACCATAATCCATGATTCCCACATGCGCGATCGTGATGTAGTTGGGTTTACCGTTCACGTTTGCCCCCACCAGAGTCGTGAGGATCGGGTACAAGCAGTTCTTGGGACCCAGCGTCACTTTCATGATGATTTCCAACTCCTTTCCTTTTCTTCCTGTGCTTTTATAATGAACTTGACCATCTGCCCGATCACAATGGTCATAATCTCCTTGTCGAGAAAATAGTCCGGAGACCGAACCAAGACAAACCGCGTGCTCTCTTCGATGGTCTTGGTCACATCCCCTGTGAGGCGATAGCTGTTCTCTACTGCGGATCGCGTGTCCTCTGCGGTTTGTATGGCTTTGGCAAACGGGGTCATTGATTCTTCGCCAACGGCGGCTCCATAGTGCTCCAGCAGGACAACCTCCACAGGATAGGTCGCCATCCTGTGCAAACTCTTCTGGCAGAGATCGCAATTTGAATTCCCGGCAGCAAAGCCGAAATTCTTGCAGTACATGCCTGCCGCGTCCGACGCAAAGAGAGCTTTTTCCTCCGGCACATAGGCGGCGATGGAACAGTAAGAAGGGCCAGGAATTTCAAGGAGATCGAGATGACAGAGCCCATGATAGTCGCTTCCTGATGCGAAGACTATAAGGGAATCCGCCGTTGTGTGTCAAGCGCACTTCTGGCACATCATGTTGAGGACTGGAGGATTATAACGTAAGTGGGAGCAAGCCCGAGATTTGCTGAGAGACGGCGTTTTGAGGGCAAAAGGGGCGAGGATCACCCTGCATGCCGCATATCGGTTTCCGGGCTCATGGGAGGAGGTCCGCCGGAGGTACGGGGTCGCCCAAGAACGAACGATTACTGATCCAAGTCCGTCGAGGATCCGAGCGATCCTCCACCAACGACAGCCCAATTGAACCTGAATTTCCAGATACTCTCGAAATTTTAAGTTCACGTGCAGCCTGCCCGCGGTCAGCTACGTATCGTTGAGCGGAAGTGAAAAGATGCGCTGTTGGGGCGCGTGTTTACTAACTCAAGTTGTAACGTCGAAATCAGCCGCTAGTGTAACGAGTCGACTGCATCCGGTTATACAGTTCCCATTTTATGGCATGATCACACGCCAAAACATGGACGCCCCCAACTGCCCACACATTACTCTCGGGGCTGTGCCGCAACGAGCGCAGTGCCCATATTGGAGGCCCAGCCTTTTTCAGCTGCCAAGTTTCGGTAGTCCCCTTCGGAAGCCCCTTTTGCCTTGAGTATGGACTGGTTCACGAACGACAGCTTGCTGAAATCCAGCACCCCCGGGAAAAGGCCCACCCCTGCAGGTATTATTCTTGGGGCATCTTTTCGTACCGGATCAAGGTAGGCCAGGGCTTTATCGCGATTTTCCGGCGTGTCGTCCTTCATCGTCAGACACACGACAAAATAGGCTATGGGCACCCGGCTGAGCGTGTCTTGGTTGCTTTTCACGAAAGCAGTGGCTTCAGGCAACCAGTTGCCCCGACGAATGGCACTCCCGGCAATTACTGCTTGGTACGGACTAAGGTCCTTGACGTTTTCCACAAGACGCACGTCGACCGTTGCGCCCATTCCGCACAGTACCGCTCCTATGGCCTCCGCGACGCTACCCGTGGAACCGCATCTGCTAGCATAAGCCACCAACACTCGTCGTGGTTGGGGATGGTTTTCGCCACAGCTCGTCTCCTGGAAGGCGATATTCGATGCCCAACCCTCCACAGGCATCAATAGGCTTGATCCGGTGGACAGCGCGCACATTCCTCCCCCTGCCAGGTAAGCAGTGCTTCTGATGAATGCTCTTCTTGTCATTCTTGACATGGCACTCCCTCCTTGATTAAAGGACTTTTTTATTCTGCAGATTGAGGTGAAGATGTTAAAGGAGTTTTGTGGAAATGTAAAAGATTGTAAAAGGGGCTCACCAGACTCGCAGGATGAGCCAGGCAAAAGGGTTTTCCGATCGGTCATTACGATTTTGAATTTGACCCGAAACGTGAGGCCGCCTCTGAAATCCTCATGTTCAGCTCGATGGTCCGAACGGAATCATGCGTATGAGACTGTCGAAAAAGTGTCTTTGGCTAAGAGATTTTTTCTGATTCTTTGCCTCTGATTTTGTAACCTTTCATATTCTATCCTGTTTCTGATTTGTTAAAATAATATTAAATCATCTTAATTTATTTACAATGAGTCCGAAGTGTGCTATCCTTGGGACGGGTTCAGTAAGGAACGTGCCGTGATATCCTTCTTGAGGTTAGAGCGATGGCAAAATACAAAAGCTACGATTACTCACAAAGCGTTCTGATTCCCGTCTGTCTTGATGAGCAGTTGATGCCGGGGACCTTGGAGTTTGCGATTCATACTCTGGTGCAAACCCGCATTGATACCTCAATCTTTGATCACCGATACCACAATGATGAGACGGGCCGCGAGGCGTATGATCCAAAGGTCCTTCTGAAGGTTGTGCTGTTTGGTTACTCAAGGGGATTGATCTCATCGCGACAGATTGAGCGCGGGTGCAAAGAGAATGTGGTGTTCATGGCGCTTGGCTGCGGACAGCAACCGGATCACAGTACGATAGCGGCCTTTGTCTCATCGATGAAGGGAGAAATCCTGCCTTTGTTTAGGGATGTGCTGTTGGTTTGTGAAGAGGAGGGATTGCTTGGGGGGGCTTTTTTTGGGTTAGATGGTTGTAAGCTTCCCTCCAATGCTTCTAGAGAATGGACTGGCACGATTGGTGACCTTAGGAGGAAGAAGGAGAAAATTGAGAAAAAGGTTAAGGGATTGCTAAAAGAGCAGGTGGAGGCAGACAAAGAGGACGATAATGATGAAAGGAGTGGAAAGTTATCAGGGATAGTGAAGCGGGAGAAGCAAGTTGAGAGATTGAAGAAGCAGGCGGATCGGATTAGACCTTCCTACGGGAGAATGGTCCAAAGATGGGCAAGCAGGGCAGAGAGATCAAGAGCAACATTACGGATAACGAATCTGCCACAATGGTTACATCCCGTGGGACCGTTCAGGGGTACAATGGGCAAGCGATGGTTGATTCCAAAAAGCAGGTTATTGTTCATGGTGAAGCCTTTGGAGACGGACAGGACCATTATCATGTCCCCCTTATGCTTGATGGGGCCCAGCAGAACATGCAGGCGATTGGTCAAAGTGAAGATTACTTTGAGGGAAAGATATTGACCGCAGACAGCCTCTATCATAGTCCAACCAATTTGAGAAAGTGCAATGAAGAGAAACTGGATGCTTACATTCCTGATAAGGATTTTCGAAAGAGGGTCCCAAGACTTAAGACGAAAGGAGGATACAGGCCAAAAATGGAGCGATTTACACTGGAGGATTTTCGATATAATGAAAAAACCGATGAGTATCTCTGTCCTCAGGAAAACATATTGAAGCTCCAGGTAAGAAAGACTCAGGTAGGTGGTGTTATTTACAGAAATATGTGGCCGACAAAATCTATTGCCAAGGATGTGCATTGAAGAGCAGGTGCATCATTGGTAAAAACGGTGAACGGAGATACTTAAATGTCCCTATAGGCAACGCGCCTGATAATCTTACCCCATCCATGATTGAAAAAATAGACAGCAAGAGGGGTGCGAAATATACCCCCAGCGTATAGCGGTTGTAGAACCGGTGTTTGCGAATGTTCGAACGCATAAGAGAATGGATCGTTTTACCCTGAGGGGAAAAATCAAGGTGACCATACAGTGGCTACTCTATTGCATGATTCATAACATCGAAAAGATCGTTCACTACGGAGCCAACTATGGGGTTACCTAAGAGGGATCAACTGAAGAACGAGAGCGCGAGATGATAGGCCAATCCTTGACTGAAGGATAGGAATAAGAATGTACTAAAATCTAGGTCAGCAATAAAAGTTCAGATGAGATGAGAAAATGGGCGTTCACCAGACAGGGATACAAACTCAATCCGTCTTTTTCGACAGTCTCTATTGTATGGTTAAATTCTCACCCAGTCCTAAAAGGCGGCGATTAGCAACCCTAAGCTATTGAGGAAAATGGCCAACACCGGATTATGAGTTCCAAAGCGTATTGAGCGC
>CAVPDE010000005.1:0-194010 GCA_963702565.1 uncultured delta proteobacterium | reverse complement strand
CGCGCAAGTATGACGCGTCAGGAGTTCCTGTGGATCCGTCGTGCGCAGCGCCGCCTGCGGCAACGACTTAGTGCCGATGGAGTGGTTTGAGAGTCTGTAACCTTTTGCGTGAATCAACGATTTCTTTTAACAAAGTGCTGAGCGATGCCGGATAAACCCAAATTCAATAAGACGGCCCTCAAAGGGCAAAGGGATGCGCTGGCAAAGTACCAGAAGTTTCTCCCCATCCTGCTGTTGAAGAAGATGCAGCTCCAGCTCGTGATCCGTCAGCTTGAGCCGGTGGTGGAGGCCAAGCGCCGGGAACTGGAAGAGACCCTGGCGAGCATCCGGCCCTGGAGCAAGCTTCTTTCCGAGTCCTCAATCGAAATCGAAGACTACCTCCAGATCGAGCAGGTGCGCACCAAGAAGGACAACATTGCAGGCGTGGAAGTGCCTGAGTTCGATGAGGTGGTGTACAAGGATTTCCTCTATTCCCTTTTTGCAACCCCGGCGTGGCTGGACAAGGCGGTGGCCGTTCTGAGACGCCTGGTGGCTCTCAGGGAAGAGCTGAGGGTTCTGCTGGAGAAAGAGAGGCTCCTCAAGGAGGAACTGCGCACCACCACGCAGCGTGTCAACCTTTTTGAAAAGAAGCTTATCCCGGAACTGAGGGAGAACATCCGGAAGATCAAGATTTTCCTCGGCGACGAAGAGACGGCGGCCGTGGGACGGGCTAAACTGGCCAAAGGCAAGCTCGCGGGATAAGAGGTGCCAACAGGATGATCGTCAAAGTCAAAAAAATCACGTTTATCGGCCTCCATGACGAAAAGGAGCGCTTCATCTCCCGCCTGCAGGAAATGGGCTTGACCCACGTTTCCCTGCCCATGGACGCAGTCGAACCGGCGGACGTGTCCCGGGAACTCCAAAAGGTGACGGAGATACGGAAGTTCCTGAGCCGGATCGGCAAGAAGGCGGCTGCTTCCGGTGCCGCGGCCGACTATTCGGTGATCTGCTCAAGGCGCGAAGAGCTCGGCCAGAGGGAAAACCGGCTGATGAGCGAGATCAGCGTGCTCAAGAAAGAGCGCGAGATTCTGGAGCCCTGGGGGGAGTTCAACCCGCAGGACATCTCGCTCTTCCGCTCCAAAGGGCTGGAGGTGCGGTTCTACCGCGTGGCCAGAAAGGCTTTCGATACCCTCACCCTAGACCCGGTGTTCGTCCTTCTCACCCGTGAGACCGAAGGAGAAGTGGCTTTCACGACCCTGTCTTCGAGCCCCTTTGATCCCGGAGTGGCAGAGGAAAAAATCCCGAACAAGAGCCTCTCTCAAATCGATGGGGACATCCGGTCCAAGCAGGCGGAACTGGCTCAGATCACGAAAGAGTACCAGGTGCTCTCCGAGAAGGTCCAGGCCCTGACGGATGCGGAGGCCAAACTCAAGGACGATTACGAATATCGACGCGTTCTTCTGAACGCGGGTCCGGCCCTGGACAACCGCCTCTTTGTCCTCACCTGCTGGACTCCTATCGCGGTAGAGGAGCTGCTCAAGAAGATTGGAGAGGGGTTCACCCTGGGCCATTTCAGCGAAGATCCGGCAGAAGGGGAGAAGGTCCCGGTTCTCCTTTCCAACAAGCCTGTTTTCAATTCGGGCGAGGACCTGGTCCAGGTGTACTCTCAGCCAAATTACAACGACTTTGATCCGAGCGGAATTGTGCTCTACTGTTTCGCCGTCTTTTACGGAATGATTATCGGTGACGCAGGATATGGCGTCATCACGCTTGCTCTGACGATTTTCCTCCACAGGAAAGTCAAGAACAGCAGCCCGCTGTGGATTCGTTTCCGTCGTCTTTGCTATCTCCTGTCCTTTTCCGTCTTGTTCTTCGGGATCATTTCCGCGTCCTATTTCGGCATCTCCCTCAGTCCGGAGAATCCACTGAATAAAGCGCTTCTTCTTGACCTCAACACAAAGGAAGGACAGAACCAGGTGATGCTGATATCCGTCATCATGGGGATGATCCACATTTCCATAGCCCTGGCCATCAAGTTCTATCGAACCAGGGATCTTCCCACCCTGGGCTGGATCATTGTTATTTGGTCCGGATACTTCCTGCTCAGTTCGAAAATGGGCAAGGGGGAGCCCAACCCGGTGGCGATGTACATCGCGATTGCGGGCATGGCTCTGGTCGTGCTCTTCACTTCCAACTCAAAGAACCCGATTCTCCGGATTCTCATCGGCCTCAACGGCGCCCTCGGAGTGGTGCAGCTCCTTGCGGACTGCCTCTCTTACATGAGGCTCTTTGCCCTGGGCCTGGCCACCATGTACATGTGCCAGACCTTCAACATGCTGGCGGAAATGCCCTACAAGAGCATCCCCTACGTCGGGTTTATACCGGCCGTGCTGATCCTAGTTTCCGGACACGCTATTAATCTGCTCCTAGGGATCATGGGGGGCGTGGTGCACGGGCTCCGGTTGAATTTTCTTGAATGGTATCGTTGGTGCTTTGAAGGGGACGGCCTAGTCTTCAAACCCTTTAGGAAGATTGCAAAACACGCTTAGACAGATCACAGGAGGAAAGGATATGGATATTGTGACCATGCTCGGATACGGCGGCTGCGCCGCCGCCATTGGAATTCCGGCCATCGGAAGTGCCGTAGGCGTGGGGATCGCCGGTGCGGTATCTCATGGGGTCATGGCGAAGGTGGATGAAGGCCACGGGAAATTCATCGGCATTTCGGCGGCGCCTTCCAGCCAGACCATTTACGGACTGATTCTAATGTTCGTGCTCCTGCCGAAGGTGGCGACTGCAGGGCTGGCCTGTTTTTTCATCGGTCTTTTCTGCGGAATCGGGATCATGGTTTCGGCGATTTACCAGGGGAAGGTGGCAGCCACCGCGATCCTCGGGTCATCGAGAAAACAGGAGATCTTCGGGAAGTGCTTTGCGGCAGTGGGCATGGTGGAGAGCTTTGCGATTTTTGCACTGGTCGCCGGGATCGTTATGGCCGGAGCGTTCTAATCCAGAGATCCGTCTCTTACTCGATTTTACCCCGGAAGAGCGCCCATCGGCAATAGGCTCTGCCGGAGGTTTTTTGGAGTTAACCGCGTGGCGGCAATAACCATATCGCGGCAATTCGGAGCAGGGGGCCGAACCCTGGGGGAGCGGCTCTGCGAACGATTTGGGTTTCACCTCGTTGACGAAATTGCCATTGATGAACTTGCCCGGAAGGCAAAGGTTTCGGGAGACTGGCTCACGGCCATGGAAAAGGAGGCGTCCAGCACCTTGTTGGGACTTCTTTCCGGCATCGTCTCCCACGGGCTCCTCTACCGAAACCCCGCGGCGCCGGACAAGGAGTTTGAGAGAAAGAAATATATTGCTTTCCTTCGGAGCCTGATGACGACTATGGCCAATCAAGGCGGGTATGTGCTCCTAGGGCGTGGTGCGCAGTTTGTTCTGAAAGGCTATCCAAAGGTTTTTCACATCCTGCTCACGGCAGAGTACGAGGATAGAGTCAAATTCATGGTTCAGCGCTACCACCTCTCCGAGGACGAAGCGAAAAAGATCATTAAAGAAAAGGAAACCCAGCGCGCCGCCGTGGCCACCAATATTTTCGGCGGCGACATCGATGACCCCAAGCTCTACCACATCGCCTTGAACACAAGCCTGATTCCCTTTGATAGGGCCGTCGAGGCTGCGGGCGATCTGTTCTTCCGGTTCAGAAAAGATCTTGGTGAAGAATAGGGAGGGAGGCGCGTCGCGTGCACGAGCCTGCGACTGAGACTTCTATGAATCGCCTTGCGCAAAGCGGACATTGTTGCGGATGAGCCGTTTGACCCTATCGAGAAGTTGAGACCTTTCTTCTTTTGAAAAACCCTTCAGCAGAACCTCCAACCACTCGTCCTTTTCCTTTTCAATGGAATTCAGAGTTTCTTTGCCTTTAGGGGTGATCTCGAGGAGCCTCACTCGCTCGTCCTTGGGGTCTGACTTTCTGAGGATGAACCCGGCTTTTTCCAGCCTCTTTGCGAGCCCTGTCATATTGGCCCCGGGAACGAGCATAATGCGACCTACCTCACTGATCTTGTTCTGCCCGTTTTCCGAGGCCTCCAGGACCCTCAGAACATTGTACTGGGGAAAAGAGAGCCCATAGTTTCTGAAAACACCCGTGTGGGCTCTCTTAAAAATCTCTGCAGCCCTGACAACAGCGATGAGCAGTTTTTCATCCGTGCTCAAGTTGCTTTTGTAAGGGGACCCTGCCATGAAACGCCTCTCTCATGCACCAAGTGTGACCATGTTTCTATAACAAGCCGTTGACAAAATCAAATACTTAATATATTGACAATCGAAACATTGATTAAATACATTTCAATCACTTTCTTTCAAGGTCATTCCCTCTGTTGCCGTGACAGATTTGACGAACCGCTGCTGAATTTCGGAGATTGGACATGAACCTCGCCATGAACCTGGAAGCCTCGGCCTATTTCTTTCCCGATCGTCCGGCAGTGCGGCAGGCCGGCTCCGAAACATCCTATGTTCAACTCAATGATCAATCGAACAGAATCGCCACTGGCCTTTTGAAGATGGGTGTCAAGGCTGGGGAGCCCGTGGGCCTCTGTGCCCCGAACTCCGCCGACTGGATCGCGTTCTACTTCGGTGTGCTCAAGAGCGGAGCCATTGCCGTGACACTTTCCGCTGTTCTAGCGGGAGAGGAGCTTGCAACTCTTGTGAGCCATTCGCGGCTGCGGTTCCTCCTCGCTCAGGAAAGCAGGCTCCAGGACCTGGATCGGCTAAAGAGCCAGAGTGGGGTCGAGAAGGTTATTTGCCCGGGAGGAGATCTGGAACTCGGAGACCTGGTGAAGACGGGTTCTGGGTCGTTCAAGGCCGCTGAGAGGGATCGAGAGGACACGGCCGCGATCCTGTACACGGGCGGCACCACCGGCCTGCCCAAGGGCGTCATGCTGACCCACGAGGGCATCCAGTGTTCGAGCCACATGATCGCTCACTTCGAGCGCTCGACTGAAAACGATCTTGCCCTCTGCTTCCTGCCCTTCAACCATGTCTTTGGCCAAGTCCACATCATGAACGGTACGATCCTGAGCGCGGGGTGTATCGAGCTCCTGCCTGCCTTTGACTTGGACCAGGTCTTGACGGCCATGGAAGCCGGCCGGGTGACGAAGTTTTTTGCTGTGCCCACGGTGTACATCCGGCTTCTGAGCATCGGAGACTTGAAGAAAAGGTTGGGGAAGCTGCGCTACTGTTTTTCCGCCGCAGCCTCCATGCCCACGGAGATCGTTAAGCAGTGGAAAGAGCGATCCGGGATCACCATCGCAGAGTCCTATGGGATGACGGAAGCCATGCCGGTCACTTTCAACCACCACTATCCCGATCGGCACGTGGTGGGGTCGGTGGGGCAGGCGGTTCACGGCGTGGAGATCCAGATCAGGGATACGGAGGGGAATCTGCTGGAACATGGCCAGGAAGGCGAAATCTGCATCCGCGGGCGCAACGTGATGAAAGCCTACCTCAATAACCCGGAAGGCACACGCTCCGCTTTCTGGGAAGGCGGATGGCTTCGTTCCGGGGACATAGGCGTCTTCGATCGTGACGGGTACCTCTACCTTGTGGACCGCCTCAAGGATCTCATTATTACGGGCGGAGAAAATGTCTACCCTCGGGAAGTGGAGGAGGCGCTTTACACAAGGCCTGAAGTGGAGCAGTGCGCCGTTGTCGGTTTGCCGGATAAGGAGTGGGGTGAGCGGGTGGTCGCCTTTATCGTACCGAAGCCGGGCCAACGCGTTGTTGCCGATGAGATGAAGACTTCGCTCAAAACCCGGTTATCGCCCTTTAAGGTGCCGAAAGAGTACATCATGGTCAGTGAACTGCCGAAAAGCCCGGCAGGAAAGATTCTCAAAAGGGAACTTCGAAAACAGCATCTGGAGAGAGGAAAGTGATCTTCCGGAGGACGTCTCGGCATGAAAGTTCGAGAGACGCCCGGGAGATGGAGGATGGAAAAGGAGGTCGTTTATGACGGAAGCATTGGTCCAAGCCCTTGTGGATATGAAAGAGGCAGAGGCCTTGCAGAGGGCCAAACAATTGCTTGCTGGGGGGACGGAACCTCTAGAAATCCTGGAGAGTTGCTCCAGGGCCATGGAGATCGTCGGGCAGCGCTTTGAAAAGGGGGTGTATTTTTTGCCCCATCTCATGATGGCGGGGGAGATGCTGAAGGAGATCTCGGCAGTGATCAAACCTCTTGTGCAGGAACAGAAAGCCGAGGCAAAGAAGGGAAGGGTGCTGATCGGCACCGTGGAAGGGGATATCCACGACATCGGTAAGAACATCGTCGTCTTTCTGCTGGAAGCAAACGGTTTTGAAGTGCGCGACATCGGTATCAATCAAAAACCTGCCAAGTTTGTCGAAGCCATCAAGGATTTTCAGCCCAAGGTGGTAGGGATGAGCGGATTGCTCACCCTGGCGTTTGACTCCATGAAGAAAACCGTGGAAGCGATCAAAGAAGCAGGACTGCGTGAAACGGTGCGGATCGTGATCGGCGGAGGTGTCGTCACGGAGAAGATCAAGGACTACAGCGGGGCGGATGCGTATGCTCCTGATGCGATGGCAGGCGTGAGACTTGCCAAAGAGTGGACGCAGAGGAGATAGCATGCAACAACGATTCCTGGAAGTGTCGGCTGAGGCTGAGAAGAAGCAGGAAGAGCGCTTCAGCGTCTGGCTCAAGGGAGAAGGGATTCCTTTCGCGGATGCGGATGCGGCTGCCGCCTATCAGGAACGGGTATCCCTTATGAAGGATGCGATCCAGCTCAGGCAGCAGCCCAAGCGCATTCCCGTGTGCCCCTCAGCCGGGTTTTACCCTATGCAGTACGCCGGAGTTACCATGTACGATGCCATGTACGACTACCGGGCTCTCGGGACAGCATGGGAAGCGTACCATCTGGATCTTGAGCCGGATGCGTACAACGCTCCCACAACGATCGTGCCGGGCAGGGTGCTGGATATCCTGGATCTGAAGCTTTATGAGTGGCCGGGGCATGGTGTTTCTCACGAGCGAGAATACCAGTACGTTGAAGCGGAGTACATGAAGGCGGAGGAATACCAGGACTTGATCGACGACCCCACCGCTTTCTTTCTGAACCTCTACTTTCCCCGCATCTTCGGCGCCCTCAAGCCGCTGGCCGGGTTTCCGCTTCTTCCACCGGTGAATGAAATTCCCATGGTGGTGCCGCTTGCTGCGCCTTTTGGTGCGGAAAACATGAAGGGGGCCTTGGAGTCCCTGGCCAAAGCAGGCGATGAATCGCTTCGCTGGAGAGGCGCGCTCCGGGAGATCGGCGGCCGCATCATGGGAAGAGGCTTTCCCTCCTTTGCAGGAGGATTTACCAAAGCTCCCTTTGACGTGATCGGGGACAGCCTGAGAGGCACCAGGGGAGTGATGCTGGACATGTTCCGCTATGCGGATGAGCTGAAAGAGGCCTGCGAGCGATTGATTCCGAGCATGATCAAATGCGCTGTGGCCGCGTGCAACGTGACCGGCCACATCATGCCTTTTATCCCTCTGCACAAGGGCGCGGACGGCTTCATGTCCCGGGAGCAGTTCAAAACCTTTTACTGGCCGAGCCTTCGCAAGCTCATCATCGGCCTGGTCAGCGAAGGGCTGGTGCCCCAGCTTTTTGCCGAGGGAGCCTACAACGATCGTCTCGACGTCATTTCCGATGTCCCCAAGGGCAAGGTGGTGTGGTGGTTTGACCGGACGGACATGAAAAAGGCGAAAGAGACGGTGGGCAGAGTAGCCTGCCTGGCGGGGAACGTCCCCCTGGATCTTCTGTGTGCCGGAACACCCGATGAAGTCAAAACCCATTGCAGAGATCTCATCGATGGGGCAGGCGTGGGCGGAGGGTTTATCCTCTCAACAGGAGCAGGAATCCAGGGTTCCAAGAAAGAAAATGTGAAAACCATGATCGAGTTCTGCAAGGACTACGGCAGATACGGAAAGAGATAGAGGAGTCCCGTGTGCTTTAATCTGACTAAAGAGCAGATTGACATCCAGAAAGCGGCGAGGGAATTTGCGGAAGGCGAGCTCAGGCCCGTCGCAAGGGATTTGGACGCCCGAGAGGCCTTCGACGACCGCTTGTGGAAAAAGGCAGCCGAACTGGGGTTCCTGGCCGTGTTCGTGGATGAGCAATATGGCGGCTTGGGGCTAGGCTATCTTGAGCAGTGTTTGATTGTTGAGGAATTCGCTCGAGTCGACCTCGGCATCGCCCATGCCCTCGAATCCACCTTTTTCGGGACCCAGCTGATCCAGCTGGCAGGCAATGAAAAGCAGAAGCAGGAGTATCTTCCTCCCGTATGCCGAGGGGAGATGCGGATGGGCGTTGCGATCACCGAGCCGGATGCAGGAAGCGATGTGACGTCCGTGACCACGGAAGCGATCAAAGACCGCGGGGACTATGTCATCAACGGAAACAAGATCTTCATCACGAACGCCACGCTCGCCGATTTCCTGGTAGTCCTGTGCGTGACCCATCCCGATCACCCCAAAAAGCACGAGAGGTTCAGCACGATCCTGGTGGAGACCAACAGGGCAGGATATGAAGCCAATGTTTTGCACGGCAAGCTTTCGCTCCGGCCGTCGAACACGGGCGAAGTGGCGTTCAAAGGGGTCCGAGTCCCCCTCAACAATCTTCTGGGTAAGGAAGGAAAAGGCTTTTACAACATTATGGAGTTCTTTAACCGGACGCGCGTTCAAGTGGCCGCCTTGGGGGTGGGGACGGCACAGGGCGCCCTGGACAAAGCCGTCGCCTACGTGCGCCGGCGCGAGCAGTTTGGAAGTCCTCTTGGAGCTTTCCAGCTCGTGCAGGGAAAGATCGCGGAGATGGTCACGATGACCGAGGCGGCTCGATCCCTGTGCTATCGCGCGGCGTCAAAACTCGATTCCAAATCCCCTGATCCGGCGCTCAGCTCTATGGCGAAGTGGTACTGCGCGGAGGTGGCGGTAAAAGTTGCTGACGACGCCATCCAGCTTCATGGGGGATACGGCATTCTCGAAGAGTATGATGTGGCTCATTACTGGCGCAATGCGAAAGTCCTGGAGATCTTTGAAGGCAGCAAAGAGATAGAGAAGATCATTATCGGCAGAAAGATTCTCGGTACGAGATGAGATAAAATGGAAACCGACAAGCAAGTCAAATTGCGAATTGAAGGCCTTTCGCTCAGATTTGGCGGCGTCAGTGCGCTGTCCGATGTCAGCCTGGACATCGGGGACAATGAAATGGTCGCCGTCATTGGACCCAATGGGGCAGGCAAGACCGCTCTCCTGAACTGCATCAGCGGCTTTTACAAACCTCAATCGGGTGACATTTTCTATGAGGGAACGAGAATTACCCGGATGCGACCGGACAAACTGGCCAAGCTCGGGATCGCGAGAACCTTTCAGAATATCGAGCTCTACACCGGGCTGAGCACTCAAGACAATATCATGGCTTCCCGACACGTGCTGATGAAGCAAAATTTTGTCACCGGTGCGCTGTACCTCGGGTGGGCCCAAAAGGAAGAAATTCAGCATCGGCGGATCGTCGAAGAGATCATTGACTTCCTGGAAATAGCGCCCATCCGGAAGAAGATCGTGGGCCTTCTGCCCTATGGCCTTCGAAAAAGGGTTGAGCTGGCAAGGGCGCTGGCTCTGGAGCCCAAAGTTCTGCTTCTTGACGAACCCATGGCCGGCATGAATCTGGAGGAAAAAGAAGACATTGCGCGTTTTATCATTGACGTCTTCGAGGGCCAGGGATCCACGTATGCCGACACTCCAGTGCTGAGGGATGGAATCCGGTCCATTGTACTCGTCGAGCACGATATGGGGGTCGTGATGGACCTGGCGGATCGAGTCGTCGTTCTCGATTTCGGGCGCAAAATCGCCGAGGGCACGCCTTCGAAAATCAGTGCAGACCCGGCGGTCATCAGTGCGTATCTGGGAAAGGGAAGTAAATCGCTGTCGGCTGAAACTGACAGCTAGAGGCACATAGGGACAAGGTGACAAAGGCACAAAGGGGAAGAAAGGGACAAAGTGACAAGGGGCAAAGATGCAAAGGGTAAAGAAAAGAAAAAGTCCTCTGCTTTGTCCCTCTGTGCCTGTGTGCCTATGTCCCTTGTTTTGCTTTGTGCCTATGTGCCTTTGCAACTTTGTGCCTGAATTGTTGTGCAAAAGCAAAACTGAAGTTTTGACTTAATCCCCACGGGGTACCATAGATGCTGTTAGTGAAGAACATAGAAGTGGCCTACATGAAGGTCATTCAGGTCCTGAGAGGCGTATCCCTGGAAGTCCATGAGGGGAAGATTGTCGCCTTGCTCGGGGCCAATGGGGCAGGCAAGACGACCACGCTGAAGGCGATATCCGGAATGCTGAAGACCGAAGAAGGAGAGGTCACGGACGGCAGCATTGAATTTGACGGCAAAAGGATCGATGGGTATGGTCCGGAGGTGATTGCCGCCATGGGCATCAGCCAGGCCATGGAGGGGCGACGGGTTCTCGAACACCTGAGCGTTGAGGAAAACCTGCTGGTCGGCGCCTACTGCCGGAAAGACCGGTCTGGAGTCAAGAAAGATCTGGAACTCGTTTTCGATTACTTCCCGAAGATCAAGTTGCTTCGCCAACGGACAAGCGGCTACCTCTCGGGCGGGGAACAGCAGATGCTGGTGATCGGCCGAGCGCTCATGGCGCGTCCCAGACTGATGCTTCTGGACGAACCTTCCCTTGGTCTTGCCCCTCTGATCATCGAAGATATCTACCGCATTATCGACAGAATCCGCGGTGACCAGAAAATGGCTATCCTCCTGGTGGAGCAAAATGCGATGGCCGCCCTTGGGATCGCAGACGAGGGTTATGTCATGGAAAACGGCAGAATCGTGATGGGAGGTGCCGCCGATAAGCTGCGGGATAATGAGGATGTACGGGAATTCTATCTGGGGCTGTCGGCGCTCGGATCCAGAAAGAGCTATCGCGACGTGAAGCACTACAGGCGGAAAAAGAGGTGGCTGGGATAATACGAGTAAGGAGTGACAAGTGACAAGCAGAAGAAGGCTCGTCACTCGTCAGCGAAGCGGACTCGTCACCAGCGAAGCGAAAAGATTAGGATGCAGCTGATGTATACAGATAAGGGTGATACCTGGCCCAAGGTCCTGAAGCACAACTGCGAAAAATACGGCGACACCCGCAGGGCCTTGCGCGAAAAGCACTATGGGATCTGGCAGCCCTACACATGGAAGGACTATTATCTCCGTGTGAAATCCCTGGCCCTGGGGTTGATGTCCCTGGGCCTTAAAGCGGGAGACAAGGTTCTCATCGTCGGGGACAATGCGCCGCAATGGTATTACGCCGAATTGGCAACCCAAGCCGACCACGGCGTGGCCGTAGGTGCCTATTCGGACTTAACCCCTCGGGAAATTCAATACCTTGCCGAGAATTCGGAGGCCTCCTTCGCGATCGTGCAAGACCAGGAGCAGGTGGACAAATTGCTTCAGGTCAAGGATGCCCTCCCTCTTTTGAAGAAGATCCTTTTTTGGAGCTTTAAAGGTTTGGCCCACTACAGGGATCCTGCCCTGATGGGATTCAGGGAGGTGCTGGAACTCGGTAAAGCTTACGAAAAGGAACATCCGGGGCTCTTTGAGAGCAATGTAGAGAGCGGCAAAGCGGATGATGTCTGTGCCATTGTCTACACGTCGGGAACCACCGGTGAGACCCCCAAAGGGGCTGTCCATACCTATAGAACATTGAGGGCCGGCGTGGAATATCACCTGCGGCTTGACCCGTGGGTTGAAGAGGACAATATTGTGCCCTTCCTTCCACCCGTTTGGATCAACGAGCAGTGGCTCGCCTTGGGGTGTCACCTTCTTTCAGGCTGCACGCTCAACTTTGCCGAAGGACCTGAAACCCAGCAGCGGGACGCGATGGAAATAGGTCCCAGCATCGTATTCCGTGGCGCCCGGGTTTGGGAGAGCCAGGCCGCCCTGGTGAGGGCGAGGATTTCAGGCGCCGACCCCATCAAGCGCCTTGCTTTTCGAGTGCTCATGCCTGTGGGCTATAGGATGGCCGAGGCATCCTACAAAAAACAGAAACCGGGTCTGTTCCGGAGAATGATCTATTGGATGGCCGACACCACACTTCTTGAGCCCATAAGACACAGTCTGGGGCTGCAGAAGGCGAGGATCTGCTACACCACCGGGACTATTCTCAGCGCAGATGCCTTAAGGTTCTACCATGCCCTCCATCTCCCGCTCAAGAGCCTCTACGGAACCACAGAGGGTGGAGCCCTGAGCGGCGCAAGAAATGAGGATATCCGTCTGGAAACGGTCGGACCTGCGCACAAGGAAACGGAAGTGAGAATAGCCGATGATGGTGAGATTTCTTATAGGCAGCCCGGCACCTTTGTCGGGTATTACAAGAATCCTGAGAAGACTTCGGAAGTGCTCAAGGACGGATGGTTTCACACCGGCGACAAAGGGTTTGTGAGGGATGACGGGCACGTGGTGGTTGTCGACAGAGTCAAGGACCTTGTTCGACTGGCCAATGAAGAGACCCTTAGCCCCCAAGAGATGGAAAGCAGGCTGAGGTTCAGTCCTTATATAAAGGATGCATGGATACTCGCCGGCCCTGAGGGGCTCTACGCATCGGCCATCATTGTCATCGATTACAATAGCGTTGGAAAGTGGGCGGGGGAGAGGAGGGTGCCGTACAGCACTTTCACAGAACTCGCTCAACGGCCTGAGGTTTACGAACTCATCAAGCAGGACATCGACAGGGTGAACACCGCCTCGTCGCCCGGCTCCAGGATAAGGAAGTATGTTATGCTCCACAGGGAACTCGATCCTGACGAGGGGGAGCTCACCAGGAACAGGAGACTGAGAAGGGCATTTCTGGGAAAACGTTACAGGGAACTCATTGAAGCGATTTACAGGGACAGGACGGAGGTGCCGGTAGACGTGCGGGTCGGACACAGCGACGCCGGCACGGGAACCGGCAGGGCGACGCTTCGAATCCAGTCTGTTGAAGGAGCTGGCGCATGACCTTCTTTTTGCAACTCGTGGTAACCGGCTTGGCTCAGGGCATGGTCTATGCCCTCATCGCCATTGGCTTTGTGATCATTCTCAAATGCTCCGAGGTGTTCAACATTGCCCAGGGGCATTTTGTCCTGATCGGCGGCTATCTCGGCTTCACCTTCCTGGTGACCTTCGGCTTGCCGATATGGGCCGCTCTCGTGATGGCGATCGTGACGGCAATCTTCATGGGCTTGTTGATCGAACGTCTGATCCTCCGTCCTCTGCTCGGTGAGCCGGTGCTTGCCGTCGTCATGGCGACCATAGCCCTTTCCACCGTATTGGGTGGGCTGGCCACCTTGCTCTGGGGCGCCGAATACAAAGCTTACCATGGGTTGTTGCCGACGATCAACCTAAAGGTCGGCGCCATCTCCGTACCTTCTGAGTCCTTGATCGGGCTCATCGTCTCGGTGATTTGTGTGGCGATTCTCATGATCGTGTTCCGCTACACCAAGATCGGGTTGGCCATGAGGGCCACAGCCGAGGATTTGCAGGTGGTTCAGAGTGTCGGCATCCGAGCGACAACCGTCTATGCGGTGTCATGGGTCATCGCGAGTGTGGTCGGGGTCATCGGCGGCATCCTCCTGGGGGGCGTTTCCGGCGCGAACATGGAACTCGCAAATATCGGCCTCAAGGCATTCGCCGTGGTGCTGCTGGGCGGGGTGAACTCCATCGGCGGGGCCATTGTAGGCGGAATCATACTGGGCATGCTGGAAAACGTCGCTGCCGGTTACCTGGACCCTCTTCTGCCCGGCGGAGCACTGGCTCAGGTCTTCCCCTTTTTCGTCATGATCATCGTGCTCATTTTCAGGCCTTATGGGCTCTTTGGCCTGGTCAGGATCGAGAGGGTTTAAGCCATGGCTTTGGGCATCGGAACCTTTCAAGAAAATTACGGCCAGGATATGGCTATCTTTCACTCGAAGTTGCAATGGGGCAGTGTGCTTGCCTTTCTTGTCTTGCTGTTTGCTTGCCCCCTCTTTTGCAGCGACAGGATACTCACCATACTGACCATGATGGGGATTTCGGTCATCAGCGTTCACGGGCTCAACATCTTGACCGGCTACTGCGGTCAAATCTCCATCGGCCATGCAGGCTTCATGGCCGTGGGAGGGTACACTTCGGCCATTTTGTGTGCCAAGCTCGGTGTCCCCTTCTGGCTGGCTCTCCCTTGTGGTGCCTTTGCTGCCGGTATAGCCGGTTTGATCTTCGGCCTCCCTTCCTTAAAGATCAAGGGCTTCTACCTCATCATGGCGACCATCGCCGCTCATTTTATTATCATTTGGGCCGTTATCCAACTGCACAGCATCACCGGTGGAGCGGACGGCCTCAGTGTGCCCAGGGCCAAGATAGGAAGCATTTCGCTGAGCTCCAAGACCAACTATTTTTACCTGGTGATGGGGTTGACCTGCCTGGCCACGCTGGTGGCCAAGAACATTGTGCGGACCAAGGCAGGAAGGGCGTTCATCGCGATCCGGGACAACGATCTGGCGGCAGAGGTCATGGGGGTGAGTCTTTGGAGTTACAAGCTGCAGGCATTCTTCATCGGCTGTGTATATGCGGGAGTGGCCGGGTCATTGCTCATTCACTACTACAGTTTCGCCAGCACAGACCAGTTTCCCTTTATGGATTCCGTCTGGTACCTAGGGATGTTGATTGTCGGCGGTATGGGGAGTACGACAGGGGCTGTTTTAGGCGCCGTCGCCCTCAAGCTGCTGGACGAGCTCGTCACCGTTGCGGGCCCGATTTTATCAGCGGCGGTTGCGCCCCAGGCCGCGGCGTCCTTGGCCCTCATATCGCACGGACTGGTCATCATCATTTTTCTTATCTTTGAGCCAAGGGGACTTCATCACCGCTGGGAAATGGTCAAGGCCTACTTCAGGCTTTGGCCTTTCTCCCATGAAGTGTCAGAATGAAAGGGGGTGGTCCCGCTTCCTAAAGTGTCCGATGTGAGATGCGAACGAAACCATGAAAGGAAAAGGAGGGAAGAGATGGGTAGAATCAAAGTGGCTGCAATAGCGTCATTGGCGATGGTGATCGTGTTGTTGGGAGGTTCAACCCTGTATGCGAAAACCCTGTACGTGGGAGGCACCCAGTCCCTGACCGGGCCCTTTGCCGAAGACTCGGCGGCAGTGCTGGCTGCCTTTGAGGACTATGTCAAGTACGTGAACACGACCAAGAAGCTGGCTCCCTGGAGAACGGAGAAGCTGCCCGCAGACATCACCCTGGAAGTGCTGTGGCGCGATGACGAACTCAAGCCGGCCAAGGCACTGCCGATCTACGAGGAGCTCAAGGGCAAGGGAATGCTGGTCGCCAGGATATCGGGGTCTCCTATTGCGCTCGCCCTCAAAGACAGGATGTGGGAGGACGGCATGGGAGCCACGAGCATGGCCACAGGACCCTACTACCTGTCCCCGCCCCAAAGCTGCTTCACCTATTACCCCATTTATACCGATTGCATGGGCGCCATCGCGGATTGGTTCAAAGGGAACTGGAAGGAAGCGAGAAAGCCCAAGGTGGCTTATCTCACGGCGGACAACGCCATGGGCAAGTCCATCGAGATCCCTGAGATGCAGACCTATCTGGAGAAGATCGGATATGAGTTCATAGGCACCCAGTATGTGCCTCTTGTGCCCACCTCGCCGCCCACCACCCAATTGACGTGGCTCAAGGAAAAAGGAGCGGATCTTGCCCTGGGCGTTATGATCAACCCCGGCTCACAGCCAACCGTCAAGGAAATGGTCCGGCTGGGCATGGGCCCCTTTCAGGCTTACAAGATGACCTTCGGCGTTGCCTCTCCCGGGCATGCGGTCGTTTTCGCTGATGCGATGAAGGAACTGGGCGACGGGTATGTGTGCGCCGGCAGCTTCCCCTCGTGGGATGATCCTGCGCCCGGCGTGAAGTTCATGATCGAAGCACAGAAATTGAATCACCCCAACAAGTTCGTCACCCACATCATGTACCAGGGGGGGTTCCTCGAAGCCATGATCCAGGTTGAAGCCTTGCGGCTGGCCATGGAAAAGGTTCCTGTTGACAAGCTGACGCCCAAGGCTGTGCTGGAGAATGGCTTCTACAGGATCAAGAACCTTGAAACAGGCGGCATCAGCAGCACCCCTCTGACCTACGGCCCGGGAGACATCGAGGGAGTGGATGAAATCCGGATCGACCAGGTGCAGAAGGGTAAGGTGGTCAAGGTGGGATCGACCCCGCTGCGCCACATTTACACGAAGAAATAACCACCGCGATAAATCCCCCGTTGCCCCCCTTTAGAAAAGGGGGGTGGGGGGGATTTGACAGAGCCGTCAGATCGTAGAACGAGAAACCGTTAAGGAGCCGGCCTTCCCATGACTCTCAGCAAAGAAGATCTCGCCATTCTGGACAAGTTCGCCTTTGACGTGCCGCCTGTTGGCGTCAAGTTTCTCACCAGACGGCCGGCGAACATGGAACGACTGAATGAAAAGATGGCCCTCTGTGAGATGCTCAAGAAGGCGCAGCAGGGGAATGCGTTTTTCGTAGATGCGGGAAATCATGTCTGTGAGGCGGGCCTGTACGTTTTAGGGCAGGCCGACTCCCCGGAACCTTTTATCAGCGGGGAATTCGGGGCGGGGCTCCGGATTTTTGAAGAGCCACGCTCTGCAAGTCGTCTCTACCTTCACATTCCCAAGTTAGGCAGAGGAGTCGTTCACTTTGTTTCCTTTTCTCCTTTAGACAAACTTTCCTATGACCCGGACCTCCTGATCCTCCTAGCGAATGCCGACCAGACCGAAATCCTGCTCCGCGCCATGAGCTACAGGACAGGGGAAGTATGGGAGAGCAAATTCACTCCTGCCATCGGGTGCGCGTGGACCTACATCTATCCCTACCTGAGCGGGAAGCTCAACTACAACCTGACAGGACTGGGCCACGGAATGAAGCGCAGGAAACTTTTTCCCGAAGGCCGACAAATCATTTCCATCCCTTTTGACCTCCTGCCTTCCATCCTGAAGACCTTACACGAAATGCCATGGGTTTTACCTGCCTATAAACCGGACGGAATGGAGTTTGTCGGAAGACTGCTTTCGGAGCTGGGCATCAGCCCCTCCAAGAAGGCTAAGTCCATCGAGTCATAAATTCGATGACGTATTTATTCCCTCAGGACTTAGTGCTGAGGGAGCCATTGCGGAGGCCTAAGCTCCTTGGATACGTTGCTGTAATTGCGACTCGAAGCACTAAGTAAGCGGCGAGGGGAAGGAGGGTAAAACCTTGAAGCGTGAATTGAGAAAGGTGACCATGGAGGCCTTGAAAGGATAGCGCCAAAAACTGAACGCAGGGAACATAGAAATTGATTTTCTTGAAAAGCTGCATTAGAATCCGCACCAACTTGTACACATAACCGGGCGACTTCCATGGAAGAAGCCAAAGAAAAAGGAGGAGAGGCATGAAAAGGCGAATCGGGGTGATGGGTTTCTTTTTGGTGCTGGGATTTGTGTTCTCCTTTTCCGCGTACGCAGCGGATCCTATTGTCATCGGTGTACCGACATCCACGGGATTTGTAGAGGGAAAGGAGGGACTGGCCATTGTGGAGATGGCGGTTGCGGACATCAATGCCAAGGGAGGGGTGAAGGTCGGTTCGGAGAAGAGAATGCTTAAAGTGGAATCGATTGACATTCGTGACGCAGCCCCGGGCGTACCGGTTCCTGAGGCCCTGATGGGGATCGAGAAGCTGATCCTGGAAAAAAAGCCGACGGCTCTACTGATCGGCCCCTTTCGCTCAGAAGCCCTGCTTGCGGGAATGGACATTATTGCGAAATACAAAGTCCCTATGATCGGAACGATAGCTATGGCGCCAAGTTCCGAAGATAAGGTAAAAGCAGATCCGGAGAAGTATAAATACGTCTTCAGGTCCTGCCTAAATGCGAGACACCTAGTGAAGTACCTTGTGGGAATCATGGATTTCGCAAAGAAAGAATTCGGGTTCAACAAGGTATTCATAATGAATCAAGATGTGGGTTGGACAAGGGCCACGGCAGACGGCATGGTGAAGAACTATTTCGAGAAAGCCGGCTGGACAATAGTTGGTCAGGAGAGCTATCCCACGGGCGCTTCGGACTTCTCTTCTGCTTTGATGAAGGCAAAAAACGGCGGTGCGCAGGTCATTCTTCCGCTCTTCGACATGCCTCAAAGCGGAACCCTGGTGAAGCAGTGGAAATCCATGAAGATCCCCGCTCTGATGGCCGGATTTATTTCTCCTCTTGCTGGGCCCGGAGCCTGGAAGACCTTTGATGGGAAGATCGGTGGCGCTATCAACTGTAATTTTGAACTTGGAAGCGCTGTCGCTTCAAAGAAGGTTCCCAAATCCGTTGCCTTCGTTGAGGCCTATGAAAAGAAGTTCAAAAAACCTATGGAAGCGGGCCATGGCCCTGGGCCCACTTATGATTCGGTGTATATTTTAACGGAAGCGATCGAGCGTGCGGGAAGCTTAGATCCTGATAAGATTGCTGCGGAGATAAAGAAAACGGACAGGGTGGGCGTTGTGGGACGCATCAAGTTTGATGAAGGGAATCAGGCTGTGTATGACCTAGATCCCAATGCATCGGCTGTGGCGTGTGCTTTCCAATGGACAGACAAAGGCGGCCGTGTAAATGTTTTCCCTGAAGCGATTGCGGACGGTAAGATCCAGCTTCCTGCGGGCTTGAAAGCAGCGAAGTAGTCATGAAGGGACAAAGGCACAGAGGCACAAAGAGAGAAAGAGATATGATGCTTTTTCCGCTCTGTGGCTTTGCGACTTTGTCCCTGAAGTTTTCTGCTTGACGCGGCAGTAGTTGACAAGGTTGCTCAGGTCTCGGGCTAAACCCATAGGGGAACTTAAGGCGTGTTTCTAGGGACGATTGTTTACGCCGTCATAAACAGCGTCATCCTGATCCTGATGTCCATCGGGTTCAACCTGACTTTCGGCATCAGCGGGGTATCCAATTTCGCCTACGGGGCCCTCTACATCCTGGCCGCTTTCGTGACCTGGATGCTTTTGTACCTCCTGGGTATCCCCTATCTGATCTCGGCGATCCTCTCCATTCTCTTTACAGCGTTTATCGGCGCCCTCATGTACCGCTTTATCCTGATGCGCGTGCGAGGGCAGGCCCTGTCCGAAGTGATTGCGACCTTCGGGATCGGCTTGGCCATCCTCGAGTTCTTCCGGTACTTGGGTTTTATCGGTATCGAGTACGCTCTCCCGGTCTTTATTGACGAGAGCTTCATGATCGGCGACGTGTACGTGGACATGCAAAGGATCCTGATCGTGATTTCGGCCGCGGTCCTGGTCTTCCTGCTCTGGCTTTTTGTTCATCACACCTCCCTGGGGCTGGCTTTCAGGGGGATTGCCCAGGACGAGCGGACCGCTCTCACCTTTGGCATGGATTCGGACTGGATCGCCACGCTGAGCGTGTCCTTCGGGGCGGGGCTTGCCGCCATTGCCGCAACGATTATCATTCCCCTGGGAACCATCTCGGTGAGTCAAGGCTATGATGTGCTGATCAATGCCTTGGCGGTCTCCATTATCGGAGGCCTGGGCAGCACAGGCGGCGTGATCGTGGCCAGCCTCGTCGTGGGCTTTGCGCAGCGCTTTACGGATACCTACATCGGATCCCACTGGACCATGATCGTGAGCCTGATTGCTATTCTGATCGTGCTGGTGATCAAGCCGTCGGGACTCTACGGGAAACAGAAGGAACTGGAAGAGAGAATCTGAGGAAAAAACGAATGCAGAATATCGAACCGCAGAATAACGAAGGTCGAAGGGAACTGAAGAGCGTGAGCGAACAACGGTGAATTAACCTTCGTCATTCGACATTCCTTGTTCGTCATTCGATATTCTCTTTGTTTGTTTGAGGCGACTGCATTCGCCAAAGAGAGGGGGGTGAAGGAGTCAAGTGAAGCAACGGAAAGAAAGAATTGATCGGGGCATCAAAGTCAGGTCTGAGGACATTTTTGCTCTCTGTTCCTGGCGGGAGATGTTCTATCTTTCTGCGCCCAGGCTCCTTCCCATCATCGGTTTTGTTGTTCTCCCCCTGGTTCTGGGAGATTACTGGCAGAGAGTTCTGCTCTCCGTGGCCGTCTTTGCCTTGCTCGCCATCAGCTGGGATATCTTGGCCCAGAGCAGCATGGTCTCTCTCGGTCAGGCGCTCTTTTTTGGGATGGGCGCTTACTGCTCTGCAATTCTCAACCATTACTTCGGGATGAGCCCCTTCATAACGATCCCCATTGCCGCGGTCCTGGGAGGCGCTATCTGCACGCTTCTGCTTTTGCCCGTGCTGAGGCTCCGCGGTGTTTACTTCGCCATGGTCACCTTGATCATCCCTCTCATGCTGGAGCGGGTGATTGAAGCGACCAAGATTTTCGGAGGCACCGAGGGAATCAGCGGGCTCACGGCTCTTCCATCCAAGTGGCTGGAGCTCTATATCCTCCTTGGCGCTCTCCTGGCCGCTTTGTTCGGCTTCAGGCGCCTCATGACCTCCGATTACGGTCTGGTCCTCAAAGGCATTAAAGACAACGACCGCTCGGTCATGAATGCGGGAATCAACATCTACTGGTTCAAAATCCAGGCCCTCTTCATTGCGAGCGCGGTGGGCGCCTTTGCAGGGGCCATGATGACCCATGTCTACCGGTTCGTGGGCATGCCTGTGTTTGCGCTCGACTATTCGATCCTCCCTATTGCCGCCGCCATGGTGGGAGGTGCAGGCACCTTTGCAGGGGCCACGCTTGGGGCCTTCATCCTCGTCCCTCTTTCGGAAGCGCTTCGAGCGCTGGGGGGACTGAGAATCGTCTTCTACGGCATGTTCCTGGTCATTTTTGTTGTGGGGCTCCCTGAGGGGATCTTTCACTTTGTTTCGCGGAAATACCACCAGTTCGAGCGCTGGGTCGAGGTGGATCAATGAGCGAAACCCCCCTGTTGCGTGTCACGGATCTCACAAAGGCCTTTGGCGGGGTTCAGGCCGTCAACCGGGTGAGCTTTGATCTGAACAAAGGCGATCTTCTCGGCATCATCGGCCCGAACGGGTCCGGCAAAACCACAACGGTCAATCTCATCACAGGGTTCGTGAGAGCCAGCGGGGGGAAGGTCCTCTTTAAAGGACAGGATATCACGAGCTGGGCGCCTTATAAAATCGTGCGTCTCGGCGTCGCGAGAACCTTTCAGATGGTGAAACCCTTTTATCAATTGCCCGCCTTCAAGAACATGATCATCCCTCTCTACTCTCCCAGGGTGAAAGCCCTTGCCGGAGGGAAATACGGGGACCGCAATGCCGTGGCCCTGGATCTTCTCGAAGAAGTCGGGTTTGAAAGGGATGCCCAGGTTGCCTACAAGGTGGCCAGTGTCCTTCCCCAAGGCTACCTCAAACGGTTGGAGCTGGCCAAGGCCATTGCGCTTCAGCCGGAACTCATGATCCTGGACGAGCTCTTTTCCGGGCTTAGCCTTGCGGAAGTGGCCAGCATTGTGCCCATCATCGAGAAACTCCTGCTGGAAGGCAAGACCATCATCATGATCGAGCACCGGCTGAAGGAACTCTTCAGAATCGCCAGCCGGCTGATGGTGCTCAACTACGGCCGTAAGATTGCGGAGGGATCCGCCAAGGAGGTCATGGAGAGCGACGAGGTGAAGAAAGCTTATCTCGGCTCGGAGGAATAAGGGGACACAGATGGACACAGATTTAATGGATTAATAAAGAAATAACCATCAGTGCAAATCTGTGTTCATCTGTGTCCAATTTCTTGGTGTTAGCTATGCTTGATGTTCAGAACCTCATGGTCTTTTTTGAAAACGCACTGGCCCTCAATGACTTCAGCATGAAAGTCGAAGAGGGCGAGATCGTGGGCGTCATCGGTTCCAACAGCGCCGGCAAGACCACCCTGATGAATACCCTCTCCGGCCTGATCATTGACATGCGCACGAAAGAGAAGCGGAGGGGAGGAGAGCGGATCACCATTTACGGAAAGATCGTCTACAAGGGAGAAGACGTCACAGAGACCAGCCCGAGCGACCGAGTGAAAAAGGGCATCGTCCTTTCAAGAGAAAGACACCCGGTTTTCCCGGAAAGCAGCGTGGTGGAGAACCTCAGGATCGCCGGCTATCTTCGGAAGAAACCCCACATTCATGAGGCAATGGAGTATGTGTTCAAGCTGTTTCCTGCCCTGGTCCACCTGAGGACCCGAAAGGCAGGGTTTTTGAGCGGCGGTGAGCAGCAGATGCTCGCCATCGGCATGAGCCTGGTGGTCAAGCCGGAACTGCTGCTTCTGGACGAACCGCTTCTGGGTCTGAGTCCCATGATGCAAAAAACGCTCGTGAACGCCATCTGTAACCTCAAGAAGGACTCAGGGATCACGGTTCTCATGACCGAGCAATTCGCAAGACCCGTGCTCCCGATCATTCACAGGGGATACGTGATAGAGAACGGCATGCTGACGCTGAGCGGGACAGGCAAAGAACTGATGGACAATCCCGAGATCAAGGCGGCGTACTTCGGGGTGTGAGACGACCAAATAGGACACAGATGAACACAGATTTGATGGATTAAAGAGACACAAGAAACCCGACTGTGTATATCTGTGCAAATCTGTGTCCCATTTTCCCGCAGGTTGAGTGCTGAATGAACCAAGCCACAGAATACAACATTTATGCTGCGTTTGAAGAGACGGCTCAGAGACGAGGCGATCATCCGGCGGTCATCTATCTCGGGACTCGCTACTCCTATCTTGAAGTCAAGAACCTGGCCGAACGGTTCGCAGCAGCCCTTGCCGGCCTTGGTGTGGGCCCGGGCCAGAGGGTCATGCTTTACATCCCGAATACTCTCCAGTGGGTGGTCACATGGCTCGGCATCCAGCGGGCAGGGGCAGTGGCGGTTCCCATCACGCCCATCTACACACCTCATGATCTCAGGTACATTGCGAACGACAGCGAGGCGGAAGCCATCATCTGCGCTGACACCAACTTCGGATACGTGAAGAGGGTTCTGCCTGAGACCAAGATCAAAACAGTGATCGTCACCCGGATGGCCGACCTTCTGCCTTGGTGGAAACGTTCCTTCGGTTACCTCTTCGATGTGGTCCCCAAAGGCAAGATCGCTCTTCAGGACAACACCTATTCTCTCAGGACGCTGCTTGAGAAATACAAAGGGGAGGGGAGGAACCTGCCTGCGCTCAAACGGGAGAGCCGGGCCCGATGCGAGATCCTTTACACGGGCGGGACAACGAAGTTCCCAAAAGGGGTCCCCTTTGCCCACGATCTCTTCCTTGTGTCCATGGCCGAGCAGATCACGGTGAGCGAACCCCTGGTTCCTGTCGAACAGAACATCATTTTCGGCAATGCGCCCCTGTTCCACATCCTTGGCCAGACGTGCAGCCTCGCCACTCTTTTTGTAGGGGGCACCCTGCTACTGCAGCCGAAGGTCAATGTGGACGCTACATTCGAATCCATCGAACGATTCAAGGCAACCACCATGATCGGCGTGCCGACTCTTTACAGAATGATGCTGGAGCACGTCAGGGTTGACCACTACGATTTGAGCTCGGTGGTTTACTGGTACAGTGCGGGAGACGTTTTGCCTGTAGAAGTGGGGAAGCGCTGGCAGGAAAAGTTCGGCAAAATGATCTATCAAGGATATGGGGCTACGGAGACATGCGGTGGTGTTGCCATGTGCCCTGCCGCCGTGACCAATCCACCCAAGAGTGTGGGCCGCCAGGTACCCAGCAAAAGGATTAAGCTGGTCGATCCCAATACTCTCGAACCGGTGAAGCTGGGCCAACCGGGAGAGCTCCTTGTGAACTCGGATCTGATGGTCACTAGTTACCTTAACAAACCTGAAGAAACAGCTGAATCATTTATAGAAATAGAGGGTCTGAAGTGGTACCGAACAGCGGATGTCATGTCCATGGACGAAGAAGGAAACATCTATTTCGTGGACAGAACCGTGGACACGATCAAGCACAAGGGCTACAGGGTCTCGGCCTCGGAGATCGAAGCCGTTCTTCAGGAACACCCGGCAGTGGTGGGAGCCTGCGTGGTCGGTGTGCCGGATGAGAAGGTGGGCGAGAGGATCAAAGCCTATGTGGTTCTGAAGGAAGACATCAAAGGAATCACGGGATATGATCTGATCAAGTGGTGCCGCAAAAATCTTGTTGCCTACAAGATCCCTCAGTACATCGAATTCAGGGACATGCTCCCCAAATCAAAGGTCGGAAAACTCCTGCGCCGCGAAATCCGGGACGAGGAAAAGCGCAGAGCGGAAGCGTGAAAGAATGGAGTAAAGGAGCGGTTGAGTACTGGAATATTGCCGCTTCTAGTCGGACTTCTTTTGTTGAACCGTTTCTATGTTATCTCGATTGCCTACCTGGCAAGCATTCCGCATTCAGGTTGAAATTCCTAATTTGGGCAGAATGTAAGCCTGAAGCGCCACCCAAACGACAACGAACAGAACAAGCCACAAGATTCCCATATTCTTTCCCTTCGTGGATTCCTTTTCCATAAAACAACTCGGGAAGCATCAAGCAGCGCACGGCCGCTGTCAGTGACCTCAGGAAAAACCGCCATGAGAGGCGCAAGAGTGCGAACTCGCGCTCGTTCCTTCGCTCGATCCCGAGGAGCTGCAAGAGAACGACGACATCAGTTTGCAGGTATCATTCTCGCCACAGGTGGGGCACACGGCAATATCGTCAGGGTCCGAGGGGAACATGAGCTGCTCAAAGGTGTTCCCGCATTTCCTGCACTGAAATTCGTAAATGGGCATTCGGAGCTCTCCTTGTGAAAAACTTAAGGCACAATATAATCTTCGGTTCAAATAAATCAAGTCAAGAGAACAAACCCTTTTCTGTCATTCCCGCGGAGGCGGGAGTGACGACTTGGGGACTCTTTGCGGACGCATCAGAATTCGCTTTTAGCGGAGTAGCCTTGGAAGATACAGGCTCAGGCCGGGCCAGTAGGTGACCAGGGCGAGAGTGAGAAGAAGAATGAGCAGGAAGGGCACGGTCGCCCGGTACAGGTCCACAATGGGCCGCTCGAAACGGGTGCTCGCGATGAAAAGATTGAGGCCGATGGGCGGCGTGTTGTAGCCGATGCCGAGGTTGGCCAGGAAAATTACCCCGAGGTGCACGGGGTCCACCTGGAATTTTTCAGCGAGAGGTATGATCAGAGGCACCACCACGAGAATGGCGCTGAAAATATCCATCATGCAGCCCACGAGCAGCAGGAAAAGGTTCAGGACCAGAAGAAAAGCGATCTTGCTCTCGATCATCCCCTTCAGGAATTCGAAGAGCTTCATCGGAACAAAGGCGTCCACAAGATAATTGGTGAAACCCAGCGCAGCTCCGAGCACGATCATGATGCCCCCCACCATCTTCATGCTCGACAGCATGATCTTGGGCACATCGCTCAAGAGGCGAAGCTCCCTGAACACGACGGTTTTGAGGAGGAGCACATAGACCACGGTCAGGGCGGCGGCTTCAGTGGCCGTGCAGAATCCCGAATAGATGCCTGCGAGAATCAGGAAGGGGATGGGAAGTTCCCAGGCTGCTTCTTTGAGAGCAAGGAGAAATTCGGAAATCGAAAAAGGAGGAGTCTCGAGTTGCCATTTTCTCCCCATGAAGGTGGAGAAGAGGCACAGAGACCCCACAATGAGAATCCCGGGGAGAAGACCGGCCAGGAAAAGTTTTTCAATGCTCACGCCTGAAACAAAGCCGTAGAGAATGATGGGGAGGCTGGGCGGAAACAGAAGCCCCAGGCTCCCTGAAGCCGTGACCAGTCCGAGCGAAAACGGCTCTTTGTATTTCTCGGCGATGAGCGCAGGAAGAAGCAGACCGCCGAGGGCAATAATGGTCACTCCTGTCGCTCCTGTGATCGCAGTGAAGAATGAACTGGAAACCAGCGCCACCACTCCCAGCCCTCCGGGAAGCCATCCGAAAAGGCTTCTCGAAAAGCGAACCAGACGTGTCGATGTATGCCCCTCGCTAAGGAGGTATCCCGCAAAGGTGAACAGCGGAATAGCGAGGAGAACAGGCGCATTGGCGAGGCGGAAGACCTCTATGGCAATGGCGGAAAAATCCACTCCGCTCGTATGGAGCCCCAGCATGGCAGCTGCCATGATGCCGGCAAAAATCGGGAGACCGGAAAGAGAAAAGAGAATGAGAAGGATAATGATCGCAGCAGTCACGGTGCCGTCCTCCTCAGGATCCCGAGGGCGGAGCAAAGCGCCCTCACCAAGAAGCGAAAACAGATGAACAGAAAGCCCAGCGGAAGAATCAGTTGACCGACCCAGGTAGGAATACCCAGGAAGAGATTGCCGCCAAAGCTCATCTCCGTTCCGACATAGAACAAGGAGGCCTTGAACATCAGAGCCGTCACAAGGGCGCCTGCCAGAGAGAGCAGAACGTCGAGCAGGGGAAGCCATGCCGCCGGGATGATCTGGGTGAGCAGGTCGATCTTAATGTGTTTGTTTTCGCCGGTTACCAGAGAGGCGCCCAAGAAGGTCACCCAGAGAACCAGGAGCCGAACAAAAGGTTCACCCCAGTCGATGCTGCCCATGAGGTCATTGGCCCATCCGACGTGAGCATAAATGAAAAGGCTCCTCAGCAGGACCTGGAGAAAGGTGAGGGAGACCATGAGGCTCAGGAAGAGGATGAGAAGCCATCCCTCGAAACGAGCGATGGCAATATCGATTCGGGCTAGGATCTTCATCAGCGGTTCTTTTTCAGGAGCTCGTACACCTTGCCCAGAACGTCCTTTGAGTAGAGACTGCCGGTCAGAGCCTGCGCGACCTGATCGTGCACCTTGTAAAACTCCTTCAGGTCTGCGTCCTGGGGCATGGGGAGGATTTTGACCCCTCCTTTTTCAAGCAAAGCGACAGACTCCTCCGTTTGCTTTCTGAGCTCGGTTGTCAGGCGCTCCATGGAGAGGTGGAACTCGTCTTTGATGATTTTGAAATGCTGTGCCGGGATTTTCTGGGCAAAGTTCTTTGAAACGAGCACCGCACCCGTGGAATGGGCAAGAGGGAGCGAGGTCATGGTCTTGACGTAGAGGTTCCACTGCAAAGCGATGGCGCCGAGGGGCGGTGCGTAGACGGTGTCGATCATGCCCGTGTTCAGCGCCGTGGTGACATCTGTGATCGCAAGCGGAATGGGGTTGTTGCCCATGGCGGAGAAGGTCTCTTTCGCGATCGGATCTCCTGACCATGTCCACACTTTGCGCTTTGCCAGGTCACTCACTTTGCGTATGGGCTCCTGAGAAAAGAGGTGGACATTTCCCACCTCGGCCCAGGACAGGAGCTCAAAATCCTTCTGTCGAAACTGCTCCGCAAAGAATCCCTCCAGCTCCTTGTGAACCAGATCGACTTCTTTATCATTCCTGAACAGGAAGGGCAGGTCGAGCACCCTCACGGCGGGAAGGATCTGGCCGAAACCCACGCCTGAAAAGGCGGCGGAGTGGAGCTGGCCGATCCGAATCTTCCTGAGCGCATCCAGTTCATCACCCGCCACGCCGCCCGCGTACACCCGAAAAGCGATCTGGCCCTGAGTTTTTTCTCGGATCGTCTTCTCGAGTACCTTCATGGTGTTCATCCACGTGGAGCCTTCAGGGGCGACCGTGGCAAACTTGATGGTGAGGGGCTCCGCAGCGAAGGACATGGCGGAAAATCCCAGCAAAAGAAGAAGGGGAACCACGACACGAATGAGCTTGATCAAAGCATCCTCCTACAAGAAGAGATCCTCTGCTTGCTTTGCGAGTTCTTGCGCTCTGCGCTGCATGACGCGGTTGATGAGGCAAACCTCTTTGATCTCATCAGGGGCGCCGCGAAGAACCTCTGCTAGGGCGCGGCCGAACAACTCCTTGTCCTGAACCCTTACCGCATAGTACCTGGCAAAGTAAACCTGGGCCAAAAAGAAGTGACCGTGATTCTTCTGCATGGCCTCTTCGAAGTGGATCCTGGCCTTTTCAGGGCTTCCGCCCAGCAGAGGAGGCCGTGCCGCAAGGCTCGCTCCCATCAGGATGTGAGGCGCGCTGTAGAAGAAGTGCGCATCCAGTTCGAGGACCCTCTTGAGGCAGGCCTCGGAGGCGCTCAACTGGGCCAGGGCGCTCGGCTTGTCCAGGTTCAGGTTGATCCACGCGTTCCAGGACAGAGTGGTCCAGAAGAGGGCTTCAAGATCCGTTGGATCCATGTTCTTGAGCGCCGCTCTGACAGGCTCAGGGCCGGCCTCTCGATTGCCCAAAGGGGTCCCCTTGTCCCCCAGAGCTCTGATTCCGTAGTCCAGTGCGCGAAGATAGAACGCGGAGGCTCGTTCCGGATCTTCCGGTTCGATGAACAAGAGAGAATAGCCGGCAAACCCCATGCACAGGGTTGTGAGAATCTTCCTGTTCTCAGGATCGTTCTTGAGAATCCCTTCCAAGAGTTTCAGATTCGGAGGAATCGAGGCTTTTGCAAGTTCGGGATCACATTCCTCAAACATGGCGGATGCGACGTTGGGAAAAAGGGAAGGGGAGGCTCTCAGGGCCACTTGCATGCAGCCTGAGAACAAGAACGAAAATAGGAGTAAAAGAGAAACGACTCCACGTAATTGCGTCATTGTAGTCTTCAAAAGCTTAGAAGCAAATGTCGAATGTCGAACAGGGAATGTCGAATGATGAAGTTCAGTCAATTTGATTGTCTCCTTCGGTGTTCTTCATTCGGCATTCGGTATTCTGCGGTTCGCTTTTGAACTTCTGCGCACATCTCAAGAAATGCCCAGACCACCACGCTAGTACCCAAGGAAAGGATCTCCCTTCTTGGGCGCTTCGTCAATGCATTTCTGAGCGAGAAACTGGGCGCCTGCGCCGTTCTCCATTTTGAGAACCCGGTGGTAAAATTCCAGGGCCGTGTCTCTTTTTCCGTCAAGATCGTAGCTCATTCCTTTCTTGAGAACGGGCCAGGCAATCATGTCAGGGTCAAGCCCTGGATCGACCTGGGAAAGAATGGCATCCAGTTTGTTTCTCGCCTGCTGCGTCTGGCCCCGGAAAAGGTGGTACGTCGCTTCAAGGTAAAGCGCCTGATTCTCCCAAATAAGGCGATCGCCTCTGGTCGCTTTTTTTCGGCCCTCCGTCCGGAGGGACTCCACCATTTCCCTGTACTTGGAGTCTCGATCCTTTCGGATATAGACAAGGCCTTCAAAGAAGGGATAACGCATGTTCTTAAGGAATTTCGTTCTCAAATCCTGAATGAGCGGCAAGGCTTTATCATAGTCCTCTTCGAGGTAGAGATAAATGTGAATCAGCATGCTCGTGGCTTCGAGCCCTGAGTAAGCCGCCTCGTTCGCCGCCACGTGAAGTTTCCGGAGGCCTTCCTCTTTGTCACCTTTGTGAAGAAAAAGATAGCTGAGATATCTCAAAACACCGGAGAGTTTTGCCGTGTAGTAGTCGTAGATTCCGAGCCCCAGGAGGACATCCTTGTTTTCCGGATCGAGTTTTTCGCAGGTTTTCAGAGCCTGAATGGCATCATAGGCCAGGTTGTAGGAGGAAAACCACTTGTGCCGCATCAATTCGAAGCGGCCCTTGAACCCGAGAGCCCCTCCCAGGTAAAAATAACTGCGGCTGTCTTTATCGTTTTTTTCAATTCGCTTTCTTGCTACGGATATGGTGCGGTCGATTCGCCCCACATATTCTTCAAGGTTTTGTTCGGTCCAGAAACCCACGGAGAGCTTAGACCAGGTCACCATCGCCATGTAGAAGTAGCCCGCCGGGTGCTCCGGTTGTTGAGCGACAATCCGGGAGAAGCGCTTCTCCGCGTCATCGAATTCCAGGTCATAGAGGTCGTTTATTCCCCTGATGATCTCCTGGCTGGGGTTGCGGCTGTCCAGTTTAAGCGGTTCGGTTGCCTGGGCATGAGGAAGAGAAAGGAAAAACGCAAGAATCAAAAGGGGTTGGAAAGAAGTTCGAATTGCAAGACAAGAAAGGTGATTCACCTTTGTTCCACTCAACTTGGATAGCATTAGAGGGCGTTCCAGAAAGCTGTCTTTTTCAACTCTTGTTGAGAATTGTATAAAATTCCTATTGAGTTTGCAATGTTGGAAATTATAGACTTAAATCTTTGCGTAGCGGTGTTTCTTTTTCAAGGAGGGAGAAACCTTCAGTTTTCTCCCGGCAAGGATTCCGAGGAACCATCAGGGAGCCAGGATAGAATGAAGATCTTGATCTTGGGAAGTAAAGGCATGCTGGGTAGCGATTGCAGGACTGTCCTGAGTCAAAACTATGAAATCCTTTCTCCCGACAAAAAAGAACTGGATATTGTCAGTTGGGACAAGGTGATAGATCGGATGCACCATTTGCACCCGGAGATCGTTCTCAACTGCGCCGCCATCACGGATCCGGACGTTTGCGAAGAATCCAGGCAGTCCTACATGGTGAAAAAGGTGAATGTCGAAGGCCCGAGGAACATCGCGCAGGCTTCGGCCCGATATGACTGCAAGGTGATCCAAATTTCCTCCGACCATGTCTTCAATGGTGAAAAGGCCATTCCACAACCGTACTTTGAAGACGACACCCTGGATCCCCTCTCTGCCTATGGCCGCACCAAGATGGAAAGCGAAACGGCAGTCAGGGAGAATGCGTCTGATTATATGATCATTCGGAGCGGATGGCTTTATGGCGCAGAGGGGGACAGCTTTATCAGCAGCCTGCTGACCAGCGTCCTCGGCAAGAAAAAAAGCAGGAAGATCAAGGTAGTGGAAGATCAATTCGGTTCTCCCACCTGGTCCTATCGCCTGGCCCAGCAGATCCAGGAATTGATCCGTGCCGACGGCAAGGGCACTTACCACGCCACGGCAGAAGGGTACTGCAATCGGCTGGAGTACGCCCAGTTTATCGTGAAAAAACTTGGGTTGAAGGTTTCCCTGGACCCCTGCTCTCTGTCGGAGTGCCGCAGGAAGGCGAAAAGGCCGGCCAATTGCATCCTGGAGAACAGGGTTTTGAAAAAACAGGGGATCAATCTACTGCCGCCATGGAAGGAAGACCTGGACCTTTTCCTGGATCAATTCGGCGACGATCTGATCAAACAGGCCAAAGCCGGCGGATCGAAGTGAGAGATGAGTCTGGGATGCAGGGCTCAGTTCACATAAAGCTTTTGCCACAAGCCAACATTGGAACCCGACGATTTGAATGAATATCGAATGTCGAACAGTTAATTTCGAATGATGAAGTTCGATACCTCGGTTTTCCCCTTAGGCGTTCTTTATTCGTCATTCGATATTCTGCGGTTCTCTTTTGGACACCTGCCCTGGTAGAAGAACAGCCAAAACGAGAAAGCCCCTAAATACTGCGGCCGATGGTCGCTGCCTCGGAAATGGCCGCTTTTGCGCTTCTGGGCTCCAGACAGTCCCCGATCTGGTACAAAGGGATTCCGAGAGACTGGATCTGCTCGTAGAGGCGGTTGTCCGGCTTGTTCCCGATGGCGATCACCACGGCGCCCGCCTCTATGAAACTCTCTGTTCCGTCTTCCGCCGCCACCACCACTCCGGTCTCTTCCACTTTGGAGAGTTTGTGTCCGGTGAGAAACCGGACGCCCCTTTCCCTGAGTTCTTTGAGAAGAACCTTCCTGGTGATGGATTCCAGATTCATTGCAATCTTCGGAAGCTGCTCCACGATGGTGACCGAAGAGCCGTGCTCTGCCAGGTGATGGGCAACCTCGCACCCTGTGGCTCCTCCCCCGACCACCACCGCTATTCTCTTTTCCGGCGGCTCTCCGTTCAGAACTTCCTGCAGCCCGACCACAATAGATCTTTCGATTCCAGGCACGTTCGGCAAAAAGGGTGTGGCGCCTGTTGAGAGAATGACGACGTCGGGCTTTTCCCGTTTGATTGTTTCCAGCGTCACTTCCGTGTTGAGATGGATGCGGATGCCCGCCTTTTCAACCTGCTTCTTGTGAAATTCGATGAGGCTGAGGATTTCCTTCTTGTACTTGGTGACGCTTCCGAGGTTCAACTGGCCGCCCAGGCGCGACTGCTTTTCATAGAGATGCACTTCGTGCCCCCGGATCGCGGCGACCCACCCGGCGTGAAGGCCTCCAGGGCCGCCGCCCACGATCATGACCTTCTTCCTTTTTTCCGCAGGCCGTATTTCCATTTCCTTTTCGCGGCCGAGGGTGGGATTGACCAGACACTCTACGCGGCCCTTCCGGAATATGGATTCCATGCAGGTGTTGCAGGCAATACAGATTCGGATGTCGTCGAGCTTCCCCTGCTGGGCTTTCTTGGGCATTTCAGGATCAGCAAGCAGACCTCTTCCTATGCACACAAGATCAGCCTTTCCGTCTCGGATGAGGGCGTCGGCCAAGAGGGGGTCATTGATCCGCCCCACCGCCATCACCGGGATGCGGAGCGCCTTCTTGATCGTGGCGGCAGAATCCGCAAGACAAGCTTTGTCCATGAACATGGGCTGGCAGATCCATTCCGGAGTCGCATCGTTTCCTGCCGACACCTGGACAATATCAATGCCCGCTGAAACCAGCAATTTGAGGATCTCGATGCTCTCCTCTACGCTGAGTCCGCCGGGAACGAACTCCTGGGCGCTGATCTTGAAGGAAATGGGGAAGGTCTCTCCGACTCTCCTCCTGACCTCTCTGACCACATCGACCGCAAAACGCGCTCTCCGGGTCGTGTCTCCTCCGTACGCGTCGTCGCGAATGTTGGAGAATTTCGAGATGAACTGGTTGATGAGATAGCCGTGGGCTCCATGAATCTCAATCAGTTCAAAACCTGCCTGAACAGCCCTTACCGCAGCGTCTCCGAACTTTCGGATAATGTCCTGGATCCCTTCAACGCTCAACGGTTCCACATCGCCGCTGATGGTGGGGCAGGGGAGGTTGGAAGGAGCAAAGGGCTTTCGCTTGATCACCCGGCTGGAGGTCTGCCTTCCGCCGTGATGAATTTGAACAGCCGGAAGCGCCCCTTCTGCTTTCATCACCCGGGCGATGCGGGAGAGGCCTTCAATGAACCGGTCGTCATAAATCCTTGCCTGGTGAGCGGACACGATCCCTTCCGGCGAAACAGCGCAGGCTTCCACGATCACCATGGCCGGACCGCCGGAAGCTCGGCCCCTGTAATGTTCAACGGTCTTGTCATTGATGGATCCGTCGTCTTCAATCAAAAAGGAGGCGAGGCCGGGCATCACGATTCGGTTCTTAAGGGTTCGACCTTTAAGGGTAAACGGTTCAAAAAGATGCTTGAGCATGGTCTCCTCAGGAACTGTCTTAAGCGTAAGTAAATAGTCGCTTCCCTAGAAGGGTGTCAATTGAAAAAACTAATTGATACAAGGCGCCCGAAATCCCGAGGAGTGAGACGTACAGTCCAGTACGTCGCAAGGACTCGCCCTGTTAAATCGGCTCCGCCGTCCCGCCTCGCGGGAATTTAACAGGGCGAGGGATGAGGGCAACGCCGTAGATGGGCGTCTTTCAGCAACCTGCTAAGCAAGGAGGCGGTCAAAGAAGTCGCTACCCTTGTCGTCCGTGATGATGAAGGCAGGAAAGTCCTTGACGGTGATCCGGTAAATCGCTTCCATGCCCAGTTCCGGATATTCCAGGACCTCCATGCGGGTGATGCACTCTTTTGCGAGGCGTGCTGCAGGTCCCCCGATCGAGCCGAGGTAGAAGCCCCCGTATTTCTTGCAGGCTTCTTTGACGACGGCGGAGCGATTTCCTTTGGCGAGCATCACCATGGAGCCTCGGCGGGCCTGGAAAAAGGGAACGTAGGGATCCATTCGGCCTGCAGTGGTCGGTCCGAAAGAGCCGCACGCATAGCCGGGAGGGGTCTTGGCAGGACCTGCGTAATAGATGATGTGGTCCTTGAAATAATTCGGCAGATCTTCCCCGCGGTCCAGTCTCTCCTTGAGTTTCGCGTGAGCGATGTCTCTTGCCACGACCATGTCCCCGTTGAGAACCAGCCGGGTGGACACAGGGTATTGGCTTAGGGTCGCCCGAATCTGATCCATGGGTTGATTCAGGTCCAGGGCGACCGCCTTGTCCTGCGACCACGCCGGCTCGGGCAGGAACCGGCCGGGCTGCGTATCCAGGGCTTCAAGGAATATTCCGTCCCTCGTGATCCTGGCTTTGACGTTTCTGTCCGCGCTGCAGCTTACGCCGAGGCCGATGGGGCAGGAGGCGCCATGCCTGGGAAGCCGGATCACCCTGACGTCCAGGCAAAAGTACTTGCCGCCGAACTGGGCGCCGATCCCCAGGGTTTGGGACATCTTGAGAGCTTTCTCTTCCATGGCTCTGTCCCTGAAGGCCTGTCCGCCTTCATTTCCTTTGTCCGGGAGGGCATCGAGGTAACCGGCTGTGGCGAGTTTGAGGGTTTTGAGGTTGGCCTCGGCAGAGGTCCCGCCCACCACAAAAGCGAGGTGGTAGGGAGGGCACGCTGCAGTGCCAAGGGTTTTCATCTTGCCGGCCATGAAAGCGCTCAAGGCTTCAGGGTTCAGGACCGCTTTGGTTTCCTGGAAGAGAAAGGTCTTGTTGGCGGAACCTCCCCCTTTGGCGATGAAAAGAAATTGATAGGTTTCGCCTTCCGTCGCATAAAGGTCAATCTGGGCCGGAAGGTTGCACCCCGTGTTTTTCTCCTCGTACAGGGAGAGAGGCGCGTTCTGGGAGTAGCGCAAGAAATTCTTGGTGTAGGCGTTGAAAACACCTCTCGAGAGAGCTTCCTCATCTGAAGTTCCTGTCCAGATCTGCTGCCCCCTTTTCCCGATCACAATCGCCGTCCCGGTGTCCTGACACATGGGAAGCACGCCCTCTGCGCTGATCACGGCATTTTTGAGCATCTCCAGGGCGACATACCGATCGTTCTGGGACGCCTCAGGGTCTTTCAGGATCTTTGCGAGAAGCTCCAGATGAGAGGTGCGGAGCAGGTGCGCGACATCCTTGAAGGCGGTTTCCGCAAGAAGCGTGAGGCCTTCCGAGGCGACCTTGAGCATTCTCTTGCCTTCGAACTCGCTTTCGGACACGAACTCCTTTGTCAGAAGGCGATAGGAAGTGGTGTCTTTACCCAGAGGGAAGAGCTGCTGATAGGCAAATTCGGTAGGCATGAGGCATCCCCCACTGCAAAATGGTGCACGGTACACGGCTCAAGGCGCACGGCAAGACCTGAGAGAGATGGTTTTTCCGTGCACCGTGCGCCGTGTCCCTTGCCCCTTTCTTTATGCTGCCGCCAGCTTCTTGTACGTTTCAAAACGGTCCTTCATATCCTTTTCGGCTTTTTCAAACAGCTTCTCCGCAGCATCCGGAAAGGTTCTGGTCAGGCTGGAGTAGCGCACCTCTCCCATGAGGAATTCCTTGAAATTGCCCGTGGGCTCCTTGGAATCCAGCGTAAAGGGGTTCTTGCCTTCCTCTTTGAGCCTCGGATCAAAGCGATAAAGGGGCCAGTAGCCGGCCTCTACGGCCAACTTCTCTTCGTTCTGGCTTCTGCTCATGTTGATCCCGTGGTTGATGCACGGCGCGTAGGCGATAATGAGGGAAGGCCCCTGGTAGCTCTCCGCTTCAAGAACCGCCTTCAGGAATTGGTTCTTGTTGGCGCCCATGGCCACGGAAGCGACGTAGACATATCCGTAAGTCATGGCCATCCTGCCCATGTCCTTCTTCCGGGTCGGTTTGCCGCTTGCTGCGAACTTGGCTACAGCGCCGGTGGGTGTGGATTTGGAAGACTGGCCTCCGGTGTTGGAGTAGACCTCCGTGTCGAGCACCAGGATGTTCACGTCATAACCGCTCGCGATCACGTGATCCAACCCGCCATAACCGATGTCGTAAGCCCACCCGTCTCCCCCGAAAACCCAGATGGACTTCTTGGTCAGATAGTCGCTGCGGTTGAGGATCTCGTAGAGCAGCGGGGAGGCCGGGGCTTTCTTCTCGAAGAGTTCCGCTTCCAGCACGTCCACAATTTTGCCGCCGTATTCCTTGGATTTCTCGCCATCCTCCATGTGATCCAGCCAGGCTTGGAAGGCTTCTTTGAGCTCCGCCGACATCTCGACCTTGAGCGCCTCACGAACAAGGTCAGCGAGCTTGTTCCTCCTCTGCGTCACCGCCAGGGACATGCCCAGGCCGTATTCGGCGTTGTCCTCGAAAAGGGAATTGGCCCACGCAGGACCGTGGCCGTCCTCGTTCACCGTGTAAGGACAGCTCGGCGCCGAGCCTCCGTAAATGGAGGAACAGCCCGTGGCATTGGCGATCAGCATCCTGTCGCCGTAGAGCTGGGTGATGAGTTTGATGTACGGGGTTTCACCACACCCGGGGCATGCTCCTGAAAATTCGAACAAAGGCTGCCGGAACTGGCTGCCCTTGACCGAGGTGGCGGGCATCACGTCGTCCATCACAGGCAGTTCGGTCGAAAAGATGTGGTTGGGAACCTGGGCCTCTGTCTGGGTCTCCAGCGGTTTCATGACAAGGGCCTTTTGCTTGGCCGGGCAGATGTCCGCGCAGTTGCCGCAGCCCGTGCAGTCCAGGGGGCTTATCTGTATCCGGAATTTGAGACCCTTGAACTCCTTGCCCTTGGCCTCCACCGTGACAAAGGCCTCCGGCGCCCCCTTAAGGTCTTCATCAGAGGCAAGGAGCGGCCGAATGACGGCGTGCGGGCACACGAAAGAGCACTGGTTGCACTGGATGCAGTGCTCCGAAAGCCAGACCGGCACGTTGATGGCAATCCCTCTTTTTTCGTACTGCGTGGTGGCGGTGGGGAAAATGCCGTCTGCCGGAACAGCGCTCACCGGGAGCTTGTCCCCCTGCTGCGCCAGCATGGGCCTCATGACCTTGCTCACGAATTCAGGCTCACCCTTTTCGAGGTAGGCTTCCTGGCCTGCTTTGGCCCAGGAGGCAGGATAGGCGATCTCCTGCAGGGCGCCTACGGCGCCGTCCACAGCAGCCTCGTTCATCTTGACGACATCCTCTCCTTTTTTCCCGTACGTCTTCTCGATGGCGTTCTTCATGTGCCGGAAAGCCTCTTCAGGCGGAATGACCTTGGCAATTTGGAAAAAAGCCGCCTGCATGATCATGTTGATGCGGCCTCCCAAGCCAAGCTCGGTTGCGATCTTGACGGCGTCGATGTTGTAGAACTTGAGCTTTTTCTGGGCGATGGTGCGCTTCAAAGGGTTGGGCAGCTTGCTTTCCATGTCCTCCAAAGTCCATGGAGAGTTCAGGAGAAAAGCGCCTCCTTCCCGGATCCCCTCCAGGATGTCGTACTGGGTGACAAAGGCCGGGTTGTGGCACGCGATGAAGTCCGAGTGAGTGAGAAGGTAAGGCGACTGGATTTTGTGGGGCGAGAATCGAAGATGGCTCATGGTGATGCCGCCGGACTTCTTGGCGTCATAGGCAAAGTAGGCCTGGGCAAACATGCCGGTGTTTTCTCCGATGATCTTGATGGCGTTTTTGTTTGCGCCTACGGTGCCGTCGGCACCAAGACCCCAGAATTTGCACCTCACCGTGCCCTTGGGAGCAGCGTCAATGTCAGCGCCAAGCTCCAGCGAAGTGTGCGACACGTCGTCCGTAATCCCCACGGTGAAGTGGTTCTTGGGAGCGGAACCTCTCAGATTGTCGAAAACGGCCTTGACCATGACAGGGGTGAAATCCTTGCTCCCCAAGCCGTACCGGCCTCCCACAAGCACAGGGCCGCTGCCTGTGTTCTGAAAAACCGTGCACACGTCCCTGTAAAGGGGCTCGCCCAGGGCGCCGGGAGATTTGGTCCGGTCGAGCACAGCCAGTCGCTTGACCGTGGAGGGAAGGGCTCTCAGAAAGTGTTCCTGCGAAAAAGGATGGTAAAGCCGGGCTTTGATCAAACCGATTCTCTCTCCGAGCCCATTGAGGTAGTTGACGGTTTCCTCGATCACATCGCAGCTCGACGCCATGGAGAGGATCACCCGGTCCGCCTCCGGGTCGCCGACGTAATCAAAAAGATTGTAGCGCCTGCCGGTGAGGTCCCCAACCTTTTGCATCTCCTCCTGAACCACGTAAGCGATCCTGGCAAAGTAGGGATTGGCGGCTTCCTTGCTCTGGAAGAAAATGTCGGGATTCTGGGCCGTGCCGCGCAGCTGCGGGTACTCGGGATTCATGCAGCGGCTTCTGAAATCATCGAGGGCGTCGTAGTCAAGGAGCTTGGCCATGTCCGCATAGTCGATGAGTTCGATCTTCTGGATCTCCATGGAGGTGCGGAACCCGTCGAAAAAATGCACGAAAGGAAGGCTCAGTCGGACGCTGGAAAGATGCGCCACGAGAGCCAGGTCCATGACCTCCTGCACAGAGGCGGAAGCCAGCAGGGAAAAACCCGTTTCACGAACCGCGTTGACATCGGAGTGATCGCCGAAGATCGAAAGCGCATGGGCAGCCACGGCCCTCGCCGACACGTGAAACACGGTGGGCATCAACTCGCCCGCAATCTTGTACATGTTGGGAATCATGAGAAGAAGGCCCTGCGAGGCCGTGAAGGTGGTGGAGAGCGCCCCGGCGGACAAAGCGCCGTGCACAGCGCCGGCCGCACCGGCCTCGGACTGCATCTCGACCACTTTCAGGACCTGGCCGAAAATGTTTTTCCTTCCATGGGCCGCCCAGTCATCACAGTACTCCCCCATGCTGCTCGACGGGGTGATGGGATAGATGGCCGCGACTTCGCTCAGGGCATAAGCCACGTGCGCCGCCGCTTCGTTTCCTTCAATGGTTGTCATCTTTTCGCTCATAATCTACATTCTCCTTTGATTCCGATCCTATTTGCTCAGGCGTTTCATGTCCTCAACGAGTTTGCGTACCGACTCCGCGGAGAACTGAAGCGCCTTTTTCTCTTCTTCGTTCAGTTTGATCTCAATGACCTGTTCCATCCCCTTGGCCCCCAGTTTCACGGGCACGCCGATAAAGAGGTTCTTGATCCCGTATTCTCCTTCCAGGTAGGCGGCACAAGGAAGGATCTTCTTCTTGTCCTTCAAAATGGCCTCCGCCATCTCCACCGCGGCAGAGGCCGGCGCGTAATAGGCGCTGCCTGTCTTGAGAAGGCCGACAATCTCCGCTCCGCCGCTCCGGGTCCTGTCTTCGAGCGCCTTGATCCTGGCCGGGGGAAGCAGTTCGGTGATGGGGATTCCTCCCACGGTGGAGTAGCGCGACACAGGAACCATGGTGTCTCCGTGACCCCCGAGAACAAAGGCGTGGATGTTTTCCACCGAGACATCGAGTTCCATGCCGATGAAAGCGCGGAAGCGTGCCGAATCCAACACCCCGGCCATGCCCAGGACCCGCTGCTTCGGAAATCCGCTCACGTCGTACGCCACGTGGCACATGGCGTCCAGCGGATTGCTCACGATGATGAGGATGGACTTGGGCGCCACCGCCGCCACCTCTTTCACCACGGTTTTCATGATGCCCATGTTGGTGGCCAGAAGATCGTCCCTGCTCATGCCGGGTTTGCGGGGAATCCCTGCGGTGATGATGACGATGTCCGAACCTTCGGCCTTCGCATACTCGTTGGTGCACCCTTCGATTCTGCAGTCATGCCCTTCAATGGGTGCAGCCTCTGCGAGATCCAGCGCTTTCCCTGCCGGGATCCCTTCGAGCACGTCGATGAGAACGACATCCGCCAGCTCTTTTTCCGCCAGGCGCATGGCCGCCGTTGCGCCCACATTGCCTGCTCCGATGACTGTGACTTTTCTACGCATGATGGAACTCCTTTCATCCTGAATCGTGATTTCAAGAAGGGTTTATAGATGATTTGGGCATCCCTCTGCGATTAATAATCTACAAATCCGAAGCACGAAATCCGAAATTCGAAATCAGAAATTCAAATGATCAAAAGTTCAAAATGAAAACCCATGATCTCACCGTCTTAGTCATTTGAATTTGGATCATTCGGCTTTGTTTCGGATTTCGAGATTCGAATTTCGAATTTAAGGATCATCGGTAATGCAACACGCCGCGATAATGGGAGGCGCGCCGATGACCCCATATCACTCTCCTTCACTTCCTTTCGTCTCTTCTCCGATTTTCTCGGGAGAGACAAAGCTCGTTTTCAAGAACTCGCGATTGAAGCGGGCGATGTTCGAAATGGAAATGTCTTTGGGACAGACCGCCTCGCATTCCTTGTGGTTGCTGCAGTTCCCGAAGCCCAGCTCGTCCATTTCTTGGATCATGGCCAGGGCCCGTCTGGCGGCCTCAGGCTTTCCCTGGGGCAGAAGCACGAAATGGGAAATCTTGGCTCCGGTGAAGAGCATGGCAGAGGCATTGGGGCAAGCGGCGACGCAGGCACCGCAACCGATGCACGCGGCCGCATCCATGGCCAGTTCAGCCATTTCTGCCGGAACAGGAATACTGTTCGCCTCAGGAGCCTGGCTGGTGTTGACGGAAACGTAGCCCCCGGCCTGGACGATCTGATCAAAGGCACTGCGGTCCACGACCAGGTCTTTGATCACCTTGAAAGCGCGAGCGCGGAATGGCTCGATCACCAGGGTCTCTCCATTGCGAAAGTGCCTCATGTGAAGCTGGCAGAGGGTCGTTGCTTTTTCAGGACCGTGGGGGATACCGTTGACCACGCTGCCGCAGGAGCCGCAGATCCCTTCGCGGCAATCATGGTCGAAGGCGATCGGCTCCTTCCCCTCATGGACAAGGGACTCGTTGACCACGTCGAGCATTTCCAGGAACGACATGTCCGTTGAAATGTCCTTGGCTTGATAGGTTTCGAAAATCCCTTTTTCCCCGCCGCCTTTTTGGCGCCACACCTTGAGTGTCAGTTGAATGGTCTCACTCATTTGTAACTCCTCTGCGCAAGCGCTACATTCTCGAAGACCAGAGGTTCCTTGTGAAGGGTCGGGGGGTTGCCGACTCCGTTGAATTCCCATGCCGCCACGTAGCAGGAGGTTTCATCGTTTCTCTTGGCCTCGTGGTCGTCGGTCTGATAGGCGAGGTTGAAGTGGCATCCGCACGACTCCTTCCTGGCGAGAGCATCGTCGATCATCAACTCCGCAAACTCCAGGTAGTCTGCGACGCGATTGGCTCTTTCGAGACTCTGGTTCAAGTCGGCAGCGCTCCCCGGCACATTGAGGTTTTTCCAGAATTCCTGGCGCAGTGCCGGGATGCTCTCCTTCGCCTTCAAGAGCCCCGTCTCTTCTCTGGCCATGCCGCAGTTCTCCCACATGATCCGGCCCAGGTCTCGGTGGAAATCGGCCACGGTCCTCTTCCCCTTGATGGCGAGGATCCTGGTCGCCGCTTCTGTGGCGCCCCTGGCCGATTCCTGAAAAGCGGCGTGGCTTTCATGGATCTCCGGGAGGCGGGTTCCCGCCAGATACCCTCCGATCGTGTAGGGAACCACAAAGTAGCCGTCCGCCAGTCCCTGCATCAGGGCGCTGGCCCCGAGCCGGTTGGACCCGTGGTCAGAGAAGTTGGCCTCGCCCAGGACAAAGAGCCCCGGGATCGTACTCATCAGGTTATAATCCACCCAGAGCCCGCCCATGGTGTAATGAATGGCAGGGTAGATCATCATGGGCGTTTCATAGGGGTTTTCGCCCGTGATCCGCTCATACATCTGAAAGAGGTTGCCGTATTTCTTCTTGATACCCTGCACGCCTTCCCTTTGAAGGGCCTCTTTGAAGTCCAGGTACACGGCATATCCTGTGGGTCCCACTCCCTTGCCCTCGTCGCACATCTCCTTTGCATTGCGGGAGGCCACATCCCGGGGAACGAGGTTTCCGAAGCTGGGGTATTTTCGTTCTAGGAAATAGTCCCTTTCCGCTTCTGGAATGTCATTGGGGTTCCTCTTGTCTCCAGGCTGGCTGGGGACCCAGACCCTGCCGTCGTTTCTGAGGCTTTCGCTCATGAGCGTCAGTTTGGACTGGTAGGTGCCGTGAACCGGGATACACGTGGGGTGGATCTGGGTGAAGCAGGGGTTGGCAAAAAGCGCCCCTTTCTTGTGTGCACGCCAGATGGCGCTCACATTGCCGCTCATGCCGTTGGTGGAGAGGAAATAGACGTTGCCGTATCCGCCTGTGGCCAGCACGACCGCATGGGCGGCGTGGCTTTCCATCTGGCCCGTGATCAGGTTCCTGACGGTGATTCCCCGGGCCTGATCGTTCACGACCACTAGGTCCACCATTTCGCGGCGGGGAAACATCTTGACCTTCCCTGCATGGACCTGTCGCATCATGGCATGGTAAGCGCCCAGGAGCAGCTGCTGACCGGTCTGGCCCCTGGCATAAAAGGTTCTGGACACCTGGGCTCCACCGAAGGAGCGGTTGGCGAGAAGGCCGCCGTACTCCCTTGCAAAGGGAACGCCCTGGGCCGCACACAGGTCGATGATCTGATTGCTGATCTGCGCCAGGCGGTAGACATTGGCCTCCCGGGCCCGGAAGTCGCCGCCCTTGACTGTGTCGTAAAAGAGGCGCCAGATGCTGTCCCCGTCGCCGGGGTAGTTCTTGGCCGCGTTGATGCCGCCCTGGGCGGCAATGCTGTGGGCGCGGCGTGGGCTGTCCTGAATGCAGAAAGTTTTGACGTTGTAACCCAGCTCAGCCAGCGTAGCAGAGGCGGAGGCGCCCGCAAGGCCTGTTCCCACCACGATGATTTCGAATTTCCGTTTGTTCGCCGGGTTGACCAGCTTGAGCTCGAAGCGGTGCCGGTCCCATTTCCCCGCCAGGGGGCCTCCGGGCACCTTGGAATCCAATTTCATAAAGGGTCCTCCGCTCTACAAAGACAAGAAAAGAAAAATCGGGATCGAGGCAAAGCCGATCCCGATGATGAGACTGAAAATGATCCCCACCCGCTCGACAAAAGGCATGTACTTGGGGTGGTTGAGCCCGAGCGTCTGAAACCCGCTCCAGAACCCATGGCTCACGTGGACCGCGACCACGATCACTCCCGCAATGTAAAACAGGGTCCAGAAGCCGAACTCGGCAAAGGTGTTCGAGAGGATCGTGAAATCATTGATCGTCATCTTGTCGACAAATCGGAACCTGATGAGATGAAAGATGACGAAAACAAGGATGAGCGCACCGGTGTAGGGAGCCGTCCTCGATCCGAGCGTTCGGCCTCCGGCGCTCTTGTCGATGGCGTAAGCAACGGGTCTGGCCCGACGGTTTTCAAGAAAAAGATAAAGCCCCATACCGATGTGAAGAACCGCGAAGAAGATGAGGCCGAATTCCGCCACTGTGACCAGCGCCTCAACAGAGTGCAAGTGGTCCACGTAGGAGAGGAAAGCCTCTTTCCCCGCGTAAATCGTGAGATTCCCTATTAGGTGGACCGCAACAAACAGGCAAAAGAGAAGACCTGTGACCGCCTGGACCTGCTTTTTGCCGATGGAACTCGAGAAGGTTTTCACCAGCCAGTTCATTTCTCTCTCCCCACGATCCCATGAGTGTTTTGGGGTTCCGTGCCCCGTGCCCCTTGACGCATCTTTCTTCCAAGACATCAAAAGCCAAAGGCGGGCACCCCTCACCCGCCTGTGGCGTAGCCTTTGTTTTCACGGCTCCGCACAAGGCGGAGCAGATCCTGCACCCACTAAAGGGAGGCCTTGCACACCTGCTCGAGCGCCGCAGCCATGGCCTCGTCCTCCTTGCGGATGTCCTCCAGGGTTTTGGGTTTGACCGATGACGGCCGCTGCTCGATGCCGTATTTCCATTTCAGGAACTGCTCGCCCGTCGTGGGATAGAGCGCATAGATCAGAAGATCGAAATCGTCCTTCGCAAGGGTTCCGATTTTCGCTCGCGCCTTCTCCAGTTCCGGCTCCAGGTAATCGGCTGCGCGGCCGGTGATCGGCGTTTCCCCCCGCTTGTATCCCTTGAGGACCTTCTTCTGAACCTCCGGATCCACGGGGGTCGGGGTCTTGCCGTAGAGGCCGTAGACGAGATCCTTCACCTCGTTGGTAACCATCTTGTACTTCCCGAAGAGCACATTGAGCACCGCCTGCACGCCGACGATTTGAGAGGTGGGCGTGACCAGGGGCGGGGTGCCCAGCTCTTTTCGCGTGGACGCCACCTCCCGGTACACCTCACCGAGCCGATGAAGGGCCTTGGCTTCCTTGAGCTGACTCACGAGGTTGGAGATCATCCCGCCCGGCACCTGATGGACCAGCACGCCCGTGTCAATGACGGACATGGTGTGCTTCGCGAGGTAATCGCGATACTTCGGGGCAACGTTCTCCATGTGCTGACCGCACTCCAGAAGCAGGTTAAGATCGAATCCCGGATCCCTGTCCGTGCCGACCAGGGTGGCCACGATGGGTTCCACCGCGGGCTGTGAGGTCCGCAGCGCAAAGGGCGCCAGGCAGGTGTCCACAATGTCCACACCGGCCTTGATCGCTTCCAGATAAACCATGGAGGCCATTCCGCTCGTGTAGTGCGTGTGGAGATGAATGGGGATCGTGATCATCTTCTTCAGCTCCGTGATGAGCTTGGCAATGTCAAAGGGCGCCATGATGCCTGCCATGTCTTTGAGGCAGAGCGAGTGGGCTCCCATGGCCTGGATCTCTTTGGCTTTCGAGAGGTAGTACTCCAGGTTGAACACCTCGCCGCCCATGCGTCTTTCCGTCAGGGTGTAGCAGATGACCCCCTGGAAGTGTTTGCCGTTTGCCTTGATCCTCTCCACCACGGTCTGAAAGTTGCGGAAGTCGTTGACGGCGTCGAAAACCCGGAAGATATCCATCCCTGCTTCCGCGGTCTTGTCCACGAAGAGCCGAGCCACATCATCGGCGTAGTTCCTGTAGCCTACCAGGTTCTGGCCCCTCAGGAGCATGGTGAAGGGGGTTTTCTTGATGTATTTCTTCAGTGTCTTGATTCGTTCAAAAGGGTCTTCACCCAGAAAACGGTGCATGGTGTCGAAGGTGGCTCCTCCCCACACTTCCATGGCCCAGAAACCCACCTGGTCCATTTTTTCGGCGATGGGAAGCATGTCTTCTGTCCTCATGCGGGTCGCCAGGGTGGACTGATGCCCATCCCTGAAAGTGTTGTCCTGGATCTTGATCGGGTTTTTCGGCCCACCTTCCAAAAAAACATTGCTCATCGAAAACCTCCCTTCAAGCACGAAGTGTTAAAGAAGCCGGCCCCCCCGCCATGGAGTAGCGGATGCCAGGGTTGGCCCATTAGCCACGTTACACAATTACTGTTCACAATAGCGATTACAGTGTGCGCGGTCAAGAGTTCTTTTTCACAATGTGATTGACTTCCGCTTTTCCTCTTTATAAAATCCGCTCGAACTCGCATCGGACAGAAACCGTGTAACATCGCCTCGTTATCAGAAGCGTTTTTTCCGGAATGGAGAGCCCACAGCCCCACGGTGTGGTGCCGCGATAACTCCAAAGAGGGTGCTTATGAATCCTGAAAAAATCATTGCGGGAAAGAAAATTCTCATCGTTGAGGATGAGAAAGATGTGATCGAGGTTTTAATCGAACTTCTTGAGGTCTGCAGAATCGATGCCGCCACTTCTTTCGAGGAAGGCAAAAGGCTGCTCAACGAAAACGACTACGACTTGGTCATTCTGGACATCATGGGTGTCCGGGGTTTTGACCTTCTGAGAATAGCCAATGAGCGTCGTGTTCCGGCATTGATGCTGACGGCTCACGGCCTATCAGAGGAAAACCTGAACAGGGCCGCGAGAGAGGGAGCGCTCTATTATGCGCCCAAGGATGAAATGACGAACATCGCGACTTTTGTCGCCGACGTCATCGAATCCATCGACAAGAAGAAGAGCCCCTGGCTCCGGGTCCTTGAGAGGCTGGGGGGCTACTACGATCACAAGTTCGGCGGCACGGATTGGAGGAAGAAGGAACTTGAATACCTCCTAAAGAAAGCGGGACGATCCATGTAAACTCAGCGCGGCTTTTCCCGCTTTCCAAGACCCTCAACGACCTCCGAACCAGGGAAGAGGCAGGGGGACCGTGCAATTTCAGGGGTTGTCTGTTCGCCGGGTTTCTGCTACTCTATCCCTCATTCTGCTTACCATACGGGAAATCTATGCCGATTTACGAATTCGAGTGCCTCTCCTGCAAGCACCGGTTTCAGAGTCTGGTGATGAAGGAGGGCGAGGAAAAAAAACTTCTCTGCCCCAAGTGCGGAAACGGCAAAAAGAGGCGCCTGATCTCGCGGGTAGCCTACCATGTGTCCGAGCAGGATCGTGTTGCTGCGTTCAACCCGGCTGCTTCGAAGGAGGATGCCTTTTTCAAAGACAGCCGAAACATTGGACTGGCGGCGAAAAAAAGGGCACAGAAAATGGGCGTGGACCTGGGCTCCGGCTTTGAAGAGAAGCTTGAAAAATTGAGATCAGACCCCGGAAGCGTGATCAGGGAGAGTGAATAGCAGGCTCTTGATCCATGAAGAATGAGAAGGCTGTCAACAGGGAAGGGGATGTGCTTCTGATCCACTATCAGGATCAGCCCGTGGCTTACGCGCGCATTGAGGGGATCAACCCGGATGTCAAGAAAGACTGGTACCAGGTGACGTTGCTCCTTCTGACCATCCCTGCTCAGTCGGTCACGTGGATCCTGAGGGAAGAATACATCCATGGGGCCTCCTTCACCATGGGGGGGCAGACCATGCGATTGGAAAAAGTGAGGAGGGTTTTTCCCGGCGAAACACCGGAAGAGAATGGTCGGCCGCGAGGCCCGAAGTCCCCGGAGAAAGCTTCCAAGGTGATCGCGTTCAAGAAACAGCACTGAATGCTATGATCGCTGATTACCCCTGCACCAACGGGTCATCGGCTAATCCTAACTTTAGGAGGAGAACATGGGTTCCAGCAACAAGGTGGTTTACACTTTTGAAGAAGGGGACGGCAAGAACAAGAAGCTCCTGGGCGGGAAAGGGGCGAACCTGTGCGAAATGACGCGAATCGGCCTCCCCGTGCCTCCTGGATTTGTCATTTCCACTGAGGCGTGTCTGTCGTATTTGGCGCAAAAAAAAGAAGGGCTTCAACAGGACCTGATGCACCAGGTCAGGGAGTCCATGGCTTACCTTGAGAAGAAGACAGGCCGGGGATTCGGCAGTGGAGAACAACCCCTGCTGGTCTCCGTGAGATCCGGGGCCGCCATGTCCATGCCAGGGATGATGGACACGATCCTGAATCTGGGTCTCAACAGCAAAAGCCTTCCGGCTCTCATCAAAATGACCCAAAACGAGCGGTTCGGCTACGACGCTTACCGGCGCTTCATCCAGCTCTTCGGCTCAGTGGCGCTGGGAATGCCCGACGAGGACTTTGACCAGATTTTTAGCCGCATCAAGGAGAAAACCGGGGCAAAGGACGACACGCAGCTGGATGCGGCGTCGCTGAAGGAGGCCTCAGGAGCGTTCGTGGATCTCGTGAGCAAGAAGATGCGGAAACCCTTTCCAGAGGATCCCTACGTTCAACTGGAACTTGCGATTGAAGCGGTTTTCCGATCGTGGATGGGAAAGCGGGCCGTGGACTACCGCAAAGAATTTCGTATTACCCCGGAGATGGCGCACGGTACGGCGGTGAACGTGTGCACCATGGTCTTCGGGAACCTGGGAAACGACAGCGCCACGGGCGTTGCGTTTACCCGGAATCCCGGTACGGGAGAAAACCGGCTTTTCGGGGAATACATGATCAACGCCCAGGGGGAAGACGTGGTGGCAGGGATCAGAACCCCCAAGCCGATCATCGAGCTTCGAAAAGACATGCCGGAAGTCTACAAACAACTGGAGGGTCTGCGACACACCCTGGAGACCTATTACCGCGAAGTGCAGGATTTCGAGTTCACCATTGAAAAAGGGAAGCTCTGGTGCCTTCAAACCCGGAACGGCAAAATGAACGCCTCGGCCTTCATCAAGACCTCCATCGACATGGTCAATGAAGGCTTGATCTCGGAACCGCAGGCCATCCTGCGGATTCAGCCAGACATGCTCGCCCAACTGCTTCACCCGCGCCTCGATCCCAAGGCCAAGGTGCAGGTTCTGGCCCAGGGCCTCCCTGCATCGCCCGGCGCTGCCAGCGGAAAGATCGTCTTTGATGCGGACAGGGCCGAGAGCAAAGGGAAACTGGGCGAAAAGGTGATTCTGGTCAGGGAAGAAACCAAACCGGACGATATCCACGGTTTTTTTGCGGCCCAGGGCATCCTCACGAGCCGCGGTGGCAAGACCTCTCACGCTGCCGTGGTGGCCAGAAGCATGGGCAAGCCCTGCGTCTCGGGCTGTGAAGCGATTCGAATCAACGATCTTGCAAAGGAAGCCCTCATTGCCGGAGTGACCCTCAGGGAAGGAGACGTGATCACCATAGACGGAAGCACGGGCCATGTGTACCAGGGGGTTGTTCCCACGATCGAGCCCGAGTTTGTGGAGGATCTGCTCGTCCTGCTCGGATGGGCGGATGATATGGCCGATCTGAAAGTGATGGCCAATGCGGATACGCCTGATACCGCGGCTAAGGCCAAGAGCTACGGCGCAGTGGGAATCGGCCTTTGCCGCACAGAGCGGATGTTCAATCAGCAGGAGCGGCTCCCCATCATGCAGCAATTGATTCTTGCGGAGAGCGCAGAGGAGAGGGACCAGTGCGTGGCCAGGCTCCTCCCTTTCCAGCGTGAAGATCTCAAGGATATCCTTAGAATCATGGACGGCAGGCCGGTCACCGTCCGGCTTCTGGACCCTCCGATCCATGAGTTCCTTCCCTCTGAAGATGAGCTGGTGGATGAGATTGAACACCTTAAAGAACTCAAACGGACCGTGGAACTCATGGCAGACCTGCCGGACACCCTCAAGCTTCTTGATCCCGAACTCCACAGCAAGTACTCTGCAAACCTGGAGACAATCACCCTGGGTCTCGCGGAATTGAAGCACAAACACCTGGAAGAGGACCTCATCACGGCAAAGGAGAGCATGCTCCAGAAAGTGAGGGCTCTTTCCGAGACCAACCCCATGCTGGGACACAGGGGCGTGCGACTGGGCATCACCTATCCTGAAATCTACTCCATGCAGGTCCAGGCCATCCTGGAGGCGGCGGCAGAATGCATCAAAGAAGGGGTGCCGGTCGCGCCCGAAATCATGGTTCCCCAGGTGTGCACGCTCCAGGAACTGGTCTTTGTGAGGGACCACGTGACCAGGATCCATCAGGAGGTGGAAAAGAAGTTCGGGATCCAGGTCCCCTTTAAATTCGGAACCATGATCGAAGTCGTGCGAGCGTGCATGCGGGCCGGCCGGCTTGCGGAACTGGCGGAGTTCATGTCCTTCGGGACCAATGACCTCACCCAGGCCACGTTCTCCTTCTCCCGGGAAGACGCGGAAAACAAGTTCCTGCCTCTCTATAACGAGAGGGGAATCCTGCAGCACAACCCCTTTGAGATTCTGGACATGAAGGGCGTAGGCCGCCTCATGATGATCACCGTGGAGTGGGCCAGAAAGGCGAGGCCGGAGATTAAGGTGGGAATTTGCGGGGAACACGGCGGGCACCCGGATGCCATCCGGTTCTGCCACCACATCAAGCTCAACTATGTCTCCTGTTCCCCTCTGAGGGTCCCTATTGCGAGACTGGCTGCCGCCCATGCCAAGCTCAAAGAGGCGGAGTTCAAGTTCGTATAAGGCAAAAGGAAAAAGCTTAACCTTTTTCCGTCTTTTGTCTATTGCCCGTGGCGAGATAGCTCATAGATCTTCTGGCTGAGCTGCGAGAGAACCTCCAGCGGCTCCTGCTCTTTTTGGGGGCGGCGTCGCAGGAAGTCTTTTTTTATCACCGCAACGGCGTTGGTGAAATTGAGCCTTGACAGGGCTCCCACGTGGTCCACGACCCCCAGCTTGTGAAACCTTCTCCCCAGGTAGCTCATCTTCTTGAGGAGCGCCTCCTCTTTTAGCCCAAGGTTCTTTTGATGGGCCATGGCCTTGGTGGCGATCCAGTAGGATTCCAGGAACGTCTTGGTCAGGCTGGCCCAGGCGGGCAGCTTGTCAAAACCCATTCTGGTGATCTTGAAGGCGGCCTTTTCCGCCGAGGAACTTACAAAGGAAGCTTCCAGAAAATAGTCGAGGACGGATCCGACCTTCTCCCTCTCGTTTTCTACTTCGTCGAAGAGAAATTCGTTCTTGAGGAGGGTCTTCATGAAGGTGTAATCCTTGAGAATAGAGTCCAGCGGCTTTTCAGCCTCCCTTCCTGTCAACAGGGAGGTGGCGACAAGGGCATGGGGGATGAAGAAATGAATGATGTTGTTCTTGTAATATTCGAGCTCAACTTTCTTGTCGTCTTCCACAAAATAAAACGTCTCTTCTTCCTGGTCCACGTCTTCCAGCACGTCCACGATCTTCCAGTTTAGCAGCAGGGAGAGGGTTTCCTGCGTGGCTCTGTTGGAATCTCCGAGACTCGCGGCCATCGGAAGGCTGTAAGCCTTCAGAAAGCGGATCAGGGTCTCCACCGTTTCGAGGATCTCCGAGTAAAGGAATCCGCGCCGGTGTGCGCCCAGAATAGCCGTTGCCACAAGGGTGAGAGGGGTGACCAGGGTCACATCGTTGATGGCCTTGACCAGGTGAAACGCAAAGCGCCTGGGAAGTTCCCGCGGCTCGAGCTTCGTTTGCTCGAGGTACTCATTGAGCGAGACGGGCGGGCTGAAGCGAATGTAGACCTTTCCGTACTTCCGCTTCAGAAGTCGTCTGGCTCCGATAATGTGTTTGAGCTTCTCCTGCTCCTTTACCCCGCCCTCGAGTTCTTTTCGGTAAGACTTCTCTTCCATGATTCGGTCATAGACCATGGAGGTGGGGACGAACACGAGATCCTTGCAGAACCCCTCGGCATGAGCCTGAAGAAGGATGGAAAGAAAACCTGTTTTCGGAAGAACCAGTTTTCCGTTCCGGCTTCGGCCTCCTTCGATATAAACCTCCAGGGGATGCCCTTCTTCCAGAAGGGCCTTGATGTACCGGTTGAAGACCTCCACATAGAGCCGCGGCTCTCGGAAGGAGCGGCGGATGAAGAACGCGCCGGCTTTCCTGAAAATGTATCCGAGGGGCCAGAAGGCCAGGTTTTTCCCGGCTGCCACTCGGGGAATGTGCATGTGGGATGCATGGAGCACGTAATTGAGGAGCAAATAGTCAATGTGGCTCTTGTGGGAGGGGATGAAGATGAGAGGCCCTTTTCGCGCCCACTCTTTGACCATGCCCAGCACGGAAGAATCCACATCAATCCCTTCAAAGAGCTTCTTCCAAAGCCATCGGAGACCGATGTCGAAAAGGTGAAGATAGGTGATATTGAAATCCGCGGCAATTTCATCGAAGTACTCGCCCGCTTTTTTCCGGGCATAGCTCAGGCTCTTTTTCTCAGAGGCGGCGGTGCTCTCGATCTTCTCGCTCACCTTGGGGTCCATGAGGACCATTTCCTTGAGCTGTTGCCGGGACTTCATGATCGGCCCGAGGATCACTCTTTTCCTGCTGTCGATGCTCTCAATGAGCGCGTCCCGGATTTCTGAGACCATGGCATGGAGAGGGCGGTCCGGCGGTTGAGACTGGAGATATGCTCGGAGGTCCAGAGGTTGGCCGAAATCGATGAAAGCCTCGCCCCTGTGTTTTGCAAACATCAGGATCTTTCTGATCACGCTGGGATAGTCCCGGTACCCGAATAGGATGTCCGTGAGCGTTTCATAATCCTTCTCCACGGAGGTCTCATAGAGAATGAGCTGAGGGACGATGAAGATGGGACGATCCATGTTTCTCTGAGTTTCAAGAAGAAACTGGAGATGATCTTTTTCAGCGTGAATAAACCGGCTGATGAAGCGCTTCGGGTCGATGAGAAAGATGAGGGAGGGCTTGCCTTCCTGCATCGCTTTGCCGTAGAAGCTGGTCTGATAGGGGCTGGGGAATTTTCCCGATCGGTAGAAGAAGGAGAGCTGGGAGAAGAGGACCTTGAAAAAGCGAGTCACGGGCAAAAGCAGAGACATGTTGAGATCAAAGGCGATTTTGGGGTAAGGAAGCCGTCTTCTTCTGAGATTGTAGTGATAGAGAAGGTAATCGAGGTGGCCGCGGTACTTGGTCGCATAGACCACCGTGCCCTCTTTTTGGAGCTCTTTCAAGCCCTCCATCGCGTTTTCGTCGACCTTGGCTCTCCGGAAAAGGGCATAGAGCACCCATCCCAGCAGGAACCTCGGCTTGTCCTCAAGGAGGTAAGGATAGAGAATCTCTTTGTCGGCTGACTTCATGATGGTTCAAAGGGAGTATCGTCTAAGCTATAGATAAGTCGGTTTCACTCCGCAAATCAAGTTTTTTATGCGCCTGGGACCGCCCTTAAAGACTTTCTCAAAAATGTCCGAGCCCCGAGATTATGTTGACAAAAGGAATTTCTTGTTTCTAAGATAGATCAAAAGGATCCATTGGAGGTGCTCATGCTCAGACCCATGGTCATTGCAGGATTGACTGTCGATCCTCTGACCAACAGTCCCATCGTGATTTTGAAAGAGATAGGAGGCGAGAGGACCCTTCCGATCTGGATCGGTTTGCTCGAGGCGACAGCCATTGCCAGCGAGCTCGAGGGGATCAAGTTTTCAAGACCCATGACTCATGATCTTCTCAAGAACATCATGTCCCTCATGGACGTGAAAGTAAACAAGATCGAAGTGTGTGATTTGAAGAACAACACGTATTTCGCTCTGATCTACCTCGACCACAAGGGCAAGGAAATCTCCATTGACGCGAGGCCGAGTGATGCCCTTGCGCTTTCGCTCAGGATGGGCGCTCCTATTTTTGTTTCCGAAGACGTGATCAAGAAATCCTCCCAGATCGATTTGAAGGCGGAGCCGGAAGATAAAACCGAACAGGGCAAAAAGTGGCAGGAGATCCTGGAGAAACTCAACCCGGACGATTTCGGAAAATACAAAATGTGACGGCTTCGCAAGAAGCCGTCACCCCGTCGAAGAACGGGGTCCAGGCATTTCTTAAAGAGCTCTTTCACGCTCAAGGGGTTTCATGACCATTCGAGTTCCGGTAGACCTCTTGGGCTTTTCGAATTTTTGGGGGGACAAAGGCACAGAGGGACAAAGGGTTCTGGGAGAATGGTTTTTCTGCTTTGTGCCTTTGAATCTCTGTCCCTTTGTCCCTTCCTATGGAGTGAACCCATGATCGATCTGCATACCCATTCCCTGTTCAGCGACGGTGCGTTGATTCCTTCGGAACTGATCCGGAGGCTCGAAGCCATGGGCTACCTCGCGGCAGCCATCACCGATCACGTAGACTCCTCCAACCTGGATCATGTGGTCCCGAGAATCGTCCGTGTGGCCGAGGAACTGAACCATGCGCAGTCGGTCAAAGTCATCCCGGGGGTTGAATTAACGCATGTGCCGCCTGTTTTCATTCCGTCCCTGGTTCGAAGGTCAAGGGAGATGGGAGCCCGGCTGGTCGTGATTCACGGGGAGACGATCGCGGAGCCTGTGGCCGCCGGAACCAACAGGGCAGGGATCGAAGCGGGAGCCGATATCCTCGCCCATCCGGGTCTCATCCGGCCGGAAGAGGTGAAGCTTGCGGTCAGCAAAGGCGTATACCTTGAAATCAGCGCCAGGAAAGGGCACAGCCTGACCAACGGGCACGTCGCCAAACTGGCGTCGGAGGCGGGAGCCCGATTGGTCCTGAACTCGGACAGCCACGGTCCAGGGGATTTCATGACGGAAGCGTTTGCGGCCAAAGTCACCCAAGGGGCCGGCCTGCCCTCGGATTCGCTCCAGCAGCTCCTGTCCAATTCCCGTCTTCTTCTCGGAGGAATCGGATTTCCCCTTTGAGGCGTTCGTTCCCCATCTTTCATCTCTCCGGAATTCTTGTGGTCCTCCTCTGGGTGACCCTGATGACCCTGCTCATCCGGAAAACGGAGTTCTCTGCAGAGCCCAAGGGCAGCGAGGAATTCACGACCCCCTCCCTCGAAATTCAAGACAAGGAATGGAGAGAGATTTATCTCAAAGAGCGAAAGATCGGCTACACCGTGAGCCTGATCAGGCCGTTCAAGGCGGGGTACTTTATCCAGGAGGAGCTCTTCCTGAAACTCAACCTCATGGGCCTCGGCAGAAGCCTTTACTCGCTCACCCAGGCCCAGGTGGACGAGAACCTTTTGCTGAAAAGCTTCCAGTTGATGATGAACTCCGGCGTTGTGCGTTTTCGCCTGTCGGGAAAGGTGGAAGGGGACGTCCTCGTTCTGAGTCCCGGGGCGCAGAGCGAAAAAAGGATCAAGCTCACTCAAGCCCCCATGGTCGCTTCGAGCATGACCTACTTTTTCCGCTCGCGTAAAATAAAGGAGGGCGACGTCTTTCCTTTACCTTTTTTTGATCCCTCGACTTTGATGCAGAAGCAGCTGCAGATCAAGGTGACCGGAAAAGAGGGACTGACCCTCCACCGGGTGACTTATGAGGTGTTTCGATTGGAAACCGAACTCTGGGGAAAGCCGCTCACTTTCTGGGTCGACGAACACGGAGAGATCCTTAAAGAAGAAGGGTTCATGGGCTTTACCACGGTTAAATCGAGTGCGGCTAGGGCGCCTCTGGAAATCGAGGGAGGGACTGATCTTTATGAGATGACCGCCGTCGCCCCGGATCGTCCGCTGAAGGATCCGGTCCGGCTGACCTATCTGAAAGTGAAAGTGGACGGAGGGGACGGCAAAAACCCTGCTCTGAACAGCGGCCGCCAGCGAATGCAGGAGGGGGCTCTTGAGATCCGAAAAGAAAAAATTCCCAACCCACCCCCTTACACCCTTGGGGGACACGATTTCCCCTCCGAGTGGAAAGAGTTCCTGGAGCCGGAGTTCAACATCGAGAGCGCGGATAGGAACATCCTGGAGACCATGCAACGGATCGCGGGCGACGACCGCGACCCCGTCTCCGTCGCCAGGAAACTCCTTCAATGGGTTTTTCGAAACGTGGACAAGAAACCGGTTCTCTCCATCCCGAGTGCCGTGGAAGTGCTCCGATCCAGGGAAGGCGACTGCAATGAACACGCGACCCTGCTCACCGCACTTCTGAGGGCTGCAGGGATCCCGGCGCGGCTTTGCATCGGCCTGGTTTACACACGGGATAAGTTTTACTATCATGCGTGGACAGAAGCCTACCTGGGCGAGTGGATCTCCATGGACGCGACCCTGAACCAGATGCCGGCGGATGCCAGCCACGTCAAACTTCTCGAAGGCAACCTCGACAAGCAGGTTGAAATTGCCGGAGGGATCGGCGAACTCAAGGTACAGATCCTGGACCAGCGATATGATTAAGCTCATTCATTTGACGAAGACCTACAAAGAGCTCCGCGCCGTGGACGACCTCAATCTGGAGGTGAAGGAAGGAAGTCTCTTCGGTTTTCTTGGGCCGAATGGTGCCGGAAAAACCACGACCATCAAGATGATGGCGGGCGTTCTGAAACCCACTTCCGGGAGGATTATCATCAACGGAATGGACCTCGCCGAGGAGCCCGAAAAAGTGAAGCAGTGCATCGGGTTCATCCCCGACCGCCCCTATCTCTACGAGAAACTCACCGGCATGGAGTTCATGAAATTCATTGCCGGGCTCTACGGCATGGACCATGCCTCTTCACTTCAAATTAGAATTCGCGACCTTCTGGAGATGTTCGACCTGACGCACTGGAGGGATGAACTGATTGAAAGCTACTCCCACGGCATGAAGCAGCGGCTGGTCATGTGCTCGGCGTTGCTGCCGCAGCCCAGGGTTCTCATTGTGGACGAACCCATGGTCGGCCTCGATCCGAGGGGCGCCCGGCTGGTCAAAGACATCTTTATGGAACAATCCCGCAAGAAAACCACCCTCTTTATGTCCACCCATTCTCTGGAGGTGGCCGCCGAGGTGTGCCAGGAGATCGCCATAATCCAGGCCGGGAGGATCATCGCCCGCGGAAGCTCCGAAGACCTGAAGAAAACAGCCGGTGTGGACGGCAGCCTGGAGACCGTGTTCCTGAAACTCACGGAGGGAAAGCGAATCGCCCATGCGACGCCTTTGTCTGCTTCTTAGTCCGAGAATTTGGGGATTCAGGAATGCGCTTTCAAACGCCACAGGAAAGGGGAGAAAGAGAACGGCCTTCATGGTGGTGGTCGGGGTGGCTTTCTGGGCTCTGCTGTTCGGGCTGTCCTTCCGCGTCTTAAAATACTTCCAGTCTGTGGAAGTGATTGGCGACCTGCTCGCCCATCACCTTCTCGGCATGATCCTGATGGTCTTTTTCTCTCTCCTCATCTTCAGCCATATCATCACGGCTCTGTCTAACCTTTATTTGTCATCGGACCTGGAGCTGTTCCATGCCTGCCCCGCGCCTCTCGAAGAAGTGTTTCTCAGCCGCGCGATTTACACGGTGATGGACAGTTCCTGGATGGTGATCGTTTTCGGCCTCCCGGTCATGATGGCCTATGCCTTTGTGTTCAAACCCGCTTTCGGGTTCTACTTCTCCCTCCTGCACATGGGGCTTGGCGTGACCCTGATCGCCGGAGCGCTCGGCATCCTGCTCACCATGATCCTCGTTCGCCTCTTTCCGGCCCAGAGAACGAGAGATGTCATCATGCTTCTGGGAGTGTGCGGGCTCGGTGGTCTGTACATGATGTTCCGGTTGCTGAGGCCGGAACGGCTTGTGGACCCTGACGCCTTTTTCAGCATCGCCCAGTACATGGCGGCGCTTCAGGGTCCGGATTCCCCGTATCTGCCCACCCACTGGATGACCGAGACGCTCTGGGCCTATCTGAGCCGCTCATCGGGGCAAGAGATCTTGTTCCACTCCGGCCTGCTGTGGAGCACAGCCGGCGCGCTGGCGGCCATCAACGGGTGGGTGGCTGAGGCGATCTACTTCTCCGGATTTTCCAAGTCCCAGGAGGCGAAGAGAAGGAGGGCAGGGAAGCGGCTCCTTGATTTCTTTGTCGCTCTGATCAAACGGCCTTTCAAACCGGAGCTCGGAGCGATCATCGACAAAGACCTTCGCGCCTTTTTCCGGGACAACACCCAGTGGTCCCAGCTGCTGCTTCTGGGCGCGCTGGTCGTGGTTTATGTTTACAATTTCTCGGTGCTTCCTCTGGACAAGAGCCCCATCCGCATCGAGTTTCTTCAGAACGAGATCGCTTTTCTCAACGTGGGACTTGCCGGGTTCGTTCTTTCCGCGGTCTCTGTTCGCTTCATCTTTCCTGCGGTGAGCTCTGAAGGGGCTGCGTTCTGGATCATCCGGTCTTCGCCCGTGCCCCTCAAACGGTTTCTCTGGGCCAAGTTTGCCCTTTACCTGCTCCCCATGCTCGTTCTCGGAGAAATGCTCATCCTATTGACCAATCACCTTCTCGAAGTGACTCCTTTCATGATGGCGCTTTCTTCAGCGACCATGTTTCTCACCGTTTTCGGGATTGTGGCTCTTGGAGTGGGCATGGGCGCCATGTATCCGAATTTCAATCACCAGAACATTGCCCAGGTGGCGACCGGTTTCGGCGGGCTCATGTTTATGATTCTCAGTGCGGCCTTTGTGGCGCTGATCGTTGTGCTGGAAGCCGGGCCGGTCTATGTGCTGGTCATGGCCGAACTCAGAGGAGTGCCGGTGGCGGGCTGGCAGTGGTTCTTGATTGTGCTCTCCTTCTCCTCAGTCCTCTTCATCATGGCCGCTGCCGTTTACAAGCCGATGACCATGGGACTGAAAGCCTTGAGCGAATACGAATAGAGAGGGACAAAGGCACAAAGTTGCAAAGGCACAAAGCAGAAAACCTCTAATACCCCCTTTGTCCCAAGCTGCCTCTGTCCCTTTGTGCCTAGCTACACAAAAAAATGGACTTTCCCTTTAGATTGCTGGCATAATCCCTGGCTCAAATCTTAAGGAAGAGACTTCGCGGCTATGTTTGACTTTGAGTGCGTCGGCAACCTTCACATCCACACCCTTTACTCCGACGGAAAGGGAACCGTTCCAGAGATAGCAGAATGCGCCGCAAAGGCGGGCCTCGATTTCATCATCATCAACGACCACTCTTACATGGCCGATGCGCTCTGCTTGCAGGAAGAGGCCTTCTACGGAAAAGTGCTGGTGCTTGTGGGAGCCGAGTTGGGCGTTCGTTTTCACCACTATCTTGCCTTTGATTTGAAACAACGCATTGCCGAGCACAGCCTGCCCCCTCAAGAAATGATCGACGAGGTTCAAGCCCAGGGAGGGTTCGGATTTCTCGCCCATCCTTTTGAGAAGGGCATGCCTTTTGCTGAAAAATCGGTCGCCTACACGTGGAAGGATCTGTCTGTGACGGGCTACCAGGGGATCTGTATTTGGAACTTTATGTCCCGATGGAAGGAGCGGGTCAGAACCATCCTTCATGGTTTCTTCTTCTTGACCTTCAAGACTCAACTCCTCAAGGGGCCGAGCCGGGAGACTCTGGACTTCTGGGACCGGCAATGCCGCCAGCGAAGAATGGCGGTCATTGGGGGGTCTGACGCCCATGGGACGGATTTCAAGTGGGGACCTCTGAAGCTTCAGCCCTTCACCTACGAGTATCTGCTCAACAGCATCACGGTGCACATCTTCCTCAAGAACCGGCTGCCGAAGGTTCTCGATGAGGCAAAGAAGGAAGTGTACGGCGCCCTCAAGGAGGGGCGGCTCTTCGTCGCCCACGATAACCTCTGCCCCTCTAAAGGCTTCCGCTTTGATTTCATCTCCAATGACGGCTCGGACCTGTACATGGGAGAAGAGGGGGACTTCAGGGAGGGAAGCTTTGTGATCGAAATCCCTGCCGAGGGCGAAGTCAGGATGGTCAAAGACGGTCAGGTCGTGAAAAAGTGGCGGGGGAGAGAGGTCATGTACGAGCCGAAGGAAAAAGGGGTGTACAGGGTTGAGGTGTATCGGCGCCTCTTCCCTTTCGGCTGGCGACCCTGGATTTTTTCCAATCCGATCTATTTGAGATAAACGACCACCGACCACTGACGGCCGACCGACACAAAAACTCAGCGCTCAGCTATCGGCTAGAGCTTCGGTCTCAAATCCCTATTCATCGGCTGTGAGTCGCGGCGACTGTTGTTGTTCCTGCAAATCCCGCTTCTCCTCACCTTTGACTTGACTGCAAGATAACGCTTTGCGGCGGTTGGCGGTCAGCGGTCCGTGGTCGGTCTTTCCTTTCTTGACTTCTGCCTTGAATCCTAAGACAATTCCGCTATTGCCTGGGTGGCGGAAATGGTAGACGCAAGGGACTTAAAATCCCTCGGTAGGTCACTACCGTGCCGGTTCGATTCCGGCCCTAGGCACCAAATATCATTAGAGATTTTCAACTCCCTTGAGCCTACCATTATCTTGAAACCTCCCCGATTGTGCCCATTTTGTGCCCGCGCCGAATTCATCGACCCTGAACAGTCCTTGTCAAAGTAAGAAAACCTCGTTCAATTGTCAAAGAACATAAGCGGGGCTTCGGCTCCGCCCTTGTCTTCAAAACAAAACTCCCGTTGGTGCCGATGCTGTGAGGCTCAATTCAAAGCCCACGATAATTGGCACCAATGGGGAAAGGGAATAATTCACGCAAGATACAAATGGCATCCTTTAAGCTAGGGTCAGTGGTCTGTATGGTCTGCCTCTTCAAAACTGAAATTGACTATGGTTGGGCCCCCATTTATTATCCTCTGAGCGGTTTTTTATTTTTACGTTAGGTGCTTCATAATGGACTCCTCGAAAATGCCTCTGCAAGATCCAACCATTACGCATCAGTTGTTTCAACTGATTACACAAATGTCAGAAGATGAAAAATATACTCTATTGAAGCTTCTCAGGAGGGGAGCACTGAAGGGTAAGTGCCGGAGGCAGCATTTCAGAAAACCTCTTCACATTCCGGTGCGTTGTGCCAATAAGGCTGGAGTTTCCGTCGGTGTTACGCGAGACATAAGCCTGGGAGGGGTGTTTATTATCTTGAACCGAGGGGTTTTTTCTCTCGGACGGATTCTATGGGTCTCTTTTTACCGTCCCAGCATCGAGAAAACCGTCTGGATTACCGCTGATGTTATGAGAATAACGTCGGAAGGTATCGGTGTCAGATTCAGACCAATGAATGAGATCCAAAAAACAGCGGTTATATTTGCCGCATCAACGCCCTAGACTTTCGCACGTAGTTTGAAGAAGGGTCCCCTTTATTTTCCCCAAAATTTCTCACGGGCATGGCGTTAGGGTCACATGTTTTCTCAAACTTATCGGCTTCTTGGGTCAGTCGTGTCTGGAAGACAGTCGAAAATGTTTGAAATGAGGGTTGGTTCTAAGCTCAATCGTATGGTTATAGATTTGTAAGGATTTGTAAAGATTTCTATCCAAGGCTTGGAACCCTTTAAGACTTTATACTCGTTTTCCCTTACCTCGAATGCTTGTCTTTGGGCTTCTCTGCACTGTTCAGGTGTTGGAGCAGCCTTTAGAAGCGTCCACTGCGAATTTTCGCTAAGAGTTCCTTCCTTGATCTCCATCACCTGAACCTGTTCCCACAATACCCTAGGAGATTGGGCATTTGCTGTACTGCTGATAAGAAGGAAAAAAAACATTGCCAACAAAACTCGTTTCATTTTTTCATTCTTCTTTGCCATCTCAAGCCCCCTTTCTTTTCCCGGAGGGTTATTCATGGGCAAGGCGTCAGAAAGAAACCTTTCACTCACTTCCGATGCCCTACAATCGCACTTCTTGGCCCTGGCCTTTAGCTTACCCCCTAATGATTTCCCCGCAACGATGGCAAACAACTTTTTACCCAGGTAAGAAGTCTTTTTCCTTTAAAGGCTCATCTGCCATGGGGTTCATACACTCCAAGAAGGAAAACAACTTGTCATCTCTAAGACCCGCTATGAGTTCCCCATAATCACTGTGCCGCTTCAAAGCAAGCAGAGTGATGCAGCATAGCCAGAGCCTTTTCAAGAGTAGCTGTGGTAGGTGCGTCCGGCTGCCGAAGGATCTAGAGAACACGATCGAGGACTTCCCTCTTTGCACTCTCTCCTGCGTTTCCCATGGTATCCTCCTTATAAACCAGAGGTTTCAACAATACCATCTCCTACCAGGATGTCAAGTAGTTTTCATTTCTCGTTGGGCTTGCCCCTTGATGGCCTTCGAGCGCTTGTGGATCTCCAGCAGATGACAGAACACCTCAAACGCCGCTGATTCAGTTTTCAAAAAACAAGAGCGGGGCTTCGGCTTCGCTTTTGGTTTGACAAAACAATGGCGCTTTGAGATTCTCTCGGTGTCAGTAGGTAACCGCTAATATTCACGGGAGGTGCGAAAACCCTCAGTATGAAACCCCGTTTGCATTATCTCAGCTGGAGAAAAAGGTGTTTTTCAAACCATCCAAAAGCCGTGGAAGAAGACCTATCGCAGGAAGTCTGTTGGGATGAAAATGCCCCCTTCATCACTAGCGCGATTTCTCTTGACCGTCTGAGCGAGCAGGTAAAGGAAGCCGCTTTGCTGGACAAGATAGGAAAGGGAGGAAGACAGGAAAAGGCTCAATAAAGGGGTTTGAACACGGCGAGGCTCATCAGAAACTTGGAGACGATCTACGAGGTCGGAAGAACGCTAAATTCTTTCAAGAACCTGGATGAAATGCTCGAAGAAGTCGGAAAAACAGTTCTCGAAGTTTTTCAGAGCGTGGAGAGGCTTTGCATCCTTCTCAAGGGAAAAAATGGGGCCTCTCGCTTTGAACCCAAAATCATCAAATCCCGAGACAAAGCCCAATGTGGGCCTTTTCGGGTCAGCCGGAACATCCTTCAGAAAACACTCAAAGATCGAATGTGCATCCTTGCCGGTGATGCCGCAAGGGATGAAGGATTTGTTGCATCGAAAAGCATAATGAGCATGCAACTTCGGTCGTTAATGTGCGCCCCACTAATCAGCAAAGGGTTTTTCTTGACCGCAATCTACCTCGATAACCGCAAGGCACCCAATTCCTTGGACGAGAGCGACCTGGCTCTGCTTTCAGCTCTTGCTAACCAGTCGGCGGTCGCAATCGAGAACTCACTGCTTTACGAGGAGGTCCAAAAGGCATATCACGGGGTCATCCTTGCCTTGATGAACACTGTGGATGCTAAAGATCCTTACACCCGGGGCCATTCCCGAAGAACTAGCCGCTATGCGCTAGGGATCGCCCACGAGATGGGGTTGAAGAAAAAGGAATGCCAGAAAATCAAGATGGCGGCCGAACTTCAGTGAAGAAGGACCCCCTTTCCCTTATAAGCAGGCTGACGACTTGATCACCAACTGAAGCAAAGGATGGAATGTATGTTTAAGATTCAGGTTCTGGAAGGGTCAATGAGTGGGACTGAGTTTGCGCTGGACAAAGAGGTGATCTTTGTCGGGCGATCCCCAGAAAATGATGTCAGGATCCGTGATGACGCTGTTTCCAGGAAACATCTCAAAATATTCAGTGTTGAGAGTTGCTATTTCATCGAAGACTTGAAGACCAAGAACGGTACCATGATTAACGGTGAGCCTCTCGATGCGGGTTTCGCCAGGCTCATCACGGAGAACGATCATATTCAGCTGGGATCGACCGTCATACGTCTAGACGGGATTGGCGTGCATAGACCGCCGATCACTGTTGAGGAGATAGAAGCCCATCCTTCACGACGAATGGATGGACCGGAGAGCTCGAAGGCCTACTCAGGGGAAGAGCGGCGATCTAGGGCATTTAAGGAAATGAATTTCATCTATGATTTCTTGCAGTTCATAGGGGAGACATCCAATTCCAATCAAATTCTTGAGAGGGTGACGGAATGTCTTTTTGAAAGTTATCCGCGGATAGATAAAGTGAGTGCGTTTCTTTTCGATGATAGAAAGAATGAAATGGAGGAGATTGTTTCGCGGAGCAAGCAAGATAGTGAGAAACAGAAAGCATCTTATACGAGAGCCATTCTGGATCAGGTTATACAGGACGGTAAAATAGTTACGGTATTTCTAAAAGCAGACGCAGCGCGTGAGGGTTTTAGCAATGTTCAAGATACGGTAGCACTCATGGCGGTGATATGTCTGCCCCTGATGATTGGTGGGAAGGTACGTGGTGCTATTTACATTGAGGGTTTTCGTGAAAGCAATCCCATCAGGGGAGAGGATTTCCTGCTTTTGAAGACTATCAAGAGTCTACTTGAATTGAGTCTGGAGATAGACAATCTGAAAAGAGATGCGGCACCTCACTCGCGAAACCGGAAAAGAGGTTGAGGCAAAATACCCTCATCGGAAATTGCACTGGCCAGGTTTGCGTTTGTTATGGTCTACAGGGGTTTATATGCTGGGAATCATCTGTCCGTTACAAGATGTTCCAGTTCTCCTGACCGCTCCCAAATAAATGGGTGAAGCTGGCGGCCCCAGAGCAAGGAAGGCTGTCTTAGGATCTAGATTGAGTATTTTTTTGAGAGTTCCAATTCCCCCGTTCCTATTCTCGACCAGATTTATGGTTTTTCTTTAGGGAGGATGAGCCGTGACTGATGGTAAGCAGACAATCCCAACGACCTACCGCCTCAGGTACAAGAAGGGAGATCAGATTCTCAAGCAGAATGATTTCGGCATTTCCATCTATAAGATCCTCAGTGGCAAGGTCTTGATCTTCCGGGAATGCGAGGACGTGGAGGTGCCTATTGCTACACTTGGAAAGGGCAGCATTATTGGTGAGATGATATTCTTTCTCAAAGCCACGGAGGTACGCTCTGCTTCAGCAAAAGCCTTGGAGGATTCTGAGCTCGAGGCAACCCACCCCACGGAGCTTCTAAAGGAATATGAAATGAGTGCTCCTATACTGAAGTTGATGGCAAGGCAGGCACTGAACCGCCTAACGAGGGTGAACAGATTCTTAGATCGACTCATCGTTAATGAACAAGAAAAACCTGAGAACTCAAGGAATGGTTTGAGCATATGGAAGACTAATAGGCGCTTTTATCGAAAGAAAGTTAACCTTACCTGCAAATATACTTCAAAGACTCGACTCACGGGTTTTAATGCCACACTGGAGGGAACAATAAAGGACTTAAGCATGACAGGGTTGGGTTTGGAGATTGATCCCAGGAATGAGAGCGCTATACCCCATGAGATTGGAGAAGTGTTTCAAGTTGAAACAATATTGCCCAACGCGAAAGAGCTGAAGCTCGTCTGCACCTTAGTGCGTTCATCAAAGGGGCGCGGATATATCAGTTTGGGAATGATGTATCTTGATTTGTCTGATGACGCAAAAAGAATTCTCGGATTCTTCCTTCTACCTGCATAAAAGAGGTTAAAAGATATGCCCATCGACCCAGTGGTATACGAGTATATAGCTAGTGAAGTCGAGTGCCCAGCCAACGAGGTCATCATCGAGGAGGGATCCAAAGGCGACTGGGTGTATGTGGTTCTTGAAGGGCACGTGAAAGTAAAGAAAAGGACGCCAAAGGGCCTGATCGTAATCGATACGCTGTCGGAAGGTGACATTTTTGGGGAAATTGCTTTTCTTGAGGGAGAAGACGCTGATCGAAGTGCAACAGTGATGGCGGCTGAAGGATCAGTCCGGCTCGGAATCCTGGACAAAGAACTGCTGATTAAGCACTATAGCGCTATGTCACCAACCCTCAGGGCAATAATCAAATCCCTGGCAATTAAGGTCAGAGAGACGACCAAGAGGATATGTACAGCCCTAGTTGCAGCCAAGTAAAATCCTAAGTCGCTTGGAGAAGGAAGCTAAAGGAGAATAGTGAGAATTGATGCGGTCGAGACGGAGTCTATATTAAGCTTTGGCGGGCAGATCCCGATGGGTTTTGCCCTTACCGGTCCAGATTATTCATGATCAGACGGAATGAAGCAGTAAGTGACTGAAGGCACGGAACAAGGCATGCCGGAATTCATTACGAAAAGCAAGGCGAGAATAAGACAAGCAATCGATTTCTTGGCCGCTAACCGAAGCCCCATCGAAGTCAAGATAGAAGGAGAGCAACCCCCTTTTGATTCGATGATTGTGAAAGCAGATCACGGAGATCCTGTTTTGAAGGCTGGGACAGCAGGCCGAGTCTTCATTAAGTGGCTCTCCCCAGCAAAGGGTAACAATCTTATTCAGTCTGTGAGTCCTGTTCAGGTGAGATTTTCACTTGGAAAACATAAATTGGCGTTCACATCTTATTACATCACCAAGAGCCTTGAGTCCCCCTACTTAGGTCATATTATCACGTATCCCGAAGCCTTGGTCATTGCAGACAGGAGAAGGCATGACCGCCACGAGGTATACAGCAGCTCAGCACCGCTCTTTGCTAAGGCAAAAATCAGGACGAGGGCAGGACGATCTCAGGAGAAAACCTATGATCTTGAGGTTCTTGACGTTTCGGAGAACGGTGTTGGAATACTGGTAGGTAAGGAGCTTTCCAATTGGTTAGAACGAATTGGAATTGGAGACCGCCTAAAGGAAGTAGAGTTGTACGCTGCATGGACAATAGTTAGGGTGGATGGCACGGTGAAACACAAGTCTTGGATGCAGAAAGGGAAATATAGCGGTTACCATCTACTTGGGATCGAACTTGACGAAAAGCTCGAACACTTCGCTTGAGATCGGTACGTTACGCACACTGAGACACGGGAACTTACTTTAATTTCTGAATGATATCCGTTTTTGTCTAATTTACGCTTTTTGCATCTTGCAATGTACCTTGGATTCCTTCGCACACGTTCCCACACGTCATGTTCACGTGCTTGACTCTCTTCTTGAAAAGAGACCATTTCAGCTATCTCCTGCCATAGCGCTGGTATCAATATCCGGGGAAAGCGGTCCAGGAAAACCGCCTTTTCGGGGGAGCTCACCCTATCCCCGGAAACTGTGCCTATTTTGTGCCCATGGCGTTCTTTTTTTTCAAAAGAAACTTTACATTTTCCAACTTTCTTGACAACTAAACCGACTTGTGATTTATGAGAGTTGCTTGATTTAATTAAAGTATTGGGGTGCTGTGTTGTTGGTCCTACAATCCCTCGGTAGGCCACTACCGTGCCGGTTCGATTCCGGCCCTAGGCACCACTAAACAGAAGCGTAATCGAGATCATTTTGTATCTACTTGAGGCATCGGTTTAGGCGAATGCCCGAGAACGATCAGGGATAAAGCCATGAGCAATTGCGAGGAATGCAGCTTCAGAGCCAGGTACGACAGGAATCCTCGATCCATCCTGGGCCGCATGTGGAAATGGCACATCGGCTGGTGCCCGGGATGGAAATCCTACCTCAAATCCCTTCCCGAACAAACCCGTAACAAACTGAAAGAGGAATACCGTTAGGAACCACCTTTTCCATTTCCGCTCAGGAAGGGGAGAGCCTTTTTCCAATGGACGATTGGTGTGATCAGGAAGATTGGGTTCCTGATGGGGTTCGGGTTTATCGCTGCACCAAGTGCGGCAAGAGGCTGTATCCCCGCGAGAGGCAGGAACACGGGGAGTTCCTGGGCTGGCAATTGCCGCCCCACAAAACAAAGGGTCGCAGGATTAAAGCAATTAAAGCTCGTCAGCACAAAATCCGAAAAGTTCGGAAGTGAGGGGCATCAGAACGGGCAAGGAGGAGGTAATGAAGCGAGACGAGTTGGGGAAGTACTGGAAAAAAATTATAAAAGGCAGGCCTGCGGAGGCCAAGGTTATCGACCCGGTCAGCGTGGTGACGGCGCCCTGGGTGAGTCTGAAGTGCAAGTATGGCTGCGAGATGTATGGGCGAGAGTACTGCTGTCCGCCAGAGACCCCGACCCCGGAGCAGACGAGGGGAATTCTCGATTGCTACCAGAGGGCCATTCTGTTCCATAACCGGGCTGCTAAAAAAGAGGGTGAGAACCGGACCAAGGTGCGCAAGGACTACCTGGATGCGGTCGTGGAACTTGAAGGGGAGATGTTCAAAGACGGATATTACAAAGCCTTTGCGCTTCTCTCAGGGCCGTGCAGCCTGTGTGGTGAATGTGCAAAATCCAAGAATAAGCCCTGCAATTTCGGATATCGCGCCAGACCCTCCATGGAGTCCTGCGGAATCGACGTGTATCAAACCGCTTGGAACAATGGATTTCCTATCCAGCCCCTCCGCCACAAAGGAGAAACGCAGAATCTGTATTGCCTCATGCTTGTAGACTAACGCAGCGTAGAGCATAGGGCTGAGAGCTAAGAGCGCAGAACAGGAAGCAAGGCAAACCTCTCTGTTTTCACTCCTCGCTCTATGCTCTATGCTTCTTCAGAGGACTCGGAGGAGCCTGAAAAGATTTTCCCCGGCAAAGAGATGGGCGATGTAAAAGATAGGGTAGCCCAGGAGTCGGGAGAAAATCCGGAGGTGGAGGAACTGATCGGCGAAAAAGACGCCCAGGAGGACGATGGGCGCATATCGCTCGATCTGCCTGTACTTGACCAGGGCATTGTAAGGAAGCAGACTTTCAAGAACGTGCGAACCATCCAGAGGAGGAATGGGAAGCAGGTTGAACAACCCAAGCCCTATGTTCATCAGCAGCATGGTGATGAGCACGGTGAGGTAGAGTTCCGAGGAGAAAAGAAAATACCGGATGAATATCCCCATCACCAGAGCAACTCCAAGGTTTGCAAGGGGTCCGGCCAAGGACACCCACAGGCTGCCCATTCTTGGGTTCCTGAAATACCGGGGGTTTATGGGCACTGGTTTAGCCCATCCGAAGTTGAAAAGGAAGAGGCAGATCGCTCCGAAGGGATCCAGATGGCTGATCGGATTTAGGGTGATTCTGCCCGCCATTCTGGCGGTCGGATCGCCCAGGCTGAGCGCCGTACGCGCATGAGCATACTCATGGATGGTTATCGCAAAAAGCAGCACAGGGATCTTGACGACCCATTCGGCAATTTGGTCCAGCATGGACTTCCTTTCTTGTTCTGGGGTGCGATACTAACAGGAATTCCCTATCAGGACAAGGGGTAAAAGGGTTGAGCGAAAGGGCAGGGGGTGTGCGAAATTTCAACTTGCTCCACGCGGTGGGAGTCGGGTATCATAGTTCCGGTTCATTCCGGGCGTTCAACTCGAAATTGGAGAAGGGGATGGCTACGAGAAGCGCTGATTTTGCGGGAAGCTGGTATCCGGTCAGAGATTCGGATTGCCGGCGCGCGATCGAGGAGTTCTCGCGGTCCAGCGTTCCTTGCCCCTCCGGTGTTACGGTCGGCGGCATCGTACCCCATGCGGGGTGGGTGTTTTCCGGAAAGATCGCCTGCAACGTGATCCGGTGCCTGAGCGAGCAGTCTTCGCCGGACACCCTTATCCTCTTCGGAAGACATCTTCACCCTTCAAGCAAGAGCTACATCATGACCGAAGGATCCTGGGCCACGCCCATGGGGGACCTCGAGATCGATGCGGAAGTGGGGAAGAAGCTGCAAGCCGAATTTCCCTTTGTCGTTGAGACCCCGACCCGTTACGACCAGGACAACACCATTGAGCTTCAATTGCCGTTCATCAAGCACTACTTCCCGGAGGCGAAGATCCTGCCCTTGGGAGTGCCTCCGGCGCTGGGGTCTCTCCGAATCGGGGAGCGGGCTGTGGAAATTTCCCGCGAGCTGGGTCGCCAAACGCTGGTTCTGGGATCAACAGACCTCACTCACTACGGCCACAATTACGGGTATGCTCCCAAGGGGGTGGGCAAAGCGGCCGTGGACTGGGTGAGGAACGAGAATGATAAAAGGCTGGTGGATCGGATTCTCCGGATGGAGGCTGAGGAAGTCATCCGGGAATCCCTGACAAATCACAATGCATGCTGCTCAGGGGCTGTCGCCGCAGCGATCGTAGCGGCAAAGAAACTCGGAGCCCGCCAAGCGCAAAAGCTTTTTTACGCGACAAGCTACGATGTGCGGCCGGACAACAGCTTTGTCGGCTACGTGGGCGTCCTTTTCTTGAGCAGGGGTGAATCCCGGAGCGACTAGACGGCATCCCCTTTGGATGCCTAGGAAGAGACCTATGGAGAAAAACCGGATCAAGTTGGAATTCCTGGTTCATGATTTGAAGGTGCCGCTTGCAGTGATCGAGGCGGGAATCCTTTCGTTGCTGCAAAAGCAGGACAAGTACGGGGAGCTCAACGACAAGCAGATCAAGATCCTGGAAAGGGCACTGCGAAACACCATCGTGACACGCACGCTCGTGAACGACGCCCTGGAGCTCGGCCGATCCAGCCAGGGAATCGTCAACAAGTCGACCTTCACGCCGGCCCAGCTTATCGTCCAGACTTTGATTGAAGTCCTTGATCTCACCGATCACAGCACCGCAGACGCCATCAAGGAGTGCAAGACCCTGGCCGACCTCCAGACGTGCCTTTCCGGGCATGGGCTCCTTGTCGAAATTGAGGAAACCTTTTGGGGCCGGGATCTGTATCTCGATGAAAGCAAGGTGAGGCAGATTCTAAGGAACCTCTTGACCAACGCCTTCAAGTACAAAAAGAATCGCGTCGTCCTAAAGATCGCACGGGGTGAGCGCCATCTCTTCCTTTCAGTCAGTGACGACGGCGAAGGCATTCCTTCCGGGTACCACAAGAAGATCTTCGAATGCTATTTTCAGATGGATATGAAAACGGATCACTGTGTGAGGGGCCACGGCCTGGGTCTGGCCGGGGTGCAGGTGCTCCTCGAAGACATGGGAGGAGAACTTTTCCTTGAAAGCGACACCGGAAAGGGAGCGACCTTTTCTGTCAAAATTCCATGGTGAAATAACGATCTAAGCCGGGAAAGGCCCCCGTCCATCGGGCGCTACAGAATTTCTTCGAGGTCTTTCTTGCTCACCGTGTGCTTGGCATCAAAATCATTCCAGAATTCCCTGTCCTTTTCCCTCCACCCGGAACCGAAGACCTTGTCAAAAAAGGGTTTCAACTTCCAGAACCAGCGGCCGTGCCTCTGTGTTCCTTTCTGTTTCGCTTCCAGAATGTCCCTCAAAAAATCCGCGATTTCAGGAAGTTTGTCCTTCGGGACATAGGAATGAGCTCCTTCGTTGATAGAACGGATGAGATTGTCGGGGCTGAGGGCATGGGCGGTAAGCATGACGGCGGATACTTTCTTTTGAGTGGCCAGCTTCAAGAGATCGTAGCCTCGGACTCCCATGATGTCCAGGATGGCAATATCATAGGAGTTCTTGTTGAGAAACTTGACTCCTGCCTCAAAGCTTGGAGCCTTGTCGAGCAAACACATGCTCAGCATTTCCGCAAGAGTCTCCAAAACGTCGGGCTCATCGTCGACAATCAAGACCCTTTTTCCCTCGAGAATGTCGTCATTCCCCATCGTCATCCTCCTATGGATTACAAGTCCATCCTCGCGTACCGCTGGTGACGCAGATTTAAACCGATTACGATTGGATCGGGTGCTCCGCCATCTAGGGAACTCTTGCCGCCGCGCAGGAGCAAGGATTAAAGAGTTAGATCCGATTTTATTATTTTAAGAAAAGACAAAGGTCGTTCTAAGAAAGGCGGTTGGATGGTACCCCAGAAGATTTTCTGAGTCAACACATTTGTATATCCACACATTTGTATATCCGCGACGCCGTCATCGGATGGCGGAGCTCGGGCTTGAGGCGACTTCTCCGATATGCTATAGAACATCTGTTTTATCGATGGAGGAGGAAAGCACTATGGAATTTGTAGAGAAGGCAAGAATTCGGCTGGAGCACTGGATTCGCCACAGCGAAGATCACTATCAGGAGTACGTGTCCTTTGCCAAGGAGCTGGAGGACGCCGGGAAGATCGAAAGCGCTCGGCACCTAAAGGAGATGATCAGTCTGACCACTAGGAGCACCGAGTATTTGAAGAAAGCCATGAAAGCCCTGGGATAGGAGGGAGGCTATGGGGGAGAATCATGAATGACCTGATCCGTGCTGCAGCGGAGATGATTTTCAAATCCAACCTGACCCTCGCGTTGACCGGTGCAGGGATTTCCGTGGAGTCAGGAATTCCGGATTTCAGGAGCGCCGGGGGGCTCTGGTCCAAGTACGACCCTTCGGACTACGCGACCATCGCCGCCTTCAGGCAGAACCCTGAAAGAGTCTGGAACATGCTCCGGGAGATGGATGCGGTCGTGAGCGGCGCTCGTCCCAATCCGGCGCACACCGGCCTGGGAGAAATGGAGAAAATGGGTTTTCTTCACTGCATCATTACCCAGAATGTGGACAATCTCCATCAGGCGGGCGGAGCCAAGAACGTGATCGAGTACCACGGCAATTCGAGCACTCTTTCGTGCCTGTCCTGCGGAAGGACGTACCGTGCGGAGGAAAAAAGATCTGAAGGGACCCCGCGGTGTGAGTGCAAGAACATCCTCAAACCGGACGTGGTCTTCTTCGGGGAGGCCATTCCGCCCGCAGCCCTGAGCCGATCGTTTCAACTGGCTTCGAGTGCCGAGGTCTTGATGGTGGTGGGAACATCCGCGGTCGTCTCTCCGGCCAACACCATTCCCTCTATCGCCAAAGATCGGGGGGCGAAGATCATTGAAATCAACAAGGAGAGCACCCACCTCACGCACACGGTGACAGATATTTTCATTGGGCAAAGCGCCGGGGAGGCCATCCCGCAGCTTGTGAGCGAGCTGAAGAGGCGAAAAACGACGGCTGGTTGATTCTTGGGAGGAACGACTCCTAGCGGGCACAAAGGTGCAAAGGCACAGAGGCACAAAGCAGAGAAGAACGGAAAAACCGACATGACTTTGTGCCTTTGCCTCTCTGACCTTTTGTCCCTCAAGCTGTTGGCGGAAGCCGACAGCCGTTTACTTGGGTTTCAGGAAATCCTCGAGATGAATGACCTTGTCCTCTTTTCTCGCGGCGTCCCAGGAGAGCTTGATTTTTGATTTTCGGAGATCATTGATCATGGTTTGGAGTTCCGGGTTCTTTTCAATGATCCCCTGAATCTGCTTGCTCAAATCTTTCCACGTCCTGTCGAGTTCCTGGGTTTCCAGCCGAAAGCCCGCCCAGGTCGCGAGCAGGGACCCCAGGTGAGAAAGCAGACCAAAATGCGTTGTTCCCTGGAGATAAAAGGGGCAATGACACCAGAGGCTGAAACAGTCGATTCCCCTTTTTTTCGCCTCGTTCAGGATGGTCGAATGAATCGCACTGGGGCCTTTGTAGTTGACGGTGGAGAGGCCCTTTTCTTTCAGCCGTGCCAGAAGCTCCTCGCTGGAGGCAACCGCCGAAATCACCGTGTCCGTGTGAAGGACGTTGTCATACATGCTGCCCAGAAGGACGATGGTCCTCACCTTGACCTTCTCACAAAGCCCCGCCAGAGCCTCTGCAAAGTAGAGCCAGCGCAGATTGGGTTCCGGAGCCTTGAATAGAATCATATCCCGGCCCGCCGTTTCTTTTTGAACGACATGGAGATATCCTCCGGGGGGCGTTATTTTCTTCAGAAGCCCCTCTTCAATCTCTACCGAAGGTCTGTTTTCATCGAACCGATAGAAGGGATCAGGAACAATTCTGCCGAACGCTTTGGCATCGAGTTTTTCAATCAGATACTCCACCATGCCCCTGGAGAGATCAAGGGCATTGCCCCAGCCTTCAAACCCAGCAATCAAGACAGGGTCATCCAGCTCGGGCATATAAGCGATTTCAATGGCATCCGGGAACATGGCGGAAGTTTGGCACCCCGCCGATGGGGTTGTCAATTCATTTCTGTTGACAAAATTGGAAAAAGTTTTAAATTACCGAGCGTTAGAGAGAAGATTCCAGCGCTGCAGCTGGCTTAGAGGGAAACGGTTGTCTATAGAAATCGAAAGAAATGTCCTGGAAAATGCCTGCAAGGAGATGATCGAAACGATCCTTTTTTGCCTTCCCGTCGCCTTCAAGGGAACCATCTACAGGGTCGGCAAACCTCCGTCTCTGATCACCGAGCGAATCACCTCCGGGGTCATTGACTCATTCAAGAAACAGATCTCCTGGGGACTTCCCGAAAACTCGGACTACAATCCGCCGGGCAGACCATGGACGGACTATAGGGATGAACCGGGCAGGCCATTGGAAGCCATGGCCTGGTGCGTGGAAAAGCAAATCAGCTGGACGTCTGCAGATCCCGCGAACGACCCGCGAAGCGTGAGGCTCCAGGTGGAAGGCGTTGAAGAGGATTTCCACCACATGGAACCGGTGCTGGTGCGCAAGTCCGATCTCCACCTCGACCTGTATTCCCCTCTGGAGTATCCCAGGGATTACCAGGAGAGGGTCCTCTGGCAGGGGAGCGATTACGTGGTGGTGGCGGTGGTGAAGATCCATTTCGATCCTCACACCATTCGCGTCGGCGGCCGCGAAACCAAGGTGATCAAGAAACTGTCCCGCTCTCTGGGCACCCAGCTCCTTTCCCACCACCTTCATCATGATACGGTTCGAGCGATGCAGCAACTGGCAAGGGATAGGCTCAATGCGTGCAACATTCTCGCCGATTCCCTGCGCAACGCGATTACCAAATCCGCGCTCATCTTTTCCCTCGTGAAAATGGAGATGTGGAATCTGAGGGAACAGTGGGAAGCGCTGCTTGTTAAAGAACGGCACGAGAGAAACGCAAAGCGGGAGGCCGTCAAGGAGCTGGAAGAGGTGCTGATGCACCTGACGGGGAACACTCAGCAACTGAAGAATGATCTCGTCGCCGTACAACGCCGCTTCCTCGATCTTCCTTTGAGCCCGCAGAAAGCCGAGAACTGGGTCACGCTGCAGATCCAGGAGCGCTGGAGAGATCTCCTTGCCAAATCTCCTCAGGATGAGAAGACCACCCACAGGATTTGGCAAACCCTTGAAAAGCTCAAGAAGTCTCTCTATTACGGCAGGAATCCTGAAGTGGTTGCGAGTTACTCCGGGATTCCAAGGGAATTGAAGCAGGAATGGGTGGATGCGATTTACAGCAATGTGGATGGGTTCAACGATTCGACGATCGAGCGTTTGATCCGGCTCCTCGCAAACCCGGCGCTGCCCATCCCCAGCAGGGAACGATCCAGGAGGATGCTGACGCAGCTCAAGGTTCTTGCGGAAAACATGGATCAGCTGGAAAGAAACACGAATTTTCTCCTGCGTCACGTGCTGAACGGCGGAGATAACGGCGCGTCGCAGGAATTCGTTAACGGGGAGAAGAAAAAGCCTTAGAATTCTCTTCTCCGGTTTGTTAAAGTGGGAGAAAGCGCCTGTAGCTCAGATGGATAGAGCAGCGGACTTCTAATCCGCAGGCCCCGCGTTCGAGTCGCGGCAGGCGCGCCAATGAAATCAAGGGGTTAACCAGCACTTTGGTTAGCCTCTTTTTGCTGGAAGGGTATCACTTTGCCCGAAACTTTGCCCGTGACGCTCTGTTCTTGCCCCTCTATGTAAGCTTTCCGCTTCTCCGTGGCCTCCATCAAATCCCGATCAGAGGTGATGTCATACCGCTGAAAAACAGAGCGTGTCCTGTACCCACTGATGGCCATGCATACGGTTTCAGGCACACCAGAGCGGACAAGGTTCCTGATTGCCGTTCTCCGCAGATCGTGGAAAAGCTTTGTGGATACCTTAACCACCTTCTCATTCCCTTTCTTATCCTTGACCACAACGGGGTTGCCTTGCTCGTCCTTAAGAACTTCACAGAGTCCAGCTTCGATGCAAGCTGAATCCCATGCTTTCCTGAAGCTCTTGATAGGTGCTCCATCTCTCAGGAAGACGTAGGGTGTATCAAGCCTTCTCTGTGAAAGTGGTTTCTTCAGCATATCCAGCATTTCATCATCGAGGTAAACCGTTCTGCCTTTGTCGTTCTTCGTGGTCCCAGGTTCCAAGCTTGAAAGATTTATTTCATTTCTCTTCAACCATTGCGATATCGATCAGGTAACTACCTTTTCTAGGCCCTTTTTCGATAATGGATTTCCTTGAGACAATGCCAGATCCCCTAAACACAGTAACAGGAGTATAATACTGGATATCGTGCAGTGTTTTTCCAAGTTTTAAGCTGTCGAGTAAAGCCCGATCAGCAGAAGAGACAACAATGCTCGTCAGACCCCCAACCTGATAAATGACATCTAATTCTACAGCGTACCTGTGCCTTATGCCGTCATGAAAGTGGATCTTAATGGAGGATATATCCAAGAAATCATCTTGGCTCTTCACTGAAGTCTGGATTTTTCCTGAAAGCTCAGGGACCACGTCTTTGATTCCTTTATTTGTCAGGGAGCTGACAAGAAAATCGCGCACGTACTTCAGATCCTGCCTGGAAAGAGTCTCATTCCGCATCCATTCCTTGAACTGTGCGATCGCTGCTTGAGGCAAAGAAAGCGAAAGGTAACATCGCAAAATGTTTTTGGCTGTCACCGTGGGAAGGACGCCCTCCTTCAGGAGTTTTTGGAGTTCGTTGACAGCTTCTTCGAACTGGCCGAACTTTGCCAGAGCCATGGCGCCTTCAATAGCTCCGACCTCCTTTGTCTTGGAAAAAGTGAATAGTTTCTTGATGAGGTTCTGGATCTGAGGGGATAAATCCGGCGTGGTAGGTACACTTCGGATCTCTGCGATGTCTCTCTCCACATCCTGAAGTCGCTCTCTGACTGCTTTGACAAGCTTCTCAACATTCTGGAATTGCTGATTGCTTCCCAGAAAAGAGAGAATCTCCTGATACTTTCCCCGTGATTCGGCAAACAGACCCTGTGCTCGATAAAGTGCAGCTTGCCTCACCAGGGAACGAACGTGTTGTACTTCAGACATGGACGCTTCCATCCAAAAGGCTGTCCTGAAAACCTCTCCGTTCCCTCCTTAAGGAAGCAAAGCTTGTGCCCCGCGAGAGATCCTTTGCCGGGTTACTGTATTCATCCGAAATCGTTTAGCATATCCGGCCTTCAATTTTATTCGTCCGAGCTGGCTTCACATCGAAGCGTGCTGCGATGGATACGGAGAGGAGAGGTATTAGACTCGTATATGGGCTGTCTTGCGTGTGCATAAAGATAATATACATGTCCTGAAATGGCTCATCATAATTTAAGATCGCTAATTATTATATACTCTAGATCAACAATCGATGCGTTTTTTGTCTATAAACATACGCTAATGCATGCAGGTATACTTTTATCTCGCAATGAAAACAAAAAAGTATACATTCGCATTTTCGCTGGCTATAATATAGGCGTCTAAAGTTACGCGAGGAGATAGACATGAACGCAAGAACAACGGTCCCTGAGACCACGATCGATAGATTGCGAGAGATTTCTCACTGGGTTTCATCGGTCCTTGACCTGGACAACCTTCTTGAGCTGATCATTGAGACGGCGACAAAAATGATGCAGGCAAAAGCGAGCTCTTTGCTCCTTCTAGACCCGAAAACGAAGAAGCTCTATTTCAAGGTCGCCATCGGGGAAAGAAAGGAAGAGCTCCGAAAGTATGAGATCAACCTGGGGCAGGGAATCGCGGGGACGGTCGCTCAAACCGGCGAACCTCTTCTGATTCAGGACGTCACCCGTGATCCGCGCTGGTACAAGCAAATCAGTGAATCCATCGGTTTTCAGACTCGCTCCATCGCCTGTGTGCCTATGAAAGTAGGGGAGGAGATCATCGGAGTCGTGGAGATCATCGACAAGGAAGACGGAAGTCCCATTCAGAACGGGGATATGAAGACCCTCACGGTTTTTACCGAGCTGGCCTCGCTGGCGATCAGCAATGCGAGAAAGATCAACCAGGTTCAGAGGGAGAACAGAGACCTCAAGGAAGAGCTCTGGAAAAAATACCAGATCATCGGAGACAGTCCCATTCTGAAAAAGGCGATTTCAGACGCCCTGAAAGTGGCCAATTCAAGAACGAGCACGTTGATCCTGGGCGAAAGCGGAACAGGCAAGGAACTCCTCGCCAGGCTCATTCACTACGTGGGTCCCAGAAAGGACAAGCCTCTGATCATTCTCAACTGCGCCGCTCTGCCCGAGACCCTGCTGGAAGCCGAGCTTTTCGGATATGAAAAAGGCGCGTTCACCGGAGCCCTCACCCGGAAGACCGGGAAGTTCGAACTCGCGGACGAGGGAACGCTCTTCCTGGACGAGATCGGGGAGATGACGCAAGGCATGCAGGCCAAGCTCCTCGGGGTGCTCCAGGAGGGAGTGTTCTACCGCGTGGGAGGGAGCACCCCCATCACCGTGGACGTGAGAATCCTATGCGCCACCAACCGAGACATCAGCCGCGAGGTGAGCGAAGGAAGATTCCGGGAAGACCTTTATTACCGCTTAAACGTGGTGCAGATTCATATGCCCGCCCTTAGGGAACGACGCGATGACATTGCGCTTCTGGTCGACTACTTCCTCAACATGTTCAAGCAGGAAAGGGGGTTTCTGGAGCTTCCAATCTCCAAGGGGGCCATGGAAAAAATCGTTCAGTATGACTGGCCGGGCAATGTGAGGGAACTGAGAAATGCCATCGAGCGGGCCGTCGTCATGGGCAACGGGAAAGAGGTCCTGTCCGAGGACCTGCCCATCGGAGGAGAGAAAACGAATGCGCCTGCCCTGGAGGTCGGCCTGAGCCTCAAGGAGGCGGAGGACAGGTTCAAGAAGGAATTCATTGCCCTCAATCTCAAGCACCACAATGGGAACAGGAGCAGAGCCGCAAAGACCATGGGCATCCAAAGAACCTACTTGTCGCGCCTCATTTCGAAATACGCGTTGCAGGGACTCTGAGGGTTTTGCCTTTAAACTCAGAATTGGCAGTCCAGAGTGGTCAGATACTTGGTCACTCGTTTCCAGACATCCCGGTTGCAGATGTCCGTCCCTGAAAACTCGTTCTGCCCGATCTTCAGCTTCAGGATTTCCTTTACAAAATAGATCTCCTGGCCCTTGCTGTCCTGAAAGGAAATCCTGAGGTCGCATCCGTCCCACGCCTTGTCCGAGTAGATCGAGACGCGCCACTCGAATGTCACCAGCAGCTGATGTTCCGAAACCTTGATCACATCGCACTTGACGGTGGGTTTTGCATCGACCCAGCTTGAAAAGACAAAAAGAACGCAGAGGGCCAGCCAAAGACCAGACTTCCTCTTCATGGGGTATCCCTCCTGAGAGCGGGCGGAGTCCGAGTTTTTCCTGAGCCTAGACGATTTCCGTGCCTTTCGCAAGATCCCTGTTGCGGTCCAAACTTCGGGCTTGCAGTTTGTTGATATTCGTTTATATTATTCATGAATAGGTTAAGGAGGTTTAAGTCGATGGGAACAGAGACTATTGTAAAGACAAGAGCCGAAGTCCTTGTCAGCGATTATGTGAGAAGTGTCTACAACTGGATGGGAATCGGTCTGGCCCTCACGGGGTTCGTGGCCTACTACGTTTCAAGCAGTGAGAGCATTCTTCGCCTGGTCTTCGGGAATCCTCTTTTGCTCATGGCGTTGATCGTTGCGGAACTGGGTCTTGTTTTCGCCATCGCCGGAATGGTGAATCGGATGAGTGCGGGCACGGCAACGGCGCTTTTCGTGATTTATTCCGGCCTTAACGGGGTGACCCTTTCTTCGATTTTTCTGGTTTATGTTCAGGCCTCCATTGTGAGCACCTTCTTTGTCTGCGCGGCCACGTTTATTGCATGTAGCCTCTACGGGTGGACGACCAAAAAAGATCTGACCTCCCTTGGGGGCTTTATGATGATGGGCCTGATCGGCATTGTCATCGCCTCCCTGGTCAATCTTTTCCTGCAGAGCAGCGCCGCAAGCGCGATCATCAGCTATATCGGCGTCTTCATTTTCATAGGCCTCACCGCTTATGACACCCAGAAGATCAAGAACATGGCCATGACCCAACCGGCAAACCTTGATGGAGCGATCATTCGAAAGGGAGCGATTCTGGGAGCCCTTTCCCTGTACCTCGACTTCATCAACCTGTTCCTGATGCTCCTGAGCATTTTCGGTCAGAGAAGAGATTAAACGTTTCCTGATTTCCCATCCCCTCTGGTTCCCGCTTTACCGTGGTCAAGGCGGATGATTCCACGAGGGGTTATTTTTTTGAGTCCTGGCATGAGCTTTGAGCCGTCGTACTTGAGACTGCACTCCGAAGGGGTCTTGAAGCAAAGGGTTCGGAAGGCGTTCGCTCTTCTCGAACCCTGCCGGCTTTGCCCCCGGGCCTGCGAGGCCCATCGGCTGAAGGGGGAAGTGGGGTTTTGTGAGACAGGCAGGAAAGCCGCAGTGGCCAGCGCCAATGCCCACTTCGGAGAAGAATCTCCCCTTGTGGGAAGCTTCGGCTCAGGAACGATCTTTATCAGTTCGTGCAATCTTTTGTGCAGCTTTTGCCAGAACTATGAGATCAGCCGCGGCAAGGAGCGGGCTGAAGTGGGGCCTGAGCAGATGGCGCTCGTGATGGTTCAACTCAGTCAGGCCGGGTGCCACAACATCAACTTTGTGACCCCCACCCACGTGGTTCCCCAGATTCTCGAGGCCCTTCCCCACGCCATCGAAAGAGGTCTCAGGGTGCCGCTGGTGTACAACTCCAGCGGCTACGACAGCCGGGAAACCCTCGAGCTTCTTGATGGGATTTTCGACATTTACATGCCGGATTTCAAGTTCTGGGACAACCGTTGGGCAGAGCGATATTGTGAAGCGCCGGATTACAGGGAGGTGGCGAGTGCCGCCATCCGCGAGATGCACCGGCAGGTGGGCGACTTGGCCCTGGATGAACGGGGCGTTGCCTACAGGGGACTGTTGGTGAGGCACCTGGTTATGCCGAACCAGGTGGCCGGGACGGAAGAGGTCATGGAGTTCCTGGCCAAGGAGATCTCCCCAAACACCTACGTCAACGTGATGGACCAGTACAGGCCTTGCGGGAGCGCGCACGGGGATGAGTTCATCAATCGCCGACTCCACTCGAAGGAATACAGGGACGCCGTGAACGCCGCCAAGAGAGCGGGCCTTGAGCGCCTGGACAAAAGGGAGGGAATCCGACTGATCTTAACGCGATGAGTGCCAGCGGAAAAACATTCATTGTAGGGGATGTTCACGGGTGCCTCGATATGCTGAAGAGGCTCATGGGCTCTATTGGGTGGAGCCCCGAGGCGGACCGGCTCATTTTCCTGGGCGATTTCATTGACCGGGGTTCGCAATCCAAAGGGGTCGTCGACTACGTTATTGAAATCTCGAAAGTCTCCGAGCGAGTGGAATGCCTTATGGGGAACCACGAACGGATCCTTCTTGATTTTATGGACGGGAAGGACATGAACACCTTCTTCCTGAACGGAGGCGTGGCAACCCTCAACAGCTACCGATCCGAGCAGCAAAAATATGGAGGGTTTCTGATCCCCGATGATCACCTGGCGTTTTTCCGTTCTCTCAAACTCCTCATCGAACTGGAGGACTACTATGTGGTTCACGCGGGCCTGAGGCCCGGCGTCCCCATCGAGAGCCAAAACCCCGAGGATCTTCTGTGGATCAGGGATACCTTCATTTTCTCTAACTACTATTTCGGCAAGCGAGTGATCTTCGGCCACACGCCCTTTGCCCAACCCCTCATCATGGAGAACAAGATCGGCTTGGACACTGGCGCTGTTTACGGAAACAGGCTGACCTGTCTCGAACTGCCCTCCATGAAATTTCACTTCGTGGAGGCGTGAGGAAGCCTTGAATTCCATCATCGGACTGACCTCTACGATCCCGGTTGAGATCGTCCTTGCTGCAGGGTGCATCCCTCTGGATCTCAACAACATTTTCATCACTTCCCGATCTCCGGAAAAGCTCATACAGCAAGCCGAACAGGCGGGATTCGCCCACAACATCTGTGCGTGGATCAAAGGGATATACTCGGTGACGCTGGAGCGGCACGTTCCCTGCGTGATTGCCGTGACCGGCGGGGACTGCAGCAACACGACGGCACTCGCCGAAGTTCTCGAGAGGAGAGGGGTGAAAGTGATCCCCTTTGATTTTCCCCTCAGCCGCGATCGCGAACTTCTCAGAGGGCAGATGGAGAACTTGAGCCGAGCCCTGGGTGCGCCTTGGAGTGAGGTCGAAAGGGTCAGAGCCAGGCTCAGCACGATCCGGCAAAAGCTGCAGAAACTGGACCGGCTCACCTACGAGGAAAACCGGGTCTCCGGCTATGAGAATCACCTCTTTCTGGTCTCGAGTTCGGACTTCAAATCAGATCCGGAGGCCTACGAAAAAGAACTGGATCTCTTTCTGCGCGAGGTTACGGAAAGGTCGCCTTCAGAAGGCTGCATTAGGCTCGGCTATCTCGGGGTTCCGCCAATTTTCAGCGATCTTTATGAATTTCTCGAATCGGTGGGGGCAAGAGTCGTGTTCAATGAGATTCAGCGGCAGTTCAGCATGCCTTTTGAAGAGGGAGATCTCGTGGATCAGTATTTGAACTACACCTATCCTTACGGCATCCGGGGCAGGTTGGACGATATCCGCAAGGCGATCGAGGAAAGAAAGCTGGACGGCCTGATTCACTACACCCAGACCTTCTGCTTCCGGCAGATCTACGACATCCTCCTCAGAGAGAGCCTTGAACTGCCGATGCTGACGATCGAAGGAGACAAACCCGGAAAAATCGACAGCCGCACCGCCATCCGGCTTGAAACCTTCGTGGAAATGGTTCGGATGAAAACTGGGGATCAGTGGTTTTGATCTGGGCCGGCCGCCTGACCGCATTTCTACTCGGTAGGTTCCTCCTTGTCCGCGTGGAGTTCTGACCAGACACTGGACCAGTCCTCCGCTTTACCCCATCCTTTTCGTCTCTCGCTCCAGAGCCTCTGCTCTCGGCCGCTCCGCCTGTCCACTCCGGTGTCCGGACCTTCTTCGGTTCGCTTTTTCTTGCGGCGGTCAGTCCCGGAACGCCTGTCATAAGGATAGCGAAGTTTTTCTTTCACACGGCTCACCGTCCTGCCTTGAACCGAACTAAGGTCCAAGGCTCACCAAGTTGAAGAAAGGGAATGCCTTCGTCTTCACAGTTCCACGACTTGGTCATCCTCACACGCAAAGGTGTTCGGAAAAATCTTCTGGGCTTCTTTTTCCGCTTTCTTTCTCAACTCCATGCTCGTGTATTTGGCCGCATCGAAGTGCACCAGGGCCAGGCGGCCGGCTCCTGCCTCCACCGCAATTCTTGCGGCAAACTGGGGATTCAGGTGGGGCCAGTCCGCACTGTGCTCACCGGGCAGGAAGGAGCACTCGGAAATGAGAATATCCGCGTCTTTAGCCAACGTCACCGCGTTCTCGCAGTAGCCCGTGTCCGGGCAATAGGCGATCTTTTTCCCTTCCAGCAGGAATCGATATCCCATGGACAGGGGAGGGTGAACCAGGTCCATAGCTTTCACAGGGAAAGGAAAACGATCTTCGCTGCCCGGCAGTTCAAGAATTTCCGTCTCGTAGGACAGGCGGTCGAGCGGGGCGGTGAAAGGCTGCTTGAGGAGAGCCCTGAGTACTTTTTCCGTGCCCCTCGGACCCGACAGCGTGAGCTTCTGGCTGAAGGAGAACTTGAAAAGCGTGTGAAGGCCGATGAGGTGATCAAGGTGAAAGTGGCTCAGGAAAAGAAAGATAGGATGCGAATTGGACAGGACCCTGTCCAGTTTCGTGAACCCGTTTCCCGCATCGAGCACGATGTTGTGCTCCCGGGTGGCGATGAGAATGGAAAGGGTGTTGCCGGTTTGGGTGTCATACCAGCCGTTTGTGCCGAGAAAAATGATCTTCATGGCTGAAGCTTTCCCTTTTGCGCCGGTCTCACTCGCAGGGGGGAGGGCAGTGTCTTTAGTTTGCGCGTTTCGCACCGGTAATCGCAACGGGTTCCACAGGAACGTCGCGGTGCATGCCTTTGGCGCCCGTCTTCACCTTGGAGATCTCGTCTACGACCTCCATCCCCTGCACGACCTTTCCGAAAACGGCGTAACCCCAGCCTTGGACCGTCTTTGCCGTGAAATTCAAGAAGCCGTTGTCCACGCTGTTGATAAAAAACTGGGCCGTGGCGCTGTTCGGGTCCTGGGTCCTCGCCATGGCAAGGGTCCCGCGCAGATTCTTGAGACCGTTGTCGGACTCGATCTTGATCGGCGGACGGGGGGACTTCTGCTGTATGTCCGGGGTGAAGCCTCCGCCCTGGATCATGAAATTGGGGATGACCCGATGAAAGATTGTGCCGTTGTAAAAACCTGCATCCACATAGGCCAGGAAGTTCTTGACCGTCTCCGGCGCTTCCTTGGGATACAGTTCGATCGTGAGTTGACCTTTGGTGGTGTCCAGGATGACTTTGGGATTCTCCGCACCCGCAACAGGAGTCACGGCGGCCAAAACGCTGAGAGCGGATATGAACGCGATTTTCATGATTTCTCCTTTCTGAAAAAAAGCCCCGATCAGATCGACCGAAGCCTATGGGTTGTCGAAAACAGAGTTAAAAGCGTGCCTGAATGCCCATGGGGTCCTTGAACTCGAGAGCAGGATCGAACTTGAGCTTTTTCTCACCCCGCTGGTCCACGTACTTCATGATCTCCAGATCCACTTTGATGGGCACATCGACACCCGCCTTGGTGAGGAGCTGCCTGAGATAGCCTTCGGCCTTGGTCGCAAAAGCGACCGAGTCGCCGAGGATGCGCAGCGCTTCCGGCGGGTTGTGAAAGCCTACGGAGTTCTCGGCTCCGATAAACAGCTGCCGGTAAAAGGCCTCCTCATAGAAATCCTTGGCTTTTGCGTAAAGCTCCTCGTCAACGGCCGTGCCGCCGGACTTGACCTTGTGCACGGTCTCAAAAAGCTTCGCCGTGGTCGCCGTGGCATATCCGGCCCGGATCATCATGGAGACGGTGCGGTCCTGGATGGAGAAAACTCTGTCCTTCAGCCAGTCCGCGCTCTCCGCATGGCACTGCTTGCAGGCCCGCATATCGCTCTGGACCGGGCTCATGACGCGGTGGTCCGAGATCTTATAGACCCCCGACACCATGTAAGGCATGTGGCAGTCGGCACAGGAGGCGCCGGCTTTGAAATGGACACTGTTATTGGTCCAAAACTCATATTCGGGATGGCGAATGTAACCCAACCTGAATCCGGTAACACTCTGCTTCCATTCCTTCACCGTCTCATCCGCGCGGATCTGCTTGATAATGTCTTCCACCGTGATGGCGCCGAATTTGCTGTTCTGCCAGGGGAAATAGAGCCCAACCGAATTCCCCTCCGCGTCTTTGGGGATGTTGTAGGTGACGTGACACTGGGCGCAGACGGCAGAGCGCATGTCCTGACGGCTCATTTTGGTGTGATCGGTGCCGATGGTTTTGAACGCTTCAATCAGGGTGAACCCGCGGGAAATCCTGAGGCTCATGTCCTTGGGATCGTGGCAGTCAATGCACGCAACCCCCAAGGTTCTCAGTTTTTCAGGGATGCGACTCAAAGCATCCATGAAGGGTTTTTTGTAGAAGTCTATGCCCATGTCCTTTTGGAGACTGGGAGCAAAGGGGCTCTTGCAACTCAGGCAGACACCGCCCGCTTTGAGCCGGGAGGAATCGATGTCCAGCTGGTCCCGCACCATGTAGGCATGGCCGCGGGGTTCGTTGTACTCAACGCCGAAACCCCAGCCGTTGAAGAGCAAGGCCATGTAGGGGAACTGGGAAAGTTTGTCCACCGTGAGCGCTCCGCTGTCCATTCCTGTTTTGTACCGGCTTCTTCGCGCGCCCACAGGATCTTCAGTCTTTTTCCAGCTCTCGTACTCCTCGGGATAGGCCTTGCCCCAAAGGGCCGGGTCTATCTCCCCGTCAGGGATGGTGACCGCCTGTCTCTGCACCGGTTTGGTGGGTTCACAGCCGAGAAACCCGACCACCAGCACAACGCACAGGCACAGGCAAAGGCCTAAAATATTTTTTGCACCGAAAGACATCTCTCCCTCCTTCTATTGTCACAGATTAACAGCAATCTTGTTTACCCCGTCACTGCTATCGGGATCAAAGGTTTTCCCCCTGAAGTTGGCAGGCAAAACGCTGAGAATACCCAAAACTCCCTCTCCCCTGCTGGGGGGAATGTTGGGGATGATAAACACTCACTGGTTCCTGAAAAAGATCCTGTAAGAAGGTCGCTCAAAAACGCTCAGATACAAGACGCCCGAAATCCCGAAGAGTGAGGCGTACAGTCCAGTACGTCGCAACGACGAGGGGTGAGGGCAACGCCGTAGATGGGCGTTTTTCAGCGACCTGCTAACGGGTCATTCGAACAGCCCCCTGGCTATGCTGAAGCCAGCGGTGGCAGGTCCAGCACTGCCGCTCCTGGTCAATCTTTGCGACGCGGGCCTCATGGCAGCGGATGCAATTGGACTGCACGACTCCTTGCTGACGTTGAGAAATGTCGATCCTTTCCGGCACCCTGCCGGAATAATACACGGCAACGTCCCAAAGCCCGTCGATGGATTTCCACAGATAATAGACGCCCCTGTTTTCGTGAGGCAGGTGACAGTCCACACACTTGACGGTGCGGTGGGCCCCGATGCGGAACCAAGCCTCGTAATTGGACTCCATCGTGTGGCAGGAGGCGCAGAACAGGGGCGTCTCTGTCTTGGCCATGAGGTCAGGCGGTCCGAAACTCAAGAACAGGCCGACCGCAGAGCCGACAACGCCCATGAAAAGGACCCCGATGAGAATCTTCCACCTGTGCTTGTATAGCGCGCCCATTTTCTCTTGGAACCTCACCAGGATGTTTATTTCTCCCGGCCGGCGGGAGATGAGAGGCGAAAAACATTGTTGGTGAGGTAAAAAAGGAATTGGTTTGTGAGGCGCGATTCTAGAAAAAACTGTTCAGGGTGTCAACTGGAAAGCTCTTTCTTGTGAAAGCTCTTTCTTTTGTTGAAATCCGCCTGCTCTTCACGTATTGTGCCACCGCAAAAACCCTACTTGGACGATCCCCTTGAAGGGCAGGGATCCAGGCTGATCACCAGGAGGCAGAGACGATGGCTGTGAAGACGGCGTTTGACAATGAACGTTACATCCGGGAGCAGGCGGAAGAGATCCTCGAAAGATCAAAGAAATTCCACAGCAAACTCTACCTCGAGTTCGGCGGTAAGCTCCTCTACGACTTCCACGCCGCCAGGGTGCTTCCGGGGTATGACCCGAACGTGAAAATGCGCCTGTTGCAGCAGCTCAAGGACAAGGCGGAACTTCTTCTCTGCGTCTATGCCGGAGACATTGAGAGAAAAAAGATTCGGGCGGATTTCGGTATCACCTATGATTCCGACGCTCTCAAGTTGATCGATGATCTGAGGGATTGGGGGATTGACGTGCTCGGGGTTGTCATCACCCGGTTTGAGCACCAGCCCGCGGCCGTGGTCTTCAAGAACAAGCTGGAACGAAGGCACATCCCGGTTTACACCCACCGCTTCACCAAGGGGTATCCCACGGATGTGGAGATGATCGTGAGCGACGAGGGCTATGGTGCGAACGAATACATAGAGACGCAGAAACCGATCGTTATCGTCACAGGGCCGGGCCCCGGAAGCGGGAAGTTGGCCACATCCCTCTCCCAGCTCTATCACGATTATCGAAAAGGCATTCAGTCCGGATACGCCAAGTTCGAGACCTTTCCCATATGGAACCTGCCGCTCAAGCATCCCATCAATGTAGCCTATGAGGCGGCTACGGCCGACATTCGGGATTTCAACTTGATCGACCCTTTTCATCTTGAAGCGTACGACCGCAAGGCCGTGAACTACAACCGCGATGTGGAGGTGTTTCCGGTTCTGAGACGAATCCTGGAGAAGATCACGGGAGGGGAAGCTTTTTACAAGTCACCCACGGACATGGGAGTGAACCGCGCAGGGTTCGCGATCACGGACGACAAGGCGGCTTCAGATGCCGCGATTCAGGAGATCATCCGGCGCTATTTCCGTTACCGGTGTGAATATGCCATGGGCTTCACGGACAGGGAAACCGTGGAGAGGGTGGAGCTCTTCATAGAGGACTTCCGCCTCAAGCCTGAGCACCGGGCCGTGGTGGAACCTGCACGGCGCGCTGCTGTGGAGGCGCAGGAGCAGGGGAAGGGAAACGAAGGCATTTACTGCGGTGCTGCGATTACGCTAAGAGACGGGACCATCGTGACCGGGAGCAATTCAGCGCTCATGCACGCGGCTTCCAGTCTGGTCCTTCATGCCATCAAGCATTTGGCAGGCATTCCTGAAAAGATCAAGCTCCTTCCCCCTTATATCACCGACTCCGTGAAGCGACTCAAAACCGAAATCATGAACGAAAAAAATATCAGCTTCGATCTCGAGGAGACACTCATCGCGCTCAGCCTCTCGGCCACCACCAACTCAGCAGCTGAACTCGCACTCGAAAAGCTCAAGGAACTCCGCGGGTGTGATGCTCACATGACTCACATGCCGACCCCGGGAGACGATGCCGGTCTGCGTCGCCTTGGCATCCATCTCACCACCGACCCCAACTTCGCCACTAGAAATCTCTTCATCGGCTGAGCGGGTTTTGTCGCTGCACTCTGCGGAAGACGGCGAGACTGAGGAAAAGCGCTCTGCTGGAACGTTAATCAACACCTCGCTGAACCAAGGCGCATATCATTGACGGGTGGCGAGTAAGAAGTGACGAAACGAAACATTGACTTGTCACTCGTTACTCGTCACTTGTCACTTTCCAGTGAGAGAGGTCTGTCTTCTATGAAAGACCGGACAAGGTGCTTCCCGGTGAAATGCCACAGGGTCACATAGGCGATCAGCAGTTCGCGGCCGAAAAGTTTGCGCCGTATTTCGCGATAAGATAGACCCTTCCGGTGCAGCTCAAAGATTTGTTCGCCGATGCTTTCCAGGTAAGCGACCTTTTCTTTCAGGGCAGCAGAACCGTTCGTTCGAACGTTTCCGCTCCCCGTGAAGATCAAATCGATGGGCAGTTCGCTGAGTCTTCTGAGCGAAGCGATGATTTGCCACACATTGTAGTCCGCTCTGAGCGCGCGGTCCCGGCCTCCGATGTAAGTGTCCCCGCAAAACAACCACCCTTCGCGCGGCTCGTGAAGACAGATGTGATCCGAGCTGTGTCCGGGAGTGGGGAGGACGTTGAAGCGATGATGGACTGTCTCGATGGTCTCGGGGATAGGGGAGGCCGACGAAGGTTCAGGGTAGCCCCACATGACGATTTGATAGGGATTCAGATGCTTTTGCTTTTGGGGAGTGGCGAGCACAGGAATCGCCAAGGGGTGCGCAAGGATCTCGGCGCCGAACTTCGTTGAAATCGCGGCATTGGCGCCGATGTGATCCTCGTGGCTGTGGGTGTTCACTACCCGGTCCACACGGAGTTCCTCGAGGGCCGAAACCAGGTCCGTGACCGTGTGAAAGCACCCTGTGTCGACCATCAGCCCATCCACCCAGTACGCCGCGGTGTAGTACATAGCCCGCCCCATGATGCTCCGGGCCAGCCGAAATCCACGCACCTCCCCGATGTTCTCAACGGATAGCATACGACTTCTCGTTCGGATTCTGCGATCCTAACGAAAAGAGCGATTTCGATCAAGGGGCTTAGACACAAAAGGCCTTAACACATCGCAGGAGCGATGTCTCCCTGCATTTCGCGCGGTGCCTTCAGCTTCCCAAAGGGCCAAGGGGACAGTGATGAGGCAAGCTCAGGGGACAAGCAGGCAGGTGATGACCTGGCTGAAATAGAAAGAGGGTGAAGAGGCGCAGTTGTAAGGGTGAACAGCCAGAAAGAACACAATCGCCATCACGATGGGAATAATCATGAAATTAAAGGCATTCGCTTCTCCTCGATTCAGGGATTCTCTATTCATGGTTTCGTCTCCTTTCCGGAGGCTATTGCACCCATACCCAAGTGCATGCTCTTCTAAAGGAGCAACATTGATACCAAACAGGACGCCCATAAACGGATTTGCTTTTTATTCATTAAATCCAAAATGTTAGAAAACACAGTTTGAGTTTCCTTTCTCTTCAACCGTTGCGTCTTTTGAGCACAAAATAGGACATGTGCTGTGTGAAAAAGCACCCAGCCGCTAAGAGTCCAACGAAACAGCCTCTTTCAACAACCCTTCCTGAATTTGGTCTCCAAATCGTTGCTAAACCATGGGAAGAGGCTAAGATGCTCGGTATTGCCCAAAATTTTGAACAAGCCACCAAAGTCCGCAAACCTCCCAAGCTCTAAACGAGACGGCCTGGGGCTAACCCCCCAGGCCTTTTGTTCTTAACCCTTTGCGGGATCAGGAACTTTAACCAGGAGGCGCGCCGTTAATGATCTCCGTTCTTTGACGTCTGAATCTGAATCAATGGAGGGAGCCTAACCGGAAGTCGGCATTTTCATAAAACTGTGTCCTGAAAGGACTGGTAAGCGGAAAGCAAAAGGACGGCTCTTCAGGTGCATTGCTTCTCGGTGAAACAGTATTTATTCGCGCTCCAGGTCAATGATCACCGTTGCGACCTCGCCGGGTCTCACCTTGACCCATTGCTTGTGGCTTTTGTAGCCCTTGTTCTGAACTTCGATGTCATGTGTTCCAGGTTCTATTTCATAGAGGACACAGGGGATGCTGGACACATAGGACCCGTTGATATAAACCTTGGCACCGGGCGGGGATCCTTGAAGCGATATGCTGCCCATGGATGGCACTTCTTCTTTCGCTTCATCAGAAGAGCCTTCCTGTTGCGTTTTGCTGCTCTGCGGGTTTTTCGCAGGGGCCTGCTGTTGGATCATGTTCATTCGGTTCTCTCGGCCGATACAGTCCGACTGTCCGTACCCGTAACCGATGCTTTGTATTTCTATGAGGTCCTGGCCTTGAAAGGTAAGCGTCTGGCTGAATTCGGATGGACCGCAGTTATAGGTCCAGGACTCCACCACAAAAGTTCGCTCGTTGTAGGTGCCTCTGGTTTTGGAGGTGCTCCTGTCTCCAATTCCCCTTTCTCTTGTTCTTGAGGTGAATCCTCCGCTCGTTTGCTCACCAAGGTATTCCTTGGAGGAGGGCTCGCCGCACTTCCCCAGGACTTCGGACTTTGTCGCCCCGACACTGACAACATAGGGGCCACACCTGAACGTCGAGCCAGCGACACAAACGCCAGCCGAACAGAAGAGGATCAAGGTTGACAAGATGACTATCGTTTTCATGGAGTATCTATCCTATCACAAACCGCAAACGAATTGAATAGGATATCGACGGTACTGCTTTGCGGCAAAACTTTCGCAGTGGCGTGTGGTTGCCTATTGCTCAGAATCGTATTAGGATGCCGCCAAGAAAGGAGGTCGATATGCATCCTCATCTTTTTTCTAAGATTACGGTTGGAGGTAAGGAGTTGAAAAACAGGCTCACTATGGCGCCGCTGTACCTCGGTTATGCAGGGGAGGGGGGCACGGTGAGTGGACTTTTTATCGATCATTACCGATTGATGGCGAAAAGCGGGGTCGGGATGGTTGTGGTTGAGAACGCGACCGTGGATTATCCCATTGGAAGCGGTTCGAATCGAACCCTGCGTGCAGATACAGACGAAAACATGGAGGGGTTGACCCGGCTCGCGAATACCATAAAAGAGCAGGGGGCAGCGGCTTGCCAGCAGATCAATCATGCAGGGCGCTTTGCTGCTATCGCTGATCCAGCCCTCGCGCCATCCGCTGTGCAGACCTTCGGCCGCATGCCCAAAGTTTTGAGCAAGGATGAGATGGGAAAAATTGCGAGGAAATTTGCCGGAGCGGCCGTAAGAGTCAAAAAGGCGGGATTCGATATGGTCGAGTTGCATGGCGGCACCGGATATCTTCTTTCATCCTTTATTTCACCTAGAACGAACAAGCGGGACGATGAGTATGGCGGTTCGCTGGAAAACCGGCAGAGATTCCCTTTGGAGGTCGTGCGAGAGGTCAAGGCATCGGTCGGCGATTTCCCGGTGGGCTACAGGTTCCTGGCGGACGAATGGCTGCCGGACGGCTTGAAGGTTTCGGAATCGGTGCTGTACGCAAAGGCGTTGGCTGCGGCCGGCGTGGCCTATATCTCGGTTATGGGAGGAACCTATGAATCCTTCTTTCTTCCTGATGTGCTCCAGGCCTCTCGAAAAGATGGGTATATGGTGGATCTGGCCGCTGCCGTGAAAAAGGCAGTGGCCGTCCCAGTCATAGCCGCTGGGAGGATTTCTAGTGGAGCCTTTGCGGAGAGCGTCATCACAGAAGGAAAGGCTGACTTGATCGGGCTCGCACGGGTGCTCTGGGCTGATCCCGAATGGCCGTCGAAAGTGAAAGAGGGAAGGGAAGACGAAATCATTCACTGCGCCTCGGAGTGCGATGACACCTGCACCAAGCTCGTAACAAAGGGCAAACTGGCCTTCTGTGTCCGCTGGAATCACAACAAACTCGAAGAGTGGAAGGAGAAAAAGGTTTGACCCTAAGGTATGGCTTCAACAGGAACGTCCTACAAAGTGAGGGGGACTATGTCGGCGTTTGATGTGGTCTTTAATATTTGGATGACATTGGCAGCGGTTCTTGTCTTCCTAAAAGTCAAAAAGCTCATAACGTGGGATTGGGGTATCGTGCTGGCACCTGTGGTCGTAGCAATTCTTATAAAGGGATATCTCCTTTTTGCGAATCATGCATGAGAGCGAGACTGCAGGATCTTCACACGCTAGGCTTCTAAGCCAAGGAGTGTGACCGTAAGCACCATTTTCAAAGGGGATAACCTGTGGGGGTTATCCCCTTTGAAGTTTCTTGGGAGAAGGGCCCGGGAAACAAAATCTCTCGCCAAATCTTGACTGACGAGTACCTCGAAGTGTGCTGTGGGGGTGGGAAGGTTCGTGACCTGCTGAAAGAACCTTTTTGCCTCACTAGGCAATAGGGTAAAACCTTACTCTGGGGGGTAGGGTTTGCACCTCGAAAAAGGCCAACAGAGGAAAGGACAGGAGTCCGATAACAGGGCTTGACACCTATGACACGAATGATACCTTTGTATCAAAACCACATATGGAGGTGATGTATGGCAACCGTCAACCTGAGAGATTTTCCAGACAACGTTCACAGAGAGGCAAAGGCCAAGGCAGCTTTAGAAGGGATCACCCTGAAAGACCTTATCATCAAGGCTGTGGAAGATTATCTGCGGAAAAAGGGGACAAAGAAATGGTTCACGGGCTAGGCTTCTGAACCAGTCGAAGATCGGTTTCATTCATGGGGCGTGACATTGCGAGGGAACTGTTGCACACCTTTGAAAGATCAAAGACCAAACGGGTGAGGTGACGGATTTAAAGGGCAACACCGTACAATGGGTTATTGGAAGGGGAAAAGCATGAGGTTTCTTGAACAGATAAAGGTTGAAGGGCTATGGGGACTGAAGGGAATTAGTGGTGTCTTGGCGTTGGTACTCAACTTTGGACTGTTTGTTATCGCGAGCGAGTTATATGAAAATAAGTGGTTCTTCTCCTGCATCTGGCTGCTGGTTTCCGCAGTATGGAACTTCTGGTGCCTGTTTCAGGCGGCGCACGAAATTAACGGGCTTAGACGTAGCATAGAACGGCTCGAAAGGGTTGAGGCAGCTGAAGTTGGCACGGAATGACGGTTGTGGGGGCGTGAAAGGGGCTGATTTCGGCACAGCGTCCCTCTGCCACACGATGTCGCAGCAAATGAACATCGCCTTCCGGGGTGGCCGGATCGGGGCCGGGGCCTAGGTTGGGGCTTGTCCTGAAAAGTCAAGTCGACAATTATGGTGCCCAATAGGCATCCCACGGGACGCCGGAGGAATTCCCTCCCCGTGATATACCGCCTTTGACACCGTACGTCTGGGCTGAAGATCCCGACTGCGACTTGGGAGTAGTTTCACAAGCGTTCATACTTACAAGCAAGGCTAGACTGAACAGAACGATCAAAGTCTTGATTGAGTTCATACAGGATCATCTCCTTTTTTTCGTTTTCTCACAGGATTCCACTCCTCTAAGAAGCGTGCCCATGTTTGCTGACAATAAACTAAACACTTTTGCCAGCAGTTCAACTTTAGCATTGATAGCTTAGGAAATCTATTGGAGCTGGCCCGATCGGGTAAGCAGCCGCGACGAAAAGGGGATAGCCCGCAAAGGGTATCCCCTTGAATTTTGTTTGGCGGAAGTGCATGGGAATCGAACCCACCTAACAGGTTTTAGCCCGTTACACCGGATTTGAAGTCCGGGAGCCCCACCAGTGAGCTTTCCACTTCCGCGAGCAATATTAGTGATCGCCGGAGCACATGTCAATCGGTTTCACGACAGACTCACCACAGGCACGGAAGGCACGGAGGAAAGCCTTTTCATTTGCCCCGCTCTTCAGCGGGACAAATGAAAAGGGGTTGTCCTGAAACTCTTGTTTGCGGGCTCATGCAGATGGCGCAGAAAGAAGTTGGGTGATAATTCTAAGAGAGATGCTCGATGATGATGTTCAGAATCCGTCGGATCGGCTCTGCAGCGCCCCAAAGGAGCTGGTCGCCGCAGGTAAACGCGGTCACATAGTCCGGCCCCATCATCATTTTGTGGATTCGGCCGATCGGTACCGTGAGGGTTCCGCTCACCGCCGCAGGGGTCAGGTGCTTGATCGTGCTCTCCTTGTCATTGGGAATGACCTTGACCCAGTCATTGCCCATTTCGATGAGATCGATGATTTCCTCCAGGGGCACATCCTTGTTGAGCTTGATCGTGAGGCCCTGGCTGTGGCAGCGCATGGCTCCCACCCGCACGCAGATTCCGTCCACAGGAATCGGCTTCCTGGTCCCCAGGATCTTGTTGGCTTCTACAAAACCTTTCCATTCCTCGCGGGTCTGGCCGTTTTCTACCGCTCTGTCGATCCACGGGATCAGGCTCCCTGCGAGAGGGACTCCGAAATACTGAACAGGAAGAGAAGCTCCTCGAAGTTCGCCGGTAATCAGGCCGTCAATCTCAAGAGCAGTTGAAGTCGGATTGGCCAACAGATCTTTTGCGGTGTAGCCAAGAGAAGCCATCTGCGCGATCAGTTCCCTCATATGGTTTGCGCCGGCGCCTGAAGCCGCCTGGTAGGTCATGGAAGAAATCCATTCCACGTGACCTGCGGCAAACAGACCGGAAACCGCCATGAGCATGAGGCTCACCGTGCAATTCCCACCCACATAGGTTTTGATCCCTCCTCTCAGTCCTTCGTCAATGACCTTCCGGTTCACGGGATCGAGCACGATGATGCTGTCTTTTTCCATGCGCAACGTGGAGGCTGCGTCCACCCAGTAGCCTCTCCACCCTTTCTTCCGCAGTTCAGGGTAGACCTTCTGAGTGTAATCGCCTCCCTGGCAGGTGACCGCGATATCGAGCGAGGAAAGAAGATTGAGGTCAAAGGCATCCTTAAGAGGCGGTATGTCGAGCCCTACATCCGGACCCTTTCCACCCACGCTCGAAGTCGTGAAAAAAACCGGCTCATAACCTTTGAAATCCTTCTCCGCCAGCATCCGTTCCATGAGAACAGAGCCAACCATGCCTCTCCAACCCACAAATCCTATTCTGAGCATTGCTCCCTCAGCCTCCCAAGTTTTCGGACCCCCGTCCTTCCCGTCTGAGCGGGTTTTCCTGGGTCCGGAGGATTTTATTAATGATTAGAAAATACTGGATTCCGGCCCGTTCGACAAGCCCTTCGAGACCCTCAGGGTCCCGAGCGTGTCGGTCGTCAATTTTGGGGACATAAAATAGATGCAAGGGGTTCTTATTGCAACAGAAAAATCCGGTAATAAGCCCTACCGGATCAGGGCTCAGTGGGGGAGGGTGGCGAGACGATCCACCATTTCCCCGAACACCTTCCCGATGGAATCGTGAACGACCAGAGTCGCTTTCGAATCCAGACCGGTTCCATCCCTGTTGATGATCATAAGCTTGGCGCCCTTTTCAACCGCATGCATGGGGATGTACGCGGCAGGATAGACGACAAGAGACGAGCCGAGAACAATGCAGAGATCGCACTCTTCGGCTAGCCGGTAGGCCTTAGCCATTTTGTCTTCAGGCATGGATTGGCCGAAGGAAACCGTATCCGGTTTGAGTATTCCGGAGCAGTCGTCACAGTAAGGAACCTTCACCCCTGACTGGAGTCTCTCCTGAATCAAAGCGCGGTCGTACTTCTTTCGGCAACTCAAGCACGAAACAGTAAAGGCGTTCCCATGGATCTCGATAATGTTTTCAGGGGCGTTTCCGGTTTTGTGGTGCAGGTTGTCAATGTTCTGAGTCACAATGCCGGTCAGCCTGCCCATGGCTTCGAGTTTCAGGATAGCGAAGTGGCCCCGGCTGGGCATGGCGTCTTTCATGGTGTCCCAGAACTCGGTGCTCATTTGCCAGTACTTTTCCCTGGCGCTCTCGCTGGAGACGATCCTATCGAAGTAGAAGTCGGAAGGATCGTACTTGTCCCACACACCGCCCGGGCTCCTGAAGTCCGGAATGCCGGACTCTGTGCTCAGACCGGCTCCTACGAAAATCAGGATCTTCCTGCTTGTCTGAATCAGTTCGATGCCGCGCTGGATCAGTTCGTCAGCCATCGATTATTCTCCTCCTCCAGGAATAGGAAATGCCCGTGTCTTTGGGTGATTCTTTCACTCTCGATTCTGCATCACGATATAGGCACAAAGGTGCAAAGGCACATAGGCACAGAGCAGAAAACATCTGACAAACCAATGTGACTTTGTCCCTTTGCCACTTTGTGCCTTTGTCCCTGTAGCTGGAGGCGTTAGCCGACAGCAAAGGAACTTCTATGCGTATCGAGCTAGGCGGAAGAAGGGATTGGTCTGGCGTTCTCTGCCGATCGTACTCTCAGGGCCATGCCCCGGATAGATGCGCAGGTCATCTCCCAGGGGGAAGATCTTCCGCCTCACTCCTTCTACAAGCAATTCATGGCTCCCGCCAGGAAAATCGGTACGGCCTACCGAACCTGCAAACAAGGTATCTCCGGTAAATACGACTCCAGAAGCATGGAGGCACACGCCACCGGCTGAATGCCCGGGCGTGTGAAGGACAGAGAGGCTGTAACTCCCCACCTGCAGGACCTGTCCCTCTTCCAAAAAGCCATCGGGCTTCACGCGGAGTGCCGCGGCATCGAAGCGGTGAATCAAAACCGGGGCCTTTGTGATTCGTTTCAGCTCTGAAACACCACCCACGTGGTCGATATGGCCATGGGTGATCGCGATATTCGCTATGGTGAGGCCGGATTGTGTTATTTCCTTGACGATGCGAAGCACTTCATCTCCCGGGTCGATAACCAATCCCTGGTTCGTCTGCTTGCATCCCAGGATATAGCAGTTGGTCTGATAAGGACCGACAACGAGTTTTCTAAGCACTTTTCTGATCTCCTTATAATCTCCCCCACCCCTTTGTCCCCTCTCCTCCAGAGGCGGACTAGCCGCCAGGGGAGGGGAGACAAGACGCTCAGGAGGGATTCCGTCAGACATAGTAAAAAAATAAGGGGGAAGAGGTACTTGTCAAGCGCTGGGCAATGGAGACGTCCTGAATCCTCTTGGTAAAGAAGAGAGCTTCTGATATATTCACGGGCAGCAAGGGACAGGAGGCGATCAGCTATGTTCTCACTTGTCGAGGTCTATGATCTGGGGATCCGGATGGAAAAAAACGGGGAGAAGTTCTATCGGGATGCTTTGAAACAGGCATGGAGTGGGCCCATCGCCGACATGCTGAAACAGCTCGCTGAAGAAGAAGTTAAACATGTAGAGTTTTTCGCGAAAAGAATGGATGCCGTGAAACAGAAGAGAGAGAATCCCTTCCTGGATGAAATGGGCACCGAAATGCTGAAGGACATCCTGGGAAACCAGACCTTCTCCCTTAAAGATACGGATGTTTCAAAGATCAGGAACGTGGACGAACTCGTGGCTCTCGCCATAGAGTTCGAAAAGGATACCATTCTTTTCTATGAGATGGTCGGGTCTTTCATGACCGATGGCGAAGCGCGCCGCGAACTCAAGGAGATCATCGAGGAAGAAGAACGGCACGTCCGCTTGTTCGAAAGTTACGGCGATAAAGAAATTCAGTTGCCCAGACTGAACCATAAATCGTGACAGGCTACTGAAAAACACAATCACGTCGCGATTCCTGCACAGGAGGGTCCTGTCAGGAAAATACTGGATTCCCGCTTTCGCGAGAATGACAGCAGAGGCGACGAGGGAACTTTGGAGAGCACCATGGCGTTTAGCGAGAAAACGGTTAAGAAATACTGCGATGTGCTTCTGTGGGCTTTGAAGAAGGCCAGAAAAGGGCCGAGCAGAAGAAATGAAGTGATCATGATCCGCTATGAACTGCCGGCTTTGAGACTTGCCGAAGCGCTTCAGGCACGCTTGCTCGATGCGGGCATGAACCCGGTTCTTCGTGTGGGCATGACCTCGAGAATGGAAAAACAGTTCTATGGGAAAGCGAACCAAAGACAGCTCGTGTTTCAACCGCCCGGCGAAAAGGAGCTTTACCAGAAACTCAACGGGGGCATTTACCTTCATGCTCCTGATTCGCTGACTCACCTTGCAGACGTGGATTCGAAGAAAATCGGCAAAGCCGCCGTGGCAAGGAAATCCCTTAAAGACATTCTGGATCGGAGAGAAGAAATCGGCAAGTTCAGCTGGACCCTCTGCCTTTTTCCCACCGCTGAATTGGCAAAACAGGCAAAACTCCCCATGGCTCGCTACGCCGATCAGGTCATCAAGGCTTGCTACCTGGACCGGAGAGACCCTGTTGCGGCGTGGGAGAAAACCTACCGGAACGCTCTGGAGATCAAAAGGTGGCTGAACCGCATGACGATCGAGCGGCTCCACGTGGAATCCGATCATACGGATCTGCAAATCACTCCCGGAGAAAGAAGAAGGTGGGTGGGCATCACGGGTCACAATATTCCGAGTTTCGAGATCTTTCTCTCTCCGGACTGGCGGGGCACAAAAGGGATGTATTATGCGGATCAGCCTTCCTACCGAAACGGAAACTACGTGGAAAGCGTGAAGCTCATCTTTGAAAAGGGAAAAGTGGTCAAATCAGAAGCTGCCGAAGGGGAGAGTTTCCTGGCCAAGCAGGTGGCTCTGGACCCTGGAGCCGCAAGGGTAGGGGAGTTTTCCCTTACAGACAAAAGATTCTCAAGAATAGACCGCTTCATGGCCAATACCCTTTTTGATGAAAACTACGGGGGCGACCACGGAAACTGCCATCTTGCTCTCGGCTCTTCCTATTCCGACACCTATGCCGGCGACGTCTCTTCGCTCACCAAAGACAGGAAAAAGAGACTGGGCTTCAATGACTCTGCTCTTCACTGGGACCTGGTAAACACAGAGGATAAGAGAGTGACTGCGTATCTGGGGGGGGGCAGGAAAGCGGTGATTTACGAAAAGGGAATGTTTGCTTTATGAATAACATCGATCTCGGCGGCACCGCAAGAAGCCCTGAAGATGTTGCAAGCCTCTATGACCTGGGACTCCGATTTGCCGAGATTCCCATTGGCAATCCCTCCAAGTTCCTGCCCCTTGTCCCTGTCTACGAGTCGTTGCAAAAGAAATTCGGGCTCTACTACCTCTGCCATGGGCCAAAAGAAGGCGATCCCAACGACGTGGAAGCGCTCAACGGCGTGTATCTTCCGAAGGTCCTCGAACTCTTCCCGGTCATGCACAGCCTCTCCATGCGACTCCTGACCATTCATCTCTGGCTGGACCGTCGTTTTGTCCAGAAGAATGCGCTTGATTCAAAACTGGATATCCTCAGGAGAATGGTGGAGAAAGCGGCGGAGTATCCGATCACGGTCTGCATCGAGAACCTGAGTGAAGAGGCGAGGGATCTGGAACCGGCGTTTCATGAGATCCCGGCTCTCATGATGACCCTCGATCTAGGCCATGGGGAGCTTCTTTGCGAAAAGAACAGGTGTGCGGGTTTTATCGAAAAGTTCCCGGAAAGAATCCAACACGTTCATCTCCACGACAACCGCGGAGGGAATTCCCACACCGATGACCTGCATCTCCCTCCGGGGGAAGGGGTGATCGACTTCAAGGGATTGTTTGACGCGCTGCGTCGGATGGATTACGGCCGCACCGTGACCCTTGAGTTGAAGCCCCACGAAATCAGGAAATGCTTGGCCTATGTTTCCGAGCTTGTGTCCGGTCTTTCCCATGGTGTCCCTTCTCGTTGACATAACCGTTATCGTTCATTTCTTGTGGATTCTCTTTCTGGTCTTCGGTTTTGTCTTTGCCCTGAAAGGTTCAGGAATCGCCTATGTTCACCTGGGAGGTCTGGCGTTCGCCCTGGGGCTTAACGCGCTGGGATGGTACTGCCCCCTCACGCACGTGGAAAACCACCTTCGTTCGCTTCATGAGCCGCATTCCACCTATTCAATCTCTTTTATTGCAAGAGGCCTAGAGAAGTTCATCTACCCGGATATCCCCGAAAACCTTCTCAGGGGAGGGGAGATCGTCCTGACGGCTCTTTACCTTCTCGTCTACGGCTATTGGGCTAAGAAGGCGGGATGGTGGAGCAGCATTAAAAAACATTTTCATGGGATGCCATCGTGAAATGGAAAGGATTGTCCTTCATATAGACATGGATGCTTTTTACGCATCCGTGGAACAGCTGGATCATCCGGAGTTGCGAGGGAAGCCCGTGATCGTGGGAGGGAGTTCCAACCGGGGAGTGGTTTCAGCAGCGAGCTATGAGGCGAGAAAGTTCGGAGTGCGCTCTGCAATGCCCATCTTTCAGGCAAAGAAGAGGTGCCCTCAGGGGATTTTTGTCCCTGTGCGGATGCGCCGGTACAAGGAAATGTCCGACCGGGTCATGGAAATCCTGGAGAAGTACTCCCCCATCGTCGAACAGGTATCCATTGATGAAGCGTACCTCGATCTCACCGGGTTGGAGCGGCTCCATGGAGCGCCGGAGCAAATTGCGCGGCGGATAAAGGACGAGATCAGAAGGCTCACTTCCTTGAGTTGCTCCGCAGGGATCGCGCCCAACAAGTTTCTCGCAAAAGTGGCTTCTGAAACACACAAGCCCGACGGGTTGACCATTATTCCCAGCCGGGACGCTGCAAAGGTTGCGCAAAGCCTCCCCATAGGAAAAGTCCCTGGAGTCGGGAAGAAAAGCGTGGATCGGCTGGAAAAGCTGAAGGTGACCACGCTTGGCGATCTGCTTGCGCTGCCTGAAACGGCTCTGCTCAAAGTAGCTGGGAAATTTGCTTACACGCTGCTCCAATTTGCAGAAGGCACGGATGACTCAGCCGTTGTCTCGCACACGGATGCGAAATCCATCAGCAGTGAAGAGACCTTTGAAGAGAATACGAATGATTTTGAAGTGCTCAGGAAGGAACTCCTGGTGCAGGCCGAGGAGGTCGGCCGCCGGTTGAGGAGAAATGAGCTCAAGGCAAGTACCGTGACCCTGAAGCTGCGCAGGGCGGATTTCGTTCGAATCACAAGGAGCATGAGCTTCAGCGAAGCCACGGATTCGGCCAAGATTCTTTATGAACACGGCCTCAGGCTTCTTGAAGCAGTGGACCTGTCGGAGAAGTACCGCCTCATCGGCATTGCGGTTTCCGGGTTCGGGAGAACTCAAAGTGGAACCACGCAATTGAACCTGTTCGATGCAAAGAGCGGTCGCGACGGCTCATGGCATGAAGTGGAAAAAGCCATGGACTCCATCACCGAAAAGTTTGGCCGGGAAGCCATCAAGAGGGGAAGTCTTATCAAGGAGGAATAGGGGGATAGGCTTCCAGAAACCGTGTGACCTCGTGGAGGGTTGGGATTCCTGCTCTGGCGCCGATGGCCCTGCATTTCAAGGCGGAGGCGGCGGAGGCGAATCGCATGCAGGTTTTCATGTTCCAGCCCTTCAGCAGGCCGTAGATGTACGCTCCGTGGTAAACGTCTCCTGCGCCTGTCGTGTCCACAACATCCACGGGGAAAGCGCTCTGTGAAACGATTTCCCCTCTGTTCCATCCCACGCTGCCCTGGGTGCCGCGCGTGACCACGATCTCCTTTGGACCGAAGCGGGACAGCGCTTCAAGGGCCTTCTCCGCCGGGGGATCCTCACCGACCAGCGGCGCTGCGAAGCGTGCAGAAGCAATGAGCACGTCAATCCGGGACACCAATTCCAGAGAGCCCTCACGCATGGTTCCTGCATCGAGGACCACCTTCAGACCCCTTGCCCTTGCCTGTGTTGCCGCCTCGATCGAGGCCTCGATCATCAGGCCGTCGAGATGGAGCACCTTGGCATGTGAGAATGGCGAAAAGTCCACCTCTTCTTTCTTGAGAGGAGGGGCGCTTCCCCTGTGCCAGAAAATAGTCCTGTTCCCGCTTTCTCTGCTTACGGCGATGAACGCAAACTGGGAGGTGTGGCCCGGCGTGATTTTCACAAAAGAGTAGTCCACCCGATCCACTCTTAGCCCCCTGAGAACTTCCACTCCAATGGGATCGTCGGAAACAGAACCGAGGAAAGATGTCTTAATGCCGAGGCGGGAAAGGGTCACCAGAGCGGTGGAGGCGGGTCCGCCGCACTGGCTCCGGAGATCCAGGAGTTCCATCTTGCCGTCCTCTCGAGGGTAGGACGGAACCCTGCCCAGGTAATCGACACAGGCCTGGCCGAGGCCGACCACTTCGATGTCTTCGAAAGACTTCAACCTTCTCTCTTCTTCACCTTCGCAATCTCTTTGGTGACCTGGTTCATGTGCTGCTGAACCTTTGGAGTCAAAGGCGAAGCAGGGTATTTGTCGGCGACGGCCTTCAGAGTGTTGTAGGAGGAATTCAGGAGTTCCTCCTTTTTGGCAGGATCTTTGGTTTTGCTTGCCGCAAGAAACAGTTGTGCTGCCTTGTTGCGTTCACGGTTGATGATTTTTTCCACCGCCATGTTCTTGAGTTCCTTGACCTCCGGATCAGAGGGAGGCAATTCATCGAGCTTCACGATGGCTTCTTCATACTTTTCGCTTCGAATGAGTGACGAAGCGAGTTTCAGGCTATCTTGTTTTCGGGCTTCATGCTGGAGTTCCTTCTGGAGATCTCTGGCAGGCTCTGCCGCCGCCACCTCGGTTTTCGGCTGCTGCCGGGCCTTCTCCTCTGCCATTTCAACGGATTTCAGAGCCTGGTCGATCCGTTCCGTCTCCGGCCCTTCATCAAAGCGGATCCGTTGCTGGAAGAGGATAAACTTCGCTCTCCCAAAGTCTCCTATTTGCGCGAACCCCTCAGCCTTTGCGAGGGCGTCTCTCAGATCACGCTCCAAGTCCGCCTTTGTCAGATCCCCTCTGATCGCAGCAGTCTCAGGTGAAGTCCCTTTCGAGCCGTCGGGAGCAATCTTCTGTTCCAGCGCCTTGACCAGAGCCTCTCGCTCACTGGTCTTCAGCCTCAATTTATCGTAGATTTCCTTCGCCTCTTTCTCATTGCCGAGCGCGAGCTGCCATTCGATCATCTGGCTGCGCAGCTGGACCACGTCAGGCCTTCCCTCAAGCTGGGCGGCTGCATCCTGCCCGACGCTGAGCGCTGTGGTAAAGGTTCCCTTTTTCCCGAGGGAAAGCGCGAACAGGAGACTTAGGTCCGGCGTGATCAAGTCAGGGCCGAACGTTTTCTCCAACTCCAGAATCCCGTCAATCACCGCCTGATCCTGGCCTGCAGAAAAGGCCTCCAGGATTTTCTTCCTCTTGATCGCAAGCTGTTGAACTCCCTCTGCGGAAAGGCCTGGGGCTACGGATTGTTTAGTGAAATACCGATTTTCCATTTGCTCGAGATTTCTCAACAACATGTTCACCATTGGAGAAGTATTCTGCCTCAAAGAACCGCTCTGGGAAGCGGTTCTGAGACCCCTGTAAGAGGCCAGAAGATCCTGTGCGAGTTGCCTGTCGTCCATTGAAAGGTCCTGAGTTTCCAGGACACGGCTCAGGTAAAGGATACGCCTGTCAAGCGCTTCGACCGAGAGGGCGAGAGGGGGCGTCAAGTCCTGCCTTGCGCTCACCGGTTCTCTCTGAAGCGCGGGTTGGCAGGCGCCTGTGAGGGTCAGCAAAAAAAGAGCACCCAGGATCAATCGAGTGGAAGGTTTATTCTTTGCCATGCTGGACTCCTTGGGGGGGCTCAAAAACTCTTTTCAATGTCCATGTGTTGTCCTGCAATTCAAGTTCCGTCAGTGCCCTGGGAAGATTCCCGGTCGCGGGTTCATTCCCCAGCGTCGCAGGAAGCCCGCTCTTGGGTGAAAGAGGGACCTTTCGAAAGGCCTCACCTGTGGCCGTCTCCTCGGAGCCCGTGCCAAAAACCAGATCCGCCATTTGGAGGCTCTTGCGATACTGGGGGCTGTTCACGATCATGTTGACCGAATCGATCCAGAGCGGGAGCGCGCCGGCAGAACCGTAAATGGAGATGTGTCTCGACTTCATGGGGCGATTGTCATCATATCCGACGTAACTTGCAACCACATATCCGTTTTCAAGCCCGATCGCCCCGGATTTTATGTCAGGGCCCGGCACAAAACCGACAAAGCTGGAGTTGGTGAAGCGATTCGCTGTCCCGGTTTTGCCATAGGTCTTGATGAGAACGCTCATCTTTTCCTCCTCCGCCTGCATGTTGAGCCGGATCGCCTCTTTCGCACTTCGGCCGGTGCCATTGTCCATGACCGCCCTCAGGATGTCCGTCACGAGCGTCGAAACCCTCTCAGAGAGAACTTGCTTGGGTTGCGGGGTGTACTCCCAGACGGTTCTGCCCTGTCTGTCCACGATCCTGGTAATGATCGGCGCCATGCCCGTGGTGGGTTTGTCCCCAAGGGGATAAACCTTTCCCGTCATGATCGTTTCATAGGCGAGCGCCGCTTCCAGGATGCTGATCGAATTGGCGCCCAACGGGAAAGAAAGCACCGGATCCAGTTTTGTGGAAATCCCCATCTGCTCCGAAAGCCTCGTGATGTAGAGAAGGTTCACCAGCCTTCTGAAGTCACTGAGATTGTAGAGAACTTCCACGTCATACTTTCTCTTTGGAGCCCACTTGTCGTAAATCTCCTTGGAGTGGCTGTCCAGCAGGTCTATCGTTCTTGAAGGGATGACCCCCTCGAGCCACACGTCCTCTTCGGTGACCCCCTGGAGCACCTCGAACGCCTTGTCAAAGGCAAGGGATTCACAGGAGGGGAGGGGGCTGGGCTGCGGTGCAGCCGAGAAGAGCACATGGGAGTCGCCGTCTTCCTGGTGTTGAAGACAAAAGTAGGGGAGATCGGCCCTGATCATCGTCTCCAGAGCCCGATCCTGGTTGCCCCTGTAAAGAGTAACGAGATCCTTGAGGCTGCCGAATCTCCTTTTCATATCCCCGTTCAGGGACTGGAGCCGTGAATAGTTCAGGCGGTAAATCTGATGCTCCTCAGTGGTCTGGAGGGTGAGTTCACTCGTGTCCAGATTGTAGTGAAGACGTCGGAGAAACTCGATGGCCTTTTCATGGCCGCCGAAAACGAGGTCTGACTCGATTTCTTTCTTGGCCTCCTCAAAAGCGGCTTCAAGAAGAGATTCTTTGTCCACCATGATGCCGTACTTGTCCCGGATTTTGGCCGCATATTGCTCATACGTTTCGTCGTCACGCCGGCTAAGACCAAGCCCTTCGATCACCTGATGGAACTCCCCCGGGCTGAGCTGGTCCGTGAGGTGGTAAAGGAGCCAGACCGTGGCAAGGTTTTCGGATTTGGCTCCTGCCCAGGTCATGGAGACCCGGTCGGATTCAGGCTGATGGTCGGGCCTGGGGAGGTAGAAGGTGCTCTGATAGCGGAAGAGGTCATGCTCATTGATCAGGGGGTCCATGGTGTTCCAGTTGAGCTGCAGAGCGGCCGCGTAGACCAGAGGTTTAAAGATAGAGCCCAGCTGCCGCTTGGCGTCTGTGGCGCGGTTGAAGAACCGGTCGAAAAAACCGCCCACCATGGCCCTCACCATCCCTCCCTGGATCACGATGATGCCGCCCTCCAGTTCAGGGACCTCGGACAGAATGAGTTTTCTTCCGCTCGGGGATTCCGAGGGGAGGGATTGCACTGGGACGGTATCTCCCACCCGAAGCTGCTTCAAGAAATCCGGAACATTTCGTCTCTCGAAATTCGTCCACACGCCGCTCTTCCCCTTGATCCAGGCGTCCCCCACAGGTTGAAGACCTTCGTAATCAATGGTCTCTTCGCTGTCGCCGCAGGAAACCACCAGATGGGGATTCTGTTTGTCCGCAGGAATCGCAGTGATCTTGCAGAGAAAGGGCAGGTCAGTTTTGACTTTTCCGGAGAGATCTTCCGCAAACTCTTCGTATCGTTTGGTGGAGAGCTCGTCCCTGTATCCGGAGAGCTTCACGTCAAGAAGGGGCAAATGCTTCCGAATGCTCCGCAGCGCCCCCTCCTGCATTTCCTTGTTCACGGACGTGTGGATCCTGATCCCGGAAGTGGCGATGTTCTCCACCCCCTGGTCAAAAAGAATGCTTTTGAAGTAATCCGACTCGAGCTGCTCGCGGATGTAGTCCAGAATGACGTTGAGCCGGTAGCCCAATTTCCCCTGCTTGAAGGGCACGTCCTTCTGTTTGGCCTGTTCGTGTTCCTGCGCCGTGATGTAGTTCATCTCCAGCATGTTGGCGAGCACGTGGTCCTTCCGCTGCTTCGACACCCGCCGCGCCTCGCGTTTCTCCGCTTCCGTTCTTTTGGTGAAAGGATTGAACCGGTTGGGGCTCTTGATGGAGCCCGCAATAAAGGCGCATTCCACCAGGTCCAGGTCTTCGGCCTCTTTGTCAAAGAAATACTGTGCCGCAATCCGCAGCCCTCTGCCGATCCCCGTGACGAAGAACTGGTTGATGTACATCTCGAGGATTTGTTCTTTGGTGTACTGCCGCTCGAGCAGCAGCGCTTCCATCAGCTCTTTGAGCTTGGCTTGGTAGGATCGTTTTTCCCGGCTGAATATGTTTTTCGCCGTCTGCTGGGTCAGAGTGCTGCCGCCCTGGGCAATGCGGCCTGCCCGGTAGTTGGCGATCATGGCTCTCACAATGGCCTTGATGTCGAAGCCGGGATGGGTGAAGAAGGTTTTGTCCTCTGTGGCAACCAGCGCCTTGATGAAGTGAGGGGGAATGCTTGTGTATTCGATATACCGGCGATGGGTCTTGTCGAAAAAAACACCCAGCACGGTCTCTCCGTCGTCGTAGTAGACCGGACTCTCGGAGAAAACGATGCTGTCGATGGCCCCGCGCTGGATCTTTTCCTTTGCTTCTTCGGCAACGTCGCCGTAGATGCTGTACAGGAGCGCGGCGCCGCCGAGGAATGAAAGGAAGCCCAGGATGAGCAATGTGAGAAAAAGCCTCTTCACCGTCTTCATCGGCTCACACCACCCAACCGGCCCGTCCCGCGGTCGCCCCATCGCCTTGCCCGCTCGGGGCAGACATCAGTTCGCCGGACAGAAGTTTCTCTCTCAGGATCTCTTTCAGGTTCATCCCTTTCATGCGCAGGCCTTCTCGGCCGTATTCCATGTTCGCTTCGATCACGTACCACTTCCCTCTGCATTGAATTAAGTCCAAACCCACATCATTGAATTTGCACCGAAACGCCGTGTCCTGCGCTAGCGACAAAGCGTCATAGGGGATTTCGAAAAATAGAGGGGTGCCGCCTTGATGCAGATTGGCCCTGAAATTTGAAGGCTCTCTCTGACGCCAGTAAGAGAGGATCGGCTCATAGTTGACCAGAATGACGCGCAGGTCGCGGTCGTGGGGCAGATATTCCTGGATGTAGGCGATGGGGGTCAAGCGGAGGTACGCGTTCAGCTGTTCCGGATTCGAGATCTTGTAGACGCCCCTTCCTCGGCTGGAAGCCCGCGGCAGCTTAGCAACAAAAGGAAAAGAAAAATCCCCGAGGATGTCGCGGTGGTGAAGGTGGTAATAAAACCTTGTCCTGGGATGCGGAATTCCCAGCATAGAGAAGAGAGTGCTTTGTTTGATCTTTTCATCCGCATAAAGACACGTCTCGAGGCTCGGGAAAAAAGGCTTTCCCAGGGTGGTGAAAAACTGGGCATAGTTGGCGGTGGGATAAAGAATCATGGTGGCGCCTGCAATGAGATCTCTCTCTTCCTCGGAATAATCCATGAAATTCGGTTTCACCCCCAGGGTCAAAACCTCAGGCACCCCTTTGAGCCTGCTCCCCAAGGCTACAAACTGGTTTGTTTTCTTAATCACTCAATGTCCAAAGATATGCAGTATTAAATTTCACAAACCAACTCCCTATCATTCAATGAGAAAAAAACGGCAATGTCAACTAGTCTGTTTAAGGAGATGGGGAGAGCCAGGAAAGCACTTTTTTCGACATTTCCTCAGCGTGGCGAAGCACTTCCCCGAGATCCAGGGTCAGGAGTTTCCTGTCTTCCATGACGAGCCTGCCGTTGATAAGAGAGTGGCTCACGTCACTTCCTTTTGCCGCATAGACCACGTGGGAATAGGGGTTGTACATGGGTGTGAGGTGAGGTTTGTGGGTGTCGATCACGATCACGTCCCCCTTCTTACCCACTTCGAGGGAACCGATGCGATCTGCCATGCCCAGAGCTTTTGCCCCTGAGAGAGTGGCCATCTTCAGGACGGTAAAGGCATCCAGCACCGTGGGATCCATGGCGCCGACCTTGTGGAGTTTAGCGGTCGTGTCCATCTCTTCAAAAAGGTCCAGATTGTTGTTGGACGCACATCCATCTGTTCCCAGTCCCACGGTAATCCCCTGGGCCAGCAACCGCGGAACAGGGGAGATGCCCGAGGCAAGCTTCATGTTGCTCTCCGGATTGGTGACTGCTTTCACCTCATGGGTCACCATCCTCCGGATCTCCGCGTCATCCAGGTGCACGCAGTGATCGGCGATGAGGTGGGGTCCGAGAATGCCCAGGGACTCGAGGTGTTCAAAAGGCCTTCTGCCGTATTTCTTTTGCACCTCCTCGATCTCGCTCGCGCTTTCCGCGACATGGATAATGAGAGGAACCTTGTATTGCATGGCCAATTGATTCGCACGAACCAATAAGTCCGGGCTGCACGTGTAGACGGCGTGGGGTTCCACAGCAATGGAGACCAGAGGGTGGCCCTGCCACTTCCTGATCAGGGTTTCCGTGTACTTCAGCCCCTCTTGGATAGGCCCGTAGTTGGGGGAAGGGAAATCATAGAGCACTTCGCCCACAAGACAACGCACCCCGGCAAACTGAGCGGCTTCAGCGACCTCATCTTCGAAAAGATACATGTCACAGAAAGTCGTGGTGCCGGACAGGATCATCTCGGCGCAGGCAAGAAGGCTGCCGGCGTGCACGAATTCCCGGTCCATCCGGCTCTCCACAGGGAAGATGTAGTGATTGAGCCACTCCATGAGAGGGAGGTCGTCGGCAAGCCCTCGGAACAGGGTCATGGCCGCGTGGGTGTGACCGTTGATGAGCCCCGGAAGAATGAGGCCGCCTTTTGCGTCGATCGTTTTACCGGCGCGGAACTCATGTGGATCCCCCTTTGCAACAGCGGAAAGGGTATCCCCCCGGATGCAGAGGAATCCTTTTTGAATAAGGGTTTGTTGCGGGTCCATCGTGAGGATGGTGCCGTTCTTGATAAGAATGTCAACGTGTTCCACTGTCAGTCTCCCAATCAGGGCCTCTGGCAAGCCCAAATTCGAAGCGCGAAATCCGAAATCCGAAACAAATTCAAAATACCAATGCTCTAATGTTCGAAATACAAACGCAGCGACTTACCATTTTCACCATTTGAATTTTGGTCATTGGATATTGCCCTTCGACATGGCTCAGGGTGGTGAGTTTGTCGAACCATTTCCGATTTCGTGCTTCGGATTTCGGGTTTTTGTCTTTCACACAAGTAATGTCACATTTCGATATCCAAATACATTTTGCGCTACAAGCTTGAGATTACTCCTTCGAGCAGTGGCGCCAGCTTTGCTCCGGCTTTGCCTGCCGTGGCAATGACCTCTTCGATGGAGATCTTCCTCATCTGTTCCGGAATGTTCACATTCGTGATGGCTACGATCGCCAGCACGCGAAGGCCGCAGTGGACCGCAGCGATCCCTTCGAGCACCGTGGACATTCCAACGGCATCTGCACCCGCCATTCGAAGAAAACGTGTTTCAGCAGGCGTCTCCAAACTTGGCCCCAGGATCCCCACATACACTCCTTGTCTGAGAAGGATCCCCAGTTCCAGACTTTTCTTTTTTGCCAACCCGATGAGGACCGGATCATAGACCTGGGACATGTCCGGGAAGCGGGGCCCGAAAGAATCCAGGTTAGGGCCGAGGAGAGGATTCCTTCCAGTCAGATTGATGTGGTCCGTCACCACCATGATGTCCGCGGGCTCAAACAAAGGGTCCACGCCGCCAGCAGCGCTGGAGATCACCAGGAACTCAGCGCCGAGTCTGGCCATGACCCGTACAGGAAAGATCACCTCTTCGGGAGAATAGCCTTCATAGAGATGAAATCTTCCTTCCATGGCGATAACGGTCTGTTTCCCAAGCCGGCCGATGACCAGAGTGCCTTTGTGCCCCATGATGGTTGAGACGGGGAAATGGGGGATCTCCTGATAGGGGATGCGGAGATGAACCTCAACATTCTTGGTAAGATCTCCCAGCCCGGTTCCCGTGATCAGGCCGATTCTGGGGGGAAACGGGATCTTGTTCAAAAGGAAGTCTGCGGCCTCCCGGATCTTCTCGATCATGGTCCTCTCTCCTCGTGTCTTGCCACAAACAGTGGATTTCTCAATGAGCCCTAATTAGCACAAAATACTTGCAGTTAAAAGACATTGTACGCTATGACCTTTCTACCTGAAACCTCGAGGTGAACCATGCTTGAAACGATGATCGAAGATCTTCTGAAACCTGAGTCCCTCCCTGATCCCACCCAGGGGGTCCTGCTGGTTCAGACCCATATCTCGCTCGTTTTTGTGGCGGATGACTTCGTTTACAAGGTGAAAAAACCTGTCAATTTCGGATTCCTCGATTTCACCACCTTTGAAAAAAGAGCCTTCTATTGCCGGCAGGAATTGAACCTCAACAGGCGCCTTGCAAAAGACATCTATCTCAGCGTTCTCCCTATCCGTTTCGACGGGAAGAAATACAGCATGCGCTCCAGGAAAGGGGAGGTTGCCGAGCATGCGGTGAAGATGAAGCGGATTTCAGAACAACGGTTGATGAAATCCCTTTACGAGCGGGGAGCCCTCACTGAAAACCACCTCCAGCGCCTGGCTCGAACCTTGGCGATCTTTCACGGTCGTGCCTTGAGAAGCCAGGAAATCGATGGGTTCGGAGAACCGGACCGGTTCAGAATCAACACGGACGAAAACTTTGCGCAGATCCACAAATACATTGGGGTCAGCATCAAAAAAGAGCAGTTCGGCGCTCTTCTGGATTGGACCGATCACTTTTACCGGACAAGGCGCGAGCTCTTCGGCAAGAGAATCCAGCAAGGAAAAATCAGAGACTGTCACGGCGATCTGCACATGGAGCATGTCTGCTTTTCAAGAAATCTTTCCATCATCGATTGCATTGAATTCAACGAGCGCTTTCGTTACAGTGACACGGTGGCCGATATTGCGTTTCTGCTGATGGATCTCGAATATCACGGGGGAAAGAGTTATTCGGCCTCGCTCTGGAAGCATTACAGGAAATCCGCCGGTGAGGAGGCTGTGGAGCCTCTCCTTGATTTCTATAAAGCGTATCGAGCCGTCGTGCGCGGAAAGGTGAACAGCTTTCAGGTCGACGACCCGACGATCAGCTCTGGGGACAAGGACAAGGCGGTCCAGAGGGCGAAAAAGTATTTTTCGCTCGCCTGTTCCTACCTTTCATGAGGAGTTGGGTTTTGCAGCCTGGCTTCGCCTTGGAATCAAGCGGGTACACGGTACAAGGTCTCCGGTACACGGAAACCCCTTTTGGTTTGGATTTTGCCGTGCACCGTGCGCCATGTACCTTGAACCTTAAATCCCACAGGGAGAAGACGAAATGAGAGAACCTTTTATTGATTTCATGAAGAAAGAACTGGGACCGGATACCGTGCTCATCGCGTGCGGTCTTCCCGCATCCTACAAGACGGAAACTACGGAAGTGATCGCCAGGCTCAAAGGATACGCCATCCTCCGCACCGACATGATCCGCCTCGAGGTGTTGAAGGGTGAAGACATTTTTGACGAAAAGGTCGCCTCCAATATGGACAAGAGAAAGCTCGTCTACGATGAAATGTTCAGGCTGGGCGAAGAACTCTCGGCAAAAGGCGAAAGCATTCTTTTTGACGCCACCTTCGTGAGCCAGTCTCTGAGACGGCGGGCTGCCCAGGTCGCGGCGAAGAATCGAAAGCGTTTCGTCATTCAGCAGACGCAGTGTCCCCAGGAAGTCTCCCTCCGGCGAATCTCGCAAAGAAGCAAGGAGAACTATGAGTCCAATGCCCTCACTGAACAGGCCTACCTCAACAACAAGAAGAAGTTCGAGCCCGTGGACCTCGAAGACCTGAAACGCCTCTTTCCAGCCCTGGACATTCTTCACCTTCTGGTGGATACCACGTCGGACCTTGAGACGGATTGGTTTGTCGTTGGCAAAATCACCCGATAAGCGGCTCTGCCTGAGTGGGCGGAACCCCGCATCTGATAAGTGTAATCCCCTCCCTTGGCGGGAGGGGATCAAGGGGAGGGGTGACCAGGCAAGGTAAGCACTATCGATCAACTTTTTCACCCCCACCCTTGCCCTCCCCCCTCAAGGGGGAGGGGTGGTGGTACAGGCAAGCAATCCGCATGAACGACAAAGAGAACATTGAACTCATCCAGCAGCGGATCAGGGCGGCTCGACGGCAGATCCCCTCTGATCTGGTCCTCAAGAAGGGCAGGGTGGTCAATGTCTTTTCCGGAGAGATCCTGGACAGGGATGTGGCCGTCCATCAGGGCGTGATCGTCGGCGTGGGTGAAGACTACACAGGCGAACTGGAGGTGGATGCCCAAGGCCGGCACATCGCGCCGGGGCTGATCGACGGCCACATGCACGTGGAAAGCACCATGCTCCTCCCCTCACGGCTTGCCGCCGCCCTCCTGGTGCATGGAACAACCGCCATTGTCTCCGACCCCCATGAGATTGCGAACGTGATGGGTGTAGAGGGAATTCGGTTCATGTTGCGGGAAAGCGAGGCGCTCCCCTTTGACCTCTTCTTCATGGCCCCTTCGTGCGTGCCGGCGACGTCCCTTGAGACTTCCGGGGCCTCTCTGGACCAGGAAGCGCTCGCTTCCCTGAGAGAGGAACCGAGGATCCTCGGGCTCGCTGAGATGATGAATTATCCTGGCGTGCTTGGAGGGGATGAGAAAGTGCTCGCGAAGCTGCTGCTCTTCAGAGGGGGGCTGATTGACGGTCACGCCCCTTCGATCAAGGGCCACGATCTCCAGGCCTACTGCTCGGCTGGGATTCAGTCGGACCATGAGACGAGCGACTTGCAGGAAGCCGAGGAGAAGCTACGCGCCGGCATGATGATCATGATCCGCGAAGGGACTTCTGCCAAGAACTTGGAAGCGCTGGTCCCCCTAGTGAACCCGAAAAACAGCAGGCGGTTCTGTTTTGTGACCGACGATCTTCATCCGGAGGACTTGCTCGAAAAGGGCCACCTCGATCATGTGCTCAGTAAAGCGGTTCGATTGGGCCTGGATCCCTTGACCGCGCTTCAAATGGTCACGCTTCATCCGGCGGAGCATTTCCGGCTCCGCGGCCGTGGCGCTGTTGCACCGGGCTATCGGGCGGACCTGGTGGTCTTGGAAAACCTGGAGACCTTTTCTGCAGAGAGGGTCTACAAGGACGGCCGCCTGGTGGCCATGGCCGGGAAGATCTGTCATTTCCCAAAAGGGAAGGAAGAGAACCTCCCCTCGTGGCCGGTCCGCATCCCTCCGCTCAGCGTGGGGGCTTTCGGAATCCGCAAAGAGGGCGCCAGGGCCAGGGTCATCGAAGTGATCCCGGGCCAGATTCTTACCAGGGAGCGCATAGAGGAAGTCCTGTCCGTCAAGGGATGGGTGATTTCGGACATCCCTAAAGACATTCTCAAGCTGGTGGTCCTGGAACGCCACAAGGGAACCGGCAGGATAGGCCGCGGTCTGGTCCACGGCTTCGGGCTGCAAAGAGGCGCGCTCGCTTCCTCTGTGGCTCACGATTCACACAACCTCATTGCCGTAGGCGTGGAGGATATCGACCTGATCACCGCTCTTGAAGAGGTCCGGCGCATGGGGGGCGGGCTGGCTGTTGCAGAGGGCGGGCGGATTCTGGCGAAGGCAGCGCTCGAAATTGGAGGTCTCATGTCCAGAGAGCCCCTCGAGTCCCTCAGCACCCAGATCAAGACGCTTTCCCGTGGTGCGAAATCCCTGGGCTGCATCCTGCCTGAGCCGTTCATGGCCCTTTCTTTCCTCAGCCTGCCCGTGATCCCGGAGCTTAAACTTACGGACAGGGGACTGGTGGACGTGCGGGTATTTGCCGAAGTGCCGCTTTTTGTGTAGATTCGCTGAAGAGTTAACATTGAACATTGGGCATTGAACTTCGCACTTTTTGTGAAGCCATCAAATATTAAAAGAACGGTTCTTGCTTTTTCGCTATGATCAATGGGAAAGGCTAAATGTTAAACAATCAATGGATGTGGGCCGAAGGCCAGCATTTGGAGGATCATCTATGAGTCAGAGGTCGGTTGGAATCATTTACAAGCATCACTATGAGCCGGCCAAAGAACAGGCGCTCAAGCTTGAACAGTGGCTCAGGGAAAGAGGAATCACGGTTTTCTCCGAGGAGATGGGCGCGAGGGCGGCCATGAATGCCTGTTTTGAAGAGCCTTCCTTTGTGCCCAGGGAAGTGCAATTCGTGGTCGTTCTCGGAGGGGACGGAACCCTGCTCGGCGCTGCACGCAGGGTAGCGCGTTATGGAGTCCCAATCCTGGGCGTTAATCTGGGAGGCTTGGGTTTTCTCACGGAGATCCCTTTGAGGAAGCTCTATCCCGCGGTGGAACTCATGCTCGAGGGTCGCCTGGAGGTGGAAACCAGGCTCATGCTGGAGGCGGTGGTGGTGAGGCAAGGCACGGAGACTTGCCGTTTCCTGGTCCTCAACGACGTGGTCATCAACAAAGGGGCGCTTGCCCGGATCATTGATCTGGATGTATTCATCAATGACCAGTTTCTCACGACCTTCAGGGCAGACGGGCTCATCGTATCCACACCGACCGGATCTACGGCCTACAATCTCTCCGCCGGGGGCCCCATCCTCTATCCCACGATGTCGAGTTTCATTCTCACTCCCATCTGTCCTTTTACCCTGACCAACCGGCCGATCCTCCTGCCGGAATCCCACGTGGTCTCAATCACGCTCAGCAAAAGAGGGGAGGAGAGGGTGAGCTTGACCTTTGACGGCCAGGTGGGATTTGACCTGTTTCAGGGGGACAAGGTGCTCATTCAGAACGCCAAAGAGAAGCTCAAGCTCATCAAGTCGCCGGATCAGAGCTACTTCGAGATCTTGCGAGAAAAGCTCATGTGGGGAGGCGCCCCTTTCAACAGCCGTGACGAACCCGAAAGACAGAAAAGAGGGTGAAGGGGATAAGGAGCGGAGGGATTTGAACCTTGGAAACGACAAAATGGATGTTCAGGGTGAACCGGGAAGACATCCACTATCTCCGCACCACCATCGAGGCCTATGACGGGATGGCGGTGGTGAGAACCGTTGATCCTGCTCAGGCCGTGATTGAGCTTTTGATTGCACCAGGGTGCGAAGAATGGATTTCACGGCTGATCGCGGCCTTGAGAGAGCAGGAAGGAATCCCCCTGGAAGCGGTGGCAGCCTAGAGCGAAGAGCTGAGAGTGAGCAAGCATTATTACATAGAGACCATGGGCTGCCAGATGAATGAGTATGATTCTGATCACCTGAGCCGTATCCTGGAGGATTCCGGTTACCTGCGCGCAAGCGATCCGGAGAAAGCGGACTTCGTGCTCCTCAACACCTGTTCTGTACGCGCCAAAGCAGAGCAGAAAGCCTTGAGCCGGCTGGGTCGGCTCGCGTCTCTGAAGAAGAAAAACCCGAGACTCCTTCTGGCTGTGGCCGGTTGCGTGGCGCAACAAAGGGGCGTGGACCTTCTTGAGCGCTTTCCGGGGCTGGATCTGGTTCTGGGGCCAAGAGAGATCGGGAACTTCAGGAGAATCCTGGGAAAAGCGGAAAAAGGCTGCATGAGAGTTGCAGCCATTGATGCTCAGGGGAAGCCCGTGTCTTTTTTGGGCGGTTTTGACTACTTCCAACACCGCGTCAAAGCCTACATCACCATTATGGAAGGATGTAACAACTACTGTTCTTACTGCATTGTTCCCTATGTGCGGGGTAGAGAAACCAGCCGCCCCCCGCAGGAGCTTCTGAACGAAGCCAGGAGCCTGGCTCTCCAAGGCGTGAAAGAGATCACGCTCCTCGGCCAGAACGTCAATTCCTACGTTCATGAAAAGATACGATTTCCCGGACTGCTCCAGGCTATGAATGAGATCAAGGGCCTTCACCGAATACGGTTCACCACCTCGCATCCCAAAGATCTTTCCCCGGAGCTCATTCAGTGTTTTGCCCGTTTGGAGAAACTCTGTTCTCACATTCACCTTCCTTTCCAGGCTGGATCCAATAGGGTGCTGAGGGCTATGAAGCGCGGCTACACTCGGGAAAAATATATGGATCTCATCGGAGCGCTGAGAGAGGCTAGACCCGGCATCGCTGTGACCAGTGACGTGATGGTAGGATTCCCCGGAGAGACAGACGAAGACTTCGAACTGACCCTGGAGCTCATACGCAGGGTAGAATTCGACAACCTGTTCTCTTTTAAGTATTCCGACAGAGCGGGAACTCCGGCAGCAAGGATGGAAGGCAAAATCCCGGAGCCGCAAAAACTCGGGAGACTTGCTCGGTTGCAGGAGCTTCAGAGGAAGATCACGCTCAGCAAAAACAGGGAGCTGATCGGCAAGAGTCTTGAAGTTCTGGTTGAGGGGACAAGCAAGAAAGGGCAGGAGCTCACCGGAAGGACCTCTACCAATAAGGTCGTTAACTTTATTAACGGTAAAAGATACATAAGTAAACTAATTAATGTAAATATTAAGCGTGCTTCATTTAATTCTCTCTGGGGGGAGTTGACTTCCCTTGAAACCTGAGATAAAACTAAAAATATTCCGATCATAGAAACTTGGCAAGATATGAACATTGATAAAGCAAAGGAATTGATCCTGGTTGTGGACGATGACCAACGGGTGTGCGAGGTGCTCAAGGAACTCCTGGGAGCCCTGCAGTTTCCCACGGCAAGCGCGCCCAGCGGTGCTGAGGCATTGAAAATGCTCAAAGACCGACCGTACACCTTTCTTTTGGCGGACATGAAAATGCCTGAAATGAACGGTATGGAACTTATCCGCCGATCGAGGGAAAACCTCCCGACCGTCGGCGTGATCGCCATGACGGGCTACGCCGAAGAGTTCAAGTACGTCGACATCATCAATGCCGGTGCCAATGATTTCGTTAAGAAACCCATTGATATCGCAGAACTCGAAGCCAAGATCGTCCGCTGCATTAGCGAGCGCGATCTCAAGAAGGAACTGAGCAGGCTCTCCGTCACAGACTCCCTGACCGGCTTGTTCAATCAGCGGCATTTTTATATGCGCCTCAGGGAAGAGATTGTGCGATCCACGCGGCAGAAACATCCACTCGCCTTAATTCTCATCGACCTGGACAATTTCAAAGAATACAACGACAGGCACGGCCACATTGCAGGAGATCAGGCCTTGAGGCACGTGGGAAAGTCGATCCTGCGAAGTATCCGGGAAGGCGTTGACTCGGGCTACCGGTATGGGGGCGATGAGTTTGCCATCATTCTCATCGATTCGGACATTCTGATTGCCGAGGAAATCGGAAAGCGTGTTCGGTTTGCTATAAAAGACAGCGGGGAATTGCGGGCGAGCCTGGGATATGCCGTTTACAGTGAAGACATGAATCTCACGGAGTTCGTGAGGCTTGCTGACACCAACCTCTACAAGTCCAAGACAGAGGTGAAGAACGGCCGCACGAATTAGGCTGAGCGTTGGCGTGTATTCTGATAAGATATATTATGTAAACTAATGCCACAACCTGTTTCCTCCACGGGCCAAGCCCGGGCATCCTCTCCTCCGCCTTCCCATGCACCGAAAAAACCAAATATTTTGTTGACATGGTGGTTTCATCCGTGTACATACCACTGTCTGACTTCTTAAAGGATCGGAGGACCTCTGCGAATGGGTAGCGTCGTCAAGAAACGAAGAAAGAAAATCCGGAAACACAAGTATCGAAAGCAGAGGAAATTGATGCGGCACAAGAACAAGTAGGCCCAGCCCTCTTCAAACAAGAAGGCAGTCCGGGGTGGCTCGGACTGCCTTCTTAATTCTTCAGCGACGACGGGTGTGGCCCAGGTTACTTGCCCACCTCGTACCACCCTCCTCCCGTTTTCCTGCCTAACCGGTTGGCCCGTATCATGGTCTTGAGCAGGTTCGGAGACGCCCACTTAAGCTCTTTGTTGAGTTCCTTGAAGAAATACTCGCTCACGAAATACGCAATGTCGATGCCGGTCAGATCCATGAGCTCAAAAGGTCCCATGGGGTAATTGAGCCCGTTTTTCACGGCCGTGTCCACGTCCGGAATGCTCGCGATCCCTTCTTCCACGATCTTGATGGCTTCGATCATGTGTGGGATCATGCAGCGGTTGACTATGAATCCCGGGGAGTCCTTCTTCACCTCCACCGTGATTTTTCCCATCTTCTTGGCCAGTGCTGTGGCCGCAGCCATGGTTTGGTCGCTGGTGCTGTAGCCCCGAATGATCTCAACAAGCTTCATGAGCGGCACAGGGTTGAAGAAGTGCATTCCGCAGACCTTGTCAGGCCGCTTTGTGGATGCCGCGATCTCCGTGATGGACATGGATGACGTGTTGGTGGAGAGGATGACTTCAGGCCGGCACAAGGCATCCAGTTCTTTGAACACGCTTTTCTTGAGGGCCATGTCCTCGATCACCGCCTCCACGACAAAGTCGACATCCTTGAGGTCGGTCATTTTTGTGGTCCCCTTGATCCTGCCCATGATCTTAGTTTTTTCGTCCGCCGCCAGTTTCCCTTTTTCGACGCTCTTGCCGAGGAACTTGTCGATCGCTTTGATACCGCGGTCCACAAACGAGTCCTCGATATCCCGCATAATCACGTCGCACCCGATCTGAGCCGCGACCTGTGCAATGCCGTTTCCCATGGTTCCGGCGCCGATCACACCGATTTTCCGAATTTCCATTTCTGATTCCTCCCTAGTCTGTAAAGTCTATGCCGATTCAACTCTCGTCACTTCAGGAACATTCTGCTTCAAGATTTTCTCTATGCCCATTTTGAGGGTCATCTGAGACATCGGGCAACCCCCGCAAGCCCCGGTCAGCTTGACTTTGACGACCCCCTGGTCATCGACGTCGATCAGTTGAACATCGCCGCCGTCGGCCTGCAAAGAAGGTCTCACTTTGTTCAAAGCACTTTCCACTTTATCTTTAAGCATTAGAGTTATCCCTCCCTGTTGAAACTCTGTATTCGTCGGTTTTCATATCACACGCAGAGCTTCGAGTTCAAGTGAATGTTTAGGAAAAAAGAAAAATACGGATCTCAGGGCAGAGCGAACGCCGAAGCAGCCCTGCGGTCCAGATAATCAGAAAGCCCATCAGAATTCTCCGGGGACCACCCTAGGGCTTTTTGCCAGACGTCCCTGCTTTCCATGCACAGATACACGCCGCTCTCCATGCCCCACTGCGCAAGCTTTTTTTTCATAAAACTGTACATTTCAGCTCGAACAGGCTTAATGTAGCGCATTTTGCCATCCAGACCGGGGACAAATTCGCCGTCAAGGATGTGGCTTTCCGGAAACCGTTTCCTGATCACTCCTTTTAAAGAAGGCATGTAACGAAGGCAGCCCAGACTGATCCATATGACCTTGGAAGGGTCGACGAAGTGGTCGAGGAGGTCCATGGTGCGAGCATATTCGTCTTTCCAGGAAGGGTGTTCGATCAACGGGTCAAAGTGAAACCCCAGGGTGAACCCTTCCCTCTGGCAGGTTCTCGCCGCTTCCAACCTTTTCCTGATCGAAGGCGCTCCGTGCTCTTCTGTGGCTGCGATGGACGGGCTGTTAAGGGACCAGGACACCACGATACGATCGCGGTAGGTTGATGAAAGGAGACCTTCGATGGACACGGTCTTTGTTTTGAATTCCAGAACCACATTCTCGTGCTCTGCCACAAAAGAAGGCAGGACTTGCGTCCACTTCACAATAGGGTCCAGGGCAAGACTGTCCGTGAACTCTCCTGTCCCGATTCTGAAAATCTTTCTGCCGGAGAAGTGAAGCGCTTTGCGTATCCCTTCAAGCTGCTGCTCCACATTCACAAATACGCGGAGAGAAGGTTGATTGAAGTAAGCCTGGAGGATGCAATAGCTGCAGTTCAGGGGACAATTCGTGCCGATATTGAGGATCTGATATCCGCAGCAAAGATACTCCCGTGTTCCAGGGCAGGGTTTAAGAATCTGGCCGGGAAACGGGAGCAGCCGAAGCGTCTCTTTGTCCCGATCAAACTCGTCGTCGCCCTTTGGCGGGAGCCCATCCGTTGCTCGGACCGGAGAGAAACCCTGGAGCCGTTCCACAGCCCTCTGCGCAAAAGGATAGTTCTCGGCATCCTTTTCCAGGACAGCCTTTTTGATCATAAAATTCATCGACCTGTCCACAGTTCAGGAAGTGCTTCAAGTTCAGGCAAAGCATGAAGCCTGCTTATCGCATTCTTGAGATCCTTCCCGTGCTTGAAATTGATTTCCAGGCGATAATACGGGTTTTCCAGATAGGGATCGTAATGAATAGAAGCTTCGCGGGGCATTGAAATTGCGGAAACCGCGCTCTCCACCGCATGCTGTGCCTGCGCCAGTCGAGGGAACCGCCTCAGCCTCAGAGTTTCAAGTACTGCCTTACCTTTTTGGGGATTGTTCAATCTCGGGTTTTCCATGACTTTCAGGAAGGATTCCTCAGCGAGCAATTCAGGAGCTGCCAACGTCTCTCGTATTCTTATATCTTCTATGTATTCAATAAATTTTAATTGTTGATTAAAATTATATTTTAATAGGTTGATCCACTGGAACAGAACCTGTTGAGAGTCTTTTTCCATTTCAACAAGAGCTTTAGCGACTTTGATCGAAATCTCTTCCCGGCCTATGGCTCTCTGAACGCTCTCTTCTAGATGCAGGAGCTTCACGTAGAACTTCAAGGTGCCTTCATGCGAAGGCAGAGAGAGGAGAGGCATAAAAGAAGCCAGGATCTCTTCCGTCGCCACATGCGCTTGGAGCTTATGAAGTAGGATAGCCTTCTCCATGTCGTTGAACTTCCTTGTGGCAAGGTTTTCGTAGAACGCGGCGAGAAGCCTTTCGAGGGGCGATGCCAAAGCAGTGGTCACGTCGTGGCAGAAAGCGTTGCGTTCGCCAAGTGCCTTCAGCGCCAAGATCCGGCGGAATCCTGAAACAACGTCAAAGGACCCTTCCTGATTACGAGCCACCAAAGGAGGATTGATCAGACCTACCTTTCTTATGGATTCACAGAGAACGTCGAGGTTGAACCCGTAACTCATGGTGTAGGGACCAGGATCGTCCGCCATTTTCTCGAGATCCAAATGGATCCCCTCCCCTCTGCTGAATTCCATCAATGCTGCCCTCCTCATCTCCTCTCACTTGAGTCGAGTTGCTTCAGAACACTGCTTACAGCCGAGTCAATATGCTGTCATTTTCATTCGGCTATCACAAGTTGCTTCAGAACACTTGAATCCTCGGCCTCCGCGTTCTATCTTCTATATTACAAGTTCTAGGCTGGTTTGCCGAGGCTTTTGTTGGGGCACTTTTATTTCGGGTGTGTTTATTTCTTGACACACGCCTTTGCGCTGTGGCATTCTCCTGCATCCAAAATTGGTTGTAAATCGACTACGTTAAGTCGAAACACCCGCCTCAAGGTTATCTCAGCCTTTGCAGAACGAAAATTCCGGGCTTTTCCCTGAGGGGACAGTTCGTGCTCACGAGGAGTATTGTTTGATCCATGAGTAAAAACACTCCAGTAGGATCGGTAATGGTGGTTGGCGCCGGTATTGCCGGCATCCAGGCTTCTCTGGACCTCGCGGATTCAGGTTACCTTGTCTATCTCGTTGAAAAAAACTCTGCCATCGGCGGAGTTATGGCGCAGCTGGACAAGACCTTTCCAACAAACGATTGTTCCATGTGCATTATTTCGCCGAAACTGGTCGAGTGCGGGAGGCACCTTAACATCGACCTGTTACCTCTCACCGAAATCCTCGATGTGAGCGGCGAACCGGGCAATTTCAAGGTGAAGGTCCTCCAGAAACCCCGCTACATAGACATGAGCAAGTGCACGGCCTGCGGCGAGTGCTCCAAGGCCTGCCCCATCGATGTGGCCAACCGCTTTGATGAAGAATTGCGCGATCGCAAGGCAGCGTACAAACTCTACCCCCAGGCCATGCCGAGCGCATACGCGATCGAAAAACGGGGCACGGCCCCCTGCAAGGCGACTTGCCCGGCCCATGTCAGCGTCCAGGGCTACATCGCGTTGATCAACCAGGGCAAGTACCGTGAAGCCCTGGAGCTTTTCAAGGAGGCCCACCCCTTCCCCGCCATCTGTGGCCGAGTGTGCCACCACCCCTGCGAAGGCATTTGCACGCGGGGAGATCTCGATGAGCCCATTGCCATCGAATACCTCCACCGTTTCCTCGCAGACTATGAACTCTCGGGCGAAGCCCGATCGATCCCTAAAGTCAAGGAAAGACGAGAGGAGAAGATCGGGATCATCGGCGCGGGTCCTGCCGGCTTGACAGCCGCCTCCACCCTGGCCAAAGAGGGCTACCCGGTCACGGTCTTTGAAAAGCTCCCGGTCACCGGGGGCATGATGGCCGTGGGCATTCCCGAATACCGGCTGCCCCGAAACATTATTGAGGCGGAAGTTCAGGTCATCCGCGAGATGGGCGTCGAGATCAGGACCGGAGTCACTTTCGGGCAAGACGTGACACTCGACAGTCTCAAGAAAGACGGATACAAAGCCGTTTTCCTGGCCACAGGACTGCACGTGAGCCGCAAGCTGAACGTACCCGGAGAAGACATGGCCGGAGTGCTCCGCGGCGTGGAGTTCCTCCGCGATGCCGCTCTTGGAAACCCCGTGAGCCTCCCCAAGAAAATGATCGTCATCGGCGGCGGCAACGTGGCCATTGATGTGGCTCTCACCGCCCTCCGAAAAGGCGCCGAGGACGTGACCCTGGTGTGTCTCGAAAAAAGAGAAGAGATGCCCGCGTGGAAATACGAAATCGACGAGGCCCTGGAAGAAGGCGTGAAGATCGTGAACAGCTGGGGCCCCAAACGCTTTGTTGAGAAGGGAGGAAAGATCGCGGGCATTGAGTTCAAGCGCTGCACATCGGTCTTTGATGAGAAGGGAGCGTTCAATCCCAGCTACGATGAAAAAGTGTTGACCGTGATGGACACCGAGGGAGCGATCGTCGCGATCGGTCAAGCCGGAGACCTCACTTTCGCCCAAAGCGAGAGCGTGGCCGTCACCAGAAGAGGAGGTCTGGATGCTGACGCTGTCACGCTTCAGACCCCGCTGGGCTGGGTCTTTGCCGGAGGAGACGCCCTGTACGGTCCCAAGTCCGTGGTGGAAGCGGTCGCTTGCGGAAAGGATGCGGCAGAGAGCATCCATCGATACCTCAACGGCCGCGACCTGCGGGTCGACCGGACCCAGGACTGGTCCTATGAGAAACCCGACTTCACCGGGGTCGCGAAAGACAAAAGAATCGCGATGAGAAAGATTTCTCCCTCGGAGCGAAAGGGCAACTTCAAGGAAATCACCCTGGGCTTCACCGAAGAGGAGGTTCGCAAAGAAGCAGAACGCTGTCTGAAATGCGGGATCTGCTCGGAATGCTACCAGTGTGTTCCCGCCTGCCTGGCCGGTGCCGTGGATCACTCCATGAAACCCAGGGAACGGGTCCTGGACGTGGGCGCCATCATTCTCGCCCCGGGGTTCACTCCTTTTGATCCAAACCGCTACGACACGTACAGCTATTCGGTCCACCCCAACGTGGTCACGAGCCTGGAATTTGAGCGCATTCTTTCAGCCTCCGGGCCCTATGAAGGCCACTTGGTCCGGCCCTCGGATCACAAGGAACCTCAAAAAATCGCATGGCTCCAGTGCGTGGGGTCCAGGGACATCAACCGCTGCGACCACAGCTATTGCTCCGCCGTGTGCTGCATGTATGCCATCAAAGAGGCGGTCATCGCCAAGGAGCACAGCAAGGAGCCGCTGGATGCGGCCATTTTCTTCATGGATATGCGGACCTACGGCAAGGAGTTCGAAAAGTATTACAACCGTGCCGAGGAAGAAAGGGGCGTTCGCTTTATCCGCTCCAGGGTTCATTCCATCGAGCCTGTCGAAAACGAGAATCTGAGGATACGCTTTGCCAGCGAGTCCGGCGAGGTGAAAGAGGAAGACTTTGACATGGTCGTGCTCTCCATCGGCCTGGCCCCTGTGCAGGGGGTCATCGAGCTTGCGGAGAAACTGGGGGTTGCGCTCAATGAGCACCAGTACGCCATGACGAGCAGTTTCGCGCCCGTGACCACCTCTCGGGACGGGGTTTACGTTTGCGGTGTTTTCCAGGCCCCAAAGGACATCCCCCACTCCGTGATGGAGGCCTCTGCCTCGGCTGCCGCCTCCACGGAGGTCCTCGCTGCGTCCAGGGGGACCTTGGCCCGATCCAAGCAACTCCCTCCGGAGCTCGACGTGTCGGGCCAGTTGCCGCGAATAGGCGTTTTTGTGTGCAATTGCGGCATCAACATCGGCGGCATCGCCGACGTGCCTGCGGTGAGGGAATATGCAGGGACCCTGCCCTACGTGGTCCACGTGGAAGACAACCTCTTCACCTGCTCCCAGGACACGCAGGACAAGATGAAACAGGTGATCAAGGACAAGGGGATCAACCGCGTGGTGGTCGCCTCCTGCTCTCCGAGAACCCATGAACCTCTTTTCCAGGAGACCATCCGCGATGCAGGGTTGAACAAGTACCTTTTCGAAATGGCCAACATTCGGGATCAGAACACTTGGGTTCACATGAACGATCCCAGAAGGGCGACGGAGAAGGCCAAAGACCTCGTGCGCATGGCCGTGGCCAAGGCGGCCCTCGTGGAACCCCTCGACCAGGTGCGGCTCCAGGTCACCAAGAGCGCCCTGGTGATCGGGGGCGGCGTGGCGGGAATGGAGGCGGCGATCGGCGTGGCCGAACAGGGCTTCCAGGCTTTTCTCGTTGAAAAGACGGACACCCTCGGCGGTGTGGCGAGAAGACTCAGGAGCACGTGGCGGGGAGAAAAGATTTCGGAGTATGTGCAGGGGCTCGTGGAAAGAGTGAAGAACCATCCCGGGATCCAGCTCTTCATGCAAACCGAGGTGAAGGAGACCTCGGGGATCCTCGGAAATTTCACGAGTACCCTTGTGCCCCAGAATGGGAAAGGGTCTCCTGTGAACGTGGATCACGGGACCACGATCATTGCCACGGGCGGCCAGGAATACCGGCCTTCGGAATATCTCTACGGCAAGCACCCCGGCGTGTTGACCCACCTGGATCTCGATGAAGCCGTGCTCCGGGGCGATGAGCGGGTGAAGAAAGCACAGACCGCGGTCTTTGTCCAATGCGTGGGCTCCCGGATTCCCGAGAGGCCCTATTGCAGCAAGATCTGTTGCACCCACAGTCTGGAGAGCGCTCTCAAACTCAAGGAGCTGAACCCGGACATGAACGTTTTCATTCTCTACCGGGATGTCCGATCTTACGGGTTCCGGGAAGATCTCTACCGGGAAGCGAGGAAAAAGGGCGTGCTTTTTGTGCGCTACGAGCTGGATCGATTGCCCGAGCTGAGCTCCAGCGGTGAAGGCTCGCTCTCGCTCAAGGTCATCGACCATGTTCTCGGAAGGCCCATTCAGATCGCACCCGATCTCGTGATCCTGGCCACTGCGATTCTGCCGACGGAGAACAAGAAACTCTTCGAACTGTTCAAGGTCCCCGTGAACAAGGAAGGGTTCCTGATCGAAGCGCACGCCAAACTGAGGCCTGTGGACTTTGCTTCCGAAGGGATTTTCATGGCCGGCCTAGCCCACTATCCCAAACCTATCGACGAGAGCATCACCCAGGCCAAGGCCGCTGTGGCAAGAGCCATGACCATCCTGTCCAAGGAAGGGATCTTTGTGGGGGGCGTAGTCGCTTCTGTGAACTCCGATAAATGTGCGGCTTGCCTCACCTGCGTGAGGACCTGCCCTTATGGCGCTCCCAGCATCGGTGAAGAAGGTTACGCGATCATTGACCCCGCAGCCTGTCGTGGGTGCGGCGCCTGCGTGGCCGAGTGTCCGGGCAAAGCCATTGCCCTGAAGCATTTCACCGATGAACAGATCCTTGCGAAGACGGACGCCCTCTTTCAGGCGGAGAGCGCGTGACGCGGTGCACGGGACACGGCGCACGGGTCACGGAAAAAGCCAGATCGAAGGGGTTTCCGTGCACCGTGCACCCGCTTGAATGGAAACTGAAACGGATCATCAAAGATAGACTTAGAGTCAAAGTGAGGTAACAAGCGATGACGGACTATGAACCCCAGGTTCTTGCCTATTGCTGCCAGTACTGAGCGTATTCCGCTGCGGACCTGGCAGGTTCCATGAGACTTTCCTATCCGAGCAACGTCAAGGTGATTCAGGTGCCCTGCACCGGACGGGTAGACATCATTCACCTTCTGAAGGCTGTTGAAGACGGCGCGGATGCCGTGTATGTAGCCGGCTGCATGGAAGGGGAGTGCCATTTCCTTGTGGGAAATCTGAAGGCCAAGAAACGGGTGCAGTACGTGAAAAAGGTTCTCCAGGAGCTCGGCATCGAACCGGAGCGCGTGGAGATGTTCAATCTGTCTGCAGGCGAGGGTCCTCGATTCGCTGAAATCGCGCGGGAGATGGTTGATCGCGCGAAAGCCTTGGGCCCCAGCCCCGTGAAAGTGAAGAAAGCTGCGTGACGAGGTGAGGCATGATTATAGCTGACCGAAAACCCGCTGGGGAACTGCTGGAGATGGTGAAGGACTGCAACCGGATTCTCATCCTGGGGTGCAAGGGCTGCGTGACCGTGTGCAACGTGGGTGGGACCAAAGAGGTGGGCGTGCTGGCCTCGATCCTGAAGATCGCCCGCAACAAAGAGGGACAGCCTCTCCAGGTGGATGAAAAAACGATCGAGCGGCAGTGTGACCCTGAATACATCGCCCAGGTCAAAGACCTGGTCGGCCAGTACGATGCCGTGATTTCCATGGCCTGCGGAGTGGGCCCTCAGTTTCTGAGCGAGGCCTACCCGGATCAACGCTTCTTCCCGGCCTTGAACACTACCTCCTTCGGCGGCGCGGTGAGCCACGGAATGTGGTCGGAACGATGCGCCGGGTGCGGGACCTGCGTGATCCATCACTTTGACGGCATGTGCCCCATTGCCCGGTGTTCCAAGAGCCTGCTTCACGGCCCCTGCGGCGGTTCTGCAAGAGGGAAGTGCGAGATCTCCAAAGAAGTGGATTGCATCTGGGACATGATCGTCAAGAAAAAGATGGAAAAAGGCCGTCTGGAGGACCTGACGAAAATGAAACCGAACAAGGACTGGCGCACGGCTCGCGACGGGGGGCCTCGAAAGAGCGTGAGGGAGGAACTGGTACAATGAGCGATCTCAAATCCGGGAGCAATCTTGAGAAAGTGTTGCTGGCCGGACACTTTGCGTTGACGGGCGAGTGTGGTCCTCCCAAAGGGGCCAACGTGGAGCATCTCAAGGAAAAATTCTCTCACCTCAAAGGCGTGGTGGATGCCGTCAACGTCACGGACAACCAGACCGCTGTGGTGCGCATGTCCAGCTGGGCCGCTTCTGCCCTCATGATTCAGAACGGGGTGGAGCCCAACTTCCAGATGGTCTGCCGGGACAGAAACCGGCTGGCCATGCAAAGCGACATCCTCGGCGCATATGCCATGGGCGTTCGAAACATGCTCTGCCTCTCAGGAGACCATCAAACCTTCGGCAACCATCCTCAGGCAAAGAACGTCTATGACATCGATTCCATGCAGCTCATCTCTCTGGTGAAGAAAATGCGGGATGAGGGGAAGTTCTTGAATGATGAAGACATCGACGCGCCCCCCAAGATGTTCATCGGCGCCGCAGCCAACCCTTTTGCCGATCCCTTTGAATTCCGGGTTCACCGCATGGGCATGAAGATCGCCGCCGGCGCAGACTTCATCCAGACCCAGTGCATCTACAACATGGACAAGTTCAGAGCCTTCATGAAAATGGCGGTGGACATGGGGTTCCACGAAAAAGCTTATATCCTCGCGGGAATCACCCCAATGAAAAGCGTCGGTATGGCGCAGTACATGGCCAAGTCCGTCCCAGGGATGGACGTGCCTGAATCCCTCATCAAGCGGCTGCGCGGCGCCGGAAAAGGAAAGGTGGCCGAGGAAGGCATCCAGTTTGCTATCGAGCAGATTCAGGAATTCAAAGAGATGAAAGGCATCGCCGGCATACACCTGATGGCGATTGAGTGGGAACATAAGGTTCCGGAGATCGCTCAAAGAGCGGGCCTTCTCCCAAGACCGAAAGTCTGATCCGGGTCTATGACCGCAACTAAATTCGAAATCGAATGTCGAATGTCAAACAACGAATTCCGAATGATGAAGTTAATTCCTTTCCTTTGGCGTTCGTTATTCGTTATTCGATATTATGCAGTTCGGTTTTGACCTTCTGTATGGCCTCTGGCGAGGTCACAGGCTAAGACCATCACCAGGTTTGCATGCTTTTATCGCTGCCGTTCTGAGCTTTTTGTGGGCTCATTTTTCCTACCTTTATAATATTGTTCTTCGTGAACAACATGTGACGGTTGCATGATTCTTACCCTTGGAAACGGACAGTCCTTTGACACGGAAACAGACCTGACCGCTCAGGAGCGGCACGTTCTTCAGAAGCTTTTTCTCTGGAAATCCATGGCCTCCAGCGTAGAAGAATTCCGAAAAAAGAAAGACGAGGCCTTGCAGAGGGGATGGAATCTTTCGGGCGCGATCCGTGAAAGCGATGCCCTCCGAGCGATTGTCGGGGATCTGGAAGAAAAGGTGATTCTCAGGCTCCGTGAGGAGAAAGGACCGGGTTGAACCGCATTGGAAGAGGCCCGACAGAAAACGAGCACCGACGGCCCGAGTGAAGCTCAGCAGATCCGGCGGGGAGCCCAGGCAGGCCTTCCCCTTCACGTGGCTATTGTGGGAGGCGGAAAAGCCTGTCTGGATCTGCTGCACCTTCTGGACGAAGAGCGCCTCTCCCGCCTCAACATGAAGATCCTGGGCGTTTTTGACAGGAGCTCCGATGCGCCCGGGATCCGCTACGCCAGGGACCTGAACCTCTTTGTCACCGATCGGCTGGAAGACCTGTTTCACCTGCAGGGCCTGAATCTCATCATTGAGCTCACGGGCGTCGCTGCCCTTCAAAACGAGATCTATGCCAAACGGCCGGCCGGCGTCTCGGTCATGGACCACAAGGCAGCCAGGCTGCTCTGGGATTTTCTCCAGATCGAATCAGAGAGAACCCGCCTCGAACAGGAGCGGCAGACCTATCTTCAAAAAAGCCGCGAACAGACCCGGCTCATCCTCGACTCCCTGCCCTACCGCATCATGGTGGTCAACATGGACATGACCATTGATGCGGTGAACCGCACCTTTCTGAAGGAACACGACCTCGAGTACGAAGAGGCGGTGGGCCAACCCTGCTACGCCGTTCGCTACGGCCTTGACAAGCCCTGCTCCGAGTACGGAAAACCCTGTTTCGTGACTGATCGGATCGACGAAATCAGGGAGAAAGGTCTGATCAGCAACTACCGCGAGTACAAGGACGAGCAGGGCGAAACTCGGTTCGACGTGATCACCATCGCACCCATCTATGACGATCAGGGTCACGTGGTGCACCTCCTGGAAGCCTCCCGGGATGTCACAGAGAGGATGCGTCTTGAACGGGACGCTCAGCGGTCCAAGACCTTTTTCGAAAAACTGATCCAGAGCATTGTGGACGGGATCGTCGTGGTGGACACCAAGGGCAATGTGCTCATCTTCAATGAAGGAATGGAACAGCTCACTGGTTACTCTGCAATGGAAATCATGAAAAAAGGCCACCTGGGGAGTTTTTACGATATCCAGGTGGCCAAGGAAAACATGAAAAAAATGCGGAGTGATCAGTTCGGACCCTACGGAAAACTCAACCCCACCAGCATGACAATCAAGACCAAGGGCGGGGAAGAAATCCCGGTCACCCTGTCCGCCTCGCTCATCACCATCGACGGGAAGGAAGTGGGGAGCGTAGGAGTGTTCACGGATATGCGGGGAATCCTCAAGATCAGGAAGGAACTGGAAGATGCCAACATCCAGCTCATCCAGTCCCAGAAGATCGCCTCCATCGGCCGCATGGCCGCAGGCGTCGCCCACGAGATCAACAACCCCCTTTCCGGCATCCTGATCTACACCGAACTTCTGAAGGAGACCCTCAGGGACAGGCCCGAGGTCTTGAAAGACCTTCAAGAGATCGTCGACCAGACCCTGCGCTGCAAGACCATCGCTTCGGAGCTTTTGGAATTCAGCAGGAAGTCTGCGGGCAAGATCGCCTCCTTCAGTCTCGACGACCTCATCAGCAAGTGCCTGGCCCTGCTGATCAACAAGGCGAACTTTCAGAACATCGTGGTCACTACGCAAATCGACGTGAACATGCCGAACCTGACCGGCGACATGAGCCAGCTCCAGCAGGTGTTCACCAATCTCTTTATCAATGCCGCGGATGCGATGGAGGGAAAAGGGAAACTCCATATCCGTGCAACCTTTGACCAGGGCCGTTCTCTTTTTGTCATCAAGGTGGCGGACACGGGTCCGGGAATTCCTCAGGAATGCCGGGACAAGATCTTTGACATTTTTTTCACCACAAAGCCTGCAGGAAAGGGCACGGGACTGGGGTTGAGCGTTTCCCAGAATATCCTCAAGATCCACGGGGGCCATATTACCTTTGACTGTCCGCCGGAGGGAGGAACGGTGTTCGCGGTGGAGCTGCCTCTCTCCCACCCCGGCCTGGCCTCTGAAGGAGGAGTGTTCATTGGGGAAGAACCGGTTTTTATTGAATAGGATGAACTATGGACGACATGGTTAGGGTTCTGGTGACCGACGACGAGAAACCGATCCGCGAAGGCTGTCACCGCGTGCTCACGGGCAAAGGCTACGCCGTGCTCCTGGCGGAGAACGGTCAAATGGCCCTCGAGCTGCTCGAGAAAGAGCCGGTGGACATTCTTCTCCTGGATCTGAAGATGCCGGTACTCGGAGGCGAAGAGGTTCTGGAGATCGTGCGGACCCGTTATCCCCAACTCCCGGTCATCATTATCACAGGCCACGGCACTGTGGACACGGCGGTCCAGTGCATGAAAAAAGGCGCCTATGATTTTATCACCAAGCCTTTTCAGCTCGACCCTTTCCTGATTGTGGTGAAAAGAGCGGCAGACAAACGGCGACTGGAGGAAAAGGCGCGGCTTTTTGAGGAGGAGCGTGGAAAGAATCTCTACGATCTTGCCCTGGAGAAATCCAGGGTCACCACCATCATCCACTGCATGGGGAACGGCGTCATGGTGACCAACCGGAAACTGGAAGTCGTCCTTCACAATCCCGCGCTCATGCGCCTTCTGGAGATCTCCAGGAAGATGACCCCCCCCTTCCCTGCCGGCGAAATCCTGAAGGAGGAGACCCTTCTGAAGACTCTGGAAAGGATCGTCTCCGGAGACGCTTCGGAAAAGGAAGCCACGGTCCAGGAGATCACAGCCGGAAAAACGGCGCTCCGCGTCGTATCCGCTCCCCTTGTGGGACCGGAAGCCAAGGTGGAGGGGACGGTCACGGTTCTGGAGGATATCACCGACTTCAAGCAACTGGACCAGATGAAATCCGACTTCGTGAACATGGTGGCTCACGAACTCCGCAGTCCCCTGGTGGCCATGAGGCAATTGAACAGTGTCCTTCTGGACGGGCTTGCCGGACCCATGGAAGAAAAGCATCGGGATTTTGTGAGCCGGGGAACAAAAAAGATTGACACCCTCCTCGATCTCATTAAGGATCTTCTGGACGTGGCCAAGATCGAGGCGGGAAAGTTTGTGCAGCATCGGATCCCCACCGACCTCAGCCATGTCCTGAGGGAATTGATCTCCCTCATGGAACCCCGCGCGAAGAGTCAAGGCATTGAACTCACTTGCGTTCTTGAAGATCTCCGGCTCATTCATGCGGACCCGAAAAGCATGGAGGAGATCTTCGGCAACCTGGTGAGCAACGCGATCAACTATTCGCCGGAGGGCGGAAAGGTTCGAGTCACCGGTCGTGGACTGGGGGATTATCTCGAGATCAAAGTGGAAGACACGGGGGTGGGAATTCCTTCGGAAGAGCTTCCGAAAATTTTTGACAAGTTTTACCGGGTCAAGCACCCGAAAACAAGGAAGGTCACGGGCACAGGGCTTGGCCTGGCCATTGTCAAGGGCGCCATCGAGGCCCACCACGGCACGATTGATGTGGAGAGCGTGCCGGACAAGGGAACGACCTTCAGGGTGCTCCTTCCGGTGATGCCCCAAACTTCTCCGTGAGTCTGAAGGGAGTGCGCGTGCTGCGAGTGCCGGATCATGCGATCGACGATTCTTCTGGTTGATGATGAAAAGCAGTTTAGGGACTCCTCCCAGCGGCTTCTCACGAGAAAAGGGTATGATGTCATTACCGCTGAGGACGGTGAACGGGCTCTGGATTTTCTTAGCAAGAGCCCCGTGGACCTTATTCTCCTGGATCTCAAAATGCCGGTCATGGGGGGAGAAGAGTTCCTTCAGGCCAAGGGGCCTCTCTACCCTGACATTCCCGTGGTCGTCATCACCGGCCACGGCAGCCTGGATGTGGCTGTGGACTGCATGAGAAAGGGAGCTTATGATTTTATTACCAAACCCTTTGACCTTCCCCAGCTGTTCGTGAGCATTGAACGCGCTCTGGAAAAGCGAAACCTGGAGCAGAGAGCAAAGAATTATCAAGAGGAAACCGTCCAGAATCTCCTGGAGCTGAGCACCGAGAAAAAAAGGCTCGAGACCATCATCAGCTGCATTGCCAACGGAATCATGGTGACGAACAAAAACCTGGAAGTTGTTCTTCACAACCCTGCCCTGCTCCGCCTGCTCGACGTGGCCGCGCCGCCAGCCAATCCCGTTCCGGTCCAGGCGATCGTCAAAGACGAATCCCTGATCGAAACGCTCAAGCAAATCCAGAGCGGCGAACCTCTTGAAAAGGAGTTTGTGGCCCAGGAGATCCGCGTGGGCGAGCGGGTTCTGAGAGCTATTTCCGCCCCGACTCTCGAGCCGGAGCGCCGGGTGTTCTGGACCGTCGCCGGCGCGGTCACCGTGCTCGAAGACATCACGCTTTTCAAACAACTGGACCGCATGAAGTCGGACTTCGTCAACATGGTGGCTCACGAGCTCCGGAGCCCTCTGGTCTCCATTCGGCAGATCCAGAGCGTGCTCGCCGAAGGATTGGCCGGCCCTCTCTCGGAAAAGCAGGAAGACTTCGTGAAGCGAGGGATGAAAAAGATCGACGCCCTTCTGGCGCTCATCAACGATCTCCTGGATGTGGCGAGACTCGAAGCCGGGAAACTGGTCCAAAAACAGACCGCCATTGACCTCTCGGAGTTGATCGAGGACATGGTGCTCCTCATGCAGCCGCGTGCCAAGGAACAGGGCGTTGTGCTCACCCACTCGTGCGAAAACATGAAGCCTGTGGTGGCGGACCCCAAGAACATCGAAGAGGTCCTGAGCAACCTTTTGACCAATGCGATCAACTACTCTCCCGAGGGCGGAAAGGTCACGGTGACGGCCAGAGGAGAGGGCCAGTTCGTGGAGATCAAGGTTTCCGACACAGGGGTCGGGATCGCCGCTGAGGAGTTGCCGAAGATCTTCGACAAGTTCTATCGGGTAAAGCATCCCAAGACCCGCCAGGTCACGGGCACGGGACTCGGGCTCTCCATTGTCAAAGGCATTGTAGAAACCTATCGCGGCTCCATTCACGTGGAAAGCGTTCAGGACCAGGGAACCACTTTCACCGTCTTGCTCCCTGCGGTTCAAGGAGAGTCAGGCGCTTCCCCCTCGTGAGCGGAAGAGGGTGTCGAGAATTCGCGCCAGAGGCGGCTCCATGGAGGAATGGGGTTGCCAAAGTGCCAGGGGTTGAAGTAAAAGGCGTAGTCTGGGTTCCCCAAATTTCTGGAGGTTATGACATGACGTTACAGGAGAAGATCAGGTCCGGGAAATTTGTGGTGCTGGGAGAATTTGAGCCGCCCAAGGGCGCTGATTTCTCGCTTCTCTCCAAGAGCGCCAATCTCACCCGAGGGCGTTTGGACGCAGTGGTGGTCCCTGAAATGGCGAATGCGGTTTTGAAAGCCAGTTCCCTTGGCGGCTGTGCTTTCCTTCAGAGGGAAGGCGTGGAAACGGTTTTCCAGTTATGCTGCAGGGACAGGAACCGACTGGCCCTGCAGGCGGACATTCTTTCGGCAGCCGCTCTGGGCGTCAGGAATCTCATGGCTGTTCCCGGTGAAGACATCCGCTTCGGAGATCACCCGCAGGCCAGAACGGTGAACGACCTGGACTTGGTGGGGCTGCTGGAGACCGTGCAGAAGCTCCAGAGCGGAAAAGACCTCTCAGGCATTGAACTGCACGGCTCCGCCCGCTTTTGTGTGGGGTCCACTCTGGACACCGGCGCTCCGGGCGGCCTTCTCAACATTGAACTCGAAAACTTGAAACGCAAAACAGACCTGGGGGTGGAATATGTTTTGACCAACCCGATTTTTGACCTCCGACGCTTTGAACAGTTTACCAAGCGAATCGATATCAAACCGCTGGCCGTCATTCCCACTGTGCTGCTGCTCAAATCCGCCGGAATGGCCCGATACATCGACCGCAACATCAAGGGCATCTCCATTCCGCCTGAAATCATAAGAGATATACAGAAAGCACCGGACAAAGCAAAAGAGTGTGTGCGGATCGCGGCAGAGATCATCAGCCGGGTCAGAGAAATGGGAATGGCAGGGGTACTCATCTCTACAGTCGGGTGGGAGGACAAGCTCCCTCTTATCCTGGATGAGGCAAAAATTTAAGGGAACACCCCAACAGGGGGGAAAGGAAGCAGTTTATGAGCCAGAGTCAAGTGACCGGATCCGTGCTGGTCCTCGGTGGAGGCATTGGAGGGATGCAAGCGGCCCTGGACCTTGCCGATTCCGGTTATCTCGTTCACCTGGTGGAGAAATCCTCCGCCATCGGCGGAGTGATGAGCGAGCTGGACAAGACCTTCCCGACCAATGACTGCGCCATGTGAATTATCTCACCCAAACTGGTCGAGGTCGGCCGGCATCTGAACATCAACTTGATCACCTGCGCTGAAATCGAGAAAGTCTCAGGCATCAAGGGGAACTTCAAGGTCACCCTCCGAAAGACCCCGCGCTACATTGACGCGTCCAAGTGCACGGCCTGCGGGGATTGTGCAAAAGTCTGCCCTGTGGAGCTGCCGAGCGAATACGATCAAGGCTTGGCCACGCGGAGGGCGGCTTACAAGAAATATGCGCAGGCCATTCCCGGCGCCTTTGCCATTCAAAAAGCGGACAAGGCCCCGTGCCGGCTGGCCTGCCCTGCCGGTCTGAATGTTCAGGGCTATGTGCAAATGGTGAAGGAAGGAAAGTACAAAGAGGCCCTTGAGATCATCATGGAGGACCTGCCCCTGCCCGGAGTGCTGGGGAGGATCTGCCCCCACGGATGCGAGGAAGCCTGCCGTCGCTGTGAAAAGGATGAACCTCTTGCGATCCGGGATCTCAAGAGGCTGGCTGCTGACCGGTGCGACCCGAGACAAATCAAGATTGAATGCCTTCCCCCCCGGGCCGAGAGGGTCGCCATCGTCGGCTCCGGCCCGGCCGGGCTTTCTGCGGCCTTTCACCTGGCCAGAAAGGGCGTCCGATCCACCATTTTCGAAGCCTTGCCTCAGGCCGGAGGCATGCTCAGGGTAGGCATCCCAGAGCACCGTCTTCCCCGCAAGATCCTGGACCAGGAAATCGAGTTGATCACCAACCTGGGCGTTGAGATCAAGACCAACACGGCACTGGGTCCGGACCTGAGTGTGGAGGATCTCTTCAGCAAGGGTTATAAAGCCGTGTATCTGGCGATCGGCGCCCACAAAGGGATTGAACTGGGAATTCCCGGAGAAAAGGCCAAGGGCGTGCGCCAAGGGGTGGATTTCCTGCGGGAGCTCAACCTGACCGGCAAAACAAAGGTGGGCAAGAGAGTCGCCATCATCGGGGGCGGCAATGTGGCGATTGATGTGGCTCGCTCGGCCGTCCGCCTTGGCGCTGCAGAGGTCAACATCATCTACCGGAGGACCAGAGCGGAAATGCCTGCGTGGGAAGAAGAGAGGGTGGCTGCGGAGGCGGAAGGTGTGGCCATCACCTATCTTTCCGCACCCCAGGAGGTTCTCACGGACGACGGCCGTGTCGTCGGCCTTCGCTGCATCCGCATGGAACTTGGTGAACCCGATTCTTCCGGTCGAAGAAGGCCCATCCCCATTCCCGGGAGCGAGTACGAAATCCCTGCGGATCAGCTGATCCCCGCCATCGGACAGATACCGGATCTCTCCGCGCTGGAGGACGTCGCAGGGGTGAGCTTTTCCCGCTGGGGAACTGCAGAGGCGGACACCATCACCTATGCCACAGGCCGAGAGGGAGTCTTTGCTGGAGGCGATCTGCAGACAGGACCCTGGATTGCCATCGGCGCGGTTGCCGCAGGGCGTGAAGCGGCAGAATCCATTGTGAGGTACCTGGACGGCCATGACATGGCCGAGGGTCGCAAACCCGCGTCCAATGAGCACCCGCTCTATCGCCCTATCCCTGAGGACGAACCTCGCAAAAATAGGGAGCCGATGTCGGTCCTTCCCGTAAACGAGCGGCAAGGCAATTTCAAAGAGGTGGAACTGGGCTATGAGGAGACCGCAGGACGGGAAGAGGCGAGCCGCTGCTTGAACTGCGGTTTTTGCTGCGAGTGCTATCAGTGTGTAGCCGCCTGCGGCCCCCATGCGGTGACCCTTGAAACCCATGCGCACGCCACTCAGAGGATAGAACTGGAGGTGGGCTCTGTGATCCTGGCTCCCGGGTTCGAGCCCTTTGATCCCTCGCGTTACGAAACGTACAATTACACCCGCCACCCCAACATCATCACCTCTCTGGAGTTCGAGAGGATCCTTTCAGCTTCCGGTCCGACCATGGGGCACCTTGTTCGGCCCTCGGACCACAAAGAACCCGGGAAAATCGCGTGGCTCCAGTGCGTGGGGTCCAGGGATATCAACCGGTGCGATCACGGCTACTGCTCCTCGGTGTGCTGCATGTACGCCATCAAGGAGGCGGTCATTGCCAAGGAGCATTCAAAAGAAGATCTCGATTGCGCCATTTTCTTCATGGACATGCGGACCCATGGAAAAGATTTTGAACGTTACTACGACAGTGCCCGGGATAAGCACAGGGTCCGCTTCATCCGTTCGCGGATTCACACGATCGATCCGGTGGACGACACCGGAGACCTGGTGCTGCGGTATGCGAAAGAGAACGGCGAACTGGTTGAGGAGCGTTTTGACCTGGTGGTTCTCTCCGTGGGCATGGAGATCTCCAAGAGCACCCTCGAACTGGGCGAACGACTGGGCCTCTCCCTGACAGAGGGCCAATTCTGTGCCACCCTTCCCTTCACTCCTGTGAGCACCTCGAAAGACGGGGTTTACGTGTGCGGCGTGTTCCAGGGGCCCAAGGACATCCCTCAGTCTGTGACTGAAGCGAGCGCGGCCGCGTGCGCTGCAGCCATGGACCTGAGCAAGGCCCGGTGGACCAGAACCAAAACCAAGGAGATCCCTGAGGAGCTCGACGTCTCCAGCGTGGAGCCGAGGATCGGCGTCTTCGTGTGCAACTGCGGAACCAACATCGGAGGCATTGTGAGCGTTCCAGGCGTGGCGGCTTACGCCTCCACCCTTCCCCACGTGGTTCACGTGGAGCAGAATCTCTTTACCTGTGCCCAGGACTCCCAGGACCGCATGAAGAGCCTGATCCAGGAGCACCGTCTGAACCGCGTCGTGGTGGCCGCCTGCTCCCCGAGAACCCATGAACCTCTTTTCCAGGAGACGCTCCAGGCCTGCGGGCTCAACAAGTTCCTCTTTGAAATGGCCAACATCCGCAACCAGGATTCCTGGGTTCACAGCGCAGACCCTGCCTCTGCCACGGACAAGGCCAAAGACCTGGTGAGGATGGCAGTGGCCAGGGTGGCCTTGCTCAAGCCTCTCACGGCGAAACGAATCACGATCAACAAACGGGCCCTGGTGATCGGGGGAGGGATCGCGGGAATGACCGCGGCCCTGAGCCTTGCGGACCAGGGTTTTGAGGCGGTCCTTGTTGAAAAAGAGCCTCACCTCGGCGGCCTGGCCCGGGACCTCACCCACACCATCGAGGGCGCCTCCATTCCCGAGCACCTCCTGGAACTGGTGGACAGGGTCACCCGTCACGAAAAAATTCAGGTTCTCACCGAGTCTCTCATTGTGGGCTTCAGCGGGTTCAAGGGAAACTTCACCACCGAGGTGATGGTGGGGCCGGGGATGTACGAGCGAAAGATCGATCACGGAGTCGTCCTCATGGCCACAGGAGCCACGGAATACAAGCCCAAGGAGTTCCTCTACGGCCAGGACAACCGGGTCCTGACCCAGATCGAGTTCGGCAAGCGGCTCGAAGAGAAAGGCGCAGAGGATCTCAAGCACGTGGTGATGATCCAGTGCGTCGGTTCCCGGAACGAGGATTTCCCGAACTGCTCCAGGATTTGCTGCCAGAACGCGGTAAAGAACGCTCTTCATCTCAAGAAACTCAATCCGGAGACGGAAGTCTACGTGCTTTATCGGGACATCCGAACCTATGGCGAACTGGAATACTTCTACCGCCAAGCCAGGCGGCAGGGCGTTCACTTCTTCCGCTTCAACCGCGAGGAAACCCCCGAGGTGACCGGCCGGGACGGCAGCCTCTCGGTCACCTTCAAGGACCAGGTGCTTCAGCGCGATTTGAGGATCCCTGCAGATCTGCTGGTCCTGAGTGCCGGAATGAGGCCCGCGGACACGGAGGAACTCTCGGGCATTGTCAAACTGCCCCGAAACCCGGACGGATACTTCATGGAAGCCCATGTGAAACTCAGACCCGTGGACATGGCCAACGAAGGGATCTATGTGTGCGGCACGGCCCATGGGCCGAAGCTCATAGCCGAAACCATTGCCCAGGCCATGGCCGCCTCCTCCCGGGCCGCCACGTTCCTTTCCCAGTCCGAGATCACCCTCTCGGTGGTGACCGCTAAAGTGGATCAGGAGCGATGCGCCTCCTGTCTGATCTGTGTCCGCGCGTGTCCCTACGGGGTTCCGTGCATCAACAAAGACGGGGTGAGCGAGATTGATGAAGCCCTGTGCCGCGGATGCGGGATCTGCGCTGCAGAGTGCCCGGCCAAGGCCATTGAAGTCAGCTGGTACGAAGACGATCAGGTCATGAGCAAGGTGAATGCTTTGCTGGAGGGAGTTCTTGCATGAGCGATTTTCAACCCATCATCATCGCCTTTTGCTGTCAGTTCTGAGGGTACACGGCAGCGGACCTGGCAGGTTCCATGCGTCTTCAGTACCCGAGCAGTATTCGGATCATCTGCCTTCCCTGCACCGGAAAGGTGGATCTGATTCACCTCCTCCGGTCCTTTGAAAAAGGCGCGGACGGAGTTTATGTCGTGGGTTGTATGGAAGGTTCGTGCCAGTTCACATCGGGCAACCTGCGCGCAAGAAAGCGGGTGGAGCAGGCGCGGCTCATCCTCAACACGATCGGCATCGGCGGAGAGCGGGTGCAAATGTTCAACCTGGCCTCCAGCGAGGCCCCCCGGTTTGTGGAAATCGCCGAGGAGATGACCCGGAAAATCCTGGCACTGGGTCCCAACCCGATCAAAACGGCGCGTAAGAAAATGGCTGCTTAAAAGGCGGATTCGTTCACCGAGAAAGAGAGGTCAGGATCTATGATTGTGGCAAAGCAGAAACCGTTGGAAGAGATCATCGAAGGACTCAAGAACGTGGGCAAGATTCTGGTGGCCGGGTGTAACGAGTGCGTGACGGTTTGCGAGTCAGGGGGCAAGAAGGAGGTAGCGGTTCTCGCCTCGGCGCTCCGCATGGCGTTCATGAACCAGGGCAAAGAGATCAAAATCGATGAAATCACCCTGGAGCGCCAGTGCGATCACGAATACCTGGAGGAGCTTCGGAAACTCATCGACCAGTACGACGTTGTCCTCTCTCTTGCCTGCGGGGTGGGAGTTCAGTTCCTCGCTGAAAAATACATGAGAACTCCCGTGCTTCCGGGCGTGGACACCTGCTTCATGGGGGTCACGGAGCAGCGAGGGGTCTGGACTGAACGCTGCCAAGGGTGCGGCCAGTGCATCCTGGCCACAACCGGCGGTATCTGCCCTGTGTCCCGATGCGCCAAGCGGCTCTTCAACGGGCCCTGCGGAGGGTCTACCCGCGGCAAATGTGAAATCGACAAGGACCTGGACTGCGGCTGGCAGTTGATCATCAACCGCCTCAAGGAACTGGGCAGGCTCGACGACTATGAGGTCCTCATCCCCGTCAAAGACTGGTCCAAAGAGCGGGCCGGAGGACCTCGCAAAATTGTGCGGGAGGATGTTCGATGATCACAGAGATCAAGACACCGAGCAAACTGGAAAAAGTTCTCAAGGCGGGTCACCTCGCGGTCACCTCCGAGTGCGGTCCTCCCAGGGGAAGCGATGCGGCGCTGATCAAAAAGAAGGCGGAGATGATCAAGAATCATGTGGACGCCATCAACATCACGGACAACCAGACCTCTGTGACGAGGCTTTGCAGTTTGGCCTCCGTAATCCACCTCAAGCTCCTGGGGCTTGAGCCTGTGTTGCAGATGGTCACGCGGGACAGAAACCGCACCGCCCTGCAGAGTGACATCCTGGGCGCCGCCTCCTTTGACATTTTCAACATCCTCTGCCTCTCCGGAGATCACCAGATTTTCGGGGACAACCCCAAGGGCCAGAACGTCTTTGATCTGGACTCCATGCAGCTGATCCAGACCGTGCGGCATATGCGCGATGAGGGCAAGTTCCTGGGCGGAGACCCCATCGTGCGGCCACCGCGGATGTTTGTGGGCGCGGCAGCCAATCCTTTTGCCGACCCCTTTGAGATCCGGGTGCCCAGGCTCGCCAAGAAGATCACCGCTGGCGTGGAGTTCATCCAGACCCAGTGCATCTTCAACGTGGAGAAGTTCAAGCTCTACATGAAGCTCGCCGGGGACCGGGGGCTTACGGAAAAAGCCTTCATCCTGGCCGGGGTCACCCCTCTCAAGTCCGTGGGCATGGCCAAGTACATGAAGAACCGGGTCCCGGGCATGGACGTTCCCGATGAGATCGTCAAGAGGATGAGCGGGGTGGCCAAGGAAAAGCAGCCGGAGGAAGGCATCAAGATCTGCGTGGAGACGATCCAGCAGCTCAAGGAAGTGCAGGGGGTCAGGGGCTTTCACGTGATGGCCATCGAGTGGGAAGAGAAGGTTCCTGAGATCGTGGAGCAAAGCGGGCTTTATCCGCGGCCGCAAGTCGGATGAATGCAGGGACAAAGCAGGGACAAAGATGCAAAAGGTAAAGAAAAGAAGAAGTCTTCTGCGTTGTCCCTCTGTGCCTATGTGCCTTTGCCCCTTTGTGCCTGAGTGGTGGTGCAAGGAGCAAAGGGAAATCCTAGACTGAAAGCTGATGGTCTTCATCCCAAACTTCGAGGGAGAAAATAAACTCATAGGAGGTTTCATACATGGCTGGCAAATATATTCTAGTCGTAGACGATGATCCGGATCTGGTTGAAACCGTGGCCATGATGCTGGAGAGCAAAGGATGCGAAGTGGGCATGGCTTACGACGGCATCGAAGCCGAGGAAGCCATCAAGAAGCGCAGGCCGGATCTCGTCATTCTGGACATCATGATGCCCAGAAAAGACGGCTATGTCCTCTGCGCCGAACTCAAAGCAAACCCTCAGACCCGAGAGATTCCGATCATTCTTCTGACTGCCGTGGGAGAGGCTGTGCCGAGCACGCGGTACTCCCATGCGGATGGAATGGCCACGGAAGCGGATGAGTACATTCCCAAGCCGATTGACACGGAGAGCCTCTGGGCCGCGGTGACCGGTCTGCTTTAGCCCCTGAAAAACTGAAGGAGCACGCAAGCGCATGACGGCCCAAACCGCATTGGGCGGATTCAAGATCCTGAAGAACGTGAGCCAGGATCTCCGTCGTATCCGAGGGCAAACATTCCCCGAAGCGCTCTTCCGCAAGGTTGCAGAACAGAAGATCAATCTTTCCTTATGCCACCCTTGTGTCGGAGGGGGACTCCTGGGGAATCAACATCGTGGTGGAAGCCGCCGATGAGGAGAAGATCTGCCGTGTGATCCTGGAGAACTACGGAAAGATCTTCACCGTCGCGCCCAGGAGCGCCGTTCTTTCCATTTTCCCCCACAGAAGGAATCCCGAAATCAGTGCGCGTCTCTTTGAAGCCTTTGAGCACCAGAGCTTGGAACCGGATGCTCTGGCCAACTCTCCGTCTACCCTCTCAGTTGTTTTGAACCAGGACATGATCGACAGCGCAAGCCATGCCCTTTTTGAGCCTTTCACCTTCAGCGCCTATCAGACGCCGGAGGACTGGAAGCTGGCCCAACTGGGCAAGGAAAAACTCTACAAAGAGGTCGTGGCGTCCTATCAGGAGAAAAAGCCGAAGGTCTACGGCCTGGAAGCTCTACGAAGGGCAGCACCTGGTCCAGATCAAATTGAACAGCACCAAGATCACTCATGTGGGAGCCTCTTTTCGGGGATTCGCCCGCCTCAGCATGCATCTCACCTTTCTTGCCACCGCTCCCTCCCATCAAGAAGGGAAAAGAATCCTGGCCTTCTCCCTTCCTGCCTCACAAAGCGAAGCCTACGGACGGGTGATCAAGAAAATCGCTCCTCTGGTGGATTTTCACGAAACCCCTTCGGTGAGCATTTTTTCGATGAACGGCCCTCATTTCGGCGATCGGTACGGCATTGTGAGCGAGCTGATGGAGTCCCTGGCGCATAGGCAAGTGGATCTCCTGGCTCTGAGCTGTACCATCGCATCCATCACCGGGGTCGTGCCTCGTCATCAGTATGAACCTGCCCTGGAAGCGATTCAGAAAAGCTTCGAGGTGCCCTCGGTGACCCGAAGGGAATAGCGGAGAAAAGAGAGCTATTCTTCCTTTTCCTCCTCCTCTTCCTCTTCGTCAAAGACGATTTCGTCTCTCTCATACTGGGCATCCCGCAGTTCATGGGCCTTCTGCATCTCTTCCTCGCTCCAGGGCTCCACGACAAGGGAATCGGCGACCAACTCCCAGAGGTATTTCACCTCCATCTTGAGATCATACTCCTTATCCAAGCTCTTCATGATCTGGTCGCGGCAGTTGTGGCAGGGAGCCACCACCATCTTTGCCCCCGTGTCCCGGATCTGCTTTGCCTTGACCCTGCCGTAGTAGATCCGCTCGTCCGAATAGGGCATGGCCCAGGCGCCCGCCGCCTGCGCCGCAGCAGTAGTTGTTCATGCGGTTGGGATACATCTCCTCATAGTTCTCGCAGCACTGCTGCACGATCCAGCGGGGCTCTTCGAAATAGCCGTGGCCAAAGGCCTTGGCGCCTTTCCGGCCATAGTTGCACGGATCATGGTAGGTCGTGAGCTCCTCATGGATCGTCTTGTCCACCTTGATTCGTCCTGTTTCAATGTATTCCTTCAGAAGATCGTGAACAGAGACCACCCGGTATTTCTTGAACACTTCGGGGTACCAGTTTTGCAGACCAAGCCTGGTCGCATAATAGGCATGCCCTCACTCGGGCAAGAGCAAGGTCTTGCACTCCAGCTTCTCCAGATGCTCCACGATGCGGCCCACGAAGATTTTCATGTTGGGATCGTCGCCGGAGAAAAGCCCCCAGTTGACCCCTTCCCAGTTCACTGAGGGAACGGTCCAGTCCTCCTTGGCGGCGTAGAAAATGCGCCACCAGAACTTCATGTCGTCCGGCTCTCCGAAAGGTTCCTTGGAGTTGACGGTCACGAGAACATTGGCGCCCTTCTTGTCCACAGGCACATGGAAGCCGGGGAAGCCATCGTTTTCCATCTCGCGGCTCAGATCCGCCAGCAGAAAGAGAAAATCCGGTTTCGGAATCCCCAGATTGTTTCCCCTGTTCAGGTCCATGACCACGCCCTTGTGGATGGGGCCGGGCACCTTGTCCCGCTCTCGAAGGCCCCTCGCCTTTCTCATCATCTTGAGAATTTCGACGCCCTGGGGACAGGCGTATTCGCAGCGGCCGCAAAGGGTGCAGACCCATGGAAAGCGAGAGTCAATGAGTTCCTGATCGAGTCCAAGCGCGGCCATCCGGACTGCCTTTCTAGGGTCCAAGCCGTCCACTCCGCTGACCGGACACCCGCCGGCACAGGTGCCGCAGGTGAAGCACACGTCCGCCCACTCGGGCGCCACCCGGAGCTTGCTTTGTTTTGGGTTGATTGCGGCAGGTTCCATCCAATTCCTCCTTCATCCATCAAAATTAGGTGAGGTTTGTTTTCTACCCTGCGTGCAGAGATATGTCAATGAAAATAAGCCCCTAACCTTCTTCCCTGGTCCACAGAGACGGGAGGGAGAGGCGTTTGCCCCTTCCGGCTCTCCCCTTTTTCTGGCGTAATTAAATTGTAGCTATATTGTAAACATTTCTGTTGCCATTCCCAAATCATTCCGCTATAAAGGCCATGGTTTTTGTTCAATACGATACCCCCGGGGTGTTATGGCCGGGGCCCATGATGACTATGCCGGGTGATCCCGGTAGTGACACTCAAGAACAGGAGGAACAGTTATGGATTTTACATTGAGCGAAGAACTGACGATGCTGCGAGACATGGTGCGCGATTTTGCCAAGGAAAAGATCGCGCCTTTTGCAGACGAGTGGGATGAAAAGCACTACTTTCCCTATGAAGAAGCGCTGAAGCCCATGGGCGAGCTGGGTCTTTTTGGAACCTGCATTCCCGAAGAATACGGCGGAAACGGCATGGGCTGGCTGGCCGCCATCATCGTGACCGAGGAAATCGCAAGAGCTTCGAGCTCCCTGAGGGTTCAGATCAACATGCAGGCCCTCGGTTGCGCCTACACCATCTACAAGTATGGCAGCGATGAGCTGAAGAAGAAATACGTACCCAAACTGGTGAGCGCGGAATTCTGCGGGGGTTTTGCGATCACGGAACCCAATGCGGGTTCGGATGTCATGGCCATGAAGGCAACGGCCGTGGACAAAGGCGACTACTGGCTGGTGAACGGCACCAAGACGTGGATCTCCAATGCCGCGGTGGCGGACGTGCTCATCTTCTACGCCTACACGGACAAGCCGGGCGGCGGAAAAAGCCTGAGCGCCTTTGTGATCGAGCCCAAGAATTACAACGGCATCACCACCAACAATCTGGACAAGATGGGTTCCCGCTCCTCGCCCACCGGAGAGGTCATTCTCGAGGACACCAAGGTCCCCAAAGGGAACATCCTCGGGAAACCCGGCGACGGCACCAAGATCGTTTTCGGATCCCTCAACCAGACCCGGCTCTCGGCTGCGGCCGGCGGCATCGGCGTGGCTCAGGCCTCTCTGGATGCGGCCACCGCGTACTGCAAGGAAAGAGTGCAGTTCGGAAAACCCATCGGCGAGTTCCAGATGAACCAGGACCTCATCGCCCAGGTCACCTGCGAGCTGGAAGCAGCGCGCCTCATGGTTTACAAGGCGGCGGTGCAGAAAGACCAGGGGAACCTCGGGAACACCCTGGAAGTGGCCCAGGCCAAGTACCTGGCCGGCGAGATCGCCGTGAAGGCGTCCCACGTGGCTCTCAAGATCCTGGGCGCTTACGGGTACTCGACCGAATACCCTGTGGCGAGATACTATCGAGACGCACCGACCTACCAGATCGTGGAAGGATCCTCCAACATCTGCAAGTGGATCACGGCGCTCGATCAACTGGATATCCGGAAAGCCAACAAGTAATCATGGACCGGGTCGAACACCCTTCAGACGCGGCCTCGTGCGGTCTGGAGGGGTGTTCGGCTCCAACTTAGACGACTGAGGAGGGAAGAATGAGACCCTATTTTGAAAAAATGCCGCTCATCGGAAAACCATTAACCGATTCGCAAAAGCAGGGCGGCAAGGAAAACGTCGAAGACATCAGGAAAGTGGAAGCCGATGTGCTCAAGGCCATCGACGCGGTGAAAAACGCGGGCATTCCCGCTGCGACCATCAAGAAGAGAGGCCAGACCACGATCTGGGAACGGATCGAGTACCTCGTGGACCCGGGCACCTTTTGCCCCCTTCACACGCTGTACAACCCTTTGTTCAACGAGGAAGGCACCACGGGCGTGATCGACGGCCTGGCCCAGATCAACGGCAAGTGGTGCGTGGTCATCGGCTTTGACAACAAGGTCATGGCCGGAGCGTGGATTGCCGGCCAGGCGGACAACCAACTGCGCGTAACCGACATGGCCAAGAGGCTTCACGTGCCCCTGGTGTGGCTCGTCAACTGCAGCGGCGTCAAGCTCACCCAGCAGGAAGAAGTGTACGCCAACCGCCGCGGGAACGGCACCACCTTTTTCCGCCATGCGGAGCTAGAAAAACTTGGGCGTCCCGGTCATCGCCGGCATTTACGGCACCAACCCCGCAGGCGGCGGGTATCAGGGCATCAGCCCCACGATCCTCCTCGCCCACAAGGACGCCAACATTGCCGTGGGCGGCGGCGGCATCGTGAGCGGCATGAGTCCCAAGGGCGGTTTTGACGAAGAGGGAGCCGAGGCGATCATCAACGCCACCCGCCATTTCAAGGACGTCCCTCCGGGCAGCGTGGGCATCCATCACGGAGTGACCGGCTTTTTCAAGGAAGTCTACAACACGGAGCTTGAGGTCCTCGATGCGGTGAAGAAGTACGTGGCCATGGCGCCTGCCTATGATCCCAAGTTCTTCAGAGTTGCCGAGCCCAAAGAGCCCCTCTATCCGGGCGAAGATCTGAACACCATCGTCGCCTTCAACCAGAAACGAAGCTACAGCTTCCCCGACATTCTCGCCCGCATTTTCGACGGCAGCGAGCACATGGAATTCCGGCCCGGCTACGGACCGGAAGTGTACACGGGCCTTGCCAAGATCAACGGCTTCGTGGTGGGATTCATCGGAAACATCCACGGATTCCTGGGCAAAAACTATCCCGAGTATGCGCCCTACCCCGGGGTCGGCGGCAAGCTGTACCGACAGGGCCTGATCAAGATGAACGAGTTCGTGAGCCTCTGCGGCCGCGACCGCGTACCCATTGTCTGGTTCCAGGACACCTCGGGCATTGACGTGGGAGACATCGCGGAGAAGGCCGAACTCCTCGGCCTCGGCCAGTCCCTGATCTACTCCATCGAGCAGACCGACGTGCCGCAGATGTGCATCATTCTCCGGAAAGGCACGGCGGCGGCCCATTACATCATGGGCGGCCCCACGGCGAACAACCACAATGCCTTCACCCTGGGCACGCCTACGACCGAGATCTACGTGATGCACGGCGAAACCGCGGCAGTCGCCTCCTTTGCCCGGCGTCTCGTGAAGGAGAAGGACGAGGGCAAGCCCCTTCAGCCGGTCATCGACAAGATGAATGAACTGGCCCAGGAGTACTACCGCAAGTCCAGGCCCATTTACTGCGCCAACCGGGGCTTTGTGGATGAGATCGTGTTCTTCCCCAACCTGAGGAAGTACATCGCCGCCTTTGCCGGATGCGCGTACCAGAACCCGACCTCCATTTGTCCGCACCATCACATGATGCTGCCGCGGATCATCAAAGGCTGAATCTCTGAACACGTCTTTAAGTGTGACCGGCCCCCTACTGCCCTAGGGGGTCGGTTTTTTTGTTACCTCACCACCATGGTGATCCTCTGTTTTCGTAGGAAAACCAGACGGGCGGTGTCGGTTAACCCGACAAATATTAACTTATTGAAATATTTATATAAAATATTCAAACCCGTCAGCATCTCTCCTTTTGCGCTGCCGCCATGTAGGACATCCCCACACTTCTCTCGCAGATTCGCCTTTCACCTTTCTTTGAACCAAGGACACAGAACGAGACTTTTCATGTCATATCGTACAGTTAGAAAAAAGAAAGCCTCCTGAACCTCCTTTGGCATTTCCCTTGCTATCTATGCGGGTAGATCAAATCCTCGAAAAAGGAGCAAAACACATGGAAGAGAACACCAAGGGAGTCGCAAGAGGCAGTGTAGGGTTCGGCTCTTCTTATCGCAAGGGAACCCAGCATGACTTGAAAGAAAGATCGGAAATCGGCGCAGTGCTGGGCGGCCAAATCTGGATGATCAAACCGGACAAAGACGCCAAGGCCTCCAATCCCTGTCTCTGGATGCAGGCGGGTGTGGTGGAGTTCAAGAACTGCAACAATTTCTATGACTGCACGACGTGCAAGTATGACCAGGGCATGCAGAAGCAAGCCGAGAAAGGCAAGCATCTGAGCTGGCAGGACGCGATGAGGAGGAAACCGAGTCTGGAAAGACACTGTCGCCACACTCTCACGCGGCGAATTGAGCGAAGAGCCTGCGCTTACAACTATGAATGCTCCACGTGTGATTTTGATCAGTTCTTCGAGGAAGTGTGGGCCGCAAAGGTCGGTTCCCAGCCTTACGACATGCGGAGCATCAAGGGCTTCCAGGTTCCTGCAGGGGCCTACTTTCACGATGGGCACACCTGGGCACGGATCGAAAGCGGCGGGCTTATCCGGGTCGGCATGGACGACTTCAGTTCCAAGCTCTTGGGGAAAGCGAATGCTTTTGATCTTCCCCTCATGGGCAAGGAGCTCTCGCAGGGCGAGGTGGGCTGGGGTTTGAAGCGCGAGTCCAACCTGGCGAACGTGCTCTCCCCTGTAGACGGCGTGATCGTTGAAGTCAATGCGAAGCTCAGGGAAAGGCCCATGATGGCCAACCACGAACCTTATGGAGAGGGCTGGCTTTTTGCGGTTCGAAATCAAGATACAAAGGGCGCATTCAAGAAACTGATTGATGACACCGTCACTCTGGACTGGATGGCCGCGGAGGTCGGAAAACTGGAGGCCATGATTGAATCGGTTGCAGGTCCTCTTGCAGCAGACGGTGGCTATATCGCCCAGGACATTTACGGGAACCTCCCTGCCCTTGGCTGGAGGAATTTGACCAAGACATTCCTCAAGACAGAGTAGGAAGAGCTAACGTTTATTGTGAACCTGTCCTACGGACAAGGAGTACTAAAACCCATGACACAGTTAACACCTCGCATTCAGGCCATGAAAGCGCTGACCCCCTCCCAAAGGCCGTGTCTCCACCACTTAGAGGGGCGGATTTCATTCAAGCCTTGCACCAACGACTATCATTGCAGCCGATGCGAATTCGATCAGTACTTTGACGACGAATACACCGTCCATGCCGTGGTGAGGCCGGTGGAAGTCCTGGAGGTGGAGGGGGTCACGGTCCCCCAAGGGTACTATCTCCACCAAGGACACGCCTGGGTCAAGATCGAAGAAGGATCCTCTGTCAGGGTAGGCATAGACGACTTCGCTCTCAGGCTTCTGGGGCCCCTGGATCGGATCGAGGCGCCTCTTATGGGAAAAGTCGTGCAGCAGGGGGAGCCTCACCTCGCGCTCAACCGGGGAGAGCATCGGGCAAACCTCCTCTCGCCCTTGAGCGGGGTGATCACTGCGGTCAACCCTAAGGTGAGAGAACAGGGACACCTGGCCAGTCAGGATCCCTACGCTGAAGGTTGGGTCCTGACGCTTCACGCGCAGAATCTGCGAAAAGAGCTCAAGACCCTGATGATCGCACGAGAAACCGAGGAGTTCATCGAGCATGAACTGGAGCACCTCCATCACCTCATCGAGGAGGTGTCCGCACCCCTGGCTGCCGACGGGGGGACTCTTGCTAAAGACGTGTTTGGCGCCATGCCGCAGCTCGGGTGGGAAAGGCTGACCCGGTCCTTTCTGCGCACGTCCTCTTCCCTTCAATCGTTACCCTGAGAAGGAATGAGCAAGTGATCAGTAACCAGTGGTCAGTGATCAGAGAGGACCATGCAACAATCTTGCGGGTCACCGCGCACTGTTCACTGATGACTGCTTACTGTTTACTGCTTACTGGCTCTTTCGCCAGCCTTTTCATTTCATCCTGCAGAAGCACGACGCAGTAGCGGCAGAATTGATTCGATTTCCGGTCTACCTCCCTAACCCCACGGCAGTAATGCATGACGCATGAAGCGTTGCGGCAGTGACGCAGATTGAACGTGTGGCCCAGTTCGTGGATGGCCTCCTTGAAAATGCGATCGCGCAGAATCTCTGCTGCCGGGGCGAGCCCCTCCGAGAAGCGGTAGGTCGAGAGAATGCAAGCTTTTCCCCCGAGCTGGGCTTCTCCGTAGACATGGGTCAAAATAGGAATGAAAAGATCGACTTTGGTGATCGCCAGAACTTTGATCGCCTCGGGAGGGCTGATCATCGCGAGCGTCTCGAGAATGGGAGTCGAATGATACTGCTTTCGGACCGGGTCTGCCCACAGATCCTTTTCATCGAGGAGAGGCCGAATGTCCGTTTGATACCCGAAGACGGCACGGATCTCCTTCCCGAGGTGTTCCACGAAACCTCGATCCACGTCGAGCCGACCGATAGGGGAGATCACAAGAATATGTTCCTCGGAGCTCATCAACCCGGTTTGCGAAGGTCATAGCGTTTGATTTTGTCATAGAGGGTGGAGCGATCAATTCCCAGGATCTCGGCGCTCTTGGAAACACTCCACCGTGTTTCCTTGAGGACGCTTTCCAGGTGGCCTATTTCCACTTCTCTCAGAGTTCTCCTCGGCGCAGAGGACACATATTCCGGCCGAAAGATGGGAAGATCCTGGGGAAGGATCCTCGGGCCCTTACCGACCACGACCGCCCTCTCCACCGCATTCCCCAGCTCGCGCACATTGCCGGGCCAGTCGTAGAGCATCATCTCATCGAGGGCTTCCCGGCCGATCTGATTTACCGGTTTGTTGGTCTCCTGAGCAAAGCGGTGCAGGAAGTACTCGGCAAGCAAAGGGATATCCTCTTTGTGTTCCCGGAGAGGGGGCATGGTGAAGGAGATCACGTTGAGGCGATAATAGAGATCTTCCCGGAACGTCCCTTCCTTGATGGCCCTTTCCAAGTCCTTGTTCGTCGCCGCGATGACGCGAAAGTCCGCCTCGATCGGCTGGGTTCCGCCCACACGATAAAAGATATGGTCCTCCAGAACCCTGAGCAGATCGATCTGCATTCTCGTGCTGATCTCTCCCACCTCATCCAAGAACAAGGTTCCACCGTGCGCCAGTTCCAGCCGGCCTTTTTTCGTGATTTTGGCGTCCGTGAAGGCGCCCTTTTGATATCCGAAGAGTTCGCTTTCGAGCAGGTGTTCGGGGAAAGCACCGCAGTTGACCACCACAAACGGCCCTTGGCCGCGCCGACTCTTGGTGTGAATCGCCCTGGCTGCCAGCCCTTTGCCGGTTCCTGTCTCGCCTTTGATGAGAACGGTGGAATCGGTGGGCGCAACGCTTTCGATGAGATCAAAAACGCCTTGAAGCGCTATGGACTGACCGATCATGTTTTCAAAGCGGGTTCGCTCCTTGTACTGCTCTCTCAGGAACTGGGTCTCCCGTCTTTCGGCCTGGTGCTTTCTGATCTTTTCGATGAGCACCATAAGCTCGTCGGGATCAAAGGGTTTGAGCAGGTATTCGTAGGCCCCGCTTTTCATGGCTTCGATCGCGCTGGGAATCGACCCATACGCCGTGATCATCACCACGGACACATCGGGATCGATTTCCTTCACCCTCTTGAGGACCTCCAGACCGCTCATGCCCTCCATTTTGATGTCCAGCAGAATGATGTCATAACGGGTCTTTTCGAATTTCTCGAGAGACTCCTCTCCACTGGCGGCCTTGTCCACCGTGTGGCCGTCTCGCTCCAGCCAGCCCCCCAGGGATTCCCGCACAATCAACTCGTCATCGACAACAAGGATTTTAGCCCCGCTCATCGTGCCTCCCTATGAAGTGAAGACCGTTGCATTCGTTTTCAGAGGAAGCTCGAGGGTGAACGTCGTTCCCCTGCCCTCTTCCGATTGCACCTGAATCGAGCCCCCATGCTCCTGAATAATCCCGTAGGCCACGGAAAGACCGAGGCCCACCCCTTTCCCCTTTTTCTTGGTGCTGAAAAAAGGCTCAAAGAGTTTGGGGAGATTTTCTTTGGGGATGCCCACCCCGGTGTCTGAAAAACTGACAGACACACACTCCCTTTCAGACAAATGCTGGGTTTGAATTCTCAGGACGCGCTCTCCGCCGCCCCCTTCGAGAGCTTCGGCAGCATTGGAGATGAGATTCACGAAGACCTGTTGGAGCCGATCCTCGGAGCCCGTGAGATCCGGGAGCTCCGGGTCCAGCTTCTCCTCGACCCTGACGGAATGGAGTCTCAGGAGATTCGCATTCAGGAACAGGGTCCTGTCAATGAGCTGGTTCAGCTTGACGCTTCCGAATTCCATTTTGGAGTGACGTGAGAAGGCGAGCAGATTCGAGACGATGCGGCTGGTCCGCCGAGTCTCGGTCTCCATGAGGTTCAGGTACTGTTTGAACTGCTGCACATCCTTGTCTTGCAGCGCTCCCCCTTCCATGATCCGATTCATGAGCATGACCAGGCTCAGAATGCCTGAGATGGGGTTGTTGATCTCATGGACCACTGAGGCGGAGAGCTTGCCCAGGGAAGCCATCTTATCCTGATGAAGCATTTTGGAATGAGTTTCCTTCAGTTCCCTGGTGCGATCCTCCACCATTTTTTCCAGGCGCCTGGTCATTTCCTCCTCCTCTTTCTTGGAATCCGAAATGTCCCGGCTCACCTCAATGAACTTGGAAATCTTGCCTTGCTTCTCCCACAAAGGAAAAATCCTAACATCCACATGATGCTGCTGTCCTTCTCGATCCACTCGCGTGCGGACCTGATGGCTCGGCCCCATACTTTGCATGGCCTTGGACAGGGGACAGCCGATGAACTCGGGGTTACACGGCGAGTTGAGCTTCTGAAAGATGTCATGGCATTTCTTCCCAATCACCTCTTCCCTCGAGTAGCCCATTTGCTCAAGGAACGTTTCATTCACTTCCTCGATGTCCATAGCCGGCGAAATCACAAGGATGAAATCCTGAATACTGTTGAGGATGGTCTCTATTTCTTTATTCCTTGCACGAAGCTTTTCGTGCTCGGCATCAATGGCCTTCCAAAAAAGCCGAAAAAGCTGATAGGCGACCAACCGGATATCGGCGGGCTTTGTCTTGAGCGCATCCTGCAAAATCGCTTCATCCGGAGTCATGAGGACCAGGGCTTTGATCTGGTACTCAGGTTCATAGAGTTCATGGTAGTCCTGAACGGTGATCAAACCCGCTTCTTTCGCAAGGAGGATGCCTGGTCCTCCGGGGTCCGGGTCCGCCACTGCCACGATCCTTGCCGCGAACTCATTGGCTTCCCGAGCCATTACGTAGCGTTCGAGGAACTCTTTGCAGAATTCCTGACCGCCTACCAGCGCGATTCTCAAATTGCTTTTGCTGTCCTGCATAGAACCTGCCATTTCAAAGAAACCTAACATGGGGTGACGCCTGTTTCAAGGTCATTCTGCCCCAATGGCCTTGACCCTTTCTCTTCACCCGTGCTAAGAAAGGAATAATTCCGCAGAAATCCTGAATTCTTAGAGGACGGCTATCGAAGGAAAAAGAAAGGAGAATCCCCATGAACATCGGCATCCCCAAAGAGATCAAACCAGCTGAAAAACGGGTTGCAGCCACCCCAGCCGGGGTCAAGGCCCTGACCGCTCACGGTCACCGGGTCTATGTGGAAGCCACGGCAGGCATCGGCTCCGGTTTTCCGGACGAGGCCTATGCGCAGGCCGGAGCCAAGCTCCTCAAGAGAGCTGAAAATGTCTGGGACCGGGCAGATATGATCCTCAAGGTCAAGGAGCCGATCGGTCCGGAGTTCGAGTACATGAAACCAGGGCAGGTGCTCTTCACGTACCTTCATCTTGCCGCAGCCAGGGAACTCACCGAAAACATTCTTCGAAAGAAAATCATAGGCATCGGCTATGAAACGGTTCAGCTACAGGACGGCAGCCTCCCCCTTCTTGCGCCCATGAGTGAAGTGGCCGGAGCGCTTTCCGTGCAAATGGGAGCCTATTGCCTTGAGTCCAAGAACGGCGGCATGGGGATCCTTCTTTCCGGAGTGCCGGGCGTGAGACCTGCAAGGGTCACGGTCATCGGCGCCGGCGTGGCAGGGCTGGCTGCCGCAACCGTCGCCTCGGGCATCGGCGCGAGGGTCTCGATCCTGGATATTAACCCCGTGAGGCTCTCTTACATTCGAGACGTCATGCAGGGGCGGGTGGTGACCGTCAATTCCAACCCTGCCAACATAGAAGAGGAATGCCTGGCAAGCGATCTGGTGATCTGCACGGTTCTGATCCCCGGCGCCAAGGCGCCCAAGCTCATTTCCAGGGACCTGATCCGGCGCATGAAAAAAGGATCGGCCATTGTGGACATCTCCATCGACCAGGGAGGGTGCACCGAGACCTCCCGGCCCACGACCCATGAGAATCCCATTTACATCGAAGAGGGAGTGGTCCACTACTGCGTGGCCAACATGCCGGGCGCGGTGCCGCGGACGTCTACCATCGCGTTGACCAATGCGACCTTTGCCTATGTTCTGGCCCTGGCTGAAAAGGGGTGGAAAAAAGCGATTGCAGAGGATCCCGCTCTCAGAAAAGGACTGAATGTCTGCGAGGGAAAAGTGACCTGCACGCCCGTGGCCGAAGCCTTTGACATGAAATATCGGGGATAAAGCTATACATTGGCCTTGAGTGAGAGCGAAACTGCCGTTTGGGACGTTTCAACGCCCTTCTCATAAGTCCCTGTTCCTCGAACATGGGTCTAATGGGCCAGCGGCCCTCAGAGAGGTCTTCAACTTCTTCTTGCGTGAAGGTTCAGATTCGAGCGAAGCTTTCTTGGCGGCTCGAGCACCGATGACGTCAACAACGGAACGAATCATCATGGGCAGGGGACATGTTCTCGTAGCATCCGGCGTCAGGACGAGCACCCTTTTCCGGTCAAAAAGGCGGACCGGGGTGCCTTCCTTGAGGAGGGTTCGCACCTCCTCCTCCATGCATGAGTGATCAGGGCTGCCGATTCCTTTGCCCATCCGATGGACCTCTGCTTCTTAAAAAACTTTATTCGCCTCCCCTCGCCTTTGTCAGGAAAGTCTCTAGGGGGAAAGAAAAACCTGGTCGCCGAAGCGCTCGGCAAGCAGTTTAGAGAGTGCCTCTACGGTCTCCTGATCGGTCAACTCCACCAGCAGTTCGCCTTTTTCACCGACCACCAGCCTGCCGTGCGCTTCGACCACCGGTGCGATTTCTGAAGGTTCGACCGTCCACCACCCTCGGGTGCGCATCAGGAGCTCCCTGCCCTTTAGATTTCTTGGTGTCACAAGGTCAATGCGTCGAAACCAGGCTTCCCACCCGATTTCTGCAGGGGCCTTGAGCACCGGAGCAACCGGGTCATGATAAATGCGGCACCGGCCGAACAGACGCAGCTGAATCACGGGAAAACCTCCCTTAGGATTTTCTGGAGCTTCTCGCTCCGGGGCAGGATCTCGGCGGGCACTTCCATCCCTTCTCGGGTCATGACCTTTCCAAGGCAATGAACATAGAGCGTCCCTGCCTCAGATTCGCTCAGCTCCACACCGGCTCTTGCACTCCGGGCCCAGGACGCATCGAAAGCGGCCAGGGCCCTCTCCCGCCAAAGCCTCATCCTGGGATCAAGTGGCGAAAGGCCCAGATGGTTGATGAACTCCTTCTGTGCCTTTTCCATGGCCGCGAACACCCTTCGCATGGCCCGCACCGTAGGGTCTCTGCCCCACTCGTCAAGCCCTGTGGCAGGGCTTTGTTCGGGGTCCTCCCCTCGGCTTCTCATCTCACGACCTCGATCTTTGCGCCCCTGCGCAGCTCCTCCTGATCGATCGAAAAGAGGGCGTCCAAAAGAGCGATCTGGTAGGATCCGGGGGCCTTGGCGTGAAGCGCTGCCTTCTCGCCTGCTAGTCCGAAATAGGCAAGGACCGTCGTTGTGGCTTCAACAGGATCCGGGTCCACGGCCAGAAACGCCCCGATCATTACCGTGGCCGTGCATCCTGTCCCGGTCACCATGCCCATCATTTCATGTCCGTTGTGCACTTTGCAAATTCTCTTTCCGTCAGTGATCAAGTCCACTTTGCCGGTGATGGCGAGGGTTGTCTTCAATTCCTTGGCCAAAGCAATGGCTGCCCCCTCCGCTTCTTCGACAGAATGGAGGGAGTCCACCCCCTTGGTTCGCACTTCTTTTTTCGCGAGGGAGAGAACCTCGGAAGCATTTCCTCTCACCACCTGGATGGAAAGTTCACGGGTCAAGCGCTCGGCAGATTCGGTTCGCAACCGGGTGGCGCCCGAACCCACTGGATCGAGAACAATGGGCACTTTCAGGGCATTGGCCTTTTTCCCGGCACGGAGCATGGCTTCGACCCACTGGGGGGTCAGGGTACCGATGTTGAGGACCAGAGCCCCGGCAAGGGAGACCATTTCTTCCACTTCTTCCGCTGCATGGGCCATGACCGGCGACGCTCCGCACGCAAGAAGGGCGTTTGCCGTGTAGTTCATGACCACGTAGTTGGTGATGTTGTGGATCAGAGGCCTCTTTTCCCGCACTTTCTTGAGATTGTCCGCTGCTTTTTGTGCCAACTTCGTGTCAAGCATTTCCTATCCCCCTTCAAGAATGGGACACAGATTTTCACAGATCTGCATGGATGGATTCTTTTATTTTTCTAATCCAAACAATCTGTGTTTATCGGTGTCCCCATATTCTCCTCACCGGAAATGATCCCAGCCTTTTGCTAAGAACGTCTGTTCAGAGCCGTCGGCAAGCAAAACGCGAATGCCTTCCTCCCGCGGCCTCACTTGCCCCACTTCCGTCACAGGGCCCTCGTAGGTCAAGGCAATGGCGGAGCGAACGCGCTCCACATCCTTTGGCCGGCAGGTGATGATGAGCTGGTAGTCGTCGCTGTCGCGTAGAAAAAACTCGTGAGGCGCCTGCTTCAGAATGTTTGCGGCCTCCCGGAGCTCATTGCTGACCGGGAACTTCTCCTGAACCAGAAGGGCTCCCACCTTGCTCTCCTCGCAAATATGACCCAGGTCTCCCAGAAACCCGTCGCTCGTATCGATCATCGCCGTCGCACATCCCGTGAGCGCCACCGCTCTTCCTTCCCGGGCGCGGTGAGAAGGGTTGTTGTAGGCTCTCACCAGCGGATGGTCCTCTGAGGCCAAAGACTGAAGCAGCAGCTGAAGTCCTGCAGCCGAGTGCCCCGGATAACCGGTCACAAGGATCACATCCCCCGGCGTTGCGCCCGACCGGCGCACCGCCCTTCCCTCTTCCACTTCCCCGATGAGGGTGATGTCGATGAAGATCCCGTCCCCGGACTTGGTCAGGTTCCCGCCGATGATTGAGGCGCCGAAGGGACTGAGTTCAAAGAGAAACCCGCGGTACAGGTTTTCGATGTCTTTTACGAGGGTCTCGTTTTTCAGACCCAGGGAAATGAGGGCATACAGCGGATGCCCGCCCATGGCCCCGATGTCGCTGATGTTGAGCATCATGGAACGGCGCCCGAGGTTCATGGCTGAAATGTGGCGGGACAGAAAGTGGCGGCCTTCGACCACGCAGTCACAGGTCACCAGGACCTCATAGCCGGGCCTGGCTTTGAACGATGCCGTGTCGTCCCCTATGCCAAGAGACACCCCGGGAGCCTGAACCCCTTCTCTTTTCAAGAGCTCATCGATCCGTGCAATCAATCCGAACTCGCCTATGTCCTTCAGTGTCTCAGCCATCATGTTATGCTTCTTTCCAGCGCTTCACGAAGGGCTCTGGTCGCTCCTTGCGGATCCATCTGACAGCACACCGCAGAGATCACGGCAATGCCGTAGGCCCCTGCCCTCATGACTGCGGGAACGTTCTCTGCCCGCAATGCCCCCGATGGCCACAATCGGCAGAGGAATGGTTTCCACCACCTGCTTGAGCACCGCCGGGCCGCTCACAGGCCCTGCATCGTCCTTTGAGCCGGTCACGTACACAGGGCCGAAGCCCACATAGTCTGCGCCGTCGCTAAGACAGAGCCGGGCCTCTTCCAGGGTCGCAGCCGAGCCTCCGATGAGTTTGTCCTTTCCGAGCAGTTCCCTTGCAAGGGGAATGGGGAAGTCGCTTTGCCCCAGATGCACCCCGTCTGCGGCCGAGGCAATGGCCACATCGATCCGGTCGTTCACGATGAAAGTCACACCCGCCTGACGGCACACGGCGGCCATGCGCTTTGCCGCCTCGATCATGGCCCTCGTGGACCCGCCTTTTTCCCTGAGCTGAATCGTGTCCGCCCCTCCGGCAATGCCCAGCCGTGCCAAGTCCTCGTGGGAGAACCGGGACTGGAGCACCACGTCCGTGAGAAGGTGGAGTCTTCCGATCTTGCTTCATAACGTCCCCTCTCAGCGCGTTGACCCGGTCCGGCTCTAGGGTTAGGCCTCGAGCGGCTTTGAAACGAGATCAGAATTGCCGAGATCAAATAAAAACCTCCAAGGTACAGAAACACCGATTCAAAGCGGCCTCCTGAGGCATCCAGGACATAACCGCTCAGCCACGGCCCCAACACGCCCGCGACAAACCCATAAGCGGTGAAGACAAGGCCGAAGACCGCTCCGAAATGACCCATGCCGAAGCAGTCTACCACCAGAGGGGCGGAAACCGCAAAGAGGGTGCCGAAGGCAAAGCCCACGACAGCGGCAAGGACCGCCCACCAAAGAAGGTCGTCCACATATGCCAGAAGCCAGTAGGCACAGGCGGCACAGAGAAAAGAGGCCCCCATCATCCGGCTGCGTCCGAGAATGTCCGAACCATACCCGCTCACCAGGCGGCTTACGCCGTTGGTGAGATTGAAAGGCGTGAGAAGGATCACGGCATCGCCCAGCTGCCAGCCCCCTGAACAGGCCGTAAGACACGGAAAGGGTCACCATGGCAATCCCTCCGGCTCCGGCCATGGCCCAAGTGGCCCAGATGATCCAGAACGTCTTGGTCCGAAGGCTTTGAGCAGCGGTCAAAGAGTGCTGGGCTGCAAGGGTCTGCCCGGCGGGTGAGCTTTGCCGCTGCTTCTTTTGCTTCAGGAAACCGCACATAGCGAGAGGCTGCGAGCCCCACCGCCAAAGCCGCAAGACCCAGCAGCAGCGTCATGCCCCGGTAGGACATGGACCCGAGCAGGAGTGTGAAGACCGGAGACATGATGGCTGCGGAAATCCCGAAGGCCAGATTGACGCATCCGGAGACCAGGCCTCTTCTTGCCGGAAACCACCTTTGCACCACGGTCAGACCGGGAATGTAGACGAGCGACGAGGAGGCCCCCATGAGAAACGCCCAGAAGTAGACCCACCCGAGGCTCTCCGCGTATCCCACCAGAAGGGTGCTCCCCCCGCACAGCAGGGCGCCCAGGGCCGCAAGCTTTGAAGGGCCTACTTTTTCCTGCCAGCGGCCGGTGATGAACATGAAGACGCCCACAGCCGCAAGAGCAAAGAACAGCGTGCGGCCGGTGGCGGCGCGGCTGACTTCGAGCGTTTGCTGCCAGTGCTGGCCCATCACCCCCGGGAAACCGAAAATGAACGCGCCAGGCCAAAAGATTGCCGCGCAACTGGCGATAACAGCGATTTGCCCCTTTTGCCGATCGCTCATCGCATCTCCTGGGAATCCAGGTTTCGGGAAATCAGAAATCGAACATTTCGGGAGACAGGGTTCCCTCAGCGATCTTTGTCACCGGGCCTGTCATCTGGATGGAAAAGTCTTCGGAGATGCGGATGTCGAGGTCCCCTCCCGGCATGCGGACGGTGATCCGGCCCCCGCAAAGCCCGAGCCGATAGGCCACAGCCGCAGCCGCGCTGCTGCTGCTTCCTGAGGCAAGGGTGTACCCCGCTCCGCGTTCCCAGATCTCAATCTGAATATGAGAACGATCGAGCACTTTCATAAACTGGACATTCGTGCGGTTGGGAAACCTGGAATCTTTCTCGATGAACGGTCCCAATCGTTTGGCTTCTTCTTCGGAGACATCTGTTCGCAGCACGACACAGTGAGGGTTGCCCACAGTGGCCGCGCAAAACCGCAGATCTTCCCCCTCCACGGTCATGATTTCGTTCAGAACTTCACGGGGTTCTCCCTTCACAGGGATCCGTGTGCTGTCGAAACTGACCTGTCCCATCTGCACCGTGACGGTGCGACCTCCGTCCTTCACCACGGACTCCACTCTTCCGCCAGGGGTCATGACCGTGAACGCTTCTTCTCGGACAAGCCCTTGATCCCAGAGGTAACGGGAAAAAATGCGAAGACCGTTTCCGCTTTTTTCCGCCTCACTGCCGTCAGGGTTGAAAATGCGCAGCCCGAAGTCACCCTCTTTGGTCTCCAGAGGACCCAGGAGAATACCGTCTGAGCCTACACCGAAATTGCGGTGGCATATCCTCTGAATTCGAAACGCGTCCAGCTCCCGCGCCAGTTCCGAAGGGTTGAGGACAAGGTAATCGTTTCCCAAAGCGTGATATTTGCAGAAACGCGTCACCATAGGATGATCTTACAGCTTGAACTCCACAAAAGGCTTGCCCTTCATTCCATCGATTTGCGGTTCATTCTCGTTCCATTCATAAATCCGGCATTCATCCGACATGGCCGAAGGGAGCGTGCAGCCGATGAAAGGCATGAGCGGGTCTCCGGCATAGGAACTGTAGCTCAGCATGAGGGCTTCTTTCCTGGGAAAAGTCTTCAATTCGTAGAACTGGGTCAAAAAGATAGAGCACTCCCCCTGGAAAAAATCTCTGACGCTTCGATAGGAGATGAGTTTTTCTCTGAAAAGATGGAGCGCGGTCTCGGCATCGGCAGCCTCCACGATCAGGGCGAATTCTCCATGCCTTCTGTCCATCTCCTTTCTCTGCTCCTGGTTGGTGGTGTGAAGGAAATTTCCTATATAGATCATCCTCTTTCCTTTCTCGTTCGGGAAATTCTATCTCCAGGGGTCGGTCAAACCTGTGCACGGCCCGACGTTCTCACTCGATCTTTTTCCAGAGATTGATGAAGTTGCTTCTTTCAAAACCGAGGGCCTTGAAGAAGGAGAGAATGTCGGTAGCATCCCAGCGCACGGAAGTGAAAATCTCCGTGACCCCCTTGTCTTTGTAGACTTTCAATATTTCCTCAGCGAGTCTTTTCCCGATGCCCTGGCCCATCCACTTGGGGTTCACCCCGAACCTGGCAATCCACGCGCACCGGTCCGCCCCGAAATTGCCGTAGGTGATGTAGCTGATCATAAAGCCCACTACCTTGCCTTTGATCTCGGCAACGTAACTGGCGTCCTCTCTCCTCTTGAGTTCTTCGGCCACGATCTGTTTGAAGTCTAACCGGGTCGGCCGTTTATCAATGGCCGCATCGATCTTGCCTATGGCTGCGCGCATCCGCTGTCTTCATTCGCCTGATATAGATCTTCTCTCCAACCACCGCACACCCCTTTCTTTCAGGAATCAGTCCATTCGGATAATTTTCACGTTATGGCCGACCCAGTCAGGCGGAAGGTAAATCCTTCCGCTGTTTCCGCTCAGGCTCACCTTCTTTTCAAGCATCTCTTCGCCAAAGGCCACGAATTTCACCTTCTCCCTGGCCGTTTCCAGATGAGTCCGTTCGCCCTTTGTCACCTTTCCGATTCTGTCCACTGAGCGCATCCCCCTTCTTCATGGTGGAAGCCGCGTCGATCATTCCCTGCACGGCTTCATGGAACGGGTGAGACCTCCGGAGTTCCCCCAAGAGTGGCCATAACTTACATAACCGATATCCTCTGAAGACGCAAGGAGAAACTTGCCCGCTATGGTACTAACCATGAACTGAGCGAGGACTCGGGCGCCCCGCGCCAGTTCCGTGAAAACAGGTGTGCCAAGAGGTTCTACGATGTCACGAACGGTCCTGAAGCACTGGGGGTCTCCGATCAGCCAAATGGCGGTCGGTTTCGTCGAGCCTCTCAGGCTCTCCAAAAACCCGACTCCTCGGGCAAGGATTTCCCGGTCCATGTAAAGATGAAGATAGAGCGCGTCGACCTGGGGGTCTGCGAGGATCGCCTTGATGGCAACCTCAAAAGCCTTTTGCCCCACTCGTTCAATGGCAGGCCACACATCTGCAGGATTCCTAGGATTCATCCAAGGTGGAAAAACCTTCTTCAAGTTTCGGATGGTTTCCGGAGAAAGAGGGGCCAGGGTCATGCCGAGAGCGGCAAAATGGTCGGCTGCCACAATGCCTGAAGCCCCGCTGAACGTGATGATCCCCATTCGCTTTCCTCCGTCTCTTCCCTGCCAGAGGCTCAGGCCCCGAGCCATGTCCACCATCTCTAGGAAATCCGTGGCCCTGTGGATCTTCATCTGCCGGAGGAATCCTTCTGTGAGCCGGCCGTCGCCTGCAAGGCTGCCCGTGTGGCTTTGCGCTGCTTGCGCTCCTTCTTCGCTGGTTCCCCCTTTCAGAAGCACGACAGGCTTTCTTAGGGCCGACATGGCGTTTCGAAAGCGGGAAACATCGATGATGGATTCCAGGTACATGGCGATGATTTCTGTCTGAGGATCTTCGGCAAAATACTCCAGGAGATCGCTTTCATTGACATCGCACCGGTTTCCAATGGAACAGGCTGTGCTAAGCCCGAAAAACCCTTCTTTTAAAACTTGGACCAGAAACCCTGCAGAGAGCATCCCGCTCTGAACAATGAGAGAGACATTGCCCGGTTTGAGATGGCCTCGCCAGATATCCGGCCTCATAAAAGAGGCGACCAGGCCGGTCGATCCGTTGACCACACCCATGCAGTTCGGGCCCCAGACGCGCATCCCGTGTTTCTCGGCCACCCGGAGGCAGGCCTCTTGAAGGGCAAGGCCCTGGGGACCGGTTTCAGCGAAACCGGCGCTCTGAATCATGATCCGCGAGATCCCCTTGTTTCCGCACGCTTCCATGGCCGCGGGGACCGCGGCCGCGGGAATGAAAAGGACGGCGAGATCCACGCGTTCAGGGAGATCGTCGACGCTCTTGAACGCGGGGAGTCCGCAGATCTCCGACGCTCCGGGGTTGACCGGATACAACCGCTCGGGGATCTTCTCCTTCAGGTTGCTCACCAGCGCGTAACCTCCTTTGCGCGGGTCTGCCGAGGCGCCGATGACGGCGATGCTTTTAGGGTTCAGAAATCGATCCATGGCTCTCCCTTTTCACGCTGATCCGTGGTGTTGTCCTGGTGCAGGCGAAGAGATAACAGAAACGCCTTGAGATTTCAACACACCTGTACTATCCTTTCTGTTCCAGGAGATGCCTGAAGGATCCCTCATGACCAAGAAGCTTTCCTCAAAAACAACTCTTCAAGGAGCTAAAGGCCGAACCTCCTTGAGGGAGAGCGAGAAACGCCTCAGCCGGATCCTGCAAGGGCTGTCCATCGCCGCCTTTGTCATTGACGAGAATCACGTCATCACCCACTGCAACAAGGCCTTCGAAAACCTGACGGGTTTTTCCGCAGAAGCCCTGGTGGGAACAAAGAACCAGTGGAAGACTTTTTATCCCGTCCAAAGACCTATCCTCGCGGATTTCATTGTTGAAGGGGCTTCTGAAAAGAAGATTGCCTCTTACTATGCCGGCAAGTTCAGGAAGTCCTCGCTCATCCAGGGGGCCTACGAAGCCGAAGATTTCTTTCCCGCGCTCAAGGACGGAGGGAAATGGCTCTTCTTCACAGCCGCCCCATTGATCGACGACAAGGGGGATGTGGTCGGCGCCATCGAAACCCTCCAGGACATCAGCGACAGGAAGAAAGCCGAAGAGGCTCTGCGGGTCTCCGAACGGCGGCAGCGGGCCCTTCTCAATTTCGAACCCTATCCCATCTTTGTGTTGAGCCTGGACGGCCGTGTGTCCTATTTGAATCCGGCCTTCACCGAGACCTTTGGTTGGACCCAGGAGGAACTCGAGGGAAAGAGAATCCCCTTCATCCCGCCGGGCTTTGAGCAGGAAACGCGGCAGGCCACCAAGCGGCTCTACGCCGAGCGCGTCATCCGCCATTTTGAAACCCGGCGACTCACCAAGGATGGCAGGATCCTCGATGTGGTGATCCGTGCAGCGGTCTTCTTTGAGTCCGGCGAGGAGCCCGCCGGCGTGATCATCATCCTCAGGGACGTGACTCAGGAAAAGAGAATCGCACGAAACAATGAAGCCATGCTCCGGATCAGCATGGCTCTCCCTGAGCATCCGGATCTGGGAGACCTTCTCTCCTACGTGAACCGCGAAGTTAAAGGCCTTCTGGGAACCGAAGGCGCCATGGCCGTGCTCCGCGATGAAATCAAAGGGGATCTCTTTGTTCTGGGCGCCGCCTATGACGACCGGGACGCCCAAAAAAGGATCGAAGAGATCCGTTTTTCTGTGGACCAACTGATCGCCGGCCGCGTGATCATGACCGGGGAACCCATTATCGTTTCAGATACTTCTGCGGACCGCGAGCTTCACGAGGAGAGAGACAAACGCCTGGGCTACAGGACCCGGACCCTGGCCGAGGTGCCCCTCAAGAGCAGCGACCGGATTATCGGAGCCCTGTGCGCCATCAACAAGAAGGTGGGGTCCTTCGAAGAGACGGACCTGGAACTGCTCAACATGGTGGCGGGGACCGTGGCCCTGTCCATTGAAAACGCGAGGTTCGCTGAAGACCTCAAGAAGGCCCTCCGCAACAACGAGGCTCTTCTCAGGATCAGCCTGGCCCTCCCTCGACACCCTGCGCTCGAAGACCTCATCGACTATGTGAACGATGAAGTGAAACGGCTCGTCGATGCAGAGGGTTCCGTGGTTCTGCTTCTGGACGAAAAAAAACAGGAGTTTCTTGTCCTCGGCGCCGCTTATGACACCACGGAGACGGAGAAACGGATCAAGGAGATCCGCTTTTCCCTTGACCAGCTCATTGCCGGCAAGGTCGTCACGACCGGGGAGCCGTTGATCGTCTCCGACACCTCTGTGGATCGCCGCATTCATGAAGAAAGGGACAAAAGGCTGGGATACAAAACAAGGAATCTCGCTCTGGTTCCCCTCAGAACGCGTGAGCGCATCACCGGTGTTCTGTGCGCCATCAACCGGAAGACGGGAGAATTTGAGCGGGCCGACCTGGAGTCTCTGAACACGATCGCGGGCACGGTAGCCCTCTCGATCGAAAACGCCAGGGTGTCTGAAGAGCTTAGAAGGGCCTACCAGGAGGTGACCAGTCTCAACAGGGCCAAGGATAAAGCGATCAACCATCTCTCCCACGAACTCAAGACCCCTGTGGCCATTCTCTCCAGTTCCTTAAACCTGCTCACCAAGAGAATGGCCTCCCTTCCGGAGGACACCTGGAAGCCCACCCTGGAAAGGATCAAGCGCAACCTGGAGCGCATCCTGGAAATCCAGTACGAAGTGGACGACATCATGGAGGATAAGCAGCAGAAAACCTATGGTCTCCTCACTCTGCTCCTCGATCAATGCGTGGAAGAACTCTCCAGCGTCGTTGCGGAAGAGACCGGCCACGAGCCCCTGTTCCAGCGGATCAAAGACCACCTGGACAGGGCCTTCGGCCCCAAGGAGGCGAAACCTGAAGTGCTTCATCTGGACCAGGAGGTGGGCGCAAGACTCGATTTTCTGAAGCCTCTCTTTTCCCACCGCGAAGTGAGTATCCTCACGCAGCTCGAAGCCGTTCCCACTATTCTCGTGCCTCCGGAGGTTTTGCATAAAGTCGTTGACGGCCTCATCCGGAACGCCGTTGAGAACACCCCGGATGAGGGGAAAATTGAGGTCGGCGTCCAGAAAAAAGGACACGGCGCTCTGCTCATCGTGAGGGATTACGGAGTCGGGATTCCTGAGGAGGCACAGAAGAGAATCTTCGAAGGCTTTTTCACGACCAGGGATACCTTGGCCTACTCTTCCAAAAGGCCTTTTGACTTCAATGCAGGAGGCAAGGGCGCGGACCTGCTCCGGATGAAGATCTTCTCTGAACGCCACCACTTCCAGATCCACATGGCGTCCACCCGATGCAAGCACCTTCCCGAGGAGAGCGACGTGTGCCCCGGCCGGATCAGCCAGTGTCCCCTCTGCTCCAAGATCGAAGACTGCCATCAATCCGGCGGCACGATCTTCACCGTCTATTTTCCCTCTGCCGATCCGGCGGCCGCTTGAAACTCAAATCCCTTCGGCTAGACCGAGTACCTCAGGAACAAGGTGATCAACCCGAGGTAGATGAAAAGACCGAGGATGTCGTTCGACGTGCTGATGAACGGTCCGGTGGCCAGGGCCGGGTCCACGTTCAGTCGCTTGAGAACCAGGGGCACGGCAGCGCCAGCGAACCCCGAGTACACGACGATCATCACCAGGGCAAAGGCCACGGTGCCTCCGAGGGCAACGTCTGAAAGCCACACGCCCACGATCACGCCGAGCAGGACCCCGCAAACAATGCCGTTGAGCAAAGCCACCCTCATTTCGATCCAAATCCTTCTCCCGACGTTCATGAGGCTGATGTCTCCGGTGGCCAGCCCCCGCACCACCACCGTGGCCGCTTGGGTGCCGCTGTTCCCTCCCATGGCCATAATCACGGGGAAGAAGAAGGACAGAGCCAGGATCTTCTGGAGTGAGGCCTCGAACTGGCGAATGACCAGCGCCGCCAGGATGCCTCCAAACAGCCCGGTGATCAACCAGGGAAGCCGGGCCCGAGAGATCTTCGTGGGGGATTCCTCTGACACTTCCTGGTTGATGACTCCGGCCATCAGTCCGATATCCTCATCCACCTCTTCCTCGACGACATCCATAATGTCGTCGTGGGTCACACGCCCCACCAGCCGCTGGTTCTGATCCACCACCGGGATGGCCACGAGGTCGTACTTCTTGACGAGCCGCGCCACTTCCTCCTGGTCGCTGTAGACATAGGCGGAGATCACCTTCGGGTTCATGATCTCCCGGATTCTTCTTGTGGGGGACTCCAGGACGAGGTCTTTCAGTGAGACAATGCCTGCCAGCCTGCCGTGCTCGTCCACGACGTAGAGGTAATACATGTTCTCCACTTCTTCCCGCTTCTGACGAATGCGATCAATCGCCTCCTGGACCGTGGAATCCGCCGGCACCGCCACGAACTCCAGGGCCATGATGCCTCCGGCCGAATCCTCGGGATAAGGGAGAAGCTGCTTCAGTTCCTGGGAAACATCCTCTTCCACGGTGTCGATGATTTCCCTGGCGCGATCGGCAGGAAGGTCTCCCACAAGGTCTGCCGCATCGTCGGAGTCCAGCTCCTCGACGATTTCCTTGATCGCCTCATCGCCGAGGTCGCTCAGAATGCGCTCCTGGACCGGGGGTTCCACTTCCAGCAGGACCTCGCCCGCTCCCTCCGGCTTGAGCAGTTCAAAAATTATCAACCGTTCGTCGTGGTCCAGGTGCTCGACCAAGTCCGCGACATCGGCGGCGCGCATGGCGTCGATGAGCGTCTTGAGATGGGGCGTGCTTTTTTTCTGGATCGAGGTCTTCACGTCCTCGATCAAATCTTCCGTCAAGATGTGGGTCAGGGGAGCCATCACATTCCTTTAATCCGGTTGAGGATAAACTCTTTCAATCCCGGCTCCTCCTGAGCAGGAACCGGAATCGCCTCCATGGGAATTTCGGCCCGCGCCGCGCTCTTGTGGCCGCCGGCAGGACCCCATGGCCCGAAAAGTTTCTGAGCGATTTTTCCGGCGTCCAGGCGGAAACCTGCGTGCCTGAAGATCACGATCAGCTTCTGGCCGTAGACTCCGGAGACGATGCACCATGTGGATTCCACCAACTTGAGAAAGAAGTCGGCCAGGATGACCAGGATGTCCGGGTCATTCACTTTGCCCATGTGGATGTACGCCTTGTCCTTGAAGAACACCAGGTTCTCCAGAGCCGCTCTAAAATGGGTCAAGGTTTTCCTCGTCATTTCCGAGGACTCGATCATCTTGACGATGTGGATGTTGGCAAAGGGATAAAGGTACCTGAAGGCTTCGATGTCGTTTGGAATAGAGGCGCGCACAAAGTTGTCCGTGTCGGTTTTGATTCCGTAAAACAGGGCGGTCGCAAGCCTTGGGGACGGTTTGATCTTTGCCGCTCTCAAGTATTCGGTCATCATCGTGGCCGTCGCCCCGTAATCCTCCCGAATGTCCACGAAGGCCGCGGAAGATCCGTTGGATAGGGGATGGTGGTCGATGATGATGTCAAAACGAAATTTGCTCAAGGCCTCCTGATGATGGGGCTGGGAATCGACAATCGCCCACCGGCTGATCCGGGCCGGGTTCAGTTTTCGAATGTGCTGCTGTTTGATGTTGAGCAATTTGATCATGGCCAGGTTGTCCGCTCTCTTAATCACGTTGGTGCGAAAGACCCACGTCTTCTTTACCCGGCGCCAGAAGAGCCTCTGAAGCGCCAGGGCACTGGAGATCGCATCCGGATCGGCATTGATCAGAATCCCCACCGTGTCTTCGGGCTCCACCTGAGCCAGAAGTTTCTTGAGCTTTTCGGCCACAGGGGTTGATTTCGAAAAAGGATGCCTCATAAAGGTAGATTATCCGATGCGTGCGGTGATTTCAACGAGAAAGAGCGGCGTGTTGACAGGCCTGCAGGTTTCTTATAGAGTCCTGCCACCCTCTTTTCGCTGAACCCAGGGATGATGAAGAAATCAATTGCCGCTCCTCTTTGTTCGGGCCTGGTGATTCCGGGTCTGGGCCAGATCCTGAACCAGCAAATCAGGAAAGGGGTCCTCCTGATGGGCCTGGTCTTTATCCTTTTTGTGGGAGGGGCCGTGAAACTCGCCTTCATCATCACTTCCGTGACCCGGCAGACCGACCTTGCGGGAATTTTCCAAGCGACGGCGGTCGGCGAAGGAGATCTGCTGTTTGTGGCAGGGATCGTGGCGGCTTTCGCCATCCTCTGGGTTTATTCCGTGGTGGACGCTTTTTGGGTGGCTCTGCGCTCTGAACGCTCGGCTGGGGACAAAAGCCTTTGAAGTCTTATCTCGTCGATGAAATCGAAGTTGCGCACCTCGATAGAATTCGCCGATTTCTGAGCGAAAAAGCGATTTCCTCAGGGTTGGACGCTCTGTTCTGGGTGAAGGTTTCCAATTCTCTTCTCACCCCTCTCCAGCAGGAGCACCTCCCCTGCCAGCCCCATGTCTTCGCCGTTGAAACAGGGCAGAAGTTTGTCAAGGCGGAACTCTATCTCCGCACTCTCCGCGACATGCGCTGTCCCTGCCAGGATTACTGCACCCCCCAGCAAGCCCGTTTCATCATCGAATGGGTCAACTCCATGCTGAAAGATCTCTCCATCAGAACCTAAAGCGCCTCCCAATAAAGATTCGTTGAGCCCAGGCCCCCTTTCCATTGACCCTTCGACCCAAGGAAATTCTCATCAAGGGCCTCAGGGGCAACCTTGGGCAGGCCCTGCGTCAAAGCACGCGGCGGTCGAAAGGTTGACTTCACTCGGTTGATCTGTTAATCAAACATCACTTTTTGGGATGGAGGCTTTGTTGATGGATCACAAGGAAACGCTGAACTTGCCCAAAACGGACTTTCCCATGAAAGCCAATCTGGTCAAAAAGGAACCGGAGATGATTGAGCGATGGGAAAAGCAGAGACTCTATGACCGGATACGCGAGACGTCCAAAGGCAGGAAAAAATATACCCTTCACGACGGCCCCCCTTATGCCAACGGCCACATTCACATGGGCACGGCCTTCAACAAGATTCTCAAAGACCTGATCGTCAAATCCAGGCAGATGGCCGGGTTTGACGCACCCTATGTTCCGGGCTGGGATTGTCACGGGCTTCCCATCGAGCACAAGGTGGATAGTGAACTGGGATCCAGAAAAACCGGCATGTCTCAGACGGAAGTGCGGCACTACTGCCGCAAGTACGCGGAGAAGTGGATCGACATCCAGCGCAGCGAATTCAAGCGGCTCGGGGTTCTCGGGGAATGGTACAACCCCTACCTCACCATGGCTTTCCCCTACGAGGCCACCATTGTGAGGGAGTTCGGAAGATTCTACCTCAAGGGGAGCGTCATCAAGAGCAAGAAACCGATTTACTGGTGCATCTCGTGCAAGACCGCCCTTGCAGAGGCGGAGGTGGAGTACGAGGCTCACTCCTCCCCTTCCATCTTCGTCAAGTTCCCGATGATCTCGGATCTCAGCCCAGACATTCCGGCGCTCAAAGGGAAGAACGTGTTCGTCGTGATCTGGACCACCACGCCCTGGACCATCCCTGCCAATCTCGCGATTGCACTCCATCCGGATCTCGACTACGTGGCCGTGGACATCGGCACCGACCAGGTCCTGATCCTCGCCGAAGGGCTGATGGCCGTCTGCATGGACACTTTTGGAATTCGGGACTATCGGGTCATCGCAAAACTGGACCCCCGTCGCCTGGAGCACCTGAAGGCCAGGCACCCTCTTTACGAAAGGGACTCCCTGATCGTCCTCGCCCCTTACGTGACCCTCGCTGCGGGGACCGGGTGCGTCCACACAGCACCCGGCCATGGCAGAGAAGACTACGAAACCGGTTTGCAGTACCACCTGGACGTGTATTCTCCGGTGGACGACGAAGGCTGTTTCACGAAAGACGTTGCCTTTTTCGCGGGCCTCCAGGTCTTCAAGGCGAATGCCAGCGTGAACAAAAAGCTGAAGGAAGCAGGCGCTCTGCTCAAGGAGCAGAACCTTTCCCACGAATATCCTCACTGCTGGCGCTGCAAGAACCCCGTGATTTTTCGTTCCACCGAACAGTGGTTCATCTCCATGGAAAAGACCGGGCTCCGGAAAAACGCGCTCAAGGCGATCAAGGAAGTTTCCTGGATTCCGAACTGGGGACAGGACCGCATTTACGGGCTCATCGAAAACAGGCCGGACTGGTGCATCTCCCGCCAGAGGGCTTGGGGAGTCCCCATCACCCTGTTCAGCTGCATCGAGTGCGGAAAGCCCCTTCTGTCGCAAAAGATCCTGGATCACCTTGTCGGCCTGGTGGAGCGATCCGGAGCCGACATCTGGTTCATCGAACCCGAGGAAAAACTCATGCCCGCGGGTACCCGTTGCGAGCACTGCGGCTCCAGTCGCTTCAAGAAGGAGACGGACATTCTGGATGTCTGGTTTGATTCCGGTGTGAGCTACGCTGCGTGCATGGAAGCCAGGGACTACCTGGAAAGCCCTTCCGATCTCTACCTGGAGGGCAGCGACCAGCATCGCGGCTGGTTCCACAGTTCGCTTCTCTGCTCTGTGGGAACCCGGGGCCGGGCGCCCTACCGGAGCGTCCTCACCCACGGGTTTGTGGTGGACGGAACCGGCAAAGCAATGCACAAATCGGCGGGAAACGTCATTGCCCCCGAGGATCTGATCAAGAAGTACGGGGCCGAGATCATCCGGCTTTGGGTGGCGGGCGAGGACTTTCGAGACAACATTCGCCTCTCCGACGAGATCCTCCAGCGGCTGGTCGAGGCTTACCGCCGGATTCGAAACACCTGCCGCTTCCTTCTGGGAAATCTCTACGATTTCGATTCCTCGAAGGATCAGGTGCCTTACGCCCAGATGGAGGAACTGGATCAGTGGGTTCTCCATCGGCTCCAGGAGCTCACGGAGCGTGTGCTCAAGGCCTATGACTCGTTCGAGTTTCACCCGGTCTTTCACAGCCTCCACAATTTCTGTGTGCTCGATCTCTCCGCCTTTTACCTCGATATCCTCAAGGATCGTCTCTATGTGTCGCCGGCTCGATCCAAGGCGAGGCGGTCGGCGCAGAGCGCTTTGCACGAAATTCTGGAGGTCCTGGTGCGGCTCATGGCACCGGTCCTTTCCTTCACCGCCGATGAGATCTGGCAGGCCATGGGAGGCCGGAGCCCCAGCGTTCATATGGAAACTTTTGTTCCGGTCAAGAAGGAATACAAGAATGAGGCCTTGGCCGAACGATGGGAACCTATCCTGAAGGTTCGCAAGGAAGTCACCAAGGCCATGGAGATCGAAAGAAAAAACAAAACCATCGGGCACTCTCTCGAAGCTTCCCTTACCCTCGGTCTGCCTGCCGACCTGCTTGCGCATCTGGAACCTTATCGCGAGGCCTTGCCCTTCCTCTTCATTGTCTCCTCCGTCACCACCCTTCCTTTGGAGCAGGTGGCGGCAGGGTATGAAGGAGAAGGGATCAGGGTCAAAGTCGAGATCAGCAAGGATCCTCGGTGTGAACGATGCTGGGTTCACGATCCCACGGTTGGGAAAAGCCATGGACAACCCGGGCTCTGCAAGAGATGTCTCGACGCTTTGGCTGAAGTGGGGTAAAGTGTGGCGGTGAAGAAAACGCTTCTCTTGTGGCCCGCTCTTGCGGTGCTCGTTCTCGACCAGATGACGAAGTACTGGATCGCCACCCGGTTTCCCCTGCACGAGACCCAGCCTCTCATCAGCGGTTTTTTCAACCTCGTTCACGTTCGAAACAGGGGCATGGCTTTCGGCATTATGAATCGGCCGGGTGCGGACTGGGGCTTCATTCTGCTCCTTGGCGCAACCCTCGGAGCGGTCGCCCTTTTGCTGTTCTGGTTCTACAGGCTGAAACCGGAGGACGGGCGGATGGCCTTTCCTCTTTCCCTGGTCCTGGGAGGAGCCGCCGGGAACCTGCTCGATCGGGTCCGGCTCGGAGAAGTGATCGATTTTCTCGATTTTCACCTAGGCTCTTACCACTGGCCTGCCTTCAATGTGGCGGATTCCGCGATCACTGTGGGGACGCTCTGGCTGGCCGCGAGCCTCCTCTTTCATCCTGTTTCCAAGGAGAAAAAGGTTAGGTGCCATGTTTCCTGATCTGATTTCCATAGGCCCTTTCACCATTCACACCTACGGCTTCTTTGTGGCGCTGGGTTTTGCCGTGGGGATCTGGACGGCGATCAAGGTCGGCAAACGCCAGGGAGTCCCCTCGCAGCAGGTGATGGACATGGCCTTTGTGATGATTGTCTGCGCCATCGCCGGCTCACGCCTGTTCTACGTGCTCATCAATTTCTCCTATTACAAGGCCCACCCCCTGGACATCATCAAGCTGTGGGAAGGGGGCCTTGTTTTTTCAGGCGGACTGGTTGTGACCGTCGCAGCCATGCTCTGTTATTTCAAGCGCCACCACCTCTCCTTCTGGTCCATGGGCGACCTCTGGGCACCCTCGCTGGCTCTTGGGCAGGCCATCGGCCGCATCGGCTGCCACATGGCCGGCTGCTGCTACGGTCAGCCCACGGGCACGTCCTGGGGCGTGGTGTTTACCCACCCGAAATCCCTTGCTCCTCTTCACATCCCTCTCTATCCGACCCAGATGTTTGAAGCCTTCGGCGGGCTTGCCATGTTCCTGGTCTTGCTCTATATCCACGGAAAGCGCAAGTTCGATGGACAGGTCTTCCTTTGGTATGTGATTCTGCACAGCACGGCCCGCCTCCTCGTGGAGCGCTTCAGAGGGGATGAGCGCGGCTTCATCCCGGGGACGGAAATGAGCGCAACCCAATTCGTCGCCACGATCCTTCTCGTAGGGTCTGTGACGGCGCTTCTGGTCCTTAGGTCTCGGTGGGAACGCAAAAACAAGAGGAAGGAGAGTGGCCCGGCAGACAAAAGCTAAAGGCAGGGAATAAGCTTTATTCGTAAATCACGGCTCTGAGCAAAGCGTCTTCAGGGGAGTTGATTTCACCCCCTGCTCTGCGCTCTCTGCTCTCTGCTAATAAACGGAGGCTGGACTTATGGCAGTAAAAGACAAAAGCGTCAGGGAGGCTCAAATTGCTTCTTACGGAGATGCCGTTGCCAAACGGTATGCTTTCCTGAAGGAAAAAGGGAGCGAACGCTCCGTGATTGAAAAAGACCCTATTCTGCGGCATCTCAAGGCGGAATTGAGCCGTCGGAAAAGAAGGCTCCTGGCAACCATCCCGAAAGAGAAACCCAAGCCGTTGCCGGTGAAGGAGCCGCCCAAGGAAGAGGAAAAGCCGAAGGAAAAGCCGAAGAAAAAAGAGAAGGTCAAGAAACCTGCCCCTACTGAATAAAGGCACAGAGGGACAGAGAGGAAAAGGCACAAAGCGTATAAGGACTTTCTGCTTTGTGCCTGCCTCACGGGGCGAGAACTCAACTAAAGGCGAAGATTTTTTCCCATTCACCGACAAGGACAAGAAAGGATCGCTGAGTTATGCTCAAAGAAGGAACCCGTATCAGAATGACCAAGGGGTATCGCGGTGCCGAGGGAGCGATTGCATTGAAGACGGATTCGAAACTTGAGCTCTACGTCATTGCCCTCGACAGAGGGCTGAGGATCGTGGCCGGACCGAGCGCCTTTGCCCTTTTGACAGCCAAACATTGAATATTACCTGTATACAAGGAGTTACCAACTACCCCAAAAGCTCCGCACGACCGTATCCTGCACATTTGTACTCTCCCAATACCTTTGCCGAAGAATGGGCAAAAATTGATTCTTTGTATCCTCACTACAAAAAGCTTGACAAATGTTAATAAAATCTGTAGCTTATATCCATTCTAATTTATCGGGTGACAAGCCATGATCGACAGAGTGAAAGCAAAAAGCAAGACCATCGCTTCGGTTTTCATGATTTTGAGCCTGATTCTCATTGCAGCTCCGGCGGATCTCGGAGCACAGCCCTCGACTCACAAGGTTCAGAGAGGCGACACGCTCTGGTCAATTTGCGAAAAATATTACGGTGACTCTACTCTTTGGCCCAAACTGTGGGAAATGAATCCTTTTGTGACCAATCCACACCTGCTGAAACCCGGGGATTTGATCACATTGATCGAAAAAGAAGACATGCTAAAAGGAAGGGGCGCTGAAAAACCCTCTAAAGAGGCGGCGAAGCCTGTCCCTAAAATGAAAGGCATTGATCTGGGCCTTCTCACCAACCCTGCGACTATGGGATACCTTTCTCTCACCAAAGTGGAACCCTGGGGTGAGATTTACGCGAGCACAAAGTCTGAATTGGGCGCAGAAAAAGGCGACAAGATTTTCATCAATTTCAAGAATCGGGCGGGCGTGAAGCCAGGGGACGAATTCAGAGTAGCCAGGCCCATTCCTGTCCGGCACCCTCTGACGGACTATCCTATGGGAGACATCATCAGCTTCCGAGGCGCCGTGGTGGTGAAGGAGTATCTCAAGGAGGACTTCTTTCTTGCCGAGGTCACGGATGTGTGGCTGGAGTTCGGTGTGGGGGCCATGATTCTGCCCTTTGAGCCTCTGTCCAAATGCGTGCAGCCCATGGCAACAGACCCCAAGCTCTACGGCAACATCGTAGCGCTCAAAGACAACCGAAAAATCGTCGGCGGCGGCACCGTGGTCTACCTGGACGCGGGTTTCAAAGACGGCATTCAACGGGGACAGGTTTTTGATGTGGTCAGGATCACCAGTATCGCTGCCCCCGCCTTCAGACTGGGCAACTTCGAAGCCATCGTCAATGAAGTTGGAACCACCCTCTCCAAGCACGAATATCTTGTTGATTTCTGGAAGGAGCTTAACGAGGGGACGAAACTCTATGATTACACGGTGGGGAAACTCATCGTTGTAGAGGCCCGACCGGCTTCGTCCACCGCTATTGTCCTCTCCTCCAGTGAAGACCTTTACACCGGGGCTTATCTCAAGGGATATTCATGGTCTGAGACTCCCGAATTCCTGAGGAACCTTCCTTCCTGCCCGTTGGAGTGAAGCTGCTGTGGCAAAGCCAAGGGGAAGAAAAAGCTTGACACTTCGGAGATCCTCTGTTTTATATTCCCGCCATCCTTAGTGCTTCGCTCCGCAAATCAAGCACTTGGACAGAGTGAGTCCTCTCCTTTTCTTACGGACGCAAGGGTCTCATCATGAAGAGCATCCTCTCTGAACACAGAGTGGACTGGCTTGCCCTGCACTTGGTCCCCGGCCTCGGAAACATGGCCTTCAAGAAACTGCTGGAACGCTTCGGTGATCCGGCAGAAGTTTTCCGGGCAACACCGACGGACCTCGCTCAGGTGGGGGGACTCCGCAAGCAGGTCACGCAGGGAATTGCACAGCGGCGATTCTCCCAGGACCCGCAGAGCGTTCTCAGGGACCTTGAAAAACTTGGGGCCAGGATGGTGATTTTCTCGGATCCGACCTATCCCGAGCCTTTGAGAGAGATCTATGATCCGCCCATGGTGCTTTACACCAAGGGCCTCGACATACCCGGCAAAACCACGTTTGTGGCCGTCGTGGGTTCCAGGAATTCGACCCCTTATGGAGTCAAGACCTCTGAAAACCTGGCCCAGGGTCTGGCAAGACGGGGTCTCGGGATTGTGAGCGGTCTGGCCCGCGGAATTGATTCCGCCGCGCACTGGGGATGCATTGAAGGGCGAGGTTTCAGCGTTGGGGTTTTGGGCACCGGGATTGATGTGGTCTATCCGCTGTCCAACAAGAAGCTCTTTGAGGTCATGTTTGAAAAGGGTGCGGTGATCACCGAGTTTCCCCTGAAAACGCCGCCGGAGCCGAAAAACTTCCCCATCCGGAATCGCCTGATCAGCGGTCTGAGCAGAGGCGTGATCGTTGTGGAAGCCACGATGAAGAGCGGCTCTTTGATCACCGCCTCCGTGGCCCTTGAACAGGGCCGCGAGGTTTTCGCCGTGCCCGGGAGCGTCCACTCCTTCAAGAGCCAGGGGTGCCACTTCCTGATCAAACAGGGAGCCAAGCTCGTTGAAAACGCGGACGACGTTCTGGACGAATTCGGGATGAATTACGCTTACGCGGCCAAGAAAGACTCCTACACGGAGCCGCCCCTCCCCTCGCTGGAGGACAACGAGAAAAAGGTTTACGATTTGTTAGGGGATTACCCTGTGCACATCGACGACATTGCAAGAGAGGGAAATATGGAACCGGGCACAGCATCCGCCGTCCTTATGAGAATGGAACTCAAGGGGATCGTCAGGCAGCTTCCCGGCAAACTGTTCGTCCGTTAGGTCTTCCCTCTTTTTCTAGAGTTTTTAGGTCAATAAGAGAAATGGCAGAAAAGAAATCCACCAGGAAACGAACCACGCAAGCGGCCGACCCATCGGGGAAGCAGCTCGTGATCGTCGAGTCGCCGGCCAAAGCCCAAACCCTCAACAAGTACTTGGGGCCCGACTACGTCGTCATGGCCTCGGTGGGGCACGTGAGGGATCTCCCGAACCGAAACCCCAAGGGGGTCAAAGACCCGGTCCCCGGAGTGGATCTCAATAACAATTTCAAGCAGACCTATGTCATTATCCCTGGCAAGGAATCCACGGTGAACGCCCTGAAGCGCGCTTCCAAGAAGGCGGCGGGAATATGGCTCGCCACAGACCTCGACCGGGAAGGAGAGGCCATTGCCTGGCATCTGGTGGAAGCTCTCCAGGTCGACCCGGAAGAAGCCAAGCGCGTGGTGTTCAATGCCATCACGAAAAGTGAAATCGAAAAAGCCTTTCGAAGCCCCCGCAAGATCGATATGGCTAAAGTCAATGCCCAGCAGGCCAGACGCGTTCTGGACCGCATCGTGGGGTACCAGGTTTCCCCTCTCCTGTGGCGGAAGGTCGCAGGCGGATTGAGCGCAGGCCGGGTGCAGTCCGTGGCCGTTCGCCTGGTCGTGGAGAGGGAGCGGGAGATCGAGGCCTTTGTTCCTGAAGAGTACTGGAAGGTAAACGGAATCTTCACCACAGACCCCGCCCAGGCGCCTGGCCTCTCGGAAGAATGGCTCCGGTGGCTGTCGGAAGCGAGTGAAAAGAAAAACGGCAAAAGAAACAACGGCAAAACCGTGACCGAGAAAAACGAGTGGCTCTCCGGCCACGCGAGTTTCGCCGCCGAACTGATGGAAGTGGACGGCGCCAAGATCGAGTCCCGCCGTTTCGAGAAGGTTCTGGAAGCAGCCAGGCGTGCGGGTTTTCACGTTGATGATCAGCACATCGCGGAGAATCCCGGTGCCAAGGCGCCTGCCAATCGCCTGGTGCACCTCATCGGGCACCTGGAAGCCGGGCCCCGGTGGGAAGTAAAATCGATTCAGACCAAAAGAACAAAGAGTCGCCCCTACGCGCCGTTTATCACCAGCACCCTTCAGCAGGCTGCGGCCAACCAGCTCAACTTCACCGCCCAGTACACCATGGGCGTTGCCCAGAACCTCTACGAAGGAGTGACGGTCGACGGCATGGGATCCGTGGGTTTGATCACCTACATGAGGACCGATTCGACCCATGTTTCCCCTGAAGCGATTCAGGCCGTGAGGAACTACATCGCCTCCAACCATGGGGAATCTTACCTGCCGCCGGCACCGAACACCTTCACCTCTTCAAACAAGTCCGCCCAGGAAGCGCACGAAGCCATCCGTCCGACGGATGTTCATCTCACGCCGGCCCGGGTGCGCTCCTCCCTCAAGGAAAGCCACTACAAGCTCTACAAGCTGATCTGGGAGCGCTTTGTTGCCTCCCAGATGACGGATGCTCAGTGGGATGCCACCACTGTGCTGGTTTCGGGGCAGGACGACAAGGGAGAGCTGGTCTTCAAGGCCACAGGCCGGGTTCTGGTCTTTGAAGGGTACTACCGGGTCACGGGAGTGCCCAATGCCTCTGAGGAGGCGGTGCTCCCGCCTGTTGCACAAGGAAAAGAACTGGGGGCCCTTCAAATCGAGCCGAACCAGTTCTTCACCTCTCCACCGCCCCGCTACACGGAAGCGTCCCTGGTCAGGAAACTAGAGGCCGAAGGGATCGGCAGGCCGAGCACCTATGCCCAGATCATTCAGGTGATCCAGAACAGAAAATACGTGGAAAAAAACCAAAACCGCTTCTACGCCACAGACCTGGGCAAGGTGGTGACGGACAAGCTCATGGAAGGCTTTCCCGAGATCATGCAGGTGGGATACACCAAGGACATGGAGCAGCAGCTCGATGACATCGAGGACAAGCATGCCGACTCGGTGGAAATGCTCCACGAGTTCTACGGGCCTTTCAAGAAGGGCCTCGACGACGCTTACAAAGATCTGGTTCACGCAAAAGCGGAAACCGAGCCCGCTCCTCACACCTGCCCCCAGTGCGGCGGGCAGACGGTTTACCGCTTCGGGAAAAAGGGCCTTTTTCTCAGTTGCGCCCGCTACCCCAAGTGCAAATTTGCCGCGCCCGTGGACCGGGAAGGAAATCCTGTTGCCCCGGAACAGACCGACATTGCCTGCCCCAAGTGCGAGTCTCCCCTGCTCCTGCGAAAAGGTCGCTTCGGCCTGTTTCTCAGCTGTCCTCGCTATCCGGAGTGTGCCGGCATCGTGAATCTCGATAAAAAAGGCTTGATCGCGGCGCCCAAAATCCCTCCCCTTTTGACGGACCTCTCCTGCCCCAAGTGCAACGCACCCATGAATCTTCGCCGGGGTGCCAGAGGCCCGTGGCTGAGCTGTTCAAAATTTCCCAAATGCCGGGGCCGCATCGGTTGGTCCACTCTGGAGGAGAACAACCGAAAAGCATTGGAAACAGCTCTTCAGGCCCATGAAAAGCAAAATCCGCAGGCGGCGGTGCACAAGGTCGACGGCACGGTGGTCAGTGAGGGGTACAAGCCTCAGGTGCTCAGCGGTGAAGGAGGGAACGCTGAGGAAGAGGCTGCTGCGGGCGAGTGATTCAGGAGTTTTCCTGTTCGCTCCTCGTGAGGGATTCTTCAAACTCTTTGAAGAACTTGTCTCTTTCCTTCCAGTCCGGCCCAAAACGTTTGTTAAAGTAGTTCCCCAACTTATCGAAAAACTTGATCCAAAGCGGTTTTCCGGCTCCCAGCACCACGTCCTCCAGAAACTCTCTCAGGTCCGCCATCCTCTCTTTGGGCAAGAATGAAAGAGCGCCCAGTTTGATGGACTTCTTAAGCGCATCCGGAGTCAACGCATGGGCGGTCAGCATGACAGACGGGAAGCCCCTCTCCACGGACGTCTTGAGGAGCTCGAAACCGTTCACCCCCATGATGTCCAAAATAACGACATCGTAGGTGTAGCTCAGCAGGTATTGCAGACCGGTCTCATAGTCCTTTGCCTTGTGGACAATACACATGTCCAGCTCATCGGCAACCGTTTCTAGGACATCAGGTTCGTCGTCAACCACGAGTACAACTTTGTCTTTCAGCGGGCTCTCTTTAGCCATCAGACCCTCCCATGTGTAAAAGAATGGGCGTTTTTATAGCAGAATTCACTGCGAGGGTCAAAAGGAATTTGAAGGCCCACAAAAGAGAGTCCGGAATTCGTCATTGATAAATGCCAATTATAATAGTATCATATACCCTAGTGAGCAGGAGGACTGAGCCGCAACATGACTGAAAAAACCCATACCCCGTCAGGACAAACCAGGAAAGGATGGTGGGGCCGGTTTGTCGATCGTTTGATCAAGGCCAACCAAGAACCCTCTCGCAAAGGGCGCAGGACCTGAGGCACGCGCACCAGCGGTGCCGGCGGCATCAGGAAATGAACCTTCTACGCCTTGTCTTCATAGCCTTTCTCGCTTTTCTCCTCTTTCCGTGGCCTTCCGCCCTTGGCGGCAAGATCTACAAATGGGTGGATGAAAGAGGGGTTGTGCATTTTTCGGATCACGACCCGGGCACGGACAAGGCCAAAGGAAACATTGAAGAACGGGAGTACAAAGACCCTGATTCAGTCAAGCAGCCCCAGGATACGGTGATCAAAGAAACAGCAAGAAATCCGATAGAATATGCAACAAACTGCACGTTTACCATTAAAGGCCCAAAGCGCATAGGGTCCGGGTTTCTCATCTCACCAGGCGGGTACGCGCTCACCTGCAAACACGTGGTCGAAGGCCTCCCCAATCTCACGGCGGTCCTGAACGATCAGCAGGAGGCCCAGGTGAACGTGTTGTTTACGAGCGCCAAGTATGATCTAGCCCTTGTGCAACTCATGACGCCCCGAAAAATGCCTTATCTCACCATCCGCGATGCAGAGGGTCTGGCGCCGGGGGATCGCCTTTTCGCAGTGGGAGCATCGGCCGGTCTGCAATCCACTGTGACCGACGGCGTGTTCACAGGTTTCAGAACCATAGAAACGGCCAAAGGAGATTTCATTCAATTTTCCGCTCCCTTGAATCCCGGCAACAGCGGCGGCCCCTTAGTGGACGAAAAAGGGATGGTCGTCGGTGTGGTCAGCCTCAAGTTCCTTTCCCAGCAAGGCATGCCAGTGAGCGGAGTCGGCTTTGCCGTGCCCTCGGCCCAAATAAAGGAAGAATACGGCACCTACCTGGAGAAATAGCTTTCAATCAATAAACCATTGCCAATTCCCTCCTGAATAGCCATATTACCCCATGTTTTCATCTTTCGTGGGCAAGCCGCGCCGCCCACGATGAACTCTAGAGAGGAGTGATTCGATATGAAAATCGCTCAGCACTATGACCATGAACGAGTTCGGTTGCGCGTGCCGGCCCAAGCCTCGGGTGGCAAATAGTGAACATCAAACCCATGACCGTTCGCCTCAACAGTCAAGACAATGTGGTCACGGCCTTGACAGAGCTATCACCTGGAGCCGAAGTTGAAACAGGTGTGAGTTGTCTAGACCCCATTCCAAGTGGCCACAAAGTGGCCGCAAAATGCCTTGCAGTAGGGGAGCCGATCTTAAAATATGGCCAGCTCATTGGCTTCGCATCCCGACCCATCAAGACTGGTGAACACGTGCATATCCACAATGTAGAACTGAGAGATATAACTCGAGACTACTCTTTTGGGATGGATACCAAACCCACGGATTACCTGCCCGCAGAGAGTCGAGCCCATTTTCAAGGAATCGTTAGACCTGATGGTCGGATTGCCACGAGAAACTACATCGGCGTGCTGTCCACCGTGAGCTGTTCAGCCAGTGTGGCCAGATTCATTGCCGATGCGTTTAGAAAAGAAGAGCTGAATGACCATCCGAATGTGGACGGCGTTGTCGCTCTAGGCCAGTCTGCTGGTTGCGGCATGGGCGCAGAATGGGAGGGCTTCGCGATTCTCCAAAAGACGATGGCGGGGTATGCGAGACATCCCAACTTCGCCGGCATTGTGCTCGTGGGTCTGGGCTGTGAGGTCAACAATCTCGGCTGCCTCATGGAGAATATGAAGTTAGAGGCGGGCCCGCGCCTCAGAACACTGAATATCCAGGATGCAGGCGGTACAGAAGAAACGGTTCGCCTCGGGGTTGAGGCCGTGCGATCCCTGCTTTCCCACGCCAATAGGATTGAGAGACAGCGGGTTCCTGCCAGTCACCTTTTGGTCGGGCTGGAATGCGGCGGTTCAGATGCTTTTTCCGGCATATCGGCCAACCCTGCCCTTGGCGCGGCTGCAGACCTTGTCGTACGCCACGGGGGAACAGCCATTCTCAGCGAAACGCCGGAGATCTACGGTGCCGAGCATCTTCTTACCCGAAGAGCTGTGACTGCGGGAGTCGGGGAAAAGCTGATCGAACGAATCCGATGGTGGGAAGCCTACACCGCTCGACATGGGGCTGAGATCAACAACAACCCCACTCCCGGCAACAAGGCCGGCGGGCTCACGACCATTCTTGAAAAATCTCTGGGTGCGGCAGTAAAGGGTGGAACAACCAATCTAGCGGAAGTCTATGGTTATGCGGAGGCAGTCTCTGCCAAAGGCCTGGTGTTCATGGACACGCCCGGATATGATGTTGTTTCCATGACGGGGATGATCGCGGGAGGCGCAAATATCACCTGTTTTACCAGCGGACGAGGGACCGTTTGCGGTTTTAAGCCCGTCCCGACCATTAAACTTGCTTCCAACACTCTCATGTACCGCAGGATGGAAAGAGATATGGACGTCAATTGCGGCACTATCCTTGACGGCGATGCCACCATCCCTGAACTGGGAGAGGCGATCTTTCAGCTCATCCTCGATACGGCCTCCGGCAAGAAAACCAAGAACGAAGACTATGGCTTTGGGGAGAGCGAATTTGTCCCCTGGTATATCGGTGCGGTGATGTGATTCTCACGGTGAAACAACCATTCCTATGGTGACGCTCATAGCCGCCGTTCTTGAAGCTCACGGACATCGGGCTATCAGGGAGCTGAATTCTGCCTTCATTTTCGATCCATTGCCTTCCTGCATCGAGCCAAAACAGAAAGGACATGAAAAGGGTCCTCGATCGTTGCGAAGGTCGGGACCCCTCGTGGCTCAAGGTACGCCTTGCATTCCCTCATATAGTTCTCCTCTCCTGTGAAGCTGACCAGTATGGGTTTGTCGTGATACTTTCTCGCCAGATCGACGATGAAATCGTAGGAAGGGAGCCCTGTATCCTTGTTCAGGAGCAGGATGGGCACTACCGCATCGATCAAGGGATCCTTCAGAACCACCTCCATCCCCTCTTTGTAACCTTCCTCGATTCCCAGGACAGCGGCAGCAGCCCAGATGTCCACGGGATTGCGCATGAGGATGAAGGGCAGACTGATCTCCCGGAGCCTTCTGAGGCTCTCAGGCTGCAGATCGGGGACCTCGAGACCGACACGGGTGCAGAGGTCCGATAACACCACGAGCATGGCTCCTGAGGGCGCGAGAAAAGCCACCCGGTTTCCCCTTGGCAAAGAACACATGGACAGTGCCTTTCCCAAAAGAACAAGATGTGTGTAGTCATGGATGCGGACAACGCCCGCCTGTTTGAGCATGCCATCCACGAGATGATCTTCCATAGCCATGGATGCCGTGTGGGCAATCGCAGCCTGTTTTCCAGCCTCTGTGGCGCCCGCTTTTAACATCACCACAGGTTTCTTTCGGGTGATTCTCCGGGCGATCTGCAGAAACCGCTGGGGTCTCTTGATTTGCTCCAAGTACATGAGAATTGCCCTGGTTTCAGGATCGTCCTCAAACGATTCCAGGGCATCGCACTCGTCCGTGTCAATGGCGTTGCCCAGCCCGATAACCCTGGCAACCCCGAAATGTTCGGCCGAGAGAATATACTTCATCGTATGCGTCGCGAAATTACCGGTCTGGGCGATGTAGGAGATATTTCCCCGCCTGATCTTTCCCAGGGGGAAAAAAGTCGATGTGAACTTGTGCGGGGTCGAGATATGGCCTGAGGTATTCGGGCCCAGAGCATGGACTCCGTTTTCGCGAATGAGAGCCGTCAATTCCTTCTGAATTTCGGCTCCGCTCCTGTCCACCTCGGCAAATCCACCAGCCGCCAAGACCACGTGCCTGATTCCTTTGGCAATGCACTCGCGAAGCGCTTGCGCAGACTTATCAGCGGAAACAATCACCACCGCAAGGTCAATGCCCTCGGGCAGGGCAGAGACCGTTTGGTATGCGGGAACCCCCAGGATCTTCCCCCCTTTGGGATTCACCAGGTACACCCTGCCCGCGTATTCGTTCGCCAGGATATTGCGGACCACATCATGCCCCGGTTTGCCCGGTACACTCGAAGCGCCAACAATGGCGACGCTCTTCGGCTCGAAGAAGTGAGCCCATGATTCCCTTGATTTCGGCCGAGACAAAGCGCAGCCCTCCTGTTCCAGGGGCTGAGAGGCGGCCGTTTCCTCGATCCCTTGATCCGAAACCACCAGCAGCGCGTCAACAGCTACCGGTGTCCCGTCCGGTCGGAGCTTGAGGGGATTGATGTCAATCTGCCGCACCGATTCGTGCCTGAGTGCGATGTCACCGATGGCCATAACCACTTGAATGAGTCCCTTCAGGTCCGCCGGGGCCTGCCCTCTGAAGGCCTCCAGCATTTTCCTTCCTCTTATCTCTTCCATCATTTCTTGGACATCTACAGGGGTCAGAGGAGCCACACGGAATGTGACATCTTTGACAACCTCCGTTAACACCCCGCCCACACCGAACATGATGCAAGGGCCAAAAAGGGATTGCCTGGTGAGCCCGACCACAAGCTCACGATCCCCTCTCACCATCTCCTGCACCAGCAACCCTTCACATCCCTTCACATGGAGCAGGCGAGCTCCTTCTTTCTTAACTTCCCTGGCGCTCTTGACATTCAAGGCTAAGGCCCCCAGTTCGCTCTTGTGACTGAGGGCCGGACCGCAGGCTTTCAGGGCTACGGGATACCCTATCTCTTTTGCCGCAGCCGCTGCTTCTTCAGCAGAGTGCACAAGAAACTCATGGGTTACCGGAATACCGTATTGCGACAGGAATCTCTTGGATTCAAATTCGCTGAGAGCTTTCTGGCCTCTCGCAAGCGCCCCAGCAAGCACATCATCAAGCTCTTCTTCATTCAATGATCTGTCCATTGTGCTCACACACGATCCTTTCTTCGCCGGCCTCGAACCCCTCAAAAAGGAGGAGAAGCCGTCACACAAAACGGGTTCAAGAGATGGCGGGCATCCTATTCATCCTTTCTCCCCAGCCTTGGTCCTTCGGTAGCCTACTGAGGGGGAAAGCATTGTCAAGGTTTTTTTGAGCGTCTTTTTTCTTGATCCGCCCGGAAAAGCCAAATATATTCAACACCCAGCGCCGAAGAACAAGGCTCGATTCATCCGTGCCTTCTTTCGAATTTCATTTCAAGGATGGGACGTTTCAATGTGGAAGACAGGAATCACGAAACTGGAGGGTGGAAAAATCTATGTCCGGGGGTATGAGCTCACAGAGCTCATGCGCCATTGCTCCTTTGCCGATGTCGTGTTACTGATGACGACCGGAAAGATGCCCAGCCTGCGGGAAAAGAAACTCATGGAAGCGATTCTTGTTTCGTGCTGCGATCAAGGCCCCTACCCGCCCTCGACGAATGCCACTCGGTTCGTGGCTTCATGCGGTGTTCCCCTTCAGACAGCGGTTGCAGCGGGAGTGCTCGCCTTCGGGGACCACCATGGAGGCGCCATCGAAAACAGTGCAAAGCTTTTGCAAGAGAAGGCGGCCTCGCTTGGGCAAAGGTCCCTCGAAGACGTGGCCGCTGAGATTGTCAGAGAGCACAAGGAAAGGAAAGAGAGAATCCCTGGTTTCGGCCACGCCTATTTTGAAATTGATCCACGATGCAAGGCGCTTTTGGAAATAGCGGAAGACAGCATTTCTCCGCATCCTCACATTGATTTGCTTGCAGCCCTTGAAAAGAAGCTTTTGTCCGACGGAGACAAGCGATTGGCGGCAAACATAAACGGCGCTATCGCTGCAGCAATTTCCGATCTGCACATCGATTGGAGGATGGGCAGGGGAATCTTCATCATTTCCCGATCCGTTGGCCTGGTTGCGCATGCTGTAGAAGAAATCAAGTCCGGGCAAAAATACAAAAAGATCGATCCTGAGTCCGTGGAGTACGATGGTCCGGAAAACCAGGAAATCCCCTTGAGGCTTGAACCTTCCTAAGTTTCCCCTTGTCTGCTTCATCCCCTTCTGTACGAGCGTGCAAATTCGACAGGTATGGTGGGGCTTCTGGTGAAAAAGAAACAAAGGTTAGGTTTTCCCGGAATTCATCCGGGTGGATTGGTTTGTGAGGTCTGAAAAAAGTGCAAGACAACCTGTTGGTAAGCGTGGAAAAGATCGCAGTGAGATTGAGAGAAAAGAGATTCTTGAGCGATATCTCCTGGAGCATCGGCCGCGGTGAGCAATGGGCCATCCTCGGGCCTAACGGTTCGGGAAAATCCACACTGGCCAAATCGATTTTCGGCCGCGTCCCGATCGTGGATGGAGAAGTGAAATACCATTTCTCCAATAATGGGGGGACGGGCTTGTCGGAGAACCTTGCACGAATAGGTTACGTGTCCCCTGATGACTATCGTGATTTGATTCAAAGAAACCTGTTGGAGGACAACTTTAGGGATTTCAGTGGAAGGACTGGCGAGTTCACACCGGCCAGAACCTTGTTGTTCGAGGGACTGAACCACGAAAAAGCGGGACCGCAAGAAGCCCAGAGGGTCCACGAGGTGGCCTATCGAATGGGAATCGGACACCTGTTGGAAAGGCCTGTTGAAGCTCTTTCCATCGGTGAATCCCGGAAGTTTCTGATGGCCCGGGCCCTTGTTCGGGAACCAAAGTTATTGATCTTGGATAAGCCCTTCGATGGATTGGATCAAAAGTCAAGGCAGTTTTTTGAGAAGATCATTCGGCAGTTGATCAAGGACGGGATCTGCTTGATCTTGATTACCAACAGGGCGGAAGAGATTTTGCAGCCGTTTACGCACGTGTTGGTGATGCAAGAGGGAAAGATCCTCGCTTCAGGCAGGAAGAGGGATATTCTTGACGGGGGTGAGCTTCCCAAACTGGCAACAGATGATCCGCGAGCCGTTGAGATGGGTGAAGGCCTGTACCGGAGCATAAGGGAAGCCAGTGAAGAGCTGGTTTCTGGTACTTGGAAAGAAATATCAAAGGCTCCAGAAAGGCTGCTCGAAATGCATGCCGTCACGGTGAAATACGGCAATGTTGTGGTGATCGACGATCTGAGCTGGATGATCAAGCGCGGGGAGAACTGGGCTGTCCTGGGAGCCAATGGAGCGGGCAAATCAACTCTTCTCAAACTCATCCTAGGTGACAACCCGCAAGCCTACAGCAATGACATCACGGTTCTGGGACAAAAAAGAGGCTCAGGTGCAACGATTTGGGATCTCAAGAAACATATAGGAGTCGTCTCAACAGACCTCCAGGCGAGGTACAAAGCAGAAACAAAGGTGTTTGACGTCGTATGCTCCGGATTCTATGACTCGGTAGGGCTTTACCGACGATGCAGCGAACTTGAAAAAAAGGTGGCCTATTCTTGGCTGAGTCTCGCAAAACTCGACGATTTCGCGTTTGAGAGGTTCGACCAGCTATCCTATGGACAGAGACAGCTCATCTTAATCCTCAGAGCGATGGTCAAAGCCCCTGAGCTCCTGATCCTGGACGAACCGTGTGACGGTCTTGATCACCGAAATAGAGCGACCGTCCTGAAACTGATCAACTTTATAGGGAGCCGTAAGGGCTCAACCGTGATCATGACTACTCACCGTGAAGATGAGATACCGGAATGCGTCCAGAATGTCCTATGGCTGAGGAGAGGCAAGGTGATTGAGATCTTCAGAAGAACTCCTGATGAATCCGCCTCCGAGTCAGCGAACTCCTTTGGTCTCAGTGACGAAAGGGTTTAGCGGACCTGTATAGTTGAAGTCTCTGGAGGACATCCTTGGATAGAGCGCTATCTCCTCTGGCTTGAGCGAGATTCAAGGATTCTTCCGCAGTCTTGACTGCTTTTTCGAAATCTCCAGCCTCAGCGTAGGCGGCAGCGAGCGTATCAAGGCATTCGGGATTGTTCCCTCCCTCCCCCGCGCAGGCAACGAGCGCCCACCGCACAGCCTCTATCCCGTTCCGGTTCTCCTTGCTCTTGTCTGTTGCCAGGATCCAGGCTAGAGAGCTGGCGGCTGTGGCCCATTCCGGCTTCAGTCGGAGAACGTGGCGGTATTGCTGGACGGCGTCACGGCTCCTTCCAACGGCCCAGAAGGACATACCCAGGTTATAGCGGGCACTGATGTGTTCGGGGTCAATATCAAGCGCCTGGTTCAGGAATTTGATCGCCTCTTCGTATCTTTTCTGTTCAAGCAGGGCAACTCCGAGGTTGTTATAGATGTTTGCGTTGTTTGCTTGGAGATCCAATGCCCTCAGAAACATGCGTTCAGCCTCGTCCTGCTTTTTTTCAATCTGAAAAACGACACCCAGCTGAAAAAAAGCTTCATCCGATTTCGGATCGAGTTGAATTGTTTTCTGGAAGAGCTCACGGGCATCCTTAAACTGGCCGATCATCAGCATGGCCTTGCCCATGGCCAGGTAAACTTTCGGATTCTTGGGATCCAGCTCCATTGCTCGGCGATAGAACTTGTTAAGGGCAGCATCGATATCCACCCTGGTAATCGCCTTGGATCCGAGGACTAGTAGCTGTTCCGTTTCGTAGCAAAGGTCCGCCAAAGCGTCTATCCAAGGGTCTGGCGCTGGACGGAACGGCGGGGAATGGGCAGCACGTTCGATGGCAAGCTTCATCTCCTCAAGCCGACCAGAATGCTCATGCACCGTGGCAAGCATCCGATAGGCGTCGCCAAAACCCGGGTTCGCTTGGATCGCTCTTTCAAGGTAGGCCCTTGCGTTTTCCCACTCCGACTTTTCAAGGGCGATACGCCCTAACCCCAGCAGAGCATAAGGATCCCCCGGCGACAGCTTGAGACGGCGCTCATAGTGTGCTTCCGCCTTCTCTGTATGGCCTGTCTTGAAATAGCCGTCGGCAAGTTTGAGCATTGCAGGAGAATAGTTCGGTGCAAGATCGATCGTGCGCGTGAGCAGCCCCCTTGCGGATTCATTTTCACCTCTCTCCTGTAATACAGAGGCCAGCAAATAGGGCCACAGGGGGTTTTTCGGGTCAAGCTCAATGCCCAATCTGTAGCAGAGCAAAGCCTGGTCATAGAAGTAATTACCCTGATAGAGTCTTCCGAGTTCTCCTGCCCCCTGCCCGAATTGCTCATTAGGGCCTCTCTTTTGAAGAGTTTCTCGTACCGCCCGGTCGGCGCTGATTACTTTTTCCCTCAGTGCCTTTGTGTTGCGAGTCAGGTCAGGCAGCTCTGGTAGGCGAGCCAACGCCGAACTTCGATTGGCGTGCCTGATGAACATGGAGGTGCCAACAGCGAGGCAAAGAGCCAACAATACCAGCCCCAAGGCAACCCAAAAAGCGGTTCTTCGATGTGGCTTTCTTGAGGGTGCGCCCTTTTTCTGATTTCTTTTCAGGCCCTTTTTTTTTGTTCCAGCCAAGTGCTCCGGAACCCCCTCGTTAGAAAAAAAAGAATGTAATCTACTGGACCATCTTGCGCTCAGGCCAGATGTTTTTCCACAAGGTCACCCGACTCATCCGGTCATAGGGCGGATAAGTGTACATGCCGCCGGTCACGAAATCCATCCACCCATCGCCATCCACATCGGCGGACTCCAGGATGAGGAGATGGGACGGGTTGGACGTGATGTCGTGGTGGGTGAAAGCCATTCGGCCATCATTCTCAAACCAGATCATGGACTGCGCCTTGGGATCCTCCCATCGATTGAAACAGCTCACCACGACGATGTCCAGATCGCCATCGTGATCTGCATCCGCAGCCCTGGCTGAATAGGCACCTGGGAAGTCACCGATTCGATGGTATTCGAACTTGAGGCTGCCTTTGTTTTCGAGCCACTGGACTCCATGCCATGGACGCGGTCCCGGCGGGATATAATCGAAGGCATCCCCATTTGTGTAAAGGATATCGAGATCATCGTCCTTATCCAAGTCAACCAGCGAAATCCCGCTGCTGCCGAAATCCTCGTTCGTGGAACCGTAGATCTTGTGCGCCCTGAACTTCCCGCGGCCATCACCCTTAAAAACATAGATCTCTTCCCACTCCTGGGAGACCAGAGCCACAATATCTAGGTTGCCATCACCGTCCATGTCCGCTACCGGGGTATTAATAGTGCCGGAAATCTTCATAAGGATGTGGCTTTCAAATTGCCAGTTGCCCTTGTTTTCCATCCAGCGGATCTCACCGTCGTCGTAACCAAACTGTGCAAGAGCCAGATCCGTTCGACCATCGCCGTTGAGATCCCCCGGTTCGACGTCCGTGACGCGCGCTATGTTTTCCGCAAGGACTCGGTTCTTGAACTGCCCTGCTCCGATGTTTTCGAGGACAACGACGGAACCGATCTTGTCGTTGTTGGGAAAGATCATGCCCATGCTTGCCACCAGAAGATCCACATCTCCGTCGCCGTCGATATCGCACGGGGTGACGTGAGCAGGGGCACGAACCTGCGACCCGATCTGCGTTTCGGCAAATATCCCTGCAGGCCCTTGTCTGATCCATCGGATTTGGTTAAGTTTCGCGTCGCAGACTACCATGTCTTTGAGCCCGTCCTTGTCGAGATCAACGATGGCCAGATTGGTGATCCACGGCTTGGAGTCACCGATCGGATTCCCGATAGGTAGGTTTTTCAGGAAATCGATCTTCGGTCCAAAAGCCAGCTTTTGCGAAAAGGAGGGTACTGAGGTGCTGCCTTTCCTGCCCGTTTTGCCGACAATTCTGCTCACGTATTCTCCTAAGGGCTCTCCGGTGCGATGGGCTTCATAGACCATCAGCCCAAGGGGAACGCCGATCAAAACACACAGAAACACCGCCAAAGAGATAATCATGGTTCTTGAGATACGCAGATTCATTACACACTCATCCTGGTTAGTAATTCGTGAAATACAGGAGCATGCCGGCCGCGACTGCAATAAGAACAGCAGCAGTGGGAGCAAATCCTCGCAAAGCCCTCTTTTTCTCTGCAGCTGTGCGCCTCCATAAATCGTATCCCTTCTGCAAGCTGAAAGCCAGCCCTGATAACGTAAGGCCAGCCTGTATCCAAGGAATTCCGCTCGGCCACAGCTGTAGCCAGGGCATCCCGGCGGTCCCGAGCAGGTCCCAGCCCCACCCAAAGGGATCTGAAAACGTGTACAACACAAAAGTGAAGTTGGCCATGAGGGTAGCAATAAAAAAGGCAGCCCACAGGGCAAGACCTAACGGAAGGAGCGCAGGCATTGTTCTTCTGAAGACCTGGCCGCTTGTTGCACTGAACGCAGAAAACTGCTCCGGAGAGCCCTTAGGAATATCGTTTTCACCTCTCTTACACCACCATATTCCCACGAACGAAGCCAACCAGAAGACCAAGGGCCCTGCCCCGAGCGCCAAAGCCCAAAGAGCGGCGGCATAGAGTCCGAATTCCGTCCAAGTCGCCTTGTCAACCACGTTGACCAAATCGCGCATAAAGGGCCAAGGCGAGTGAACCGTGAGAGAGTAGACCGCAGCGAGGACCAGTAGAACAATAGCCTGCCAAGCCTCCCCATAGGAGGAGAAATGCTCCATCCAGGGCCCGCGGCGCCAGGCTAGCGACACATTTTCGTATGGGCAACTCTTGAAGCACTCGGTACAAATCCCGCAATCGACATTTCGCTCTATCCCTGCTACGGACAGGCCGTAGGGACAGGCCCAGCCTTTGGCGTTTCCTCTGAGACAGGGTTTTTCCCTGCAGTTTCGACACACCTGAGCGTCGCGTTTTCGGACCATGAGACGCCCGGTCACGCTGTAACAGGAAAGATAAGAGGCCACCGGACAGACGAACCTGCAAAAGGACCGCAGTTCCCATACGAACGACATCACGATGGGAGCAAGCGCCATGATCATGAGGGTTATCGCGGTCCACCGAGGCTGCCCGGCCAGGGAAGCGCTGAACGTGCCAAGCCCCAGAAATAGAAGCAGCCGCAACCAAGGACCGCGCAATGCCCTTGGCCAGCGCCGGCCCAGGCCAAAGAACCGGTTCCCGAAAAATCCTCCTTTCGCTGTCCGCACCTGCACGGTGGCCCCCCGTTGGAGGTATTCGCCCAGAACCGGGAGGGGGCAGACCAAGCACCAAATGCGTCCACCCAGCGGAACCAGAATCAGGGTCAGCACGGACATCCAGGCAGCCCAGGTGAGCATGACCGCGAGGTTGCGACCGCCCACCTTCGTGCCGAAGAGCCCGGCCAATATGGCAAGAACAAAGCATGCGAGCACCGGCAAGGTGAATGCAAATTGGAAGGGACGCCACTTCAGGAGTGTGTGCAAAGAACGTATTCGCCCGTTCAGATCTACAGGAGGCGGAGGCGTGGAATGTGCGCGAGACGAAGATTCATCCCATCTGACGCGCAGCCAACCCAAGAGGACAATGGCCATGAGCAGCCCCATGCTCCCTGTCATCAACCAGTTGGGGCGCACGATCAGGTCTCCCTGTTCGAAACCATGCATCAGGCCGCAGTACACGTGACAACGAAAACGGGAAACCGAGACCAGGCTTCCCCACACTCCAGGCAAACCGGCCGTTATCTCTACCGTTTGAACATCCCTCGGCGGCCCGGCCGTAAAGAATGGATCTCGCACTTCCACCGTCTCACTGGCAGGCGAGATCTTAGCGTCAATGCGGTAGTCCTGCAAAAAGAAGCTGTGACCTGTATCGCGCGTTGAAAAAGCCAGACTGAGCCGATCTCCTCGGTTGGCCCGGATAATAGAAGGAGATGTGCCATAGCGAAATGCCTCAATGCGGATCTTTTGTGTTAGTGGCCGGAGATTGGACGTTGTAAGCCACTCTAGGGCAAGCGGTGCGCCGATACAGGCTACCACCACGGCAGCATAGATGATTGTGCGGCGAAGCATGTAAAGTTAGTGTCGGTTACTCATGACGGTTTCATTTGAAGGAAACGGTGCAAGACCCTTGTTCAAAATGAATCGCACCGCAAGCCGCGAAGCCCTACCCACCACGTCCGTACATTTGTCTTTGTGGCCTCCCGCTGCTTCGAATTTGGCGAAATCGTCAGGATCCGCAATATAGTAGGGCCGACCGAAAAACCGGGTTTGGATATCGCGGCAAATGATGGAACCCAGTTCGTTTATGTAATCCACAGTAAATTCTCGCACCAACTCGAAATTCTTAAAGCGGATCCTCTCGGAATCCGCAAACCCGGAACGTTCTCGGCCACAACACTGACCGATGGCCAGGACCCCCGCAGCATATCCCCCACACACGCTGATCCCCGTGAGACCGCCGCCCCCTGCAAACCCGGTTGCTGCCTTGAACACGCTGTCATCACCGAAATTCAGTGTATCATATATGGCCGCAAGGGCACACTGGGAACAGCCCCTGTAGATTTTTTCATATTTATATCCCAGCTGATAGGCTTTTTCGATGAGCTCATTTAATGCTTTCTCTTTCTTCACAGGGTTCCTCCACGCCGGGCGATTTTTAGATGGTTGCAAAAGGAGAGAGGAGATTTCCGGAACCGTCGAATTCCAGTCGCAGGTCCTTATTCTCGATGGCCACATGGGTTTTTCCTTGCAGGTCTGAGAGACAGCCCTCGGACACCATCAGGTTATCGAGTTCCAGGGTGTTCTTGATATGGACAAGGCGAAGGTCCTCAAGGCTGTAAGGCCTGAGCGTCACCATCGCTGCGGCGATGGCCTCCCGGTCGCTGAGGTAGGCGAGCGGCAGTTTGCCCCCTTCGGGGCAACAGGCGGTCAGGCAGTTGACGGCGGTGACCTGGAAGTCGATCTTGTCCACAAGGCGCCGGGTCGTAAAGTCGGCCTGGCCGATGCCGACGGCACTCCCCTCGCTTGCTTCAGTCAGATCGCGGACAAAGATGCGTGTGATTTTAGGCCAGGGCCGCTCTGCTCCGTAGGCGCACACATCACGGCCTACCACATTGGGGTCGATCCCTTCCCCGCTGATTTCCTTGCCCATCTCGTCGATGATCAGCAGATCCATTTCATTCAGCGGCAAGGTGGCCAAACAGGCACGTGCCTTCTTGAGGAGTTCCACCTCCATGGATTCGATCTCCTCGGCTCGGGCCATCTTCACCACTGCAGTCTCATGCTTTTGGTTTTCCACGAGGCCTACACCAAAGAGGACCCGGCAGCGCTTGAGCAGTTCCCTTCCGGCCGAACTGATGATTTCATACTGATCTCGAACAACGGACAGACGGTGGTAGTGTTCGGCTCCGATCTGGTTGCCCAGCCCAATGGCAATCATTTTGATCAAACCGCTCTCTGTAGGGCCGACAAAATTGGTGTGAGGTTTGATCCTGTTGACGAGGACCACCCCGTCGGCCTCTTGAGCCAAACGGTCCATGAACAGGGGTATACCATCGATTTCTCCCATGGACGTAACTTCCATGGCAGACCGCACCGGCGCTCCTACGCTTTGTTCAGTGATCCCACGAGCGCTCAACACCGCTCGTTGACCTTCGGCTGTAGCACCGCCGTGGGAACCCATAGCGGGTACGATAAATGGCACACACCCAGCCTCTCTCAGCTTCACGACCACGGTGCGCACCACCTCGGTCAGGTTCGAAATGCCACGGCTGCCCACGGCGATGGCCACACTGCCTTTCCGAGGGAGCTCGATTCGGTCTTTCAGGTCTGCCCACTCCCGTTCCATCTCTGTCAACAGATTCACGGCCGGCAGCACCGAAAAACGTTGGTGGAGCATCCTCATTTTAGGGAGTTCCAAAAACTGGGCCGAGAATTGCATTCTCCGTCTCCTTCAATTGGACCGTGGTCGCTGCAGTTCTATGGCCTGGTTCAATAGCAGGTTGACGAACTGGGTCGTCGTGTAGATTTTGAAATTCTGGGCTCTCACCTTTG
>CAVPDE010000004.1:0-35126 GCA_963702565.1 uncultured delta proteobacterium | reverse complement strand
CCATTTCACCATGCCTTTTTCGACAGTCTCATATAGTAGGTATAATATAACACAAGGCGGGGTTGTCAGTCTCATTCAAACAAAGGGAGGGCAGAATTCAAGTTGTTGGAATGACGACGATTATTCTCCTTCCAGATCCGCAGATGAAAGGAAGGCGGCTCTCCGGTCTGCACCATGCCTTCGTTCCATGGTTCTGCGGCGGATTCCGCTTCTGCGGTCGTGGCCCGCAACGTCTTTCGGGGATGTGAGAAGTATATTGAAACCGTCTTCGCTCGATTCCAGAACGCCTGCCACCAGTTATCGGTGAGATGGCCTGTCATTTCCTGGTCGGTGTCGGTCACAGCGTCAGGCTCCTTCAGGCGACCGTATCCCTAGTCGCACCATTCCTTTTTACAATTACCATGCCAAAGTACCTACTTATTCCTCCGCAAAAAAATCTTGTTATTCCAAACGACTAAGAAACATGAAGCGCATCATCATATCCCGATGAGTAATAATTTGCTCTTATCAGAGAAAAGTCATTCTACTTTGTAGCATAGAATTACATATTTCATAGAAACAGCAATGAAGCTCCCAGCAGCAAGCTAAAGGGTGTGCTTTGGAGCGGAATTGCGCAGAAGACCCACGCCGCCTTCGCTCTCACGAGCTACGGCGCGGTGGGCCTCGCCATTCCTCTCTGCAGCAAGCTGCAAAGTATCCTGGCGAAGGCGAATGAATAGAAAGCCGATGTCATATCAAGATGATCGGAACTTCGAGATGATTCGTACTGACGCTCGACCAGTCGGTGATCCGTCTCCATTCAGATCTTCTCTCTGGTGGCAACCTCCTCTCATTTCCGCTTCTTCTCTCGGTTCCGCCGTTCAAAAGATACTCCAGCGAATACGCCTCCGTCTATCAAACCCTGATCGTCTATCCAGTCCTGTTCGACGATCGGATCCCGGTTCGACGATCGGCTACGAGCGGGTGTTCGCATCCTTCATCCTTAGATTAGGATTCTTTCAGTTTGCCTAAGAGGATTTCTTAATAACATTCTCGTTGTCCAAGGACGAATACATTTAAGCGTACTTTTCATGTCTCTGTAAATAATTTTGTATAGTTGATATTAATTCCGTATTATACAAACTAGATCAACTAAGCCAAGTAATGAGTTGCTCCGCCTTTTGATTTTAAGCGAGGCTATGCTAATCGTGCCCTTAGGAGCGCCACCAAATTTCAGAAAACCCATTCACATGCCTGTGCCCGATACTAATAAGTCTGGAGTTTCCAGGGGTGTTATGCCAGATATAAGCCTAGGGGGGGGTCTGTCTCGACTCGAAGGCCTTTTTCTTTGGGACAGAGTCTTTCAATCGCCTTTTTCTCCTTCCAACTTCGAGAGACCGGTTGGATTACCGGTGATGTTATGAGAGTAACGCCGGAAGGTATCGGTGTCAGATTAGAGATCGATAAATCATGTCCAAAAGACAGCAGTCATATCCGCTGGTTCGTCGAAGTAGAATTTTTCACCGTGATGGCAATCCTTGATGCGAAGTCTAGAATCCCAGTGATCACTCTGAAATAATTTATGTTTTTCTACTGTATCGATTTGCTTTGCAGTTATCCTAACTTCTACTTTATGTTGTGTTTTATTTCTATTGACACACTACAGGTTGCATAGTATCTATTCTTCTGTATTAGCGGATTCAGAGGCGGTTTGGGGAGAAGTCAAGATGCTAAAGGGGATCAGGCCAAGAGACTTGGGCTTCATAGCGCTCGTCGCAATTGCCCTAGGCGCTACCCTCGATTGTGGCGTTAAGTCTATCGCCTTGAATTCAGCGCCCAGATCTTATTTGAATCAGGGAGGCGACATAAGAAATGCCGCGGAAAGTTTAGACAGCAAGGACAAGGATAAAAGAGAGCCTGATCGACAGAGGTATATATGAGGAAGTTAGTTTTTCTAGGGCGAGATGCTGCAGTCTTCTAGGCACGCACCGCACGCTATCTAGATTTTCCTATGAACCGGAATGGGGGACTGACCCGCATTCCCTGAAATATTATTGAGGTGCTTGAGTTCACAACCAGTGATTATAGGAGGCCGGTGGAGCATTCGGAGAATACGGAAAAGGGCTTCATTTCAAAGATGCCCGATTGGATGCCAGGAAAAAGCGAAACCGTCTACCTGAATAGACACAGGTATAGCTCTGGAACATTTTCCCGCACAACGGTGAAAGGAGACATCAGGAAGAAACTTCGAAAGGTGGCGAGAGAGTTAGGGCTGGACCCGCGTTTGCTGTCGCCTTGGGAGAGGTTGAGTCTGGTTTTAATCCTGAAGCCGTCTCCCCAGAGGGGGCGATTGGAGTATTGCAACTGATGCCGCGGTTTTTCTGTAAAGAGCCCGAGATAGATGTGTGTATGCTTATACGATCCGGATGAGAATATTCGAATGGGTCTGGAGCATCTGAAATCTCTGTTGCAGAGGTTTAGAAACGACATTGAGCTTTCTCTTGCTGCTTATAATTCAGGGTCAAGAAGGGTAGTCGAGGCAGGTTATGCTATTCCTCCTATCGAACAAACTCACAGTTACGTCAAACGGGTCAGAGAAGCAATGGAAAAAGTTCCCCTAGATTCACCGGACGGTTTCTATGCATTGTCTTGGGAATCCTCAAGGCCCCAAGGAAGGAAACTGGAGGGGAACGCATGTTATCTGGATTAGAGATCCGATGACCCCAAGTTATCCTAACGGGATTCTGCAATCGAGGAAACCATGGATATCATCGGGTTGAAGATTTGGACTGGTAATCGCTTGGCGAGGAACGCCAGGGACACAGGCTACCGCTTTCAATTACGATACGGATTGGAAGCAGCTGCTCATGAGCTACCAAGTGAACATTTCAAAGTCATACTCAGGCCTCGGTTCAATGTCGAAATCGCAACCGGTTTTCCTTCTATCCACACGATAGGCTTCTACTGACGCTAATCACAACCAAAGTCACACTTCGAGTGCTTGAGAGGGATCTCGCTCCTTCATCGCTAAGGAATGGGCGACATTTTGCGCTTTCTCTCCTCTTTCGGTATAATAAAAAATCGTTCCATGAACAACACGCGATCTTGACCCGATTCAAGATCGCCTGCCGGCTTTATTTGCCGCTCACTTGCTCGACAGTGCGGTGGGTTTTTCGCGGAAACCTTATAAGTCGCTGATTTCTACCGTGACCCGCCCTATGTCTTTGACTGTGAGAGGCATTTAGGGAAATCGAGGTCGCGTGTTATCCGGAAGCAGGATCTCGTTGTCAGCTTGCAGGTATAAAAAGAGAACGGCAAACTCATCCTTCTAGTTCCGTCGAATGAAAGCGGAAAGGAGGGTATATGAAGCGGATTGTTTACTGTCTGGCTTGCGTGGGATTGCTGATTGGTTCAGTGAACGCAGAGGAGAAAAAGGAGTTCAAGAATCCAGAGGAGGCCGTGAGCTACAGCATCGGGTTCCAGATGGGAGCCGAATTAATGAAGCGCGGTGTAGTGGTGGACCCCGAAATAATCGCTCAGGGGGTGCGAGATGGCTGAGCGGAGCTGAGCCTAGGCTCAGCGAAGCGGACATGAAGGATAGGCTCTCGGGTCTAGAGGCTCAGGTAAAGCAAGCGAAACAGAAAGAGATGGAGGAACAGGCGGCCAAGACGCTGGCTGAGGGCGAGGCCTTTCTAGCCGAGAACGGGAAAAAGAAGGGGATCGTGACCCTGCCGAGCGGTCTCCAGTATCAGGTCCTTCGGAAAGGCGAAGGGCAGTCCCCAAAAGCCACCGACAGGGTAACTGTTCACTATCGGGGGACCTTCATCGATGGAAAGGAGTTCGACAGCTCTCACAATCAAGGGAAGCCAATAACCTTCATGCTTGACAAGGTGATCAAGGGCTGGACCGAGGGGCTCCAGCTCATGAAGCCGGGGGCCAAGTGGAAGCTTTTTATCCCTGCCAAGCTGGCTTACGGGGTAAAAGGCCTCGGGTCGCGCATTCCGTCCAACAGCACCCTGATCTTTGAGGTGGAGCTCATTTTCGTAGAGGCAAACAAGAGTGCAGAAACCAGCAAGGACCAGGGGGCTAAAGCTCAAAAGTGAGCTGACACACGAAACCTCCAATCAGGCCGTTGATCTGAAGTTTCAGCTTTCGAGGGTATCCTCAGGTCTTAACTTTAGCATATGACTTGAGATGGTAATCGTCTGCCTGACAGGCTACCCCTTCGCTTTCGACTTCGATACGCGATCTTGTATTCCGGTGGGGAGCGGAGGATAATGATTTCAACGGCAGGCCCTGGTCCCGGTCCAAGTTCTAAATCGTTACCGGCCCCGGTCCTATCCAAGCAATAGGCTGCTTGGGCAAGTCATAACCGACCCATTTCCCTACCGCGCAATAGGCTTCGGCGACTAAAAAGGAGGAAGATACTATGGCAACTTTTATTGAAGTTAGGTTCTGGATTATAGCTATTCTGATGCTCGGGAGTGTTGTTCTTCTCTTTACTTATCCGAAAATGAAAGGCAAGGTGCTGCTTCTTCTATTCACGTTTCTTTCATTAGTTCCAACTGTTGGGTTTTACATCCTGAATTATTTTCTTCGCAGTAAAGTTCTTGATCGTCAGTCCAGTCAGCCACTTAGTATCGCCCTTTCCGCCTGCGGCATAGCAGCAGCAGCATGCCTGTTGGGCTATGTTATTGCCATTAGGGAGGACAACTTGGCAACTTCGATGCAACCTAATTATGCCCAGCCATACACGGCTCAGGCTACAGCGCAGACTTCGACGCCTCTCTTCTTGTATATACCAGTATCGCGTCTAATCATTTTATCAATTCTTTCAGGCGGCATCTATTACGCCTATTGGATTTACAAGAACTGGTGGTATGTAAGACAACGCGACGTGATAAATATTAGTCCTTTTTGGCGAGGGTTTTTCGGTATTTTTTTCTGCCATAGTCTTCTTAAGAGAATACATTCAGACGCAGAGGCACGCGCTGTCCAAGTGCCTTCCTTTTCTCCCGGAGGTTTGGCCACCGGTTTTATAGTTTTGGCAATCTTGGCAAATGTAATTGGCCGCGTGCCGAATGCAATTGCCATTATCTCTTTTGTTCTACCAGCATTCCTTTTCTTAGTGCCTGTTCAGGATTACATTAACACAGTCACACACAAGCGAAATCCCGATCAACAATATTACGGCTGGTCATCTGGTCATATAGTTTGCTTAATTCTTGGGTTGGGTCTTTGGGCACTCACACTAACGGTTGGTAACCAATGACTATAAAGCTGTTCATAAAGGCTAAAACAGGTATGTGTAACAGGCCAATCCAGCGGACTCGCTACGCTCACCGCCGATTTTTTCGTTAACGCTTACGTTTGCTAATTCTCTGCCCAGCACTGCTCGGAACGCGGGCTGCCGCGTTCTGATTACGATACGTATGGTGGCGCGAAGGCAAAATATAACCTACGCCAAGTAATCTTTGCTCTTTAGCTCCGTGGAAACGCAATCATCGCACTCCGCACCTCACCTGCGATATCCTGCCAGAACCTCCAAATATCAGCCCGCCCAAAAGCCTGAGATATGGCTGACCTATCCACTGCAGATGGCTGTTTATGACTGGTACTCCGGCCGAGAATCCGTTGGGTGCCTACGGAAGTCAAAAGGGTTTCTGCTCAAACGGATCGCTTCCCAATGGGGCTTGAATCTGTCTTCCAAGTCAGCCAAAGGTATTCAGGATTTGAAACGTGGACTAGGGTAAGCAGGGAATGTGGGCAATAGGGACGACTCCGGGATGGTGAACTTCCAGCAAGATCAAAGGGAGCGACCATGAAGGCGATTGTGACGGCTATGGGAGAAGACAGGGTGTTCATCATTGCAGTGGTGAGCAGTCCGCTCGCGAAGAATAAACTCAACGTTATGGACATCAGTCAGACCATTCCCTATGAATCTTTTGCCATGATGAGCTTGTGGATTTGACGGATATGACGATCTTCTTGCTTTTGGGTTGAATTGGATCTTGACATGATTCTCAAAAGGGTCTAAAGATGTCGCATAATGAGGAGCATCTATTGATGGAGAGGAAAGCGCAGATTCGATTTTTCGGGTTTTTCTTTTACGGCTTTAGGGCCGGGTCTGCTCGCCTCCGTCTAGAGTAACCGAATTTAGATTGAGGCCCTGGGCAGACCCGAGTCTGCCCAGGGCCTCGTTTGTTTTGAGAGCCATGGGCTTATGAAGGCCTGTGGTTTTTTTTGTTCAATCCAGCGCGATACGACTGAAAACGATGGATGCGGAATGACTGACAACAGACTCTTTTCCCCAACTTCTCCGAGAGGGCCGGCTGAGGTCGGGACCAAAAGTATCAGCCTCCAGGATCGATTGGGGTTGATCGCCCTTATCGACGAGGAGGTGCGATCGGGGTCGTCTGGGCGGGCTCTCATGCCGGACCTGTTTGATAATCTGTGGGGTCTTGTGAGCGCCACCGTGTCCGGCAGCAGGATCGCCCGCTTCAAGCCGGAAGAGGCGAGCAACGGCTTCAGAAGCTTTGAGATCACCGGGGAGAGAGGAGAGAGTCTCGGGCGTCTCAACATGCTCTATCTGAAAAAGCCGATTCCCTGCTATTATCTGGTTTACGTGGAGGTGTCAGGGCCTTTCAGGAGAAATGGTTTGGGCTCACGCATCCTGGAATACTTCAAAGATTTCCTTGGCGAAAAATCTGCTGTCGGAGTACTGGACAACATCATTCCCGAGGAAGACACGAGCTACAGCATTTATTCCAAACAAGGATGGGAACCGCTGGAAGCCTTTGTAGGGGAGGGGGCCGCAGATAGAGAGAGCAATTTCATGATTTATGTTCCACCCAGATGGCAGGGCAGGCACCTCAAAGACCCGCTTTTGAAGATGGTGCACCATCTGAAGAGAAAGCGCGCGGCCATTGCGATGAGGGACAATGAGGTGATGGTGCAACGAACCATAGGAGAGTTCAAGGACCTGTATGCGGCCCTTCTCACCTATTTCAAGCACGAACTCCGAATCGGGAGACCGACGCCACTCACCCAGTTCATGTTCACCCGTTTTGCGACCAAATTGATTTCCTTCAGGCGTCGGATAGGATCGCTGGTCGGCTACACAGGGGGCGAATCTATCCAGCAGATCGCACTGGAGCCGGCCGTGGCTGCGCTTCCTGTGCGGACCTATCGCCCTTCAAGACCTGGCATCAGGCGCCCTGACCTGTGGGGTGACAAGGAGATGTGGTTCAGGCTTCCGGACAGGTGCAAGAATCATCCCGCCCGCTTCATCGAATCCTTGCCGAACTACGGCAGGCCGAGCCTTCTGTCCTGGTTGAAGGGGCGGGGAATGTACCCTACCGACAAGCTGACCATTGGGGACCTCATGAACCTGGGATTCGATCCCACGCGTTTGAAGGAATTGGCCATCGGGAATGAGGTTTTTATTTTCGAACGAATGGATGGACGGCAGTTGGAAGAGATCGTCAGGAGGGAAGAGCTCTTGAGGCGCATCAAAGCGGAGATGAGCGATGCGAGGCCGGGGAACGCGCGAGTGAGAGTCAATCCTCCTCTGCTGGCTGTCGAGGACATGGGAAATATTTATGTCTTGCGCCATAAGGTGGGTGGTATCCATTGGGAGGAGGCGATGGACCAGTTTGAGAGCGTCAGGCATTTGCAAGCCATGAATCGGGAACTCAAAATCGACAGGGTGATTCGCGGCACCGTGCGGAATGTCTATGAGCTGATTTCAGAGAAGATCGGCATGAGAGAGGATGCGCTTGCGGATTCCCTCACCTGTTTTGTGCCTTGGGACCTGGAGAACAACCAGCCGCGGCTGACCATAGATTTTGCGAAGGTGTATATGGAATCGGTCTGGATGGCCTAAGATCTGAGATGAGCCGGGGGATCTTCGCCAATATTGATCCTGTGGAGCTTTTAATGTATGGTCGTTCTCAATGGGGTCAGGAACCAAGGAGGATTCGTGGAGGCTTGAATGATCAAGAACCCAGGATTGCTGGCGCAGTTCAAGGAAAATGAGATCAGGAACGCCTCATTCCCATGATCCTTGTTAATCCGCCGGCGGTCAAACCCTGTGAGGCGCCTGCTGGAGTAGCGAAACTCGCAGGCGCCTTGAAGCATCACCATATCCCTTGCTCTGTCCTCGATGCCAACCTGGAAGGATTGCTGAGCCTTCTGGGTAGAGCGCCCAGCCGGCATGACACGTGGACCAAGGTTGCCTCCCGTCGTCTTCCCGGCAATCTTGAACTGCTGACCCGTTGGGAAGGTTACGAGAACTTCGACCGCTACAAGCGGGCCGTGATGGGTGTGAACCGGATGCTCGAAACGGCTGCCCGGTCAAAAGACATCCGCCTGAGCCTCGCGAATTACACCGATCAGAAGCTCTCTCCGCTCAGAAGCGCTGATCTCATCAGGGCTTGGAAAAAGCCGGAGGAAAATCTTTTCTATCCTTATTTCAGTGAGCGGCTCTTGAGCGTTCTCGAAAAGAATGAAACCAAGGTTGCCGGCCTGTCTCTGAATTATCTGAGCCAGGCCCTGTGCGCCTTTGCCATGGCGGGTTTTCTCAAGAAACAGTCGGGCAATCTGAAAGTCATTCTGGGCGGGGGTCTGGTCACCTCGTGGATGAGCCGCCCGGACTGGAAAAACCCCTTCGAGGGCCTGGTGGATCTGATGGTCTCAGGCCCAGGAGAGGATGCCCTCCTTTCCTTTTCCGGCGTATGCGGCAAAAGCGACCCTGGTGTGCCGGATTATGGAGATTTTCCTTGCAGGAGCTATTTCGCTCCGGGTTTTATTTTGCCCTACAGTGCATCGAGCGGATGCTACTGGGGCAAGTGCTCCTTTTGTCCTGAAAACGCCGAAGGAAGCCCCTTTAAACCGTTACGTGTCCAGGAGGTGGTGCGGGATGTCCGGGTTTTGGTTGAGCAAAGCAAGCCGGTTCTTGTCCACTTTCTGGATAATGCGATGAGCCCTGCGCTACTCAAGGCTCTTTCGATGCAGCCTCCCGGTGCTCCTTGGTACGGCTTTGCCCGAATAACCCGGGAGCTCGAAGATCCGGATTTCTGTGACGCTCTGAAGCGCTCCGGTTGCCGGATGCTGAAGTTGGGATTGGAATCAGGGGACCAGGAGGTTCTGGACAGCCTGCGTAAAGGGATTGATCTCTCAATCGCTTCGGCGGCGCTCAAGGCCCTGAAGAGAGCAGGGATCGCAACCTATGTTTACCTCCTTTTCGGCACCCCGGCAGAAAGTCCGGAAGCAGCGGAGCGCACCCTCCGGTTCACGGCGAAGCACAGCGAGAGCATTGATTTTCTCAACATCGCCATTTTCAATATGCCGGCCCACGGCGCAGATGCCGACAAATTCGAAACAAAGGATTTCTATGAAGGGGATCTCACCCTTTACAAAAGCTTTGCCCATCCCGTCGGATGGGATCGAAGTGCGGCCAGAAGATTCATTGACAGGGAATTCAAAAGACATCCTGCGGTCGCTCCTATTCTGAGGAGAGATCCTCCTTTTTTCACCTCAAATCACGCGCCCTTCTTTTGCTCCGAAGTCTGACGTCATCCGACCACGGGCTGGGCATCCAAACCGGATCTGAGGAGAGGCCTATCGCAGCCACTCGATCTCGATGATCTTATCAAGCAGCTTGAAATCAGGATCTCCTGTAACGACGGTGGCGTTTTCTCTGAGAGCGGTTGCCGCGGCGAAGGCAACGGCATAAGCGATGGGATACTTGGCCTTGATCTCTGAAGCCTCCAAGACCAGGTCATTGGGGCATGGATAAATCCTTATGGGCAGGAGCCTCAGTTTTTCTAGCATATCCCGGGCAAAAGGGAGATCCCGAACCCGAGCACAACGATAAAACACCTCGCCGAGATTGACGATGTTCAGGAGCACATCCCCTTTGTGATCCTGGGCCAGATAAAGCAGGTCTTCCACCTGCTGAGCCCCTTTCTCATCTTGAATCCAGGCGAGAATGGCGAAGGAGTCGAGAAGCGATTTCTTTTTCACGCTTGATTTCCTCTTTTCTTTCTCGGAGAAGATCTTTGGTCATGGAGGGTTCCCCTTTCAGGGTTCCCCGGAGGGTTTTGATGACTATTCCGGTGAAGTCGCCATGTTGTTCCGGTTCAAGTCGCCACCCTAATCCGGGATAATGCGCCACCCCCTGGTCGGAGCGTAGCGACGCTGGGTGGTTGCTATTTTGCTCTTTTGGTGTGTTCCGTCAAGTGGGAACGCAGTTGAAGATCTATTGACTTGCGAAGGGACAAGCAAATAAAGTGAGCCGGCAGGGTGTGCTGGGGCCATCGGGCTGACGAGAGGAATCTTTGGAGGGGCGAATGACGAAAGACAGAAGAGCGGTGTGGGGATGGGCCATGTACGACTGGGCCAACTCCGCCTTTGCGACAACGGTCATGGCCGGCTTCTTCCCTCTTTTTTTCAAGAAGTACTGGAGCCTCGGGACGGACGTGAACGTGAGCACGGCCCAGCTCGGATTCGGCAATTCTCTTGCCGGGCTGCTGGTTGCGGTCATGGCTCCTATTCTGGGGGCTATTGCGGACAGAGGATCGGCAAAAAAGAAATTTCTGATCTTCTTCGCCTATCTCGGAGCGCTCATGAGCGGCTGTCTTTTCTGGGTTCAGCAGGGGGATTGGGCTCTGGCGATCCTGGTCTATGTTCTGGGCGTGGTGGGGTTCTCGGGTTCCATCGCGTTCAATGATGCCCTCCTCCCCCACATCGCGACTGAAGCAGAGATCGACTATGTTTCTGGCCTGGGCTATGCCATGGGCTATCTGGGCGGAGGGCTGCTGTTCCTTGTTAACGTTCTGATGGTCCTGAAACCCGAGCTCTTCGGCCTTGCCGATTCCGGGGAAGCGGTGAAGTATTCTTTTCTTTCCGTGGGCCTGTGGTGGGGAGGGTTTACGGCCTTCGTCATGGTCTGGGTAAAAGAAGAGAAGAGCCCCTTTTCCGATGCGGGCAGGGGCGGCGCTGTGACGCAGGGCTTTAGGCAGTTCATCGAGACCTTCAGAAAGGCAAGACACCTCAAGACCGTGTTCCTGTTTCTTCTGGCGTACTGGTGTTACATCGACGGGGTGGATACCATTATCCGGATGGCGGTGGACTACGGCATGTCCATCGGGTTCGAATCGAACGATCTGATCATGGCCCTGCTCATGGTTCAGTTCATAGGGTTTCCGGCCGCCATCCTCTTCGGCAAGCTGGGCCAGCGGTGGGGAGTGCGCAAAAGCATTTATCTGGCCATCGGTGTGTACATGTTCATCACGGTCTGGGGGGTGATGATGACCCGGAAGTGGGAGTTCTATGTGCTCGCCCTCTTCATCGGCTGCGTTCAGGGAGGCATTCAGGCCCTCAGCCGATCCTACTATTCGCGGCTCATTCCCAAGGAGCAGTCCGCTGAATTCTACGGCTTCTACAACATGCTAGGGAAGTTTGCCGTCATTTTCGGCCCGGCGCTGATGGGGGTGGTGGGATTGTGTGCGAAGAAGATCATGATGCCTGCATCCCCGACACCCGAGCAGATCACCGCCATCGGCCACCTGGCCTCACGGTGCAGCATGGCTTCGATCCTGATCCTGTTCCTGATCGGGGCGGCCCTGCTTCACTTCGTGGACGAAAACAAGGGCAGGGCTGAAGCGGCCTACCTGTCCGAGAAGGGCTGAGGCCCGAGTAACGAGGACTGAGCTGATTTCTTGGTATTGTTGTTTCCTCGTCATTCTCAGTCCTCAGTCCTCATGACTCGTTACTTTCTGCCTGCTGTTTGCTCAGGCCTCTCCTTCGGGGGACATGATCTCAGCAGAGGGTTTTGCCAGAGCTTTCTGTTTTCTGGGGCGGCCCCGGTGTCGCTTTTTTCGTTTTTGCGGCCTGCCGGGTTCGTTCTGGGCGCCCGCTTTCGGTTCGACCGCCAATCCATAAACTCCGCCGGGTTCACTGCTGAAGACGACCTTCTTCCCCGCGAGGAAAGGAAACCCTTCTTTCCTTTCTTTCGGGGGCCTCCTCTCCGGTTCCGCAGGACTCTCTTCGATCTCGGGAAGCGCTGCCTCTGCTTGATCCTCTCTGAACCAATCGTCCTGCGGCCAGAGGACCGGGATTTTGTATCCCAGTTTTTCTTCGATGGGCTCGATGAAAAAGGCATCGCCTTCAGAAGCAAAGGAGATGGCGCGGCCCGGCACAGTCGCCCGCCCCAGTCGGCGAATGTAGGTTTCGCCGTCCTGGGGAAGCCTGTAGTTGACGACGAGAGTGATATCCTCCACGTAGATGCCCCTGGCGACGTCGTCGGTGGTCACCAAGACTCTAATCTTCCCTCCTTTGAAGCGGGCCATGAGATTGCGCCTTTTGTTCTGAGGCCACTCTCCGCTCACCCCTTCAGCCGGCAGGCCGTTGTCTTTCAATTTTTGCGAGAGAGACTCGGCTTCTTCCCCGGAGCTTACGAAAACAAGAGCCCTTTTCCACGATTCCCGTTGCAGGAGACCGAGCAGAAGTCGAAGCTTCTCTTCTGAAGCGACGTGGAAGAGGCCCTGATCGATGTCCTTCGTCCGGACCTGATCCAGAGTGGTCGTGACGAAGTCGGGAAGATTCATGAAGTCATAGGTGACGGCCAGGACCCGATAGGAGAGAATCCCGGAAAACAGGATCGCCACCCTTTCCCTGGAGTGGGGGAGCTTCCGGAGGAGGTATCGCATGTCCCCGGCAAGCCTTTGGGTGAAGAGGCGCTCCGCCTCATCAATCACAAGGAACTTGATCCCCTCCGTCTTCATGAGGCCTTTCTTGTAGGAATCAATGACTCCGCCGGGTGTCCCGACGACAACGGCTGCGTTTGCATGGGAAGCGAGACTCTGTGCCTGATCGTCCTGGCCTCGCACAACCATGGCAAGATCAAGACCGGTGTATCGTCCCAGGCTCTTGGCTTCCTCATGAATTTGAAGGCACAAATCCTGCGTGGGCGCCACGATCAAAGCGGAGGGGATGTCGGTTTTTCTGCCGGGGATGGAAAGGACCCCGGCAAAGAGGGAAACGAGGAATGCCGCTGTTTTTCCTGAACCGGTTCGGGCCAGGCAAACCACATCCTTTCCGGCAAGAACCAGAGGAAGGATCTCTGCCTGGATCGGAGTGCAGTACACATTGCCGAGATCTTTCAACCCGGCGAGGATTTCAGTGGGAATGGGGAAGTCGTCAAAGCGGATCCCGGTCAAGCGTTCCGGTTCTTTGGATCTTTCCGTCGATTCTTGAAGGTCTGTTTCATCTGCCATAGTGGTGTAAGTCCTATGATTAGGATAAAGTGCATTATAGGCGCTTCCGCAACCTTTGGGAAGAGAGAATTGCAGTGCGGCCGCTTGCTTTTCCCCGGGGGCTGTGCTACCAGTTCCAAGATTTGCAATGGAACGGGTCGAAGCGATCCACCCCTTGAAGGGCTTTCCTGTCTCCGGAGGTTCAGGCGCCCATGCAAAATGAACTCAAAGCTCCTGCGGACCATGGTCTTTCCCGCTTCTTTGACCCGCGGAGCATTGCGGTCATCGGCTCTTTCAGGGAAAGCTTCTTCGGCGGATACGTGATCGTGAAGTCCCTGCTGAAGGCCGGATACCAAGGGAAGATCTTTCCGGTCAATCCGGCTTACAAGGAGGTTCATGGTCTCCAGGTGTATCCTTCCCTCGAGGAGGTGCCCGAAGAGGTGGACCTGGCCGTGGTCATGATCAACGCCCGGTCCGTGGCCGGGATGGCGCGGGAGTGTGCAGGGAAGGGCGTGAGGGCCATGATCGTCGTCTCAGATGGTTTTGCCGAAAGAGATGAAGAGGGCGCGCGGCTTCAGGAAGAGTTGCTGAAGGTCGCAGGGGGAGAGGGCATTCGCATTATAGGGCCCAACACGGCTGGAGTTGTCAACACCTCCAACGGGTTTAACCCGTGTGCGTATGAGGCCGGGTACTATCGAATTCGAAAGGGTCCCATTGCCATCGGCGCCCAGACGGGCATGACCAATCCCCAGGCTTTTCCTTACCCGAACCTGCGCTTTGGCGTGAGCAAGATCTGCGATTTCGGCAACAAGTGTGATGTGGACGAGTGCGATTGGCTTGATTACCTTGCTCAAGACCCGGACACCCGCGTGATCAGCCTTTACCTGGAAAGCATCCGGGACGGCCGGAGGCTCCTGAAAACCGCCAGGAGCGTCACCAAGGCAAAACCGGTTTTGATCTTCAAGTCAGGGAGGACAAAGCAAGGCGCGAGGGCCTCGGCGTCCCACACCGGGTCCATGGCGGTGGATGACAAGATCTTCGACAGCCTGTGCCGGCAGTCCGGCATCCTTCGACTTGAAGAATTCCAGGATCTTTTTGAAATTCCAAAAATGTTCGCCTCGCAGCCTTTGCCTGCGGGCGGACGGCTTGGAATCATCACCTTTACAGGCGGAGTGGGGGTGGTGGTCATTGATAAGGGGGCGAGGTACGGGATGGGCCTGACCACGCTGAGTGCTGAAACGAGGCATTCCCTCGATGCGATTTATCAGGGTCTGGGGAACATGCCCGTGGACATTGGCCCTATGATGGCAGCCGTGAAGAATCCTTTCGACCTATATCCCGGACTGGTCGAGACGGTTGCAGCAGATCCCAATGTCGATATGATTTTCAATGTGCTCTGGGCCAATCCGACCGGTATCATCGTCAGCAGCTACCTCGAGGCCTATGAGCGAATCAAGGATCGCGTTAGGAAGCCCATCGCCACATGGATCTACGGCCCGAACTCCGAGGTGGCGGCTGATCTGACGCAACGGATCGAGGAAATGGGGTTTCCGGTTTTCAATAGTCCGGAAAAGTGCGTTCAGGCCTTGGGGTCGGCATGGGCGTATAAACGCTACACGGTACAAGGGACACGGCACACGGAAGAGTGAAAGAAACGGTGCACGGTACAAGGTACAGGGAGCAGCCGAACTAACAGATGGGTCTTTCCGTGCACCGTTGTAGAGCGGAGGTCTTTTTTATGTCCAAGTTGTTTGAAGCGACGACAATCAAGGGAATGAAACTCGCAAACCGTTTTGTGCGCTCCGCCACCTGGGAGGGCATGGCCGCGGAGGACGGAGCCTGTACGCCGCGGCTCGTCGAAGTGTACCGCCGCCTGGCCGAAGGGCAGGTGGGTCTGATCATCACAAGCCATGCGTATGTGCGGAAGGACGGCCAGGCCGGGAACCAGCAGCTCGGCATCTATGATGACCGTTTGATTGACGGGCTTCGGCGGATGGTCAAGGCCGTACACGGTGCGAAGGGCAAAATCGTTGCCCAGATTGCCCACGCGGGCTTTTTTGCCAATTCCAAACTGAGCGGCATGACGCCTCTTGCTGTCTCTCCGACAGAGCAATTTGGGAAGTCCCCCAGGACGACCCTGACGGAAAAGGATATTCATGAAATCGTCTCTTCCTTTGGGCAGGCGGCAAGAAGGGCGAAAGACGTTGGATTTGATGGGATCCAACTGCATGCGGCTCACGGCTATCTGATGAGCCAGTTTCTATCGCCTGTGTTCAACAAAAGGACGGATTCTTATGGAGGGGCTGTCGAGAATCGAGCAAGAGCGCTCATCGAGACCTTGGGAGAGGTAAGAGCTGCGGTGGGAAGGGACTACCCTGTGCTGATTAAGCTGAATTCTGAGGACTTCCTGGAAGGAGGCCTCACACCTGGCGATTCCTTGAAGGTGGCGAAAATGCTCCAGGATGCAGGAATCGATGCCATCGAGGTGAGCGGCGGCACAGTGGTGTCCGGTACGCTTGGCGCTTCAAGACCCGGAATCAAGTCAGAGGAGAAGGAAGCGTATTTCCGGGCCGCATCAAAGGCGTTCAAAGAGGCGCTGGATGTGCCTGTCATCCTGGTGGGTGGAATTCGCTCTTACAACCTGTCGGAAAAGCTCCTGGCGGAAGGATATGCGGACTATTTTTCTATGAGCCGGCCCCTGATACGCGAACCGGCCCTTGTCAAACGCTGGGCTTCGGGCGATAACGGCAAGGCGAGGTGTCTTTCAGACAATCAGTGCTTTGAGCCGGGCAGGGCGGGCGAAGGCGTGTACTGCGTGACGGAGAGGAAGGAACACGAAAAGAAAGGGCAAAAGGCCTGAGGTGGAAGGGATAGAGACTCGATACAGGGAGTGACCATGACCGACAGAAAGAAGAGGTGCGAGGAATTAGTTGCTCTTTTTTCTCGCGCACCGATCAAGAATACATTTGGGATGAATCTTTCCTTTAACGATAATAATGATTCGGTTTTTGAACTCCCCCACAACCCCGGGCTTGAACACGGCTTGGGGGACACCCACGGGGGGATTATCGCCACCTTGCTGGACAACGCAGGCTGGTTTGCGGCTGCAGTGCAATACGACTCCTGGATTGCCACTGTGGAGATGCAGGTGCGCCTGCTCGAGCCTGCCAAAAGGGAGGCTCTGCGGGCTGTCGGCAGGGTCTTGAGAGCCGGGCAAAGCCTTGCGGTGGCTGAGATGGAAGTTCGGAGCCTTTCGGGACGGTTGGTCGCAACCGGCTCCGGAACGTTTACCGTGACGTCACTGGACACGGAAAAGGGAAAGGTTAGATGAAAATTTCATCCGGGTTGGCTCTGTTAATGCTTGGGATCGCCGGGGTGGTTGGTTGTGCCACCCAGGATATGGAGCTTTAGAACGAGGGATTTCGGGAGATATCGAGCAAGAACTATGAGCAGGCGGAAACAAGCCTGAAAAAAGCCCTTTCTATAAATCCCGACAATCCCTACGCGCTTCTCAATATGGGCGTCGTGTACCAGGAGACCGGACGTTTGGATAAGGCGCGGCAAATGTGTGAGAAAGTGATTGCCCTTCAGCCGAAGGACGTCGCCGAGGAGAGCAATACGGGATCCTTAGCAGGAAAGGGGCTCGCAGACATAGCCAGGGAGAACCTGAAACTGCCGGACGCACGGGAGGCGGAACTCGCCGCCGGACAAAAGGCCGCAGCGAGCGCTCCTCAAGCCGTGTTGGCATCTCCCGCTCCCATGGAGACGGCCCCAGCAACCGGAAGCAAAAGCCCCTTCTCCTGCGGCCGTGGTGGTGCCTGCTCCTCAGGAGTCGCGGGCGCCGGCAAAACAGACTTTCTACAAGGTCAGAATAAACGATTCCCTTTCAGCTATTGCCGGACGCCAGGAGGTCTACGGAGATGCCCTGAAATGGCCCAGCCTTTTCCGCCTCAACAGGAGTGCCCTGGAAAAGATGAGGGTGACGGAGAGCTTCCCTGTGGAGAAGCTTCCGGAAGGTCTCAGGCTGAAATATGTGAGCCGGGATGAAGCTGCGACGAGGTTGGCCGAAGCGGCCGACAAGCTTTGGGTCGTGGATGTCGCCTCTGCCAGGTCCATGAGTGGTGTCGTTCCTTCCGCGATCTTGCTGATGAGGAAAGGGCACCACGCCTACGTGACCAAATCCCAGCTTGCCGGGGAAGAATGGATAAGGCTGCGGGTGGGCTTCTATAAGGATATTCTCGAAGCCTTGAAAGCCAGCGAGGAAGTGAAGGCGTTGCTGAATCTGTCGGAAACTCCTATGCCAATGAAAATAGAGAGGAAGGAACTGGAACGATTCGCGGGCTTCTGATAGGGGTAAGGGGAGACTGCAAAAAAGAGGACATTTGCGCAGGAATTCTTTATAATCCCGGCTTGCTGTCAACAATACGAGTTGTGTTTCTGATAAAGCACCGGCATTCTATCTCTTGAAAGGAGACTTCTCATGAAAAAGTTTGGACAGGTTTTGGCATGTGTTTTCGCGGTGGTTGCTCTTATCGCACTGGTGGGCTGTGGGATCAGCAAAGAGGATCATGAAAAAGTTGTCTCTGAACTCAGCAAGACTAAAGCGGACTTGGATAAAAGCACCGCAGAGCTGAATAAAGCCAAGGCAGACCTGGCTCAGGCAAATTCCAAAGCTGCGGCCCTGGAAAAATCGCTCAATGAGGCCAAGGGACAAACCGAAGAGAAGGTGGCTGCAGCGCAGAAACAGGCCGGTGATCTGCAGGCAAAAGTCGACAGCCTGAGCAAAGAGAATGCTGAACTCGAAGGCATGCTGGACAAACTCAAAGCCCAGATTGCCGAACTGCAGAAGAAAGTGGGTGGAGCCCAGGTGCCGGCCAAGAATCTGCCTGCCGTCCCAGCAAAGAAACCGTAGGGGATAACCACACCACTTCAGTACGGGGGCGGCTGGTCAGACCCGGGCGCCCGGGGCGAGGTGTTTGCTCGGCTTTAGGTGGCACGGACAAGCTCACCTTTTCATCTCCGGTGAGGTTGTCCGTGTTTGTAAGAGATAGATTCTTAATCAAAATAATTCGAATCGGAGACAAGGACTATGGCGGATTGGCAATCGTATTTGATTGAACACAAAGAGAGTTTCTTGAAGGAATTGCTGGAATTCCTTCGCATTCCGAGCATCTCGGCGCTGCCCGCTCACGCGGGCGATGTGCAAGGAGCCGCGCAGTGGGTGGAAACCCGGATGAAAGGAGCAGGGATCGAGTCGGTGCGCGTCATGCCGACGGGCGGGCATCCTGTCGTCTACGGAGACTGGCTCCACGCGCCGGGAAAACCCACGGTCCTGATCTACGGCCACTTCGACACGCAGCCCGTAGACCCCCTGGAGTTGTGGGATAGCCCTCCCTTTGAGCCGGTGATCAAGGAGGGTCGCATCGTTGCCCGGGGTTCCACGGACGACAAGGGCAACATGTTCGTCCCCATCCTTGTGGCTGAAGCCATGTTGAAGACCGGCGGCCGGCTGCCCGTGAACCTCAAGTTCCTCTTCGAAGGGGAGGAGGAAATCGCAAGTCCATCGCTGCCGAAGTTCATCGTGAAGAACAAGGACCTGCTGTCGTGCGACATGGTGCTCAGCGCTGACGGCGGCCAGTGGGCAGAAGATCAGCCGGCTATGGCCCTCGGGACCAGAGGGGTTACTTCAGTTTTTGTGGATGTCCAGGGGCCGGATCACGATGTTCACTCCGGGACCTACGGCGGCGCTATCGCCAACCCGATTCATGCCCTGGTCCAGATCCTGAACTCCCTGCACGATGCGGACGGGCGAGTCACGGTGAAGGGTTTTTATGATGACGTTCGGCCGCTCACCAAGGAGGAGCGGGCCCAGGTGGCACAGATTCCTTTTGATGAGCCTGCTTATCTCCGCGAGACCGGATCGGTTTCTCTTTTTGGTGAAAAGGGGTTCACGACCTATGAGCGGACAGGGGCTCGGCCGACTCTTGAAATCAACGGGATCTGGGGAGGGTTTCAGGGAGCGGGCACAAAAACCGTTCTCCCGAGCACGGCCCATGCCAAGATTTCCTGCCGCTTGGTGGCGGATCAGGATCCTGTAAAGATCGCCGATCTGGTTCTGAAGCACATCCACCAGGTGGCGCCCCTGGGGGTCAAAGTGACGACGGCCAAGTCCGAAAGCGGGGCAGCGCCTTACCTCATCCCGCCGGACCATGCCGGCCTCAGAGTGGCCTATTCCGTGCTGAAAGACCTCTACGGCAAAGAACCCTATTGGGTCAGGATGGGCGGGACGATTCCGGCGAACGCCATGTTCCGGACGTATCTCGGGGCCTATACGATTGTCTTTGCCTTCGGCCACAATGATGAGTTGCAGCATTCGCCCAACGAGTTCTTCCGGCTCTCAAGCTATGAACGGGGCCAGAAGGCTTATGGAATGCTCTTGGAGCGGCTCGCGAAATAGCCGAAAGACGCGAGGCCTACGCTTTGAAGGAGGACAGGATTTTCAGCACTTCGCCGATGTCCGCTTGGGTGTGAGCCGCGTTGATCTGGAAGCGGATGGTCTCGTCGCCGCGAGGGACCACGGGGAAGGTCAACCCGACCGCCAGGACACCCCGGTCAAAAAGGTGCTGAACGAGGCGGTGGGTTTTGGCGGTGTCCCTGACCAGCAAAGGAACGACAGGGTGGGGCCCGGGGATGGATTCCAGGCCCAGAGCGGCGATTCCCTGGCGAAATTGCTTAATTCTCTGTTGGATATTTCCCAGCCTCCGGAGACCCTCGGCGCTGTCGCATAAGTCGATGGCCTTTATCGCTGCAGCGCAGTCCCCCACACCCAGAGGGTTGGTGTAGATGTACGTGTCCGCTTTCTGGCGGATGGCTTCGATCAGCGTTTCACTCGCTGCGACAAACCCGCCGTTCACTCCAAACGCTTTACCGAAAGTGCCGATGATCACATCCGGCTGAGCGCCTGAAAACTCGGCAGTCCCCCGGCCTGTTTTTCCGAAAGCACCGATGCCGTGGGAGTCGTCTACCACTGTGATCACGCCGTCTTTGAATCCCGTTTGGTAAGGTTCTGCGGTTTTCACAATCCGGTCAATAGGAGCGCTGTCTCCCCTCATGCTGAACACGCCGTCGAAGATGATCACCACCCGTTCCATCTCCTCTGGCACCCCGTCCAGACACTTTCTGAGACCCTCCATGTCGTTGTGATCGTAGATGGCTCTGTGGGAACCCGGTACATTGGAGATGCGCATGGCCCGGATGATGCTGTTGTGATTGAGCTGATCCCCGATCCAGTAAGTTTGCCTGTTTGAGACCGCGAGAGCCAGGCCGCAATTGGAGGTGTAGGCGGAATTGAATATCTTGGCGGCAGGCTTGCCCACAAAGCGGGCGATCCTCCCTTCAAGGGCAATGTGATAAGAGAAGGTTCCGTCGATGAACCGCACCGCGCCTGGGCCGACGCCCAGTTTTCTGGTGGCCCCATCGGCCGCTCCCACGAGTTCGGGATCATTCGAGAGAGAAAGGTAGCTGTTGGAGTTCATGCGGAGGTATTCTTTGTCGGATCCCTTCAGCTTGTAACGCGGCCCTCTTTCGCCTGCAGGGGGAAGGTACTCCGTGATGACCCTTTCAGGGATCTTGGCGCGTCCCTCGGTTTTCAGGGCGTCGAGTTCTTGTCTAAGAGAATCATTCAGTTTGTCCAGCGGCATCTTTTGCTCCTTAATCTCTGCGTGCTCTGCGAGAGACTCTCAACTCCAATTCAGAATCACCTTCCCGGACTGACCTGAGCGCATGACTTCAAATCCTTTTTCATACTCGGTGAAGTGAAAACGATGCGTGATCAGGGGGGTAATGTCGAGGCCGCTCTGAATCATCACCGTCATCTTGTACCAGGTTTCATACATTTCCCTGCCGTAGATTCCCTTGAGGGTCAGACCGTTGAAGATGACCGTGTCCCAGTCCACCCCTGCATCGCGAGGCAAAAGGCCCAGCAAAGCAATTTTCCCGCCATGGCACATGTTTTCGATCATATCGCGAAACGCTTGCGCGTTGCCTGACATTTCAAGACCCACGTCAAAGCCTTCTTTCATGTGCAGCTTCTCTTGGGCATCCTTAAGGGATTCATGGCGGACATCCAGAGTCAGCGTGGCTCCCATTTTCCGAGCCAGCTCCAGGCGGTAAGGAATGACGTCGGTGACCACCACATAGCGGGCCCCGGCGTGCTTGGCGATGGCGGCGGCCATGCAACCGATGGGTCCTGCCCCGGTGATCAGCACGTCCTCACCAAGCATATCAAAAGAGAGCGCGGTGTGGGTCGCATTGCCCAGGGGATCGAAGCAGGCCAGAACATCGGTTGGGATGGCTGGGTCGCAATACCAGACGTTGGTGACAGGAATGGACAAATACTCGGCAAAAGCTCCGGGACGATTGACGCCTACGCCGCTCGTCTTCATGCAGAGGTGGCGCCTTCCTGCAAGACAGTTTCGGCAGCGCCCGCAGACCACATGCCCTTCTCCGGAGACGAGATCCCCTATTTTGAAATCGTGAACATTGCTCCCGATTTCAACAATCCTGCCCACAAACTCGTGACCGATGGGCATGGGGACAGGAATGGTCTTTTGGGCCCACTCATCCCAGGTGTAGATGTGAACGTCCGTACCGCAGATGGCGGTCTTGTCCACCCTGATGAGGACGTCGTTGATCCCCACTTCCGGCATCGGAACCTCTTCCAGCCAGAGGCCCGGCTCCCGCCTCGATTTGACCAGAGCTTTGATGGCTTTCATGAGTTTTCTCCATTGATGGGTACTGTTTCGAGCATACGAGTAGTGGATTTGCTTGTCAAATCGACTCGAATAGTTGCCGGTCTTGTTTTGGGGGTCAGCGAAAACTGGACAAACAACTTCAGCGGTGAAGGGGCTTCTCATTTGAGCCCATCATTCCCTCTCTTGATAAAGACTGTCTTTTGTGGCATACAGTGCCCAGGGTTCAACGCTAGAGCCGGCATGAAAGAGGTGAGTATGGAGTCGCGCAAATTCATTTCCTCGGCAACGGGCAAAACAAAGGAAGCGATCCGGTTTCTCCGGGGGGATATCTGGAGAATTCGGGAAAAGGACCTTCCACGCCGCAAGTCTTTCCTGTTAAGAACTCTGAGAGTCATGATCCTCTCTGTTCGCGGGGTTTCGAGTGAAAGAGTGGCCCTGCGCGCCTCTGCACTCACCTTTTATTCCCTCCTCTCCATTGTTCCTGTTGCCGCCATGGTGTTCGGTATTGCCAAAGGCTTCGGTTTTGAGCAGAACCTTGAGAAGGTTCTTTTGAAGAGCCTGGAGGGCCAGGAGGAGATCGTAAGAAAAGTCGTTGATTTCGCTCATGCGCTGCTGGAAGACGTGAAGGGCGGTTTCATTGCGGGGCTGGGGCTCGCGATTCTCTTTTACACCATCATCAAGATTCTTTCCCACATCGAGAACGCTTTCAACGAGGTCTGGGGAATCAAGAAGGCCAGAAGCCTGAGCCGGAAGATCACGGACTATCTTTCGGTGATGCTGATCGGCCCTGTGCTCTTTTTCATGTCCAGCACCATGACGGTTTTCATCTCCAGCAGTGTTCAGCAGCTCATACAAGGAACTTCCGTCCTCAAAGTGGTCAGCCCGGGCATCTCCTTTCTTCTCCAGTTCATGCCTTACATCTCCCTGTGGTTTCTCTTCTCTTTTGTTTATATTTTCATACCCAATACAAAGATCAAGTGGAGTTCGGGCGTCCTGGGAGGGATCATCGCAGGAAGCCTCTACCATATCTTTCAGTTCTTCTACATCAGTCTGCAAATCGGCGTTGCCAAGTACAATGCGATTTACGGAGGGTTTGCCGCTCTCCCGCTCTTTTTCATCTGGATGCAAACCGGTTGGCTTATTGTCCTGTTCGGGGCCGAGATTGCCTTCGCTCACCAGAATGTGGAAACCTATGAGTTCGAGCAGGAATGCCTGACCGTGAGCCATGCTTTCAAGAGGTTGCTCTCTCTGAGGGTGCTCCATCTGATCGTCCGGGACTTCTGGCGCGGCGGAAAACCGTACACCTCCCGCCAGATCGCCCATGATCTGGAGATTCCCATTCGACTGGTCAACGAGATTCTGTTTGAGTTGGTCGCTTCGGGGCTCGTGTCCGAAGTCAAGACCGACGAAGGGCGTGGAATCGCTTATGAACCGGCACGGGATCCGGACACCATGACCATCAAGAACGTCGTCGACACGCTGGAGCAACATGGGAGTGATGACATTCCTGTGGCGCAGACAGAAGAGTTAAGGGAATTGTCCGAGAGCTTGAAGAGTTTCAGCGATCTCATGGAGAAGACAGAGGCCAACCGGAAGCTCAAAGAGATTTGCTGCTAGACAGCCCAACCGCTGGCCGCAGGGCGGCTATTTGGATCGGACAGGAAACTTCAAAGAAAGAATATCGAATATCGAATAATGAATGTCGAATGTCGAAGTGAAAAACCCTTCGAAATCCTGCGGTTCGATATTCTGCTGTTCTGCGGTTTGCGGTTCCGGCCATGTGAAGTTGTTTCATGCAAGGAGATGTTAAGCGCACAAGAGCGCTTCGTCCTTGAGATCAGCCCCGAACCTTTTGACCACTTCCTCCACGGTCAGAGCCCTTTTCTCATCCCCCAGAATATCAAATTTCACTTTTCCTTCGTGGAGCATGATCATCCGGTTTCCGTACCGGATCGCCTGCTGCATGTTGTGGGTGACCATGATGGTGGTGAGATGGTTCTCTCTCACGATTTTCTCCGTCAGCTCGATGACGCGCTGGGCGGTCTTGGGATCCAGTGCTGCGGTGTGCTCGTCCAAAAGGAGCAATTTCGGAAGGGACAGGGTCGCCATGAGCAGTGTCAAGGACTGCCGCTGTCCTCCTGAGAGAAGGCTGACGGAGTCCTTCAACCGGGTTTCGAGGCCAAGATCGAGCCCTTTCAGCGTTTCTTTGTAGAATTCCCGCCGCGATTTCGTGACCCCCCAGCGAAGCCCCCGCGGTTTCCCCCTGAGATCCGCCATGGCGAGGTTTTCCTCGATGGTCATGGTTGAGGCTGTGCCCATCAGGGGGTTTTGAAAGATCCTTCCAAGAAACTTCGCCCTCCGATGTTCCGGGAGGCGGGTGACGGACGTGTGATCGATGAAGATCTCGCCTTCGTCGGCCCGATAGGTCCCTGCGACGAGATTGAGGAAGGTCGTCTTGCCGGCTCCGTTGCTGCCGATGACGGTCACAAAATCCCCTTCCTTTACATGGAGGGTGATCCCGTCGATGGCGACCTTCTCGTCGATGGTGCCTTTCTTGAAAACTTTTCTGAGTTTCTGAACTCGAACCATAGCCAAACAGAGTGCCTAAAGTGAGCTAAAGTGCCTAACATGGGAAAAAAGGCAGTGACGAGAGACAAGTGACGAGACAAGAGAAAAACAGAAAGAAATACTTTAACCTCGTCGCTTGTAACTTGTTACTGAATGATCAACGGACTGCCGGCAACTGACTACCTCCTACAAGCGACCTGCAACCTGCGCCGTGCGCCTTGCACCGTCTTTACACTCCACGTAAATGAAGCTTCCCTTCTTTTTCTCGTTTAAGAGCCGGAATACCCAAAGCAAGAATAACCATGATCCCGGTGGCCAGTTTCAGATCCGTGGGCGCCAGTCCCAGCCTGAGACCGATGGAAATGATCTCCTTGTAAAGAAAGGACCCGATCAGAGCTGCAAGGGTCATTCGTTGCACCGTGTGCTTGCCCAGGATCGCCTCGCCGATGATGATGGAGGCAAGACCTGCCACGATCATCCCGATGCCCATGCCCACGTCAGCAAAACCCTGATCCTGCGCGACCAAAGCTCCCGAAAGAGCCACGAAGGCGTTCGAAATCCCAAGCCCCAAAATGGTCGTGTTGTCCGTGTTCACCCCCAAGGCGCGGATCATCTGTTCGTTGTCACCCGTGGCCCGCATGGCAAACCCGAGCTGGGTGTGCATGAACAAATCCGTGAGGATCTTCACTCCAAAAGATACGACAAGAAAAAAAGCAATGATCGGAATGAACCGGTTCACAGGCAGGGTTTCAAGGGGTGTCAAAAAGGTATCCACCGTGAGCAGCTGGATGTTGGATTTACCCATGATCCGCAAATTGAAGGAATACAGGACAGTCATCATCAGGATGCCGGCAAGGAGGCTGTTGATCTTCAGCTTGGTGTAAAGTACACCGGTGCAGCACCCCGCCACAAAGCCGGCGATGATCGCGAGGAGGATCCCGTAGACGGGGGGAACGCCTTCCACAATGAGGCGGGCGACCACTGCAGCGCCAAGGGGGAAACTCCCGTCCACCGTGAGGTCGGGGAAAGAAAGGATGCGAAAGGTGATGACGATCCCGAGGGCGACCAGGCCGTAAGCCAGGCCCTGCTCAAGAGAGATGGGGATGGTTCTCAGAAAACCGCTCAGGATCGAATCCATACAAAATAGAGGAGGGGAGGAGACCCTCCCCTCCAGCCCTCTCCAGGGAGATTACTTTCCTTTTATCACATTGCCCTGCTCATCCCAGAGCTTGTTGGCCGTTTTTTCAGCCATGGCTTTGTCGATCTTGGCTCCCTGAATCTGAGCGGCTTTCAAGTTGATCCAGAGGCTGTAGCCGGAGGCCATGCCCGCAGGGACGTCCCCTGGCTTTTCGCCTTTAAGGATCTTCGCAGCCTGTTTGCCCGCGGTGTATCCAATGAGGAAGTAATCCAGCCCGTAAGCGGCAATGGCCCCTCTGGGCACGCTGCCCGTGTCACCCACGAAAAGAGGGATCTTGTTCTCGTTGCACACCTTGACCACCGATTCAAAGGCGGACACGGTCGTGTTGTCGGACGAAATGTGCAGCGCTTGAACCCTGCCCACCAGGCTCTGGGCCGCCTGCATGACATCAGCGCTCGTGGCCACATGGGCTTCGATGAGCTTTCCGCCCGTCTTTTCCACCGCCTCTTTCATTTCCTTGATGTGGAAGGTGACGTTCACGTCGCCGGGGTTGTAAATGGTTCCCCAGTTCTTGACGTTGGGGAGGAGCTCAGCATATTTCTGGCACTGGAGGGCAATGGGCCAGCGGTCGCTGACTCCGGTGATATTGGTTCCTGTCTTTCCCATTCTCGGGACAATGCCGGTGGCCACAGGGTCTGTCACTGAAGAGAAAACAACGGGGATGGTCTTGGTGATCTTGGCTGTGGCTTGAGCATTCGGTGTGCTGATGGCATGGATGAGGTCCACTTTGTCGTCTTCGAACTTGCGGGCGATAATGGCGCAGTTTGCCTGATCACCCTGTGCATTCTGCCGATTAATCGTGAGGTTCTTGCCTTCCACAAAACCTTCTTCTGCGAGCGCGGCTGCAAATCCCTTACCGTCGTCGTCCAGGGCCGGATGGGATACAATCTGATGTTCGCCGATGCGGATCATTTTCTGTGCCGAAGCTGCAGACCCGAAGACAAGACCCAGTGCCAGACAAATCGCCAAAACAAGCAGTACCCTCTTCATTGTCCTTCCTCCTTCTTGATGGTTAAAAAGAGAAAATCCGGAACACCCCTCAACTTAAACAGATAAGAGCGAGCCTGAAGTGTCGCCTCTCGGCTCCCCCACGTTTCCTCCCCTCGTTGCGACGATCTTCTTTCGAAGACAAGGAGACTGGAAACAAAGATGAATCTAGATGATAACTCCTTGCAGTGTCAAGGTGAATTCCCTAACGTCTGCACCAGGGCCCGGATGAATTCCGGACTGGTGCCGCAACACCCACCGATCATGTTAGCGCCGGAGTTCCTTATCTCCTTGCCGTCCTGTGCGAACTCAACAGGGGTTTGCAGGTAGGAAGTGACTCCCTTTTGGGTGAGGGGCTTTCCTGCGTTGGGCTGAACCAGGATCGGCTTCCTGGTGGCTGCACGGAGTTCTTTGGTGAGATCGATCATGTCCCTGCTGCCAAGCGAGCAATTGGTCGCGATCACGTCCGCTCCTGCCCCCTCGAAGGCGGAAACAGCCTGGTTCACTCCTTCACCCATCATGGTGAAGAAGCCCTTCTTGGTCCGGTTGAAGGTGAGAGCGGCGATAACCGGGGCCTCACCGAGCCTCTTTGCAGCGCGCAGGGCGGCGAGCGCCTCTTCGAGCGAGAACATGGTCTCAATGCTGATGAGGTCCACTCCTCCTTTGAGCAGGGCCTGCGCCTGTCTGAAAAAAGCCTCCTCCGCTTCTTCGATCACAAGGTCTCCCAGGGGTTTTATGAGCTTTCCGGTCGGGCCGATATCCCCTGCAACAAACTTCCCGGCAGGACAGGCTTCTCTAGCGTGCTTTGCCGCTTCCACATTGATTGCTTCCATTCTGTCGGACAGACCCCTTTCAGCCAGTTTGATCGCATTCCCTCCAAAGGTGTTGGTGTGAACCACATCAGAGCCGGCCTCGTAGTATTTCCTGTGAATTTCCGTTACGAGAGAGGGCTTTTCAATGTTCCACAACTCAGGGGTCTCCCCTGATTTGAGTCCTGCTGCCATGAGCATGGTTCCCATGGCGCCGTCAAAAATAACAGTCTTCTTTTTTGCAAGGTCCAGAATGCTTGTCATCGCTCATCCTCGAAGGGTGCAATCCGCGTATTGCGGACAGCCTTTGCATGAAAAGGTCCCTTTCAGTTTTCTCCCGAACCTGGCCAGGAAGGAGAGAGACTTTCTCGGAAACATCATACAAGAAGAGGTGAGATGTATCCCCAGATCACGATCCGCAAGCTTTTCGAAAATCCACTTCTGCGTTTCCAGGTTGATGCCCCGGCACCCGGGAGTCCTTCTCAATCCCGTCTTGAATCCTTTGGCTTCAGCATCCTGTCTGATTTTATCCCACAGCATATTGCCGGCTTTGGTCATAGCGACGGAACCGGCGGTATCCAGGATATACGCTTCGACGGCCTTCCCCTCATCAAAGAGGTCTTTGACTTTGTTTTCGAGCTTCGGCCCCAGGGTGGCTGCCCCGGCATACTTAAGAGCCGCTCCGCTGAGAAAGGGCGGAAGTTCGTTCTCCTCTTGGATTTCTTTGAAGGCCAGTCGCGGTTCAACCAGGCCACCCAGAAGCCCGAGCATCTCAAGCACCATGTCCAAGAGCCTGGGCTGAGGCGGGTCCTTGTAACCGAGCTGCTTTAGAAGGTCTTCCCTGGATACCTTAATGTTCAACGTCCGAGCAGCCCCTTTATTTTCCGCAGGCCGTCCGCCGCGTCCATGCCGTAGGCGTCAGCGCCGATTTCCTGACAGAAAGCCTGGTCCACAGGCGCTCCGCCGACAATGACCTTGAAAGGGAGCTTCTTCGCCTTGATGAGACTCACCACCTCTCCCATGCTTGGCATCGTGGTGGTCAGCAGGGCGGACATGGCGATGACATCCGCCTTCACCTCCAGGGCTTTTTCAACGAAGCGCTCAGGGGTCACATCCACACCCAAATCCGCGACCTTGAACCCTGATCCTTCAAGCATAATGGCCACAAGATTCTTGCCGATGTCATGAATGTCCCCTTTGGCCGTTCCTATGACAACGGTGCCTTTTTCCGTGTGGTTCGTGGAGGAAAAATGGGGCTTGAGGAGGTCCATGCCTGCTTGCATGGCTTTGGCCGACCAGAGCACCTGGGGGATGAAAAGCTCCCCTTCGCCGAACTTCTCTCCCACAACATCCATGGCGGCGATGAGACCTTTGTTGAGAATGTCGTTCACCTCGGCTTTAGAATTCAGGGCCTGCTGAACAAGGCTCGCCGCATCGTCTACCTTTCCTTCCATCACAGCATCATAGATCTCTTTGATGATATCCACGGTCATCTCCTTGTTGTTCCCCTGTGGGGTTGGGAAAAGATGCTCGCCTTTGAGCGACTAATTCAGTTTGGTTTTTTGCAGCACGATTCAGGCACAAAGTTACAAACGCACATCGGCACAAAGCAGAACACCCTCCGCTCTGTCCCTTTGGCCCTCTGTGCCTTTGTCCCTCAAGCTGTCGGCCTTGGCCGACGGCTGCCAACTCTCTTCTCTGCCTCGGTCCAGATCGCATCCAATTCGCCTTTGACCGTCCGGGCCAACGGTTCCGGCTTGTGTGTTTTCAGAATCTCGAGAGCTTTCTCAATCAGTTTCTGATCCACTGTCTTTTTCCCCTTCTTGATCCAGTTCGGCAGGTTCTCCCGGTTGAAGAAGGCCGGCCGCCAGTGCTCTTTCCTGAAGTGATCGAGGGTGTGTTTCTCGCTCAGGAAGTGGCCGCCTGGGCCGACTTTCCGGATCACGTCCATGGCAAGGTGTTCGTCATCGATCTCAAATCCCCTCATGTATCGCTTCACCATGGCGATCACTTCGTCGGCAAAGAGGATCATCTCAGGGGAAGCCACGAACCCCTGGCCGATGTATCCGCAGTCATGGATCAGGTTGCACCCGTCCAGCGCGGCATTGAGGAGGGTGAAACCGTACTCCGCTCCTGCCTGGAGATCCGGGAACTGGGAATCGCTGCACCCGGCGGTTCCCCATATGGGAAGGCCCAGGTAATGGAAAAGATCCGCATAGGCGGAGTGGGTGAGGCGGAACTCAGGAGCCGTGTAGGAGATGGTGGCCTTGAGCATATCCATGCTGCTGGCCACTACGCCCGTGATGATGGGGGCTCCTTTGTTCACGAGTTGATGGATCACAAGACCGGAGAGAGCCTCCGCCACTGACACAACAAGCGCCCCTGCCAGCGTGACAGGACCGGTCGAGCCGGCCAGTAGGGCAGGGGTGTAATTGATGGGAACCCTGTTTTCAGCACAGCAGATGAGCTTGGAGACGGCTTCCTCGGAGTGCGTCAGCGGCGATGTGGGTTCCGAATACTGGACGAGGAAGGGATACCTCGCCAGATCCTGTCTGCTTCCTGCAACCGCAGAGGCCATATCCAGGATGACCTGCAAGTCCTGGAGAGATCCGGCGGTGAAGAAGATGGGCTTCACACTGTTTTCCACTTCCAGCTGAAAGCACCGGATGTAGTGAAGTCCCGGCGGGATATCCCTCGGAAGGCCGTAGGAGGCGATGAAATCGATGTTGGGTGCGGCATCACTGATGACCGTGCTCGCCACGATGTCATCCGCCTTTGTGTCCCGGATCTCCCGGGTCACAAGGTCCACGGTTTTGGGAAGATCCGTGCCCGTGCCGAAATAAATCCTCCTGCCCCCCAGTTCCATAGCCGGTTCTTTTTTCCGGTTGTAGAAGATCACATTCGAGGGAGCCGACTGGACAGCGGCTTCCACAAGAAAGGAGGGGATCTCCACGACGTTCTTGTCTTTCACCCTGGCGCCGCTCCCTGCCAGGATGTCCACCGCCCTGCTCAGATTGACCCTCACGCCAACCTCGTCCAGGACTCTCAGGGCCGATTGATAGATTCTCAGGATCTGGGCTTCATCGAGAAGTCTGAACTGCGGTGTGCATTGACTGTGCAACCCTGTTTGCATAAGAGCACCCCCCTAGCTGAAATATCCACGCATGTTACCCAATGCCCTTTTTCGAGTCAAGTAATACAAGCCCGTTGACTCTGTCGACGCTTCGAGCTATCCATGAGGGGAAACCTTGAGAATTGAGCGTTGGGGATTGAGTTCTCGCAGAGACAAGGAGAGAACATGTCCAAAACCTGTTACGATGTGATCATTGTGGGCGGCGGCATCATGGGATGCTCCACCGCCTACTATCTGGCAAAAATGGATCCGAAGCTCAAAGTGGCTGTGGTTGAAAGGGATCCGACCTACGAAAGGGCCTCCACGACCCTTTCCATGGCCAACATCCGGATTCAGTTCAGCCTCAAGCAGAATGTTCAGGTCTCCCAGTATGCCTTTGAGGTGCTCGATCGATTTGAGGAAGAGATGGCGGTGGATGAGGACAAGCCCAACATCGCTTTTCACCGCGAGGGGAATCTCTTCCTGGTGGATGAAAAGGGCCGTGGCGTAGCGGAAAAAGCACTGAAACTGCAAAAATCACTGGGCTGCCCGGTGGAGTGGTGGTCTCCCCGTGAGATCAGGGAGCGCTATCCTCTTTATGATGCCGCTCCCTATGTGGGAGGAACCTTCGGCCCCAAGGATGGACACCTGGACGCGTATGCCGTGCTCATGGGCTACAAGGCCAAGGGGCGATCTCTGGGTGCGGAGTACATCAAAGATGAGGTTATCCAGGTGCTGGCAATGGGCAAAGAGGTGAATGGAGTCCGGCTGGCATCCGGTGCGGACCTTTCCTCTAAAGTCGTTGTCAATTGCGCTGGAGCCTGGGCCAGTCAGGTCGCAGGAAGTGTCGGTGTTGAAATCCCGGTGCAGCCGGTAAAACGAGAAGTCTATGCGTTGGATACAGCGGTGAAGCCGCAGGGCCCGCTTCCACTGACCATCCTTCCTTCGGGTCTTTATTTCCGAACGGAGACTGGAAACCTTATCCTGCTCGGGTGGTCCCTTGACGATGATCCGGTAGGTTTTGACTTCAGTTGGGATCAGAAGCGATTCACCGATCGGATCTGGCCGTCCCTTGCAGAGTTTGTGCCTGCCTTTGACACGCTCAAAGTCGTGAGAGGGTGGGCCGGTCTTTACGCCGTCAACACTCTGGACAGCAATGCTATCCTCGGCCAGTGGCCTGAGCTGAAAGGCTTTTACCTCGCCAACGGGTTTTCCGGTCACGGCCTCCAGCAGGGACCTGCAGTTGGCCGGTACATCTCCGAACTGATTCTAGGCGTCAAGGCTGCCCTGGATTTATGCATCTTCAGCCCGCGAAGAATCCTGGAAAACAAACCTCTCAGCGAAGGGGGAATCGTCTAGCCGCCGGTTAAAGACCATATGATGAGGTTCCTTTGTCGGACAGCCGTTTTTCTCGTGTGCCTGCAAACGCTCCCCCTTTGGGCAGCTCCATCGGGCATGCCGGACCAGCCAGGAGCATTGACCGTGACGACCATCGAGTTTCCTGACCTCAAAGATGAACAGCGTGGGGGTCGGCGTGTCCCCATAAAGATTCACGTCCCTCAACAGCAGGGGAAATGGCCCGTTGTGGTTTTCTCACACGGAGGGGGCGGGAACTGGAATGCGAATTTCGCCCAGGCGAGTCACTTAGCCAGTCATGGTTATGCCGTGCTTTGTCTCGAACACGTGGGCAGCAACACGGAACGGATGAAAGAGGGGCTGCGGTTCATGGATAACGTGAAAGCCATGACTCGCGGCTCTTCGGAAGTCTTGGGACGGCCCAAGGATGTCAGCTTTGCCCTGGACGTAGCCGAGGAATGGAACCGGGCGCACCCGGAGTTCAAGGGCCGTTTGGACCTTGAGCGTGTCGGCGTTATAGGACATTCTTTCGGCGCGTACACCACGCTCGTGGTCTGCGGAGCGCGTCCTGCCCTTGACTGGCTCACGCCTCCTGTTTCCCCAGGCAAAGGCCTGGGCCCTGATCTCAGCGATCCCCGGGTAGCCGCAGGAGTGGCCCTTTCCCCGCAAGGGCCGGGCGAGCCGTTTTTCCTGGACACCAGCTATGCAAGCGTCAAGAGGCCTCTGCTCGGCATTACCGGATCGCGCGACAAACAGCAGGGCGCGCCCCCTGAGCACCGGCGCCGCTTTTTTGAGCTGCTTCCGCCTGGCGGCAAAATCTTTATCTGGCTTGCCAACGCAGACCATCTCGGATTTTCGGACTCAAAAGGCTCCGGCCAAAGGTCCCTGCCCTCAAACTCGCGCACCGACGCGCAGCCCCTGGTGCGCGCGGCGACGCTCCTTTTCTTCGAAGCCACTCTGCGGGGAGACAAGGAAGCAGAAAAGGGTTTGTCCTACGAATCATTGAAACCTTTGTTGCGCGGCGTTGTGAATGAAATGGAGATTCAAAAGAAATAGACCGGAAGGAAAATGCTCTCACAAAAGGTCCGGTTCCCGGGATGAAGGCTACGTATGAATGCGAAATCGAATGAAAAGGGAAGAGAGTTCTCAAAGCGCCTGACGGCTATTCTAAATCACGGCGCACTGAATCTTGCTATGGCCCTCGGATACAGGACTCGGCTTTTCGATGTGATGGATGGATTTGAATCGCCACAAACGGCCGCAGCCATCGCAAGGAAAGCGGGATTGAATGAACGCCATGTCAAGGAATGGCTTGGGGTCATGGTTTCAGGGGGCATCGCAGAGTTATCCCCAAGCTCATCGGGAGAAGATTTGTTCTATCTTCCAAAGGAGCATGGGGACCTGATAACGAGGCGGGCCGGCAGCTCCAATCTGGGAGTGTACACACAAGAGATACCGCTCCTGACGGCATGTGCATTCGAACCGGTCCTCCAAGGATTCAGCACCGGTGAAGGGGTTCCGTATCGTCATTATCCGAAGTTTTATGAATTCATGACCCAACTCGCTGATGCGAAACACCGAGCAGTCTTGGTCGAAAAATTCTTGCCTTCCGTCGCGGAAGGTCAACTCTTAGAGCAGTTGAGGAGCGGAATACACGTATGCGATCTCGGATGTGCCGAGGGTACGGCGGTATTGCTCATGGCAGAAGCATTCCCCAAAAGCAAGTTCACTGGCGTTGATCTTTCAGGTGAATGCATTGAGAAAGCTCGAAGTGAAGCGTCAAGCAAGAGATTGCGCAATGTGTCATTTCGTCACTTGGATGCTGCTCATCTGAAGGATCATGGCGATCTTCTGGGGTCCTTTGATTACGTGACGGCCTTTGATTCCATTCATGACCAAACCCGACCGCTCGATGTTTTAGTCAACGTTCATGCCGTGTTGAGGCGGGGCGGATGGTTCTCAATGGTGGACATAGCGGCGAGCAGCGATTTGTCTGAGAATAAGGATCATCCCATGGGGCCCTTCCTCTATACGGTCAGCTTGATGCACTGCATGCCGGTAGGGTTGGTGGATGGGGGTGCAGGTTTAGGGATGATGTGGGGCCGTCAGGCAGCAGTCAAGATGCTTAACCAAGCCGGGTTTGGAACGGTTCAGGTATTGGATATCCCTGATGACCCTTTTAACCTGCACTTTCTATGCGAGAAAGTGGGATGAGTATCGGCCGTCACTCCTCTTGCCTGCTCTTCAAAAAGATCGAGTCCTGGTCAAAACGCCGGTTACTGAAGACAAGCTTTGTGGGGCGCCGAGTCTTATGATACTTTGAGAAGCCGTCATTGGCCTTGCATCTGTCTGCTCGATAGGTTTCAATTGGGAAGTCGTTACCACACTCCTGCACGCCTCTTCAGTAGGTTACTTGGGCAAGTCGTGACAAATCGTCTGCCTGCCGGTGCGATAGGCTTCATTTGGCTGTACGTAACAAAAAGATAGTTGACTGACCGGGGATCGAGGGTCAACATCTGCCTGTTATTTCTAGGGAAGTTTTTGAAAGGAGGCAGATATGACCCCCGAAGCATTGCTGTCGGAACTCTGCAATTTTCCCACTCCAATCGATTCATCCCAAGAAGTTCTCCCTCCAACCAGCCGTTTGAGTCGCATAGATGTTGAAGACCCGCTTGATGGCACCTCCAATGCTGGATCGATTTCCCCACGCCCTGATGAAGCCGAACACTGGCTGCGCTATCATGAGCAGAGGCGCGCGGCTTTAGATGTCAGTCTCGGGAAGCTCTGTGGTTTGGACCTACCAGGCAAAGAGCACGTTGAGGCCTATGTTCATGATCAGTACCGGCGTCACCTGAGTCCCAATACACTGAAGAACTCCTTCACGGTGATCAGGGATTTCCTGCAGCTTGTGAAGGAAGGAGGGAAGTGTGATCTGGACAAAGTGACCCGAGAAGACATCGAGAGCTACATTGAGCATGAGCAGGACAGGCGGGTTAAGCCATCCACCATCTCTATGAGGGTGCGATCGTTGAGAGCGTTTTTTCACTTCCTGATCGACGAAGGCGCTCTTTGTCCAGAGATACTTCTTAAGAAGGTGAAGATCAG
>CAVPDE010000003.1:0-24464 GCA_963702565.1 uncultured delta proteobacterium | reverse complement strand
TCAGCCAGCTTCATACGCTCCAGGTCGATGGCGATCACCCAGAGGCCGTCACCGAAGAGGACATTGGTAGGTGTTATGTCCCCGTGAACAAGGATTTGGTTGTCCTCCCACATGAATCCCTTGCCCCGCCACCGGTCTTTCAGACTATAGAATTCATGAGCCTCATTATATCCGATATGTCCCCAAGTCTTCAACTGATCCATAATCCGGTCGAAGTAAGTGCAGTCCCTGTTGAAATCCACCCGGTCTTCAGCAGCGGTCCTGTTGTGTGCAGCGGCGAGAAAATAGGCGAGAGCGGTGAGTTTCTGAAAGAGCGGATCCCTCGCTCCTTCCCGGATCGCCTTAAGGATGAAATCTATGAGCGGGGTGCCGTAACAGAATTCCTCAACCAGAACACAGTTGAGGCTGGCGTTGAGTCCGAGGGGACGGGCGACATAATGAGGATAGGTTTTAAACCCCAGACTGCGCAAATGCACAAGGTTGTCAAATTCCTTCTCCATGCGGTAACAGGCAGTCTTGGGCGCACGGTCCGAGATGCCGCCGAAAAACTTTCCAACAAGACGCATCCCGCTCTTTTTATCTTCATAGACGTAGACATGGTTGGACGCAGGAACACTGTACACCAGGAAGTCAGGGGGTATGCCGTTGATGCCAAGCTGCGGGAGGATATCGTAGCGGAGATATCCATAGAACTGATCCTTCTGAGAAAGATGGCCAATGTATTTCATGAAGGCCCGCCTTTCACAATGGTTGCTCTTGCGCTGCACCCGCCCTTTCCGCTTCGGGCCCGGACAGCATCTCTTTAAGCTTCTCTTGCAATCAGCAAGGCGCTCTGCCCTTTATGGCCTTCCCCCTCTACCCTTCACCTAAGCCTTCCTTCGGCTGCCTTCCAGTCAATGTTCTTGAAGAAAGCGGCGATGTAATCGGCTCTCTTCAACCCATAGTCGATCATAAAGGCATGCTCAAAGACGTCCAGGATGAGGATGGGATTGCACCCGGCCAAATGCCCCACATCGTGTTCGTTAATCCAGCAGTTGAAAAGATTTCCAGAGCCGGTGTCCTGGTAGAGAGCTACCCAGCCAATGCCTCTCATGGTGCCCACCGCTTTGAAATCCTTTTCCCATTCTTCGTAACTTCCAAAGGTATCCGCCAGCTTTTTGGCCAACCTCCCATTCCTATCAATAGGTCCTTTGGCGCCAAGGTTTTCGAAATAGTACTCGTGAAGCCTCATTCCGTTGAACTCCCATCCGAAGCGCCTTTTCAGTTCGCCATATTCTGGAGTGGCGGTCTTCCCTTCTTTGAGCCTCTGGCCAAGGGTGTCAGCCAGTTTGTTGGTGTTGGTCACGTAACCCTGATAGAGGGTAAAATGGTTTTTCAGCAGAGTCTCACTGAAACCCTCCATCCCGACAAGCTTGCTGTAGTCTTTGGCATTGTACGGCATCTTTTTCTCCTTTCTTGTCTGCGCTAAAAAAATGTTGGCTTGACCGATCGATAGCAATATTCCGCCCGCTGCCGATAGGGTTAGAAATTGGCGTCGAGGCATAAGAAGCTTTTTCACAAGCCCTTTCTCCATTTCCGCCGTCTACCAAATTGCACAGTAATCAGGTGGGAAGTCAAAAGAAACGGGGTGAAGTATGTATTCAAACGAAGGAAATGCTGTATTTTTCCACTGCCAATACTCGCTCCTGCCTGCAAAATACAGGATTGACCCGATTGACCCTGCGGGCCGAATGGGTAGGCTTGAGGCCTATACGATCGCGAAGAGGAGGTGCAACCGTGGAACAAGCCTTTGTTGTACATTTTGACGGCGACCCTGTTAGATTCACGCCTGAAGGGAAAGTGTCGGTGCTCGATGCCATCGAAACGTTGATTCATTCTGACTGTCCCGGTCACCTCTGGGATGACGTCAAGAAAAAACATCCTGAGATCCTTACTCACTGCGACAGCTATGCCTTTAGAGAAGGGCAATCCCTGCCGGTCGTAGACCACGAAGGGTGGAACAGGCTTTCGACCGTCCTGATGGACTATCTGAGCGATTCCGATTTTTCATGCCCGGAAGAAGGCGTGCCTTGAATCTTCTTTGCAGCGCGCACGGCGCTGCTCAGCTCATTCGAACACATTGGCCTTTAATTTGTCATACCGTGCCGGCCGTGCAGAAATACAGAGAGGCCCTTATTTACTGCCGGGAGATGGTTCGCTAAAAAGGAGTTAAGCTCAAATTTCGAGTCAATCTTTGTCTATAGGAGGGTGATTGAAATGTACCAGAAGATATTGGTCCCGCTTGATGGTTCCGAGTTGGCGGAGTGCAGCCTGGAGCATGCCAAGGCCATTGCGAAAGGATGCAATGTCGCGGACGTCATCCTGTTCCGGGTTATCGAACCCTTTTCGGCGCAGACCATGTCAGCCCTGAGTGAGGTTGACGATGACACTTTAGGAAGAGTCCGGGAGCAACATCGCCAGGACGCTAAAGACTATTTGGCAAAAATCAAGACGAACCTCGAAGCGCAGGGGCTACGTGTCGAGGCGATAATGACTGAGGGGAGAACGGCTGACGAAATATTGCGCTACAGCGAAAAGAACAACGTCGACCTCATCATCATGAGCACCCACGGCAGATCTGGTCTCTCGCATTTCCTTTTCGGAAGTGTAGCGGAAAAAGTGTCCCGCCATTCCCGTGTACCCGTCTTGCTTCTGGCGCCTCAGGGCTGCAGAAAAGTTACTCCCTAAGGAATGACTTGCAGGAACAGACAGCCCCGACATGCCGCAGGGTAAGCCGGGATGGGGTAGGTTTCTTGCGGAGGCGGTTCGGACAGGAAGACGCATACCTGCCCCACCGGCGGGTAAGCTGATGGTGAACCAAAGAGGGCACCTTTCGCAAGGTGCCCTCATCACTATTTCAAGCCTCTGAAGCAGGCTCTGTATCAATATTAGTTAGTGAACTTCGATTTTCTTGACACTGCTCTCTTCGGTTTTGGGCAGAACCACCTTCAGAATTCCATCCTTGTAGGTGGCGTCGATCTTGTCCCCATCCACCTTGTCAGAGACGCGGAAGCTTCTTTCAAATGCTCCTGAATACCGCTCTGCGCAATGACAGCATTCATCCTCTTTTGATTCTTTGATCTTCTCACCTTTCACAGTCAACGCTCCCCCGGTAAAGGTGAGCTCCGTCTTGTTCATGTCAATCCCCGGGGCTTCCAGGCTCACAACATATTCCTTAGGTGTTTCCGCGATATCCGCAGCAGGAACCCAGTCGGCGCACCCCGCATCATACCTGATGGGATAGGGATAAAACCACTCGTCAAACACACGATCAAAGAGAGGCAGAGTCGATCTGACGCTCACAGGAACCACATCAAGAATTCTTGTCATATTCTTCACCTCCCTTCCCTTACGCGGCTGCTCGCCGCTCTGACCGAACATTAATCACTGACTTGCGGCAGTCAATATCCGCGGTATAGGACCAGAGGATGCAGGAAAAGATCTCAGCCCTGTCCCGATGGCTCGGTCCCATGCAAACACTCTTGAACGTTACTAAACCCTTAAAAGATCGGGTTCGGTTTTCCGATATTTCCGTTGATGAAATCCCCCTCATCCCCTCTGCGAACATGGGAGTCCGCCACCTCCTGGCTTTCCGCTTTCTCGGAAATGACGGAAGCTGCCGTCTGCTCGGAGACCGGGAAGGTAAGCGTAAACCGGGTCCCGTTCCCAGGGGCGCTTTTTACCTGGATGCGACCGCCATGCTCTCTAACGATCCGTTGTGTGATCGCCAAGCCGAGCCCTGTTCCCTGCGCCTTGGTGGTGAAGAAGGGATGAAAGATGCGTTCGAGATTCTCAGCAGGAATCCCGACGCCTTGATCTTCAACCACAAACCTGACTGTGCGACCGTTGCAGTCCGCCAACAGCCGAACCTCCCCTCCCTCCGGCGATGCGTGAAGTGCATTCTGGAGCAGGTTGACTAGGGCCTGCCGTATTTTCTCAGCATCCAAACTCACCCATGTCCCGTATTCGACTTCGCACACAAGGCGAACCCTGCTGTCCTTGAACTCATTCTGAAGTACTCGCTTTACCCCTTCCACGAGCTCACCGACCTGCACCTGTTTTCTTTGGAGCGGAGCGAAACGGCCGAAGGCCAGCATGTCTTGCGTCATTTTTTCCAGCTTGGCCGACTCGCTATCCACGATGTCGAGGTAGGATGCCGCTTTCCCCTCGAGCGAGGCGTTCTCCCGGATGCGCCGCAGGAATCCCCTTATGGGAATCAGGATGTTCTTCACTTCGTGCGCAACAGAGGCTATGGTTTCTCCCAAGGCCGCAAGCGCTTCGAGCTTCTCGATAAGGGCTCTTTGCCTCTGTTCCCGGTCCTTGAGGATTCCCAAAAGGGAACCGACGAGAACGAACAGAAACATTTGCAGAATTTCATCACACAAGTAAACCCGGTGTTGTCCCATGGCGATAATGCTGTATGGCAGGCAAATGAGGGAGACGATCAGAGGCGCCAACAGCCCGCCCTTGAGGCCGAACCACAGTGCTGCCAGGATGATGGGAAAGAAATACGCGCGATTCACCAACTCTCGAGTCACGGACATCTGCACGGGAAAGAGATAGAGATAGTGAACCACAGAGATCACCCCTATCGCTCCCGCGATCAGTTTGATTTTTCCCGACCCATTGATTCCTTTCCGGATTTTCCACATAGAGCCGACCACCTCGTTTCCGGCCGGAGGTGAGGAGTCGACCGCCTCACTATCCCAGCTCAATCTCCATCAAACACATATCAGGGAGGTTTGAGATGGAGAATAGGGTGAATGATGTATTTTTTCAAAATCAAGGAAGTATTTTCGATTGAACGGTTGAAACTATTCGGTTTTTCAAATCTTTCTCTCTTGACACCTATTGGAAAACCGGGTTCAATACGGGTCGCTCGGATAATCGTCCGGGGTATCGAGGCGGATATCCTCTTTGCATTCTTCAGACGGGCGGTAGCAGGGAGAAGGCCTTTTTCTTGCTGCCCTTGTTTATTTCCTTATGCGTTACCCTATCTCCTTGCTTCCGGGATCCTGAGGACTGAGACGTTCCCTGGAGTGCGCTGCCGGTAGTCCGGGACGCTATCGAATTTTTCCCAAAACAGAATATACCCCAATTTCGACGGAGGGGAAAATGGCTGGATCGAAGTCAGTTAGAAGGCTAGAAAAAGCACCTACAGGAATTCAGGGCTTTGATGAGATCACTCAAGGCGGATTGCCAAAGGGGCGTCCCACGTTGATATGTGGGGGCCCGGGATCGGGCAAGACAATGTTCGGGTTGGAATTTCTTGTCCATGGCGCTGTCCGGTATCATGAACCCGGCGTCTTGATGTCTTTTGAAGAAACAGCGGAGGAGTTGACAAAGAATTGTGCTTCTCTGGGTTATGACCTGAAAGGTCTTGCGGCCTCCGGAAGGCTTTTCCTTGACTACGTCCACGTTGAGCGAAGCGAGATCCAAGATACAGGGGAATACGATCTCGAAGGTCTCTTCATCCGCCTTGATCATGCCATCAAATCCATTGGTGCAAAGCGAGTGGTTCTCGACACCGTAGAATCGCTTTTCGCAGGGCTTCCCAACCCACTCATCCTGAGGGCGGAACTGCGCCGCCTCTTTCGATGGCTGAAGACAAAGGGGATGACCGCGGTGATCACAGGAGAACAGGGAACCGATACCCTGACTCGGCAGGGCTTGGAAGAATATGTATCGGATTGCGTCGTTGCGCTCAGTCATCGGGTGACCAATCAGATCTCGACCCGTCGCTTGCGCATTGTCAAGTACCGGGGCTCGAACCATGGCACCAATGAGTACCCTTTCTTGATCGGCGAAACGGGCCTGACCGTGCTTCCGATTACGTCCATCCGACTGGAGCATGCTGTTTCGAAAGAGCGGGTTTCATCCGGCATCCCGCGACTCGATTCCATGCTCGGAGGAAAAGGCTATTTCCGGGGAACCACCGTCCTTGTCTCGGGCACGGCAGGGAGTGGAAAAACAAGCTTGGCTGCGGCGTTTGCCGATGCAGCATGTCGCCGCGGCGAAAAGTGCATCTTTTTCAGCTTTGAGGAGTCCTCCTCTCAAGTGGTTCGCAATATGCGGTCGATCGGCATTGATTTCCAGACTCCATTGGACAAGGGGCTGTTAAGATTTCATGCGGAGCGACCAACGCTTTACGGCCTCGAAACTCACCTCGCTTCAGTGCACAAGGCCATCGATGAATTCAAACCGAAAGTGGTCATCCTCGATCCGATCAGCAATTTAACCTCCGTGGGCATCGAATCCGACATAAAAATGATGCTTATTCGCATAATCGACTATCTGAAAGTCCGACAGGTCACCACCCTTTTTACCAGCCTTACATCTCCCGGCGACGTGCTTGAGCAGACCGAGGTTGGGATTTCCTCTCTGTGCGACACCTGGCTCATCCTTCGTGACATAGAACTGGGCGGTGAGAGAAACCGGGCCATGTACGTCCTCAAGGCCCGGGGAATGGCCCATTCGAACCAGATTCGTGAATTCCGGTTGACTTCTCATGGAATCGATTTGGTGGATGTCTATGTTGGGCCGGCAGGAGTTTTAACAGGCGCAGCCCGTCTTTCCCAGGAAGCTCAGGAAAAGGACCGGGAATACATAAGGCGGCATGAGTTGGAGCTGAAGAGAATCAACCTGGAAAGCAAACGAAGGGCTGTGGAAGCAAAGGTCGCCGCATTGCGCGGCCAGTTTGAGGCGGAAGAAAAAGAGGTGAAGAGCCTCATCGCCCAAGAGGAGATGCGCATAAAGGGCGCGACTCACCTCCGAAGGAACATGGCCCGGATGCGCAAGGCAGATTGACAAACGGCAGATTGCGGAGGGTTCAATGAAACCGAAGCCTGTTGGGAGAGGGAATAAGAACAGAGATAACCTATTGGAATTGCGACTTTATGTGGCTGGACAGACGCCAAGGTCCCTCGCGGCTTTTTCTAATCTGAAAAAGATCTGCGAAGATCACTTGAAAGGGAAATATCACATTGAGGTGGTCGATCTTTTGCAGAATCCAAAGCTTGCCAAGGGAGACCAGATTCTCGCCATCCCGACACTCGTAAGGAAACTGCCACCTCCCTTAAAGAAGATTATTGGCGATCTTTCCGACACGGAACGTGTTCTTGTAGGTTTGGATTTGCGGCCAAAGTTCTAAGTCGCCAAGATTGCGGTCTGACCAAGGAGACCCTATGGCAAAGAGCAAATCAAAACAGAAAGCAGAAAGACCGGCACGAAAAGCGGCACGGCCCGGAATAGAGAAGTACGTGCTGCGGCTATATGTCACCGGCATGACGCCGAAATCGACCCGCGCCATTTCGAACCTCAAGAAGATGTGCGAGGAACACCTGGGGGGTCGCTACGATCTTCAGGTAATCGATATCTACCAGCAACCCTCGCTTGCGAGCGGCGAACAGATTGTTGCCGCCCCCACGCTGATCAAAAAGCTTCCTCTCCCGCTCCGAAGGCTCATCGGCGACATGTCGAACACGGAAAAAATGCTGTTGGGTCTGGATTTGAAAAAAAGAACTGGCTTTTAGAGATCGCAAGGCCCCAAGTTTCTGCCAAGCTGATGCCCTGATAGCCTTCTCCTGGTAACCCGATGGGCGCTACGCGAGAGAGGGAGCAGTGAGGAATGAATTATGAACGACAAAGCCAAGACCAAGAAAGAGCTGGTGCTCGAAGTCCAGGAGCTGAGGAGTCGTCTCACAGAAGCTGAAGAGACGCTCCGAGCCATTCGAAGCGGCGAAGTCGATGGCCTGGTCGTGTTGACCCCGGAGGGAGAGCGGGTATTCACTCTCGAGGGAGCCGATTACCCCTATCGTCTCCTGATCGAGCAGATGAACGAAGGCGCTTTCACCATGGCCATGGACGGCACCATCCTTTACTGCAACACCCGCTTTGCGGAAATCTTAAAGAAGCCCCTTGAACAAGTGATCCATTCGTCCTTCTATCAGTTCATCCTGCCGGAAGATGAATGGGCTATTGATGCCGCTGTTCGGGAAGAGAGAGGGGAAAAGGGAAAATGGGAAATCCGTCTCAGAGCGGAAGACAGGAGTGCGGTTCCGGTCTCTCTTTCCGTTAGTTTAATAGAAATGGACCATGTGCGTGCCATTTGCGCAGTGGTCACGGATTTGACCGAGCAGAAGCGTTACGAAGAACTCCTCAAATCGGCAGAACTGGCCCAATCCATCCTCGACCAATCCACAGAGGCAATCCTCATCTGCGATGAAAAGGGCAGGATCGTTCGTGCGAGCCGGGAGGCCTTCCGTCAATTTCCAGGAAAACTCCTCTATCAGAGCTTCGATTCTGTCTGCCCCCTGTCGATGGAATCATCTTCTCCATTGCAACCAAAACACTTTTCCATCTCGTCCGTTTTGTCGGGAGAGACCATCCGATCTGCCGAAGTCACCCGTGCACGGAGTGACGCGCCTGAATCCTGTTTTCTTTTGAGCGCGAGGCCCCTGACCCTCAATGGGACGGAAATATTGGGTTGCGTCCTCAGCCTCATAGATATCATCGAACGCAAACGGGGTGAGCAGGAGCGCGAACGGTTGCGCGTCGAGACGGAGAATGAAAAGCGCCGCTTGGAGGCGGTGATGGAAGCCCTGCCGGTGGGCGTGGCCATCACGGATGCCCAGGGCGGCAACATCAGAGCTAACAAAGCCTTCGAACAGCTTTGGGGCAGCCCGCGGCCGAAAGCGGAATCCGTGGACGACTATGAAGCGTACAAGGCCTGGTGGTCCGATACAGGCAAGCCTGTTGTACCTGAGGAATGGGCTTCGGCTCTGGCCGTACAAAAAGGTCATGCCGTCATCGGCCAGTTAATCGAAATCGAAAGATTCGAAGGTTCCCGCGCATCTGTCATCAATAGCGGTGCACCGGTTTTCGATGCAGACGGAAACATTACCGGCTGTGCGGTAGCTATACAGGATATCAGCGATCTTCGGAAGGCTGAGAAGGCGCTGCGGGAGAGCGAGGAGCGGCTGCGCAGGATTATCGAGACCTCGCCGGTCGCCATCGGATTTGGAGACAGCACAGGGAGGATCTTCGAGGCGAACGAGGCGTTTTATCGGCTCACCGGCTATACCCGTGAGGAAATCCACGCCAGCCAGTTGGGATGGGACAGGCTGACAGCGCCGGAATATGCTGAGATTGACCGGCAAATCATGGCTACGCTCGCCGCGAAGGAGTCAGCCGGACCCTATGAAAAGGAATACATCCGCAAGGACGGCAGCCGGGTCCCCCTTCTCCTCAGCGTCTCGAAACTCCCGGAGATCGATGAGCACATCGCCTTCATCGTGGACATCACGGAGCGCAAGCAAAACGAAGAGTCCCTCAAAAAGAACAAGGAAAGGTTCGAACTGTTGGCTGACACGGCGAGCAAGCTGTTGGCAACCCAGAATACTCAGGGGATCGTTAATGAGCTTTGTCAGAAGGTGATGACCCATCTTGATTGCCACGCTTTTTTTAACTACCTCGTTGACCCGATAGGGCAGCGGTTGCACCTGAATGCTTGGGCTGGAATTCCCGAGCAAACTGCCAAGGAAATCGAATGGCTCGACTATGGTGTGGCCGTGTGCGGCTGCGCTGCAAGGGATGCTTCTCGAATTGTCTGTGAGAACATCCCAATGACGCCGGACCCCCGCACCGAATTGGTAAAGTCCTTCGGGATCAAAGCCTACGCCTGTCACCCCCTTTTATCGGCTGGCCAGGTAATCGGCACCCTCTCTTTCGGCGCACGCACAAGAACCGTTTTCACTGAAGAAGAACTCTCGTTGATGAAAAGCGTTGCCGACCAGGTGGCTACGGCGATGGACCGCATCAGGCTCATCCGTGAAATCGAAAAATCCCGTGATGAACTGGAGGCACGGGTCGTGGAACGAACTGAAGAACTGAATAGGGCCAATGCCTCCTTGAAGGCTGAACGGAAACTGTTCTATGACGTCCTGGAGACACTACCGACCTACGTGGTGCTGCTGACGTCGGATTATCACGCGACCTTTGCCAACCGAACCTTCACGGAGCGCTTTGGCGAATCTCACGGTCGCCGCTGCTTCGAGTTCCTTTTCGAGCGCAGCGATCCTTGCGAGACATGCGAATCCTACACCGCTTTGAAAACCATGGCGCCCCATCAGTGGGAGTGGGCCGGCCCTGACGGCCGCATTTACTTTGTCCACGACTTCCCTTTCACCGATGTGAACGGCTCCACCCTCATTTTGGAAATGGGCATCGACATCACCGAGCGCAAGCGCGCAGAGGAGTCCCTGCGGGATACCTCTCTCTACACCCGAAGCCTCATCGAAGCAAGCCTTGATCCCCTCGTCACGATCAGCGCCGATGGGAAGGTCATGGATGCGAATGCTGCCACAGAAGTCATCACTGGGGTTCCCCGCGATGAACTTATTGGGAACGATTTCTCGGATTATTTTTCAGAGCCCGAGAGGGCTAGACAGGGGTACCGCCAAGTATTTCGGGAGGGGTTTGTAAGAGATTATCCCCTTGCCATTCGGCATAGCTCAGGAAAATTGACCGATGTGCTTTACAACGCCACCGTTTACAGGAACGAGGCCGGGACCGTGCAAGGAGTTTTCGCTGCGGCCCGCGACATTACCGAACGTAAGCGAGCAGAGGAGCAATTGAGAAACAAGGAAAACCAACTCCGATTCTTCGCTTCCCAGTACCTGACCGCCCAGGAGAAAGAAAGGAGGAGGATAGCTGCGGATCTTCACGACAGCATTGCCTCTGCACTTGCCGGCATTAAATTCAGAATTGAGAAAACAGCGGAAGATATCAAAAGTGGGCAGAGCAACATCGAATCCATAAAGGATCTATCCTCAAACCTGTCGCAGGCCATTGGAGAAGTGCGGCGGATTATGACGGATTTGCGACCCTCCATCCTTGACGACTTAGGGATCCTGCCCGCCCTCGGCTGGTTCTGTCGCGAATTTGAGAAAACCTACTCTCATCTCGCCATACAAAAGCAGATCGGCATATCCGAAGACGAAGTACCTGAACTTCTAAAAACCGTGATCTTTCGCATCTCACAGGAAGCGATGAGCAATATCGCAAGACACAGCAAAGCAAGCCTGGTCGACCTCGCTTTGCAGAAGGCTGGCGGGAGGGTGGAATTGACCATTCAGGATAATGGCCGTGGGTTTCGTCCCGATGAAATCGTGAAAGGGCTTGGTCTATCCACCATGAGGGAAAGAGCGGAACTTATGGGTGGAACTTTTTCAGTTGAATCTGCACAGGGGAAAGGAACAACTATCCGTGCCTCATGGCCACTGGGCTTGTGAAAAAGCAGTCTGACCAGCGGGGTCGGTCAATAAATGACCCCGCTGTATTCTGTCAGGCTTTGTCAGTTCTTGGCTATCGCGCTGGGCTCCATGTAGATGAGTTCCCAGATATGACCGTCCAAATCCTGGAAACCCTGCTGGTACATGAAGCCGTAGTCTTTGGGCTCGGCATAGGTGGTCCCACCGGCGGCGACGGCTTTGCGAACCAGGATGTCGACCTTCTCTCGGCTCTCGCATGAAAGGCACACCAGCACTTCCGTGCTTTTCGTGGCATCACAAATCGCCTTGGGAGTGAACTCCTTGAACTTGGGATGCGTGAGGAGCATAATGTAAATATCCTCGCTGACGATCATGCACGCTGCCGTCTCGTCGGTGAATTGCGCGTTGAATTGATACCCCAGTTCGGTGAAGAACTCCATAGATCGCTTTAGATCCTTTACCGGAAGATTCACGAAAATTTTGGTCGTCATTGTTCACCACCTCCTAACCTTCGATCTGGGCCTTTTGCAATCGTCCACTGTAGTCGATGAAGACCGTCTTGATCTCTGTGAATTCCGCGATGGCCGCGCTCCCTGCTTCCCTTGCTCCGTTCCCGGTGTTTTTTACCCCGCCGAAGGGCAAGTGGACCTCTGCTCCGATAGTCGGAGCATTGATGTAGGTGATGCCCGTCTCAAGGTCGTCAATCGCCCGGTACGCCCTGTTGATATCCCTCGTGTAGATTGACGAGGAAAGCCCGAAGTCCACGTCGTTTGCCACGGCTATGGCTTCCTCATAACTCCCGACCATGATCACGGAGAGCACAGGACCGAAGATCTCCTCCTTGGTGATCCGGAGGCCGTGGGTCGCTTCGAAAATCGTAGGCTCGATGAAAAATCCTCTACCGTAATCGCCCTTCGTCAGTTTCCTGCCTCCGCAAATCAACCTCGCCCCTTCCTTGACCCCGATGTCGATGTAGTTCAGGATCTTGAGCTCCTGCTCGCGGCCGCACACAGGCCCCATGTCTACAGAGGGGTCCAACGGATCCCCGACCCTGAGGCCTCTGGTTCTGCGGATAAGCTCATCCATCACTTCCGCGTAGACCTTCTCGTGCACCAGCACTCGGCTGGTCGCCGTGCATCGCTGTCCTGAGGTTCCAAAGGCACCGAACAAGATGCCCTCTAAGGCGAGCGCGATATCGGCGTCATCCATGACAATGAGTGGGTTCTTGCTTCCCAACTCAAGAGCCACCCTTTTGAGCTTCTTAGAGGCCCGGGAGTAGATCTCCCGGCCTGCTTCGACTCCTCCTGTGAAGGAGACTGCACGGATTCTCTCTCCCTCAACAATGGCCTGGCCGACCGTTTGAGCCGCCCCTGTGACCATGTTCAGAACACCCGGAGGGAGACCCGCTTCCTGGAAGATCTCAACAAGGGCAGCGGCACACAGGGGGGTTAGGCTCGACGGTTTGAAGATAACCGTATTCCCTGCGATCAGGGCAGCCCCCAATTTCCAACTTGGAACCGCAAGAGGAAAATTCCAGGGAGTGATGCAACCCACGATCCCTACCGGCTGTCTCACGGTCATGCATTTCTTATTGGGCAGCTCCGAAGTCGTGGTTTCGCCCAGCATCCGTCGCCCCTCGCCGGCGATGTACTCCAGGAAGTCGATCGCTTCCTGCACCTCCCCTTCGCCCTCCGCGATCACCTTCCCCATCTCCCTGGTAACCATCTCCCCAAGGGATTTCTTTCGTTGACGAAGGAGCGAAGCGGCCCTTAGAATGATCTCTCCCCGTTTGGGTGCAGGCACCCGCTTCCAGTCTGCAAAGGACTTTACCGCTGCATCAACAGCCTTTGAGACATCCTCCTCATTTCCTGCAGCACACCTTGCCAGAACCTCCTCGGTGGCGGGGTTGGTTGTTTCAAAGGTATCCTGCGAGGAAGCTCCTGTCCACTTCCCGTCGATGAACAGCCTACACTCCCTCATTTCCATCACCCCCTCTTCTGACTCAAACCTAAGCACTCCTATCCTTTCCCGCCACGGGCAAGCCACCCAAACAGGGGACCCCACAGACGACTCTTCTTGGACATCTACATACTTCTTCTCTCCCAAATACAGTCTTCACCCAATTGCGGGAATCTCTGTTTCGATTTAAAGGGAAACAGAATTCCGAAGAGCAATGCAGTATGACTATCTTGATGACACCGCAAGGGAGGGAAGAGAAATGACACTGCCGAGAGATTCTTTTCAAATGCAGGTGACGTCTCTAATTTCCCCAGGAGAAGCCCCTTGTGGGCAGCAGCGATGCCCAGGGTGGATATTCTGCCTTCCGGGCAACCCTGGAAAAATCAAAAGGGAGGTGACAGAGCATGGAAGCTGCTATTTTGAAAAGAGTGGTAAACGGAGTAAACGTCGATCAACTGTTCAGCACGATCGACCTCATCAAAGAAAAACCGGAAATCGCGAAGTTCAAATTTCGCGCCACCAACAAGTGGGTCGGCGGCACTCACAATCGGGCCACGGTCAAGGACTTTTATGGGGCCGGCAAGGAAGATGACACCCGGGAAACCATGACTTTCCACATGGATGAACCTCCTGTCCTTTTGGGAAACAACCAGGGGCCCAACCCGGTGGAGTATCTGCTTGTGGCGCTTTCCGGCTGTCTCACGACAAGCCTGATTGCTCATGCTTCGGCCAAAGGAATCAAGATTAGGGGTGTAGAGTCCCGCTACGAGGGAGATATCGATCTCCGGGGCTTTCTGGGTTTGTCGGAGGACGTCAAGGTGGGGTTTCAGAACATCCGCGTCTACTTCAAGATCGACGCGGATATCCCTGAGGCGGAGAAAGAGGAACTCACCAGGATGGCCCGGAAGTACTCGCCCGTATTCAACACGATTTTCAATCAGACGCCGGTCTCCGTTCAACTGGAGTAGTGAAGTCCCCCGCGCGGGAGCGCGGGGCTTCAGAGGCAACACCCAGCGGAACCGCGGCGTAGCCCTCCGGCTTCGCCCTGCGGGCTACGCTCGGCTTCCTCGTCATAAAAGAGTGGGAGGTTATACCAAAGGAGTTCGCCATGGGGAATATCTTCACTCAGCCGGGAGTTCAGGACATGCTCTCCTTCAGCCTTATCGAAGCCCTCCTTGGCCGTCGGTCCAGAAGGTTCTTTATGGGGGCCGAGATACCGGACGGCGTCTTCGCCTACAAGTCCCGTCGCAAGCCTTTGCCTCTCACTGAGGCGGAAAAATTCCTGGTGGTCTCCGCTTGCGGAGGGAACACCTCATGGCACCACATGATCCACCGCGCTGCCCGGTACGCGCCACGCCTTTCCAATTATTGCGGAGCATCCGGCGGCCGAACCTTCCCTTCCTCAGCGGGGTTTGAAACCAGCCAAACCTTCTTCACCGATGACGAGGGCGTCTACTTTTTGGACATGCGCGACGCACCGGCCTTCGAAGAGCGGGCAGAGGATGGGTCTTTGAGCCTGGACGGATTTGTGCAGAACGTTCGAAATCGGCTACGCAAGATCCAAGAGGGCAGGCTCAGGGTTCCTCCCGAGGTTCCTTTCACAGAGCCCCACAACACGTGGGTGTTCAACAAGCCTTCCACCCTGGTCGTGATCCCTGTGGGCGATTTGGCCCAGCACGTGCTGGCCAACCTTTGCTACTTTCTCCAAAACGGCATTGTCTTTCGCGACGACATCAACCGTCGAGCCATTCCGGGGCTGAACAAGTACCGCGGGCTGGCCGATGTGGACCACCCTCTCCCCCTGACGTACCTGGAACAATGGTCCCTCGCCGAGCTCACGGTAGAGCTCTCCACCAGTTGTTATGCCGGAGCGCTCCTGCTGCAGGCCATGGGGCTGGGAGGGTGGATGTTCAACGGGGTAGATCCCTTTGCCGTGCTTGGGGCAAGCGGGAGCCCTGAAGTGCCCGGGCTCGGTTTCCGCTACGACAAAGACGAACGCTGGCCCTATCCAAATCCCACAGGACTCGAAGGGGTGATGGAGGGTTTTTGCCCCCCTCACTTCCCGAACATGCGGGCCGCTCTCGAAGAGTTATGTGAGCGCAAGTTCGGTCCGGGAGGACCCTACCACCCTGACACACCCGGTCCATGGAAAGCCAGCCGCATGGTGCGCTCCGCCGCCCAGGTTCATGACGAGGCGTTCAGGGAGTGCGTGGCCTTGCAGGCTCAGTATGCCTATGACACCTTCGGCAAATTCCCCGGGACCGTGCCCTCAATGTTTGTCATCACCTATCTGCAGGCCCATCACCTGGACCTGGATTTCTATGATAGCTTTTACAAACCAGGCGCCTATTTGAAGACTCATGCCGAACACCTGTCCAGGTGGCATCCCAAGCCCTTAGGTTGAGGGTTTGTTAAGGCGGGAGAGAGGGGGACCATTTTTATCGGGGTTGATCCACCCCGCTGTGCTGCACGGCTTGGCACTCCGATCGCCCTACTTGTTCCACTCCTTCCGCTCTGCCTTCGCGCTCTTCTGGATCTGCCCGCTAGTCCGGTATTTTCTTTCGGCCCTGCCAGTGTTTGAAACTCGCAATTTCATCATCCAGGGACCCGATTACGGAGGCACCGTGAGATGAGGCCAAAAGCCGGTAGATTTCGATGGCATACATTGCGAGCTGATCCTGTGCCCGCAAGATGAATACCGGCTCCTTTTCACCTATCTTGGGAATATGGACTTTGCGGTACTTCCCAGAAATTGCCATGGTCTTTTCTCCTTTCATGGGCGTGACCAAAAGACAAGCGCCGTTTATTGCCGATCCCGTGATCAGGCACTCCACGCCCTTCGAGCGTAATCAATTTGTCCCAAATCCCTGCACCACTGCCTTGTACTTTTCATGAATCATCTTCCTGTCAAACTCCCAAAACTCCATAAGCATCGCTTGATCCTCCGTGTCGGAGAAGTAAGTCCTGGAAGCTGGGAAGAATACATTGTCTTCCTCCCGGATATGTATTGGGTAGAACGCCACGAGCCTTTTCAGCAGGCGTATCACATCACCCAGTGCATCCTTTTCCCCTTCGCGGTATCGTTTATTGGAATCCACAAGGGCCTTGGTGGTATTGCGGCTAAAGATGTGTTCTTCAATCAGTTTGTCCATCATCTTTCGGTCTTCGCTGGATAGGGGTTTCTTCTTGAGCTCTCTGAACAAGATGTCTTCTTCCTTCCCGTGGTGGGTACGATCAGCGTATACGCGAATGAAGTCCACGGCTGCATCCACAAAATAGGGATCAATAGCTTTTTTTTGTTCAACGCTCACCAACGCGCGCTCGATCGCTTTGAGCATTTCTTCGATCAGGCGGTGTTCTATCATGAGCGGACCGCGTGCCTGCATATTTCAGTTCCCCCTTTTTTTCATGCGCCATAATCACTTTTGTTCTGGATCTCTCTCCTGAGAGAGATCGGTTTCGTTTGAAGCCCCTGTTCTTTCATTATCCGACCAGCAGGCTTAGCCCTCCATCAATCCATAGGAAGTGAATTCGGTCGCCTTTTGCCCGGTGAAGCGCAAATCGCAGGGTTGACGGTTTAGGAATTCCAGATTTCCGTGAAAGACATTTTTTCCAAACAGGTGGACGCTCTTGAGTGAACCCGTATTGATGAAGATTCTTTGCACCATACCGGCGTGTGCCTTAAGCACGCGAAGGAGTTGATAGGCCGACATGCCATCGAAATCGCCTTTGAGGTGGATATGCAGCGTGTCCCTCTTTTTCCTAAAAGAAACCTTGAAATTGCTTGCCATGCCATACCTCCTTGAATCCCTAATCCCGCCCTCCCTCACTCGTGAAAGCGCACTCCCAACTGCACCGCCGGCTTTACAACAGCGGCATGGGGATCCTGGCCTGTCATTATTCGCCTTTCATGGGGACGATTCCCGTCATTGAGGCATTTCTCAATCTGCTGCTTCAACCCGGTCAAATCAGAGTTCTTGGTCACCGATGCGTAGGCAGAGACCGGCTTTGAATCCAACTTGAAAGAAGGATAGGCCGTGAGCAGGATCACCGGAATGGTCCAGGAATTCTGTCGAATATCCTGAAGAAGATCCAGGCCATTTCTCTTTCCGAGCTTCAAATCCAGCAGAATGAGATCAGGCCTCTGCTCTGCGATGAGAGGGAGCAGTTCCCCTCCCCCATCGCTGGAGATCACATCGTAGCCTTCCTCCAGGAGTTCCTCCTGATAAAGCAGCCGAATGGAAGGATCGTCATCAACAATTAAGATTCGTTTCATTTTTCACGCCTCCATCTAGTCCGTTCCTGTCGATGCCCCAGCCTCGATCCTTTCCCAACATTCTTCCTTTGACGGCTTAATTGGGGATTAAACGCCGGGGAGCCGAGTCCATTAGTGCAGGAAGCCACCGCTTTTCCTGCTCGACTCCCTGAAGATAGGGGTAATCTGATCCCCAGCACTTCAAATACAGCAGCGGTCCTGCGCTTTGAGGGTAGGGGACTTCAGTTCGCCGGTCCTTTAGAGCGGCAAGAAACTGGCCAAGCACAGAGTTCTCAAAGGTATTCGGCCTCATCTTCCTCCTCCATTCTGTTTGTTGCTGAACCATGCAATCTAAGACGCCTGTTTTGTCCATAACCCTTCCACGAGGTTCTGAATCTCCTCGGCTGTGCACAACCCTTTTGAAAGAAAGCCGTATGCTCCAACCGCGCGAGCCGCCTCGCGGTACTCGGGGAAATCATAGCTCGTGAGGATAATGACATCGATGTCGGGGTGGAGCACCTTGATTCTTCTGGCTATTTCCAGTCCGTTCTGTCCCGGCAATTTGATGTCCATGAAAATGATTTGGGGTGAAAAGCTTCGCCACTTTATCCAACGCTTCACCCCCGTCCCCCGCCTCCCAGATAACAACGGAAGGAAATCTCGAAGCTAAGACCCCTGCCAGACTGCGGCGAAATCCCTCGTCATCCTCGACCAGCATGATCTTGAGTGAAAGCCCTTCCTCTTGTGACACGTCTTGCTTTCTCCTCAGGAAAGCGATCCCTTTTGCCTCCCTAGCTGCGACGACTTTACTTGTGACCTTCCATGTGGTAAATAGGGTCAACACCCCATATTCGAAACCGACATCCTGTATTTTTCCCAGGCCCTGGCAAGGCCCAACACGCTGGAGCGATCCATGAAAAAAACTTTCAATATCGTGCTTGCTGAAGACCACACCATCCTCCGCGAGGGACTCAAGTCCCTCCTCTCCTCTCAACCTGATTTGAGAATTGTCGGCGAGGCTGGAGACGGGCTGGAAGCCATCCGCTCTGTTCGGGACCACAACCCTGACATGGTTCTCCTCGACCTCTCCATGCCGCGGATGACCGGCCTGGATGCGATCAAGGAAATCAAAAGGGTCAACTCGCAGACGAAGATCATCGTGCTCACGGTCCACAGCACCGAGGAGTACATTCTGGCCACCTTGCAGGCAGGCGCTGACGGCTATGTGTTGAAGGATGTTCACAGCGAGGAACTCATGACAGCCATCCGGCACGTCTTGGACGGCCGCCGGTACCTTAGCCCGAGCATTTCAGGAACGGTCATCGACGGGCTTTTGCAGGGAAAGAAAGCTTCCGCTATCAGATCTTCTTGGGACACTCTGACGCAAAGGGAAAGGGAAATTCTCAAGCTCGTCGCGGAAGGTCACAAAAACAAGGAAATTGCAGACCTGCTCTGTATCAGCCTCAAGACGGTTGAAAAACACCGCGCCAACCTCATGGAGAAACTCGATCTCCATAACGTGGCTGCTCTCACCGCCCTGGCTGCCGAAAAAGGCCTGATCAACAGGTGAGTCAAACGAGACAGGAGTTTCGATGGAAATGTGAAAGGGGTTTGTCGGCAAGAATACTGTCTTGGTCAAACAACAGGGAGGGTTGTTCATCGTGCAGGACAGATACGGGTCAGGACACTGGTTCTTGCCCGAGCAGTTGCCTCACGATCTCTCTTCGTTTTACCGTGCGGTCCCCCTCGGACACGGCATCGAGCTTTTGGGTCACCCCGGTGGTAGGACAGAAGAACGTGTGACGCGATATTTGGGCCGTCGGTCTTTCCGCTGTCTCATAAACAAACGCGATGTCTTTTCTCGGCAGCCTTTCCGTCTTGATCAATTTACCGTCTTTTCCATAGTACCAGTAATTGATCCATGTCTCAGGCATGTGGATTCCCCCAAGAAAAGATCGCATTGCGGAATTCTGAATCGCTTATAGGAAAGGCCGCGTGTTCTGTCAAGAATGAAAAGGGTTGGAGGAAAAAGGCCTGTTGCACAAAACCTTCTCGCTCTGTATGCTTCCCCCTCATGCAAGCAGCACCAACCCTTTATACCCGAACCTTTCTGACCATGTCGGTGGCCAACTTCTTCACCACTTCGAGCTTCGGTTCGTTTTTCCTCTTTCCCCTTTTCGTTTCACACCTCGGGGGATCCAAGCTGGACATCGGCATTGTGATGGGAGTCTTCTCCCTTTCTTCCGTTCTCTCCCGGCCCTGGATTTCGTCCATGATCGATCGGATGGGCCGAAAAAGGAGCTACACATTAGGTTGTGCGATTATGACGGCTCTTCCCCTTTCCTACCTTCTCTTTCAGCAGGACTTGAGCCGCGTCTATCCTGCGCTCCTCTTTGCGCGCATTCTTCACGGCATCGGCCTGGCCTTCTGCTTCACTTCTGCCTTCACCTATATGGCGGATATTATCCCCGAAACCAGGCTGAACGAAGGCATGGCCATGTTCGGCATCACCGGTCTCTCAGGCATGGCTGTCGGACCCGCGATCGCTGAGGTCATAATCCAGCATGCGGGATTTGTCCCCTTTTTTCTTGCTGCCGCGGGGATGGGAGCCATGGGATTCATCCTCCAGCTTCGAATCCCGGAATCCACTTTTGAACATACCTCGCTAAGCTCCTCGTCTTTCTTTTCAGTTTTCCTTAGGCCGAAGACCTTAAGAGTGTCCTTATTGGCCTTTCTTTTTGGATATGCTCTGGCAGCTTCAGGAGGCTTTGTCTCCCCTTTTGCCAAGGAAAAAAATCTCGCCTTTATATCTATTTATTACTTGAGTTACTCGGGGATGGCTGTCCTTACCCGGTTCGTGGGCGGCAGGCTGGCCGACCGACTCGGGGAGTTGCGGATTATCCCTTATGCCATGATCCTCACAGGGGCAGGCCTTCTTCTCCTCTGTTTCCTAGGTGGGGAGGGGATCCTCGTGTTCTCAGGCCTCCTGTCCGGACTCGGCCATGGATTTCTTTTTCCATGCCTCACCGCCGTTGCCGTTCGGGACGAACCCATCGCCATCCGGGGAAAGGTGACAGGCGCCTTTACGGGTTCCATGGACGGAGGCGCCTTTTTCGGATCCATTCTTCTCGGATACATCGGAGAGCAGGCCGGTTTCCCGGCGCTCTTCCTCACTGCCGGTCTCAGCCTTTTTGTCGGCCTGTTCTTCTTTAAGTTGTTTTACAGAGAACGCAGATGATCTCATGAGAAGTCAGAACAGATCCCACTCCCCGTCATCCCTTGAGCGCTTTCGCACATTCCTCCTTGTATTGAATCGCTATTTTGGATTGCGGAAACTTGGAAAAGCGATCCATGGCGATTTTGAAATCTCCCAGGTTCATGTAGTTGATGCCGAGACAGACGGTGAGGTCTTCGCTTCCAGGCCAATGCCTCAACCCCTCTTCCAGGAGCTTGATCGACTCTTTGAATTCGCCCTTTCGCTGTCTGATGATGCCCAGGCCCAGATACGCCCTGTGATCCGGGCAGTAGCCCAGTGATTTCCTGAAGAGCTTTTCCGCTGTGTCAGCTTTCTCTTTCACCTCTTCAATTCTAGAATAATCTCCGTGGCTGAAAGTCATGCCCAGCCTCGAGCAGAAATCCGCATGCCATGGATACAGATCCTTTCGCTCCACGAGTTCGATAGACTCCGCATAGGAATGCACCTTTTCGTAGAAGGCCGTACGCAGCTTTTTCCCGAAAGCGAGAATGAGGTCATCATTTATGGTCGAGTCGGTCTCAAAGTACATGATGCCTTCCATTTTCTTGAGCCAGACATCTTCTGTGATGCCGTGCCTGTTTTTCAGGTCTGAATAAAGCCTGGTCCCCGGAAAAACGTCCAGGATGTAAAAGATCGCGCTCAGAGGTTTGATCTCGTCCATGAGGTCTATGGTTTTCTGGATCGTCTCCCAGGTTTCGCCGGGCGCGCCATAGATGAAATAGGCTCTGGAAAGAATCCCGTATCGTGTCGTCAGGGCAAAGGCCCGCTTGATCTGTTCGGTCTTGACCGGCTTGCCAAGCGCCTTCCTGATCTTCATGGACCCGCTTTCCACTCCGTAGCTGATCTGAATACACCCCGCCCTTCTCATCCAGTAAAGCATCTCCTCGTCCACCCGATCCACACGCGAGATCGCATACCAGGAAACCTTGAGATTCTTTTCAATGATCCGCTTGCAGATTTCGATGACTCTCTTCGGGTCAAGGGTGAACGTGTCGTCGGAGAAGTAGAAAAAGCTCACCCCCTTCCGGAAAAGCATTTCCAGTTCTTCTACGAAGTTCTCAGGCGAACGCCATCGCATGTTCCTGCCCCAGAATTGTGGGGAGCCGCAGAAAGAGCAGTTCCAGGCACATCCCCGCGAGGACGAAACATGCTCATAGAGGAAGTGTTTTGAAGGAATCGGCAGGCTGTCGAGGTCTTTGATGGGGTCGGGTTGTGCGGTTTTCAGAATTTTCCCGTTTTCCCGATACGCGATCCCTCGAATCTGCGCGAGCCCCTGATCCTGCTTCTTTTCAAAATGCCTGACCAGGTTCAGGAAGGTCCATTCCCCCTCACCGAGCACCACAACATCCACTTCAGGGAAGTGGGTGAGCAGGTGTTCCCAGAGAAAAGTCGCGCCGATCCCTCCGAAGACGACCTGGGTCTTGGGGTTGAGTTGTTTCGCCGTGCGAGCGATGTCGATCGCACCCCATCGGTTCCCATGAAGCACGGAAAACCCGATCACATCCGGTCTCTTCTCCGCAATCGCTTCTTTGACTTTTTCCGGAGTTCTGTTGATCTGGTGCCAGTCCAGGATCTCGACATCGTAATGGTTCTCCTTCAGGACGGCTCCCACAGAGTAAAGCCCCATGGGCACTGCCTTGATGTCCTCGTCGTGCATTCGCTCTTCAATAAAATAGGGATAGATGAGCAGGATCTTCATGGCACTGGATCATCAACCGAACCATGAAAAATGTCAAAGCCCAAAGTCTAAAATCCCCTAAGCTGTATTTCACCTTGAAACGACTCGGCCCAGATGCGGAGGCGCCGGTCTTAAACGTGGGCAGGTCCGCACCCTTGCTGAAAGGACTCAGACACCCTAGAGCAAACCCAATCAAGGCAGCCACAGGGCTGCTCCCACATGGGACGTAAACCGAAAGCGGTTTCAATCGTCTAATTTGATAAAAAATCGTCAAGTTCCGGCAAACCGCTGGACAGGGTGGATCATCGGTGGTTAATATAACAGATAGAATTCCAGCGAGGGATTGACATGAAGACCTTGAAATCCTTCCGATTGATATTGGCTTTTCTTCTCGCAATTCTCCTGGCGGTGCCCCTGGTGGTGCTTGCCCAGGACAGTAATGCCGCAGTCGCAAAGAGATTCTCCCAGCAGGAACTGGATCAGATTCTGGCCCCTGTCGCTATTTATCCTGACTCGCTCCTCGCCCAGGTTCTGATGGCGTCCACCTACCCTCTGGAGGTCGTCATGGCCGACCGGTGGGTCAAGCAGAACAAAAACCTCACGGAAGATATACTGATTGAGGCCGCGGACAAACAGCCCTGGGACCCCAGCGTTAAGGCTCTGGTGCCTTTCCCCGACCTCCTCTCCACAATGGCGGACAAGCTGGAATGGACGGAAAAACTCGGGGACGCCTTCCTGGCCCAGCAGACCGACGTCATGGAAACGGTCCAGAGCCTCCGGAAAAGGGCCTATGAGGCCGGGAACCTGAAATCGACCAATGAGCAGCGCGTGATCGTCGAGAAGGAGACCATCTTGGTCGAGCCGGCCGACTCGACGGTCGTCCATGTGCCCGTCGACGACCCTGGCGGGTTTACGGATCATGGTGGTGGCCCTACTACCCGCCCTATGCGTTTTACCCCATCCTTATCGTTCGGCGTTCTATTATTCCGGATACATCGGGTTCAGTGCCGGTTTCGTCGTTGGTGCTTACTGGGGAAACTGGGGGTATTGCAACTGGCCTTATAGAACAGTCTATGTGAATCATCACTACTACGGACATCGATACCCGGGGTATCGCACGGCACCCGCGGGCAGCGTTGTCGCGTCAAGGGGTGCGCCCACCATGCAGAGGTGGACGCACAACCCGCACCACCGAAGGGGAGCGGCCTATAGGGACGCAGCTGTCGGGAACCAGTTCGGGCAGGCGAGCAGGACAACCGCGGACAACCGCCGTGTTTCCCGTACCTTCGAGGATAATATGGCCAGGAGGACTGCCAAAGCCGATGCCGCAACGCGGACCGGGCTAGCCAGTAACGTGGGGAGAACCATAGGCGGGTCTTACGCGCCGATCGACAGGCGTGGAAAACCAGAGGCCTCCATCTCCCGAACAAGACCGGACCGCGCGGCCGCTGATCGGGAATCGGTAGCCACGGTGCGGGAAAGACTTCTCCGACGACAGAGAGAAGTGGCCGGATTACACATCATCCACACCACGGAAGGGGACCGAACAGCGCGGATTTCGGCCGGCAGGCCAACGAGCGCGCGTACCAGCCCCCCTCTGCTCAGGGCGGAGCCTCCTCCGCTCCCGCAGGGGTAAATCGTGGTGTCACTGCCCCAAAACCCGTTAACTTGGGCCGGGGTGAGAGTGTTTCCGCACCGAAGGCTCAAAACTGGAACGGCGTCCCGGGCGGCCAGAGGAGTGTCGGCAGCGCGTTCTCCCAGGGAGGCGCCGTCGGGGCCGGTGGCGGCAGGGGGGGTGGATGAGCGGTGGAAGCGGTGGCGCCTCCTCCCGCGGGGGCACAGGCGGTCACGTCGGCGGCGGCATGCGCGGAGGCAGCTTCCACGGCGGCCGCTGAGTAGGCGATGGTGACAAGAACTCCCTTTTATTGGGGCCGGAGTGCAGGCGATTTTCGCCCTCTGGGTCAACGCAGAGCCAAATCGTGATGTTGTGGATAGCTGTCTTGACGT
>CAVPDE010000002.1:0-71313 GCA_963702565.1 uncultured delta proteobacterium | reverse complement strand
AGAAGGGGTGGATCGGAATAGGATAGCAACCATATGAAGGAAGACCTAGCCAAGTGGTATGCGGTTCACACTCGCAGCCGTTTTGAAATGAAAGTGTTTGAAGGATTTTCAGGCAAATCCATTGAAGCCTTTGTCCCTCGAGTCCAGGTCATGAGCAGGAGGAAAGACCGGCGAAAGAAGATCCTCATCCCTTTGCTGCCCGGGTATGTGTTCGTGCATTTTGACATGACCCCCGAGATCTACTGGGACATCATCAAGACCACAGGCGTGGTTCGCATGGTGAGCTTCCGAGGGCAGCCGGTTCCGGCAAAGGACGAAGAGGTGTCTTCCCTCATGATCCTGGACGGGACGGACCGCACGGTCCAGAACCAGACTTATGTAAAAACAGGCGACAGGGTCATGATCATGGAAGGCCCGCTCAAAGGGCTCGTAGGATTTTATCTTCGGCGCAAGGGACAGTCCGACAAGGTCGTGGTAAGTGTCGATCTCCTCAAGCGTTCCCTGGCCGTGGAAATAGAAGCTTGGGCTTTGGAGAAAATAAAATCTTGATTACATCAAGATTTTATACAACGCGGCTTCGCCGCTCTAAAGACATTACGAAGAGGTGCGCTTCTCAGGTTGATCTGGGGGGACATGAGATCGTTCCCCTTTCACGAGAAAGCAAGAAATAAATCTATTTATTACGGTAGGTTATCGGTGTTCTACGAATGTAACCAAAGGAGCGGAGCTGTCTCTACGCTCAATAAAATCATTCCACTTCGCTCAATGATTTTATAAAACGCGGCTTCGCCGCTATATGAAATTTTGATGGAGTCAAAATTTCATTGAAAGTGATTGTCGACTATAGAGAAAAAGCTTCTGGTATCATCGATCTCTTAAGATGCGAAGATACACAAATCGAAATCAAAAAGGTGCCCTATGGCGACTATGTCATTAACGACGAGATCACCATGGAGCGGAAGACGGCGAGAGACTTTCTCATCTCCCTTATTGACGGAAGGCTGTTCAATCAAATGTCAAACCTGAAGAAGCATTGCATCCGTCCTGTTCTCCTGATTGAAGGGAACCCCTTCAAGACCGGTCTTGACTTTGATGAAACGGCGATCAGAGGAGCCCTGATATCGATCCAGGCTATTTGGTATGTTCCCATCATATATTCCCGTAGCAAAGAAGAAACAAAGGACATCATCCTCATGATTGGGAGGCAGGAAGAGGCCTGCATGGATGTTGTCCCATTGAGGGGAGGGTATCGACCTAAGAGACTCAAATCAAGACAGCTGTTCATTTTGCAGGGGCTTCCAAAAGTCGGTCCCACTGTGGCGAAGCGATTGCTGGAGCATTTTGGGTCAGTATCAAATGCAATGAATGCAACGATGGAAGACCTGACGCAAGTTGAAGGTATTGGTAGAATCACGGCAGAAAAGATTAGAGAAGTTCTCGACATAAAATCCTGACTGCGTCAGGATTTTATAAAGCGCGACTACGTCGCTTGTTAAATGGATATTTGTTCTTGCGGAAATGAGCGGCGAAGCCGCGTTATATAAAATTGCGAAGCAATTTTATGGAGCGAGCGAGGGAAGCGATGAAAGTTTTGATTACAGGCGGTGCGGGTTTTATCGGGTCTCATCTGGCGGAGAGGCTGCTGGAAAGAGGGGACGAGGTCTTTGCCATTGACAACCTCTGGACAGGGAAACTGGCGAACCTCTCGAGGGTTCAGAACAACAAGGGCTTCCACCTGGTGGTGGACACCATCCTCAATGAGTCCGTGATGAATGAACTGGTCTTCAAGGCGGACCACATCTATCACCTGGCCGCTGCCGTCGGCGTGAGGACCATCATGGACCATCCTGTGGAAACCCTGGACATCAACGTGAAGGGGACGGAGGTCGTCCTGCGACTGGCCAACCGTTTCAAGAAAAAGGTTTTCATCACCTCCACCTCCGAGATCTACGGCAATCACATGGAGCACACCCTGGGCGAGGATGACAATCGAGTCATGGGCTCTGTCAAGAAGCGGCGATGGGCGTACGCCTGCTCCAAAACGCTGGACGAGTTCCTGGCTCTGGCCTATTTCGACGAGAAGAAGCTGCCCGTGGTCATCGGCCGGCTTTTTAACACCGTGGGGCCCCGCCAGACCGGCCAGTACGGCATGGTGCTTCCCAACTTCGTGCAAAGTGCCCTTCTCGGCAAACCGATCACCGTGTATGGCGATGGAGACCAAACCCGAAGCTTCACCCACGTTCGGGATGTGGTTGAAGCGATCACCGGGTTGATGAGCGAGCCCCTGGCGGAGGGGGACGTGTTCAACGTGGGAAACGACAAGGAAGTGACCATCAACGAACTGGCGGAAAAGGTGAAGAAAATGACAGGCACCGCTTCGCCGATCGAGCACGTTTCCTATGAGAAAGCCTATGGACCGGGCTTCGAGGACATGCGCAGGCGCTGCCCGAACATCGAGAAGATACGAAAACTCATCAGGTTCGAGCCGAAGCATGATCTGGAAGCCATGATCCAAGGGGTCATCGATTACTTCAAGGAATAGGCCAATCTGGAGTCTCCTGTGCATCCCGAACAAAAACGTATTTATAAATCCATGACGCCCGAACAGAAGCTGATGATTGCAACGAATCTTTATGAATGCGCCCGAGCACTGAAAGCTGCGGGCCTTAGGCAGCAGCACCCGGACTGGTCTGAGAAGGAAATCCAGGAAAAGGTCAGAGAGATCTTCCTTTATGCCACAACGTAGTCTTCTTGAAATTTTTGCAGTCCCACTGAATAGGTTGGAGATCCCCTATGTGGTTACAGGGGCAACAGCCTCTATCATCTATGGAGAGCCACGTCTGACAAACGATTTAGACCTTGTTGTCCTTTTGAAAGTGGAGGATATCGCTGGCTTTGCCGCGGCGTTCCCGCCCACCGAGTTTTACTGCCCCCCGCCCGAGGTTTTGAAAATCGAAATTAGAAGGCCCCACCGTGGACACTTCAATCTTATCCATCATGTATCAGGAACAAAAGCGGATATCTATCTTGCAGGCGAAGATGAACTTCACCGATGGGCATTATCGCAAAGAAAACAGATAGCCATCGAAAGTGAGCGAGTGTGGGTGGCTCCTCCAGAGTATGTGATGATTCGAAAGCTTCAATGCTATCGAGAAGTCGGGTCCGAGAAACATCTGAAGGATATCGCAGGCATGGTGGCGCTATCTTCAGATCAAATCGATTACCCGTTGCTGGACGAATGGGTCAGACGGTACTCTCTAGAAAAGGTATGGCGAAAAGCAGAAAGCCTGGCCGGCATATGATATCTCGCGAGTGTAGAATCACCCTTCATGCTATCACCTCCGAGGCCTCTCACGAGATCAAGCAAAAGGATCAGGATTGAACAGGGATAGCGCTTCCATAAAAGTCGGATTTTCGATCTGGATGTATGCTGTCATAGCGGTTTTTCTTGTGGCGCATATCCCTCAGAAGCTGTGGTCCATCTTCCAACGGCTTGGTCTCCTTGAGGACGTTCGAAGATTTCAGGAATGGTTATTGGCGTTTTTCTCAGCCCAATATCTCTCATAATTAATTCCCTCACGTACTGAGTCCTGATGCCCATCCTAACTATAATACCTGCCCTTGGATTCTACTCCATCGCCTGCCTGTGCTTCGGTGCGCTGGCGCTTAGACTGCTAACCGCCAGCAACCCCATCCGGTGTACTGCCGGTGCTGCGTTGGCGTCTGCTTTCCTTCTTGGTCAAGGCCTCTTGGCAAATATATGGGTTCTGCTCGGCCTGTCAGGGTGGTTTAAGCCTTTGGTTGTTTTGACCGTGCTGGGTTTAGGCACTGCTGGAGGAGCAATTTTTGTTTGGCCGTACCTGACCCCCTTTTCCCAGCAGCTCAGGGCTGTAGGGGCTGAACTGCGCCGAGAGTCTCTGGGATGGCGACTTGTGGCCCTCATGGCAGTCGCCATTTACATGGCGGGATTCACCTCGCTGGGGCGCCCTTTGATGGGTGATGCCGCTGCATTCTACATGGCCCTGCCCAAGGTGATGGCTGATTCTTATCGATTGGCCCCGTTGCCAGGGTATGAAGCCTTTACCCAGGTGGGTCTCCATGGAGAAATGCATTATGCAGCGCTGATGACCTTGGGGAGCGCAGATGCAGCGAAGTTGTTTGCTTGGCCGACCATCCTTGCAGGCGCCGTTATCCTGGCGGCAGCTGGATCGATCTCTGGGTTAAAAAGGCGGGGTCAATGGATCGTTTTCGTGGGTGTGTTCACTTCCTCTGCAGTGCTTTATCTTTGCGGCGACGGTAAAGTCGATCTCTTTGCTGCAGCGCTCGGACTAGCAGCTTACTTCTGGGCAGTGCAGCCAAATCGCTTCCACGATCGTCTGCCCGTTCGTCTTGTCGGGCTTTTTGCAGGTTTTGCCGTGGTCGCAAAATTCAGTTATGCGGCTGTACTGCTGCCCGGCATAGCATTTCTAATTCTATGGAGACTAGCTGCGCACCAAACCCATAACCCCTCCGGGAAGGCGAATTTCTTATCCAAGGGAAGCGTGTTTTTGCATCTGGGGGTATGGATAAGTCTAGCGGTTGTCCCGCATTTGATAAAGAATTATGTCTTATTCGACAACCCATTTGCCCCTTTTGGTGCGTCAGAGGCGGGTTGGGCAAACCAGAAGTGGTTCGCATCAGAGACCACTCAGCATATCCTTTTGACCTATCCGCTGTCTTTGACCATCGGCCAGTATTGGGGGCAATATGGCAATCTTTCGCCGCTGATTTTGGCCTTCGCACCGATGGCTCTGCTGTTGTCAAGGCCGAAGCCTTTTTTGGGCAGCCCTCTTGTGGCACTCACCCTGGCTGCGGGATCAGGTTTGGTTTGCTGGGTGATCTTCCATCCCTCTCTGATCTCGCCCCGCTACATCCTTTCGACTCTGCTTGTTTTTATCCTGCCGGCGGCGCGAGCAGCAGAGTACGTTTCTCGCCCCGAAACAGGAATGCGCTGGCTCAGCAGGAGCGTGCTCGGGAGTATACTTGTGACGCAGGTTTTTGTCGCATTTTATTTCTCTGATCAGATCTTCTTCCCAAAGCAGACAAAACGATACCTGATGGGCCGCTTGTCGGAATGCGAGCGCGACGGCAACTTCTGCCGCGGATCGAACGAACTCGGAGACCGTGCTGAGCCTGGAGCACGTGTGCTGCTGGCGGCCTACTATCGCTATTGGATGAGGCCTGACTTGCTTCAATGCACAAGTACAGAAGAGGAACTGAAACAGCTCCGTGAAAAGAAGGCCGAGCTCTTCTGGCTGAGTCTCTGCCAAAGGGGCTTTGAGTACGTTGTCATTGACAAGACCACCCACGGGAGCCTAATGAAGAACCTGGAGAAAGAGAATATTCCTTTTTGGGTGAAGATTTCCCCTCAGTGGGCTGAAGGGAACTTGCTGATTTTTCATCTTGAATTTGAGAATCCGCCCTGGGCCCCTGTGATTGAATGCCGCCAGGAGAGTCCGCCTGCATGGAAATTGGTCGATCGTAAAACACATTGAAATGGGAGACCCCATGATCGAAAACAAAAAGATTTTTATCACGGGCGGAGCCGGATTCATCGGTTCTACCCTTATTGGGCGGTTAATCGATCAGAACCGCATCACCGCTTATGACAACCTATCGAGAAACTCTCTGAAGGACAAGCCGTTCAGGGAGCACCCGAACCTCACACTAGTAGAAGGTGATGTGCTGGACTATGATAGCTTGTCTGAGGCCATGGCCGGCTCTGATCTTGTGGTTCATTGCGCGGCGATCGCAGGGATTGACACGGTGATAAAAAGCCCTGTTGCCACCATGAGGGTCAACATGGTCGGGTCAGCCAATGTTCTTGAGGCGGCCTCCCATTTGCCTCGTTGTGACAGGGTGGTCTGTTTCTCAACAAGTGAAGTGTTTGGGCAGCAAGCTTTTTGCTCTTCGGAAGAAGATAAAACAGTCATGGGAAAAGTGGGAGAGGCTCGCTGGACCTATGCGGTAAGCAAGGTAGCCGAGGAGCACCTTGCGATTGCCTATTTTCATGAGAGTTGGCTACCTACGGCCGTGGTTCGCCCTTTTAATGTCTACGGACCTGGACAGGTCGGGGAGGGTGCGCTGAGGACCTTTGTGATTCGAGCGCTGAAAGACGAACCGATAGAGATCCATGGAGACGGGACACAGATTCGGGCTTGGTGTTATGTCGATGACATGGTGGATGGTGTTCTTCTGGCAATGACGCATCCCAGAGCCGTGGGCGAATCTTTCAATATCGGCAATCAGAAGGCGGTGGTTACGATCTATGGACTCGCCAACACCGTGGTCAGGGTGTTGAATTCCCGGTCGCCGGTCGTATTTGCCAGAAAGGACTATGTCGACGTGGAACTGCGTATCCCCTCGGTGAGCAAGGCTCGAGAGCTGTTGGGATTCGAGGCGAAGGTCGATCTGGAAGAAGGCATCCGCCGGACCGCTGAATTCTATAGGAGCCAGGGCTTGTGATCCGACTAGTCGTTCCCTCCATTGAAGAAGATGACCTGAAGGCTGTGCGCGAAGCCCTTGCATCCGGGCGATTGGTTCAGGGCGAGCGTGTGGCGGAATTTGAGCGGACCGTGGCCAAATACGTGGGGTGCAAGCATGCTGTGGCTGTAACCAATTGTACTGCTGCCCTGCACCTGTCCTTACTGGCACTGGGAGTTGGTCCGGGGGATATCGTGGTCGTCACGGCGTATTCGTGGATCGCGACAGCAAACGTCATCGAGCTTTGTGGTGCAAAGCCGGTTTTTGTTGATATTGACAGGGGCACCTTCAACGTAGATCCGAATCGCCTGGAAGAGGCTCTGGTCAAATTGATGAAGTCCAACGAGACGGCCAGGCGCGTTAAGGCTATCCTGCCGGTGCATGCGTTCGGTCTGATGGCCGATATGCCGCAGATCTCTGAACTCGCTCGCCGGTTCGATCTGCCGATCGTTGAGGATGCTGCCTGCGCTCTGGGAGCGAGCTGCAAAGAGAAAAAGGCGGGGGCGTGGGGGGTCATGGGGTGCTTCAGTTTCCATCCTCGGAAAGCCATAACGACCGGGGAAGGCGGGATGATCACCACGGACGACTCAAGGCTCGCGGACCGTCTGCGCGCCTTGAGAAATCATGGGCAAGACCCCGGTGTGCCCTCACCCGACTTCATCGTGCCAGGCTTCAACTGCCGGATGACCGAATTTCAGGCTGCGTTGGGCTTGAGCCAGATGGCTAAACTCGCTCGTATTATCGACGCACGCCGGAAATTGGCAGGCTCTTACAATAGTCTTCTCCATGGCACTTCAGTACAAACTCCCGTGGTCCGAGATGAAAGTCAGGCAGTTTATCAGTCGTATGTCGTTCTGCTGGACAATGAGGCTCATCAGCGACGCGATGAGCTCGTCCTTCGACTTAGGGAAAAAGGAGTCGAAACGACCATCGGAACCTGCCATATGCCCATGACCACATACTATCGCAAGCGTTATGGCTATAAGCAAGGGGACTTCCCTATAACCGACCAGGTATTTGTCAGGTCCGTTGCCCTGCCGCTGTACGAAGGATTGTCAGGGGAAGAGCAGACGTTGATCGTGGATGCGCTTTTACGTGTGTTGTCGAAATGAGCCTCTATCCTGCCGAGGCCGCCTGAATCATAGGGAGGCCTGCGAGGAAGGAGTGATACATGCCACCAAAGTCTCACGGATCTGGTCTATTTGAGCCTCGCCAATTCGCGCAGTTCGGTAACGGAGTGGTTATCGAACCGGGCGTGCTGGTCTTCCATCCAGAAAACATTGTATTGGAAGACAATGTCTATATCGGTCATTACACAATTCTGAAGGGATACTATAAGAATCAAATCGTCGTTCGAGAGGGCACCTGGATCGGACAACAGTGTTTTCTGCACGGGGCAGGCGGCTTGGAGATTGGAAAGAATGTGGGCATTGGACCGGGTGTGAAAATCATCACGTCCGCTCATGCAGAAGAATGGGAAGGCAAACCCATTCTCCACAATCCCATCGAATTCGCGCCGGTCATCATTGAAGATGGAGCAGACATAGGTATCGGGGCAATTGTCTTGATGGGCGTCACCATTGGACGAGGCGCGCAAATCGGTGCAGGTGCGGTCGTTACACGAAACGTCCCTTCCTTTGCGATCTGTTCGGGCGTGCCGGCCAAAGTTGTAAGGATGCGCCCGGGCAGAGGTGATACGATTGGCTAGAATTGGGCGACCTCTGATTTTCGGTTTCTTGAAGGACTCCAGGTGAAAGTGCCTTCGCTGAGGCAAAAGGTGATGACTTCCATTGCTGGCGCTCTACAGCGAACCTCCCTCGCTTTATTTTCAAGAATTCCTTAGTGCTCATCCATGAATATTGCCATGTTCAGCAACCTGTTTGCCCCTGTCGTCAGCGGGTCATCAACCCAGAGTGCTGCCCTGTCGCGAGAATTGGCCCGGCTAGGCCACAAACCGTTCGTTGTTACAGCCAGAGTAGAAAAAAACTCACCAGCCTACGAGGAAATTGACGGAGTTCCGATCTATCGAATTCCAGCGGTTCGCTTGCCCAGACTTCCGATCTCCATGAACTTCCCATGGCTCAATTGCACTTTTACGTTAAGCAACCTGGGCAGGATCAGGGAGATCTTCTATCGGCATCGCCCGGAGGTTATTCACCTGCACAATCATATGTTTGATTTGGGATTCTCCGCGGTGCTCATGAAGAGACGACACGAAATACCGATGGTGATAACCCTTCACACGATGATTCGCCACAGCCGTGGAATCTATAACATGATCTTGTACCCCGCTGACCGGGTGTTCCTCCGACACGCTATCGTGAAGCGAGCCGAAATGCTGATTTGCCCAGACGTCAATATGGAGAAATATGCCAAAGAGGCTTTCACGGAGAGTCGGCGTGTGCTGGTCCCCTATGGGGTCTCAATGCCGGAGGGTCCTGACGATGGGGCTTTGCAGGACTTGCGGAACAGGTACCAATTGGAGGGTAAACGAGTGATTCTTTCACTTGGACATGTCATAGAGCTTCGTGATCGCCGGGAAGTGATCAGCGCTCTTCCATCGATCCTCAGAGTCATCCCGAATGTCTCTGTTTTGATTGTAGGGGCGGAGTCAACCGACAAACCTCGCAGACTTGCTAAGCAGCTGGGAGTGGAGCATGCGGTGATCTTTGCCGGTCCCGTCCCCCATCGTCAAGTTAAGAACTATTTGGCGTTGGCGGACTTGGAGATGCATTTCTTCCACCAGGATGCGAGAGAGCACACGTCTTTGGGCATAGCCTCTCTAGAAGCCATGGCAGCGGGCAAAGCGATTCTTGCATGGGCGAATGTGAATACGTATGGACAAGGAATGCTTAGGGATGGCACGAACATCGTGTTCGTCAACCCCAATGAACCCACCCGACTGGCTGAGACGGTCATTGATCTTTTGCTTGATTACCAAAAACGAAGGGAGATCGGTGAGAGGGCGAGTCAAACCATCCAAGAACACTTCTCTTGGGAAAGTGTTTGTTCGAAGACCGTCGAGGTTTACAGAAAAGTGTTGCAGCGGTCTGTTGCTTAAAGACTTGTGAACGTCATGAGCCAATGAAGGTGGCCGCTGAAAAAGACAGTTGGCGTGCATCAGGTCAAACTGGAAGAGTTATCTTCTTTAAGGCAATTGGCGAGAAGCAGTCAAGGCCCAAGCTGAACGCAACCCTTCGGGAAATCGATAGACCAACAAACATGAAAGAGGCCCATGTCAGAAATCGTAATTGAAGCTGGCCGCAGCGAACGACAGTATTGGAAAGACTTGTGGCAGTACAGGGAGCTGTTTTGGTTTCTAGCCTGGCGGGATGTTTTGGTGCGTTACAAGCAAACGGTCATAGGTATAGCCTGGAGCGTCATCCGTCCCCTCTTGACCATGATCGTCTTTACCATCATTTTCGGTAGACTGGCCGGATTCCCTTCCGAGGGTGCTCCTTACCCCATCCTGGTATTCGCAGCGATGCTCCCCTGGCAGTTGTTCGCTTATGCCCTGACAGAAAGTAGTAACTCCCTTGTTGCGAACTCGTCTATGCTTTCGAAAGTGTATTTTCCTCGCTTGATTGTGCCGACAAGCGCAGTCATCGTCAGTCTAATCGATTTTCTTATATCTTTAGGAATTCTGGTTGCGCTCATGCTCTGGTATGGCTTTATTCCTGGATTCCGGATCATCGCATTCCCCCTATTCCTCTTGCTGGTGATCGTTGCAGCCTTAGGACTCGGAATCTGGACCGCTGCCTTAAACGTGAAGTACCGGGACTTTCGATACATCGTGCCCTTCCTTGTGCAATTCGGTATGTACATCTCTCCCGTCGGATTCAGCAGCAGTGTGATTCCCGATAATTGGAGGCTCATTTATTCCATTAACCCGATGGTGGGGGCCATTGATGGGTTTCGGTGGGCGATTCTGGGAGGAGACACTCCGCTCTATCTGCCAGGTCTTGGCCTTTCTGCAATACTCGTGACAATGATTTTCTGGTTTGGCCTCAGCTATTTCAGGAAAACCGAACGTACATTCGCTGATGTGCTATGAGGCTGGTGTGACTACGGTGATCAAGGCCGAGAGCCTTTCGAAAAAGTACGTTATTGGCCACGACCATAAAGGACGATATCTCACCTTTCGAGAGACGTTAGTCCAGAGCTTCAGAAGTACGAGCCGAAGGCTTTTCCATCCTTTCCTCTCTTCCTCCGGACAGCCGGTAACCGGATGGGCTATGGCCGAGGAACTCTGGGCCCTAAAGGATGTCTCTTTCGAGATCAAGCAAGGGGATCGTGTTGGCATTATTGGGCGAAACGGCGCCGGAAAAACCACTCTGCTCAAAATCCTGAGCCGAATCACGGAGCCCACAGAGGGGAAAGTTTCAATCAAAGGGAGGGTGGCCAGCCTGCTGGAGGTAGGCACCGGTTTTCATCCCGAGCTGACAGGTCGCGAGAACATTTTTCTTAATGGAGCCGTGCTCGGAATGAGCAGAGCGGAGATCAAGAGCAAGTTCGAGCAGATTGTCAGTTTTGCTGAGGTCGAAAGGTTTCTTGATACTCCAGTAAAACGTTACTCGTCAGGAATGTATGTCCGGTTAGCCTTTGCCGTTGCAGCCCACCTTGAGCCGGAGATTCTCGTTGTGGACGAAGTCTTGGCTGTCGGGGATATTCAGTTTCAAAAAAAATGCCTCAGCAAAATGGAGACTGCTGCAACGGAAGGTAAAACAATTCTTCTCGTCAGTCATAATATGGCATCGATTCTGAGCATTAGCACCAAGAGTATGCTGATGGCGGACGGAAAACTGATAGAGGAGGGGCCGAGCCAAGAAATCGTGAGAAGGTACCAAACAAGTTTTCTGAGTAAAGCCCTTGGACAAACTGACCTGTCGAATGTGGAACGTTACGGCAACGGGAAAGCACAGTTTTGCTCGATCGTTATGAAAGCTCTGAACCATCATGGTGAATCCCTGCCATTTCCAGAAACGGGCTGTGACATCGCGTTTGAAATGCACATCAAGGCCCGTGAGGAAATTCATCATGTGGCCGTTGCGGTTATTGTCTACGATGAACTTGGCAATCGGCTCACGGATGTAAACACGCTGATCAAGGGAGAAGCCTTGAGCCTTAAAGCGGGGCAGCAAGCGGCAGTAAAATTTCTTTTACGGAATGTTCGACTCAAACCTGATGTCTACACAGTCGGTCTATGGCTGGGTGTAATCAATTTGGAGGACATTGACGGCATTCGTTATGCAACCTCTTTTAGGATGGAGGCAAAAAAGGAAGATATCCTTTATACGAGGCCATTTCCAGGAGTGTACGCTTGCGAATTTGATTACACGCTCGAGGATATCCGCTAGAAGAATGCAGGAGGACTGCAAGGGGGACCAATTGAAAAGGCTGCTGAGAATACTCCGAAATCCGATAAGGGAGTTGTACTTGAAGGGCGTGTACGACAAATTGGCGCAGCTTGAGTATCGGTCGTTTAATCGACGGTTCTATGCCATCGAACAAGTGACGGAATACTTGATCGGCGCTCAAATACCGGGCGATTACCTTGAATTCGGCGTCTATCAGGGGACTACGTTCATCCACGCCTACCGGTGGATGTCAAGCCACTTCAAGGACATGAGATTCTTCGGTTTCGATTCCTTTGAAGGGTTGCCTTCTCTATCAGGCATCGATACGCCCAACGGATACAGCAGCAACTTTATGCGAGGTCAATTCGCATGTTCTGAAGAAGAATTCGCGAAGAACCTTATGAAGAGCGATGTAGATATCAGCAGGGTAAGAACAATCAAAGGGTGGTTTAAGGAAACATTGACGCAGTCGAAGGCTGAAAATTACGAAATCGAAAAAGTCGCAGTTGCATGGGTTGACTGTGATCTGTACGAATCGACGGTACCTGTCCTTAAGTTTATCACACCTTATCTAACAACCGGCTCGGTTATTGCTTTTGACGATTGGAGATGTTTTAGAAATAGCCCCGATTTCGGTGAAAAGAAAGCCTGTAGAGAGTGGCTTTCACGAAATACGCATATTGATCTACATGAACTGTTGTCTTTCGGTTGGAATGGGATGGTATTCACAGCGGAAATCAGAAAGAGTTGAGAGCGAATTCGCGCCATACCCTATTCGGACAAAACAAGGTCTTACCGAACACAAGAAGAAAGATGTGCCCGATATGTTCTGCAACCTTGAAATGCGAAAACAAGGAATACTCGCTACAAGAGCTTCTTGAGCTTTGGAAGCCCATACAGATCTCTGAGAACGTTGCCAGCGAATTATCTCAACAGGCCGATTCCACACAGCTCTTTGCTTGCCCTAAATGCGGGCTTGAAATCTTCTTGCCCCAGATTATTGGGACTCCAGAATTCTACTCAGAGCTGTCGAGACACGACACCTTACATTACTATGAGGAGGACAAGTGGGAATTTGGGGAAGCCCTAAAGGAGTTGAACAAAGAGGCATCCGTTATAGAAATGGGCTGCGGCTCCGGGAGTTTCCTTAGAAAGATCAGGCCACTTGTTTCTGAGGTGTGTGGGATAGAGTCAAATGAGGATGCTCTGTTAGTGGCACGTGAGGCAGGCCTGAATGTTCTTAAATCAGGAGGGGACATTTCCAAACTCAAGACGCGGTTTGACTATGCCTTCTGTTTCCACGTATTGGAGCATGTTTCAAATCCTGTTGAGTTCCTAAAAGGACTGTCTTTGCTGGTCAAGCCGGGCGGTAAGATCGGAATTTCTGTACCAAACCAAGATGGTCCGGTCAAATATATCGATCCGTGTATACAAAACATGCCGCCCCATCACGCGACCCGCTGGCGTGTGAGGACTTTCAGGTTTCTCGCAAAGCAGTTGGGTTTCAAAATCGACAAAATTGTATCCGAGCCATTCACCTACAACACTCACTACTACTACTCGACCTATTGGGTTGATCATGTGGTATCCAAGAAGCGATGGAAGTCTCCGTGGCTTCGCTCAACGCTGCATAGATCGGTGGCAGGATTATTCGAGGTTTTGTTTAAAGGACTCCGACCTTTAGGAGTCCGATCGCTTCCTTTGCTAAAAGGACAAGCGCTTTACATTCTGATGTGTAGGCCAGGGAAAGAATAAGGGCGATGTGCGGGATCTGCGGCATTCTCGGTGGGAGCGAGATTGGAGTGATCAGGCGAATGGTGTCGGCTATGCGCCACAGGGGTCCGGATGATTCCGGGATCTACGGTGAAGAAGGAATGGCCTTAGGGATGTCAAGGTTGGCGATCATCGATCTTTCACCCAATGCCCACCAACCCATGAGCAATCCTGAAGGCACCCTCTATATTGTGTATAATGGGGAAACCTATAATTTCCGAGAAGAACGTGAAGTATTGGTCAAGAAAGGGCATAGCTTCAAATCAAGTTCCGACACAGAAGTTGTGCTGAGGATGTACGAAGTCTATGGGGATGACTTCTTGACCCGAATGCGAGGTATGTTTGCTCTGGCGATTTATGACAAGCGTCGTGGGCTGGACAGGAAGCGTTTGCTACTGGCTAGAGATCCTTTAGGTATCAAGCCCCTTTTGTACGGGCGCCGGGGATCGACCTTCTTTTTCGCGTCCGAAATGAAGGCTGTGCTGGCGAGCGGCCTTGTTGAACGGCGATTGGATCCTGAGGCCCTGCGACTCCTTGTATCCTACGGGTCCATCACTCAACCTGAGACTGCGGTTTCGGGGGTGAGAATGCTCCTCCCCGGGCATCGTCTGGTCATCGAGTCAGGGAAAGAGAGCATCGAAAGGTTTTGGAGGCTTGATATTGATAGAGTTCAGGATTTGCGCAGGAGGTCGTACGACGAACAGGTGAATAGGGTCAAAGACGCTCTGCAAGAGTCCGTGAAGATGCAGATGGTGAGTGATGTGCCCATCGGTGCCTTTCTTAGCGGCGGAGTCGATTCCACGCTGCTTGTGGCGCTCATGTCTTTGATAAACGGAGCGAGAGTCAAAACATTTTCCGTAGGTTTCGAACAAGAAGGCGCAGAGATTGATGAAACGGATGACGCTGAACGCGTTGCAAAACTCCTTGGCACAGATCACCAGCGTGTTTTAGTGACAGGCCAGGACTTTCGGGATAGAGTTTCTCATATTGCTTCAGCATTAGATCAACCGTCTGTGGATGGTGTGAACTCCTATTTCATTTCTATGGCCGCCAGGCAAGGGGTAACCGTAGCGATTTCGGGTACTGGGGGTGATGAGCTTTTTGCTGGGTATCCTTGGTTCGTAAATATGTTAGCTGCGCGGAATGACAGCGAGGGGCGTCCGTTCAGGTCCTATTTGCTGAAGGTATTTTCCCATTTAGCGCGACAAGGGCTTTTCGATCCGACGATGTGTTCACGGTTTGGTCCCTTTGTGGAACGAATGCGAAGGCACTCGAGCTTCGTAGCTCGGTATTCAAGACAGTATCAGATATTTGGTCCCCTGGGTGCGGGGAGAGTTCTTGCCCCGGAAGTCAGGGAATCGGCATCTGTGGGGCGGGAGCCGTCCCGGGATATGGCACCCGCCGATGAATTGTCCTACGGCTCCACCATAGAACGGGTTTCCGGGCTTTGCTTACGCACCTACACCCAGAATCAGCTTCTCCGAGACATAGATGCTGTGTCTATGGCCCATTCTCTTGAGGTACGAGTACCGTATTTAGATACCCTGGTTGCCGATACTGCGCTCTCCCTTCCCGACCACGCGAAGGTGGGGGATATCAGAGGAAGTTTAGATTCGAGTGAAGCGACCTATCAGGAAACAGGAGTTAAGAGAATTCTCATTGACGCAGGGCGTAACTTGCTTCCCGATGGAATGGATTTGCAGAAAAAGCGAGGATTTGGAATGCCCTTCGACTCTTGGCTCAAGAATTCGCTGCGTGACGTTTTGGAAGATACGCTTTCGCGTGAGGTGGTCAGGGAGAGGGGATATTTTTGCGTCGACGAGGTTGAAGAGATTAAAAAGAGGTTCATGGCGGGGGAGCTGAGCTGGGTCTTTCCCTGGTTGCTCGTTGTAACAGAATTGTGGTGCAGAGAAGTTCTGGATCGGCATGTTTCTGCCTCTGTAAACTGACAAGATGACTATGCGCGGTTCTTCATCGGGGTCATCCAAGAAAAGAACACGGGTCCTTTTTCTGGCATGGGGATTTTCTATCCATGCGAGACGACGGATTCAGATCTTTGTTGATGACCCGTCCTTCGAAGTGGCTGTCGCTTCGACGTATAATTACCGTTTTTCTAATGCCACAAATGTTCTGTTGAGCGGAGGTCTGGGAAATGAGGAGACATACAGAAACAATAGTTTGTTGGGGAGAGGAAATCAGACCGCAAAAGGGAACCCGGGCAAAATCGCAGGATTATTTCCAAGAAAACTTTCAGTGATAAAAGACCTCCCTGGGGTAGGGAAGTTCTTATTGAGTGGAAGGAAGGTCTTAAGAGCGGTGTTATCGGCCGAAGACAGAACAAGTATCTATGGTCTGAAAACAACAGACTTTATTTTGTCATCGGATCTGCAGCATGAAATACTCAGAGCCTGCCTTGATCTCAAGAAACTGAAAAATACCCTCAGAGAGTTCAAACCTGACATCATTTTTTTGCAAACCCTTTTATATCCTTGCTATCTCGCCTTTTTCCTGTCTGAAAAGATTCCGCTTGTGATCACTTTCTGGAACGGTGACCTCACCTGGTGGGCACAGTGGAGCGGTATTGAGAGAAGGTTCAAGAAGGCGCTGGTCAACTATGGCCTACTCAGAGCGCAGGCCATAACAGTGAACTCCGCATCCGCACTCAAGGCATGTCTTCAATATGGAGCTAGAGAGGAAAAAATACGCCTCATCAGGTACCCTGGCGTCGATTTGGAACGCTTTAGAGAATTGGAAAAGAATGAAGCGAAAAGACAGTTGGGAATAGGCTTTGAGAAAGTGGTCCTTTTACCTCGGGGGCTGGGAGAATACCTGAACAGCGACGTAATTATTGAAGCTATTCCGATCGTGATTCGAAAATATCCCGATACGCTTTTTTTGTTCCTATCGGGGAACGGCAGGGAGAAGGAATGGGAAATGCATTTGCAAAAGGCGAAACAATTTGGAGCTGAGGAACATGTAAGGTGGGACGGAAAAGTGCCCTGGGAACTCATGGGACGCTACTACAATGCGTCGGACATGATGGTTTCTATTTCTTCAAATGATTCGCTGCCGAACTGCATGCTTGAAGCTATGGCTTGTGGGACTCCCATTCTCATGGGAGATATTCCGCCCATACGAGAGTGGGTCACGGATGGGGTCAACGGGTTCCTTGTTCCTCCGCGCGACCCCGTTTCCCTGTCAGAAAAGATCATCCGAGCGCTTGACGCCCCGGAAGAGATGGTGAGGGCCTTTACTCAGAGAAACCTTGAACTGGCACGCCGCGTTTTTGACAGCCGACGGAATAGCCAAGCGATCAAAAAACTAGTCCATGGAATTGCTGAGTACCATGCAGAAAAAGCGAGGCAGGGCACTCATAAGAATAGGTCACAGTTGAAGGGCTGAATAATTTGGCTGCGGGTCCGCATCTCGCGCTGCTTTGTCTCCCGGTAAGTGGCTTACCCAAAAAATCACAAGACAGCCATCGTCTCCCATATCCTGCCGCCTTCCGCATCCGGGCAAGCCGTGGTGCTGTATAGGCTTTTAAAAGGATTGCCTCCGGAAACCTATTGCCTGATTTCTAGGCGGAATTATGCTGATTCCTCATCTCTTGATAGCCCATCGACCCAGAAACTTTCTGCGCGATACCACTATTTGCCTCCCGTATATCAATTGCCGGTGATCCCGAAATACCATATGGACACCTTGGGATTGTGGATCAACACACCATGGGTTATCTACCGAAGGGCAAAACAGATTCAAAAGATTCTCCTGAATGAAGGGTGCGATAGGTTGATCGCATGCTCTGGGGACATGTACGACATCCCGGCGGGGTGCTTGGCAAGCGAGATGGCGAAGGTTCCGTTTGTCGCGTACATGTTCGACGATTATGCATATCAATGGATCGGGGCTTTTCGGCCCTTTTCAGTCCGTCTTGAAAAAGAGATGGCCAAGCGAGCCGTGGGAATCATCGCGCCTAATGAATACCTTCAGGAGGCATATGTCAGAAGGTACGGGTTAAAAAGCACCCTGGTTCGAAACCCAGCCCCTCTATATGATCTCGCTGACCTCGACAGGGCTGAAAGGGCTCTTGCAAAAGAAACAGTCAATATAGTTTACGCCGGGGCTGTGTATCACGCCAATGATGATGCGTTGCGGAATCTGGTGGAAGCGATAAGGCGGACAGGAAGGAAAGACATCCGATTTCACATCTATACCTCCCAGACGGAGCTGGAACTCAAGGAGCGAGGTGTCACGGGGTCTGCAGTCATATGTCGCTCCCACATAACCGCGGCGGAAATTCCCGGGGTATTGCGCCAGGCGGACATCCTCTTTCTACCGCTGGCATTCAACTGTCCGATTCCTGAAGTCATTAGAACCTCCGCTCCCGGCAAAATGGCGGAGTACCTTTCCGTCGCAAGGCCGATACTCGTGCATGCGCCTAGAGATTCCTTTTGCAGCTGGTTTTTTAATAAACACGGATGTGGGGTTGTCGTGGACCAATACGACCCTGCCCTGCTGGCAGAGCAAATCGAGCTCATCCTAGCCAGCAAAGAAATGCAGAAGCGGCTGGGTGAAAGAGCAAGGAAAGTCAGTGAAGAGTTCTTTCGTATCGAAGAAGTGCAGAGAGCTTTTGTTGAGGGGATACAAACGGTTTTAGGCAGAAAGGGCAACAATCTATCATGCGCCTCCTGAGAAGAATGCTTTGCGCGATGATTTTTTTTGCCCCGATTTTTAGAATCATGGTGAAGGTGTTCAAGGTCGCTGCGACGACGGGAAAGGGCAGCAGCCTCTGTCTGAAAAATGGATTCCTGCCGGTGCCGGTAACTTTCTATTCTCCAATTCCGGATATCGATGATCTGGAGGAACGGGGTGTATGGAATAAGCGCAGCGAAATGAGGGGAATCGACTTCAGAAGTGAGGATCAGGTAACGCTTCTCAGTCTCCTGGGAAAAGAGTATGGTTCCGAATGCATGTGGCCTTTGCTGCCTACGGAAGACCCTTTTGAGTTTTACGTCCAGAACCCATCCTTCAGTTTCGGCTGTGCCGCTTCGACCCATTGCATGATAAGACATTTCAGGCCTCGTCTCGTGATTGAGATCGGATCAGGAATGTCTTCAAGAGTGATCTCCAAAGCTTTGAAATTGAACAAAGGCGGGGATGGAGAGAATGGAAGGTACATTGTTGTAGATCCATACCCGAATGATGCTATAAGAACTGAACTCAGGGATGGCAATGAGTTAGTCGAATCGAGAGTTGAGCTGCTTGACGGTCGGTTTTTTGAAAAACTGGGCGCTAACGATATTCTATTTATTGACTCTGGGCACTGCGTGAGGATCGGCGGGGATGTCAATTTCCTGTTCTTAGATGTCTTGCCGCGGCTAGAGCGGGGAGTGATCGTTCATGTTCATGATATTGGACTGCCGTATGAATATTCCAAGGCCTATGCTACCAACGAGGCTTTTCGCCAGTTCTGGACAGAGCAGTATTTATTACAGGGTTTTCTATGTTTCAACAGCGAATTTGAAGTATTGCTGGCGATGAGCTATGTGATGACCGATCATCATGAGGTTTTCAGACAGTCGTTCCCTCATTATGACCCGGCAATCCATCAGTTCAAGAGCGGGAGCCTCTGGATGAGACGAAGGTAGCGTATTTGAAAGCAAAGGGCTCAGGCTTATGAGAATTCTGCTCGTAGCCATGGCGGACAGTATTCATACTTCACGTTGGGTATCTCAGATAAGTGACCAAGGGTGGGACGTTCATCTGTTCCCTAGCCTAGATGTCGGTTTCAGCCACTCTAAGCTGAAGAACTGCACTGTCCATCATTCTTTTTATGGTAAAGAAAAGGAGGCTCCTAAGGCAGTCACGCGGAAGGGAATCCCTGTTTTCGATAAGAATCTTGAGCGTCTTGGCAGAGCCCTGCTGCGAAAGTATGCCCCAAGTTACAGAGTAGCCCAGTTGGCAAGACTCATAAGAAAACTCGAACCTGACGTAATTCACGCGATGGAAATGCAGGCAGCCGGGTACTTGATGGTTGCAGCAAAAGAGAGGATGAAAGGCGAGCTTCCTCCGTCCATTATAACGAGCTGGGGCAGTGACATCTATTTGTTCGGAAGGCTGAAGGAGCATGAGCCCCGGATAAGACGGGTGCTGAGCGCGTTTGACTATTATTCCTGCGAATGCCAACGGGATGTTGATTTGGCGAAAGCCTATGGGTTCAAAGGGGATATTCTTCCTGTTTTCCCGAACAGCGGCGGATTTGATTTGGAACAAGTTTCGGCTTTGCGCTCGCAAGGCCCAGTTTCGGAAAGGCGTTCAATCCTATTAAAGGGATACCAAAACTGGGCCGGTAGGGCACTGGTAGGGATTCGGGCTCTTGAGCGTTGTGCTGACCTTCTGAGGGGATACGAGGTCAACATCTATCTGGCCAAATCGGACGTCATGATTGCGGCTGAGCTTTTTGAGAGGACCACGGGTGTTCCAGTCCATATCATTCCTGAAGGCACGGCTCATGAAGAGATCCTGAAGCAGCATGGCCGGTCGAGAATCTCTGTTGGCCTCAGTATTAGCGACGCAATAAGCACGTCGCTTCTGGAGGCGATGGTTATGGGGTCCTTCCCTGTTCAATCGTGCACGTCGTGTGCGGATGAATGGATTGTGGACGGAGAAACGGGAATACTGGTTCCTCCTGAGGATCCTGAGGTGGTGGAGATGGCCATCCGGCGGGCGCTCACGGACGACACTCTGGTGAATAAAGCAGCGGAAAAAAATTTTCGAGTTGCGCATGAGAGGCTCGATCGGAGGAAACTGAAAGAGATGACCATAAACCTATACCATCAGGTGTTGCAGGATGGGAGGAGAAGACAGAAGCCTTCTCAAGACACGGCGAACGAAATCGGAGACGCAGGAGGACTTTAGGGGTTCAGGATGGCGTTTGAACCTAGAATATCGATTGTCATTCCCGTCTACAATGGAGCCAATTATCTGCGTGATGCGTTAGATAGTGCGCTGGGGCAGACATACGGGAACTTTGAAGTTCTTGTCGTGAACGATGGATCGACTGATAGAGATGAGACGGAGAAAATTGCGAAGTCTTACGGTAGAAGGATCCGGTATTTCTACAAGGAAAATGGGGGCGTGGCGTCCGCTCTTAATTTCGGAATCAAGGAAATGACAGGAGAGTATTTCTCCTGGCTTAGTCACGATGATGTCTACTACCCCACAAAACTTGAGCGCCAGGTTGATTTTCTAAGGAAAGTTGAGAAGAAGAACGTCGTTCTCTACAGCGATTTTGAGGTATTCGACGGGGAATCCAAACACGTTGGCCTTCATCATGTTGAAAAGAAAATAACAGAAAGCCCGCAGAGAGCGATATTGACTGCGTCAATTCACGGATGCTCTACTTTGGTTCCAAGGGCTGTTTTTGAGGAGGTGGGTCTATTTAACGAACGGTTAAGGACAGTCCAGGATAATGACATGTGGTTGCGAGTGTACCTCGCAGGCATCGATTTCGTGCATCTCCCCGAGGTGTTGATTAAGTCAAGGGTTCACCCAGAGCAAGGCCAGTTGACCTTGGGCGCCGTCAACAAAATCGAAACCATTCAATTCTACCGCCGGGCGTTTGAGGCTCTTCAGGAAGAGATCAGCGGAGATCAACGGATCATGCTCGAGGTTCTGGCTGATAAGGGGATCAATCTGCCACTCGGACTCCTGAGAAGTTCAACGAGGAATTCAGAGTTGTTTACCTGGGGGGCAATCCTCGAATACAAGGTAAGACTTTATTTGGGAAAAATCACCAGAAAGGTGGTGCAGCGCTGAGAACTGTTGCTCATGAAATATGACAACGAACCATATTGGGTAAGAATGCATCAGAGGCACGCCGGTCGTCTCAGAGCAGTCGGTCACAGCAACCTGTCTGAAGAATTCAACAAACTGAAGTATGCAAGTGAAAGCGGGACATTCCTGGATTTGCTGCAAGGGCTGAAGTCGCAGTTGAGTGAGAAAGCCAAGCTCTCTGTCATGGACCTTGGTGCTGGGACCGGCTACTGGACGGGCCTATTCTCTGATTGGTGCAAGGGGGAGGGTCTTCATGCCGAAATGTCTGTGCTCGACTTGTCCCTGGATGCACTGAAATCCATTCAGGCGAATTATCCGTGGGTAGAAGTCATTCAAGAAGATCTCAGATCAGTAGACGTGAGTTTGCGTTCCAATTCGTTCGATGTGGTGATGGCTTTTTACTGTCTTCACCATCTCGTGCGGATAGAAGACTTCTTGCATGGTCTCACCTTTTCAGCCAAGAGCGTTAGGTCCGGCGGCTTTCTGATGATTATGGACCCTATCCTGACAAAACCTTTTACCTTCCATGATACTTTGGATTTCGCCTCCTTTGAAGGGAATGGGATTCCAAGGCACTTGTATCTTTTAGATGATGTCCTGTCCGAGGAAGGTTTGAGAAAAGTGGCCATGCGGCCAGCTGTCTCCTTCATCCTCAATGGGAATATTGAAGGGTACTCTCGCTTCTCTTTCTTGATTTGTACTGCGATTTGGAGAGCTTTGCAGATCTTTTATCGCCGATCGGCTTGGACAAAACCAATAGGAGAAATAGTGCTTTCTTTGGACAGTGTCCTAAAGGATGCCGGCTTGGGGTTCAGCTCTAGCGTGTGTGTGTATCAGAAAGGCAGGTTCTGATCAGGAGAGAAGCCGTCGCATTGTTTGCCGGGGGATTTGTCGGCCTAGGGAAATGGGGATAGGATGAAAAAGCGAATCCTGATCCTCACCCCCTTCTATCCTCATGAAGCATCTCCGGTCTCTGGGATCTTCATCCAAGACCAGGCGCAGGTCCTTTCCGCTGACTACAACGTTGCTGTCTTGGTCCCGCATCTTCTCGGAGTGCGGGATCTGATTAGAAAAAGATCGGTTCCGAAATCACACAGCGGATGGCACGATGGGATCATCCAGTGGGAAGAGGCTTTCGCTCCGGGCAAATTGCCTTACTTCCTGAGGGCCCAGGTGTATCGTAGGCTGGTGCAGCGGGGCTTTGCAAAGATCCTGTCCACGTGGGGCAAGCCTGATATTCTGCATGCTCATGTTGTCTTTCCGGGCGGATATTTGGCCGCGGAGTTAGGGAAAGCTTGCGGAATTCCTGTGGTTCTGACCGAACACACGGGACCTTTCTCCGTCCATCTGCGATTTCCTTTTCAGCGTCGTGCAGTGAGAGAGACCTTGCATCAGGTGGCCAAGATTCTTGCCGTCAGTCCTGCACTCCAGCAGCAGATGTACGTCTTTGAGCCGAATATTGACATTGAGATCCTCGGCAATGTCGTGATGACGAATTTTTTTCAACGCAAAGAGACGGACCATGGGAAATTGCAGAGCTCGGAAAAGATCTTCCTGTCCGTTGGTCTCATGAACGAGGGGAAGGGTTTTGATTATCTATTGAGAAGTGCCCGCATCTTGCTGAACAAAGGGGTGAGCTCCTTTCGACTTCTGATAGGGGGTTCTGGTCCAGATCTGCGGAAGCTTAAGAAACTGTGTTCGACGCTCGAAGTGAACACACACTGCCATTTCTTGGGGATGCTCACAAGGCCGGAAGTCAGGGACTGGATGCAAAAGTCAGACGTTTTTGTTCTGCCCAGTCTTGCCGAAACCTTTGGAGTCGTGGTCGGTGAGGCCATGGCTTGTGGAAAACCAGTGCTTTCAACACGGTGCGGCGGCCCGGAGTTCATCTTGACACCTGAAACGGGGGTTCTTGTTCCAGTTGCTGATCCTTTGGCAATGGCTGATGCCATGGAGAAGTTTATTGCCGGAAGGGTTGTCTTTGATACCCGGACCATCCGGGAGAGCGTTGTGGCCCATTTTGGAGAGAGCGCTTTCCTGGGAAATATTTCCAAGATATATGGCCAGGTCAGTAGAACAAAGGACCTGTGAAGGCTCAGTGGGAACTAGAAGGGACTCTCTGGAGTGGTTTATAGTCATTAATTCGTAGAGGAGAGGATCCTTCCTTCAAGGGAATGAAATGTGTGGATTTGCCGGCCTGATCGCTTTTGATGGGAATGAGAACGTGCTGGACTTCGTTCATCAAATGACCGAAGTCCAGCGTCACCGTGGTCCGGATGATGAAGGGGTGTGCTATATCCAAGGAGGAAAGGGAAAAATATGGGCGCATGGCGGTGAGGATACCCCTCAAAGCGCCTTTGGGGCCCAGATGCCCTATGCACCGCAGAGACATGAGTCCGGCCGAAAGCATGAAAGGGCGGTTGTGGCGTTAGGGCATCGCCGACTTTCGATTTTGGATCTCTCTATCAAAGGCCATCAGCCCATGTGCACCCAGGATCAGCGCTACTGGATTGTCTATAATGGTGAGATCTACAATTATCTGGAGCTCCGAGAAGAACTCAAGAAATCGGGATTTTCCTTTCATTCGAACAGTGACACCGAGGTTCTTCTCTACGCCTATGCTCACTGGGGCAAAGGGATGCTGGATCGTCTTGTGGGCATGTTCGCTTTTGCAATCTATGATCGGGATGAAGAGATCTTTTTTCTGGCGCGAGATTTTTTTGGAATTAAGCCATTGTATTACAGCTGTCTGCCAGGGGCCTTCGCGTTTTCATCCGAAATCAAAGCCTTGCTGACTGTCCCCTCCGTAAGCCATGAGATCCATCCTGAGCGATTGCATGAGTATCTTTACTCTGGCCTGACCGACTACGGTGGGGATACGATGTTCAACGGGATAAAACAAATTCCCCCAGGTCACTACATGTGTTTGCACACGAGACACCCAAGGGGATCTCAGCCTGTCTGTTATTACGATGTCGATATTGAAAAGGAGAAGAACATTTCCATCGAAGAGGCATCCTCCCGTCTGAGGGAATTGTTTTTGGAGAGTTTGAAGCTTCACTTGCGAAGCGATGTGGCTGTTGGTGCCGCGCTATCCGGGGGGATCGACTCTTCTGCGATTGTCATGGGGATGCGGTATCTAGAAGGGAGAAACCTTGATCTGCAGGCTTTCACCTATGTTGCAGAGGACTCGGCTCTCTGCGAGGAAAAATGGGCCGATCTGGTCGGAAAGGCATCAGCCGCCGAGATGCACAAAATAAGAATCAGCAGCGAGGATCTTTTGGCAGACCTCGAAAGGCTTATGTTCTTCCAGGATGAACCTTTCGGCAGCACGAGCATTTACGCACAGTACAAGGTGATGGGCTTAGCAGGAGAAAAGGGGATCAAAGTCATGCTCGACGGGCAAGGAGCCGATGAGCTGTTGGCGGGATACAGGAGCTCGTGTGGAGCGATGCTCGCCGCACTGATCCGGCAATGTCGGTTTCTCAAGGCCCTTCGTTTTTGTCATTCCGCAGTCGAGCACGGCCACAGTCAATGGCCTGTGCTTCTGATGCAAGGAGGTCGGGCGTTTTTGCCCCCTTCTCTTCACGCGGCCCTCAAGAGGCTGGTCGGAAGAGACCAGGTCTCTCCGTGGTTAGAAGGAAAATGGTTCAGAGAAAGAGGAGTGAAGGTGCGGGAGCACAAGGGGAAAGGCAGCGATTATCTTATAAGAGAGGATCTTTACAGGCTGCTCATGCAGGGTGAACTCTATAGCCTTCTGCGGTATGAGGATCGCAATTCGATGGCTTATTCCATTGAAAGCCGTGTGCCCTTCCTGACTCCCAAGCTTGTAAGTTTTCTTTATTCTCTTCCTGAAGAGTTCCTCATCGATGAAACGGGAATGGGCAAACGCGTTTTTCGTCTTGCGATGCGCGACATTGTCCCTGAAGGGATTCTGAATCGAAGAGACAAGATCGGATTCGCAACGCCTGAGAGGATCTGGCTGACCACTCTGAGACCATGGGTGGAAAAGACTCTTGAAAGTGAAACAGCCAAGAGACTTCGAGCCGTCAAGCTGGATGATTTCAGAAGGGAGTGGAAGAACGTATTGGAGGGAACGGCAGGCTTTGACTGGCGGCTGTGGAGGGTGATCAATTTGGTCAAGTGGATGGAGCAAAAAAATGCCGTGCTTTCCTAGAAGGGGGGCGTCCTTGCGACGGACATGGGAAATGCACATGGGCGAGGCTGAAGGATCTCAGGAAAAGTGAAGGGATCGGAGAGGCCCATATCGGTGTTGTACATTCATCGCTCTGGCGCGTTCGGCGGCGCATCGCGCAGCCTCCTGGAACTGATTAGAGCTTTCCCGAGAGGAGCTGTGGAAGCGCATTTGATCACTCAGAAAGGAAATGTGCCGAGCTTTTTTGAAAGGGCAGGAGCTTCGGTCATCAGTACCCCCGGGATCTCGCAGTTTGATAACACAGAATGGGGTTACTATCGAGGCTACAGGTGGTTATTGCTGGCGCGAGAAGTTTGGTTTAGTCCCTTTACGATCATCGGCATTCTCAAGGCGCGAAGGAAATGGCAAAATCTTGATTTGGTGCACGTCAACGAAATCACAATGGCTCTTCCCATTGTCCTGAGCAAGCTTATTTTGAAGAAACCTGTCATCGTCCATTGTCGATCCGTGCAACGGGGAGGGACAAACAGCCTGAGAAGCCGGATGCTTATGAAAATTCTGAAAAGATACGCTGACCGTGTTATTGCCATAGACGAGACAGTGAGGAGAAGTCTCCCGGCAAACGTGGACGCTGAGATCGTACACAATGGTTATTCCCCTGAGCCCTTGAATCGTTCGGAACAAAAAGCCGACAATACGTCAGTTAAGGTTGCGGCATTGCCCAAGGAGGGTGTCAAGATCGGGATGCTGGGGAATCTTCTTGAAATGAAGGGCCCTTATGATTTCCTGGAGGCTGCACGCCGATGTTATGAAAAGAAATCAAAGGCGGTGTTCCTTATCGTCGGTGATAACGTGAGAACGGTCCGTGGGATTAGGAGCTTCATGCTTAGGAAATTGGGATTTGCCCAGGATTTAAGGGCCGAGATAGAAGAGCGCATTCGCAGATATGGTATGGAAGATCGATTCCATCTCTTAGGTTTTACAGCAAATATCCAGAAGATCTATGAACACATCGATGTGTTGTGCTTTCCATCGCACCTGAATGCTGTGGGAAGGCCCGTGATCGAAGCCGCGTTTTCAAAAGTTCCCAGCATCGTGAGCACCGACCGCCCGGCTGATGACACCATTATTCACGGAAAAACAGGCCTATGTGTGCCACCAAGAAACGTGCAGGCACTGGCTGACGCCATGACATTTTTTTGCGAAAAACCGGATGCGATCAGAGCGATGGGAGAGGCAGCTTATCACCTCGCTCTCAGGAACTTCGACATCAAGAAAAACGCCGAGAAGGTTTTAAGTATCTATCGGGGACACTTAGGGCATGGTGCCTACAAAGAAGCAGGAATCTAGAGTGGTGAGTGAATCGGGGCTCTGAAGGCCTTATCTCTTGAGTTGAAATGAATCTTCTTATCGTGTCACAGTACTTCTGGCCTGAAAACTTCCCCATCAATGATCTGGCGAGGGGGCTTCGGCAGAGAGGCCATGACATCACGGTGTTGACGGGCATACCGAATTACCCTGAGGGGCGGTTCTACCCCGGGTACAGGGCCTTTCCGATAAGAAGAGAACAGCACGAAGGCATAAAGATTGTCCGGGTGCCCATGGTGCCCAAAGGGAGAGGCAGTGCTCTGCGGATGCTGCTGTACTACTGGTCTTTGGCCCTATTCGCCTGCCTTCTCGTCCCCATCTCTTTTCGCAGGAGAGTGGATCTGGTTTTCGTCTATCAGCCCTCTCCCATTACGGTTGGGCTTCCCGCTCTGGTGCTCAAAGCAATGGAAAAGACGCCGGTATGGATCTGGGTTCAAGATCTTTGGCCGGAGACGCTTGCGGGAACAGGCATGGTTCGTTCCGCCTTTCTCCTGAAGCTCACGGATCTTCTGGTGCGATGGATCTACTCGAACTGTGACCGAGTCCTCGTGCAGTCGCAGGAGTTTGTCCCCCGCATGTTGAAGAAGGGCGTGCCAAGAGAAAGGATCCGGTTTTTTCCAAACAGTGCTCCGGAGCTTTACAAGCGCACCGTCGTCGAGTCTGACGCGTCGGAGCGAAATCTCATGCCTCAAGGATTTCGAGTTCTGTTTGCGGGAAACATCGGCAGGGCTCAGGACATTCCGACGATCCTGTCAGCCGCCGAGAAATTGAAACAGGAGAGGGAAATCCACTGGGTGATCCTGGGGGACGGGCCCATGCGGCCTTGGGCCGAAGAAAGGATCAGAGCGCGTGGGCTCGAGAAAACCGTTCTTCTCCTGGGAAGATACCCCGAACAGGCCATGCCCAGGTTCTTTTCTCTGGCGGATGTGCTCCTGGTGACTCTCAAGAAGGATCCTGTCTTCGCCATCACGATTCCGTCAAAACTTCAATCCTATCTTGCCTGTGGGAAACCCATTGTGGCGGCCCTGGACGGGGAAGGGGCAAGGGTGATTGGGGAATCAGGAGGAGGTGTCGCAGTTCCTGCCGGTGATGCGGATGCCTTGGCCGAGGTCGTTCTGAAGATGTTTGGGATGCCGAAGTCCGACCTCGAAAGCATGGGGCGGCATTCGAGAGAGTATTCTGAAAGGCATTTTGAAAGGAACACCCTGTTGGATAAACTGGATCAGTGGATGAAAGAAGAGGTTGGCCGATGAGGATTCTTGTCTTGGGCGGGGATGGAATGCTGGGGCATCAGCTGTTCAAAACCCTGAGCAGGAGACACGATGTCCGTGTCACCCTCAGACAGAAGCTTTCAGCCTACAAGGAGTTTAACTTGTTTACTGCCGAGAATGCCTACGAGGGAGTGGAGATGGGCTCTCTTGAAGGCCTCATTGATGTATTGGGGGAGTTCCGGCCGGAGGCGGTCGTCAATGCGGTCGGTATCGTGAAGCAGAGATCCACTGCAAAAGAAAGCATTCCGAGCCTGGAGATCAATTCCCTTTTCCCTCACAGGCTGGCCGGCCTCTGCAAGGCAGCGAGCGTGCGAATGGTCCACCTGAGCACGGATTGTGTCTTTTCGGGGAGGAAAGGCAGGTACCAAGAGGCCGATGTATCCGATGCGGAAGACTTATACGGCAGAACCAAATATCTTGGGGAGGTCTCTGAGAGCCACTGCGTAACGCTGAGGACCTCCATGATCGGGAGAGAGCTTTCTCGCAAACAGGGTTTGCTGGAGTGGTTTCTGTCCCAGAAGGGAAGTGTTCAGGGCTTCAAAAATGCCATATTCAGCGGGTTCACCACCCTTGAATTGAGCCGAATCATCGAGAGAATCCTGACGGATTATCCTGACAAAGGGGGGCTCTACCACGTATCGAGCGATCCCATCAGCAAATTCGATTTGCTCACGCTCATCAAGAGGGAAATGGGCCTGCGAATCGAAATCATACCTGCAGAAGAGCCCCGGCTGGACCGGAGTCTGGATTCCACGAGGTTTCGCAAGGAATTCCGGTATACCCCGCCCACATGGGAAAAGATGATTGAGGAGTTGAGCAGGAGTCTGAAAGAGGTGCAAAAATGATCTTTGAAGGAAAAACCGTTCTTGTGACAGGGGGCACGGGCTCCATGGGAAAAACCCTCGTGCGGAGGGTTCTAACCGGTGAACAGGGGACGCCCAAAAAGGTGATCGTTTTTTCAAGGGATGAGGCCAAGCAGCATGACATGCGCATGTCCTATCTCAACCGGCGAGCCGCCACCGACGAAGTGATCTATCAGAACTTCATGAGAGTGCTCGAATTCAGGATCGGCGATGTGCGGGATTATGCGAGCTTGTGCGCTGCCGTGAAGAGCGCGGATATGGTGATCAATGCGGCGGCCCTCAAGCAGGTCCCTTCCTGTGAGTATTTCCCGACCCAGGCGGTTCTGACAAACTGTATCGGTGCGTCCAACCTTGTGCGCGCGATTGAAGAGAACGGCTATCCTGTTGAAACGGTTCTGGCCGTCAGCACGGACAAGGCGTGCAAACCCGTGAACGTGATGGGCATGACCAAGTCGATCCAGGAGCGAATCATGACCTCCGCCAATATCCTGAATCCTAAGACCCGATTCATTTGCGTGCGGTACGGGAATGTTCTGGCGTCGCGAGGATCGGTGATTCCGCTTTTTCACGAGCAGATCCGAAACGGGGGGCCCATCACGATCACCGTACCGGAGATGACCCGCTTTCTCCTCAGTCTGGATGAAGCGGTCGACACCGTTTTTGCGGCGCTGGAGGGGGCCAAGCCGGGAGAGACGTACATCCCAAGGGCCCCGTCGGCGACGGTGATACACCTTGCGAAAGCGCTGATTGGAGAAAGAGATATCAAGGTTCAGGTGGTGGGCATCCGGCCGGGGGAAAAAATACACGAGATCCTGATCTCCGAGGAGGAGGCCAATCACTGTGTAGCGCGCGGCAAGTACTATGCGATCCTGCCCATGCTTCCTGAGTTGCGCGATCCGAAGGGCCAAGAGCCTAATGCATTGAACAAGGAATTCAGCTCCGGAGACGTGGTGCTCGATCTCCCGGCGACCATTGAATTGCTCAAGAGACACAAGCTGATGATTGAAGATGGGGAGCTGTCTTCCGACCGTGAGCTTTTGCGCTAGCTTCAGAATTCCCCATCCCCAAGAACCCAAACCAGAGGATCTACCATGTCTATGAAAGTAATGACCCTTGTCGGGACCCGGCCTGAGATCATCAAGCTCTGCCGGGTCATCGCTGAATTGGACCGGCAGGTTGACCATGTTCTCGTTCACACAGGTCAGAACTATGATTACGAGTTGAATGAGATCTTCTTTAAAGAGCTTGATATTCGAAAGCCGGACTATTTCCTGAACGCCGCGGGTAAGACTGCCGCCGAGACCATCGGTCAGGTCATTGCCAAAGCGGATGAAGTGATCGAGAAGGAATCCCCGGATGCCTTTCTTCTGCTCGGAGACACCAACAGTTGCCTGGCGGCGATTTCAGCAAAGCGCAGGAAGGTTCCTGTCTTCCACATGGAGGCAGGAAACCGCTGCTTCGACGAAAGAGTGCCGGAGGAAATCAACCGGCGAATAGTCGATCATATCAGTGATATCAACATGCCTTATACGGAGCATGCCCGACGTTACCTTCTGAGGGAGGGCATCCCTACGGAGAGGGTTATCAAGACAGGATCTCCCATGAAAGAAGTGCTCAGCTACTACCTGCCAAAGATAAAGGCCTCCAAAGTCCTGAGGCGCTTGAAGCTCAGAAAGAACGACTATTTTCTCGTCAGCGTTCACCGTGAAGAGAATGTGGACCATGAGAGAAATTTCCGGGACCTGCTGGGGTCTCTCAATGCCCTTTCAGAGAAGTTCAACAGGCCCGTCGTCGTTTCGACTCATCCTAGAACCCGGCAGAAACTGGATGCGATTCAGTACTCCAAAGCCCATCCGAAGATCCGTTTCATGAAGCCGCTCGGTTTATTGGACTATGTGCATTTGGAGATGAATGCTCGTTGTGTCCTCTCCGACAGCGGCACCATCACAGAGGAATCCTCAATTCTTGGATTTCCTGCGGTGACGATCCGGCAGGCTCACGAGCGTCCCGAGGGAATGGACGAAGGCACCCTGATCATGTGCGGACTCCAATCGGAAAGAGTCCTTCAGTCCGTGGAGATGGTCCTTTCCCAACACGGTGAGGGCAAACCGCCCTACCGGGTGGTTTCAGACTACGATACGGAGAATGTGTCGACCAAGGTGGCTCGCATTATCCTGAGCTACACAGACTACGTGAATCGGGTCGTATGGCACAAGGGGTTCCAAGAAGGGAAAGGGAAATCACCAAAAACTTATGCCTAAGGCGGTTGGGTAAAAGGAGATGGCGATGAAGAAGGCATTGATCACGGGCGTTACGGGGCAAGATGGGGCGTACCTGGCCGAGTTCATGCTCGGAAAGGGTTACGAGGTTCACGGAATCAAGCGCCGTTCGTCTTCTCTGAACACGGGCCGGGTGGATCATCTCTACCAGGACCCCCATGAGAAAAATGTGCGTTTCTTCATGCACTATGGCGACCTCACCGATGCCACCAACCTCATCCGCATCGTCCAGGAAGTGCAACCTGATGAAATCTACAACCTGGCCGCTCAAAGCCACGTCATGGTTTCCTTTGAAACTGCGGAGTACACAGCGAATGCGGACGCCCTGGGAACACTGCGGCTGCTCGAAGCCATTCGGATTCTGGATATGACGGATCATGTTCGCTTCTACCAGGCCTCCACGAGCGAACTTTTCGGAAAGGTGCAGAGTGTTCCTCAAAACGAAAAGACACCTTTTTACCCCAGGAGCCCCTATGGGGTGGCCAAACTCTATGGGTATTGGATTTGCGTGAACTACCGGGAAGCCTACAACATGTTCGCTTGCAATGGCATCCTCTTCAACCATGAATCCCCCATTCGGGGTGAAACCTTTGTCAGCCGTAAGATCACGAGGGCTGTGGCCCGGATCAAACTGGGTCTACAAAAGAAACTCTATCTCGGCAACCTGGATGCAAAAAGGGACTGGGGTCACGCCAAGGATTTTGTCAGGGCCATGTGGCTCATGCTTCAGCAGAAGAAGCCGGACGACTATGTTGTCGCCACGGGAGAATCTCACTCTGTGAGGGAATTTGTGGAACTGGCTTTTAGAGAGATCGGGATGGAGATTCAGTGGAAGGGCAGAGGTGTCAAAGAGGTGGGGATCATTTCAAAAATCAGAGGTCAGAGGTCAGAGGTCAGTAAGCGAGCCCTGCGAGCGGGAGATGTGGTTGTTGAAATCGATCCACGGTATTTCAGACCGACGGAAGTGGATGAGCTTCTGGGGGATGCTTCAAAAGCGAGAAAAGCTTTGGGTTGGGAGCCCAGGATTTCTTTCGAAGAAATGATCTCAACCATGGTCAAGGCGGATCTCGAAGAGGCATCCCGGGACCAACTCTGCAAAGACAGCGGCTATAGGGTGCTCAACTACAGCAATGAATAACTCGTCACTCGTTACTCGTCACTTGTCACTGAGGTTCTGTTTATGCAAAAGAACGAGCGGATATTTGTTGCAGGTCATAAGGGGCTGGTCGGTTCAGCGATAGTCAAAAAGCTCCAATCGGAAGGCTATTCCAATCTAGTGCTCCGATCCCACCAGGAACTCGATCTGAGGCGCCAGGCGGAGGTTGAGACTTTTCTTAAAGCGGAGAAGCCGGAATATGTCTTTCTCGCAGCGGCGAAAGTGGGGGGCATCCTGGCCAACAACACCTATCCGGCGGAGTTCATCTACGAGAACCTCTTGATCGAAACCAACGTGATTCACTCCTCCTATGAAGCCGGAGTGAGGAAGTTACTGTTTCTTGGAAGCTCCTGCATCTATCCCAGAGCCTGCGCCCAGCCCATGAAAGAGGAGTACTTGCTTTCCGGTCAACTCGAGCCGACCAATGAACCCTATGCCATCGCCAAGATTGCCGGGATTAGGATGTGTCAATCCTACAACCGGCAGTATGGGACCCGCTTTATTTCAGTGATGCCCACCAACCTGTACGGTCCTGGGGACAACTTTGATCTGGAGACCAGTCACGTCCTTCCCGCACTCATCAGGAAGTTTCATGAAGCCAAATTAGAAGAGTTAGAGGTTGGAGGGAGGAGGCTAGAGGCAAAACACGGAAGGGAAAATGAGGCCTTAACACTCAAGCGAAGCGCTCCTCTAACCTCAAGTGAGCGCAGCGAACGATCCTCCCCCGGTTCCTTCGTGACCCTCTGGGGAACGGGAACGCCGAGGCGTGAGTTCCTGCACGTGGATGATCTTGCTGATGCGTGTGTGTTCTTGATGAATCACTACGAGGACTCGGAGATCATCAACATCGGCGTGGGTAAGGACATCAGCATCAGCGAACTGGCTGATCTCATTAAAGACATCGTCGGTTTCAAAGGAACCATCCGCTACGACCGGACAAAGCCAGACGGCACACCCCGAAAACTCCTGGACGTGAGCAAACTCAGAGCGCTCGGGTGGCAGCCCAAGATCTCCCTCCGGGAAGGGATTGAAAGAACTTATCGATGGTATGTTGAAGAATGTACACGGTACAAGGCGCAAGGTGCAAGGGAACAAGTGCCTAAAATGCCTAAAGTGACTAAATTGCCTAAAGTTGAGAAATCAAGTGACAAGTAACGAGTGACAAGTGACAAGCAAGCAGTGCTCGATCACAAGAAAAAAGAAGAGCTCATAAGCCGCTTCAACAAGCTGGCTGGAGAGCGCGAAACCTGGATTAGCAAGAACCGGTATTACTACGAAGATCAGGCGAGGTATTACCGGTTCCTTGTTTCTGAAGGGCTCTCGGTTCTCGAGTTAGGCTCCGGCACCGGGGATCTTCTCCACGCACTGAAACCGAAGAAAGGCGTGGGCGTTGATTTCAGCCGGGAAATGGTCAGAAGGGCCAGGGAGAGGTATCCTGACCTCGAGTTTCGCGAGGCAGACATAGAGAGGCTCGAGGCCTGGGGTGAGACCTTCGACGTGCTCATTCTCGCAGACGTGGTGGGGCATCTCCAGGACATTGAAGAGACCTTCCGGTCCCTGCGATGCTTTTGCCACCCGGACACCAGGGTCGTCGTTTCCTATTACAGTTTTCTGTGGGAACCTGTTCTAAAGCTGGGGGAGTGGCTTGGACAAAAAATGCCCCAGCAGCATCAGAACTGGCTTTCCACGGAAGACATCGGCAACTTTTTGCGGCTGGCCGGTTACGAGGAGATCAAGACGGAATACCGGCTGTTGATTCCGAAGAAAATTCCCTGGCTCAGCAGTTTCATCAATCGATTCATTGCGCCGCTTCCGGGCATTCGCCGGCTCTGTTTGTGCCGTTACATTGTAGCCCGCCCGGCAGACCTGAGGGAGAAAAAAGAACTCTCCACCACCGTCCTGATTCCCTGTCGAAATGAGAAGGGCAATGTGGAGGAGGCCATAACCAGACTCCCTTCTTTTGGGGAAAATCAGGAGATCCTTTTTGTGGAGGGAGGATCCACGGACGGAACGAGAGAAGAGATCCAGAGCATGATCGAGAAGTATCCTGAAAAGGACATCAAGCTCGTGGTGCAGGAGGGACAGGGAAAGGGCGATGCAGTGAGAAGCGGGTTTTCCTTCGCGAAAGGGGACATCCTGATGATCCTCGATGGGGATCTGACCGTTCCCCCTGAAGACCTCCCCAAGTTCTACCGAGCCATGGCGGATGATGTCGGAGAATTCATCAACGGGTGTCGTCTGGTGTATCCCATGGACAAACAGGCGATGAGGATCCTGAACCTTCTAGGGAACAAGTTCTTCTCCTTCATGTTCACATGGATTCTCAATCAGAGGTTCAAAGACACCCTGTGCGGCACCAAGGCTCTCTTTCGTAAAGACTTCGAAAAGATCCAGGCGAACAGAGGCTATTTTGGAGACTTCGATCCCTTTGGGGATTTTGATCTGATTTTCGGCGCTTCCAAGCTCAACCTTAAGCTGGTGGAAGTGCCGATCCGGTATCGAGAACGCACCTATGGAAGCACCAGCATCAGTCGCTTTAGGCACGGGTGGTTGTTGCTAAGGATGACGATGTTTGCCTTCAGGAAAATAAAGGCTGTTTAAGATGTCAAAGGATCTCAATCGCAATTGAAGGCCGCGCCTCAAGACGTTCTTGCTGAAAGAAGGAAGATCTGGAAATCCAAGCCTATCCTTCAAAGACTCTATTCCAGGTGGTACGGGCTGATCAAAGAGGCTCGGAAGCCCGGAAGGACGCTTGAACTGGGAGGCGGCAGTGGAAGTCTGAAGGAGTTTCTGCCCGAGGCAATCACTTCCGACATCGTTTTTGCCCCCTGGCTGGATGCTGTGATGGATGCTCACGACCTTCCTTTCAAAGAGGAAAGCCTCGACAATGTCGTCCTTTTCGATGTCCTTCACCACCTGGCGGCACCGGCCGATTTTTTTTTTGAAGTCGAAAGGGTCCTGAGAGCCGAGGGCAGAGCCATTATCATGGAGCCCTATGTGTCGTGGCTTTCTTATCCCGTTTATCGATTTCTGCACCAAGAGGGGATGAAGTGGGATATGAATCCTTTTCTTGATCAACGCTTGGAGAGGAAGGAACCCTTTGAGGGGAATCAAGCGGTACCGACTTTGATTTTTCGAAAGCAAAGAGAAAAATTTTTTGAGATCTTTCCCAGGCTCAAGATCGTCCAACAAAAGACCATGGATATTTTACTTTATCCCTTGAGCGGGGGATTCCATCAACGGAGTTTTTGCCCTGTTATTCTTTGGAGGTTTTTTGAGGGCATGGAAAAGCGGCTACATCCACTGAATAGGTATCTTGCTTTTCGCTTGTTCCTCGTCCTAGAAAAGAGTTGAAATCATGTGGGAGTCATCAATAAAGCAAGACGAGCTAACCAAGAGAACCATTGTGTGGATCTTTTTGCTTGGGTTTCTTGTTAGACTCTACGCAGCATTGAATACCTACGTGGTGAATCCCGATGGGACGCTTTACATTTTCCAAGCCAAGGCCTTGTTTTATGCTCAATGGAATCAACTGACTTCGTGTGGCGTCAATTACCTTTCCATTTATCCGTTTCTCATCGTTGGCGCACACTCTCTGTTTCAAGACTGGATCATGTCGGCAAGGGCAGTTTCAATGCTCTTCGGATTTTCTACGCTAGTACCTCTATATCTCATTTGTAGGCTTTTTTTCCAGCGAACGCTCTCCGGAATGATTTTACTGATTCTGGTCATGATTCCGTTTCTTGTGGATACCTGTGCTGATGTAGTTAGAGATCCAGTGTGTTGGTTTTTTGTTGTCTTGGGCCTCTATTTTTTCCTGCTGCAGTGGGAAACCCAAAGGTACCGTGTTTTATTAACCCTGAGTGGGCTTGCTTTCAGCATAGGGGTTTTGGCGAGAGTGGAAGCCCTGTTGATGATCGTTGTGTCTTTCTTCTATTTGTGTCTGACAAAACAGGAGAAGAAGCTTGCTCGGCTGGGCTATTTTACACTAGCGATTGCCCTCATTATTTTGCTCTTCTGTTTTGCTGTACTGCTCCTTGGCGTCTTTGGAGGCAACATCCTGCGGGGGCAGGAGGTCGTTGAGAAAGGATATGGATTATATGCGGCCTACAAGGGGCTTCGTGCATCTTTACTGACTCTATCGACCTATTCTTTTAATCCCTTGGACAGACTATTTTTCACTCACGCAAGGAGCCTGCTCTGGTGGATTGCCCTGGGGTCCTTGTTAACCTATATTCTGAAGGCCCTCTCCTATCCGTTCTTCGTGATTTACGTGGTGGGATTAAGAGATTCACTCCGGCATCTCAAGAACGATAGAAAGGCAGTCTATCTGTCATGCGTTGCTTTAGCAGCGCTGATCGTTTTGTATATTCATATCTTACATTCATGGCATATCTATACTCGTTTCATGGCGATGTTCCTATTCTCTTCAATAGTCGTTATCGGTTTCGGGTTGGAACGGGTTATAAGATTTGCTGATCAAAGACTGAAGCTGACGTCACCGGTGACGTTCGCTCTGCTTGGTTTGTTGATCATCGCATCGGCTTTACCCAAGAGTGTCGGGCCAAGGGAAAAGGATAAACTGGTTTTCAGAGAATTGGGGGAAGTGATTTCCGCGATGGAGGGTGACACTCAACCTGTGAGTGTCCTCGCTTCACGACACGCGGTGGCCTGGATCTCGTTTTATGCGAATTCCGGTTTTGAGGGGGCTGTCTGTCCTCTTTCAAATGAGTTGAAGGATTTCGCAGGGCAGGGCTACTCAGAGTTCATTTTAAATCTGAAGAAAAGGACTGTCCGGTATTATGTGTGGGAGGAGAAAAACTGGCCTCAAAATTCTTTTGATTTTCTGAGAAGTATCGACGAAAAAGACTTGAGGGAAATAAGTGAGGGGTACCATCCGAGTACTGGAAAGATGGTCCTTTACAAGGTTCTATGAAGCTCTAACCATTTATGAAACCGGAAGGAAAACGGGCAGCCGAGTTGGAAGAAAACGAAATCTTATCATGAAGTCCAGCGGGGTGAGAATTGTCGTTTTCGCTCCCATTTTCGAAATGGCCGGGGGCGGCGCAGAGAATTATGCATTTCGCCTGTGCCGGGCTCTCTCCGAGCGCGGATATGATATGCATGTCGTCACCGATCGAGGCAGTCGTGTGCCGCGGATCTCGGTCTATCAGGGGATGGTGCAAATCAAGAGGGTGCTTGAAGAAATGCGGCCTGATCTTTCTGTAGACTGGGGGTTCAATCACCCGGCAGATATCCATCGCTTGGGGGGCGGAGCGCATCAATACTTCCTTGAGTATTCCTTGAATGCGTACCATGGGATCCTTCGTTGGTACAAACGGCTTCGAAGCCGGTCTCCGAAGCATAGAGCCATCATCCGGAAACAGAGCAAAATGCTTCGTCGCCCTGGTGCGTTTTTTCTTGTCAATTCCCGCTTTGCCGCTGACCAGGTAGTCGCTGCCGGAGCCAGCCCGGAAGCGGTCGCCGTGCTGCACAACGGCGTGGATACTGGCATGTTTCATCCCGCCAAGGGAAAGGAGAAAGCCGTCAGGCTGAGGGCCGCCTGGGGACTTAAGCCTTCGGATGTGGCGGTTCTTTTTGTCGCCCACAACCTCCTGCTCAAGAATTTTGTCCTGCTGCGGGATATCTTTCACCAGCTTGCATCTCAATCACCCAGGATGAAGTTGATCGTCGTTGGAAAAAGGAAACCATCGTTCATGCCTCCCAACTGTGTTTACGCCGGAGAACTGACCGATATGGTGACATGCTACCAGGCAGCGGATTGTCTAGCTCATCCTACGTTCTTTGATTCCTGCGCGAATGTTGTTCTTGAGGCCATGAGCACCGGTCTGCCCGTGGTGGCCAGCAATGTCTGTGGAGCCCACGAACTTATTGAAGACGGCAAGTCAGGGGTTGTATTGGAGGTGACGGGGGACAAAAGGAAGATCAGGGATGAGTGGCTGAAGAAGATCGAGCGGCTGGGCACGGATGAGGCCTTGCGCCATCGTATTGGGGCGGCTGGCCGAGAGGCGATGATCAACAATGACTTCGGGCATTACGTGACCCGCCTGGAGGGATTTATGAAGCAGGTGTTGGAGCGGAAGAAGGTCCATGGATGGGTAGATCAATCCCACTGATTCTTCATACCGAGTGTTCGGACGGGTGGGGAGGGCAGGAGATCCGAATCATGGAAGAGCTTCGTGGGATGAGGCGTTATGGTTACGCCACAGCCCTCATCGCTCCTCAACACAGCCAGATCTTCGCCCGGTCCGGCGCAGAAGGGTTTGCCGTTCATCCCGTTCGGTTCAGGAACAAGGGACACGTGCCATCATGGGCGCGGTTATTCCGACTTATTGGTCGGCTCAAGCCGGACATCGTCAATACGCACTCCTCGGATGACAGTTGGATGGCGGGATTCGTGGCTCGCATGCTCGGCGTTCCTCTCATCATCAGGACTCGACATGTAAGCACTCCCATCGGCTCGGCGTTCAGCTACAAAGCCTTCCCTCATTTGATTCTCACGACGAGTCAAGCGATCCGGGAAAACTTGATCAAATCCGGCATCGGAAAAGAGAGGATCGTTGCGGTTCCCACGGGCATTGATTCGAATCGATTTCGCTTCTCCTCCTCTTGGCGAAAAGAGATCAGGATAAAACACGGATTCTCGGAGGAGGATATTATTGTAGGCAACATCTGCGTGCTGAGAAGCTGGAAGGGCCTTGATTTTTTCATCGACACTGCGGCTCAGATGCCTCCGCGGTTCAAATTCATCCTAGTGGGCGACGGCCCACAGAGACTGAGGCTGCAAGACAAAGCCAAAGGAATGGGGTTGGAGGGTCGCCTGACTTTCCTGGGTCACCAGGAAGAGATAGAAAAATACTTCTCCGCTCTGGATCTCTATTTCTTCACTTCCTATGCCAACGAAGGAGTTCCCCAGTCCCTGCTTCAAGCCCAGAGCGTAGGGCTTCCCATGGTCGTGTGCCGCACGCCGTCTGTCTTGGAAACCTTACAGACTGGGGAGGATGTCGTTCCTGTTGAATATGGGGATGTCTCTGCAGCCTGTGCTGCTCTGAAAGCAGCGATCAAGATGATCCCTGTCCCTGAGGGTCGGCGCAAAGAAAAGAATGAGTGGATACAATCAACGTATAGCCTTGACACGATGCTTGGAAAGATCCGAGAATTATATGGACAAAGGGGGATTGGAGCCCCTGCTATGCCTCAGGATTCCCAGGGTGCTTCCTATGAGGAACGATTCTGAGGGTCGCGATCTTCAAGGTGCCTCTCCTTTCTCGCTCCGCTCCGAATAGGGAGCCACTAGGTCTTTTTCAGAAAACCGGTAGTACTTGAGGAAGGTGTAATAGGCGTAAGAAGTTGCGAGGAACAGCCCCTTTTTCCCGTCCAGGAATCCGCCCCTCAGGAGGTACATGTTCAGAAAGGTGAAGGCCGGCCTCAAGGTTAGCGCTTGCCAGAGGGAGGGTCGCTTAGCTTCCTCAATTTCGAGAGCCGCCAGCCGGCTGTACCGCTCCATTCGAATCAGGTAGTCCGCTACGGATCGATACGTGTAGTGCTCCAGAGGATTCCTGAGATATCCGGTAGGCCCTTTGACCAAGACCTTTTCATGCACCGAACGCTCCTCGAACTGCCCCGATCCTTTCCTAAAAAGACGGAGACAGTAGTCCGGATACCATCCTCCGTGGCGTATCCACTGGCCTGAGAAAAAATTCTTTCGCGCAATGAAGTAGCCAGGCAGGGTGTCCTTCCGACCGATGGTCTCGTGAATTTCTTGTTTCAAGGGGCCGGTGATCCTTTCGTCGGCATCGAGGCTCAGGATCCAGTGGCCCGTTGCTTTCTCCACTGCGCTGTTTTTCTGGCGGGCAAACCCTTTCCACGATTCCTGGTAGACCCTAGCTCCGAGACGTCTAGCCATTTCCGCCGTCCCATCCGAGCTGAACTGGTCTACCACAACGATTTCCTGCGCCCAGGCAACGCTCCTCAAACAATCTTCAATGTTCCTTGCTTCGTTCTTGGTGATCACAGCGACGGAAATCATATTCTTCCTATTGGAAAGATGAGCCTGATCGGTCACATTCAAAAGCCATCGGAGAGGGTACAGCGATCTTTTGCCTTAAGTCTCAGAGGAGGTCCGCGAGACTGGGTTCGTTGTCGCTGGAGAAAATCGGTCCTCCCCAGTCGGCAGGGGCAGAGTGGTCCATTTACATGAACGTGTCAACTTACACCTGCCAGAATCCCACTTAGTCTGTATTGAGCCGCACTGCGCTTTTGCCGAAGCACTTCGTTATAAGCAGAGAGAGTATTGGCCGTCGTCTTCTCCCATGTCAGTTCGGCAGCGAGCCTCTGGCCTCTTCGGCCTAACTTCGCCCTACAATCCGGGTCCATAAGTTTGAGAAGAGAGGCTGCTATCTCCTTAGGGTCTTCAGGGTTCCGGAGAAGCAGAGCCTCTCCGCATTGGATGTGCTCTGCACTGCCGGCGAAATCCGAAGAACTCATGATTGTTGCAACTCCAGAGGCCATCGCCTCAAAGGGAGCCATACCGAAAGGGTCAGACAGGGTCGGCAAAATATAGATGTCCGCCAGACGATAGAATCTATGTATTTCACTCACCAATCCGAGAAAAAGCACGTGATCGTGAATCCCAAGCGATCTAGCGAGATTCTTGAATTCTTCTAGCTTTCCGCCTCCTTCCCCGGCGATCACCAACTTGAGATTCGAATAGGGCATCAAGGCAAAACCCCTAAGCAGGCCCTCCAGCCCTTTTCTCTTGAATTCGGTTCCCACAAAAAGGATCGCGATCTGATCCCTGGCAATCCCCAGTTGAGACCGAAGCATCTCAACCTCATCCTCATGACCCTCTCGGTGTGACATACCGGGGTCCACACCAGGATAAGCCAGCCTGAAATACTGGTCGGGGAGAGGATAGTTGGCCATCACGTTTTTCTTGACGTTCTCGGATACAGCGATCAGCAGCCGTCCTTTTTTGTAAGCAAACTCTTTTTTTTCGAGCCACAACCAAGCCAACTCTCGAGGGCTGAAAAGTACAGAAAACCAGATCAGAATTCTCTTCCACCGTCTCCCCTCCTGGGTTATGAAAGAACGAAAACAGGGAGAATGCACGGTCATAATGTCAAATTGAGTGACCTTCTCGTGGGAGTGAATGATGTCAAAAAAACTGCCTGCAGCTTTTCTGCTGAAATAGGAGAAAAGCAGTTGGTTCAACCAAGAGGGTTTAATGAAGAATCTTGGGATCTTGTGGAAGGTGATGTTTTCCTTGCCTGTGTAGGACCATTCCTGCGCAAAAACATGAACCTCGTGCTCGACCGAGAGCCGGCGAGTCACCTCCAAGGCATATCTTTCAGCACCACCCGTCGAGATAAAGCGCCTGATCAACACAGCAATCCTCAGTTTGCGGTCCGGAAGCATCATGGATAAGCGGCCTTTCTACTTGGTTTTCGGAATGGGCTGGAGATATCTCCATTAGAATAAAAGCCCTAAGATGTTGTGTCAACACGAAAAGGCAATTCGAAAAGGCAATTCATTCATAATCAACGACTCCGCAGTCAGCTGCGGGGTATTAATAACCGATATCCACTCTAGAACGAAGCAAGCTTCGGGGAACTGACTCCGAAGGAATTAGAAAGGACATCTCAAAACACTCGAAGGATTCTTCCAATCAATTGAAGCGTACTCTTCACAAATACATCTTTCACGAAATCTGGCCCACGCTTCTGGCGAGCCTCGCGGTTTTCTTGTTCATTGTCCTGGCCGCCCGGATGCTTAACCTGGCAGAGTGGATGATCAACCACGGGGTCCACCCTTTCCAGCTGGCCAAAATGATTTCGTACCTTTTGCCGGGCATGATTCTTTTCGCTCTGCCTGCAGTCCTTTTGATGTCGGTGTTCGTGGCGTTTCATCGCCTGTCCAATGACAACGAGCTTCAGGCCATGAAGACTTCGGGGATCAGTCTTTATCAGATGCTCCCGCCGGTCGCCCTGATGTCGCTTCTAGGTTTTCTGGTGGCCCTCTTTCTGGGCTCCTCAGCAGGACCTTGGGGAAGGAAATCCTTCAAAGACCTTGTGTTCGTGATTGCCCATTCGCGAGCGGATCTGGGAATCAAGGAGAGGATTTTTTGTGATCCCTTCAAGGGGATCACTTTTTACGTGAGCAACTTTGTACCCAAGGAACGGGCGATGAGCGATGTGTTCCTCGTGGACCGTCGCGATCCGGCTGTGACGACGACGATTGTGGCGAGGGAAGGAAAGATACAGTTAAGGGAGGACGTGAAATTGATCACGGTCCGCTTCTTCGATGGAACCGTCTTTATGATGGATAAAAAGCAGGAGCAGGGCAGGACCATAACCTTCAGCACCTACGATCTCGGCATAGGGCTGAATGACATCATGCCGGCCCTGGCAGGCCGTGAAAAAGACCCCAAGGAGATGTCCTTTGATGAATTGAGGAGCGCTTTGAAGGGGCCGGCCAGGCAAGACAGCCGGCAGCACGAGATTCTCGTGGAATTGATGGAACGGTTTTCCATCCCTCTGGCCGTCCTTCTCATGGGACTGATCGGTGCGCCATTAGGGGCCCAGCTTCGGGCGGGGGGCCGTCTGGTCGGCATTGTCGTGAGCCTCCTGATCTTCCTCCTCTATTATCTCCTGCTCGTAGGAGCAAGGAACATTGGTGAAACGGGCTTTTTAAGCCCTGCCCTAGGGTCCTGGCTTCCTGTCCTTTTCCTCCTCGGGGCGTGCCTCTATCTCATGAAGCGGTCAGGAGGAGAAAAGCCCATCGCCTTCTTCGAACAACTCTTGCGTGTGAAAGACCACGCGTAGCCCATGACCATCCTCTCACGGTACATGATTGGGGAGTTCTACAGGCTCTTCGCCTTCTGCGAAGGGCTTTTGGTGTTCCTTTTCCTCACCGTGGACTTCCTGCAGAAGATCGACAATTTCATTGAGGCCAAGGCGTCGAAGACGGTGGTTCTGCTGTATTTCCTGTATAAAGCCCCTTTTGTCATGGTCAACATGGTGCCGGCTGCGGTGCTCGTTTCGACCATCCTCATGTTCACCTCCATGAAAAAAAGGAACGAGCTGACCGCACTCCAAACCTCGGGGCTCAGCACGTTCACGCTTTCCAAAACCCTGATGTTCGGATCGCTGTTCCTGGTGGTCGGGATGTTCCTGGTTTCAGAAACGGTGGTGCCCTACACCAGTTCGAAGGGGAACAAGATCTGGAGCACCGATGTTCAGAAGCGGGACCCCGGACTTTTCTACGGAAAGGAGGAAATCTGGTACCGAGGCGGGAATGCGATCTACTGGATCCGGCAGTTCAATCCAAAAGAGAAAACCATGGGGAACCCCATGTTCTACTTTTTTGACGACGCCTTTCGCGTCGTGAAGCGAGTGGAGGGCCGCAAAGGAATCTGGGAGGGGAACTCCTGGAGAATAGAAGACGGGGTCGTCCAGGAGTTGACGGAAGACGGCCAGTACAGCTTCAGAAGGTTCGATGCCCATTCCGTTCCCATTCGGGAGACGCCTGAGACTTTCATGAGGGGAACTCGAAAACCGGAGGAGATGAGCTACTGGCAACTGAAGGATTATGCGAAAACCGTGAGGCAAGAGGGCTATGACAATGCAAAGTACGTTGTGGACATGAACATCAAACTGGCCTTTCCTTTCATCAGCCTGATTCTTCTCTCGATTGGGATCCCCCTGGCCCTCCGTGTGAAAAAGGGAGGGGCCCCTCTTGCCGTGTCCCTGGGCATGGCCGTGTGTTTTCTCTATGTGCTCATTCTGGGCCTTTCCCGATCCTTGGGGCTTGCCGGGGTGTTGCCCCCTGTGTTTTCCGCCTGGCTCGCCAATTTCCTGCTTATGTTTCTTGGCATTTACATGCTGATCCACATGGAAAGATAGCCTAGAGGTTGACTCGGAAAGAGGGGAGGGCTATAACCTAGCACGTCACGGCATCCTCAGCCGCACAGATGATGATGGAAAAGCTTTTGGTCCATAACTTCCTCACCTTTGCAGGTGCCCTTGTGCTTTCTCTGTGTTTGACGCCTCTGGTGAGGACCTTCGCCCTCAGGACGGGCCGGGTGGCCGTTCCCAAAGACACCCGGTGGCACAAGAAGGAGACCGCTCTGATGGGAGGGGTCGCCATCTTTGTGTCCACCATGGCAATATGGCTTGTGACGGCTTCTCTTCTGGGTTGGGGAAGCTTCAGGACCCCTTTCCTCCCTATCACTCTTTGTGCTTCGGGGATGTTCGTGCTGGGCCTGGTCGATGACTTGCGCACGATGGATCCGCAACACAAGCTTGCCGGGCAAATCGTGGTCGCCTCCATTCTGGTCTTCCTCGGTTTCAGGCTCGAGTGGACCTCTTACAAGACCATCGATCTTTTTCTTTCCATTGTGTGGATCGTGGGGATCACCAACGCCTTCAACCTGCTCGACAATATGGACGGGCTCTCGGCCGGCGTTGCCTTCATCGCCGCCCTGTTCACCTTTCTGCTTCATCTATCGAGCCCCGGCGCCCCGTCTGTGGCGACGGTTCTTCTCATGACCGCCTCCTTTCTCGGCGCTCTCCTGGGATTTCTGGTTTACAACTTCAATCCCGCCTCCATTTTCATGGGCGATGCGGGGAGCCTGTTTATCGGCTTTGTCATGGCTTGCCTCATGACTATGGGAGGTTCAGTCCACGCCGTGGGAGGAAACATCGCCCACCTCCTGTCCGTGATCGCCATCCCCATCCTGATCGTCTTCATCCCCATCGTGGATACGGGGTTCGTCAGTTTCATGCGGAAGCTCTTCAGACGGCCTATCTCCCGGGGAGGCAAGGACCACTCCTCGCACCGGATGGTGGCGATCGGCCTTTCCGAGAAAAAGGCGGTCTTGGTGCTCTATGGGTTTTCCGTGGCTTCGGGTCTGATCGCTCTTGCCATACGGCACCTGAACATCAGTCTCACTCTCTTGCTGATCGCTTTTTACCTCCTCTTTGTCCTGTTCTTCTGGATCTACCTGGGGAGGGTCAAGGTGTACTCGGAGAAATCCATTCTCTCCGAGGAAAGCGCGAGTGTCCTCACCCCGATCCTCGTTCAGATCACTTACCGGAGGCGGCTCTTTGAGGTTCTGCTCGACGGGGTGCTCATCTCCGTGGCCTATTACACCGCCTATCTGCTTCGTTTCGAGGGCCAGGTGGGAGGGGATTTCGACTTTTTCCTGAGGTCCCTGCCGATCATGCTCGCCTGCCAGACCTTCTCCTTTTACATCATGGGAGTCTACCGGGGGATATGGGAAAGCACCGGCGTCAAGGACCTGATCGGATATGTCAAGGCGATCACCATCGGCACGGTGATGCCCATGCTGATCCTTCTCTTCATTTACCGGTTCCAGAGCTTTTCCCGCGCCGTTTTCTTGATCTACTGGGGCGTCATGCTCGTTCTCGTTTCCCTGTCCAGGCTGTCCTTCCGCCTTCTGGACGAGGGAGTGCGCATTCCAAGCCGGAAAGGGGATCGGGCTCTCATTTACGGAGCGGGGATCGGAGGCCAATTCGCTCTGAAGGAGATCCAGAGCAATCCCGACCTTGGCCTTCAACTGGTCGGTTTCGTGGATGACAATTCCAGGCTCAGGGGGAGAAAGATCAAGGGCTACCCGGTTCTGGGCAGCCAGAGTGATTTGGAGGACATTATTCGAAGGAACGATATTAAGAAGGTCATCATTTCGTTCAGGCAGAAGGGCGAGGAAAAGGCCGAGGAGATCAGGACCCTGTGCCGCAGCCTGGGCACGGAGATCGACGTGAAACTGATGAGGCTGACGATCAGCTGATCCTTTAGAGAAAGCATCCTATGAAAACCCGTTCTTTCAGTGCAGGTCCACAGCCTTTCCCCGTCTACGTTCCAGGGCCGGTTGAGCGCTTTGGAAGAAAGCTCAAAGTCGAATACCTTGGAATGGCCTCCGTCTATTCCATCATTGCGCTTCTCTTTTTTGGCGGTTTTGCTTCCTGGTACAAAATGATCCTGGCCACGATGGGAGCCTTCTTCCTTTTTTTGGGGCTCAAGAAGAAAACGGAAGACCATCTGGCGGGCTCCCTTGTTCTTTTCGCCGCAGTGAGCGTGGCGCAGGGCCCGATAGGTGTTTCCGAATGGGTCGTTCCTTACCTGCTTTTCGGGTTGGCTGTCTTCATCATGGAAGGATACAGGGAGAGGCGGCCGACGCGGATCTACGCCCTGCCGGCCTTGTTCCTGGGTTGGTCCCTCGCGGATTCTTCCTGGTGGTTGGGTCTGATGTTTGCAGCCATGTACCTTGCTTTTCCCCGTACCGAAAAACCGCACCTCGGGCGCCATCTCTGTTATATGTTGATTCTCGGTGTCTTGCTGAGCTTTTCTGCGCATGCCCTGTTTCATGGCTCCATCCGTTCTTCGTTTCAGTTTTTTCCGCAAGGCCAAGTCCCCCTCGCGTTCAGCACCAAGGGAGCGCTGGCGGCCATGGGGATTCCCACTCTCTTGTGTCTTGCGGTGAACTGGAACAGGCTCATGGCGCCTCACCGGTGGAACACATTGCTTTTTGCCTTCCTGGCTCTATGGGATGGCCGGCTCGCGGCTCTGTTCGGCATGGTTGCCGCGGTTCTTCTTTGTGCGACCGTGTTCAGGGACAGCGTGAATTCCCCGAACATGCGGCCCTTTTTCAAACATTTTGAGTGGCACTATTTCTGGTGTGTTTTCGTTATTGCCGTGTGGGTGTACCTGAACCGGTGGGGAATCATCGCAGGTCTGTGGACGTGAAGAAGCGAGGCGTGTCCCTGTTTAGTTATTGACAATCTTTTTGCCCTTCCTATAAAAGATGAACCAGCCTCCTACGTTTCAACACTCGGAAAAACCACGAAATCGGAGTAACGGGCTTGGTGCGCCAGAGACCTGGCGGGACTTTTGTGTAGACGGCCTAGATATTTTTGATAGCGCACGAGGGCGGCATTAAGATTCCTTAAACCTTGAGGAGATGTCATGGACTATAATCTTTCGATGGAACAGGAGATTCTCCGGAACAGTGTTCGCCAATTTTCGGAAAAGGAAATCAAACCGGTCGCAAGGGAACTCGATGAGAAAGAGGAGTTTTCCTATGACACCATGAGGAAGATGGGAGAGCTCGGTCTGTTCGGCATGTTCGTGTCGGAAAAATACGGCGGCCAGGGCATGGATTACGTTTCCTACATCATCGCCACGGAAGAGGTGGCGCGGGTGGACCAATCTCATGCGGCTACCGTTGCGGCAGCAAATTCCCTGGGGATCGGACCGCTCTACTATTTCGGGAATGAGGAGCAAAAGCAAAAGTATCTGCCCAAATTGTGTGCCGGGGAGGCCCTGTGGGGGTTCGGTCTGACAGAACCCAACGCGGGCTCGGATGCGGGCAACAGCCAGACCACGGCCTTCCTGAAGGGTGACGAATGGGTGATCAACGGGAGCAAAATCTTCATCACCAATGCCGCCACGAAAATCACGACAGGTGTCACGGCTCTTTGCAGGACCGGGGCAAAGGCAGACAGCCGTCCCGAGCTTTCCTGTATTCTTGTTGAGGCCGGAACGCCGGGGTTAGTGGCTACGGAAATGCACGGCAAGATGATGTGGCGCGGTTCGAACACGGCGCAACTCTTTTTTGAAGACTGCACAGTCCCGCAGGAAAACCTTCTGGGGCCGCGAGGGCATGGGTTTTACCAGATGATGCAGACCTTGGACGGCGGGCGATTGTCCATCGCCGCCATGGGTCTCGGCGGGGCGCAAGGATGCTTTGAAATGGCCATGAAATACAGCAGGGAAAGGGTCCAATTCGGAAAGCCGATCGCCACCTACCAAGTCAATGCCTTCAAGCTCGCGGACATGGCCCTTGAAATCGAGTGCGCCCGCCTGCTCCTTTACAAGGCGTGCTGGTTGAGAGACAGAAACAAGCCCTTCCGCAAAGAAGCGGCTATGGCCAAGCTGTACTGCTCCGAGGTGATGTACCGCTGTGCAAACCACGCGGTCCAGCTCCACGGAGGTTACGGGCTGATGAAAGAGTATGACGTGGAGCGGTTTTACCGAGATCAGAAGCTGCTGGAGATCGGAGAGGGGACATCCGAAGTGCAGCGAATCGTCATCTCAAGACTGATCGGAGCGGTGTGAAAAAGGCTGAAGGTGCACAGCCCATGGCACAAGGGATGGAAGGGGCTAGGCGGGTGAGGGGCGGCTGAGCAAATCATGGTAGATTATATCCTAGGCAAAGATCTTGCCCGCTACGTCAAGGCTCACCGTGGCCTGCTGATCATTTCCCTTGCGCTCACGGCGCTGTCAGCCCTCTTCATGGTCATTCCTGTCTACCTCATCCAGCCTTTCATCGATGAAGGAATGAAAACCGGGACAGACCCTGTCACCTGGAAAATCCCCTGGGTGACGATTCACATGGATGGAGGGTTCTCCTGGCAAAAAACGGAGATCGTTCTTCTCGACGGGGTTTCCTCTGAGCGCCTCGTCGCAGTGCTGGGGGCCATTGCTTTTTTCTTCATGCTGCTCCGATCGTTGCTCAGCTATCTCAGCGAGCTCGCTTCTGCCGCCTTTTCCAACAGAGCCATCCGATCCGTTCGCATGGATCTTTTCAAGAAGTTTGTTTCTTTGCCTCTCGGGTTTTACCATAAACAAAAAGCAGGGGAGTTGATTTCAAGGTCCACCGCGGACTTGACGGTCATGCAGGAGAGGATCGCGAACATCCTTGTCGGCCTGGTCCAACATCCGCTGACCGCTCTCGTTTTTCTCGCTTATCTCCTGCTTTCCAACTACGAACTGACCTTGCTCGTGTTTTTGGCGATTCCGCTTGTGGTGGGCCCTGTCCGCCTGTTCGGGAGAAAGGTCAAGAAGCATTCTTCAAAGGTCCAGGAGAATATCTCCTTTGTGACGGCAGCCTATCAGGAGACCCTCCTTTGCCTCAAGGTCGTGCAGGGTTTCTTCATGGGGCAGACAGAGGCCGAGAGGTTTCAGGCTCTCGTGGACCGGCTCTACAAGAGCGTGATTCGCTGGTGCCGATGGGATCGCGGCCTGGGTCCGATCTTAGATTCCATGGGTTTCCTGGTCCTGCCCGGACTGTTTATCGTGGGGAAAGTTTACTTCCAACACAGCCTGGGTGAACTCATCGCACTGATGTATGGCTTTCAGCGGCTCTACGCGCCGGTCAGGCTCCTAGCTAAAATGAACAATGAGCTTCGCACCCTGCAAGGGGCCACGGAACGGGTTTTCGGGATCTTGAGGACCACACCGTCGATCCGCGACGCCGAAGGGGCGATAGAACTTCCCAGACACCGCCAATCCATTGAGTTCAAGAACGTGAGCTTTTCTTATGATGGAGGAGTGCCTGTCCTCATGGACCTGTCCTTTTCCATCAAGGCAGGTGAGATGGTGGCCTTCGTGGGCTCTACCGGCGCAGGGAAAAGCACGCTCCTTGAACTGGTCCCGCGGTTCTATGACGTCACCTCAGGGTCCATCACCATTGACGGCACGGACATCCGTCGCGTGACCCTGGAGTCGCTTCGCAGGCAGATCAGCACCGTGAGTCAGGAAGTGTTGCTGTTTCATGATACCATCGCCAACAATATCCGTTATGCCAAGCCCGATGCAGGCCTGGGGAAGGTGATAGAAGCGGCCAAGGCGGCTCATGCCCACGACTTCATTCTGGCGCAGCCTCGGGGATATGACTCTGTGGTCGGAGACCGGGGAACGTTGCTCTCCGGCGGCCAGAGACAGCGCATCGCCATCGCAAGGGCCGTCCTCGCAGACCCTTCCATTCTGATCCTGGATGAAGCGGCATCCGCTCTGGATGCCGAAAGCGAACAGTTGGTGGAGGCATCGATCGATGCCTTGAGAGGCGGGAGAACCATTCTCGTGGCGGCCCACCGATTGAGCACGGTCCGCAAGGCGGATCGCATCTATGTGCTGGAAGGCGGGAGGATCGTCGAGTCGGGAACAAGAGAGGATTTGCTGGATCTGAACGGCCGATTCCGTCAGCTCCATGACATTCAGTTCAACACATAAAGAAGCCGAGAGCAAAGAGTAAGAAGCGCAGAGCAGAGAGCTTAGAGCTTGGAGTCAACAAATGAACCCCATAGGGTAATTGTTTTGTCCTTTACTCTGCGCTCTGTGCTCTACGCTCAAGCTTCCAGAGCTTGAGCAATCTCGCCTGCGGTGAGGCTGCGGATTCGCACCGTCTTTAGCCTTCCCGTCTTCCCTGAGACAATCTCAATATCCCTCTTCGCAACCCCCAGTTTTCCGGCGAGCAACGCGATGAGAGCTTTGTTCGCCCTGCCTTCCACCGGCGGATCGATTATCTTCACCCGGTAGACGTCATTCTCCCTACCCGCGATTTCCGTTCGCGAGGACCGGGGAAGGACTTTGACCTTGATGACGGTTTCCACGGCGGCGTCCCCGGAGAGCCTACCCCATACGGGCTGCCATTTGAACCAGGCTTTGGACGACAAAGGATTGAACGAAGATGATGGCCAGGATCACGATGATCGGCGAGAAGTCCATGCCCCCAAAGAAGAGGGGCAGTCTTTTCCGGATGCGGAAGAGCACTGGTTCCGTGATGGAGTTGAGAAACCGGACGATGGGATTGTAGGGATCAGGGTTGACCCATGAAATGACAGCCCGGGCAATGATGATGTACATGTACAGGCTCAACCCGATGTCCAGGATTCTTGCGATGGCGATCAGAAAATTCGACACTACGAACATGACCTTTCCTCTTTCGATTCTAAGGAGCGACCTGCAGCCCGGTCACCACGCCGTGACACTTGCAGGCCGTTGCCACCAGCCACTTCCCTTTCCTTCCCTCTGAGACCTTCCCGAGAAGCTCTTTCAGATCCTTCACTCGATACCCTCCCACACCAGGGGCCAATTGGAGGCTCCGGATCACGTGCACGCGAAATCCACGAGGCACCCCCTCGTCCAGAAGCCGGTACAGGGGGGTTCCTCTCGCTTTGCCTGTGACCGTGCAGCGGTTCGCCGGTTCAGGACAGTCGTCCGGACAGCGGAAATCGGCATAGCTGACCAGCAACGAGCCTTCACTGCCGTCCCGCGTGTGAGGAAGGCGAAGGCCGAAACTCTTGGGAACCGGTACCTGCGCTACGGTTCCTTTCTTATTGATATAGGTTTTCAGCCATTCGAAAGCAAGGTGTACCGGGACGGCGGGAATGATGAAAGTGGACGGGGCGAGGTGGGAGAAATGCTTTGCGAGGAATCGGATCCCGTCCTCAGCGATTCTCTTTGCCCCGATGTTCCCCATTTTTTTCAGCTTTTTGATGTCCCGGTCCACGATCCACAGAGACGTGTGCGGGACGGATTTTAGGAGCGCGGCGGCTCTTTGCCCGAAATGCCCTGCTCCGATGATGATGATCGCTTTGTTTTCCAACTTTTCGGTCAATGGAGGCATTCATTCCCTCTCTCTGTCCACGCTGCTCTTCGCTCTCTGTTCTAGGCAATATAGAGTATGTCAGAGCAGGCCTTAAGCCGGGTTCTGTTTCCTCCGATCCACACAGGGTGAACCGGGGGACAATGACCATTCCTCTAGTCCCGATGTTGCCATCGGGATCCAGCGACCTACCCGGGAACTCGGGCGGACCACCCTCGGGCGTTCCCCTATTTGGTCTTGCTCCGGGTGGGGTTTTCCTAGCTCCTGCCGTCACCGGCGGGACTGGTGAGCTCTTACCTCACCGTTTCACCCTTACCTCGGCGGACCGGCCGCCGGGGCGGTTTGCTTTCTGTGGCACTTTCCTTCCTGTTGCCAGGACTGGGAGTTACCCAGCACCCTGTCCTGCGGAGCCCGGACTTTCCTCCCCTCTGCCTGGGGCAGAGCAGCGGTCATTTGTCCTGCTCTGACATACCGATGCATTATAGCGCAGTCGAGGTCTTTTGGAAATCCTGGTCCTCGCCCCAGTAAATAATTCTATTGCAATGGGGGCAGGTCATGAGATCATTCCCTCGGATCAGTTCATTGAACTTCTGCGGAGGAATGCCCATGTGGCACGTTTGACAGACCCCCGTCACCACGGAGCTGATGGCCAGGCCTCCCTTGCGCTCCCTGAGGAAGACATACTTTTTCAGAAGACCCTGATCGAAATCGCAGCAAAGCTGACTTCTTTCTTTTTGCAGAGCGTCGAGATCCTTTTCCAGGCCGAGGAGTTCCGTCTTGACCGCGTCTTTGTCTTTTTCGGATTGGTCTTTCAAGGTCTTGAGAGTCTCCTTGTGACCCTTGCATTTCCGCTCCAGCTCCTCTGCGGTTTCCATCATCTGGATGGCTTTTTCCTCAGTCTGAAACTTGATGGTTTTGGTGTCATCGATCTCTTTTAAAGCAGCGGTGTACTCCTTGTTGGATTTGATCTGGGTGAGTTTCGCCGAGCTTTTCTCGATCTTGCCGTCCAGTTCCTGGATCTCCCGTTCCAGCTGACGTCGGTCCTTTCTGAATGCCTCAAGCTGGTCCTCGTCGGCCTTGAACTGGTTTTCCACGGTCCTGAGCTCATCCTCCAGCTTCTGAATTCTCAGAGGGGCCAGTTCTTTGGCCTGTAGGACTTTTGCGATCCTGTTGTCGCACTCCTGAAGTTGAATAAGCACCAAAAGTTTGTCTTTCAATGTAACTCTCTTCCACTCCCGTTTCCTGCCATGACCTTGTCATGGGTTAAAAGGTTAAACATAAGAAATGCCAAAAATGCCTAAAGTGAGCTAAAGTGCCTAAAATCGAAAAATACTGAAAAGGAAAAGTTGGAGTACTGGAGTGTTGGAAGGACTACTGTTCGGGTACTTTTTCATCACTCCCACTACTCCATCACTCCAAGGTCCTTAAATGGAAAGGGCGCACCGTTCTGGTGCGCCCTTTCCTATGAAACAAGTCCCCTGTCTGAAACAGGGTAGTTTTTGAAACGCCTGGGTGTCCATCGCGTATCCTGAGACATTGGTGGGCCCACCTGGGTTCGAACCAGGGACCAACCGGTTATGAGCCGGTGGCTCTTCCAGCTGAGCTATGGGCCCGATCTTCCCTTGAAGAATTAGCATGCAAAGCGATTGAGGGATTGTCAAGCGAATTTCCATTATCCTTCTTGACGGTCAAGTTATCACTCGTCACCCCGGTGATAAGGCCGTTCACCCCCAGGCTCCGGCTGGTGCGTGCTTTGGGGGTGCCTACTGCTCCAGGAAGCTCCTCAGCTTCTTGCTTCTGCTGGGGTGCCTCAATTTCCTCAAGGCCTTGGCCTCGATCTGCCTGATCCTCTCCCGGGTGACATTGAAATCCCGGCCTACCTCCTCGAGGGTGTGATCGGATTTCTCGCCGATGCCGAATCGCATCCTCAGTACCTTTTCCTCTCTAGGCGTGAGGGTGGTCAAAATTTTTCTCGTCTGCTCGCCCAGGTTGAAGTTCATCACTGCATCGCCGGGGGAGATGATCTTCTTGTCTTCGATGAAATCCCCCAGATGGCTGTCCTCTTCTTCTCCGATGGGAGTTTCCAGGGAAATGGGCTCCTTGGCGATCTTGAGAACCTTCCGGACCTTTTCCAAAGGGAATTCCATTTTTTCGGCGATTTCCTCTGGAGTCGGTTCGCGGCCATGTTCCTGGACCAGATACCGCGAGGTGCGAATGAGCTTGTTGATGGTTTCAATCATGTGAACCGGGATTCGAATGGTTCTGGCCTGGTCGGCGATGGCCCTGGTGATGGCCTGCCGGATCCACCAGGTGGCGTAGGTGCTGAACTTGTATCCCCTCTGATACTCGAACTTGTCCACCGCCTTCATGAGGCCGATGTTCCCTTCCTGGATCAGGTCGAGGAACTGGAGTCCCCGGTTGGTGTATTTTTTGGCAATGCTCACCACCAATCGGAGGTTCGCCTCGATGAGTTCGCTCTTGGCGAGCTTGGACCGGTCAATCCGGTCCTCGACGACTTCGAGCGTATCCTTGAGCTCCTCCTTGTCCATGTTGGTGCGGTCCCTGATTTCCTTGATCACCTTCTCTGCGGCATCGATCTTGGATTTCAGGGCAAGAAGATCCGCCTTCCTGAGCTTCAGGGGGGTGACCAGCTGGGTTTCCTTCGCGGTCTTGGGGATCTGGGTGAAAGACTTCTTCACAAAGGCCAAGGGCTTGCCGCCTGCTGCGGACACGACTTCCTTGAGGTCCTTTTCCGCCCTTTCGACCCTCCAAACCGTCTCTTTCAACCGTTCCACCATGCGGTCGATCTGGGTCTTTTCCAGCTTGAAACTGCTGATCAATTCGACGATCCTGCGTCGGTTGTTCTCCAGCTTCGTTTGAATCCTCTTCTTCTTGGCCGCAAGAAGCCCTTTCTTCAAAGACTGGGTCTTCAGTTCGACGGAATCCTGGAAGAGGGATTCGATTTCACCGATGAGATGAATGATGGATTCCTTCCTTTCGCCGATTTGAGTGTGGCTGTCCTCATCGTCGAGATCGTTGATGACGTCCTTGAGCTTGATTTCTCCTTGCTTCAGAAGGTCTCCCAGCTCGATAATGTATTCGATCCCCACGCGGCACTTCAGAAGGGCATCCAAGGCCTCCTTTTCGCCGGCTTCAATTCTCTTGGCAATCTCCACCTCTCCCTCCCGGGTGAGGAGGGAGATGCAGCCCATCTCCTTCAGATACATCTTCACGGGATCAGAGACCCGGGTCGCCACATCCGCCACCTCGGCCCGGAAGTTCTCTTTCTCAACCACCTTCTCCTGTCTTTTCTTGATCCGCCTGGATTTCTCGATCTGCTCCTTGGACGCGGCGTCGATGACCATCACGTCCAGCTCTTCAAACATCATCATGAGGTCATCGATGGTTTCCGAGGAGACCACGTCGTCGGGCAGTTCGTCGTTGAGTTCTTCGTAAGTGATGTATCCCTTGTCCTTGCCGATATCGATGAGTCGTTTGAGATTGACCATGTCTGAGTTGTTCGCCATTACATTCCCTCCTGAGAGTTCCCGTTGATCCGCGGTTGAACGTCTCGTTCCTTCTTTAATTTCAACATGCGGTTGTAGGTCTCAAAATCCCCTCTGGCTCTGGCCTCAGCCACAGAGTCCCGGATTTTGATCCTGAGGATTTTTTCTGAAAAATCCTGAATCGCCCTTTCCACCTCCTCTTCACTGAAGATGGAAGGGCTGAGCATCGCTTCCCTGAAGGCCTCCTGTGCTGTTTCCCCGGAGAGGCCGGACAGGATTTCTTCCGTGTCCAGGGTCCCTCCTCCAAGGGCCTTCTGGATGAGGCAGCTCACAATCTCGATGACCACCGGATCAGAGAGAAGGCTCTTCCATTCGAGATCTCTGACCCGGCCGATGGTCCCGGGATGATGGAGGACGAGATTCAGAAGATAAACATCATCGATCCTCTTGCACTCCTTTTTCCCCTGGGCTTTAGGGCGGTCCGCTCCGGCGGAGCCCTTGGACGCCCACTTATGATATTCCGCAGTCAGCGCCTTTTCGGTCACCTGAAGCTTTTCCGAAAGCCGTTTTACGTAAAGAGCCCGCTGCACGTGGCTCTTGAGTTCCGCCAACACGGGGAAGATGTCCTCCAGGACGTTGACTTGGTGTTCGATTTCCTTTCCCCCGTCGGCCATCTTGCGATCGATAAAAAAATCGAACATGGGCACGCTGCGCTCCAGGAGATCCTGAAACGCCCCGAGGCCGCTCTTGTTCACAAAGGTGTCCGGATCCTCTTCGTCCGGGAGAGACATCACCTTGGCGGGCATGCCTTCATCCAGGAAATACGAAAGGCTTTTCATGGCGGCCGCGGTTCCGGCGGCGTCCGAGTCGAACACCACCACCGCTTCCCGGGCATACCCCTTGAGCTTCCGGATGTGGTCCCGGGTCAGCGCGGTTCCAAGGGTCGCCACCGCCCCCCGAAACCCGTGCTTGATGAGAGCCAGCACGTCGGTGTAACCCTCCACGATGACCACCCGGCCGCTTTCGCGGATCCGGGAAAAGGCGACGTGGAGACCGTAGAGCAGTTCGCCCTTCTGAAACACCGGGGTCTCGGGCGTGTTCAGATACTTGGGCAGAGACTGATCCAGGACCCTGCCGCCGAAACCGACGATTTGGCTCCGCATGTCGAAAATGGGAAACATCACCCGGTTGCGGAACCGATCGTAATGGCCTTCCGTCTTCCTGGGGATCAGAAGGCCGGCCTGCAGCGCGGTTTCGGGATTGATCTTCTTCTCCCGCAGGGCCTTGCTCAGAGCGTCCCACTCCTCCGGGGCATACCCGAGCTTGAACTCCTTGATGATTTCCCCGGGGATTCCTCTCCGCTCCAGGTACTCCCTGCCGGCCTTTCCCTTTCCCGATTTCATCAGGAGGGAATGGAAAAAATCCGCCGCCGCTTCGTTTGCCCGGAGGATCGCGTCTTTGATGCCCGGTACTCCGGGATCCCTCTCGGGCAAGGACACGTGGTATTTCTCGGCCAGATCCTTCAGGGCCTGAGGAAAAGAAACCCGATGATACTCCATCCAGAAGGCAAAGAGATCGCCGCCCTTCTTGCACCCGAAACAGTGGAACATCTGCTTGGAAGGGCTCACCGTGAAAGACGGCGCTTTTTCAGAGTGAAAGGGGCACAGCCCCATATAGCTCTGGCCGGACCGCTTGAGCTGGACAAACTGACCGATCAGTTCGACGATGTCCACGGTCCTCTTGATCTCTTCTTTAGCCGCCTGGTAACCGTCCATGAGCCTTGCCTGACCGCCCCCGAAGAAGCCTAAGCAGGCTGCTGAAAAACGCTCATCTGCTGCGTTACCCTTATCCCTCGTCACTGCGACGTACTGGAATGTACGTCTCACTCCTCGGGATTTCGGGGGCCTTGCATCTGGCCGTTATTGAGCAGCCTGTGAAGCAAGTGTTTTTCAGCGACCTGCTAGGCCTCAAAAAGAAAAAACCCCTTCACTGGATGAAGGAGTTGTTCAGCGGAGCGTTTTTGTTTGATCATCACGTTTCGATCAGCTGAGATACGCTTTTGAATAGGACCCTCATGACCGGTGAAAAGATCAGAAACGGAAACGTCGCCGGAATTCGCGGATCACCCGAGAAGTCTCTTGGCTATCTCGTTGACCTCTTTGCCCTGAACCTTTCCTGACAGGCGCCCCATGGCAGCCTTCATGACTTTGCCCAGATCCTTGGGGCCTGAAGCGGATACCTCGGTAATGATCTCCTTGAGCACACTTTCAATCTCAGCGGGTGCGAGCTGTTGAGGCAGATATCCGCTGAAAATCTTGATCTCGCCCTCTTCCTTGGCCGCCATGTCCGCTCGATGGCCCTTTCGGAATTCCACCGCCGCTTCCTGCCCCTTACGGATGAGAGACTGGATCACGGACTGGACGTCTCCTTCCTGGAGGGGCTCCGTTCTCCGGCCCTGTTCGTTGGTGACGGCCGCTTTCAGCACCCGCAAGCAGGAGACCCGAGCCTCATCCTTTGCTTTGAGGGCTTGTATAAGGTCCTGGGCGATTTTATCCACAAGGGGTGTGGCCAAAGGGAATGCTCCTAAGGTTAAACTGCCAATATAAAAAAATCCATAGCAAAGTCAAGAAGAAATTTGATTTTCTTTGCTCACCCGGATCGCCTGTTCGAGGTCCAGGGTTCCCTCGTAAAGAGCCCTTCCCGTGATCACCCCCGCAACGCCCCTGCCCGAAAGGGCCAGGACCTTTCGGATGTCGTCAAGCCCCGAGATGCCTCCTGAGGCAATCACCGGGGTTTTCAGGGCTCTTGCGAGTTCTCCGGTCGCCGTGAGATTGGGCCCCACGCTCATGCCGTCTCTCTGAATGTCCGTGTAGATGACGGCGGCAATCCCCAGGCCGTCAAAGGGCCTGGCGACATCGGTCGCGGAACGCTCCGTGTCCTCGGTCCACCCCTCCACCGCCACCCGGCCGCCGCGGGCATCAATGGCGAGCATCACGCGGCCCGGAAACCTCCGGCAAGCCTCTTCCACCAGGTTCGGGTCCTTGCAGGCCAAGGTTCCGAGAATCACCCACTCCACCCCTGATTCGAGATAGAATTCGATGGAGGCCAGGCTCCGGATGCCTCCGCCCAGTTCAACCGGCACGGGCACGGAACGCGCGATCGTCCTGATCACCTCTGCGTTGACCCTTTTCCCTTCCACGGCGCCGTCCAGATCGACCAGATGAATCCTTTCCGCTCCTTTGGCGCACCAGGTCGCGGCCGTCTGAACCGGGTCATCGGAGTAAACCGTTTCCTCCGACATCCTGCCCTGCTTGAGCCTCACGCATCGGCCGCCTTTGATGTCCACGGCAGGGATGACGATCATTCTTTTTCTCCCTTGGGGAAAGCCTCGACAAAGTCGGTGAGGCCGATCTCCGCCAGTTCATCTGCCGTCATCCAACGGCCCTTGGCTTTGAAAAAGGTCTTGAAATCGAAAAGATTCTCGCTGAGAGAGATCTGGGACTTGTCGAAACGTGCTTTCCACCAGATCACGCCGTCCCCGGCACTCATGAGATACAGGTCAAAGGCCACAGAGGCCGGCCGGCGGGCCGAATAGTCTGTTCCCACCCGTTCGCGCCAGCGGTACACATGCCCCCCTAGCACGGCTTCGGCAGACAGGGCCTTACCGATTTGCACGTAAATGTCCCTATCCGTCAGTGTGGAGTTGGAGGGGGCAAGCTGGGAAAAAGCCGCGGCTGCTTCACCGGGCGACACCCAGTTCAGAGGCCTGTCCCTGGTCAGTTTTTCGAAGAGCAAGTCGGAAAGCCCCTCGGCGATGGATTCGGACACGGGATCCGCAGAGAATACGGCGCCGGAAATCGGGCTGCGCACCATGCCGGGGGTTTGAGAGGGAGACAGGCCCGGTCGAAAACCGATAAACACGATCGTGTTCAATGGAAGCACAACCGCTTTGTCCTCCTGGGGGACCTGCTGGAGTTGGCAGGAAGACCCGCTCAGGACGATCAAGAAAAGAATAGAGCCGATGAGGCGTTTGCACCCGACGTTAGCCATGGTTCCCTCTGTTCACTGAACAGCCGCTTCTCTTAGGAGCTAGGCTATAGAAGACCTTTGGTGGAGGGCACTGCGCCGCCAAGATGAGGTTCAAAGCTTGTAGCCTGATCCATAGCTCTGGCAAAGGATTTGAAAATCGATTCGGCCGTGGGGTTAAAGTCCTCTCCTGAGACCAGATCCCCATGCATGCTGGTTTCTTGAAAAGTCATGAAATCCAGAGGAGTTGGCCCCCGCTTGCCAGCCGTTCACGTTATACACAATACTAACCACTCCCCCTCATTAGTCAAACCCAAATACAGCTTTCCTTTTTAAATGAAGCTCCCCGCGCTCTCGCGCGGGGCATCTGTGGCAAAGCCAAGCGAAATTCCGCCGAAGCCACCCGCCGTCACAACACAATGGCGAGGCAAACCCGTCTTCGCCCTACAGGCTACGCCGCGGTCGCCTGTCGCCATTTTATCGGGCCGAAGCCTTGGCGAAGGCCGGTCCTCCCCGTTATACCACACGGGGCATCCTGGCGAAGGCGAGTGATTGGGGAGAAATCCCCAGAAATTCAACGAATAGGGTCGTGAGGGGAGAGATGCGCAGAAGGCTGGGGTTCCCTCGACTTCCCCCATCCGAGGATGGCATGGAGGTAGCGTTCGGTGCCTCCGCGAGCCAAAACCAGCTTCTCGCGGCCTCCTCTGGCCATGGCCGCATATCGTTCGGGGTGCATCAGGATGTCTACGATGGTTTTTCCAAGTTCGGTCGCGTCGTGCACGACGAGGGTATGGCCCTTGACTGCATCGAGGGCCCAGACGAAATCGTGCATATGGGGGCCGTGGATAGTGGGGATTCCCCAGGCGAGGGGTTCGAGGATGTTCTGTCCGCCGAGGTGGACGAGACTCCCGCCCACGAAGGCCGCCTGCGCAGCCCCGTAAAGGTCGAAGAGCTCGCCCGCGGTATCGATGATGAGCAGGTCCTGGGCCCCGGGCCGGCTCCGGAGGTTCCAGGCGAGTCCGGAAGCCTTGGACAAGTCGATGAGAAGTGGGATGCGCTCAGCATGCCGCGGGGCGATGATGGAAAAGAGGCCGGGAATTCGATCGTGCGCGTAACGTATGGCCTCAAGGACCATGACCTCCTCTCCTTCTCTCACGCTGCCGGCGACGAAGACCGGCCGATTGCCGCACTGCAGCGAAGCTCTGATGGCCCGGGCCCTGCCGGGATCAGAGGCGCGCATCGCGTCGAACTTGAGGGTACCAAGCACGTCGACCCGTTGCGCCCCCAGGATCCTGAATCGAGATTTGTCTTCCGGGGCGATGGCAAGAACCTCGGCCTGCCGGAAGACACTCCTGGTGAAAGGTTTGATCCATTGATACCGCCGGAAAGCCTTTTGGGTGAGCCGCGCATTGACGAAGAGCGTTCGGACCCCGGCCTTCTGCGCCTCCATAAGGAGGTTGGGCCAGATCTCGGTTTCGACGATCACGAGCGCCTGCGGGGCGAGGTGCCTGAGGTAGCGCCGCATCACCCAGGCCAGGTCGAAGGGAAAAGGAAAGACCAGATCGACGCCGGCAATGCTGCCCGCCGCTAGTCTTCCCGTCGCGGTCATTGTGGAAACGCCAAGGGTTATGTCCGGCCGCCGGGCCTTCAATGCCGTGATGAGTCCCGCAACAGCCTTCACCTCTCCGAGCGAGGCGCCGTGGAACCAGAGAAGCTCGCCGTGCGGCCGCGCGGGGAGCTTGAAGGACAACCGCAACTGCAGGGTATCCTTAAAATTGGGGTGACGGCGCACCAAAAGACAGAGCGGCCAGACGAGCAGGGTGGCCAGGAGATTGTAGAGGTCAAGGATCAGTGCGGCCATTGGGTGAGGACCTTTTTGGAGTGACTTCTTAGCATTTCGATCTGCCTTCATCAACCCATGGCATTCCCCTTGTTTTCATCAGCCGTTCCCTGCTGATCGGCTGGATGTGCCGAACGATCCACTCCCTGACCTCTCGCCCCGCAGGGGTTGACTGTGGGTAGCTCATGAAGTCAAGTTTTATTCCAAGCGTTTTTGCCACCCTGTTCGCCAGCAGGGGCCAGATCACACCGATATCCCCAATAATAGGGAAGCTACCCGGAATTCTCGAAAAACCCGACATCTCCATGCGAAACGGAATGCGCATGAGTTTAGTCCTAGGCAGGCCTTTGTGAACCGTATCAGAAACCTTTTTGCACTTTCTTTCCTGTGCCCATGCTTTTTCGAGGTTGGGGTCAAGATCGATCCGGATCACTTTCTTCTCTGACAGAGAATAAGTCTGCTGCCCTTGCCAGGCAGACCATATCCCATGGCCCGTAAATGTTTCAAAGGGTCCATCGTGAATTTCCTGAGCAAGAGCTATCGCACATTCGATAATCACATCTGCACTGGCCAGCAATTCGGCGACTCGCCTGCACCTTTCCGAAATGCATAAAGAATCGCCGATGGCCGGGCCGACCTGACCCCCACCGACAAGCTGCGGTACTGTAACAAGCACTGGTCTGCTTTGGCCTCCTGGGCGACCTTGCCGATGGTTCCCTCTGTTCGCTGAACGGTCATTTCCGTTGGAGGCTAGGCTATAGAAGACCTTTGGTGGAGGGCACTGCGCCGTGAAGACGAGGTTCAAAGCTTGTGGCCTGATCCAGAGCTCTGGCAAAGGATTTAAAAATCGATTCGGCCACGTGGTGAGGGTCATCTCCTGAGACCAGATCCACATGCATGGTGATTCCTGAGTGGACCACGAGGGCCCGGAAAAACTCCCGAACCAGGTTCACGTCAAAGGAGCCGGTTTTGGTCTCTTTCAAGCCGACCCGGTAAGCGAGAAAGGGCCGGTTGGAGATGTCCAGCGCAATCCTGGCCAAAGCCTCATCCATGGGCACAACGGCATGACCGTATCTCCTGATTCCTTCTCTTTTTCCAAGGGCGTCGTGGATGGCTTTTCCGAGGCAGATGCCGAGATCCTCCACCGTGTGGTGGTCGTCCACCTCCGTGTCGCCGGATGCCGTGATCTTCAGATCCACGAACCCGTGAGCGGCCATAAGGGTGAGCATGTGGTCCATGAAGGGAATGCCGGTTTTGATTTCAGTTCCCCCGGTGCCGTCCAGGTTGAGCTCCAGCCGGATCTCCGTCTCCTTGGTTTTTCGGTGAATCGACGCTCTTCTTTCCATGGATCATCCTTCCCCTAACGCTTCCCGACGCTTCAACATGAGTTCTATAGTAACCCATCTCCATCATTAATCAAACTCAAAAAACAGGTCTTCAGACTAAAATCCTTATAACAATTCCAGACCCCGATGGCCAGCCTGCTCTCTGACGTCGGCTTCATCCGCTACGGATTCAAGTTCAATAAAGAGGGCCAGGTATTTTATGGTGGAAGGATCGGTGGACAAAGGATACTCTTGGGCGATGAAGCACGAGGAACTCATTGTCCTGGTGAATGACGCCGGGGACCCCACGGGAACGGCTGAAAAACTGATGAGTCATCATGGCTCGACGCCTCTCCACCTGGGATTCTCCTGTTTCATTTTCAACCGAAGGGGGGAGCTGCTTATCACTCAACGGGCCCTCGTTAAGAAAGTTTGGCCTGGGGTATGGACCAATAGTGTTTGTGGTCATCCTGGACCCAATGAATCGATGGAAGATGCGATTAGACGTCGGCTCGACTATGAACTGGGTATGCGCGCCATGGATCTTGTGTGCGCGCTGCCTGATTACCGCTACCAGGCTCCGCCCTTTCAAGGCATTGTTGAAAATGAAATCTGCCCCGTTTATTTGGGCTGCACAAGCGATGAGCCGAAGCCCAACAGGGAGGAGGTTGCGGCCTATCAATGGGTATCATGGAAGGATTTCTTGTCCAGCATCAAGAAGTGCCCGGAGAGATATTCTTATTGGTCCATAGATGAGGCCAGGTCGCTCTCCCGGCATCCGCTCATGCAGGACTACTCTGCATGCGCTAAGTCTTGTCCAGGAGATCCGTCTTCTTGTCGGAACGATGGGAATGAACCGAAATAAATGGAAAGTCCTGGTCACCGTCGCCGTGACCACCATGATGGCGACGATGGATGCGAGCATTACCAACATCGCCTTCCCCGTGCTGACCCGTGTCTTTAAGGCGGACGTGTCGGTGGTTATGTGGGTGAGCGTCGCCTTTGTCCTGGTCAGCACGAGCTCGATGCTCATCATCGGAAAGATCGGAGACATGGTGGGCCGCAAGAGGATCTTCCTGGTCGGGATCGCAGTTTTCACCCTGGGGCTGCTGGCCTGCGCCCTTGCCGACAGCATCGGACAGTTGATTTTCTTCAGAACGCTTCAGGCCGTGGGCGCCGCCATGACCATCTCCTGCGGTGCGGCGATTGTCACGGAAGCGTTCCCTGCCCACGAAGTGGGCAAAGGGCTCGGCTCCCTGGGAGTTTCCGTGTCGCTGGGGTTCATCGCCGGCCCTGTGATCGGCGGACCCCTGCTCGACTTTCTCGACTGGCGCTCGATTTTCTACGTCCGAATCCCCCTGGGGCTTGCGGCATTTCTCATGGCGATCGTGTTTCTGGACAAGGATCAGCCGAGGCACGGGAAGTTGAATCTGGATCTTCGGGGAACCCTCACGTCCACTGCAGGGATCTTTCTGTTTGTCTTCGGCGTGAGCCAGATGAGGGATTATGGGCTGGTGTCGTTTCGGGTTTTTCTTCTGGCAGGCACAGGGCTCGCCTTGATCGCGGTCTTCGTACTTCTGGAGCGCCGCGCTCAAAATCCGATCCTGGATCCGGCGCTTTTCAAAGACAAGGTCTTCAGCTCTGCCATGGGAGCGCTGCTTCTGCACTTTGTGGCAGCGCCTCCCTACATGCTCATCATCCCCTTTTACCTGATGCTGGGACTTCACATGCGGGCTTCCGAAGCCGGCTTGTTGATGGCCGCGACCTCTGTGACCACCCTGGTGTTCGGCCCGGCCAGCGGCTGGCTTTCGGATCGCTTCGGCCGCGTGTGGTTTGCGGCGATCGGCGCCGCCGCAGCCGCCCTTTCTTTCGTTTTCATGCTCGGCTTTGATTTGCAGAGTTCCACGGGATCCGTCGCAGCGGTATTCGTCCTGCTGGGGGTGGGCGCCGGGACTTTTCAGCCTGCCAACAACAGCATCATTATGGGCGCGGTGACCAGGGAACACCTGGGCACGGCTTCGGCCCTCATTGCCACCCAGAGGCAGGTGGGCATTGCCGTTGGAATGGCTTGGACCGGAACCCTTTTTTCAGCATGGAGGGACGGTTATCAGGAGGGGCTTGTCAAACTTGGAACGGACGGGACCTCTGCTTCGAGAACGGCCATCCCGTTGGCGTTTCATGATGTGCTGCTCGTCTCAATCCTCATCAACGTGGTCGTTGTCGTCCTCTGCCTCCTTCCCCTGTGGTGTAGGGGAAAAGCCCCCGTAAGCACCGACTGAGAATCAGGTCGCGGCTTTTGGATCCTTGATCGATTCCTCATTCCTTCGTGTGTCTTCCCATGACTGCGTTCTTGAACTGAACCGGACTCTTGAACAACTCTGACCGCCAGCCCATTTGCCGGGCGGCTTCCACATATTCGGGCAGGTCGTCGGTGTGGAAATGAGGCGGGCGGCCATTGCAGTACCGCTCTTCGACCATCCTGTAGATCGCGGGATCCGGTTTTGCCAGGCCCTCCACATAAGAAACGACGCATCCGTCAAGAAGTTGGAGGATCTCATAGGCCTGCAGCACAAAAGCCCAGTGCGGCTCAATGGTGTTGGTGAGGCCGACAAGAAAGAAGTCCCTCTTGAGCTCGGTCAGGATCTCCCTCATGCCCTGCATTTCGCCTGTGAAGATGGTGCAAAGGAGGTCCCGCCACTCGCCGGGAGGGAAGGAGACTTTGAGAGAGGCATTGAGTTCAGGGACAATGTCATCGAGAGAGGACTCGCCTGTCTGAACCGGCAAAAAGAGCCTGTCAATGGCTGATAGAGGAGGAAGCGTGACTTTGTCTCTGCGGTTCTTTGACAGGGCCCTGATCAAAGGCTTGAGGTCAAAGCCCACAAGCACTCCGCCCACGTCCAGCACGATAACCGGTTTATCGGTTTTTCCTGGCACCATGATGCTCCCAAAGGCATTAGGGGGTCTGATCAATGAAATCCGTCAACGGTTTGATCATTTCACCTTTCATGCGCCTTTTGTAAACTTCTTTTCGAAACGAGGGGAGACGGCTAAGAAGTCCAAGAATGCCGTTCCTGATGCGAACCCGATAGTGCTTCTGGGGGAAGTCGTAAAGACCATGTTCCTTGTAGTACTTGTGGTCGGCCTGAAAGGGGAATCGGAGTCTCCCATAGATGTCGTCCCGGAAAACCTTCAGAGCGCCCACGCCCAGAAAAGTCATGGGTTTGATGTAGCCCCTGGAGGCAGAATCGAGGAGATGGTGCGCCAGGGCGGACAGCTTCTCATCCAAGTGGGCCGAGTCGGAGCCTTCATCCGACACCACTCCGGCAAAGTTGGCTTGTTGAGTTTCCGTGTACGCCTCCATGACCTGCCTGAGATGCGGCAACTGGGCCAAAGGCCCGGACAGGACGAACCCGATCTGCTTCCCGGCAAAGGACGGGGTGTGGGTGTTGAAAAAGCTCCTGTCGAAGAACAGTTTCCATCTTGAGGAGAGGTAACGATCCGTGATTGTCCCGGCAAAGACCAGGATATCCGCGGTCTTCACCTTGGTATTGAAGAACTCGATGAAATCGTCTTTGCCCGCATAAGCACACTGGTTATCGTACCCGCATTGAATGCACCCTAGGCAACCGCCTTGGATGTTAACATCAAAAAGGTTGTAGAGCTCCGGCTTGCCGGCGAGCTTCTTGCGAAGAACATCCATCATCCTGCCCGCGTTGGATTGCGGATCTTTGACATCGTGAAGGATCACGATCTTCTTCCCGCCCGCATCCATGGCCTCCTTTGGTTCACCTGGGGAATAATCCAGTCTGACGGGAACCAGAGGCGGATGGTTTCTCAAGGTGGGGGCCCTGTTTCGGGTTGCCTCGAAGAAACCGGAAACAAAGGTCAGCAATCTCTCTCTTTCTCTCTCCTTGAGAAGGTCGTACATGTCTGCGGAAAACCCACCGAAGAAGCGCATGGAGAGATCGTCACAAACGGCATTCAAGTAGGTGTGCGCGATGTGGTCGAAAAAATGGATCGAGGTGGAAAAGACTGCCGCGTACTTGTCCTTGAAGACCTCTGTAGAACCCCTTTCCCATAGGAGCTCTATGAAACGCTTGTATTGGGAGTGGACGAGGAAATAGTATAGGGGAAAAGCCCAAAGAACTCCGTCTGCCGAACCTATGCTCCGGATGACCTCCCGGAAAGCCTCTTCATCCTCCTCAAGCTTTGATAGGCGCTGGGAAATGTTGTGAATCAGGAACTCGTGGTTCGGGTACTTCTTCTGAATGAACCGGACAGACTGCATGGTGGCGCTCACCTCACCTTTCGGACTTCCGTTCAGGACAACAAAACGCATAGGGCAACTCCTCTTTTGGATTGCGGCCTTACTTAATTTGGTTTAGCGTCGGGTATTCCATCAAAACCGCAAAGATAACATCTCTTTCGGTTTCGGATAGAATGTTGAAAGCATTCTATGGCAGCATGCGTCCCCCGTCAAGGTGCCCCTCCCTCCGGCCGCCTTGACACATCAGGCCGAATTCCCTATAGTCCGCTGATCAATAGAGAACTTCTTATCGCCGATTTCCGCATGATTCACCTCACCCGTTTGCTTGTCTTCACCTTCATCGAAGAGTTCGCCACTGTCCTGGTGCACCGTGGGGTCTACTTCTACACCCGAGAGGCTCTGGGCTTCGGAGAGACCGAAAACCTTCTCCTGGCGCTGTGCATGGGCGCCGTTTACGTGGTCGGGGCTCTGCCCAGCCATCGCACGGCCCATTGGTTCGGCAACAGACGGGCTGTTCTGTGCCTCCTGGCGGGTCAGATCGCAATGCTCGCGTTTGTTTACCACTGGCCCCGGGGATGGCTGCTTGCAGTAGGCTTTCTTGCCTTCTCGTGGTTGAACGCAATGATGTGGCCCATCGTGGAAAGCTACGTCAGCGCTGGGCTGACTCCTTTGGGGGCCTCACGGTCCATCGGGAAATTCAACGTCGCCTGGTCCGTGTCCGTGCCCCTCGCCGTGTGGGCTTCCGGCCCGATCATCGAGCACACGGGAGCCGGCCTGTTCCTCTGTGCGGCAGGGGGCATGGTGGTGCCCATGGCTCTCGTTCTGGGTCTCCAGCCCAAACCTCATCACCTGGCCGCAGACCACCCTGAACGGCCCAGTACCGAGCGCCTTCGTTGGCTCGGTGCGCTGATGATATCCAGCCGATCGTCCATGGTAGCAGGGTATGCCATGCTGTTCGTGCTGTCGCCGTTGCTGCCCATCCTTCTCAGCAATCTGGGCTACACGGTCGCGGGGCAGACAGCGCTCGCCGGATGCCTGGATGCCGGGCGAGCCGTCATATTCCTGGTCATGCAGAGAACCCAGTACTGGCAAGGCCGGCGATCTATCCTGGCCCTTGTAGCTATCTTGATACCGATTGGTTTCCTGCTCGCGCTTTCCGGAGGTCAAGGAGGCGTGATTGCTGTCGGCCTTTTCGTGTTCGGCGCGTCGCACGGGGTGAGCTACTACGCGAGTCTCTACTATGCGATGGTGACCGGCAATGCAGCCGTCAAATCCGCCGGGATGCACGAGGGGTTGGTCGGCGCGGGTTTCGTCCTTGGGCCTACGGCTGCCTTGGTGGGTAGGGAACTCGGAAGCCTCTGGCACCAGGCATCTGTGGGCATTCTGGCCGGTGTGAGCCCCATCGTCGTCTTCGGAGCGATTGGCGGGCTTTGTCCCCTCCTGCGAGCAAACCGCAGCAGGCCAGGACCATCCCGCCACGATATCGCGGGCTGACGCTGGTTCTAAGCGAAGGACCTTGTATCGTCTAATAAACACATACGGTTTTCACCCATCGGATTTCGATCCCATATCCAAAATCACCTTGATGGCGCCACTGCGTTTGTCCTTGGCCGTGCGAACAGCCGTGCGCCAATCCTCTAAAGGAAAACGGTGCGTGATCAATCCCTCTACGCGCAGTTCCTTTTTCAGGAGCAGTTCGGCGGTCAGATCATAAGTCGGTTGTCTGCGGCCGTTCCATTCTTCCATGCCGTGAGCGTATAGGCCTTTCAAAGAGACCTCCTGATACCAGACCGGTGTCAGATCCACATGCATGGGCTTCAGGTTCACTCCCGCCAGCACAACGGTGCCGCCGGCCCTTGCCCAGCGAAGGCTGTCCTGCAGGGTTTTGTCCGAGCCGATGCAATCATAGACCACGTCGAAGCCGCCCAGGATCATGCGATTTCTGAACTTGCCGGTATAAAGCTTTCCGCCTGTGATGCGTGCGGCCGCGACATAGGGGTCCTCGCGGGTAATGACTTCATGGGCGCCCAGTTTTCGAGCCATCTCCACCTGATGAGGGTAGCGGGCCATGGCTGTGATATGGCAAGCAGGCGAAAGGGCGCGAAGGGCGTCAACCACGGCGAGGCCAATCATCCCACTCCCGACGACCAGCACGTGTTGATCGGTTCGAGGCAAGCAGCGCAGAGCGGCGCGCACACCAACGGAGAGCGGCTCCATCATCAGGGCTGTTTCGTCATCCAACTCTTCCGGCACGCGATAAACGCCTGTCTCGTGAACGGTGAAGCTGTCCCCCCAGCCACCGCCCATGCCCCTGGGACCTCGGGCCAGAGAGGAATTCTCGCATAGAGCATGGTTACTGTCGTGACAGTGGCGACAGAGGGGTTGGATCTCCTGATTGAGGCAGTTTGCTTCCGGGGAATCGAGAATGACCCGGTCTCCAACTTTAAGCGTCGTAACACCCGAACCGACCTCCGTCACCTCGCCTATCAATTCATGGCCGAGGTAGATCGTTTTGGTGCCCGGCAGAGCAGCGGGGCTCACCCTGGGATCGACGTCGAGAAAGAGCAAGTGCAAGTCGCTGGCGCAGATACCGCACAACCGATTCCGCACCTTTACCCAGTCGGCACCGGGCAACGCTTGCTCAGGAAGATCCACGAAACGGGTAGGGGACAAACGCGAGTAAATGACATTCGGCCAGATCGCCTGCAGCGCTTTGGATAGCAGGATTTTGGGGATACTTTTTTCGAAATAGATCGTGCGCATCACCCATCCTCAGCTTTCTCAACAGGGGGCCATTTTACACGAAATTGTCAAAGATTAGGAGCAAGAAAATACGCTTTGCCGGTTGAGAGAAGAGAGCCGGCGGAGAGACCGGACCACGCCACCTGAGCATCGATCATTCATCGATTTTTCACGGTGTAGCTGGCATAGCTCACCAAAGCTTTCTTGTCTTCTTCAGACGCAACCGTCGTCCCAATTCAGCAGCCGTAATGTCACCTTTCTTGAAGCGTCGTACATTGCGAAGAGCCTCAATTGGATTTCCATAAAGTCTGCCGCCCACCAAATCCTTATTTTGACCAAGAAATCCCCTTTTCGGCTCCACGGTTACAAATGTTGTCAACGGAAGAACAATTCTTGACGTAGTGATAGATCGTGTTCAGTGGGACCCTCATTCTTCTCAGGTCTAACGTTTAGAAAACAGGAGGAAATTATCCCAAGAGCCGAGCCCGCACGTTTCTTGCATAAATAATTGGTAAGCGGAAAAATTAGGACTGATAGTGGAGGTCCGGGAAGCATAATCTTGAGGGCACCTCGTGATCTTGACGAATAAGCGCAATAAGAGGAGCCCGACGTAAGATTGAGACATAGCCTTCCTAATCCAAACTGAGAAAAACAGTTAGAAATGAGCTCCTCTTGCGTCTGATTTTTCCCGCAGGTGAGCTTTTTGATCAGCAGGGGTCGAACAATCGCATTATCCTTTATTATCAAGTGGGGAAACTCAAGATTACTATGCCGACTAACTCTCGAAAACTGCGGGTGAAATGTATCAAATGCGGCGAAGAGTGGGAAAAAGATACTATCTTTCCATGGGGCCCTGATGATTTCACCTCCTCTTTTTGCGATCCCTGCTTTAGAGCGCTCATTTCCAATGTCATTCATAGGAAGCAACTAAAGGAAGGCAACTTCGACTGCTTTGGCAAAGCTAGCGAATATTGCGATCAGTTTGCATGTAAGTATCGAGAATTGTGCCTTTCGAAGGACCAGCGCCAAGAAAAGCGATACGGGAATTCTGAGAGATAAGCCCCCGTCAAAAGAACCAATCTCCTCAACGATGCGAGGGGTTCCAACCGTCCCCGATAGGAACACTGATTTCAAAAGGCGATTCACTCAAAGAAACCATAAAATGCCGTAAAGAGAAAAAGGAGCTAATCGTGGAAGAAAATAGACGAAATCAATTAGATGCGAAACTCAAGGAGATGATCAAGCAATTTGAACAATCTGAGGCCAAACGAAATGAACCCATAAAACAATCTGCTACCGGCAATGGCCTTCGCCGCAGGGGAGGCGAAAAAGCCAAACGGTTTTCAGTCTGAAATAAGAGAAGGGTTACGTGAAGGACTTCCTTTTTTGTTGACTCGGACTACACGGATTTCACCCTTGTGTGTCAAGGACAAGGCCCTTCCATGATGTTTTGGATGTTTGTCTCCGCCAATGTGGATCGGTGATGAGAAGATCAATGAGCGTTGCGATTACAAGTCTACTGCGTATTTAACAATCACCTCCTAGCGATTACCAATTCAGCCTATTGCGTGGATAAGAAGGATGCCGGTTACGATTT
>CAVPDE010000001.1:0-79862 GCA_963702565.1 uncultured delta proteobacterium | reverse complement strand
TGATCTCAAAGGGAAAAGGAGGTCGCCGGTATCTTCCATATGTGTTAACCGAACAAGGAGTGGCAATGCTTTCGTCCGTTCTGCGTTGCGAAAGGGCGGTCCAGGTTAACATCGCGATAATGCGAGTTTTTGTGCGGCTCCGCGAGATGTTGGCTGTTCATAGAGAATTGGCCGTCAAACTGGAGCAATTGGAAGGGCGAATAGAGGCTCATGATGAGCAGATCCAGGACGTTTTTGAAGCAATCCGCCAGCTCATGCGGCCACCTGAGACGGAGCGGAAAAGAATCGGGTTCGAAATCAATGAACCAGCTGCGAGGTATAAAAAGGGAAAAAGCAGCGTGGCACCAAAGCAAGTTTGAGACGGGGACTTATATTGTTATGAACGTACCCATCGGGTAACAGAGAATGTCAATATATCAAGGATGTCCCTCCTACTCATGGGAATAGGGGCGTTCCTGAACCATTGACTCGATGGGCGCCGGGTGAGGAAGAGGTGATAAGGGAGTGCAGACCACGTCACACTTAACGAGAGGAGGGGCAAGCCATGAGGATCAGTCTGAAATGTTTTGCGAAGCTTTCGGAGGCGAATGTGTGCGATTTCAGGGATGGGGATGACCGTGAGTTTTCAGAAGGAGAAACCGTCAGGAGTGTGATTAAGCGACTGGGATTCCGCGCAGATGAAATCAAGATCATCTTCGTCAATGGCAAAATGGCTGAGCTCGACACGGTGCTAAGGGATGGCGACCGCTTGGGGCTGGCACCTGCTGCGGGCGGGATGTAAAGCGAGACGCAAAGGACGAAGGAGGCATCTATTGAAAAAAAGTTTTCTGATCTTTTTTCTGCTGATTCTTTCGCCGGGGTTGGTCTACGGGCAGAATGCAGAAATCCACAAGGCTGCCTACAACGGCGATATCAAAAGAGTGCAGGAACTTTTGCGCAAGGGGGTGAACCCGGATGCACGGGACTCCTATGGCGGAACGGCCCTTCACGCGGCCATGTTTCAAAAGAACATGGAGATCGTGAAACTCCTTCTTGAGCACAACTTCGACGTCAATGCCGTGGGTCCCCAAAATGGGTATACGCCGCTGCACGACGCCGTGTGGGCCAACAATATCGAGGCGGTCAAACTTCTTCTGGATCGAAATGCAAAAACAGACATCAAAGGGAAGGACGGTCTTACGCCTTTCGCCAAGGCTCAAAAAGAGGGAAAGGGTGAAATCGTAAAGCTTTTCGAGTCGAGAGGGATCGGTCAGTAGAGACCGCGCAGAATCATCAGAAGGATTCAAGCTGTCGAAAAACCACCGAGTGAGGGCGGGGACAATGCTTGAGAAATACCTCCAGATGTTCGGAAATCTTCGGACCGACAGGGAGCGGGACCTTTACCCTGCGATCACCTACCATCGCGCACCACATAAGCCCTTCCTGTTTCTCTCCGTGATGGACGTCATTGCGCGAGGACGGATCACGGGAAATCTCATCGAACCCTCCTACGAACTCGTGGATATCGGTCTGGGGTCGGGCCACGTCAGCCTGCCTCATGCGCTTCCTTGCGCTTGGATGCAAAGAATTCGCAGTGTTTTCCCGACCTATGGAGGCGGATGTAGGAGCCCTTTTGAATAGCGAGTACCTTTGGGGACGCCATTATCCTCTTCTCTGGTGTGCGTCGGGCCAGTTTTGCCCAAGAGCAAGGCATTAGCCTGATTCAGTTTTCACGACCGGCTGGCTGATCTCCTCAAATACCCGAGGTGGTGGTGGAATTTTGAGGCTATACCATTGTGCCGGCCCACAACTGCTCGACAAACATCTTCCAAGGTATGGCTTCAATGTCCGTTGCGAGCTGCCGTGGTTGTTTCTCCATGCACACGATACAGCACCTCTTGACGGGACCGTCTTCCACAAGCGCCTTCAGCGACCTGATATCGCCTTCATGGACGCGCGATGAGCCCTTGACTTCTACCGCCAGTTCTTTGTCGCCGACAATGAAATCGACCTCACGACCCGTGGATGTCCGCCAGAAAGCGATTGGCATCTCCGGATTGCGGTAGGCCTGATAAGCTTTCAATTCCATCAAAATATAATGCTCGAAGGCTTTGCCGAATTCCGGGCTGCCGATCTTTGGCTGGCGCCTGGACAGATAATTGGCCACACCCACATCGAATAGATAGAATTTTTCCGTCAGAATCATTCGCCGGTCTTTTGACAATTTTCATTTCGAGGGAAATATATCCGGATAATTTTCCCTTGTCAGGCAATTCGTCTGATTGGGTGTGACCACGCGGGAAGTGCTTTTATCTCATGTGAAAAGGTCTTGGATCTTGGGCCGGTTAATGCGCCTGCCGGTGGGTCGATAGGAAGTGATTCGGTGTAGCTTATGTGTGGCTTTTTCTGCCGACACCATACAATAAGGGCAACTCTATGCAACTTTAACTCAATCTTTTAGCCATCTTTGAAGGCATCAGGTTGTCAATAATGCGTAGTAATTTTGGTAGGTTATGTTCTTAACTGAGCCACCTTTATTGGAAATGGGGTTCAGAGGGTCGTCCCGCGCAAAGCGGGATCTTGCCGACCAGTATTAGAGTGGTACTTGGCGGAATCAGCCAAGTGCCTTTTTTTTGGTCTACCTCTTTCCGTACCATCCGGGGCTGTAGGTGGAATGACATCCGCAGATGTCCGGCTGGCCGCCCGGCCCTGTAGGAATCTTGCCACCTCCATCCGAAGCGCATCCTGCAAGGCCCAAACAAATCAGAAGGACCAGAATCGCTTTTGTGATCTTCATGACGCCCTCCTTTCGTGCTCGGTTCCTCCAACTCTTCTTTTTCTTTAGCAACAAGATTATCTTATTCCTCTCCCAAAGAGAACTGCAATAGAAAGATGACGCCCTGAATCCGGTGCTTTCTCTTTTCCCTGGCGCCTCCTTGACTTAGAGGATGAACCGCCCCATCTTTTTGGCAAGACAAGATTTGGGAGAGGTATCCTTGTTAAGTTCTACTCGTGTGACCACATAGTAGTTTTGAGGGGGGAGATATGGCAAAAGCGATCAGGATGTACAAGACAGGCGGACCTGAAGTCATGGTTTGGGAAGACTACGATCCGGGCAAGCCGGGACCAGGAGAAGCGTTAATCCGCCATGAAGCTGTGGGCCTCAATTTTATCGACGTGTACCACCGCACTGGCCTTTATCCTTTGCCATCCCTGCCTGCCACGCCCGGAATGGAAGGTGCAGGAATTGTGGAGGCAGTGGGTGAAGGGGTGACTGAAGTGAAAGCAGGTGATCGGGTCGCTTATGCCGGGTTGCCGCCGGGCGCTTATGCGCAAGTCCGGCTCATTCCTGCCCATCGCCTGGTGAGGCTTCCGGAGAGCATCCCCACTCGACAGGCAGCAGGAATGATGCTGCGTGGAATGACGGCGAGGTATCTTCTCTATGGCTGCTACAGGGTGAAGAAAGGCGATACCATTCTCATCCAGGCTGCCGCCGGAGGGGTGGGTCTCATCGTATCGCAGTGGGCCAAGTTTCTCGGAGCCACGGTGATCGGCACAGTCGGATCGAAGGACAAGGCTGAACTGGCAAGAGCCCATGGGTGCGATCATACCATCCTTTACAGGGAGGAGGATTTCGCCTCCAAGGTTAAGGAGATTACTAGAGGACGAGGTGTTGATGTTGTTTATGACTCCGTCGGCCAGGCAACCTTCATGAAATCCCTCGACTGCCTAAGACCCATGGGAATGATGGTTTCCTTCGGTCAGTCATCTGGAACGGTGCCGCCCTTTGACCTGGGTATCCTTTCTGCAAAAGGATCTCTTTTCCTTACCCGGCCGACGCTCATGGCGTACACGGAGAAGAGGGAAGACCTCCTTGCGCACGCCAAGGATTTGTTCGAAGTGGTCACCAAGGGCGCGGTAAAGATCGAAATCCATCAGACCTATCCGCTTGCCGAAGCCAGCCGGGCCCATCGGGATGTGGAGGCCCGCAAGACAACAGGGTCCACGATCTTGCTCCCGAGTTGATGAGCCTAGCTTGGAATGGCTTCTAGAGAGAGTGGCGCCCCATTTTTGTGGGCACCCCAGGGGATCAAGTCAGGGAGCAAGGTTCCGCGGATAGCGAAGGCCTGAGCGGTACCGTGCCAAGTGGGGGCACGAAAACCTGGACGAATCTCCCGCTGCAATTGCGAGGGAAGCGGGGATCAGGCCGTCAGCTGTGAGTAAAGCGATTGAACAAGCCTCAGAGAGAACCGATCTCGTGGGATGGATAAACAGCAGACCCGCTTTCAACACGTCACGGACTTCACTCCTTTAAGACCGGGGGCCGCAATGCACGTTGAACCTGGAATGCAGCCATCCATCATCATAGCAGTCAGATCCTCTCCTTACTAACTATCACTAAAGTATGTTGCCACTGTTGAAAGGGATTGCCGCACTGCCGATCTCTGGCAGAGAGGGGGGATGGCATCGCCGAGGAATTGGCATTGAATGTGGAGACAGCTCGAGCACCCGATTCTCTTCATGCCCTGAACCATAAGATCATCAGTGTCAACACGGAGAGGCATTTTTCGAGGGTGCCGGTCGTCAGAAGCGCATGAATCGATTGGATAGTTCCTAACTACTGAAGGATTTGCCGTTTCCTGATGGCACGTGTGCTGGCGCGATAACCGATATTCGCTTTCCAGGTGATTGAATTTGCAAAAAGAGAACGTCGGCTCCACCCTTGCGCACATCTTCTGGCTATAGGATAAAGTCTGTAAAGCTCTCTTAGGGCTGAGATACGTCCATCGCGAAGTTGTTCCCGACTCATTAACTTGGGTTGGTACACCACATCATTGGAATTGTATCTGAGCCACCACCTATCATCCACCAGCCGCCCCTCCCCTTTCAGTTTTCCAAAGAGAAGAGTTCCAGGATAGGGCGTCAACGTAGAGATGTCTGCAACTTCAATCTTTGCCTTGTACACAAATTCTAGAAGTTTCTCGAAACAGAATTGATCATCGTTGTCAAAACCGACGATGAATGAACCTAGAATGGGGATACCGTTGTCATGAAGCCGATTGATGCAGGTGAAATAATCCTGGCGAATATTCTGCATCTTGCCAACCTCCAGCAGGCAGTCGATGGAAGTACTTTCGAAGCCGACAAAGAGCCCTTGGCAGCCGGAATCCTGAAGGAGTCTAACGATCCTCTCGCTATTCGCAATGGTTACCGATGACTGGCCAATCCATTTCTTTTTAAAAGGTGTCAGGCTCTTAAGCATTCTTACTGCATAGTCGGTCCGTCCTGCGATATTGTCGTCTACAAAAAAAAGTGTGTCACCATCGAGCGTCTTGATTTCACTAAACAGGTTTTCCAAAGATCGCAATCTGACCCCATCTCCATACATGGTTGATACAGAACAGAACTGGCATTTATAGGGGCAACCTCTCGATGTTTGAACCAAGTTTACAGTCTCATATCTGTCTTCTCTGAGCAGAGCCCTTCTTGGGATTGGGCAATTGTCCAAGCTAGGATAAAATTCTGAGAAATAAGCTTTCTTCAACCTGCCATTTCCGTGATCCTCCAGGACTTGAGGCCATAGGCCCTCGGCTTCTCCGATAACCAAGGCGTCCGCGTGTTGAAGGGCTTCCTCTTGGGCTACCTTTGGATGAATACCCCCAAGGACAACCGGGATCCCTCGACTACGGTAAGTATCGGCGATTTCGTAGGCTCTTTTTGCCGTCTGGGTGTTCACTGTAATTCCGACAAGATCAACCTCCGCCTCGAAATCAATCGAGTCCACAAGTTCATCTTTGATTGAAACCTCGATGTCAGGGGGCGTCAGGCTGGCGAGCAAGGGCAAGGACATCTGCGGGAGCTTAAAAGACTTCCCGATATTACCGGAATCCCCCATCAGTGGGGAAATCAGTTCAATTTTCACTCCCAACTCCTCCCATCAATTGGAAAGCTCTCCTCAAAATGCTTGCGAGTTCACCCAAAGCGTTTCGGCGAGCGGAAACAAACGCCTAGAGAGAGGACATGTGCCGCGCGAAATTCCACAACCAGCAGCTGTACGCGATGGAGTTCCTGCCCACAGAAATGGGCCAATCGGCACGGCGATTACACAACCGAGTACATGAAACGAGCCTTCCTACTTGGGTGAAATACCGGGCACCGATTTGTTCCAGATAAATAGCAACGTATCGCTCGACTAGAAAGCGGCTCATGGAACGCTTCGATCGTTAGATGGGCCCGACGGGTTGGCTCCAAGAAATCTGGCCTTCAAATTCATAGGAATCTGGCGCGAGCCCTATCTCCGCAAAAAGCCTCTGTGCCAGTTTTATGTATTCGCCAGCCTCGATCTCATCAAGCTTTTGGGATCGGCTCTCCTTCTCCAGGAGTCTCTTCCCAATCTCTAAGCATGTTCTGGCCAGTTCAGTTCGCGCGCCAAGGCGTTTTGCCTCTTGGATGCTCCGAGACCAGGAACTGCGGGCTTTTTGCTGCTTGCCGGTCAGCCAGAAATACCGGCCCCGTAAACGATGGACCACGACTCGAACCAACGCATATTTGCGCGAGTTTCTTAACGCCTCTTTGCCGCTTTCGGCGGCCGAGTTCCGTAACCGGGATGCTCTGTATCCTTCACTCAGTTGGAGGGTGTCTTCCAGAGAGTGAAGGTCACACAGAAACTGGCCCATGAAGTAAGGGGTGCTGAAAACAGGAGGTATACGACTCTTCTTGCCTATGAGTTCCTTGCATCTTCCTAACGTTAATCTGGCTCCCTCAAGATCCTTCAGGAAGATCTGTATGATGGCCTTGTATCCCATATAGTACAGGATCGACGGCCTGCCCGTTTCTGCGTCGCGAATTGCTCCCTCGGCCTCGGCCAGGGCTTTGTTGAGTTCCCGCCGAGTCACGAGTAGTCTCAGTTTCAAGAAGCTCTCGGTGGCCTTCGCATTTTCATTTCCATAGGCTTTCCAAATTTCAGAGAGTTTTGTGATGATGCTTTCGGTACCGCTGAAATCCCCCTGTTCGATCTTGATGAAGCCATGAAATAACAGATAGTTGAGGACGTGCCAGTGATCTCCGGTTCTCAGATTAGCGTCGACCAAGACTTGATCATAATCCTTGATGTCAGACCAATGCCCACTCAGTGAATCATACAGAAGATGAAACAGTTCATAATAAAGCGTCTGTTTGAGGTCTTTCCGCGTCAGAAACTGTTGGGTGTATTCCAGTATCCTTTTACTTAACCTGAAAGAAACACCACTCCATGAAAACAGGCCGCTCGCACTCATCCAAATCCCTACCCCATTATCGATTTTGTCGATCGCAAATGAGCGTAAGCGACTCAGCAGGCTCAACACCTCCACGAAACACCGTCTCGGATTGAGGTGGACCAGTGACATAGCCCTTTTGTAACTCAATTCAAGAATCTCATCGTCCCGTGGGGTAGGGGATCTTCCAAGTTTAGCCGAGGGGAGATAAAGGGTGGCGATGAGCCTAACCATATCATAAATGAGCTTGAATAAGAGGATGACCTTGTTTTTGGGGGATCTAACTCCCCACATTTCAAGCACGCTGTCAAAGTAGCTCAACGCGCTTTCATGCTGCCCTTTGTTGAAAAAGGCGATGGCAATATTCCTTTTGAATGCTGCGATCTTCTCCCGATTGGCTGCACTCCCGCATTTCTTGAGGTAAAGCCTTAGGGCTTCCTGATAGTAATTTATGGCTTCAAGGGATGCCGACGACCTGAGCGCCTCCTCGCCAGCTTTTAGAAGATTTTCTTCGGCTTGGTCCATGTTTTCACCATTGCTATAATGATAGGCAAGAATCCCGTAAAAGGCGTGCAGCCTGTCGGAAAAGGTAGACTCAATGGCCTTAGCAACCTTCAGGTGAAGTTCTTTTCGCTTTCTGAGCAAGATCGATTCGTATGCTGCTTCTTGGGTCAACCCGTGCTTGAAGAGGTATTCTACCTCTCCCATTCTTTCCCTTTCGAGGATGAGTTGCATATCTTTGAGGTGTAGAAGTCTCTCGGGAACCGAGTCAATTTGATCCGCAACTTGAGAAAGAATTTTGGCGAAAAAGCTTCTTCCAATTACGGACGCCACCTTCAGTAGTTCCCGTGTCTTCTCATCGAGTTTGTCGATTCTCGCCATGATCACGTCCTGAATGGTTTCAGGAACCCTCGCTTCCTCGAACCTACTGAGAGGCAGAAAAGTGCCGGTTTTCAGATCCACATACCCGTCATCAATAAATGAGCGCAGCACCTCCTCGATGAAAAAAGGGTTCCCACCTGCCAGTTTGACAATTTGTTTCTCCACGGCATTTGGCAATCCCTTTGTGAGAGTTCTGATTAAGGTTTCGCTCTGAGACTGGCTGAGCGGATCCAGATAGATCTCCAAACTGATGGTGCCGTGTTTTGCCCTGAGGGTGTTTGATAAACGATCACCCGTTTCCCTGTAATGGGGCCGAAAAACGTTGATGAAGAGTATGGGGTGACCGGCGGCGAGCCAGAATAGGGATTCAAGAAACTCTATGGTGCTCAGGTCCGACCAGTGGAGATCCTCCAAGATGTATACACATGGGTTCTGTGATGCCGCCTTTATGAGCAGTTGTCTGGTGCTATTCAAGATAAGATTCTCCAGGGCCTCGCCATCTATGCCTTTCGCTCGCTCTGCAGCTTTTCCGCTAATCTTCATGCCCATTAGGATCGCGATGAAAGGGAAGATCTCCTCCCCTTGTTCAGGGCAGGTTTGGTGGATCGCGCGTTCGAGCTTTGCCATTGACCGGTCTTCTGAATCCTGTTCCCTTATTCCAGACCAATTCCTCAGGATGTCGATGATGGGGTGGAAACTGAGGTTCTTGCCCATGGGTAAGGCTCTCCCTTCGACAAGCGCGACCCTTTTGGTGCTCTCCTTTCTTTTGAGTTCCGCGATCAGGCGTGATTTGCCTATCCCGGCTTCACCAATCACATTGACAACGGATCCCTCACCGTTGATGACCTTCAGGACGTGAAGTTCCAATCGGTTGAGTTCACTTTCCCTGCCCACAAGCTCTGAATAGATCCTTCGACTTGCCTCCCGCCTTGTGTTGAAAAGCGAGTTTCTCAGTTCGTAAACCTCTAAGGGGCCCTCCTTGCCCTTCACTGCAAGTGGCCCCAAAGGCCTGAACTCGAAGTAGGGCGCCACCTTCCTGTATGTCTCCTTAGAAACCAGGATGCACCCCGGACCGGCCATGGTTTCCATCCGGGCCGCCACGTTCGTCGTATCTCCCTCTGCGGTGTAGTCCATGCGCAGGTTGTCCCCTATTGGGCCCACAACGACCGTCCCTGAACTGATACCAATGCGCATTTTGAAGTCTAAACCGAACTTGACCTTTAGGTCTTGGGCGTACCCTTGGAGGGAACTCTGCATTCCGAGGGCAGCATGGCAGGCCCGTTGGGCACTATCTTCATGGGCACTGGGTACGCCGAAGAGGGCCATCACGCCGTCACCCGTGAACTGGTTGATTGTCCCTTCGAACTTGTGGACCTCATTCATAAGGATCCGAAAACAACCATCCATGATCTGGTGCACGTCCTCCGGATCGAGCTTACCCGCCATGGATGTAAAATTGGCCACATCCGCGAAGAGTACGGTGACCTGTTTGCGTTCTCCTTCCATGGCGCTCGTTCGGGAGAGGATCCCTTCACTCAGGTGTTTTGGAGTATAGGACTCCATGCGTTCAAAGCTTTTGGGCGCACACCCAGCCCCTATCAGTTCCGAGCCGCACTCGCGGCAGAAATTAGTGGGTTCAATGTTTTCGCATTGGCATCTTGAACATCGCATGATTGATTTTGTATATCACTCTCTTTCTTTGGAGAAAACTCACACGGGTGGTGTGCCGATTCTTTTCCGATCCCTTTAAGCCGAGAGAAATGGCATAAGGACATTGAAGAATAGTTGAAGCGGCCCCTTTCGCAAAATAAACCGAATGAAGTCGCTGTTTGGAAAAAAGTCAATGCGCTGCAAAATCGAAAAATCCCCAGGTGCTCTAAGCGTCCAGTGCTTGGATTGAGGATCACGCCTCAAAGTGATGGCCAGATGAACGAAACCATGCTGATTGCATAACGACAACCATTGGTCTCTCAGCGTCGGCTCGCGGGCCGTTCTCAGATCATCTACCTCGATACTTTCCAGGCCACCTTCTTTCACAGTAATGAGGATCTTCCGCGTGCCGAAGATCATCGCGATACGATACGGGTTGGCCATGATCTTGCACAAAAGCCGCATTTTTCCGGAAAGAGCCCGAACCCGTGGTTTGAACCACCAGATGGACGTCCTTGAGAGCCACTCCAGTCCGGAGATCTTGAACCATCCGCAACTCAATCCGCGTTCGGTGAGTTCCAGCAGATAGTCGGTTAAGCCGGCTAGGGTGGCATGGAGCTTGAGCCCGTCCAGTAGAGCGAACATCGCCTCATCTGATATGGATATCGTGCGCTTGCCGCCCAAATCGATGGGGACCTCCTCTCCGCGGGTCCGTATGAGGAGGTTGGGCACTTGAGAGGAAAATCGAATGGCTAAATCACGGGCTTCCTCTTCCATGCCCTGCGAATGGAAACGAATCTGCCTCAGGATGCTCCGGAGGTTTGAAAGAATGGGCATCTCGGGCTCGAAAGTAGCTTCCCCATCCCGAAGAGCTCGCAGGATGTTGAACAAGAAATCGATGAGATACCGTGCATTGTTCCCATGGACAAGCCACTGCTGGTGCAGTTCGTACATTTTTCGAAGGAATGCCGTTTTGACCGTTTTCTTGTAGATCGGTTTACCCGGGGAAAAATGCTTGCTACGGCTGAGCGCATGCTCCACATCGCTCCAAGTGCTGTCCCTGAACAGTCGGTGCTCTTGGACAACGCCGCCGTACACGTACTCCACCAATATGTATGGCCGGACGTCGGTGTCCGGATCCACGATGATCGAGGCCATGTGCGCCGGGTTGCCCAGCGGATCCGCGGTTTGGTCTGGTATTCGACCGAAGAGCACGTCAATCAATCTGGTCAGCACCTCTGCGTAGGGAAGGCCGGGCACATAGCCAAAGGGGATAAAAGGCAGCAGGGCTTGCGGATGTTTCTCCCCTCTTCCGGATGAGACCCACCTCAAATTGTCGCACGTCTCCATCCACTTGATGTAATAGGTGCGAAACCAATCCTTCAGTTCCTTGTCATCATTGAATTTTCGCTGGGCGCTCATCACCAGTACCATCCTCTTGATAGGGTGATCGCCTCGGTGCAAAAAGCCATCAGATCGCCGCCCACATCGTGGGAGAGACGTTCGAAAACGTCTGAATAGTAATTCGGGGGCCTCCCGTGCCCCGGCAACTGATAGACCCTAGGAGCAAAAACCAGTTGCTCTGTCTCAATGGCGCGATCGCCGAAAAGAATTGCTCCTTCGCAAACAAGGGGTTTTCTCAAGGGGCCATAGACGATGACATAGCCCTCGAAAATATCCAGAGATCGCTGGAAGTGGGACTCCATGATCGTTTTCATGAGGCCGAACACGCCGGAAAACATGACTGAGGAGCCCAGGTCCGGAAAACGCCATTCATCGGATATCAATTGGATCGGACCCCAGTTGCTCGTCGGGTCATGAGCATCTAGGGGGAGAAGGAACTCAGTGGCCGGGTCCCAATCCTCCCAGGCGCATTTATGAGGAAAAGGTTCCTTGACCTGCATGGTGAGATCAGGCACCTTACCGAATCGGGCCCCGATGTTTCGGATTAGCCCTTCGTCCTCGTAGGCCGGGGGGGCAAAGTGTTTTTTGTGCTTGCGTATACTATCGTCCCAGGCTCTTGGTTGAATGGGATGGCGATCATCTCCAATCGTTCTCGTTGTTGCATCAGGATGGAGAAGCCCCAGGCGTTGTACATAAGCGAGCCAGGTGGACTTAACCGTTTTCCGGGCAAAGTCTATCGGTTGCGTGAAATCCGCGGGGATCGATTCCTTTCCCATCAACTGAGAGGAAACGAGGTCGGCCAGGACGACGTCATCCGAAAGGACAAGGACACGAAGAGGGACGAGATCTCCAGGCCAGGGTCCGATGCCTTCTAATGCGTCATAGCCGTCGACAATTGTGAGGTCCGGCACCCACACCTTGGTGATGTCCACGACTTTTTGTGAAATCCTCTGATGGTAGAGACCCCGATCGATCTCAGGGACTAGCCCATGGGAGTTCTTGATGCCGAGGGTGACCGAAGACTGCACATGGGTCTTCATCTTGGGGATGTTGATGTAGAATGTGTCTGGTTCAAGAAGGGCTTCAGGCATGTGGAAATCCCTCATGAGCACACCGGTCCCTTCCAAGTCCACCTTGCGAAACGGAAGCTCGTCCAGGAAGAGAACTTCCACCTTCTTTTTCTCTTTCTTTGGGTTAATGCTTTCCCAAAGGTCCCTTAGGCCGGTAGATTCCAATGCCAACCTTGAGGTGATGTTGCTTATCGCTATTTCCCCTATGGAGACGCTGGATGCGCCGGCGCTTAGGCAAAACTTGACAACCGCTGCCACCAGCATGGGATCGGTTGTATAAGGGCTACCAAACGGTACGACCACGTTCGGCTTGATGAATACTTTTCTTTTCTTGACCGCATCTTTAAGAGAGTCTGTGACTTCACGCGTTTCCGGATTATGCCAGCAACCGACCAGCCCTTGTAAAGCCTTCTCGATTGACTGCTCCAAAGAAAGCTCTTGACCGTGGTTTTTCGGATCCTTCGCGTAGGTTACATTTACACCGCTTTCCTTGGGCGGGTAGGTGTAGAGTGTGGTGTCTATCATCATGCGACGTCGCCCTTCTGGGTGGGGCCTCGGGTGAAAAACCACCTTCAGGGGCTTCTTATTCTTGACGAGCGGTCTACGACTGTAGGTAACACGAAATGCCTTCGCCAGGGGTTCTCCTGAAACGTGGGCACTCGCCGTGTAAGAGAAAAGGTACGCTAGAGAGAGGGCTGCGGCCCCGACAAGCCAGGGCGGAATACCTTCCGGAAGATGTTTCCAGGCCGAAATTTGGCACCACTCTTGGATCAGAAGGAGCAATCCCGCTATGATCGCTATAGCACTGAAGAACTGGCACAGGGAACGAAGCAGCCTGATTCGAAAAAAGAACCACCAAAAGCAGAAGACGGCTAATACCGATAAGAGAATATAGAGGAGAAAAGGGTTGCGAATTAGGATTTGCTTAGTTGAACTCTCAAGAGGCATAAGAAAGTCAGGGCGGATCACAAATAGAGCCAAGAAGATAAGAGCAAGTACTGTGACTGTGACGGCGACCTGGACGCTGGGTTCTTCCTTATCCTTCCTATCCTTTTCACTCCCAGACAACGAGGCTACGGCTCGTGTCACGAGGTAAGCCGCACCGTAAACAACGAAGAAGACGGTTACCCACAAGGGTCCCCAGAAAGGGTTTCCAAAACAAGGAGAGTCCTTCTCGAAATCATTGAAGGCCAGCTGAAGGGCGGCTTGCATTCCGTAGCCGAACACAAGGGAGAAGAGGCCGAACCACAGAGTGCGATTCCAGTAAGGCTTGGGTGCGACCATCAGCGCAAGCAGGAACGCAGCAGACAGGACGGCTGCGGTCGCCCAACTCATAGAGAGAAGGTCGGGTTGAGAAGCGCCAGGTAACTTTTGTTCGAACACGATCAGGAGACCCGTCAGGAGGCCGAAGAAAAGTACGAGCAGTTCACCCTTTTCGGGAGTGTTTCGCAGGGTCTTAAGGAGGGAGCGCTTCCCTATTCGAAGCATATGCTCCAGCCGGCCCTCGCCCGGCAGCGCATGGCCCCAGAAGAGAATATCATCCGGTTCTAGAGCAGTTTTTAGGTCGATCAAGGGCCCATTGGTTCCTGGTTCAGGCGCTTCTCCCCGCTCGATTTTAAGCCTTCTTTTGACCTTGGTTCGACTGACGATCCAGTCCGCATATAAGGCGGAAAGGCTATACTCTATAATACCTTCCATAGGCCAGAGAGCCAGAATCAGAAAGAGGGGAGGAAAGGATTCGGCGGCGGTGGACTCCCCGAGCCACCACCAGATGTGGGCCTTAGTCCCTCCGGCATATTCGCCGATGAGACCGACCAGCATGGCGGCAAGGATGATGGAGATGAGCCTACCCACCCGCAAGCAAAAGGCCAATGTGACTGCCAAAGCAAAAAGGATGGAGTAATAGTACAGAGGGGCCCAATTGTTTTCTGCCATGTTATTTACGTAAGCGCCTTCGGTGAAAGCAAACAGGGTGAGGAACAAGGTTAACAGCAAGAAGGCATTGGGCCAACCGGTGATACGCGAAAATCGGCAGAAAGAAATCATCCGGTCGAGGAAATAGGCCAAACCGAAAATGACTACGGCCATGAGGGAGTGGATGAAGGCACCAACGTAGGCATAATTGTGATTCAAGTACCCCTTGTAGGTCCAAAGCTTAGCAAATGATGCGGTGTACTCGGTCGCCAACCCGACGAGCGCACCGCAGAGTACCAGACCGATCACACGTCGGGTGTGCGCGTGCCATCCGATCCAGACCGCCGTTATGAACCCCATAAGAATAGGAAGGGTGAAGTAACGGAGGCTCTCTGTACAGGGGCTCAGTGAAAGAATGATAATGGTCGGGGCCAGAACCAGACTCAGGATGATGAAATTGAGTAGACCTTCCTTGTTTCTGTGGATGAAGGTGTTGTGGCTGAAGCAGAGCATCATGGCATACCCCACTCACTGACGAGGTTACATGACCATTGGTCCCCCGAAGGCTAACTTCGATTGGGATGACAAACCGGATTGTGGCACTTCATCCGGGACCTTGCTCTTCTCCTCAAGAGCTTCGAGAGGTTGAAGAGAGGCGCCAAGAAGAATTGCATCTCGTGTCCACGATTTTCCACGTCCGCGGACGCCAAAGCTAGCAAGAATTCTTCGTCAACGCATCTGTCTTTAAACGAGACGTCGAGCAAGTATTCTTCACCGTCGGTATCCACGGCAAAGAGGTGACAGGCCGGATGATCCTTGAATTTATCGACAACCCAACCTCCGCAATTGTAAAGGCGGATATCCCAGCCAGAACAGTTGCGGATCTCTCCCCACCCGCCCGCGTGTGTATCCCCGTAGACAAAAGTGAGATTCTTGTGGTCTATGTTATTGTCATCCCTGTAATCTTCCAGGCAGCGGAGCATATGGTCGCGAAAGTGTCTTTGCCATCTTTGAATGGAAGGGTGGACCTGGGCGTTGGCAGGTGTCAGTCGCTTTATCCTTTTGTCGCTGACGCCTTGCAACATCTCCCAACTGAAGCGCTGTGTGTCCTGGGGGTGAGGTCGTCTGTTTCGAAATCTATGGCTCAATCTGCACAAAACATACCAAAGTTCGTCCGACGTTGACGTGGGGCAATTCTTTGAGCTTGGCCAGAGGGAGTCCATGAAAGGGGCGGTGATCAGCTCAAGGCTCCTCAGGTCACGGGCTTGGTTCACATCACAATCTGATTCGATCTCGATGCCGCCAAACAGAAGATCCAGTTGCAGGTAGTCACCCAGTCTTTTTGCCCACTTGGGACACGTGACTGCCGGCGCGAAATGCGCTCCATGGGTGAAAGCATAAATTCTACTATTTGTATGCGTAACATAAAGAGGATTCGCGACTGAGAAATCGAATGCGGGCGGCCGGTTCCCTGGTTTTACCCACTCCCTCCACGGTGACCCACACGGATATCCGAAGAAGGTTGACATGATTTCAGTATTCAGCAGGTTGGGCGCGCAGGGATTCCCATTCTTGATGATCTCTTCACCTTCTCGAGCGGTGATACCGTAAAGGTGGTTTTCACCGTATCGAACACGTCTGTAATTGGTCCAGAGCGTGTGGTCGTGATTCCCTGGGACGTACACGCCTTTTCTTATTTCGGCAACACTTCCAAGCATGCAGGTAAAGGCATTTGTGTGGGTAATGATCTGGGAAGTGGAGGAGAGGGTCCGGTCCGGAATGTCCCCAAGTAGAATCAACTCGTTCACCTGGAATCTTTCTTCAGGGCCTTCCCCTCCTCCAAAGAAGCGTCGAAGCTGTTGCCAAAGATGCCACCGTCCCTGAGGAAAAGTGAGCACAGAGGTTTCCTCGCCAAGATGGGTGTCGGATATGGCAAGAAGCTTCAATCGCATCTCCCACCTCTGTTGTGAAAATACCCGCACCCAGAGAGAACAAGGAGGAAATCTCCCTCTGCAGATGAGGCAATGCTTCCTGATCGGTAGACTTTGTTAGCCCGGCAGATTACTGTGACTCCCAATAGAACGGCATCGTTCCATCAGGAGTGGCACTGGCACATTTTGAGGACCTTTTCATCTTTCATGGGAGCAACCTCCTCATGTATGTTGGACACGATGATGCGTTACTCCGGTGGGTTTCAGGAATACATTACAAAAAGAGCCCTTTAAGTCAAGGGAATTCATTTGCCTCCCACCCGAAAACCGGTGCGGGTTTGTGACAGTTTTTTGGCATGATTGTTGCCGCAGATGAAGGAGACAGGTGGGAATCGAAAGCACTTTGCAGTGGAGAGTACTCATCGGTGTCGATCGTGCCGCTCTGGTCGAAGTCCGCGCCGGCCTTTCCAAGATACTTCTCCACGAGCCTGTAGAGAACTCTCGTGAGAAGCGTATTGTTGTCTTCCGGATAAAAGAACACCTGGTCGTCCACTTGATCGATATCCTTTCCCCTTCCGACCACATGCAAGTGCATGTCGATTATCATCTGACTCCTCACTTCTTCGATCTGCAGTTAAATCGTTCGTAAAGAACCGGTCTCTTTTGTCAAGACAGGATCGTGCCGACCAGATAAAATAAGGCGCAGAGATGTTTGAGGATTTGTCCGGTTCCAGAGTGCAGGATGTCCGCTCATGCATGGCCTATTTCAGAACGGCTGAGTTCAGTTAACCGGTTATGCACAGCTGAGTGAAAAATCTATTTTGGGATGTTGCGCGGGACCGCCACCAAGTCCAATTTGATGGTGCTTAACGACCTGGTCTCAGTGGTCGATCCGAACAGGCTCTTGATCTTTCCTTCCTTTTGGCTGAGCTGAAGACGAAGTTCCAGACTTATTTGGGGTATCGTGTAGACGTAGGGGACCTCCTCGGGCCATTGGGGGGGCTGCATCTGGTCGTTCAACTGCTTGGCGGACTGTGTGCAGGCCCTTGTCATTTCCTGGAGGAGGTCTGTAAGGGACAATTCCGTCTCAACCTTTGCCCCGCTCTCGCTGGGCATGGGAACTCGGACATCTAAGAGATCACCGTTGGACATTGCGCCTCATCTCCTTTTCATTTTTCCAGAGGGTTTCACCTCTTTGCTCCGGTCAATACTGAAGTGCAGAACAGGGGAAGAAAGGGAAGCGTCCTCGCCCGTCACGAAAACGAAGAAGTCGTCGTTCTCCTGAATCAGGTCTACCTTATTGAGAGTTCCTCTACAACCGCTGCTCTCAAGCGTGTTGTGGGCTGCATCGATCGTAAGGTTGACCTGCCCGAGCTTGTTGGTGCGCAGAGTAACCACATCCATTGTTCCGCTGTCCCCACCCACAATCTTAAAATGCAGGGTCTGGTCCCTGAGCGGTCGCGGTGGAAGAGGGGGTTTTTCGGAGGGGGCTCCGATCAATGTGGCGATGAGTTGAAATCGCGGGCGATTGTTCCCAAGAGGATCTGCGTCCGCGAGCAGGAGTTCGTTCGCCTTGGCCGCTTCGAGCGGCTTGGACTGGACCCGGAACTGGACCTCGGACCGCTCCTTCTCCGGTGCATCGAAGTCGACAATAACCCTTTTATCCTTTGAGCCTTCAAAGGATGCTGCTCTGACACCGACCCTGAGCGTGACGTTCAAACCTTCAATAACGTAGAGCGCGCGAATGCCGAGAAGAAACTCTGCTTCGCTGCGGCTTGCCTCATAGCTGCTCCGGTTTGCGCGGCCCAGGCTTTTCTGGAAAGCGGTCAGCATCTCTTCAAGGGTGACCGGCTGTTCCGTCTCCCTGAGCACCCTCGGTGTGACAAGCCCTTTCGCTCCACGGAACCGGCTGAGGCGAACCGTTGCCTCAGTCCCACTGGCCGTCTTTTTCTCAACCATGGCAGAATCCTCTTCTATTTCGCCTTAGGGCGATTTGGGTTTGACGCTCAGCTCCAGACGGATCTTGCTTGAGGCTTCCTCTTTGAAGTTGAATGATTTGGCGTAAGAGGCGTTGAGGCTGAAAACATTAATCCCCAGGGACCCTCCCACCTTGAACTCTTCCGCAGTATTGACCGAGATGGCGACGTTGATCTCGATGACCGCGGAGTGGACCGTAAGAACATGACCGTTTCCTGCATCTTGGGCTGAGAGTTCCCTGTTTGCGGCGGCGACCGCAAAACCCAAACCCTTGATCATTTCAGGCAAGGGCATGGCCACCAAAGCTTCACTTGCTTTCAAATAGTCTGCCATAATCAACCTCCCGATTTGATGGAATAGAAAGACCCGAAAATCACCAAAACGCTGGGCCGCCCGAACAAAAATCTGATGAATTCTCGGGAAGAGCATAAACGTTCAGGCCCCAAAAAACCGAAAACGGGGGGATGAGGATGGTGCTAATGCCGATTCGTTTCGCTCGGTCACCGGAAACGCAACCGACAGCGTTTTTCTCATTTCTATCATAGAGGTTTAGAGGCTGCAAGCGGCCTGGTCAATGGATATGGTGCGGGCACCCATTCCTTTCAACCCGCATCCCATTTCTGGCCCCTTTTATGCCTCAAGGATCCAAATCGGATTAGTGACGCAGCGGAATAGAGCTTCGCCGGTTTTCGGGTCAATGCAAGAAGCGGCTTCCAGGCGCAGATAACAGGGCATCGCTTCCCATTTAGGAAGGGCCTGCTTGATAGACCCTTCGAGGCCATACCCTTTCTTTCGGCTTCGGGGAAAACGTATCTGATCGGTAATATCCTTCTCGCCCTTGGTTGTGCCGAGATAAAGGTCGATCTTCTCAACCGGACCGAACTCAGCAGTGCTCTTCCAATCTATGGTCAACTCCAAAGCCTCTCCCGCCTGAAGCGGCACGGTATCTCCCAGTCGATAGGTTTTCCCGCTGTTCATTATACGGAGCGTGAAAAAAGCCACGGGCCCATCGGTTGCCAAAGCTTTTCCGTTCCGAAAAGCCCGGTAAAGATTTTCCTCAGTCAGTGCCCGCCCGTTGCTTTCGGGCAGGTAAGCCGCGGTGCGCACCTTGCCGAAGGCATTGTCGTTAAGGTAATAGATGAGGAAGGCCATGTGGGGTCGGAAAGCGTAGTTGAAATCCATATGGGCGTCGGAGCCGCCCAGGATGAAGAACTTCCGCAGGGTTCCTTTCTCCTTCCATTCCTGCAGGGACGGGATCAGGAGCCCATCCACCCAGTGCTTGCGCACCCCTTCATCCAGCTCCTTGGACCAGCGGGCCTGCCGATCGGCTTCGCCGAGCAGGGCAAAGGGATCCAGAAAGTACCGGTCCATGGAGGACTGGGTGGTTTGTGTGTAGAGGATCTTCTCGTTGAAAAGCTGAAGCCCCAGGAAGATCTTGTCATACCGTGAATCACAAGCCAGACGGTAGTTCTCTTCTTCCCAGACATAACCAGAACAGGAGGGGTGGGCGGCATAAATGAAACCCCGGTCAGCTTCGGTATTCTTTCTTATCCTTTCGAGCACCGTCTTCATCCTCAGAGACCCAAACCCCACCGGGTGATGGTCTTCTATGAATGGATTGCCGAAAGAGAGCATGTGCAGCCCGTAGAAGCCATGACGGACAGTGACCTCCTCGGCGCCCACAAAGAGGACACCCTCGTACAAGTCATTGGTCCTCTTCACCGCCTGCTGGTAGGACTGCCACCGGTTCCCAAGCTGCATCTCAGCCGGAGTCTTTGGATGGCTAAGGCAGTAGGAGTGATCGGTCACCGTGACCCAAGAAAGGCCGATAGCTTTTGCTACCTCGGCGGTCATGTAAAGGGGCCCTCCGTACTCAAAGGGATTCCGGGTGTATTCCGAATGATAGTGGGTATCCCCGTAATACCAGTCCGCAACCTTCGGAAGATCGCAGTCCGGGACCCGGGTGCGCAGCACAAACTGCTTGCTGTCGTATAGGAACCTGCGAAAACGGATGTTCACCAGGTACTGCAGGAAACGGGCTTTCTTGTATCCCCAATAGTCCCCCTGGTAGACCGGGAGCCGGTCTTTATGGAGGAGGATGATCCGGTACCACGGATCGGTGCTGACCGTTTCACATTTCTCGCCCGGGTCAAGCTTCAACAAGGCAGGCCGTCCATTCTCTTCCACCGGATTTCCATCCATGTCTAGGACCCGGTAGATCACATCGCGGGGCAATGGTTTCTTGGGATCGAATTCCTCGGCTGAGGGATAATCGAAAAAATCGATGGAACTGACCTTGATCTCGCCAGGCTTCACATCCTGGATGAATACCACAACCGGGAGGTAGGGGTAGGAGCCTTCGACCCGGTAGGGGGCATCGGCCACGAGGTCCATGCCGAAGGTATTGGGTTGTTTGGCTGCCCGGTAGTCCTTCACCAGCCCGAACTCCACCTCCTTTCCCTTCAGCTCTAGGCGCTTTCCTCGAACGATGGGGTGGCCCGTGTGGAATTCCAGGATGCTCAGGGTGTAACGGCCTGCGGCTAGGTTAGAGATTTTGAAGTAACTCATCCTCCGGTCTTTTTCATCTTTGACGTCGCGGCCCAAATTCTTCACGACAAAGCGCAGAGGCTTTCTGGAACCAACCCGCTTAAGCTCAAAAACAACAGGCACCCAAGAAAGGCTAAGATCTTTCTTGCGCCCGTTGAACCGGATTCTCAGTGTGACGCCCATTGCTCATCCTCCTTCTCTCTGCTCATGGCCAACGCGTCGGACCCGGAAATCCGTTTAAACCGTGAAGGGCCTCTGGCTTTCGAACTTGGGATTGGGGGCTCCTACCCAGAAGTAGTTCGGTGTTTGGTCGGGAGGCATCCGCTTGAGGATCTCCTTGTAGAAGGTTTTGTAGTTCCCTTTGAAGGACCCGTTCTTCCATACCTTGAGGAGTTGAGCCGTAAAGAGCCCGTTGAAATTCCCATCGGACGAAAGCTGGTTGTCCTGGCAGCCTGAGATGAGCAGGATACTCGCTTTGACGGTCGGCTGCTTTTCTTTGGGGACTTTTGCTTTCAAAATCCTGTCGTAAAAGGCTTTGTTCTTCCGGTAGGTGCGGAGGGCCACATCGGGCGGCATGGCCCGGTATTTCACTTCCTTCGGGCCGACGGCCCCAGCTCGTAGGCTTACGGTCCCTTGGTAATAGGCGAGTTTGGCAACCGTGCCGCTGTGGCAACTGTCGGAGAACATCAAGATCCGGACCCCCGGAGCGAATTTCCTCCACAGCACATAGAGTTCATCGTCCACAAATTCCCCGTCATAGAGGCACCATGTCTCGTCTTCTGCATCGGGCTCGTCGTCGTTGATATCCGGCAGCTGGCCCCCGTGCCCCGAATAACTCAGCATGAAGATGTCCCCGGATTTCAGCGTACGCGCTGCCTTTGTGATTTCGGCCACCATCCGTGCACGAGTTGCCGCTTTGGTCATTAGGATGGTCACTTTAAATTTATTCCCTTTGGCGATGCTGGCCATATCCTCAGCATCCGCCTCGCAGGCACTCAGCTCTCCAGACCAGCCTCCGTAATGCTTCGGATTCACCGAATTAAGTCCAAGTGTCAATGCCATTCCTGTCGCCATGATGAATCCTCCTTTTCCAGTGAAATTAAAGATCTAATTGTCGCTTTCCGGAAACCAGTCCCTTGCGGTTCTCCACTTTTCGGTCCTCACTGGCCCGTCGGCCGACGATCTTTCATTGTGAGCCGTCATGGTCCTCCGGTAGTGCAGGAGGCTTCAATAGACTAAACCGCTCAAAGCAAATTCAATACGAGCACCACCCAAAGGGCGTTCTACCTTTTAAAGAAATTCGAAAGCGCTTGAGGTTTTTTTGACGGTTGGAAGCTACGCTGTTCTTGCCGAAAGAATTTCTTCTCTTAGCTCTCTCAGTAGGTTACGCGAAAGGTTTAATCCAAATAATCTGCAATTTACACGCCAGCACGTGCAGCGTGTTGGAGCAAACATGGGTAAGAAACTACCAACCCTTTTTCCCTAAGGGGATGCTGGAGTTGTGTCTCATGAGAAGCGGAGGGAATGCAAACGCTTGCCCATAACATCAAACATGCAGCCTTAAGAATGCACTTAGAATTGTGCGCCTTTGCACAGTCTACTATGCAGTTAGGGCCGGTATTAGAAGTCTATTTGAGAGAAGCTAGGATGGCCTCCGAACAGAACAGGGCGAGGCTTTGAGGACGAGTTCAGAGCATCAGCAGAACGATCAAGGCGGCGATCCCGAGGAATCCGATCAAGAGGGCCAAGTAATTCGTTGTGGCTCGGTAAGGATGGCGCATATCGACAACAGATCTCTTTGTCTTGGGATAGCCCTAGGAAGGTTGAGCCCTTCGCAAGGAAACCTAGAACACAACATTAGGGGAAGCAAGAGAATAGTTGAAATATCTAAAGAAATTCAAAAAAAGCCTTTTTCGGGGCCTGGCCTAATCGAGCGGTCTGAAGATCGGAAAGGAGCAGAGGCTCAAGTGTAAGGGAAAGAACGCCAGAATTCCTCGTCCTTGTCCTTCCATTTCGCCTCGAATTTCTTGTTGTAATAGGACTCGAATTTATCAAGCCAACGCCACCAGGTGCTTTTCCCTGCCTTGATCGCCTGCAACACGTCATTGAGATACTCTGGGATGTTTGCAATCTTGTCCTTAGGCACATAGAGGGCGGCTCCCCTCCTGTAGGAACTGATCGTGTGGTCAGGGCTCAAAGCGTGAGCGGTGAGCATCACAGGGACCACTTTTCTATTTCGTGCAATATCGAGCAGCTTGTAGCCATCCACGCCCATGATATCCAGAACCGCTATGTCCAAAGCCTGGGTTTCCAGCGCCAGCTTGCCCTCTTCAAAGGTAGAAGCTTTCACCACCTCGCACATGGGAAGCAGATCTTCGAGAGTTTCAAGGATGTCACGCTCATCATCCACGATCAGAACGGTTTTGCCTTTCAGAAGATTCTCAGCCATTTTCAAACCTCCGATGAAATGAGAAGGCCAGCCATCAAAACTAGGATAAAGAGGGGGTGGTGTCAATCTTTTTCAGGCCGTAAGTCTGCGGAATCTCGGGTTGACAATGCTTTGAGCTTGCCCGTATGATTGCATCGACGATCCTTGCACCGGCAGGAGATCCCCCTCTTTTTTGAACGAAAGCCGAAGGAGATGAGAAATGCAAGAAATGAAACAGGATGAATCTCACATGAGAGGACGCGGCCGCATCGGAGTTTTGGTGCTCCTCCTCCTTGTCGTTTTCTGTGTGGTGGTCATGGTGATCAACTCCAGAAAGCCCCAGTATCAAACCTTAGAGGGGCTGGACAAGAAGGTCAAGGGAGCTCACTTCATCAAGGTCAATGAGATCCTGGTCAAGGAGATGGCTGACAACTGGCTGCCCAACGATCTGTTCTGGCCCACGGCTTTTCTGGACAACATGCCCAATTTTCAGTTGGGTGTGCTCGAGGTGGTCCGCTACAATGTGAGGGTGGTGAGGGACAACCTCTCTCGCATGCGAACCACAGACCGGCTGGATCCGAGCGCGGAAGCCGCTTTCACGAACCTGTCCAATGACCCCTTCAAGTGGTGGTTCCCTTCTGCGGAAAGCAAATGGAAATCGGCCCTCACGCAGCTGGAGACCTACAGCCAGAATCTCGCGGCAGGGAAGTCGCATTTCTATGCCAGGGCCGACAACCTGACAGAACTCCTCAACCAATATCTGTCCCTTATGGGCGGAGTGAACACCCGGTTGATCAATGCACCACGAGATATGAAATCCACTCTAAGCATCGAGGAGCAAAAGGATAAGGCATCGCCGGCTCCAAGCGTGGACATCGATATTCCATGGCGCCAGATCGATGACAACTTTTACTACGCCCAGGGTGTGGCGTATGCACTGCATGAGTCCTTCCGGGCGATTCGGGTGGACTTCCACGAAGTTCTCATGGACAAGAACTCCGTGACCCTCGTGGACAAGATCCTGGAGATTCTCGGCCGATGCCATTTCGAGCCCCTGATCGTTTTCAACGGGGACCCGGACAGCATTTTCGCAAACCATTCCTTGAATCTCTCAGGCATCTTCAATGATGCCAGGCAGAAGATGAATTCCCTGACCGTGGCGTTGACGCAAGGGTGAGAAGAAGTGCCTAAAGTGTCAAAATTGTAAGAATACAGAAGACAGTAGACAGAAGACAGGATGAAAAGGCAAAACAGCAACCACGAAAACACGAAATAAGGAAAGCACGAAAAAAAGCGTGAAGGTGGACGAAATCAAGAATGGAGTGTTGGAGTACTGGAGTAATGGAGAAATGAAAAGGAGGCCGCTAAAAAGGAGTTATCGCAGCACTCCATAACTCCAATACTCCAACACTCCAGGACTCCAATGCTCCGTTACTCCAAGGTGTTGAGTGCCTAAATATGCATGAAATGTCTATTGCGCAGAGTCTGGTCAGCATTCTCCAGGAGGAGATGTCAAAGCATGGGGCTACGACGCTCCGCTCTGTGCGTTTGAGCATCGGAGAGATGTCCGCTATTGTGCCGGAGTCTTTGTCCTTCTGTTTTGAAATTATCATCCAGGGGACTCCTCTCGAAGGGGCTAAACTCCTGATGGACCGGATTGCCCTCAAAGGGTACTGCGCCCAGTGTGACGAGGCCTTCGATATCAAGGACTTTGTCTTTGTCTGCCCGACCTGCGCCAGCACAGCGATTGAAACGATCGAAGGCCAGGAGTTATCCATCGTCGAGATGGAGGTGGAGTGAGAAAAGAGAGAAGACAGAAGAAGAAGCCAGTCAGATCAGTAAACGGTGCGCGGTCAACAGTGACGGTGACCCGCCAGAGGGTTACTCGCCTCTGGAGGGCGGGCAAGCTGTCAACGATTTGGTGGAGGGATTTAATGAAAGTTTCTGTAGTGAGGAATATCCTGGAAGCGAACGAGCGGATCGCTGAACAGAACAAGGCGCTGTTTCAGCAGCATCATCTTCTGGTCATCAATCTCATGAGCTCCCCGGGTGCCGGAAAAACGAGCCTCCTGGAAAAAACCATTGATGCCCTGAAAAAGGACCTTCGCATCGGTGTGATCGAAGGAGACATTCAGTCCACGAGCGATGCAGAAAGGATTGCCCGAAAGGGCGTTCCCGCGGTGCAGATCAACACGGGAGGGGCATGCCACCTGGACGGGAACATGATCCGGGAGACTTTTCCTGAGTTCGATTTCAACCGATTGGATCTTCTGGTGGTCGAGAACGTCGGAAACCTGGTCTGCCCCGCGGAATTCAAAGTGGGGGAGGACTTCAAGGTGATGATTCTGAGCGTTGCGGAAGGGGATGACAAGCCGTCCAAGTACCCTCTCATGTTCCACGAGTCCAAGGTGCTCCTGATCAACAAGATCGATCTCCTCCCCTATGTGGATTGCAGCGTGGAGAAGATCATGAAGGACTCCTTGAACATCAATCCGGACCTGGTCATCTTTCAGATCTCCTGCAAGACCGGAGAGGGGTTGGGAAACTGGTGTCGGTGGTTGCAGGAAAGGGTAAAGGAGAAGTCGCAGGCCTTCAAGAATGAATCTCAAGGTTGAGTCCCTAACACTCCTGGATCTTACAGAAAACAAAACTGCCACCCTCCGGAAGCCGTCTTCCACAAGGCCGGCTCTGTACCGGATCGAAGAAGGCGATGCCCGAGCGGTCGTCAAGGATTTCAGCGTCAATGGCCGGGTGTTCAGAAATCTCATCGGCCGCTTCCTGATCTGGAGAGAAAAGAAAGCCTACCGGAGGCTCAAGGGACTGAAGGGCGTGCCTGCGCTTTATGGCGTTGTGGGAGGCCTTGCGCTGGTCCTTGAGGAAATCCAGGGCAGGAGCATCGAAGGACTTGAGAAGACGGAGAGACTTCCGGTCCAATTCTTTGAAACCTTGCGCGACCTTGTAGAGCGGGTTCACCGAAGAGGCCTGTGTCACTGCGATCTCAAGAGAGCGGCCAATGTCCTGGTGGGGGAAGACGGAAGCCCTTACCTTATCGACTGGTCTGCGGCTATTCTGGAACGGGAGTTCAGATTTTTCCCGGCCCGTCTGATTTACAGAAGGTTTCTCGTCGATGACCGCCACGCGGTCATCAAGCTCCAGCTCAGGCACTGCCCGGAGGCCGTAGACCCTGAAGACCTGCGCCGGTATCAGAACCGAAGCTTGGCGGAAAGAACCGTCAGAAAGCTGCGGGACCGGGCAAGAGGCCTTCTGCAGAAAGTGGCGTGATCCCCGGAACCGCCAGGCGGCGCCTGGGGCCCGGTGATGACGGGGAGGCTTCTCATGGATTAGGGTTTTCCTGGAGAAACCCCAGGTAACCGTTGATCGAATTTCCCATGAAGAATCTTTCTCTGTCTTGGTCCGCAGAAGACATGGCTTGAAAAGCGGTGAGCTCCTGGTCTTCACCCAGGAGCTTAGCCATGCATCGTTCCATCAGAAGCGGATCGCCCTTGGCCATCTCTTCCCGGATGATCCGCTCCCAGAAAAGGAGTTGCGCCCGTGCTCTTTGTAGCATGTGGTGCGAACTGTCCGCTCTGCCGAAATGCGCGTAGCACATGGTCAGATCCCTCGCGTTCAGGAGGCGATCCATGCTTTCAAGAAATTGCTTCAGAAAGAAGACAGGAGGGGTCGCGGGTCGCAGATACTCCCAGCCTTCCCCTCTGACGTAAATGCCGCCCGCCTCGCCTGCAAAGAGGTTTCCCCTGACAATGTAACTGAGATGGTGAACCGCATGGCCGGGAGTCTCGATGAGGTCGATGCCTTCGGCCTGCGCTTCGGTGTGCGGAATGAGGCGTTCTCTTTTGACCGGCTTGATGGGGCCATAGGCCTCCGCCAGATCTCCCAGGGTCTTTTGACTCCCCAGCCAGAGCTTGGAGGGGTCCAGGAGGTGAGAGATCGCTTTGCTGTGGCACACGGCGCGAGCCATGGGAAAGTGATCGAGGAATTCCGCCAGTCCTCCTGCGTGATCCATGTGGATGTGGGTGAGGAGAACATAGTCCACTCGGTGAACACCCCTGGCGGTGAGGGCGGCGATGAGTTTCGGCAAGGATCGGGAAGGTCCGACATCGATGACCATGATTTTGTCGAACGGACACAACCACGATCCGATAAAGCGATCAAACCCCGGCCGGTCCTGCTTGATCTCTATAAGTTCCGGTTCCATGAAGGGTGATCTCCTCGCTCTTAGCTCCATGCTCTTTGCTTCACTTCACCAGATGCTGATAGGTCGCCCGGATCACTTGAGCGGAAACCTCGGCCATCGCCTCGCTCATGGCTTCGGAAAGGCTTGCGACGTTTCTCTTCTTGCAAGGCTTCACCGCATGAAAAGTCTTCTGGAAAATAATCCGTTTGCTCAGGTCGGGCTGAGGGTGAGACAAAAGAACCGTGCTCACGGTCAGCACGGCTTTCCATCCGTCCTCCGAGTCCCATTCGAAAAACTCATCCACAGATCCTTCCATGATCAGGGAAGGCTCGACCCTGCTCTCGTAGGGAGCCACGGCTTTGAACAGGCCGGCGTGCTTGAAATCTCTCGAAAGGTAATAGGTGACCAGTTCGCCCGGAGCGGCACGCCACTTCTCGTAAGGGTAGGCTTCTCGTCTGAACGACCGATCCCGGTAGATGATCTGATGGGTGTTGTAAAGGGGTGACACACTGAATCGTTCTATCCTCAGGACGAAAGGCAGCGCCGTGAGCCCCTGAACCTGGGGCGGCTCATATTCCAGGGTGAAATAGTCGACCTTCTGGCCGGGCTGTTTCAGGCTTGAACAGGCGCAGCAGGACAGGAGAACCAGGAAGATGAGCGATCGTTGTGTGCGGGTCATGGTCAATCTCCTTGATCAGAATTCAGGGTCCATCTCACGGCGAGGCAAGGGCTCTCCGAAAACGAGCTGGGAGGGTTGATCGGCCAGAACCTCCAGGAACCGGTTGAGGTTTTCACTGGCCCTTTCAAGGTTCTGCGCCGACACCAGGAGGTTTTGTCTCATGTGGGAGAAGGTTTCATCCGCTCCCGTGGTTAAAGAAGCGCTCTTCTCAATGACCTTGTTGATGTTTTCCAGAGCCTCCCGGATGGCTTGCTCTTTGTCGGCGATGATCCCCCGGGCTTGGGCGAAAGCGTTTTCCGCATGAGTCAAGGTGGCATTGCCCCTCACGAAGAATTCATTGGCTGCCCGAATTGTTTCCTGGGTGGAGGCCATGATCTTGTCCCACTGCTGCCCGTCCAGGATTTGATTGAGCTGATCCAGAGATCGCTCGACCTTTCTGGACAGTCCTTTCACATTGGCCTCCTGAACCGCCGTTTCAATGGTATCCAGGTTGGACTTCACTTTCGCAGAGATCCCTTCCAGGTCGACGGCCTTGATCTTGTTCAGAATGTCGTCAATGCCGCGCAGGATCTCCCCGAGCTCCGACGGCTTGGAGGCGACAATGGGGTATTCGGAAGGGAAACTGAGCGGAGGCGAGCGGTCCGGCTCGTCCCGCTTTTTTTGATCGAGCTCGATGAAAACGCTTCCGGTGATGCCCACGGACCTCAACTGGGCGACCATGTTCGTATCGAGCCCCATTACGGTTTCGATCTTCAGAACCACCTTCACCAGCTTGGAGTCCGGAGCCACGCTGATGCTGTGGACGCGGCCCACGGACACGCCCCTGTACTTGACCGGGGAATCCTTGTCCAGGCCTTGCACGGATTCGTTGAAGTAGGTGACGTAGAACCGGCCTTTCTCGAAATATCGGGACATCCCGAGCCAGATGAAAGCGAGAAGGGCGATCCCGATCCCGCAAACAAGAAACAGGCCGACGACGAATTTGGTTTTTTGTGAAGCCATGAATCATGCCCCTTTATGCCGGGTGTGCGCTCTCCTCGGGCTGGCGATTGAAAAACCGCCAGACCAGAGGGTTGCGGCTGGTCTCGCGAAGGTGGACGGGATCCCCTTCCGCGACAATTCCCTTGGTTCCTTTATCCAGCATGATCACCCTCTGAGCCACGGTGAGAATGCTTTGGAGTTCATGGGTGACGATGACCATGGTGGTTCCCAGACTTTTGTTCAAGTGCAAGATAAGACGGTCCAGCCCTGCCGAAGTGACCGGATCGAGTCCTGCCGAAGGCTCGTCAAAGAAAAGGATTCTCGGGTTGAGAGCCATGGCTCGGGCAAGGCCGGCCCGCTTTTTCATCCCGCCGCTGATCTCAGACGGCAGGTAGTCTTCATACCCTTCCAGCTGGACGAGGTTCAGCTTCATCCGAACGAGAGCAGACACGAGGTCCGAGGAGAGATCGGTGTATTCCATGATGGGGAGAGCGACGTTCTCGGCAAGCGTCATGGAACCGAAGAGGGCGCCGCCCTGGTAGAGGATGCCGATTTTTCTCAAAAGGCGGTGATAGCCCTGAGAGTCCGCATGCGTGATATCCTCGCCGTCAACGATGACCTGCCCTCGATAAGGCCGGATGAGCCCGATCAAGTGCTTGAGAAGTGTGCTCTTGCCGCACCCGCTTCCTCCGAGGATGACAAAGATCTCTCCTTCGTAAACCTCAAAGGAGACGCCTTCCAGAATCGTCTCCTCTCCGTACCGCGCGACAAGGTCTTTCACCTGAATGATCGGCTGCCTGTTCATCATTAACCGTTCACCGTTGATCGTTCACCGTGCTCCGATTAGTGTTCCCTGCTTACTGGTTTTACTCCCGTCTTCTGTCTTCTCCCGCTGTTCACTTCCGACTGATTACTGATCACTGGCTTTTTCTACTGCTTTCTGTACGCTGTATTCTGTCCTCTCTCACTGTTGAATGCTCAATGTCTGATGCTACCCCCAGTATCGAAGAATCACGGAGAAGACGGAGTCCGTCAGGATGATCAGGAAAATGCTGCTCACCACCGCAGAGGTCGTGGCTTCTCCAACGCCTGCCGCGCCTCCCCGCACTCGAAAGCCTCGAAAACAGCCGATCCAGGAAATCAGGAAGGCGAACACCGCGCTCTTGAGAACACCCAGGAAAACGTCAAAAGGCGTGAGGGTCATAAAAGTCTGAGCCATGTAAGCATTAGCGGTCAGATCGAGCATCAAAACGCCGACGACCAGGCCGCCCAGAATGGCGAAAACGTCGGAAAACAGGGTCAAAAGGGGGACCACGACGAGGGAGGCGATGACCTTGGGGATGGCCAGAAATCGAGTCGGGTCAAATCCCATGGTGAAGAGAGCGTCGATTTCCTCCGATATTCGCATGGTGCCGATTTCGGCGGCGAACGCAGACCCTGACCGGCCGGCGACAATGATCGCCGTCATGATAGGCCCCAACTCCCGGGTCATGGCCAGGCTCACAAGGGAGGCGACGTAAATGTCCGCGCCGAACTGCCGGAGCTGGACCGAAGACATGAACGCGATAATCAACCCCAGCAGGAAACTGATCAAGCCCACGATGGGCAAAGCATCCACCCCTGTCTTTTGCATGGCGAGGACCGTGTCTTCCCTCCTCAAGGAACGGGGATGTCGAAGGACGTAGAGAAGGGCAAGAAAAACCGATCCGGTGAAAGAGGTGAGGTACCGTAAATCATTGATGTGGCGGAGGGTCGCATCTCCGAGGCGGATAAAGATGTTTGGGATCTGTTTCTTGGTCAGGGGGACTTTTTCCGTCAGGTCATCGAAGTGGAGAAGAGAGAGGATTTCCCTGATCTTGTCGGAGGCATGAAGGAGGGAAAACGCACCGCTCTGATCGGTCATCATGTGCCTCAGCTGAATCAGGACGAGCACACCGAAGTCGTCCACATACGTCACTTCAGAGAGGTCCACGGTGAGAGAGACGGGGGCCTTGGTGTGAATGAGAGGCCCGAGATCGCGCAACATGGCCCCGGCATTTGCGGAATCCATCCGGCCCGTAAGGTGCAGGATCAATCCCCCTTTGCGGTCGTCCGAGGTCTCGTAAGCCCATGATTCTTGGCCCTTTGAACTGTGCATGGCCCTAGGATTGAAGGTTTCTCAATCCTTCCTCATCCACGTCGTAGTTGGTTTTCATGCAATCCATATCCATTTGGAAGAGCAACCATCCGATCGTCCGCTCGTTCTCTCTGAGGTCAAAGGCGATCTCGATGCCTTTGCGGCCCATGGGGTTGTCTTTGTCTGCACGGTAGAGGACCAGGACGCGGTACAGGGATTTTTCCGAGCCCTGGAATTCTATTCCCGTGTAAGGGGTGCCGATCACGGTCTGAGCATCGAAACCGGGCCGTAAGGATAAAGCGTCAAACACCTTTCTTTGCCTGTCCAGCAAAACGATTCCGCTGTAGGGACACTGCTTGGTGACCTGAATGTCGAAGAACTCCTTAAGAACCTTCGTCGTGTTCGTCCGATCCCCTTGCGCCAACGGCTCGGCCAACAAAGACTTCAGAAGGAGATAGTCCTTGGCCAGAAGGTTCCTGAGCTCCAGTTTCCTGGTGTCCATGGTTTGGACGCCCTTTGAGAAATAGGGGAATCCCACAATGACCGTCGTGGCTAATAGGACCAGCAGGATCAGCGAAGGAATGAGCCAGTAACGGGCCCGGCGATACCTGCGTTCCATCCGGTGTGCAGCCGTGACGTCACGGCCCAGCCACAGGAGACTCTGGATGTTGTTCTGGCTGTCATGGAGAAGCGTGGTGCTGGTCGAGACGTAACGGGTTCCTTTTTCAGGGTGTCTGACTTTGAGGACCCTCTCCGGAACCGATGTTTTGCTTTGTATCTCCTGTAAAAGCTCCCGGTAAACCTGCGGTTGTTCGTAGATGTCTTCGGCAGAAGTCCCACGCATGTGATGCCAGTTTCTGCCGTAGAGCTTTTCGGCGGCGGCGTTCCATGCGACCACTTTACCGCCCAGGTCCGTGAGCATCACGGCATCCGGCAGCTTGTCACAGATTTGTCTCAGCCCATAGACGGCCTGGCTCGATTCATCGAGCCTGCGAGCGATGATTTCGGTAATCTTCTCGGCGACTGTGGGGAATTCTTTGAGGAAGGTGGACACCTCGTTCTTAGGAATGCGAAGAACCCTGACTTCGTTCTCAGCCTGAACCGTCGCCGTTCTTTTTGCTCCCAGCAGGAAGGAGAGTTCCCCGAAAAGAGCGCCGGGTTCCGTGATTTCCGCGATCTTCTTGTCCCCCTTGAGCACTTCAAGGTGGCCGGAGACCAGGAAGTAGAGGTCCTGAGATTCATCCCCTTCCACAAAAAGGGAGTCGCCCTTTTGATAGGTTTTGAGATACTTCTGAAGATCCTTGTTGTGGATGATTTCGTCGAGCATGGCCGAACCTCTTCTGACTGCCTTAATAGCTGATCGAGCAGTGGAGCCGACCGAATGGGTAAGTATATGAAAATACCCCTTATCCGTCAAGGACCAACGATACCGTGTGATTCCGGCCGGGAGAGGGCCGGGAACGCTCTCAAACCCGCTTCGAGAACGCAGGCTGTCAAGAAACCTGCGAGTATGATATCAAGGAACCCTGCAAAGAAGGGGTCAGGGAGTAAGGAATGGAAGACATCAAGGTTTTTGGACCGGGAGAAATCGTTATCCGAGAGGGGACCAAGGGCACGTCCGCCTTCATTGTACTTTCCGGAGTCTGTGGAAATCCTCAAGAAGTCCGGCGACAAGGAGATCGTGGTGGCCACCCTGGGGGAAGGCCAGGTTTTCGGCGAGATGGGTCTGATCGAGGATCGCCCTCGTTCGGCCACGGTCAGGGCGATGACGGAGCTGAAACTTCGGGTCATCAGCCGCGAGGGGTTCAATGAACTGCTTCAGAAAAAGCCCTCGGTTCTGATCCCCATCATCAAAAGCCTGTTTGAAAGGCTGAGGCAGGCGAGCGACAGGCTTGCCGAGCGGAGTGCGGCAGGAGAGACCAGGGAGCAGGCTTTTGAAGTGATCCTGGAGGGGCAAACGGCAGAAGCGCGGAAAGCGCTGGGAGACTGCAAGAGAACCATTTCAAAGTTCCCTTTTCTGATCGGGAGGGATTCGAAGAACACGGACACCGACGTTTTCTACAACAATGATCTCTTCCTCAAGGAGAAGGAGCCGTACAGGGTGTCGAGGAATCACCTTGCCATTCAGAATGAAAGGGGAGGGGTTTGGGTCATTGACCGCGGGAGCGCGTTCGGCACCATCGTGAACGGCAAGGAGATCGGACACCGGACCAGCGTGACGCGAGAGCGGCTTGACAAGCAGGAGAACCAGGTGATTATCGGTCCGGCGACTTCCAAATTCATCTTTTTGGTGAAGGTGAACCAGCGCAGAGCGTAGAGCGGAGAGCAGGGGGCAAGAAGAAGTGCCTGGGTGGGAGAATGGGGACATCCTATAGTTTTTAGGTTTCCAAGAGACGATCGCTAGCAACCTTAAAACCTAACAGCGTCCCAGTTTATCATACGTGGAAGGATCATCTGTCGGAAATGAAGACGGAGTAGCCGTAAGTACAAACCCTTGAAGCCGACTTCTGCGTTCCCTCTGCACTCTTTTCTGTGCAGTGCAGCACAAGGAATTGTGCAATCCCTCGGAGCAAGAGCTCCGCAAAATGCCGGCTCACCTTGCTGTGGAAGGCGAGGCAGTGAATACATAGGGCCGTGTTCTCGTTTAGCTACGTTTCCTAAGAGAAATTACTCTCCGGAAGACCAAGTTCTGGCACCGCAATTGCGTACAGAAATGCGAGAAGTGTTTCTTCATCCCTTGCTTTCAGTTCCAGTCCCAGCAAGAAGTCAAATTCCAGATTGCCAACAGTAACCCTAACTGGCTCCATCGGATTAAGACTTAAGCAGGTTTTCTCAGACGCGGTTGAAATAACAGAAGAAGAAACTGGGCTCATTGACCACATATTGGGAGGAGGAAAAGATGGCCCCAAAGACAACCTCGACTAGGAATCTCTTCTGCCTTCTGGCCCTGTTTTGTTTTGTGAACCTCAGCGCTCTGCCTGTCTACGGCGACCCTGGCACTCCGTTCACCCTGACAGTGAATAAGAGCGAGACGGAGCCGCTGGTCGGGGTGAACTGTTATGTATTCAGCGGAGGGGGCAGCTATCTGGGCAAAGCGGGAGCCACCAACAGCAGTGGGGATGTGACGTTCGATCTTGCCGACGGCTCTTACAAATTCCGCATAGACTATCTCGGGTACCAGTTCTGGAGCCAGATCTATTCGGTTCCCACTTCCGTGTCCGGCGTTCTGACGATCCCCCATGAGGAGGTAGTGATTGGGGTGGAGGGCTTGAACCAGGGAACCCCGTACCCGATGCAAGGGTTGAAAGTTTATCTCTTCACGGGCTCGGGGTCTTACATGGGGCAATCCCGGGTAACTGATAGCAACGGAGAGGCGGTCTTCAACCTTCCCGAGAAATCTTACAAAGCACGGGTGGACTACCTTGGCCGACAGTACTGGTCAGAGGTTTTCCAGTGGCAGGACGAGACAGTCACTATTTCCATGGGGAATGCGGAGATAACAGTGACCGGCTCAGGGCTCCCTTTGCCCGGTGTGAATGTGTACGTCTTCTCGCCGGCAGGTGCATATCTCGGAGTCCACGGTACTACTGACTCCAGCGGCAAGGCGGTTTTCACCCTTCCAGCAGGGTCTTACAAGTACCGGGCCGACTACCAGGCCAGCCAATTCTGGAGCAGCGAGGAGCCTATCGTTGGCGGTCAAACCAACCCCGTCGCCATATCGACCGGAGGCGGATCGTTCAGCTTGACCGTCCAAAGAGGTGCGTCAGATCCTCTGGCCGGAGTGAACTGCTATCTGTTCAATGAAGCGGGGACTTACTTGGGCATCAGCCGAACGACCGATTCAGGCGGCTTGGTCTCCGTTAATCTATCCAATGGCACCTACAAGTTCCGGGTGGACTATCTCGGGTACCAGTTCTGGAGCGATGTCTATTCCGTTCCGGCGTCCCTGTCAGGCGCGCTCACAATACAGCATCAGGATGTGACGGTCAGAGTGGATGGCTTGAACCAGGGAAGCCCCTATCCGATGCAGGGCCTAAGTGTTTATCTTTTCACGGCTTCCGGCTCATACCTCGGCCAATCCCTCGTGACAAACAGCAGCGGGGAAGTGATCTTCAACCTCCCTGAGAGCGCTTACAAGATTCGGGCCGATTATCTTGGCCAGCAGTTCTGGTCAGAACCCTTCACGTGGCAGGACAAGACCGTTACCATCCCGATGGGGGATTCTGAGGTGACGGTGACCAGCTCAGGGCTCCCTTTGCCCGGTGTGAATGTGTACGTGTTCTCAGAGGCCGGCGCCTATCTTGGAATCTCCAGTTCGACCGACTCCAGCGGGAAAGTTGTTTTCGGTCTCCCCGCAGGCTCCTACAAGTATCGAGCCGACTACCAGTCCAGCCAGTATTGGAGCGGGGTGGAGTCTCTCATCGCAGGGCAAATAAATCCTGTCACCGTATCCACCGGGGGCGGAGCATTCGCCCTGACCATCCAGAAGGGCCCGGCAGCTCCTATTAGCGGAGTGAATTGTTACGTATTCAGCGGAGCGGGCAGTTATCTCGGCATGAGCGGCGCCAGCAATAGTACCGGGGGGGTCTCTTTCAATCTTTCCAATGGCAGCTATAAATTCCGTGCTGACCATCTCGGATACCAGTTCTGGAGCGACATTTTTTCCGTTCCAGCGTCCTTGTCCGGAACGCTTACGATCCCCCACCAGGACGTCGTGATCAGTGTGCAGGGGGTGAACCAGGGATCCAGCCCCATGGCAGGAGTGCCGGTTTACCTCTTCACGGCATCGGGCGCTTACCTGGGCCAGTCCCAGCTGACCGACGGCAACGGACAGGTCACCTTCCATCTGCCCATTCAGGCTTACAAGGTGAGAGCGGATTACCTGGGCCAGCATTACTGGTCCGAGGTGTTCCAATGGCAGAACGCCACGGTCAGCATCCCTATGGGGGATGCGGAGGTTACAGTCACCGGCTCAGGACTTCCTTTGCCCGGAGTGAACGTGTATGTTTTTTCGGCAGCGGGTGCGTATGTGGGAGTGTCCGGAACGACAAACGGGAGCGGCAAGGCATTCTTCACCCTCCCTGGGGGCACATACGACTTCAGGGCTGATTATCAAGGCGGTCAGTACTGGAGTGGTGCGAGTGGCATTGTTGCTGGACAGGTCAATTCTGTAACCATCGTGACTCTCCCGGGAACGATTCAGGTCCCTGATGTGGTGGGGCTTTCCCAGATGGATGCGGGAGCGACCATCACCGCGGCAGGACTCGCTGTTGGAACAACGTCGCATCAATACAGCGCCACGGTTGCAGAGGGCCTGGTGATCAGCCAGAATCCGGCAGCCGGAACCTCTGTGGCAGGAGGCTCACTGGTTGACCTGGTCGTCTCCCTGGGGTCTGCGCCAATGCCAACGGCCAGCATAACGGCGACCCCTCAGACCATTCACGCCGGGGAATCGGCCAACCTGTCGTGGACGTCTACTCATGCCGAGTCATGCTCTATCGAACCCGGGATCGGCAGCGTCGCTCCGAGCGGCTCCCTTCAGGTGACTCCTGAGGTGACCACTACCTATGTGATTACCGCTGTCGGCCCAGGGGGCACGGCAACGGATAGTGCCACAGTCGCTGTAACGAGCATCCCTTATGGCAGGGATGATGATGGTGACGAGCTTCCTGACTGGTGGGAGCTTGCGTACTTCCCTGACCTGAGCCAGGGGAGGAACGGCGATCACGACGGTGACGGCTTTTCAAATTACCTGGAATACGTCTTCAACACAGACCCTGGCAACCAAAACGAAGTGCCGCCCTCTTCGGATTCCTACCAGGACGAGGGCTTGGGTTACGCTCCGGAGGAACAGCAAGGCGAGGCGGGATTGGTGGCAGGCTCCATCAGGATCACGAACGGAAATGCACTGGAGTACAGGGAAGATCTGAGCTTTCCCTCACCCAACAGCCTTAGCTTCAACTTCAGAGCCGCCTACAACAGCCGGGCGACTCAGACCGGGATGCTCGGTTATGGCTGGTTCCACAGTTTTGGCGCTGCGCTCAACCCCTCCTCTCAACTCGGGAGCAGGACTTTCCTGAAGATCATCGACGGAACCGGCAAAGCCTCGTATTTCATTCAAGAGGTCACGGGATACTATGCAGGAGTGTTTGGGGAGCGAAGCTTTGTCCTGGCCGAGGGAGGAGGGTATTCCTGGTACCGGCTTGACGGAAGCCGGTACGCATTCACGAGTGCAGGCCGGCTCAGTTCGATGGAGGACGAAAAGGGGAATGCCCTGGCCCTTGCCTATGACGGCGAGGGACGGCTCCAGACCGTGACCGACAATGCCAGCGGCCGGGTGCTCACTTTTAATTACACCAGCGGGCTGCTGACAAGCATCACCGGGCCTGTCACGGCTGCTGTAGATGACGGGATATGGGTGGAATACGGCTATGACGGGAACCAGAACCTGACCACGGTGACCTATGCTGACGGGTCGGGAATCACTTATGTCTACAACGACGCCAATGACGTTCACAATCTTACCCAGAAAAAGGACTCCCTCAATCATATCCTCCGGGAGTGGTCCTACAACACGAATGACCAGGCTACTGTCTGCCGATCGCCCGACGGGAAGGGGGTGGAGCTGGTCACTTATCAACCCAACCAGGTGCAGGTGAAGGATGTCTATGACATTACCCGAACCTACGCTCTGGTGACCGTCGATGGGCTGAAAAGACTGGGCTCAATGACGGGGACCACCAATGCGCCCTATGCAGAGAGCAATGCCGTGGAGTGGGTTTATGATGAGTGGGGAAGGCTCTCCGAGGTGGAATACGGGGGAGGGAGAATAGACCGCTACCAGAATTACGATGAGAGAGGGAATCCGGGAACCGTGATATTGGCTTACGGATCACCCGAGCAGCGGACCATTTACTACACCTTTCATCCGGACATGAACGTGCCCCTGACGCGGACAGAGGCGAGCGTGCTTGGCGGCGGGAACAAGGTGACGATCTGGGACTATGACGACGATTATGATGCCACGGCCAATGAAAGCCCCACCCTGCTGCTCTCCAGGATCGTGGAGCAGGGACACACGAAGGATATCAACAATACGACCCAGGCCTATGCATATGTGACGACCTTCACCTATAATGCCAAGGGCCAGGTTCTCTCCGTGGACGGTCCGAGGGCCGGCAGCGGGGATATGACGACCTTCACCTACAACAGCTCCACGGGCAACCTGGAATCCGTTACCCAGCCTCATATCGGGAGCACCTATTTTGCGGTTTACGATAACGCGGGAAGGCCGGGGACGATAACGGACGTGAACAGCCAGGCCAAGGGCTTTTCCTATGATGGCCGGGGAAGAATCACCTCCATCACGAATTTTGCCGATGATCCGGACAGCTCCACCCAGTTTGCCTACGTCGGAGGGCTGCTGGTTTCGGTGACGGACCCTGACGGTGTAATCCAGGGGTTCCAGTATGATAACTACGCTAGGCTCTGGAAGATCCTGGATCGAGGGGCGAACTACATCAGGCACGATTATGAAGTTTACCCCCGGGGTAACGTGGTTGAGAGGGGCAAGTACACGAGCGGTGATGAGCGCAAATCGAGGACGCGGTGGAGTTATGAGCATCCCAGCTATCCTGGGAGGCTGTACCGGGAGATTCAGTCGGATGACACATACCGTGAATACGGGTATGACGATGCCGGGAATGTGAGTTCCATGGAAGACCCGAACGGGAATCTGACGACCTACGGGTATGACTTCATGGATAGGATCGAGGAGGTGGCGCAATGGGTGAATGATCCGAGCCTGAGGGACGTGGTAACGGGATACGGATATGACGGCCAGGGGAATCTCGCCAGTGTCACGGATGCCAACTCGCACGTCACGACCTACGTGTATGACGATTTGGGGAGGGTGGTGTCCACGACTTCTCCGGATACGGGGATTACGAGGTATGCATATGACGAGGCGGGGAACCTGAGATATGAAGAAGGACGCCAAGGCTGTGACGGTTGAATACGCCTATGACAACCTGAACAGGGTCACTGTGGCAGACTATCCCGGGGACAGACTGATGACATTGCCTACACCTACGATCTGCGCACCAATGGAAAGGGTCGCCTGACGGACATGACCGACCCCTCTGGGACTATTGCCTTCGGCTATGATGCCAGGGGGAGGTTGTTGCAGAAGACGAGCACCATTAACAGCATCAGCTACCCGGTTACCTCCGCCTATGGACCGGGAGGGAAATGGCTTCGGTGTCGTACCCGAGCGGGAGGGTGGTGACGAACACGAGGGACAGCCAGCTTGGGAAGATCGCATCGGTCAGCGCGACCGGATTTGGCAATCTCGTAAGCGGGTTGACCTACAACCCGTTTGGCGGCCCAAAGGGTTTGACCAATGGGTTTGGAGGGACGGTGAACAACCAGGCTGAGGAGTGCGACTGTGTGACCGTTTCCAATCCGGGACAACCGAGGGAGAGGACCTATGGGTATGACTCAAACCGCAACCTCACATCCATCACCGGGACGACTACTCCCAGTACAACCAGACCTTCGGGTATGATGAGCTGAACAGGCTTACTTTCTGCAATGGGAAGGTACGGAACGATCGGCTACACCTATGATGATGTGGGAAACAGGCTTACGAGGAACACCAACGGAGTCAATGAGAGCTACAGTTACTACACGGGAACCAACAGTCTTTACCAGATCACCGGGGGACAAGACCCCAGAACCTTCAGCTACGATGCCAACGGCAATCCCACGAGTGATGGAACTCTGACCTTCATTTACGATCAGCAAAACCAGCTGAAGGAAGTGAAGCAGGGAGCGAACACAATAGCCACGTACACCTACAACGGCTTGGGACAGAGGGTGAAGAAGGTTGCAGGCGGAGTAACCACGATCTACCATTATGATCTGGACGGGAAGCTGATTGCGGAGGGCCTCCCTGCCGGCACCATGACGAAGGAATACCTGTACATGGGGAAAGTGCGGGTTGCAATGGTGGACGTGGCTGGCGGCAACGCACTTTACCACTACCTGAATGACCGCCTTGGCACCCCTGAGATCCTCACGAACGCGAGTGGGACTGTAGCTTGGGAGGCGTGGTATGAACCTTTTCGGCGAAGCCCACATCCATCCGAGTTCCAGTGTGGTTAACAACATTAGGTTGCCGGGACAGTACTTCGACCAAGAACCGGGCTCCACTACAACTACCACAGATACTATGATCCAAAGACAGGGAGGTACTTGACGCCGGACCCGATTGGGCAAGCCGGAGGGATTAATCTGTATCCTTATGTTCGTGGCAACCCGATCGGGCTTGTAGACCCTTCAGGGTTGACTTGGGCAGAGTCACTCAACATGTTCTCGGCTTGGTTAACTGGAACGGGTCCTGATGTCCGAACATTTAGCCCTGGTAGTAATCAAGTAACTGACCTCATGGACGCACCCGGTGTCAAGAAGGCTAGAGAAGCTTTTTATGCCAAAAATGCCGCAAAGATTTTAGGTTCACGTGACCCTTGCGACCAATCTCCAAATCTGGAACCACTCTTGAACTACAGCCCCGGTTTTGGACTCAAAGGGCTTTGGCAAGCAGGGTTTGACCCAACGGAGCAGTTTGTTGGCAATTATCGGGTTGATGTCATTCCCACCCCTGACGGCAGCTCTATCCGCTTTTTTAATCACTAATACAACCAGCATGACTTCATTCCTCTATGGTATTGGCCCGTCTTGGGGTCGCTCAGCCTTTCGCCCTGGTGGAAACATGACTCAGACTTACACATGGACGGAGGCCATTAAGCGATGAACAGAATCGGAATTGCCATGCTCTTTGCTTTACTATTAATTTGTTTCGGGTGTGAAAAGCCAATTGAAAGGCCGATGGTCCTTGGGAAATACAAGGCAAACCATCAAAAGGGTATTGATTCACTCGATCTGAAGCCAGATGGAACCTACACCTACGATTACAAGGCGTTTGATGGTAAAGAGATCAAGAACGCCAACAAGTGGGAGTTTGAATATTCTGAGGGCCGATCCACGCTCACTTTTCACGGCTTTGTTTTTGGGTTACCTGGATACGGATCCACGCAAGCTGGTTTTTGGGTCGTGGAAGTGAAGAGGTCATTCGCAGGGAACCTTCGGCTGTATATTGATGCTGACCTAGGTTACTACTATGAGAAAAGCAAATAGTCATTCAGATATACGGAATGCGGATGAAGGAACGGCCATCACAGGAGGCGGGCGTGAGGAGAATGGGGACGTTCTAAGGCTTTTAGGTTTCGCACCATTAACCTTAAAACCTACCGGCGCCCAGGTTTACGATCCATCGGGACTGATCGCATTCGCCTACGATGCGAGGGGAAGGCTGGTGCAGAAGACGAGCACGATCAACAGCATCAACTACCCGGTGACGTATTCCTACACGCTTGGAGGGAAGGTCGGTTCTGTGACCTATCCGGGCGGGAGGGTGACGACATACGGTAGGAACGCTTTTGGAAAGATCTCGGAACTGACAGCGAGCGGAATTGCTACACCCCTGGCAAGCGGGTTGACTTACAAGCCGTTTGGAGGGCCGACGGGGCTGACGAATGGGTTCGGGGAACGGTGAACAACCAGGCTGGGGAATGCGATTGTGTGACCGTATCCAATCCAGGACAGCCGAGGGAGCGGACGTATGGGTATGACCCAAACCGCAACCTCACATCCATCGCGGGAACAACCACGCCCTGGTACAATCAGACCTTCGGGTATGACGAACTGAACAGGTTGACCAGTGCATCAGGCAGGTATGGCTCCATTGCCTACACCTATGATGATGTGGGAACAGGGTCACGAGGAACACCAACGGGGTCACTGAGAGCTACAGTTACTACACGGGAACCAACAGTCTTTACCAGATCACCGGGGGACAAGACCCGAGAACATTCAGCTACGATGCCAACGGCAATCCTACGAGCGACGGAACTCTGACCTTCATCTATGACCAGAACAACCAGCTCAAAGAGGCGAAAGAGGGCCAGACTGCGATAGCCACCTACACCTATAACGGCCTTGGACAGAGGGTGAAGAAAGTCGCTGGTGGGATAACCACGCTTTACCATTACGACCTTGATGGGAAGCTGATAGCCGAGAGCCTGCCCAACGGCACCATGACCCGGGAATACCTGTACATGGGCAAGGTTAGGGTTGCAATGGTCGATGTGACTGGAGGCAATGCGATTTATCATTATCTTAATGACCGCTTCGGCACCCCCGAAATCCTGACCAATGCGGGCGGAACTGTTGCCTGGGAAGCCTGGTATGAGCCATTTGGCGAAGCCCATGTTCATCCCAGCTCCAGCGTGGTGAACAACATCCGGTTGCCCGGCCAGTATTACGATGCCGAGACGGGCCTCCATTACAACCTGCATCGTTACCAGGATCCCAAGACTGGGAGATACATCACACCTGATCCGATTGGGCAGGTAGGGGGAATAAACCTTTTCGCTTATGTGAGAAACAATCCAGTGAACTCCATTGATCCTCTTGGGCTTATAGACTTTTTGCTAGGGATTGGCGGGAGTGCCGTAGCCCCCACTGGAATAGAAGGAAGTGGAGGTGTTGTAATCAATCCTGGCTTAGGGAAAGATAAAGCTGATGTAGGGGTGTTTGGCTCAGTCGGCTCTGGAGGAGGAGTAAATATCTCAGCTGACATCTTTGCTGGATTTGTTCGCGGAGGCATCGGAAACGTCCGTGGATTAACGACAAATATTAACATTGTCGCTGGCCCTATTAGCATTACACTAATTGGTGACCCGACATCGAAGGAGATCATCGGTGGTACGATAGGTTTCGGTCCCAGCGCTACCCCGATTGGAGCCTCTGGCACGGTTAGCCTTACCGGGACATTCACCCTTCGAGACTTACTCCGCCTTTTGAAATCCTTGGCACAAGAGAACAATCGATTTTGGGAGGCAACTCAATTGAATCCGTGCGAATAGGATGCAGGTGCAAATGACTGTAAGAGCAAAATTTCGGATAATACTGTTGGTTTGGATGGTGAGTGGCTTCATTTTGTTGTTCGGCACAGTATACCTCACAGAATACTTCTTAGTTCCTCTAATTGTGGTGGCTTTTGTGCTTGGAGGATGCTGTCTAAAACTTAAGTGTCCGAATTGCGGGAAGCCAGTCTTATCCAATCCCATAAAGGTTTTCGGGACCGAACTGCGTATCTGGACTTCTTGGATTCCGAAGAAATGCACTAAGTGTGGCAAAGGGCTTTGATAAACTGTAGTTGCTAAGATTTCGTCTGACAGCTACCCCTTCTGAGGGCGGTGTCCGCCTAAGCAGAAGACTAGCACCATCAGCAGCGTAGCCTACCCGGTTACCTCCGCCTATGGGCCGGGAGGGAGAGTGGCTTCGGTGACATATCCCAGCGGGAGGGTGGTGACGAATACGAGGGACAGCCAGCTTGGGAAGATTGCTTCGGTCAGCGCGACCGGATTTGGCAATCTCGTGAGCGGCCTTACATACAACCCCTTCGGAGGGCCCAAGGGTTTGACGAATGGGTTCGGGGGAACGGTGAACAACCAGGCTGGGGAGTGTGATTGTGTGACCGTATCCAACCCGGGGCAGCCGAGGGAGCGGACGTATGGGCATGAGCCAAACAGGAACGTGATGGCGATTGAGTGGGGCAGAGATCGAAAGTCACTTCGAGTCAACAGGAAGAAAAGGGGGGGAAGGCCATGAGAAGATGGGCTGTGAATAGGCTGGCTTTTTGTTGTCTGTTCTTGGTGGTGTTCGTGAGCATGAGCGCAGGGGCCTGGGCGCAGGAGAACATGTGCATTGTCCCTACGAGTTCAGGGCAGGCGTTGACGTACCCTGTGAACTGGGAGTCTACGGTCGTTCTTACAATGGGCGTGGATTGGGGTAGTTTGGTGGAAGGCACGCTTCCTGGTGGCCAATGCGTGGGGGTTAAGGTGAACTCCGACGGCTTCGCAAAACCTCCTTTCACCTTAGAAATAGTATCTGGAGATAATTTCTATTTCAATACCGAAGGAGGCCAAAGCCAGATTGCAGTAACTGATCGCGATGGTGAAAGTATTGACCTATGCGCTGAAAATAATGCTTGTGGAACAGTCGCAGTAAGCATTTCGGATGAGGCTGGAATGAGGGCTACCAGCGACCTGAGGAGCAGCAATGGAGATTGGAAACCAGTTTGGAGGGATGATGTTAACCTTATGATTCCGGGGCTTAGTATTTGTGGCGATCCCCCCAATCCTCGTGCTCGATATATTTACAACGGAAATGCCCATAGATGGTTGCTTCAGACAGATTTTTACCATTACCAGGACCAATGCGCTAACCAACCTATAGGAAACTGGAGCCACTGGTATGAACCAAACCCGCCGTGTGGTGGTCCTTCGGCTTGTGCGGATTGGTCTGCCTGTTCGTGCAGTTTCGGCAACGGGTATCCTTACTACAGCTGGGTGACCTACCAGGCTTGGACATGTCAATAACCCTATCCCTAGGGCTCAAGTAATTGTCGCCGAGAGACCAAATCCCTCTTTTCTCAGCCCGCGCCTCTCCTTCAGCCTTCCGATAGGGAGCAAGCTCTTGGCCCGGCGCAGTTTGAAACGTTCCCCAAGACTTTCATTATAGGGACCATTGACATTTAGAAATGCCACGAGAGAGAATGGGGACATCCTAAGGTTTTAAGGTTTCGCAATAGCAACCTTAAAACCTACTGGCGTCCCGGTTTACGATCCATCGGGAATCATCGCCATTGGGTATGATTCGAGGGGGAGGCTGGTGCAGAAGACGAGCACCATTAACAGCATCAGCTACCCTGTTACCTCCGCCTATGGACCGGGAGGGAGAGTGGCTTCGGTGACATATCCCAGCGGGAGGGTTGTGACGAATACGAGGGACAGCCAGCTTGGGAAGATCGCCTCGGTCAGCGCGAGTGGGTTCGGCAATCTCGTAAGCGGGTTGACCTACAACCCGTTTGGAGGCCCCAAGGGATTGACGAATGGCTTCGGAGGTACTGTGAACAACCAGGCTGGGGAGTGTGATTGCGTGACCGTGTGCAACCCTGGACAGCCGAGAGAGCGCACTTACGGGTATGATGCAAACCGCAACCTCACTTCCATCACCGGCACAACTACCCCCTGGTACAACCAGACCTTCGGGTATGACGAACTGAACAGGTTGACTAGTGCCAGCGGGCGATACGGAAACATCGGTTACACCTATGACGATGTGGGGAACAGGGTCACGAGGAACACCAACGGGGTCACTGAGAGCTACAAGGTGACTCCTGAGGTGACCACTACCTATGTGATTACCGCTGTCGGCCCAGGGGGCACGGCAACGGATAGTGCCACAGTCGCTGTAACGAGCATCCCTTATGGCAGGGATGATGATGGTGACGAGCTTCCTGACTGGTGGGAGCTTGCGTACTTCCCTGACCTGAGCCAGGGGAGGAACGGCGATCACGACGGTGACGGCTTTTCAAATTACCTGGAATACGTCTTCAACACAGACCCTGGCAACCAAAACGAAGTGCCGCCCTCTTCGGATTCCTACCAGGACGAGGGCTTGGGTTACGCTCCGGAGGAACAGCAAGGCGAGGCGGGATTGGTGGCAGGCTCCATCAGGATCACGAACGGAAATGCACTGGAGTACAGGGAAGATCTGAGCTTTCCCTCACCCAACAGCCTTAGCTTCAACTTCAGAGCCGCCTACAACAGCCGGGCGACTCAGACCGGGATGCTCGGTTATGGCTGGTTCCACAGTTTTGGCGCTGCGCTCAACCCCTCCTCTCAACTCGGGAGCAGGACTTTCCTGAAGATCATCGACGGAACCGGCAAAGCCTCGTATTTCATTCAAGAGGTCACGGGATACTATGCAGGAGTGTTTGGGGAGCGAAGCTTTGTCCTGGCCGAGGGAGGAGGGTATTCCTGGTACCGGCTTGACGGAAGCCGGTACGCATTCACGAGTGCAGGCCGGCTCAGTTCGATGGAGGACGAAAAGGGGAATGCCCTGGCCCTTGCCTATGACGGCGAGGGACGGCTCCAGACCGTGACCGACAATGCCAGCGGCCGGGTGCTCACTTTTAATTACACCAGCGGGCTGCTGACAAGCATCACCGGGCCTGTCACGGCTGCTGTAGATGACGGGATATGGGTGGAATACGGCTATGACGGGAACCAGAACCTGACCACGGTGACCTATGCTGACGGGTCGGGAATCACTTATGTCTACAACGACGCCAATGACGTTCACAATCTTACCCAGAAAAAGGACTCCCTCAATCATATCCTCCGGGAGTGGTCCTACAACACGAATGACCAGGCTACTGTCTGCCGATCGCCCGACGGGAAGGGGGTGGAGCTGGTCACTTATCAACCCAACCAGGTGCAGGTGAAGGATGTCTATGACATTACCCGAACCTACGCTCTGGTGACCGTCGATGGGCTGAAAAGACTGGGCTCAATGACGGGGACCACCAATGCGCCCTATGCAGAGAGCAATGCCGTGGAGTGGGTTTATGATGAGTGGGGAAGGCTCTCCGAGGTGGAATACGGGGGAGGGAGAATAGACCGCTACCAGAATTACGATGAGAGAGGGAATCCGGGAACCGTCATTTTGGCTTACGGATCACCCGAGCAGCGGACCATTTACTACACCTTTCATCCGGACATGAACGTGCCCCTGACGCGGACAGAGGCGAGCGTTTTTGGCGGCGGGAACAAGGTGACGATCTGGGACTATGACAACGATTATGATGCCACGGCCAATGAAAGCCCCACCCTGCTGCTCTCCAGGATCGTGGAGCAGGGACACACGAAGGATATCAACAATACGACCCAGGCCTATGAATATGTGACGACCTTCACCTATAATGCCAAGGGCCAGGTTCTCTCCGTGGACGGTCCGAGGGCCGGCAGCGGGGATATGACGACCTTCACCTACAACGGCTCCACGGGCAACCTGGAATCCGTTACCCAGCCTCATATCGGGAGCACCTATTTTGCGGTTTACGATAACGCGGGAAGGCCGGGGACGATAACGGACGTGAACAGCCAGGCCAAGGGCTTTTCCTATGATGGCCGGGGAAGAATCACCTCCATCACGAATTTTGCCGATGATCCGGACAGCTCCACCCAGTTTGCCTATGTCGGAGGGCTGCTGGTTTCGGTGACGGACCCTGACGGTGTAATCCAGGGGTTCCAGTATGATAACTACGCAAGGCTCTGGAAGATCCTCGATCAAGGGGCGAACTACATCAGGCACGATTATGAAGTTTACCCCCGGGGTAACGTGGTTGAGAGGGGCAAGTACACGAGCGGTGATGAGCGCAAATCGAGGACGCGGTGGAGTTATGAGCATCCCAGCTATCCTGGGAGGCTGTACCGGGAGATTCAGCCGGATGACACATACCGTGAATACGGGTATGACGATGCCGGGAATGTGAGTTCCATGGAAGACCCGAACGGGAATCTGACGACCTACGGGTATGACTTCATGGATAGGATCGAGGAGGTGGCGCAATGGGTGAATGATCCGAGCCTGAGGGACCTGGTAACGGGATACGGATATGACGGTCAGGGGAATCTCGCCAGTGTCACGGATGCCAACTCGCACGTCACGACCTACGTGTATGACGATTTGGGGAGGGTGGTGTCCACGACTTCTCCGGATACGGGGATTACGAGGTATGCATATGACGAGGCGGGGAACCTGAGATATAAGAAGGACGCCAAGGCTGTGACGGTTGAATACGCCTATGATAACCTGAACAGGGTCACTGTGGCAGACTATCCGGGGACGGCTGATGACATTGCCTACACCTATGATCTGCGCACCAACGGAAAAGGTCATCTTACGGACATGGCCGACCCCTCTGGGACTATTACCTTCGGCTATGATGCCAGGGGGAGGTTGTTGCAGAAGACGAGCACCATTAACAGCATCAGCTACCCGGTTACCTCCGCCTATGGACCGGGAGGGAGAGTGGCTTCGGTGACGTACCCGAGCGGGAGGGTGGTGACGAACACGAGGAACAGCCGCTCGGGAAGATCTCATCGGTCAGCGCGACCGGATTTGGCAATCTCGTAAGCGGACTGACTTACAACCCGTTTGGAGGCCCAAAGGGTTTGACTAATGGGTTTGGGGGACGGTGAACAACGAGGCGGGGGAGTGCGACTGTGTGACCGTGTCCAATCCGGGACAACCGAGGGAGAGGACCTATGGGTATGACTCAAACCGCAACCTCACATCCATCACCGGCACGACTACTCCCTGGTACAACCAGACCTTCGGGTATGATGAGCTGAACAGGCTTGACTTCTGCCCGGGAAGATACGGCACCATCGCCTACACCTATGATGATGTGGGAAACAGGCTCACGAGGAACACCAACGGAGTCGGTTGAGAACTACACGTTACTATGCAGGAACCAACAGCCTTTACCAGATCACCGGGGGACAAAACCCGAGAACCTTCAGCTATGATGCCAACGGCAATCCCACGAGTGATGGCACTCTGACCTTCATTTACGACCAGAACAACCAGCTGAAGGAGGTGAAGGAGGGAGCAAACACAATAGCCACGTACACCTACAACGGATTAGGACAGAGGGTGAAGAAGGTCGCTGGTGGGAGTAACCACGGTTTACCATTACGACCTTGATGGGAAGCTGATTGCCGAGAGCCTGCCCAACGGCACCATGACGAAGGAATACCTCTACATGGGCAAAGTCCGTGTTGCCATGGTGGATGTGGCTGGTGGCAAGCGCTTTACCACTACCTGAATGACCGCCTCGGCACTCCCGAAATCCTCACGAATGCAACGGGACTGTGGCTTGGGAAGCCTGGTATGAGCCATTTGGTGAGGCCCATATCCATCCCAGCTCAAGCGTGGTGAACAACATCAGGCTGCCCGGCCAGTATTACGACACGGAGACCGGCCTCCACTACAACCACAACCGTTACTATGATCCAAAGACTGGGAGGTACATCACCCCTGATCCTCTTAACCTTTCGCAGATTCAGATGGGCAGGCAATCGTCACTCGGCAAAATCGTACAAGCCCCGGCTGCGCTCACGAGTTTACGTGAACTTCAGCGTTTCGTAATCGCGGATGCACTGCACCACTACACCTTGGTAACTCCCCAAAGCCTGAATCTCTATGCCTACGTCCAAAACAACCCCACTAATTGGACGGACCCTTCCGGGTTAAAGGGGGGGAATTATTATCCCCATTCTAGATACTCTGAAGAAGTACGTTAGAGGGGGAGATGTAATTGCCCCGATCATTGAGAAAGGATTGAACACCCCCATCACTCCTGCTGCTATCTTAGCCTATGATTACTTAAATCCATCGGAAGCCGGTGTTCCGAACGAGGACTTCCTGATTTTCCTGCACTACAAGGACCACTTCGACCCACCCCCAAAGGTTTTTGATCTCCTTTGGATGCCAGACGAAAATATAAATGTATGGGAAAAATGGAGTTCTAATCCATGCGAGTAAAGCAAAGAGTTTTGCCAGGTGAGGAAAATCAGCCAGGGAGGATAATCAGAGTAGTGTTGTTCTTCACTGTCTGGCTCTTCCTTGTGTTTGTGGGCAAGAGGGTCCTTGGTTCTCCACGAGGAGATCTTGCCTTCATAATAGGGAACGTTCTTACGTTTGGGTGCTCAGTGATCATCACGGGAATCATGCTTCACTTTTATAAGGGAATCGTTGTGAAAATCAGTATCCCCGCTATGTGGTTCGTAACAATCTTGGTGATTCTATATTAGATTGGCGACTTACTACTTTTGATGAAGCGTGTCCTAAAGTCAGTAGCTCTGTATGATGGTCAGCGTGATGAACCGCTAAATGTTGTGAGCCTTTGAAGCTCCCCACTCAGACTCACAAGGCGGTTGTTGGAGAATAGGGACGTTCTAAGGTTTTTAGGTTTCGCACCAGCAACCTTAAAACCTACCGGTTTACGATCCATCGGGAATCATCGCCTTTGGGTATGATTCGAGGGGAAGGCTGGTGCAGAAGGCGAGCACCATTAACAGCATAAACTACCCGGTTACGTCCGCCTATGGACCGGGAGGAGAGTGGCTTCGGTGACCTACCCGAGCGGGAGGGTGGTGACCAACACGAGGGACAGCCAGCTTGGGAAGATCGCTTCGGTCAGCGCGACTGGGTTTGGCAATCTCGTGAGCGGGGTGACTTACACCCCCTTCGGAGGGCCAAAGGGATTGACGAATGGGTTTGGGGAACGGTGAACAACCAGGCTGGCGAGTGTGATTGTGTGACCGTATCCAATCCAGGGCAGCCGAGGGAGCGGACTTATGGGTATAAGCCAAATAGGAACGTGATAGCGATTGGGCGGGACGGAGATAGGGAGTCACTTCGAGTGAACAGGAAGAAAAGGGGGGAATGCCATGAGAAGAGAAGGGGCGATTAGGCTTTCCTTTTGTGGGCTGTTTCTGTTGGTGTTCATGAGCACGAGCGCGGGGGCCTGGGCGCAGGAGAACATGTGCATCGTGCCTACGGGTTCAGGGCAGACGTTGAATCAGTTGGACTCTGCCTTGACGATCATTGCGAGCGCTGAGGAGATCAGCCCCGCACAGCCGGTTTCTCTTCGCGCAGCATGGGGGTGTTCTCCTTTCGAATACACCTGGCAGGTACAGGGAACGGGTTACAGCCTGAGCAAGACGACGACGAACGGGGACTTGGATTACACAGTGCTGACTGTAGCTAGTGGCACCTGCGGAGAAGACCACGATGTATTTGCTGTAGTTACGGTGACGGACGCCTGCCTTTCCACAGATACAGTAAAGATACGATATGCAGGTGGTCAATGGGAACTTGTCTGGCAAGCCAGTGCAGTTAACGAAATAGGTTGTGCTCCGAGCAATGTTCCGGGGAATTGGCCTCATTACTATTACTCTGACGTTGATGATGGGGCGATATTTTGGAGATTTCGCGTTCAGGCTGAGACGCAGTGTATGTCACCGGGAGGCGGGGGTAATTGGGATGCGTCCCCGGATCCCCCATGCGGAACTCCTGAGCAATGTGCAGCAGTTCATTTCTCAGATCTCAGTTGTACTATACCGACTTCAGGGTGTTTCGTTCCTACGTCCGATGTATTTAAGTACGAATGGCAATGCGTGCCGGTGCCGTAGGGTGTCTTTATGACAAACTTGGTCAGACTTTGGTTGCTCGTCCTGACATCCTCGGATGATGTGCCATGTGCAAGTTAGCTGTGAAGAGCCGTACATGGGAAGAATTGCATGATAGATGAGAGTATCAGCACTCTGGCGAGGCACAAGTGGCTATTTGGCTCTTCACTTATGTCAAAGCTACATCCCTGGATGTATGTTTGTGAACTTGTCAATAAGAAAGGTCCTTCCGGCTTTTCCGTGTGATTTCTTCTTGGGCCTGATAGACTCTGGCCATGAACGATACCAAACTTTATGAGCAGATCCTGGGGCTTCAGCCGCCGTGGTCGGTGCAGAAGGTGAAGAAGAGGAAGGAGGCCGGGGAGATCGAGGTCGAAGTGGCGTGTGCAGAGGCGGTCTGGGCATGCCCGGAGTGCGGGCAATGCATGCACGTGCATGGATGGGAGAGTCGGCGGTGGCGGCACCTGGATAGCTGCCAGTTCAAGACATTTGTGACGGCCTCTGTGCCAAGGGTGCGGTGGAATACACTTATGACAACCTGAACAGGGTCACTCTGGCAGACTATCCGGGGACGACTGACGATGTTGGCTACACCTACGATCTGCGGACCAATGGAAAGGGTCGCCTGACGGACATGACCGACCCCTCTGGGGCTATCGCCTTCGGCTATGATCCCAGGGGAAGGCTGGTGCAGAAGACGAGCACGATCAACAACGTCAGCTACGCGGTTACCTCCGCCTATGGACCGGGAGGGAGAGTGGCTTCGGTGACGTACCCGAGCGGGAGGGTGGTGACGAATACGAGGGACAGCCAGCTTGGGAAGATCGCTTCGGTCAGCGCGAGTGGATTTGGCAATCTTGTGAGCGGGCTGACCTACAACCCGTTTGGGGGACCGAAGGGGTTGACCAACGGGTTTGGTGGTACGGTGAACAACCAGGCAGGGGAGTGTGATTGTGTGACCGTATCCAATCCAGGGCGGCCGAGGGAGCAGACGTATGGGTATGAGCCAAACAGGAATGGAATAACGTTTGGGCGGGGCGGAGATTGGGAGTCACTTCGAGTGAACAGGAAAAAAAAGGGGCGGAATGCCATGAGAAGATGGGCTGTGAATAGGCTGGCTTTTTGTTGGCTGTTCTTGGTGTTCTTTATGAGCATGAGTTCGATGGTATGGGCTCAGGAGAACATGTGTGTCGTGCCTACGGGTTCAGGGCAGGCGTTGACGTACCCTGTGAACTGGAAGTCTGCCGTCGTTCTTACAATGGGCGTGGATTGGGACAGCTTAGAGGAAGGCACGCTATCTCGTGGTCAGTGTGTAGAGATATGGGTCGATTCGGGAGGCTGGGGAAAACCGACCTACACACTCCAACTCGTCGCGGCCCACGGGAGTGGCTTCTATTTCAATACGCAAGGAGGACCTAGCCAGACTGCGATAGTGAACGGAGATTATCAAAAGATCGAGCTATGTGCAGGGAGCACGGCTTGCGGCTCAGCCGTTGTCACGATGGATGATTCCGTCGGGACTCATGGTTGGGGAGGTTTGAGGGTACAGTCTTACGGATATTGGGGGCATAATCTGTTTGTCGGTGTCAGATGCGAATACGGAGGGAACCCTCTTCATAATAATTGTTCGAGCTATTCATGTATGGGGGGAGGAGCGGGCTGCGAGAACGCTGACCCACCTGATCAGTATTCAGGGATCTTCAAATACGATGAATTCGCGCAGGGATGCGTTTGCACCGGAACTGCACGCTGGGTTGTGTGGGATGCAGGTCTGCAATGGTATAGGCTGGCCGTGGAGGGGGAGTATCCACCGGGGATACCGTCTCCGGAAATGGGGGCGGGACAGATGGATTGTCCACATCCTGCTCATCGTTGTATTCACTTAGCTGTCTGGAGGAAAATTTGGATGTGTGAGTAAACCGCATTTGATCAGGTATGGTTCTCGATATAGAGTGAAGGAGATATCCCAGAAGTGCCCTGGTTGAACCTAACGGCTGGACGGCGGTTCGGTTGCAGTATTGGACTTGCCCATAAGAACCAGAGGCAGCACTACTCGCCTTCCACTTCCACTGCGTAGATGTTCTGGGCCTGATAGAAGAACTGGCTGATCCGGTACTTCTTGGAGGGATGGAGATCTAGGACCACCCTGAGGGTCCGGTTCTCCCGGTGGTAGAAGGTCCGTATCCTCTCAATGAATTGACCGTCCGCCGCTATCCGGGACAGTTCCCGTTTCACAGGCCGGGCATCCTTGAGGTCGATGACGAACCGAGGTTTGTCCTCTTCCATGGCAAAGGCCGTTGGGGTGAAAAATCGGTTGCCTTGAATCCACACGACCTCCTTGCCCGGGCTCTTGAGTTTGAAGGTGATTTCGGAGATCTCGAGGTCCGACGTTGTTTTCGTATTGGTTTTCTGTGATTCCTTGGAGGGCTGTCCGGCGGCCGGACAGGGAAAGGCGACCAAAGCCAGAAGCATGACGAGGGCGAGCTTGATCATAGTTCTTCGGGAGTGAAGGAGACCACGGGATCGATCTCCTTCTGATTGCTCAGGAGCATGACCAACCGGTCCACTCCGAGAGCGATGCCCGCCGACTTCGGCATGAAAGGGAGTGTGCGGAGGAACTTCTCAGGCATAGGGTAGACGCTTTTGCCCTGCTCGTCTCGTTTGGCCAGTTCTTTCTCAAATCTGGCCTTCTGTTCGACAGGGTCTGTCAACTCGGAAAAAGCGTTGGCCAATTCAACACCGGCCACGTAGAGTTCAAATCTCTCGGCATAACCGGGAGCGCCCTGGCTCAGCCGCGCAAGCGCAGCGAGGGCTGAAGGATAATGGTAAAGGAAAACAGGTTTCGGGAATCCGAGGGAGGGCTCAATTTCAAAGGCCAAGATTTCATCGAAACGCCCGCTTTCCATGGCTCGTTCCAGAGAGGTCGAAGCATATCGCTCGAAAGCTTCCTGAACCGTGAGCCGGTCCCATGGTCGCTGCAGATCCAGGGCCCTACCCTGAAACTCCAGCCGAGGAGGCAACCCGAGTTCCTCCAAAACAAAAGCGACCATTTCCTCACTCTCCTCCATCAGGCCCAGGTAGTCCGTCCCTGCGCGGTACCATTCCAGCAGAGTGAACTCGGGAAGATGGCGGCTGCCTCTTTCCCCTTGCCGGAAGCACTTGCAGATCTGGAAGATCTTGGGGTAGCCTGCGGCAACAAGGCGTTTCATGCACAACTCCGGCGACGTGTGCAAAAATCCTTCGCCTGCCCGGATCGCGTCAATGTGGAGCTCAGGAGCCGGCGCCGGAATGAGATAGGGGGTCTCGACTTCGAGATAGTCTCTGTCAGTGAAAAAATGCCTGATGGCCTGGACCAATCCGGCTCGTAACCGGAGGTTCGGTTTCTTGGCGGCTAAGGTCTCCCTTTCCAGCAGGGAGGAAGGATCATTTGACCCGGGTGACATACTCCCCGGTCCGTGTGTCCACGGTGATTTTGATCCCTTCATCGATAAAGGGAGGGACTCGAAGGGTGTACCCGGTTTCAAGGGTCACGGGTTTGCTGTCCCCGGCGACGGAATCCCCCTTGGCCCAAGGATCCGCGCGGGTCACCAGGAGATCGACAAAATTGGGCAGAGTCAGCCCGATGGGCCTTCCATCAAAAAGAAGCACGTCCACTTCAAGATTGTCGATGAGGTAGTTCTTGGCATCCCCGACCTGTTCGGCGGACAGGGCCGACTGATCGTAGGTTTGATTATCCATGAAGTGAAAATGGCCCTCCTGGCTGTAGAGATACTGCATTTTTCGCTGCTCGAGGTTGGCCGATTCAAAGGAATCCACAGAGCGGTAGGTCCGATCCAGAATAATGCCGTTGATCATGTTTCGGAGCTTGCATCGATAGAGCGCCTGGCCCTTGCCGGGTTTTGTAAACTGGAAATCGACGACGACATAAGGTTCTTTATCAATAAGGATCTTGAGACCCTTTCTCAAGTTGCTGGCATTGTACATGAATCCTATCCCTTTCTTTGGTCGATCGTTTGCAATCCTTGGGGAATATAGGGAAGAGCCGGAGTGATGTCAAGGCCAAAGCAATCCGAGGAAAAGGCTGGACTTGGGCCCTGGACTTGGGCCATGGGAAAGCCTAGCTTTAAGGGTAAGCTTGTCATCTCGACCGAAGGGGCTCTTCGTGGATTCGATCAAGCAGATGACCTTCACGGATGCCAAGAAAATCCTCAATGGACGAGAGAACGAAGCCACGCTCTACTTCAAGGACAAAACTTCTCCTCGCTTGAGAGAAATTGCAAAGCCCATTGTCCATAAGTCGATGGGCGAAGTGGGCGCGACCAAGTCCTACCAGGACCTGGAGCAGTCGGCCCGTTCCGTACCCTTTGCCGGGGCCTTCTCTTTTGACCTGGATCAGTACGTGACCGACAAGGCCTTGGACGGGCTCTTTCTCATGGTGGCTGAAGAAGAAAAGAAGATCCGCCAGGACCCCGTGGCCCGAACCACGGACCTTCTCAAGAAAGTCTTTGGAAGCAAGCAGTAACAAAAAAAGTAAGCAGTAAGAAGTAAGCAGTAACGACAGCCACCAAAAAGTATACAGTAGAGCGGCCTTTCTTCGGCTCATGGTTTTACTGTATACTGCCGACTGAATACTGCCTACTTCTTCGGTCAACGGTATCCCACCAGGCCCTTGACCTTGGTGTATCGCTTCGCGACTTCTTCCCAGTTGATGATTTTCATGAAGTTGTCCACGTACTCCGGCCGGCGGTTCTGGTACTTCAGATAGTAGGCGTGCTCCCAAACGTCGCAGACCAGGAGAGGGCAGACGCCCCAGACGGTCAGGTCCTGGTGTTTTTCGGCCTGAAGCACGACGAGATGCCCCATGTAGGGTTCATAGGCCAGAACGCCCCAGCCGCTTGCTTCAACACTGTTGGTGGCGGCGACGAATTGCTTCCTGAATTGATCCAGGCTCCCGAAGCCTCTCTTCAATGCCTCCAAGAGATCCTCCTTGGGTTCCCCTCCCTTGGTGGACATGTTGGCCCAGTAAAGGGAATGCAGAACATGTCCCGAGCCGTGGAAGGCAAACTCCCTGGACCAGTGCTTGATCAGGCTGTAATCCCCCGACGCTCTTGCCTCCTCCAGTTTTTTCATGGCCCCATTGAAGCCACTGACATAGGCGGCATGATGCTTGCCGTGGTGAAGGGCGACCGTGTCTTTGTCGATGTAGGGCTCGAGGGCGTCGTGAGCATAAGGCAGGGGAGGCAGCTTGCACTCACCGATCTGGCGTGGGGCTGCGCCTCCGGTTGCGGTTTGACTTTGTGCCGACGCATGAAGGCCTTCCATGCCGATCAGCATGCCTGCAAGGCCCAGACCCTTCATCATGTCTCTTCTTGTTATTTCATTTCCCATGACATATCCTCCCCCTGTGTTTAATTTAAAAACAAAACTAAGCATTCTTGGGGCCGATTGCCAGCCCTCCTGAATCCCGAAGGAGCGGAACGGATATGAAAGCAGAACCGTCTTTGGAAGACCTCCGAGAGGCACACCAGAGGATCGAACCCTTCATCCATCGAACCCCCGTCTTGACCTCCGCCACGATCAACCGGATGGCAGGCGGCGAGATCTTTTTCAAGTGCGAGAATTTCCAGAGAGCAGGGGCTTTCAAGATTCGAGGCGCCTGCAACGCGGTTTTCTCCTTGAGTGACGAGGAAGCGAACCGGGGGGTGGCCACGCACTCTTCAGGAAACCATGCGGCCGCTTTGGCCCTCGCGGCGCGATGGCGAGGCATCCCCGCCTATGTCGTCATGCCGGAGACGGCTCCCCATGTCAAAAAACTCGCCGTGGCCGGTTATGGAGCGGAAATCGTCTTCTGCAAACCGACCCTTGAAGCCCGTGAAAGGGCGCTGGCCGAGGTCGTGGCGCGAACAGGGGCCGCCTTTGTCCACCCTTACAATGATCTTCGTGTGATCACGGGGCAGGGCACCGCCGCGATAGAACTGTGCGAGGAGGTGCAGACCCTGGATCTGGTTGTCGCGCCCGTGGGCGGGGGCGGACTTCTGAGCGGCACGGCGGTCGCGGTTTCGCTCGTATCCCCGGGCACGGCCGTGATTGCGGCTGAACCCGAGAGGGCCGATGATGCCTACCGCTCCTTCAAGAGCGGCCACATTGTTCCTTCCCTCGATCCGAACACCATCGCCGACGGCCTGCGCACTTCCCTGGGGGATCTGACGTTTCCGATCATTCAGCGGTATGTGAGAGACATTGTGCTGGTGAGCGAAGAGGCGATTGTCGAGGCCATGCGGTGCCTGTGGGAAAGAATGAAAATCCTGGTGGAGCCCTCAGCGGCTGTGCCCCTCGGCGCCATCCTCAGCCGGCGGCTGGATGTGGCGGGCCGGCGAGCCGGCCTCATCGTTTCAGGAGGAAACGTGGATCTGGACCGCCTGCCCTGGATGTCCAAGGGGTGATGCTCTTTAAGGGGATCAGGTTGCAGAAAGATCTTTAAGTAAGACGTCCCTGATCTTTTCGACCTTTTCCTGCTCCATGACTTTCTGCCCTTCCAGATCCAGCACGTAAAAGACATCGGCAACCTGGTCGCCTTTGGTGGCGATTTTGGCAATCCGGATATCAACGCCAAGGGTGAAGAGGGCGTGCGTGATCCGGTAGAGGAGCCCGATGCGATCATCGGCGAAGACCTCGATGAGCGTGAAGAAGTCGGAGGCCTCGTTGTCCACATGCACCTGGGGTTGGCGACCGGGGCTCTTCATGCGGAAAAGAATGGAAGGTTCGGCCTTCTGCTGAAGACGTTCTGGGAGGGGGAGCCTGCCTTCAAAGGTCTCCGCCAGATCTCCTTTGATCCTCTCCCAGATTTCCTCCGGGTGGAGGGGGTCCAGCGGAGGCGTCACCGTAAAAATGTCCACGGCCGTTCCATCGCGCCACGTATAGATGCGGGCGGAGAGGATGTTGATATTGTTCAGAGCCATGATGCCCGCCACATCGGAGAAAAGGCCGGCCCTGTCCCTGGCCAAGAACGTGACTTCATAGGTTCCGCTGGACGGCGCCGCTTCGGCTTCAAGACAGAAGGCGCTTTTAAGCCCCTTTGACCCTGCGTCCCGGAGGGTTTTATAAAGGGCGATGTGCCGAACGATGGCCCGCGGGCTGGTCTCGATCAGGTAGTTTGGAGGCATCCCATCAAACAGCGCTTCCTGATCCACCGTGGAAAGCTGATCGCCGCTCCGGCTCCGGACCTGCTGTAGGGAGAGCTTCATCCTTTTGGAAGCATCGGGTGTCGCCAGTTCCCCTTTTTCCAGGATGTGAAGGATTTTGAAAAAGAGCTCGAGCACCAAGTTGGCAATCCAATCGTTCCATGCTCTCGGCCCTGTGGCTTTTCCATCCGCCCAGGAGAGAAGATAGAGCATCTTCAGCCGTTCCATGGTCCCCACGGTTCCGGCACACTGAACCACGATCTTCTCGTCGTTGAGATCCCGCCGGCTTGCAGTCTCGGCCAAGAGCAGATGGCGGTGGACGAGGAAGCAAACGTCCTCCATTCTCTTTCGATCGTACCCGAAGCGCTTCAGGATTTTTCTGACCAGCGCGGCTCCCTTGGCCGCATGATCCTTTCCGGTTTTTCCGATGTCATGAAAGAGCGCAGCCACAAAAAGTGGCTCGGGATCGGGGAGGTCCAAAAAGATGTCTGCCAGAAGAATGTCCCTTTCCTGATGGAGAGCCTTCAGGTGTCTGACGGTTTGGAGCAAGTGTCGGCCCACGGGAAAGAGGTGGTAGTTGTCGAACTGAACCCGGTCCTGGATCGGTTCGAACTCAGGGATAAAAGCACAGAGAAAGCCGGTCTCCAGCATCTGATCGAGCGCCTCAGAGGCATTGGGTGCGCTCAGAGCGGACAGAAAGCCGCGAGCGGCTCTCTCAGAGGCCCTGAAAGGCTCATCCACCAGATACAGGAATTCCCGGACGAGCCTTTTGGATTCCAGGGAAAGGGGGCGTCCGGCCTTTGCCCCTTCCACGAAGATGTCCAGCAGCAGAAGGGGGTCCCTGAGAATGGCGGTGGCCGAAGGGAAATGGATTTCCCCTTGATCCATGAAGAACGGGGCGCTGAGGCTTTCCGAGCCGGGTGCGCCGGTGCCGTTCTTCCGGGAGCCCGGAAAGTGGGTAAAGACAAAAGAATGGCGCAAGGACTTGATCGAAGCCATGGACGCGTGGATCTGACCCAGAAACTGCTCCACGGCCAGAAGGCTGTCCTGATCTTTGAACGCGAGGGCCTGGGCAATGCTTTCCTGATGGTCGAAGGTGAGCCGGTCGTTCTTTCTGGCGGATTCCCGGTGAAGGTGGTTCCGGACGAGATGGATGAAGTTGAGATGGCTTTCCAGGTCTGCATATTCCTTGTGGGAGAGGAGTCCCGAGGTCTCGAGGTCCTTCGGCGTCCTGAGGTGGAAAAAGGCCTTTCCCAACCAGAGAAGGTGATGGTAGTCCCTCAGACCGCCGATTCCCTCCTTGAGGTTGGGTTCAAGGAGACAACTCGCATCTCCGAACACGGCCAAGCGCATCTCATTCTGTTCCTCAAGCCATCGGCTCAAGGTCAATCCCTTTTTGGGAAGAATCTTTTTCTCCAGTCTCTCCATGAGAGCGAGGAAGAGGGGGGAGTCTCCGCAAATGAAGCGGGCATCCATCAGGGAAGTGAGGCCTTCGAGATTTTCGCTCGCCAGGCTGAGGCAGTCCTTGATCCCCCGGATCGCATGGCCGAGGTCAAGACCCAGGTTCCAAAGAGGATAGAAGAAATCTTCGGCCAGTTTCTTGGCCGAAGAGGGAACCTTCGAGTCAAAGAGGATCAGGACGTCGATGTCGGAGTGAATGCAAAGATCCCTGCGACCGTATCCTCCCAAAGCGACCAGGGCAAAAGGGTTTTTGTCTCTGAAGAGTCTCTGCCCTGTGTCGCTCTCTTGAACACTCCGTCGGAAGTAATGGTCCACGATCTCCGTGCAGGTCTCCTGGAAGGTCTCTGAAACCTCTCCGGCGGAGAAGAGGGAGATCAGCTCGCCCCTTTCATGCTTCAGTTCATTGGCAGGAGATGTCATGGACTGCGTTAAATGGCGTCCTTGCCGGTTTCGCCCGTTCTGATTCGGATGGCGTTATCCACAGGGAGGATGAAGATCTTCCCGTCCCCGATCTGCCCGGTCTTTGCCTTTTCCTGGATCACGCGGACGGCATCGGAAACCAGCTCGTCTTCGAGGACGACTTCGATCTTGATCTTTGAGACAAAATCGACCTGATATTCCGCTCCCCGGTAAACTTCCCGATGGCCCCGCTGTCGGCCGAAGCCTTTGACCTCCGTGACGGTCAACCCTTTGACCCCCAGGACAGAGAGGCTTTCTTTCACGTCATCCAACTTGAACGGCTTGATGATGGCTTCCACCTTTTTCATAATCCTTGCTCCTTTTCTTGAAGATCACGACCCATCGTTGCTTATCGTCCCGCTACAGAAATGAGAGGAAAATACTCGTTTTCAGGCGAAAACGTTCGTTCCGGTTTTGCGCCACGATGCAGGCACAAAGTTGCAAAGGCACATAGGCACAAAGAAAGGGACAAAAAGATAGGATAGAATGTTTTTTCAGCTTTGCCCCTCTGTCCCTTTGTCCCTCAAGGGCTGTTTCTAATAACTGTAACCCTTTTCATCGTGCATGCTGATGTCCATGCCCTTCTCCTCGTCCTCATCAGTCACACGGACGCCGGCCACCCAATCCACAACCTTGAGGAGGATCAGGGTCATGACAAAGGCAAACACGATCGTGGCGAGAACGGCGACGAACTGAACGCCCAGCTGGCCCGGATTGCCGAAGAAGAGGCCGTCGGAACCGGCAGGATTCACGGCCTTGCTGGCAAAGAGGCCGGTGGCCAGGGCCCCCCAGGTGCCGCCGAAGCCGTGGATGCCGACCACATCCAGAGAATCGTCATACCGCAATTTGGCCTTCAACATGACGCCCCCGTAGCAGATGACGCCGGCCAACCCTCCGATGAGAATGGCGGAGACAGGCCCTACAAACCCGGATCCTGGCGTGATGGCGACGAGTCCGGCTACGGCGCCGCTGGCTGCGCCCAGGGTGGTAGGCTTCCCCCTGTGAACCCATTCCACGAGAAGCCAGGACAAGGCGGCCATGGCAGAGGCGATGTGGGTCACCACGAAAGCGCTCGCTGCGAGACCGTTCGCCGCGAGGGCGCTGCCCGCGTTGAAACCGAACCACCCGAACCACAGAAGTGCGGCTCCGGTGATGGTCATGGGCAAATTGTGGGGGATGTAGGCCGTGCTCCCAAAGCCGAGTCTCTTCCCCACGACCAGCGCAGCCGCAAGGGCAGAGACTCCGGAGCTGATGTGCACCACCGTGCCGCCAGCAAAGTCCAGGGCTCCGAACTTGGACATCCATCCTCCCGAACCCCAGACCCAGTGAGCCAGGGGATTATAGACAAAGGTTGCCCAAAGAAGGGTAAAAAGCAAGAAGGATATGAATCTCATTCTCTCAGCAAAGGCGCCGGTGATCAGCGCCGGGGTGATAACGGCGAACATGCACTGAAAAATCATGAACGCCAGGTGGGGGACGGTCGGACCGTAGGTTTCGTGGGGTTCCATGCCGACCCCCCGGAGACCGAACCAGTCCAAGCCTCCGATGATGCCGCCGTGGTCCGGACCGAACGACAAAGAGTACCCCCACAGCACCCATTCCAGGGTGATGAGGGCGAGGATGATGTAACTCTGCATGATCGTGCCCAGCACGTTCTTCCCTCTGACCATCCCTCCGTAGAAAAGAGCTAGCCCAGGGGTCATGAGCATGACCAGCGCTGACGAAACAAGTACAAATGCGGTGTCTCCTGTATTCATGAGTCCTCTCCTTTCGTTGATCTCCTTTTCCCATGGCAAGGAGCGTGCCATTGGGATCCGCGACTTGTTTTCCCGATAAAACAGGGTGTTGCGATTGAGAGATCAGATGTCATGGTAAATGGCTCGTGACAAAATTGTAGAAATAGGATATTGCATATACGAAATTGTCACGGACTTGTGGATCGGGGAAACTCAGCGAGCGAGGGCTCAGGTCGCTGAGGTGAAAGAGATTGACAAGACGGGTGGGGGTGAATACCATGACTCCTATTCCGTTTCCCACCTCCGAAAGTGCCTGACCCATTCGGGAGCCGGAGCTCGCAGGGAACACTGTGCGCGAATCCAAGAGAATCTTGACAGAGGGGAAGAATGAAAAAGATCGAGGCGATTATCAAACCGTTCAAACTGGATGAAGTCAAGGATGCCATCCTTCAGCTCGGCGTGGGCGGCATGACCATCACGGAAGTCAAAGGGTTTGGCCGTCAAAAAGGTCACAAGGAGATCTACAGGGGCGCGGAATACGTGGTGGATTTTCTGCCCAAGATCAAGATCGAGGTCGTCGTCGCCAAAGACATGGTCCCCCGGGTGCTCAAGGCCATCAAGGAAAATGCCTACACAGGCCAGATTGGGGACGGCAAGATTTTCGTGGCTCCCGTAGAAAAGGCTGTACGCATCAGAACAGGAGAAGAAGACGAGGACGCCATCTAGTCATCGCAAGTCCTCCCACACCCTTGTCCAGGACTTTCTGGATTCCAGAAACACCCTCATCAAGAAAGAGCTCGCCCAGAGTTCTGGATTTCTCATCACCCGGCGCTACGCCGACCTGATGGACCGGTTCATCCGGTCTTTGTTCCTGGAGGCCGCATTCAGCGACAAGGCCGAAGAAATCCATGAGGGAAGCGTCGCCCTGGCCGCGCTGGGCAGCTATGGACGCCGGGAGCTCTGCCTGGGATCGGATGTGGATCTCCTGGTGATTCACCAGGGCAGGCTCTCTCGCGAAACGAGCGAGATGATCCGCCGGGTCTTGTATACCCTGTGGGATGTCAAGCTCGAAGTCGGTCACTCGGTTTTGACCTTTCAGGAGTGCAACCGGCTGGCCCTGAGCGACTTCCGGTTTCTCACCTCTGTGATGGATTCCCGATTCCTGTTGGGGGCCAGAGACTTCTACCGCCTGTTTGAAGCGGCGTTCTGGTCGAAGATCGACCGGGAGAAAGAGGCTATCCGCAGGCAGTTCCTTCTCTATCAGCAAAAGAGGCAAGAAAAATTCGGGAACCAGGAATATTTTGCAGAACCGGACATCAAAGAGGGATTGGGCGGCCTCAGGGACATCCACTTCATGGCCTGGGCGGCCAAGCTCTATTTCAAGTCAAAGCATCTCCGCGATGTGAAACGCTTCTCCGTCTTTTCTCATTTCGGCCTCGACAGGCTCCATGAATCCGAGAGTTTCCTTCTCAAGGTGAGAAACCAGCTTCACCTGATGGCCGGGGGCCGGCGGGAGGATCGACTCCTTCTCCCGTATCAGCCCAAGGTTGCCAAGAGCCTGGGCTTCACGAACGGAGCTTACAACACAGGGCCGGAGAAATTCATGAGGGATCTCCACGGTCACCTGAACCGAATCCGGTACAGAAGCGAAGAATTTCATTTGAAAGCCATGGAACTCATTGATCCGCAGTCCGAAGAACCTTCTCCCGAGCAGATCTCGCCTGAGTTCCAAGCGGTGAAGGGGAACCTCGTTCTGAAGGGGGAAGAGCTCAGTCCTCTGCTGGTCCTCAAGGCGCTGGACGAGGCGAATCGGAGAGGGCTGTCTTTGGGGTCCGGGCTCATTTGGGAGGCAAGCAAGAAGATCGAGGAAAAAGGGAAGACGCTTGTGCATAATTCGGAAGCGAAAAGACTCTTTCTGAACCTCCTGTATCAGCCTGCCGATCCGAAAATCCTCAAACTGGCCATGGAACTGGGGCTCATCACCCTGTTCATTCCCGAGTTCAAGAAAATCAGGAACTTGGCTCAGTTCACGATCTACCACTCTGAGACCGTGGATCTTCACTCCCTGAAAACACTCGAGACCCTCCACCAGATCGCACGGGGTTTGTACGGCGATCGGTGGCCCATGTTCAAGCAAGTTTACGATGAGCTGAAGAATCCCGAGTGGCTCTTTCTGGTCGGGCTTCTGCACGACGTGGGAAAAGGATATCGAGGGGAGCATCCGGTCAGAGGGGCGGAGATCGTTGCCCGGATTTTGAAGCGGCTTGGCCTCAGCGAAAAGGCCGCACGGGTTATTCCTTTTCTCATCCAGCACCACCTTCTCCTGGCCAACGTCTCTCAACGCAGAGATCTGAACGACGAAAAGACGGCCGTCCAAGTCGCCCAGGTTGTGGGAGGTCTTGAAAGGTTGCGGCTTCTTTTCCTGCTCACGGTCGCCGACAGCCTCGCCACGGGGCCCATCGCAAGCAGTGACTGGAAGATCATGCTCCTCATCGAGCTCTTCTTCAAGGTCAGGCGCATTCTGCAGAGCGGTACCCTGGCCTCGCCGGATGCCACAAGGACCGTGGAAGAAAACAAGGCCGCCCTGTCGCGGTCTTTGGTGGGTGCTTTTTCAGGGACGGAGATCGCCGAACTCATGGATCAGGTGTCGACCCGGTACTTCCTGAATGTGCCTCTGGAGGACATGGTCGAGCACTTCCGGATGGCCCTAGGGATGGAGGATCAAAAGCTGTCCTGGGCGCTGAAGAAGGTGAAGCATGCGCCGGTCACCCGCGTCATCTTGTGCACCCGGGACCGGCCCGGGCTCTTCAGCAAAATGGTCGGGGTATTTACCCTACACAACATCAATGTGCTTTCCGGGAACATCTTCACGCTGAAGAACGGCCTCGCGTTTGACCTCTATGACGTCACAAACCCTCTGGATCCTCTGCGGGAAGAGGAGATGTGGTCAAAGGTTTTGGAGGACGCGCGGCAGGCGATCGAGGACAAGCTCCCTCTGGATGAGCTGATTAGCAAAAAGGCCCAGATGATCTCCTTTGAGGAGATCCTCTCCCCCTATCATCCGGCGCAAAAAATCCGGGTGGACAATGAAGGATCCGACTTTTTCACCATTCTGGAGGTAGGAGGCGGGATCCGCATGGGCTTGCTCTATGATCTGGCCAAGAGAATCTTTGCCCTCGGTCTGGATATCCGGTTTGCCAAGGTGAACAGCGACAAGGAGAAAATGACCGGCGTGTTCTATGTTCGGGATGCGAGCGGTCAGAAGCTTTATGAGAAATCCCTGATCGAGAGGGTAAGACGGGAGATCCTAGGGGTGCTTCAATAAAAGAGAGTGACAAGTGACGAGTGAGGATTGCAATCTTTTTGTCTTGTCACAATTCACTCGTCACTGAGAAAGGGGTTTCTATGGGAGAGGCATTGCGCGTTTCATCAGGGGTGAGCGAATTGGACCGCCTGCTGGGCGGGCTTTTCATCGGGGACAACGTGGTCTGGCATGACGCCGCCGGCAGTCTTGCCTCTGTCTTCTGCCTCAATTTCATCCGAACCTCGCAGGCTCAGGGAAAACCGATTATTTATGTGACCTTTGACCGATCGCCCAAAAACCTTCTCGACAAGCTCGGCCGTCTCGCGGACTACCCGGCCCTGACCCTCCTCGACTGCTTCACCCATGGGAAAGGAGCGGGTTCCCCCGTGTTCCTCAAGTTCTACGAGGGCAAGAAGAAGAGAATCTGCCGGGTCGCGAGAGTCGAGCAACCCCGGGATCCGCATCAGGTGATGGACGCCCTCTACGGGATTCATGCGGCCATGAAAGGGGATGTGCGTTTCGTGTTTGAAAGCCTGACGGGCATGGGGGAACTCTGGGGCGGAGAAGAGCCCATCATTCAATTCTACGCCCACTCCTGCGCCCGGCTCTATGAATTGAACACCATCGCCTACTGGATCCTGGAAAAACGCGCCCACACGGCCCGTCTCAGGGCTCAGATCAATCAGATCGCCCAGGTCGCGATGGATGTTTCCGTCAGGCGGGGAACCTGTTCGCTCACGATTCTGAAGGCGGAAAACCGGGATCTTGCGACCCAGAACCGGCCCTACCCCTACTGGAGCAGAGGGCTGGACGTCGCTTTTGAAACAGACCGGCCCAAGCGGGGCGGAATCGATCTGGGCACCCGGCTGAGGGATCTTCGGACCAAACGAGGGCTCCCTCAGAAAGAGCTGGCCGATCTCGTGGGGGTGACGTCGAGCACCATTTCCCAAATCGAGAGCGACCTCATCTACCCCTCATTGCCTGCGCTCCTCAAGCTGGCGGAAGTCCTCTCCGTGGAGGTGAGCTCTTTGTTTCGGGATCCGACCAAGTCAATGGCCGGGCCGGTGTTCTCGACCAGAGAGGCCGCGAAGGTGAAACTCCCCGGCCTGACCGAAGGCGAAGTCGAAGCGAAACTTCTCATTCCGCTGGATCTGGAGGCCAAAGGCGAGCCCTACCTTCTCGAAATCCCGCCCAAGAAGAGCCTCTCGTCTCACTTCTTCATGCACAAGGGCGAAGAGCTGGGGTATCTTCTGACAGGGACGCTTCGGTTCAAGATGAGAAACGTGACTTACAGGCTAAGGAGCGGGGACGTGATCTGCCTGACCCGGGACGTCCCGACCCAGTGGAAAAACCCTGGGCCCGGACCGGCCAAGCTTCTGTGGATAAAGCTCAAATAAGCCCTGATCCACCATCAAGCATCATCTGCGGTGTTGCGCAGCCAGAGGCTGGTAATTTTCGCCGGCTCCTTCCCCGGGTTTTGCCGGGTGACGGCCTAGCGGATTTCTCATGAAGCCGTCAACCTTGACTTTTCCAAGAAAGCCGAGTAGAGAAGGAGCCAAAGCTTTTCGTGAATGACCCGTTTTCTTGTCCCAACCGACCCTGACTTCGGAAGATAACAGCATGACACCCCACGACGAAAAGAAGAAGAAGCTTTCTGAGACGGCTGTCTTCCGGGACATGCCTGTGGAGATGCTGGACGAGATCTCGAGGGTCGTGGAGGACCGAGCGCTGCCGGCCCGCAGCCTGATCTTCAAACGGGGAGATCCGGGAGACAGTTTCTGGGTCATCCTGTCCGGCAAGGTGCGAGTGTTCCGCAGCGATGACCAGGGGGTGGAGATCACGCTCTCGGAACTCGGGCCTGGACAGAGCTTCGGGGAGGTGGCCCTGCTGACCGGGGAATCCCGATCCGCCAGCGTGGAGACCCAGGAAGAGACGCGGGCCCTGGTCCTGACCAAGGAGCAGTTCGAGCAGGTGCTGAAGGGCCATCCTGAAGTGTCCCTGACCTTCATCAAACAGCTCTCCGGGTGGCTGAAACGGGATGAGCAGGCCCTGGAGACAGAGGCGAGGCGCATGGCCACGCCTCCCCAGATGTCCTGGTTCGATTTTGTCCTTCTCATCGGCATCAGCGTGCTTCTCTCTATGCTGTTCAACGCGTCGAATCCCAACAGCATTCCTCTTTTCCCGGAGTTGCCTTCCAAAGCGGCGATCCCCTCCGTCACGCTCTTCGCCGCAGTGGAGGAATACAAGCAGGGGCACACGGTTTTCGTGGATGCCATGCCCGCGGGCTTCTACAAAAAGCGACACATCAAAGGCGCGGTGAACATACCCATGGCGCTCTTTGACATCGTGTACCTCACGACCTTTGACGAAGAGGACAAAACCAAGAAAATCATTGTGTATGGAAAGACGTTCAGCAGGCTCTTTGATCTCGAGGTGGCGAAGAAGTTCGCAGAGAAAGGGTACAAGAACACCCGGGTGCTGGAAGGCACCCTCGGCGACTGGGAAAAGAAAGGATATCCGGTGGAGCCATGAAAGAACTGTTGAAGCGCCTTGCGACCAGCGAATACCTGGCCCTCGGTTTCCGGGTCTACATCGGGTATGTGTTCATCTATGCGAGCATCTACAAGATCACCTATCCTGCGGTGTTTGCCGAATCCGTGGCCGCCTACCAGCTGATCCCCTACTTTTTCCTGAATGCAGGCTCCCTGGTCCTGCCGTGGGTGGAATTCATGTGCGGCCTGTTCCTTATCATCGGGCTCAGGACCCGCGCGGCGGCGGTGGTGACCTCCCTCATGCTGATCATGTTCATCGTCATGCTCATCATCAACATCTATCGCGATGCGCCGATCTCCTGCGGGTGTTTCGACTCGGTGGGCGAGGAACTGGGCTGGGGGAAGGTGGGCGAGGACATGATGTGGCTGCTCATGACGATTCACGTGTTCTTCTTTGACCGCATCTTCGTGTTCTACGGGGGAGGGCTTCTGCCCAAGAGGTTCAGGAAGAGCGCTCTTTCTGCCGCCTCTTAATGGAGAATGACATGGCATCGAGGAAAAGAACCGCACGAATCCTGGTCGTGTCCCTGGTGTGTTTGGTCTTGGCCTTTGGCTGGGCCTGTGAATCCAACGACAGATATGCCGGCGCCTATGAAGCGCAGGGCAAAACCGGAGAAGTCCGCCTGGAATTGAAAGCCAACGGGCAGGGCGCTTGGATCGCCGGAAACCAGGAGGTCGCCTTTTCCTGGCACATCAAGGCCGGGGACCTCCGAATCAACACCAAAGAGGGCGGTGTCATCGTAGGGAAGATCAAGGGCAGTGCCATCACCATCGACCTGCCGGGGCAAAAGGAGCTGGTGTTCAAGAAAGCTCAATAAAGGGCCCTCGTTGCGGTCGTTGCATCTTCTCTGTCGACACGTAGCGTGCCTAGGGAACCTATAATCCAAAAAGCTCGCGCTCATGTCGAGGCGCTTATCCAAGCGGCCAAGCCGCAATGGGTGACCTATCACAATTTCGAGCACGCCAAGGCTGTGGCCAAGGCGAGTAAGGCCATAGGCACCGCCTGTGGCCTCAGTGCCGAAGAACTCGAAGAGGTGATTCTTGCGGCATGGTTCCACGATGCGGGGTATGTGGAAGCGATCGAAGGCCACGAGGAGAGAAGCATTGACATCGCGAGCGCTTTCCTCCGGGAAACAGGGTATCCTCCCAAACGGATCGCCAAGGTGGCGGGATGTATCCGCGCCACGAAAATGCCGCAGAACCCCAGGAATCTCATGGAGCGGGTTCTTTGCGATGCGGACATCTCCCATCTGGCCAGCAGGGATTTTCTTGAAGTCTCGGAACTGATTCGGCTGGAAATCGAGCATCGCATGGGCCGGAAACTCTCGGAGGCGGAGTGGCTGACCATGAACACCCTTTTCGTGGCCGGCCATCAGTTTCACACCGACTATGCCCGATCCAAATACGCTCCCCAGCATGCAGCTAATCTTGCCGCCTTGAAAGAACGTTTGAATCAAGTGAAGGGCCGGCAAACGCCCTTGCCCCGTCTGAAGGCGAAATGAAAAGGGGCCCCTGAAAGAGAGGCCCCTTTTTATCTCCTTTCAAGCGAAGAAGCGCTACACCAGACCCTGGTCCAGCATGGCGTTCACGACCTTGACGAACCCGGCGATGTTGGCTCCGGCCATGTAGTTCCCGGGAACTCCGTATTCCGCCGCCGCATCCAGGCACGCCTTGTGGATGCTCTTCATAATGATCTTCAGGCGGGCATCCACTTCTTCCCTGGGCCAGCTCAGCCTCATGCTGTTCTGCGCCATCTCGAGGCCTGAGACCGCGACCCCCCCGGCGTTGGACGCCTTGCCGGGCGCATACAGGATCTTCTTGTCCAGGAAGGTGTGGATCGCCTCCGGGGTCGAAGGCATGTTCGAGCCTTCCGCGACCAGGGTGATGCCGTTCTTCATGAGGTGCTGTGCATCCTTGCCGGTGATTTCGTTCTGGGTGGCACTTGGAAACGCACAGTTCGCTTTGTGGTTCCAGAGGGGATTGTAGTCGAGAGAGGAATCCGCTTCGGTGTACACCGCTTGGGAATACTTGTCCACATACTCCTTGATCCTTCCCCTGCGGATGTTCTTGAGCCTCTTCACAAAAGCCAACTTGTCCTGATTGATGCCTTCCCCGTCGTAAATGTAACCTGAGGAGTCGGACAGGGTAACCACTTTCGCTCCCAGTTCGATCAGCTTTTCCACCGTGAACTGGGCTACGTTTCCGGATCCGGAGACGAGACACACTTTGCCTTCCAGAGTTTGATTCCGAACCGCCAGCATTTCAGAGGCAAAGTAAACGGTGCCGTACCCCGTGGCTTCCGGCCGGATGAGGCTCCCTCCCCAACCCAGGCTCTTGCCGGTCAAAACGCCTGTGAATTCGTTGGCGAGCTTGCGGTACATGCCGAAGAGATATCCGATTTCCCTTGCCCCCACGCCGATGTCGCCGGCCGGAACATCCGTGTTCGGACCGATGTGCCGGAAGAGTCCCATCATGAAGCTCTGGCAGAACCGCATCACTTCGTTGTCGGATTTGCCTTTGGGATCGAAGTCAGAGCCTCCTTTTCCCCCTCCCATGGCCAGGGTGGTGAGGGCATTCTTGAAGACCTGCTCAAAGGCGAGGAACTTGAGGATGCTCAGATTCACCGAGGGGTGAAATCGAAGTCCGCCCTTGTAAGGCCCGATGACGCTGCTCATCTGGATCCTGTATCCCCGGTTCACCTGCACCTGCCCCTCGTCGTCCACCCAGGGAACCTGGAACATGACCACTCGCTCCGGCTCGACCAGCCTCTCGAGCACGCCGTTTTCACGGTATTGCGGGTTGCGGTCCAGGACCGGTTTCACCGAATCCACCACTTCTTCCACAGCCTGATGAAATTCCCTCTCATGGGGGTCGCGCGTTTTAATCGCTTTCAAGATTTCCGTCATGACTTTCCTCCCGTCCGTTTAGAATAATGGATTAAATGGAAACGTATTGCAATCAAGCGGCAATCATCACACACTGAGACGTTTTGCCGTCAATCTTCAAAAGGAACGGCTGGTCCAATCGTACGTGCCTCAAGAACCGGGTTTCTTGGACCGCATGAAAAGATCGAATCCGTTCCCAATCAAAGCGATCTTCAGATCCTTCGCTGACCGTCACATAGTGAATGCCCAGAGAGGTGATGTTCTGAAAAAAGTGGGTCCCCTGAGAGGGATCCGCCTTGAGCAAAGCGCTTCTGAGTTCAATGATGGCGCCAACGCCGGATATGTCGTGCCACTGAACAGGGATTCCGAGCCATCGGTCGGCACTGCCCCACCGTCCAGGCCCTACCAGCAAGTAAGGCCGCTTCTCTTTGACAAGCTCCGCGTTGAGGCGGCCGATTTCCTTGGCCATGGCCACGGTGGCCTCGGGTTTAAAGTCCTCGGGTTTGACATAGATGATGTCGGCGATGTCCTTGTTCCTGCCGTTACCCAGGGCCTGGTTGGAAAAACAGAAAGCCTTCTGCACCTCCTCGGCCGTGATCTTCACGTCCAAAGTCTCGAGATCCGCGACCATGGGTCTCATCTGGAGGAAGAAGAAACTGCTCTTCTGTCCCGGGTCAGGGCTGAGAGTGGCCGAGAACTCGATTTCCACAGGGCAGCCCATGGCCCTCCGCCCGAGTTCCAGGAAGTCGCTCAGCAGGGAAGGGAGGGGAAAGGCGTTGTACTTGAGGACCTGGGCAAAGGTCAGGATCTTGGGGCCTTTCAAGTATCCAGAATCCCGGATGCGGTGTTCATCGGGAATGTAGGTGCTCGCAAGGGCTCGGACAGGGAACTCCTCTTCGGCCTCCTCCACCTCTCTTCGTTCAAGATTGGAATACAGGTAAAAGGACAAGTCCTCCGGGTAGCTTCTGATTTTCAAAGCGTAGAAATACCGCTGGGCATTGGACAGAATGTCGTCCACTGTGGAAAACTGGGGCATGGAAGTGGGGTGCCTGGGAGAGAAGCGCAGGGCCCTTTCCCCTTCCACCACCGTCTTCCCAAGCCCGAGGGCGATGTAGGCAATCCCGTCCTCACGCTTCATGGGGGGGATGGGATAGAAGTTGTGAGACTGGGCAACCCCGGAGATGGCGGGGTAATAATAGTTCCCGTATTCCTCGCCGGTAAGCTTCTGGACGATAACCGCCATGGCTTCTTCCTGGGGTCGGTTGGAGGTGTGGCGGGCGAAGGCCTTGGGGCTTTCATAATAGGTCGAGGCATAGACCAGCTTGACGGCTTTGGTCAGTTGCTTGAGCCGGACCGAGGGATCAGGATGATTGTTCGGAATCATGTAAGTCTGGTAAAGCCCGGCATAGGGCTGAAACTGGAGGTCCTCGAGGGCACTGGAAGAGCGAACAGAAAGAGGATCGTTCACCTGGGACACGTAAAAGTCAAGTTCCTGGACCAGCCAGTCCGGCATCTGCGCCTTTAGAAAAGCATCTGCGATTTCCTGGTCCGGAACATCTTCTACAGCGAAATGCTGGAGATGGTTCCTGGAGACAAAAGACTCGAAAGCGTCGGTGCTGATGACCAGGGTCTTGGGAATTTCAATGTGGATGTCCTTGTACTTCTCGTAAATCGCCGGATCCTCCTGAAGGAGGGCCGACATGAAGGCAAGGCTTCTCGCTTTTCCTCCGAGGGATCCCTGACCGATCTTGACGAAATCGCTCACATCCGGGTCGAAGTAGGCCGTGTTGAACTGGGCGACCACCCCTTTTTGCCGCCACCGGCGCAAGCCGTGGAGGTTTGAAACAATGTATCGGCGCATCTCCTCAGCGCTGGAGAACTCAGAGGCCTGGACGGCCCGGAAGGCGGATGCAAGTCCGATTTCAGAACGCGCCATGAGCCAGTTCGAGAAGTGGTTTCGCCTCGCATGAAACCAGAGAGATTCCTCGGGAATGCGCGCTACTTTTTCCTCAAGTTCCCGAAGGTTCGATGCCCGGTCCACTTCCGTACCGTCGGGCATGCGGAAAACAAAGTGGCCGAATCCGAGGTGATTCAAGAAGAAATGGTGAATCTCGGAAAGCAGGTTGGGCGAGTTCTTGTCCAGGAACACCGCCGGAATCTTTTTCGCCTTTTCCTGATTGCCGGATTCAGAACTCATGAGCAGCAGGGGAAGATCCGGGATGTCCTTTCTGATTTGGGCAAGCAGGGAAAAGCCCGCGTCGTCGTCCAGTTTTTGAGCCCTTGGCAGGCGGGAGTCGGACATGACCCCGAAGAGGTAAGGCTGGTAGCGCTCGTAGAGGGCCAGGGCCTCTTCGTAGTTCACGGCCAGGAGGATCTTGGGTCTCGCCCGCATGGTGAGGAGCCGGTGTTCTTCGTTGAGCCCCACTTCAAGGACCGCCTGAGTCTGCTTCACCACTTCCTGATAGATCAGCGGAAGAAAAGAAGAATAGTAAAGAGGGGAGTCCTCGACAAGCAATAGCACGCGAACATTCGCCTTCTTAGTGTCGTAATCCACATTGAGGCGGTCTTCCGCATTCTTGACCAAAGCCAGGAGGAAATCAGGAACCCCGGACCAGATGAAAACTTTATCAATGCCTTGGCCGTTTGTGTGCTCGGGCTGGTTAGGCAGCCCCCTCAGGCTCTGAGCCAGAAGGATCACAGGAAGGTCGGGTTTGACTTTCTTGATGGCCCGGCCCAGGGAATAGGCGTCCAACTCTTCGAGATGGGGTGTGGTGATGACCATGTCGAACTTCTTCTCGTTGAGGTATTCGAGGGCCGCGTAGGCGGAAGAGGTTCGGGTCACCCTGGGAGGCTGGCTGAGATTCAGGCCTCGATACTCGTTGATGATCCTTGAAGCAAGCCGGCCGTCCTCTTCCATCACATAGGCGTCATAGGGGCTCGAGACCAACAATATCTCGCGGATCTTGTTGGTCATCAGCTCGTGAAACACCTTGAACCGAGCATAGAACTCAGTAGGTAACGGCACGCTGGTCACTGCTTTACCCTGCTCCTGGGTTGGAGAATCGCTCCCGGGACAAGACGGTCTTTCTGTTCCGGGAGCGAAATTATATGAAAAAAGAGCCAAAAGGTCATGGAAAAAGGGACCGCCGATCCAGGAGGGATCAGGCGTCTATGATTTGCAGAGCCTCCTCTCTATAGGCCTCCATGACGTAGGGAATCCCGGTCACCTTGGCGCACTCCTCGGTGAGAGACATCAAGTCCTTCCGGTTGATGTAGCGGACCTGCCAGCTTCTCGCGCCGGCCATGAGCTGCTGGAGCCCGACCTTGATCTTGTCCACGGCGCTGAAAATGCCTAGGGCGCCCAAGGGAAGCTTCTCCACTTCGGCTCCGTACTTTTCCTTGAGGACCTCGTAATTCATGAAGATTTCTTCCTTGGTGGAGCCGTACCTCGAAACCGTGTTGGGAAGCCCTTTGTCTTCACCTCTCAACCATTTTTCCGCATTCTTTCCTACCATTCCGGGAATCATGAGAGCGCGGCCCATGCAAACGGCCTTGCAATAGGGAGCGCCGAGGGCGAGAGCTTTGAAGACGAGATCCTCGGAAGAAAAGCCGCCAGCAAAGGCAATGTCCGGAACCCAGTTCCCTCTTTTGGCCAGGCGATCGCAGAGCTCATAAGCCATGGAATGGAGGTAGATGGAAGGGACCCCCCACTCGTTCATCATCCTCCAGGGGCTCATGCCGGTTCCGCCCGGAGCGCCGTCAATGGTGAGGAGATCGATTTTCGCATCGCTCGACCACCGGATGGCCATGGCCAGTTCCCTCATGGGATAGGCGCCGGTCTTTAGAGTCACGCGCTTGGCGCCCAGGCTCCTGACCCTCTCCACTTCCTTCATGAACCCTTCCTGGTCCACGAACCCGAGGCGGGAGTGGCGTTCGAATTGTTTGAGGGGGCCTGCCTTGAAAGCCGCCTGGAAAGCAGGGACTTCAGGATCAGGGGTCACGATGTATCCCCGTTTCTTCAGTTCAATGGCCCTTTCGAGAGAGTTCACTTTGATCTCTCCGCCGATACACTTGGCTCCCTGGCCCCACTTGAGTTCCACGGTCTCCACGCCCAGCTTGTCGATGACGTATTCAGCCACCCCGTTGCGGGTGTCTTCCACGTTCATCTGGACGAGAATGTCGCCATACCCCTCGAAGTAACGGCGGTACTCTTTCACACGGCGATCCATTTCAGGAGATTTCTTCACCTTGCCCTGAGCGTTGAACTCCAGCCCGGGGTCGATGCCGCATACGTTTTCGCCGCAAACCAGACTAATGCCGCTGATCGCCGCGCCGACCGCAAAGTGCTCCCAGTTCTTGCGCGCGATTTCCGTGCTGCCCAGGGCTCCTGTGAAGATGGGAACCTTCATTTTCACCTTGTGGACGGCCCCAAAGGACGTCTCCGTGTTGACCGCCGGAAAGGTGGCTTTATCAGGGTCCGGATCGACTCCCTTGGCTCCAAGGGCATAGCCCATGATGTTGAGGTGGGAGTAGTCCACGGGGTAGTCTTTGTCCGCTCCGGCGGTGATGCTGCCAAAGGGTTGCGGATAAAGAAGCTCTCTGCCCCGGAAGGTGGCATGGAACATGTCGCACCCTCCGCGGCACCCGTCCACGCACCGGCTGCAGATGCCGGATTGGGGGGCCACATCCCTGGAGCGATTGCTGGTTTGAACGGCTTCATTCGCATTGGGTCTCTGTAAATTCATAGGTGTCCTCCTCCTGAATAATGATAAAAAAAGGCGCCACCCTCTGAAGAGGGATAGACGCCTTTGTCTTGCTCAACCGTGAGTCTTTACACGTCATCGTGCAAAGATTTCATCCAAACTGAAAACACCCTGAACTATTAAGCCGAGCTAATAAAGGATGTCAAGAGATTTATTAAATTCCTGCTTCAGGGGAGACAGGGCGGGGGAGCTTGCGGACTATCGGGTTTTCAGATTTCCTCGGAGAGCAGAATGGCCTCGGCCACGTGGCGCATGGATTTCCGGGAGTCCATGCTCCGTTTCTGAATCCATCGGTACGCCTGTTCCACGGTCATGGAGCGGCGGCGCATCAAGACCTCTTTGGCCCGCTCCACGAGTTTCCTCGTTTCGAGCTCTTCCTGGATCACCTTGGTCTTCACCATCAGTTCCGTGTTGAAAATCGCCACGGCCGCCTGATTGGCCACGGTCTTGATCAGATTGACTTCCGTTTCCGAGAAGTCGTGGGGCATGGCCGTGAAGCAGTTCAGGACGCCCATCACCTTTCCTTCCTTGATGGTCATGGGAACGCTGACCATGGAGACGAGCCCCAGCTTCCTGGCCATCTCTTTCTCTTTGAACAGGGGCTCCTTCAGCACATCCCTGATAATGAGAGACTGGTTGTGGGCGGCCACATACCCTACCACGCCCTCATTCATGTTCAGGGATCGGTCTTTGACGTAATCGGGATCAATGGCCTGTGTGGCTTTGAGCCTTATTTTCCCATGAGTTTCGGTTTCATCAATCAACCACAGAGAGCAGATCTCCACCCCGGTCACCTTGGCCGTCACCATCACGATGAGCTTCAGGATATCCTCCAGATACTGATCGGAGGTGATGGCCTGGCTGATGTCCATCAGGGCCTTGATGTACTTGTCGTAAATCTCCGGGGGCGTTTTTTCCATGCGGATAACCTGGAGCATTGGCGTACTGGAGTATTGGAGTGTTGCTCACTTCGCAAAGCCGGACGGAGTTTACCATTACCCCATTACTCCGTTACTCCATTGCTCCGTTCTTTCTTATCTCGTGCTTTTTTGCCACTCCTTGGCAAAGATTTCGCCGATTCGACTCACCTGACTGAGGTCGATTTTCAAAGCTTTTGCCACCTCTTCGTAGAGCTGTTTTCTCATGGAGTTCTCTGCAGTCACCAGAGCATTGAGATCCCGTTTTTCCTTTATATCCAGGGTCTGCGTGTTTCCGAGGGACACGTAGCCGCTGTTGTTCTCGACCACTGCTCCTTTCGCATAGAAGGGTTTCATCTGCTGGTAATTCGCCTTCATTCTCTCCTTGAGCGCACGAATGGTTGGGTTGGAGACCGTGGTGGCCTCCTCGGCCCAGGCCGGGTTCGCCTGCAGGCCGGATAGCACCGTGCTCCAGAAGGAAGTTTTGTCACCCTTGTCCTGTTTTTCTTTTTCCTGGCCTCGAATGTCCTTGACAATTTCACCGGCCACGGACTCCACTTTTTCCGCAGGAAAGTAAATGTTGATGGTCACACAGGCAAAGGTGAGAATCATGATCCCGAAGATCAATGTCCGAAAGCTTTTTCGCCAGCTGTTCATGTCACACCTCCTGAAGAATTCTGGAATTCTGGAAATCGCGAATTTCCGAATTCCCCAATCTCCAGAATCCCTCAATCACTCAGTTGTTGTTTTTGGGATTTTGTTCTTCTGCCGGCAAGCCCCTCGCAGACTCGGTTACCCGCTTAATTCGTTTCGTCATGTCTTTGAAACTGATCTGCCGGTCAGGGTCTTGATTTACAACATTTACTCCTGAAAGGCCACTTCTTTTCACCAGATAGACCTTGTCCCCCTCTTTGAGGGGCCCGTCTATCCTGAAGACGTCGTTTTCAAGGGAAGCCTGTATAGCAATTTTGTCGTAGGGGAACTCCTTGAAAAGAGAAGTGAGTGCCCCTGCCAGCCCGAGGAAAGGGCTTCCACCACCGCCGATTCGGGCAATGTTTTCCAAAGCTCTGACGCCGATTTTTTGCGGCACCTCCTGGGTCTGTACCGTCTCCATGAAAAGATCAAATCGCTGGGGTTCGGCACCGACCATCTCCAGGGACTTGACCTGCCCCCTGAGAATGCCCTCGACTTTTTCAAAGGGGGTCCCTTCGGTGAGTTGGGCGAGATTGAGATCCTTCCACGTTGCGTCGAGGAGAATCGCGGGGGTGGGGCTGAGAACTCCCGAAACACCGAGGTTTGAGAGAACGATCACCCCTCCAAAAGCCTGAATGCTCACTTCCCCTCTGGTTTTGATATGATCGCAATCAAAATGCAGAACATCAAGTTTTGCGCCGATCGACCCCTCTACGGGGTGTGACCAAAGCTCGGAGAGAAAGGGAGTCAGATCGCCCTCGCTCAGGGTTGCGCTCGTCACGAGGGAAGGGGAAAGGGTGGACAGCCCACGGAGGGATATCGGGCCGAGTTCGATCTTTCCCCCTGGAGTGCTGACGGGATCCCTGACCATGAAAGAAATGAGATTCGGAGTGCTCTGGGCTCGAGCAGTGAAAGACTGCTTCGGGAGAAAGGGGAGGGCCATCGACCGAATGAATAGGCTTCCTTCTCTCGGGAGATCCTTGGAAGCGGGGTGTTTCCCTCTGTACGACGCCTCCATTGAAGCCCCCGGGTTTTCACCCCAGAAGGGGAGATCAACGTCGATCCCCTCAATCATGAACCCTTCTCCGAAGATCCCGCCGTCGTGCCATGAGCAGCGGCCAAGCAGTTTCCAACCTTCGCTCCCCTTTTGAAACTCCATCTCAGCCATGAGGTCTCCTTCTACTGTGAGTTCCGCAAGGAACGGCGCCTCTCGCTCGAAGGGCTCTTTGAAAAAAAGCTGGAAGGCAGGCTTGAGGTGCACCCGCGGAAGCCGAACGCGAAGATGACATGGCCTTTGCAGCGCGAGATCCGCCAGATGCCCCTCTGCTTCAAGGGACAAGAGATCGCGTAGCGTTAACTTGAAGTCCTTGAGGTCGGTGGTCCCGGTAGACAAGTCGTGCGTCCCATCGGCCTGGAACTGCAGACTGTTCCTGTTCAAATCGACATAGATCCGATCGTACAGAAAGCCTCCTTTTTCCGATATTCCCTGGACAGAGGTCCTCCATTGGGTCTCACCCCTGTTTCCGGCCGCCGCGACGCTGAGGCCGAGGGAGATCTTTTCACCGGCGTGTCTGGAATCGGGACTTTGAAAAGCGAACTCGTCGAGAGTCCATTTTGATTCCACAAGCCAATAACCCTCTTGGTTCAGTGAGCCTCTCATCAAGAGGGAATCGGCACCCTCCATCCGCCAATCTGAAGGGAGAAGATTCAGGGCCTGTACCAAAGAGAAGACTTTGACGTCCCTGCCTTCCAGGGCAAAACTTACCTCGCCCGCCTGAGAGTCTACGGAGAGCTGCAAATTCCTCAGCAGCGAGGTGTGGATGTGGATTCTCGGGAAGTTGAGCTTTGCGGGAGAAAAATGGATCGTTCCACTTCCGATCTGTGCTTCGATACCAGAAACTTCAACCCGCTTTCCGCTGAAAACGAATTCGGCCTGAGAGGCCTTGACGTTCAGGTTCTGCACACCAATATCCAGTCCTTTGCCCGTCGCCGAAAAGGTCGTTCTTGCGGATTTCACTCCATTGCCCTTCCACCAGAGATCCGCCTTTTCCGCGGCGAAGGTCAGCTCGGTTTGTACAGAAGGAAGTCGGCCTTTCACCTGAAGTTCCGCCGTCACGACTCCGCTGCCCCGCGCATCGGGTGTGGTGAAGGATGCATCGCTTTCTTTTATCCGGCCTCGGAGGTCCAAATCCCACTGCCAGGTTTTTCCTTCAAGGATTCCATGGACGTCGCCGGTCACGTGGGCCGCACCTCCGAGCAGGCAAGAGGAAGCTTTTGATCCAAAATACTCAGAGAGCAGAGGACCTACCTTTGGGAGACTTACGTGCAAAACGAGGTCGGTGACTCTTGCTTCCGGATGGGTTCCCGCTTCACCATAGAAGGTGCCTGTTGCTTCCATGATCTCTTTCAAAATCAGTTGAAAGTGCCGGGCCCCAGCTTTTCCACCGGAGAAGTCCAAAAAACCATCGGCCTTGAAATGCACGGTCAAAGGAGGGGATGGGGACCCATTCCAATGTTTCACGGTGAGTTTTTCAGAGCAAAGGCGAGCAGAGTTGAAAGTGAGCAGTCTCTTGTCCCGGGCGTATAGGACCTCCGTCTCGCCGGAGAGGTTTTCCGCTTTCCCATGACATGTCGCAAAGGTCATGTCCCAGGCTTTCAGGGTCATCCTGATTTCCGGATCGACGATTGAAAACGTGCGATCCGCTGTGAGCCGGAGGTGCGGCATGGTCAA